>NZ_DLCT01000005.1:0-123447 GCF_002480755.1 Clostridium sp. UBA7791 | reverse complement strand
AGCTTTTTAGCTTATTTATTATCTGACTATTTATCTTTATCTAATTGCTCTTTTACTAGTTTCATAATTTCACTATACTTACTATTTATAAGCCCATAGTTATCTTTAACATGTGGAACCATACATCCACTACAGTCCTTTATTCCGTCTTCAGTAATTTTGAAATTACCACCACATTTATCAGCTAATGCGTAAAGTGGGCAATAACAAAATAGGCAATTAAACTCCTCAGGTTTATTAGTTTTGTGACAAGGGAAATATTCACATTCCTTATTTTGATGAAAAGCATAATGCTTACCTTCCCAATATTTATCTATCATATTTTCTCCCCCTACCCTTTATCCTTAGTGTAAAGTTTTTTACACTATTTATCTTATATATTTTATTATACAGTGTGTGATTATAACCGTCAATTTATAGCATCTATAACCTTTAATATAGAATCAGCTGCTTTCTTTGAACCTCCAGCATTTTTGAAACCTTTTGCTAATTTATTTGCATTTTTCTTATAATCATCATTATCCATAACCTGCAATACTGCATCTTTTAAGGATTTAGGATTATTACCTTTTAAAAAGATCCCAGCTTTCAAATCAGCAACTCGTTTTGCTACCATTCCTTGCTCTTCATGCTGGGGATATAACACCATAGGAACACCATAATACAAGCTTTCATTAACACTATTCATACCACAATGAGTAATAAAAACATCTGTGTTTTGAAGCACTATAATTTGCTCCACACTATTTCTAACCTGAAAATTTTCTGGTATATAACCTAAGTCTTCAATTACAGTATCTTTTCCAACTGACATAACTACATCAAAATCACAAGTTTCAAAGGCTTTTACACAATTTTTATAAAACTTTATATTTTTGTTATTAACCGTTCCCAAGGAAATATATATTTTTTTACGTTTTCTTTCCTCATATTCAGCCTTAACATTAGATATCGAAGGACCTATAAAGGAATATTTATCTGAAAAAGTCTCTACCATTGGTTGAAACTTCTTTGAAGTATATACAATAGTATTTGTATCATTATCATTTTGAATTATAGAAACAAAATTCTTAACATTATATCCATGGTTTCTCAAAAGCTCTATTTTCTTATTAATACGACTCATGCCTAAAATCATAAGTATAGCTTCCTTAAAACCTTTCTTCATCATCTTTGCAGTATACTTATTAAATGCAAAAGTTGTTGTAGAACATACATAGGTAACATTTAATTTTTCTGCAAATAGCTTACCCCAAAAACATAAAGAATCTGATACAATACAATCTGGATTAAATCCTTTAAGTTCATTACATACTTTTTCATCTAAAGCTATAGTAGTATCTGCTATCATCTCAATTAAAGCAGCAAAATCCTTCCCAATTTTTTTCTCCTCTCCAGGCTTTAATTCTGGAAGATACTCATTACAACTAATAAATTTTGCACCTGTTCCTTCAATCTTTTCTTTAAATTCATCAAAGGAATAGTACCATACTTCATGGCCTCTATATGATAATTCACGCACTACCTCAATAGTAGGATTCGTATGTCCATGTGCAGGAATGCAAAAAAATACTATCTTACTCATATTATAATCCTCCCCTTTTAACCCCTCTGCTTAAAACTATTACTCCTTAGTTACCACACCAATTTGTCCTACAAAATTTATAAGGTCACGTTGATGTACAATGGCAATTCCCCTATCTTCATCTCCTAATATTAATAAATTATCACCAGACTTAATATTAAATAGCTCCCTAGCTTTTTTAGGAATAACAATCTGACCACGTTCTCCAACCACAACGGATCCAAAGAAATGTTTTCCCTTAGGTGGTACAACAACACCTGAATCTTCTTCTGAATGATTAACTAAATCATCCATAGTAACGTTATACAACTTTGCAAGAGCAATACAACTATTTATATCTGGAGTTGACTCTCCATTTTCCCATTTAGCAACAGCTTGCCTAGAAACATTAATCTTCTCAGCCACATCCTCCTGGGTATATTGATTGATTTTCCTTAATCTTTTCAAATTTATATTAATCATATTTATCATACCTTTCATATTTATTATATTTTTCTTACCCTTCAATGTCTATCAACTAGCATTAACATTCATGTATATATTTATAATGAAATTATAACTTCATTACTCCTATAAGTAGTAGATATACAGAAGAATTACTTTCCAAGAAAAAATTTTATAAGAACTCATTAATTTAAAAATAGCTACATAAGTTTAAACTTACATAGCTATAATTATTAATGATTTTATTTGTTTTCCAATAATACTTTTGGTTTGCTTTTGATTCCCTTTATTCCAAGATTACCATAGATTTCGCTAACTGTTCCTGCGGTAATAAATGCATCAATTTGTTCTTTTTTAATAAATTCCATAAGATAAGAAAATTCATTTCGTGTCATTAAACTTTCAATTTCATACTTGCCCTCAGCTTCTAATCCACCTTTAATTGGATATAGTGTTGCTCCACGCTTCATATCTTCTATTATAAATTTACGAATTAACTGATAATCATTAGAGATAACACAAACCCTTTTTCTAGAATTAAATCCTATCATAAAGTGCTCTAATATTAATCCATTGAGATAAGTTCCAATCAATCCTATGATTACTGTTCTTACATCATACACAAAAATTGCGGTACAACAAATAATTGCTCCTGCAATAGTAACTGATGAACCTAAATCAACGTGAAAATATTTGTTTACAATTTTGGCTATAATGTCTAGACCACCTGTTGATGCATTACGTCTAAATAAAATTGCTTGGGAAAAACTCAAAATTAACACAAAACATATAAGATCTAACCACTGATCCTGCATCAATGATTGGCTCATTGGCCATAACTTTTCTAGTATGGCAAGGAGCGGTGACAAAATCAAAGCTGAATATACAGTTTTAATGCCAAATTCTTTCCCAATAAGAAAGTAAGATAAAATTAATAAAAATGAATTTATAATAAAAATTAATACCGGCAATGGAATGGATGTAAGTAAATTAATTACTATTGATAAGCCAGTAATAGATCCAACAATTAATTTACTTGGAATCAAAAAGAAATGTACAGCTAATGCTCCAATAAACATACCTAATGTTAATATAGGTATTTCCTTAATAAAAGATTTTACCCTTTCCCCCATTTTATCTCTCCTCAACCTTTAAGCTAACCGTTTATTTTCAAATACGATTAGTTTATTATAATATAATTAATAAAATCGTTTACATGATTAATTTTAACATAAATACCTATATTTCGAAATAATAAATTTAACTTTTTTTAAAAATTTCAATTAATATTTTAAAGAATAAAATAATTAATTTTATTTTATAATTGGGAATTTTAATAAAACACTTTTAAAAAGGAGAGTAGATAGATTTGTGAAAACACAAATTTACCTGCTCTCCCTTTTAACTATTTAAATTAAGTTGGTACTTTAATATTTCTCAAAGTACTAAAAATGTATTAATTAAATTAAAACTATTAAAATTCTAAAAAAACCTGAGAACATCACAAATCACTATGATATTATTCACTTACTAGTCCATATGCAGTAATCTTACGTATGCGATAGGTTACAAGCATAGAAATTGCATAGGATACTATTACTATACCAACATCGAACAACATACTCCATAGAGGGGTTACAATAAAATTTACCTTCATTAAGCCCATAGCCTTCATGGGAACTGCCATTATTGCATTGGTTTGAGTCATTCCTAACAAACTTCCTAGGCACACTCCTGTAATAATCGGAGGCAAGAATCCCATGGAAAGCTGGTGCATAAGCTGCAGAGTTGTGAACCCAAGTGCTTTTTGTATGCCAAGGTCATGCTTCTTCCTAATCACTGAAGAATTAATAACAAAATATAAAACAAGCATAACCACAAATATTGTAACTACTAATATGCTAATACCAACCTTGGATATTATACCTGTGTAAAGACCTATCCCCTGTTGAACCTCTTTGTCCAAATCAACTACTTTAAGAAAATCATCTCCATAAAGTTTATCAATTTCCATTTTAAATTCTGAAGATTTAATATCCTTATCAAGATATATTTGCAAGTCCCGCTGCTTAAACTCTTGATTAAGACTTAAAATACCATCGCTCCTAATATAAGCAATATTAAATTTACCCATATAGGACCCTTGGCAATAACCGGTTATAATATACTCACTCTGTTTATCATTGACCTTCAAAATAATACTATCACCTATGTTCTTTTTCACTCTTTCAGCCAAATATCCTGAAATTGCAACTTCATTGCTGTGAAGTGGGTATCTACCCTCATAAATAGTATTGGTTTCTTTCATAGAATAGTCATCCATTACATATGTAGCTACTTCGTAGCTATCTGAGTTCATCATTACTATATCAAGAAACTGAGCCTTTCGTACTCCCTTCATATTTTTGATATTTTCAACCACAGATGTATTATCTACAATAGGATTACAAACTGCAATAACACTAGACAATTCAACACCTGGAATTTCTTTAAAGATTTTTGTGTCTATTACTGAGTTATAAAACATACTTAATGCAAAGGTACCTGCAAAGGAAACAACTAGGAATATCATACCTATCATTAGGCTCTGTTTCATGTTCTGTAACATTAACTTTATAGATAAAACAAAGGGAAGACTTCCCCTTGATTTGTGAAGGGGCATATAGTTCTTTCGGAAACTATGAGTTATTATTCCGCCCCTTAATGCTACAATTGGATTCAGCCTGTTAATACGACTTGAAGATATGAAGGAAACCAATATCACCACCAACAATATAACAAACAAGGAAATACTGCTAATCATACCGTCAAACCCCTGCACCCACATAAGACCCGACTGATGTGCAAAAACCTTTGATATTGCAGGAGTTGCCAGGTAAGACAGTGTTATACCCATCATGCTTCCAACCAAGGCAATTAATGAAAACTGTATAGTGATTGATGATATTATTTGCCTACTGGTGTAACCAACTGCCTTTAATGAACCTATCTTAGTCATATCCTCCTCTATGCTATTCTCAATTCTAAACCTTACAACAATAAGACATACAACAACGATTATTGCAGCAAAGACCATCATCATTACGGAAACAATGTTTGCCATAATTGAACGAGATAATCTCACAACTCCCTTATCTAAACTGAAAAATATGCTTACGTCATCAGTTAGTATATTAAGGTTTTCCTCCTTTATTATCTCCTTTATTCCATTTTCAACATCCATATTATTCTTTCTTAAATCAGCAAAAATAAGTGACGCTTTATATTTTACTCCTAGCTTTTCAACAACCCTATCATAGGTATCACTAGGTAAGTAAACCCCCATAACCACTGTATCTAGTGAACTGAAAAATATATCTTCTGTAAATCCTTTAATGGTAAAAGTCATGTCTACATCCTCAAAACTCACCTTAAGTTTATCATTCACTTTATATCCCCCATCAATATTCATTACATAGGGTAGGTATATGGACATTGAGTCAGGAGATTCATGCTCTCCAACGAATTCCCATTTTGAAAAATCTCTCTTCTGGTCTACATCATTAATGAGAAAATTAAATTCACGGTTATCATTGTTGTAAGGAATGGTTCCTTTTGCCAATAATGAACTTACCTTTTGACTCCTTTTAATATCATCATTGCTTTTGATGTATTCACTCACCCTTTCACTATACAAACTTTCCGGCATTAAATAATATTCATCAGAAGAATTTAGCTCCTCAGTTACCTTTTCAAAGTAGCTTCCGAAATTTACAAACACCAGAAGTCCTAGATTAAGTAGCATCGCTGCAATGATAAACATGAAAAGAATGGATACTGTATGCCCCTTGGTTTTCTTTATATTTGCAAAACTCAGCATTAATATCTTTCTCAACATTACCACCCCATTTCATTGAGAAATCCTTGGAGTTTGTTATGACGCTCCTTGTCCCCACTGACATAGCTTCCTAGGTCACATACTCCCTTAATAGCACCATCACGCATATATAAAATGCGATTTCCACGCCTTGCGGATTTCAAATCGTGAGTAACCATGATTATGCTTTGACCACCTCTATTCACTTCAGTTAAAACATCTAAGGCTGCCTGTCCTGCCGAAGAATTAAGTGCTCCCGTAGGTTCATCTGCGAAGACCACCTTGGGATTATTAATTAATGCCCTTACAATAGCGGCACGCTGAGCCTCGCCTCCAGATAATTGTGATGGAAACTTACTCCATATGATTTCAGTTAGTCCCACTTGTGTAAGAAGATCCTTTGCCCTATCTGCAATTGCCTTTCTATCACTACTTATAAGGAGACCGCTTACAAGGATATTATCCAGTATGCTCATATTATCCATAAGAAACATTTGTTGAAAAACAAAACCGCAGTTTAATCTTCTAAAAATTGCAAGCTTATCATTTGATAGCTTTGAAATTTCATTTCCCCCAAACTTTATAGAACCGAGAGTTGGTTTATCCATTCCTGACAGGGCATAAAGTAGTGTTGACTTTCCTGCACCAGAGGAGCCCATGATTACTGTAAAATCCCCCTGATATATTTCAATATCAAGGTTCTTAAGTACATGCTGTTGCATTCCACCGTTTGAAAATGTCTTGCAGAGCTTATTTGTTGATATAATAACATTCCCCATGATAACATCCCTTTCAATAAAAAAATAAGACTGTTTTACTTACAGTCCTATTATAGTTGAAAATTCCTTAACAGGTCTTTACCCAATCCTTAACTAATCCTTAAATCTTTTAAGTTCTTAAATTTTTAGGCAATTAAAAGTTTTAACAACACAGTGAATCCATCAACTGAGTTTTCACAGTAAATGTCTCCCTCCATTTTTTCCATCATATACTTAGAAATATAAAGTCCTAATCCAGTGCCTCCCTTTTCCTTAGAATTTTTAGCCCTATAGAACTTATTAAATATCAGAGGCAGCTCCTCCTCAGAAACTCCTCTACCATAATCCTTAAATCCTATCTCAAGGTATTTACCCTTAATAACCGAAGAAACATAAATAGATGTCCCTGCGTATTTATATGAATTACTGATTATATTGTCAACAACCTGGGATAACCTTAACCCATCTACTAAAATTATACACTCAGCAATGCCTCCAACATTTGCTTTATAATTATAATCTGCCGCCCTAATCAAATCATACAGAACCTGACTAGATTGCTCAGTAACTATAACCTTTAGCTCCTGCAATTCCTCTAGTGTGGCGCTGAACATATTTGTTATTAATGTATTTATCTGATCAGCCTTTGAATTAATTATATCCAGCTGCCTCCTCTGGTTTTCATCGGAAGTCTTTACATTCATAACTTCAGTAACAGCCTTTATTGACGCCACTGGGGTTTTGATATCATGACTTAGTGAAGCAACAAGTTCTTTTTTACTTTGATTAGCAAGCCTTTCATTTTCCCTTGCCTTATTAAGCTCCTCCCTCATGAGGTCAAAGCTTTCTGTAAATGCACCGAAGAAATTATTTTTGTCCATATCTAGAGGCATATCTAAATTCCCCTCTGCAACATGTCGTGCAAAGCCCTGAAGTTTTCTAAAGGGATATAGAATACACCTGTCAATAAAAACTAAATATAAGCTGCAAAATACTGCAGCAACTATTACTACACAAAGGGTAAAAATAAGAAGTAAATTTCTAAATTTTATCCATTCATTATTTGTATTATTATATATTATTACTTTTCCAAGTACCTTATCCTGAGATTTCACATCAACTATAGTGTCCCTATTACGTATTGCTGAACTTAAATCATTATTTAACCCACTTCTTGTAGCTTTGATAAAACGATTTTCATTGTCCAGTACTACGTAATCTATTTTATAGCTCAAACATGGCAACTCTGCATATTCCAGACTGTCCCATTCCTTTGCAAGAGACTGAGCAATATCATTTACCTTAGGCACTTCAATTTCAGTTTTTCCTTTATAGTTAAACGCAAAAAATGTGAGGCTTGTACAAGTTAAAAGAACAATGATACATATAACTACTATTCTTTTAATGTTCATATGAAGCTCCCATCTCAAAGACATATCCAGTGCCCCAAACAGTTTTGATATACTGGGGTTCATTAGGATTTTCCTCAATCTTCTCACGAAGTCTTCTTATATGTACATTCAAGGTTCCTTCCCCTGTAATTGCATCGCCCCATACCTTTTGAAAAAGCTCATCTTTTGAAATGGTTCGGTTTTTGTTTTTAACCAAATATGATAACAATCTATATTCCATTGATTTTAATTTTACTTCCCTACCATCTACCATAAGCTTTTCCATATCTAAATCAATAGAAAATCTACCAAAACTTACGGTACTGGCATAGTTAGACTTATACCTTTTTAAAACAGTTTTAACCTTTGCCATCAGTATATTTAGAGAATATGGCTTTTGAATATAATCATCTCCACCAATGTTTAATGCCAAAAGGACATCATCATCACTTGTTCTAGCACTGATAAATAAAATTGGTGTATCCATCGTCGTTCTCAATTCTTTGCAAATTTCAAAGCCTGAGGATTGTCCTAGATTGATATCCAGCAATATTAAATCAACCTTATTCTTCAATAAAAAATCAAAACATGCTGTTTTATCTGATACCCAAAAGGTTTTTACACCGAACATGTTGAAAAACTCACAGGTACTTTGAGACAGTGCCTCCTCATCATCTACTATTAAGCAATCATATCTTGGCATTTAGCTTTCCTCCATAAATACTATATTTTTTTATGTATTTAAAACAAACTTAACATAAAAATATTCTTATCCACACCTCTTGTAACTTTTCAAAGTAATAATCCACAGTTCTCACTTCAGCTGTTAACATTTTTCCTCCACCACTATAGGTCTAAAAGTAAAAAATACCTTGTAAAAATGTAAGTATATTAGACCTATTAGACTAAAGAAATGCAAATAAAAACCCTACTATCTGTAAAGTTAGATAGCAAGGTATTATACTCTAAACAGCTAGTTTACCTGCCATAGCTTTCATCAGGTGAAGTATTCATTCAATCTTCTTTCTTTAACCTTCTCTCCTTTTTTAACTCTTTAAAAATGTTAAATAATTGAATAACACCAATAATTATCATTCCTATAGATGTTAAGATAAATATTGCTATGGAAAATAACGCAAAATATCTAACATATGAAAGTTCAGATAATAATGTAATAGCAACAAAAATAAAGAATGCTACCAGTGAAACTATTGCTGTTATTTGCATACTATTAAGAATTTTATCCATGTAATCTTTTGAAGGCTTTTCTTTATAGTTTAAGGTCTCCAATTCCTTTGAAATCTCTTGCCAATTCTTTTTAAAATCATTTCTTTCCTTCACATACCAATACCAATTAATAATAGTCCATATGGTTGTTATTACTGTAAGAATTATTGTAACAGTTGGATCTTTAATTTCTCTTTCTATAAAATATCTAAAGATAAGGTTTAATGGTGGTCCAGAACATATAATTGTGTTCCAAATTGGCCAATAAAGGTCCGGTTTTAGAGCTTCCTTTAATTCTCTAACTATTTCTAATTCATCATCATCTTGAATCATTTGCTTTTTAATCTCCTAAATTCATAATTTCTGAAACACATAAGAGCTGTCACAAAACAGATATATTTTGTAATTCTCTTTAAATTATTTCAGCATATTTTACAATAACGACCTGATTCCATTATATAGTATTTGGTTAATTTAGTATATAAATACTATGCACTTCATTGTATAATTTACAGTATATTACTTTAGTTATATTCTTAACGATCTATTACCATAAAGATTATTACCTATTTGATTTATTTCTGATAATATTGAGAAACCAGTAAATACTATCTATAGAGGTGGTTAAATGACAGAAATAGAAAAAGCCTATATAGCTGGAATAATCGATGGAGAAGGAAGTATTATGTTACAGCGGTTTCATACAAATCAATATCCTGCTCCTTGCGTATCAATAGCCTCCACTACTATAGAATTATTAACTTGGCTAAAAGACACCATTGGATATGGAGTAATAATAAAGAAAAAAAATTATAACCCTGAAAAACATAAATTATCTTATTCATTTGTAATTAAGCAGAATAATGCTATTAAATTACTAGAAGATATTTACCCTTACTTAATTATAGAATCTAAAAGAAAACGTGCAGAAATGATAATAACACAATATAAAGCTCTTACCCTAGAAATGGTAGGTGTACAGATGAACAGCTTGCTAAAAAAGAGATATTTTATGAGGAATTTATTAATGCAAAATAGCTACATCAGATTAGAGCTGATGTAGCTGCTTGTTAATGGTTGAGGCGAAGTGCGACCTTTAAAATCCACTATTAAGTCGTAACCACTAATTGTATATGGTAATCCCGTACTCTCTATTATCTGTTTAATAATAAATAAACCCACATTACTCCTTTATCCCATTACTCTTTATTTTTTAAAAACACCTTTGGAACAACAGGCATACCACACCATTCTGCAATACTATTATAGCGTTCTGCAACATCTTGAACAATTGAAATTCCAGCCTTAACATTCTTAAGTGCCTTACCCAATTTACTGCTTTCATCATTTAAGTTTTCTAAAAATCTAGGTATTTTTCTTAAGGCTCCTGACGCTATTACTTCGTCCCTATTTTGTGCTGAATCTAACTTTTCCATACTTGTAGTTATCTTCTGAAATTCCTTTTGTATCTCGTCATTATCAGCATGATTCTCAAAAACAAGCTCATCTTTTAAATCATTTATTGCTCCCTGTAATTCGTTTATTTGATTTCTAATTTCAATTGTAATAGTTATAGAATTTGTATTGATGTTTGAAGCATTATTCTCATTATAAATCTTGTTTACCGGAGCAATAATAATATTAGGTGTTTCCATTTCCAACAATTCTCCTTTTTTTACAGATAATCTGTTTATTTCAATTCCATCTAGAAGCTTTGTAACCGCAACCTCATTAAATGACTCCCTACATCTTTCATAACTTATATTCAACTGTTCCAATTTTATAAGATACTTATAATCGTAATCGTGCACATATTTGCATTGAGGATGGCAATTACATTTAATATTTTCTGTTACATTCAACTTAGAAATTGTTTTATGAATTTCCTCAAAATTCATCCTAATTATTCTTAACAGGTCTTGTTTATCTCTTACATTTTCTCCATATACATTTATCTCAATTTTTCTTTCCTTAATACCTTCATATAGTTTAACAATGCTTGATGCACTTCTATATTTTAAATGAGCCCCCTTTTTCCAACAGAGTTTTTTATTATTTAGTTCTTTTAAATAATTATTGGCTTTTACTATAAATCTAGTCATTATTCCTGATGGAAGAAAATCATATTTATATTGAAAATTCAGTGGATTATCATCTACATAACTAAATCCTGATTCAATCTCTTCATTTTCTAATAATTCTGCAACTAAAAAACTCTTGCCATTCTCTAATGTAAATGATAACTGAAACTTTTCCATTAGCGCTAAAATTATAGGGTATTTGTCTTCAGGATAAATATCTTTATCATCCCATATCTTAGGTAAATCTGTTGAATACAGTATACCATTCCTTCCTTTTAATAACTTATCCTCTGCATCTAACACTTTATATACCGCACTCGTTCCCCAGTCCGGATTTAATATTATAAGATTTCTTAGTAGAAGATTATCTTGAAAATGAAGTATAATTCCTAAATCATGCAAATACTGACTCAAACTATCTGCTTCATCTTTAAAAACTCCGTATTTATTACACACATTTAGATACTCATCATATTCTATAATATTAGTTTTACTTGCTAACTTCTCTAATTCGCATCTAATCCGTACCCATGATTCAAACCACTCAACTTCCATTAATGGCAATTTAACTGTTTGATCCTCAATTATACCTTTTAGCTTGTCTATGTTAAAATTTTCTTTACACTTACTTGTACATAATGTTTAAGTTGTGAAAATCTTGATTGCAGAGATTTAAAGTCAACGCTTTTTATATTATTCCTTTCATCACATTTATTAATAATCATTATTATAGGACTATCATCTGCAAAAGACTCAATAGTATTTAACCAATAATCTATTCTTCCATATTCCTCCTCTTGCCTAACATCCCATACAAATAAGTATAATGATCTTCGTGTAAGAAAAAATTGATGAGTAGCATGATATATTTCTTGTCCACCAAAGTCCCACATATTCAAATGATAGTCCTTATTATCTTTTATAAAATTCCACATGTTTATGCTTATCCCTTGTGTTGATTTTTCTTCATCATCATATTTATTATGTATAATCCTATTAGCTAAGCATGTTTTTCCAACCCCTCCTTGTCCTACAATTAATAACTTAGATTCTCTGATTTTTTTTCTCTTTTCACCGCTGTATTTAACTAGATAATTTATCACATCAACAGGTTTTTGTTTTCGTATTTCTGGTGGAAGTATTTTACTTAATGATGACTGATCTATTTCAAATTCTTTTAACCCATTTAGATTTGTAAAACTTTTAGGTATAAAAGCGAACTTACTTCTAACGAAACTAAGGCTCTCTAGGTTTCTAAGTTCACCTATTTCATCTAAAATTTCTGTCACTAGTAAATCTGGAAGATGTAATTCTTTTAATTTATTTAATTTTGATATTCCCTTTGGAATATGGTCGAACAAACCGCTTATACATAGAATCTCTAAATGTATCATATTATATATCTGTACCGGGAAATTAGTTAACTCACTACCATTTAGATTTAATTTTCTTAACTTTTTTAATTTAATAAAATTCATTGGAAGTTGTTTAATTCTACACTCATATAAATATAACTCTTCTAAATTTTCTAATTTACAAATTTCTTCAGGTAAAGAATGTAATTTATTATTATATATATCATCTTTATCATTTACATTTGAACTATTCAAACATAATATTTTTAGATTTTTCAATTTTCCTATTTCTCTAGGAACCTCTTCCATTCCAATTGTGCTAAGATTTAATTCTTCCCATTCCTCTTTATCAGCAATGTTTATTATTTGTAATATTTCATTTTTAGTTAACTTTGAAGGTTTGTACTCAAAATAATCTTTCTCATCAGGCTCGCATCTTTTAAATCTTTCATAAATATTAAATCCCATCCTTTTCCTCCTTGAGTAACACGATATGTATATAAGAATATGATCAATATAAAGATAATCTATTCATCTCATAAAATACTATGTGTAACTAATATCAATATTCTTCTTACTAATTTCTACAAATAATTACATTTACCTTCTTTTTTTAAATTTATTTCAGCATAAAAAGATCAATATAATTAACTATAATTCTTAATATTATAAAACATTCTTTTTTGATGCCTTTGTACATAACTTATCAAGTAATAAGTTGTAAACTAATTTAATACATAATAACTGTGTTCGATTACTTATTTTAACTTATCAATACTCCCTTTGCAAAACAAAAACGACCTCCTATAAGCAGTTATTTAAGCCAACTACAGGCGATTCATGGATTTCATGGTGGAATTCAGAATAAATATGCATCCTATATTTCTATAAGTACTAACTATACATTCTAGCCCCCTTGACATCTTATAGAAGCATAATTAGTTTGATATCTTCTATCCTAGTATCCCATGCATTGCTCCTTAGAAACCTATAAATTTATAATATACTCCATTGTCATACTTATATAAATTCTTATTAAAATATTTTTTTGCAAAATAAAAAACTCTAACATTTAATGTTAGAGTTTCCAAATGGTGGAGGCGAGGAGAATCGAACTCCTGTCCGAAAGCCATTCCACATAAGCATCTCCGAGTGCAGTCTCTATTTTAACATTCCCTCCATAGAACCCCTAGAGACCGGGTTTCTACTTCAGTAGCTTCATAAATTCCGTTCCATGGTCAAAGCTTTCCATGGCTCGGTTCCCCACTAATCGGCGCCCTATCCTAAGCCGTGGGACTCAAAGGTAGGACGAGCAACTATACTAAGCTGCTAATGCAAAATTGTCTTCTGCGTTTATCTTTAATCCCATAGTTTTTTAAAGCGGGCCCATGAGTTCCCTCTACTCGCTTCCTATATGTCACGTACCCCCGTCGAAACCAGTACGCCCCCATGTTAGGTAGTGGTAATTATTAGTGATTACCACGTATATTCATTATAAACAATATCAATCCTTATAGCAAGTAAAGTTTTGTAAAAACTTTTATAGTGTTTATGGACATATTTCCTTTAGATTCTACATATGGTATTTGGCAAATCTATATATGTAAAAAAAGTACCACTTTTAATGATACTTTCACACCAAATATAAGTTTATTTTATCCTATATAGGTAGCTCAAACTATTTTATATAAGACATGTCGCTTAGTCTCTTTATGATGTGTTTTCCATTGTCATCTTCTATAAAATGAGAAACTCCACCTGCAAATCCAAATAAATCACAGTTATTAAGATTATCTGGTTTAAGTCCTAACCACATAGCATTAAAAATACTTAATGTATCCCCATGGGAAACAATAATTATATTCTCATCATCACTGCTCATTATGTCATTGTAGAAAGGCTCTAGACGCTTCCAAGTTTCTCTTCTAGATTCAGCATCTGGTACACATCTATCATCAATTGTCTTTTCCCATGCTGTTTGATTTTCTCTAAGCCACTGTACACTTTTTCCTACAGCAGAACCAAGGTTACGCTCCCTTAGAGCTTCATTAATAATAGGTTTTAAGTTTAAATGCTTTCCTACAATTTCAGCAGTCTGTTTTGCTCTTTTTAAGTCTGAAGAATACATAACATAGGCACTATCTTTTGAGAGTTCTTCCTTAAGTTTTATCCCAATGTTATTTGCTTGTTCTTTTCCTAGGTTAGTTAAATCCCAATCTGCCCATGAACCAATCATTCCATTGGTGTGATGCACTGATTGAGTATGTTGAATGGTAATTATTCTTTTCATCCTTTACCGCTCCCCCTATTTAAACTTCCCATACTTCATAGCAAAATTCTATTGTGCAAAGGAAACTCTTGCTCATATTCATTCCCATGAGTAGGTAACACTTGACCAAATATAAAATTTGGAGTGTTACCTATATTTCTCTTTCATTTGTCTGTCTATGTCTCTCTTAGCTGCTTTTTCTAGCATTACATCCCTCTTATCATAATCTTTTTTACCTCTACATACTCCAAGGTTCACTTTTACTTTACCGTCTTTAAGATATAAGCTAAGTGGTATTAGAGTGTACCCCTTTTGAGCTGTGAATCCTAAAAGTTTATCTATTTCTCCTTTGTGAAGAAGTAGCTTTCTTACTCTTAGAGGATCTTTGTTAAATATGTTTCCTTGCTCATAAGGGCTTATGTGCATATTTTTTACGAAGACTTCTCCATTGTATACATCTGCATAACTATCTCTAAGGTTTGCTTTTCCAGCTCTTATAGATTTAACTTCTGTTCCTACAAGTACTATTCCAGCTTCCATAGCTTCTTCTATGAAGTAATCGTGTCTTGCTTTTCTATTTTCTACTAAAGTTTTAGTTCCTAATTTCTTTGCCATGTTTTCACCTACTTTTATCATTATACATGTGATTTTACTAAATTTAAAATGTATTGTATAGTATATCCTATTTTTATTATAACCTAAAATAAAAATATTGTAATTATTAACCTTGAAATATATGAATTTTAATTCTTTAAAATGTTATAGACATAGAAAATAATTTTCATATTAATTCAATTTCTCCAATTACCATGTTTTTAGCTTTTTATGTTTTTATGTTCTTATGTTCTTCCACAGCTAATACCTTGATATCACTGCATTCAAACCCTCTAGGGAACATCTACATTTTAACTATTTAAAATTAGAAAAATATATATATGAAACTTTTTAAATAGCTCTATTTTTATATAGGAAACTATTTACCTATATTACTTATATAACTAGGTAACTATTTAACTAGTTGTTGGCGCTGTGAGGGGTTCAGGGATTTCCTAATAAATTTCTTTCTCCCCTTGGTCGATAGGAAACTCCTTTTCTTTCAGTCTAAGGAGTAAGCTTCACTTGGCCAAATCATAGATTTGGAGTGAAGCTTAGAAGAGCTGTCTCACGGTAGAGTTTTATTAACTCTACTTTGAGACAGCTCTTCCAAGTTGATTTGATTTGATTTGATGAATTATAAGGATATTTTTTAAATCTGCTGTACCTTAGTTCAACAGAATTAATAACATAATATAAGAAACCCCACTTTTCAGTGGAGTTTCTTCCACTAACTAAAATTAATTATTGTCTCCCTCTATTGCAATTAAACCCCTTTTTACCATGTTCCAATGACAAATCCTAGAACTCTATTTTGTTACCATAGTAAGTGCATTCAAATAGTCTTTCCATTGTTTTGTCGTCTATTTCTCTTGGGTTTGAGCCTGTGCATGCATCAAGTACTGCATTGTGAGCTATAAACTCAAGATTTGCTTTGAAGTCTTCTTCTGTAACACCGTATTCCTTCATTGAGTGAGGAATGCTTAGTTTTGTATTTAAGTCATTGATCATTTCTATTAATGAATCAGTTAATTCTGAATCTGTATTTCCATTTAATTTTAACATTCTAGCTATGTCTGCATATCTATCTTCACATTTAGTTCTGTTGTACTGAATTACATATGGAAGGAAGATTGCATTTGCACATCCATGAGGAATGTGGAATACTGCTCCTGTTTTATGAGCCATGGAGTGAACTATTCCTAGTAGTGCATTTGAGAATGCCATTCCTGCAAGGCATTGAGCCTCGTGCATTAAGTTTCTTGATTTTTCACATCCATTATAAGAATCTATTAAGTGTTCTTTTACCATTTCAATTGCTTTTAATGCTAATGGATCTGAAAAGTTTGATCTTAGTGATGCTGTATATGCTTCTATAGCATGAGTTAAAGCATCCATTCCAGTATGAGCAACTAGAGTCTTAGGCATTGTTTGTGCAAGTGCTGGATCTATTATTGCTATATCTGGTGTTATATTGAAATCAGCTAATGGATATTTAATCTTAGCTTTGTAATCAGTAATTACAGAGAATGCTGTAACTTCTGTAGCTGTACCACTAGTTGATGGTATTGCAACGAATTTTGCTTTTTGTCTTAATTCTGGTAGTCCAAATGGAATAACTGCTTGTTCAAAAGTAAATTCTGGGTATTCGTAGAATATCCACATTGCTTTTGCTGCATCTATTGGAGATCCTCCACCTATAGAAACTATCCAATCTGGCTCAAAGCTTCTCATAGCTTCTGCACCCTTCATAACTGTTTCTACTGATGGGTCTGGTTCTACCCCTTCAAATAATTCAACTTCCATACCTGCTTCTTTTAGGTAGTCTTCAACCTTTTGCAAGAATCCGAATCTCTTCATAGATCCGCCACCAACAACTACGAAAGCTCTCTTCCCTTTTAAAGTTTTCAGAGTTTCTAACGCTCCTTCTCCATGATATATATCTCTTGGTAATGTAAAACGTGCCATAATATGAACCTCCCTAATACAAACTTTAAATTTTGTTATTTATTTAACATTTATAATTTTAGTATACCACCTTTTTCTAAAAATACTAGTACTTTGTTAAAAATTTATCTGATTTGTTTAACTTTTTAACAATCTTTTTTTGATTTTTACACTCTACTATGTAAAATTATCCTATATTTTTATTTGTTTCCCTTAATTTATAGCAAATTACATAAAAGAGAAGAGATAAAATCATATTTAATTTAATAAACAAAATTTTATCTCTTCTTATATAATGTTAAATTTTTATCCTTATAGTTTTCTTCTTAACTATATTTTACTCTCCGAAAATTAAATCATCGATGTCTAGGGACATTTCTTCTTCCTCTTCTTCTACTTGTGGTTTAACTATTTCAAAGTAAATGTCGTGGGCATCTATGTCAACCTTAGAGCAAACAACCTTAACTTCATCTCCTAGTCTGTAGATATTCTTAGTTCTCTCACCAACTAAAGCTAGATGCTTTTCATCATAGATATAGTAGTCATCATGAAGCTCACTAATATGAACTAAACCTTCTATGGTGTTAGGAAGTTCAACGAACATACCAAAGCTAGTTACAGAGGATATGATTCCTTCGAATTCTTCTCCAATCTTATCCATCATGTATTCAGCTTTCTTTAAGTCATCTACTTCACGTTCTGCATCCACAGCCATTCTTTCTGTATCAGAGGATTGTTTTGAAGCATCTATTACAAAGGTTCTTAATCTCTTCTCTCTTTTAGAATTTAATCCTTCGTTTATCATTTCCTTTATAATTCTATGAATTACTAGGTCAGGATATCTTCTTATTGGAGATGTGAAGTGACAATAGTATTTAGCAGCAAGACCAAAGTGTCCTACACATAAATGGGAATATTTTGCCTTCATCATAGATCTTAAAAGTAAGGTACTAACTACTGTTTCTTCCTTCTTGCCTTTAACCTTTTCTAGAATCTTCTGAAGCTCCCTTGGATGAATTTCATCTTCTTTAAATCTTACATGATATCCTAGGTTATATACGAATTCGCTGAAGTGTAATAACTTCTCCATATCTGGGTCTTCGTGAACTCTATAAACAAATGGTGCATTAAGCCAGAAGAAGTGCTCTGCTACAGTTTCATTACAGATTAACATAAATTCTTCTATTATTCTATTGGCAATGGCTCTTTCACGAGGTAGGATATCTATTGGTTTACCAGTGTCATCTAGGATTATTCTACATTCTTCAAAATCAAAGTCAATGGCACCTCTTGATAATCTCTTTTTATTTAAGAGCTCAAATAATTTACCCATGTTTTTAAAGTCTTCATGAAGGTGTTTAAATTTTTCTATAGTTTCAGCATCTTCATCTCTAAGAATCTTAGTTACATCAGTGTAGGTCATTCTTTCATTAGTTTTTATTACACTTTCAAAGATATCATGATCTACTACTTTTCCTGTAGGATCAATTTCCATAAAGCAACTAAGAGCAAGTCTATCCACCTTTGGATTTAAGCTACATACTCCATTGGATAGTTTTCTAGGTAGCATTGGAATTACTCTATCAATTAGGTATACAGAGGTACCTCTTTTAAAGGCTTCCTTATCAAGGACATTATTTTCTCTTACATAGTGTGATACGTCTGCAATATGAACTCCTAGCTTGAAGTTTCCATTTTTCAGAACTTCTACTGAAACAGCATCATCTAGGTCCTTTGCATCTTCTCCATCTATGGTAACCATGGTCACATCTCTAAGATCTCTTCTTCTGTCTATTTCACTTTGAGGAACCATATCTTCTATTCTTTCTGCATATTCCTCTACCTGTAATGGGAATTCTTCAGGAAGATTGTGCTTTCTAATTATAGTTAGGATATCTATTCCCTTATCTCCTTTTTCTCCTAGGATTTCAA
The DNA here is from genome assembly GCF_002480755.1 of Clostridium sp. UBA7791. Taxonomy (NCBI): domain Bacteria; kingdom Bacillati; phylum Bacillota; class Clostridia; order Eubacteriales; family Clostridiaceae; genus Clostridium; species Clostridium sp. UBA7791. The sequence continues at coordinate 104,008 of NZ_DLCT01000005.1, read as the reverse complement.
TGATCTTTCCTTCTGGATTTCTTCTTTTCTCTGGCCAGCTAGTGATTTCTACCACTACTATTTGACCTGATTTTGCTCCATTTCTATCATTTTTAGAAATGAATACATCTTGACCTATCTTTTTATCATCTGGTACAACGAATCCAAAGTTTTTACTATCTTCATAGGTTCCAACTAGTTTTTTATTCTTTCTTTCAACAATTCTGATAATTTCTCCTTCAGATTTCTTACCGTTATTTTCATCTTTTAATACTTTAACTAACACCACGTCATTGTTCATGGCACTATTTACATTACTTGCAGGTATAAATATATCTGGTCTATCTTCTTCTACAATTACAAAACCAAAACCCTTTTGGTGAGCAGCAAAAACCCCTTTAAGTATACCCATTCTCTCTGGAATTCCATATAGCTCTGCTCTATTTTTTATTATTTCTCCATCTTTCTCCATTTCATTTAATAGGTTTAAAAACTCTTTAGACTCTTTTTTACCTATACCAAATATTTTAGACAACTCTTTTAAACTCATCGGTTTATAAGCTTTTTCTTTCATAAAGCTTACAAGTACTTCTCTTATATTCATAATGCACTTCCTTTCATACTTCTCTCATCTTTACGTAATATATCCTCTTAATACATACTATTTTTTATATAATGCCTACCATATCTAAAACTCCCGCCGAAGCTAAGAACTCTGTTTATAATTAGTATACCTATTTACTATTATTGCTCTATTAAATCAATGTTATGTGTTTTTTACATTAGATATTTACATATTATATAGTTTACAGTATATGCTATATAATTTCTATATTTATCCGATAACTACCAGCTCTAATACTCCCATTTTTTTAAATTGGAGTTAAGAGCTGCTACGTTCCTGGATAACGATTTCTATGCTTCAAAGAAGCTAAGAACTCTGTTTAACTTCTTAAACATATGTTTTCCAAAAATAAGTTTTATTACAAGAAAAAACCCATCGGGGGTAACCAATGGGTTTTTTCCTTGCAATAATATACAATTATATTCGACATAAAATAACTTGTATAACCCTTGGGGTTAGGTTATACGTATAAATAAAAAGGGGTTATTTATTCTATTTATATATATATTATATATATAATTTTATAAATTTTCAAGTAAATTTATAATAAAAAATATAAACTAATTGTTAATATTTATACCTTATCTATATTTTTTGTATATTTTCTACACAATACACCAAATTACCTTTTATATTCAATTTAATGTATATACAGTTAATAAATCCCTATAAGTTGTTTAATGCTTCAATTTCTTCTTTAGTAAGCTCCCTATATTCGCCTTCTTCTAAGGTTTCATCCAGTTCCATAGGACCAAATTTAACTCTTTTTAGATATACAACAGACTTATCTAAAGCTTCAAACATTCTTTTAACTTGATGGAACTTACCTTCTTGTATTGTAACTAAAACTTCAGAACCATCTTCTGTAGAAGAAATAATTTCTAACTTTCCTGGCATACACTTATAACCATCATCTATGACAATACCTTTTCTAAAACTTTCAGCATCTTTTTCATTTACGGGCTTATCTATTTCTGCATAATAAACCTTATCTACATGGTTTTTAGGAGCGATTAACTTATGATTTAAAGCTCCATCATTAGTAAGCAATAAGAATCCTACAGTGTCCTTATCTAATCTTCCCACTGGAAATGGCTCAAAAACTTGATATTCTGGATCTAATAAATCTATAACAGTTTCATCATAATTATCAAAGGTTGCACTTACAACTCCTGCTGGCTTATTTAAAAGTAGGTAAACATACTTTCTATACATTACCCTTTCTCCATTTACCTCAATGACTGCTGTCTCTGGATCAACCTTAGTTGAACTGTCCTTTACAACCTCTCCATCAACAACAACCTCTCCATTTTTACAACTAACCTTAACTTCCTTACGACTTCCATAGCCTAAATTTCCTAAAACTTTATCTAAACGTTCCATATCATACCATCCTTTATTTATAGTTTGTTCATATATTAACTCATTATTTAACTTTAATTATTATTAGTCAAAATTCATTTTAACATTACTTTAAAAATAAATCTAATATTTTAAACTACTTATACTATATAACAAGGCTGTTTCATAATTATTCACTTATCTTTATAAAATGTTGAGCCTGTACTTTAATATTATTGTTAGCGAATGCCATTTGAATAAGTAAGAATCTAAATCTTTGATTTAGATATTCGAACTTAGTTCTTCTAATTTATTAGAAGAACCTCCTAAAACATTTCTTTACTTAGGATTTATGAATGGTGAAATCGTTAAGCAACACAACTTGTCTGAGTGCATACGAGTTGTTGTGTTGTAGATTTTACCTTGAATAAATCCTCTAGTAAATCAATGCTTCGAAACGGCTGAGCGTCAATAATATAAGTACAGGCTCAACATTAGCTTAAGATTTAGTTAATTATATTAAATTATTTATCTTCGCTAAATAATTTTTTGTTTCTGATGGCAGTTTGTAAAAATCACTGGAGTTACTTATTCCTCTAGATGCCATATTTCCTGGTCCAAAGTTATATGCTGCTAGTGCCATGTTTAAGTCATAATTATAGGTTTTAAGATAATCCTTTATGTGTCTTGTACCTGCATCAATATTTTGCTCTATGTTAAAAGGATCATTAACTCCATAGTGCTCTATGTTGCAAGGCATTAACTGCATTAATCCTTTAGCTCCTGCAGGAGATACTGCATTAGGATTAAAGTTTGATTCTGTTTTAATTATAGCTCTTATTAAATTCGCATTTACTCCATATTTAGTTGAAGCATCTGCTATGGCTTTTTCAATTCTTTCAGAGTCAGTACCTGTAGCACTTACCACTGTGGATGGAGTTACTCCTCCTATAGCTCTTACAATGACATTGCTTATATCATTAATACCATTAGAAGTACTATTATAAGCTCTATTATTTTGATCTATGCCTTGCTGAGTTTGTCTCTCTTTTTCACCCATGGCCTTTAGTAAAGATGCCATGATTAAACTAAATCCGCTAGTGCTTGAAGAAGTGTTGCTGTTTGAACCTCCACCAAAGCTTCCTGACATTAAACCTAAGCTCATCAGTCCAGTAAGGGCATCACTGCCAGTACCAGAACTTAAGGTATCGTTGAGAATACCTAGGCCATTAACATATTGATTTTGAGTAATTCCATTGTTTACTGAACCTATACTACTATTAGTATTTCCATTTGTAGCTATGCTGTTTATATAGTTATTTATTCCTCCATAAACACTACCCACATCGTAACTCATTACTTCATCTCCCTTGTTTCTTTATACCTTATTAGGCATCTTTCACTTATTTATTTTTTTAAGATGCCTTATTCCTTACACTGAATTTCATAAATGGAATAGTCATCATAGGCACTCTTAGAGTAACAGCTTTTACATAATGCCAATATCTTATAAAATCCTTTATAGAAAGGCATAAAGGTATAATAATTTTTCTTACTATACTTTTGTATTAGCTTCCATTCTCCCTTTTCCATTAAATAAAATTCATATAAATTATCTTTTCCACCGTCACATTCCACATAGAAGTTAACATCTTCATTGCACCTTATTACTTCTTTATCTAAGGTTATCTTGCAGTTAGTTACTGGAACTCCTTGTAATACATCTAAAATCAATTCCTTTTTACAATCATACTCTTTAGTACTAAATACATTTTTACAATATATTTTTACCGTATATACTCCTGCACATTTTGGAATTAGTTTAAACTTCTTATCATTACTAAATTCCGTAGTTTCAACTTCTCTGCCATTGATTTCAACCTTATATTTAGTTAAAGTATTGCTAGTGTTTTCTGTTATTACCTCTAAGACTATTTCATCACCTATAAGATACATATACTTCTTTTCTGTAAGAATATAATCTATCTTAGCTGGTATATATTCTTTGCAATCTATATATATCACTGAATGTACATCGTAGTCTCTCTTAGATTTTAGATGTTTTACCTTAACTTCTATTTCATATTTTCCTACACTAGTAGGAGTGAACTTAAAATTATCTTCTTCGTTATATTCTATGAATTGGACTTCCTTACCTTCTTTTTTCACACTAAATTCATATAATAAATTTCTTGAGCCAGTGGCTTCAACATTTACCTTAACTGGTTCATTTATAAGAACTTGCTTGTCCTTATTTAGCTTAATTTCTTTTATATATACATTTTGTGTGCAGTCTTCATCTATAACAAAGTCCATAATTGCCTTCTCTTCATAATCGTCCTTATAGGTACTATCCTTTACAAGAACTTCAACTCTATATAAGCCACTTTTTTCTGGAATCCATTTATAACTGTTGTTAGTAGTAAAATTTGAACTACTATGATAATTTCCATCTACTACAAACTTATAGAGCAATTTATCTCCACCAGAGCATATTGCCTTAAACTCTATAGGTGTTTTTTCAAGCTGTGGTGAGCTTAGATCAGAAGTGAAGTTAAGAATTTTTATAGGTTTATATTTATCTACAGTATAGTGTATTATCCCCCTATCATCAAAACTCTCGTGGGAATACATGTCCTTCACTAAACATAAAAGCTTATACTTACCTGGTAGTATTTCTGTGAAGCTGACTAGTCTCTTACTTGAAAAGTCCTGCATTACATGCATATTTCCATATTCATCAATCTTCATAAATTTGTATAATACAACCCTATTTTCATCAAAGTGCGCATCAATCTCAAAGGTTAATTCACTACCTACTATCAGCTCTTCTGTTAAACACTGTATATTGTTAATTCTTATTTCATCCATAGGCAATACCTTAAAAGTTACATTTTTAAAGTCATCAAATTGATGTACTGAGCCTTCTTCTTTACTCTCTATAAGAATCTCGATATCCCCTTCTCGATTTGGGGTGAAACTTAAACTAGTATCCATGGAATAATCTCTTATTAAATTCCATTTACAATCCTCTTTTATCCAATACTTACACAAGATAGGTAATTTGTTAGGTACAACATCAATTTCTATCTTTTCTCCTAACTTTATTTCATTATTACTAATGATAATATCTTTTATTAGTTTTTCTTCTACAGAGCCTATGATAAAGTCCATTCTAGATGTAAATTCAATAGGTTTTTTTCCATTTCTTTTTTTAGATTGTACCATTATCATGTATTTGCCATCTTCCTTAGGTGTCCAATAGGTAAAATCCTCCTCATGGAAATCTCTAATGGTTTCCCAACCCCCATCACAGTTTATTATAAATTTATATAATAAATCATCTGACATTTTATTTTCTATATATATCTTAATTTCAGTCCCCTTCTCCTGCGGACTTGATAGGCTTGTACCAATAATCATTTCATTCATACATATTCCCCCTAGAATGTACATATACATCCCTAATTGATTAAATTGTTATAATATTCTTACATAAGCATAGCTATATTATACTACACTTACATATTATGTAACAACCTGTGGAGGTCTTTATTTGCGATAATTCATTAGACAAAATCCTTGTAAAAAAACACTTGTAAATTATATTTCTACAAGTGTTTTCTTAATTTATGTTTTTCTATTCTTCTCTTAGACTTCTTTCTACAAGCTTTATTAAATTATCTCTAAGGCTTATATTATCGTCTTCATTTCTTTTTTTATGTTTTCCTGTCTTTCCACCGCCACGTCTTACCTTGGCACTTATATGTCTTTCAAAGAGTAATTTGTCTATATTATTTTCAGAAAATATATATCCTCTTGGACTTATGGCATAGGACTTTTTACCAAGGACCATAGCTGCTACTCCATAGTCTTGAGTTACTACGATATCTCCTTTTTTAGCTTCATTGGCAACCTTCATATCCACTGCTTGAAAGCCACTATCCATAATTATAACTTCACCATATTCTAAATTTATCACATGATGTATATCACAATAAATTTTTAGTGGAACCTTATAGTTCTTAGCCACTTCTTCTATAATACCTCTTCCTGCACATCCATCACCATCAACTATAATAGTCATAATTAATCACCTAGCCTCTCTATTAGAGACCTTTGAAGTTCTTCATAACCCGGTTTGCCAAGTAGAGCAAACATGTTTTTCTTATAGGCTTCCACTCCTTCTTGATCAAAAGGATTTATTCCTAATAAATATCCTCCTAGGGCACAGGATTTTTCAAAGAAGTATATAAGCTCTCCTAGGGCTTCTGGATTTAAAGTTTTCATATTTATAACTATATTAGGAACTCTACCTTCTACATGTGCAAGGACTGTTCCCTCCATAGCTCTTTTATTTACAAAATCTATAGTCTTTCCTGCTAAGAAATTAAGTCCATCCACATTTTCTTCATCTTCTTTTATGGATAAATTTATTTGTGGTTCTTCTACATTTATTACAGTTTCAAATATATTTCTCATTCCATCTTGAATATATTGACCCATGGAGTGAAGGTCTGTTGAAAAGTTAACGGATGCAGGGAATATCCCCTTTCCATCCTTACCTTGACTCTCTCCATAAAGTTGCTTAAACCACTCTCCAAAGTATTGTAGACAAGGTTCATAGTTTACAAGAATTTCTGTAGTTTTTCCTCTTTCATATAAAAGATGTCTTGCAGCTGCATATTTATAACAAATATTTCTATGTACATCTTTATTACTAAAGTTTTCTCTTCCATTTCTAGCACCTTGTAATAACCCATCTATATTTATTCCTGCCACTGCAATAGGAAGTAATCCAACTGGTGTTAAAACGGAAAATCTTCCACCGATATCATCAGGAATTATAAAGGTTTCATACCCTTCTGTATCAGCTAATTTTTTAAGAGCTCCCTTTGCCTTATCCGTTGTTATGAAAATTCTATTTTTAGCTTCTTCTTTGCCATATTTTTTCTCAATGATTTCTTTAAATATTCTAAAGGCTATGGCAGGTTCTGTAGTAGTTCCTGATTTTGAAATAACATTTATGGCAAAATCCTTCCCGTCTATGAGCTGTATAAGTTGAGACAAATAAGTAGAACTTATATTGTTTCCTGCAAAGTATACTGCTGGAACCTTTCTTTTATCCTCATCCATACTATTAAAGAATGGGCCTGTCATTGCCTCTATGACAGCTCTAGCTCCAAGGTATGAACCCCCAATGCCTATTACTATAAGAACTTTAGAATTTTCCTGTATTCTTTTAGCTGCTACCTTTACTCTTTCAAACTCAGCTTTATCATAATTATTTGGTAGGTCAAGCCACCCTAAAAATTCATTGCCAGCACCACTTCTGTTATGCAGAGTGTTGTGGGCTGCTGTTATCATAGGTTTTAAATTATTTATATGTGATTCATTAACTGCCTCTTGAAGGTTTTTTATATTTAAACTTAAAGAACTAGTCATTTCTAATTGCCTCCTATAAAACGATTTATTAGGTATCTGAAAATAAATAACAAGTCAAAGATGGGAAGATACCTTATATTATTAAAATCAAAAAACTTATGTATATTATATAAACGCTAAGAAGCATTATTCCATTTCTCTTAGAATATCTTCCATTAGTTGATATAGGTAAGATTATAAGTAGCATCAATACTAAAGCCACTGGAATATCTAAAAGTATAGTCTGATTAAAGCTTATAAAAGATGCGTTAAATATATGAATATTTCTAGAGTTTAGTACTAATCCACCCCTAGCTAAAATACTACTAGCAGCTATAGTCATTGTTATATTTAGTATGTTTGCACCAATAACATTACCAACCGCTACTCCACTTTCCTTCTTATATATAGAAGTTAAAACAGTAGTTAATTCTGGTAACGATGTTCCTAAGGCCATAATGGTTAAACTAATTACTCCTTCTGTTACTCCATAATGCCTGGCAATAATCTGCGCATTTACAACTAATAACCTAGCTCCACATCCTATAAGTATTGCTCCTATTATAAATACAACTATATGTTTTGCAAATTCTCTCTTTTTTACTCTTCTTCTAACACTAATTTCATCTATAGTCATAGCAGTCTCATCAGGAATTTCAAGGGACTTTTTAGCACCCTTTATATTTTTTCTTATATAGTACACAAATAACCCTAAAAGGACTACCCCCTCTATTCTATTTATATTTCCATCTGTAGAAAAAAGTAATAGTAAAACCATAGATACTACCATCATAAAAGCTCTTGGCATAAACCTCTTCTTCTCTACCTCCACAGGCATTGCAATCATTGAAATAGCAAGAACAAGTCCTGTATTACAAATTATTGCTCCTATAGCATTACCTACTGCAATCTCTGGTGATCCCATAATAGTTGCCACTGAAGCTATAAAAAACTCTGGAAGAGTAGTTGCTAAACTTACAATGGTTGCTCCTATAATTATTTTTGGTATTCCTGTTATCTCAGCAATCCACATAGCTGAGTCTACAAATATATCTCCGCCCTTTATTATTACTATAATTCCTATAATAAACATTACTATAGGTAAAAACATCTCCATTATATCCTCCACCCTCTTTTGTCAGTATACAATATTATGTAAATTATTTCAAACTACCCTATATACTTATAATAATGGCTAAAATAAATAAACTCAATGAATTTTAACATATTCACCGAGTTTATCTTTATCTTATATTCCTTTTTCTTTGCTGTACCACTTATAAAATATTTTAAGAGAATTGTCTAATGCTTCTATAGTTAAAATATCTATCTCATTTTCTTCTATTACATAAAAAAATGATCTATCTTCTCCAATTAATATATTGGTCATAGTATTATTAGTAAAGTTAATATTTATGCATTTTATATTTTCATCATTTATTACTCCTCCAAGAACTTTGTAATTCTCAGTAGCGCTTACCTTTGTTTCCATTACATTCACTGTAAAAGGAGCATGTTTATCTACCTCTTTTATAGAAGTTGTTAAGATGTTATAAGAATTTTCTACTTTACTTAATTTGCATAACCCCTCATAGTTTTTACCATTGTCTTCATATAAAAACATGACTAATTTATCCTTTTGTATATCTGATACATTTAGAATAGATATTCTATCTTCACCTATGTTAAGGGTCTTAGATAGAAGATATGTTATCTTATCTGTTAACTTTACTTCAAAGGGTTCTTCATCTTTTATAGGCAAGTTACCACTTTTTATCTCCATGGTTTCTTTAAATAAATCATTCTTAATTAGAATAGCTGTAATTAATAAGAATAATCCTATAACTGAAATCATAAAAATTCTTCTATTTTTCTTAATTGTTTTTCCATTTTTGATTTTGTACTTCTTCTTGTTTTTATATCTCTTCTTAAGTTTACTCATATAACATTATTCCTCTTTAATTTTTTCTCGCTTTGCTCGAGAGGACACTCCTTCTCATGTTCATATTTGAAATGAAACTCCTTTTCGCTATGTTCAAATGAGTAAGTTCTCATAATTAAATCATAGATTTAAATGGTAACTTAACTTCGACTAACCAAATATAAAATTTCTTTTTCTCGCTTTGCTCGAGGGGACACTCCTTCTCATATTCATTCGAATGAGTAAGTAATCCTTAACCAAATCATAGATTTGGAGGATTACTTAAATTCAGCGGCGTACCATTTGTAGTGAGCTCCATATTTATCATCTATTTTTTCTACTTCATAAAGTCTAAATATTATATATTGAGTCCAGTTATATCCTGGATTTGCTCCTATGGATAAGATTAAAAAGGAAGCTCCAAAGGAACCTGTCACAGTAAATATGACTTCATTTCTTGCTTCCGCAGGTATTTCTTTACCTTCACTATAGGTTCTAGAGATAGTGGCTCCAGTACTATTTGCAATATTAACTACTCCATAGGAAGATTGCCCACCTCTAGCGTAGTTAATTTTTGATATTTTATCAGTACCTAGTAAAAACTCAGTATATAGATGTATCTTAGAATAGGATAATTCTGATTCAAAACACCACTCTGCTTCTTTAGATTCCACCTTTCCATAGGCATATGAAACTCCCTCTTCCATGAGGATTTCTTCATAACCCTTATTAGACATAACTGGTTTTTTAATATTCTTTTCTCTATTTAAATTTTCTCTTTGAGAGTTTTTTGTGTTATAGGTAATCTTTGAACCATCAGGATAAATTATTTCATAAGCAGATTTATTAGCAAAAGTATTAATTACCTTTTCTGTATATTCTTCTTCACTAAAGATATTTTTTAGAGATTTAAAGGCTTTCTTTAAAGCAACCTTATCTCCTTTTAGTATTTGATTTCTATAGTATTCCTTATTGTTTCTAAAGTCTTTATCAGTTATATCTTCTATGGAATTATCTAATATCACTTCTAAATCACACTGTTCTAACCTTTCTACTATTTCATCAAGTCTTATATAAAACTCGGCATCTTCTTTGTCTAATCCTTCCCTTGTTAGCTTTAATAATTCTTCCTCATCCACAGGAGTAGTTCTCACTTCATCACATATTTCAATTATCCTCTTATCATCATCTTTTCTCTTATTACTTTGTAATGCTAAAACCTCTATAGGTGAGTTAACTATAAAAGAAGTGATAAATATTACTAAAACAATCACCTTAAAATTCTTCACATCAGCACTCTCCATTCCTATGACTTTAAATTTATTATTCCTAGAGAATGGATTTTAAATTCTTAAACTTATATTTTTTCATCTGTAAAATAATATAAATTTAATAGATAAATAAATAAGAGGTGGAAATCCACCTCTTATTTATCCTCTACACTATTTCCTCTACACCATCTTTTACAAAGCTCTGCTTTCTTGCTGCAAACAACTTCCTCTGAACCACAAGTAGGACAATTATCCTTGTCTTGCTCATAATTTATATCATACACATCTCCACAATGAAGGCACTTAAATTTACAAAAAGTAGCTCTGTAGTTACCACCACTTATTCTTATAGCATTTCCTTCTGTTAAAGCAATAGCTATCTTTTTCCTTGCACTATCAATAATATTTTGGAAGGTTTGTCTTGATACTTGCATTCTTTCAGCACATTGTTCTTGATTTAATTCTTCAATATCTTTAAGTCTCATAGCTTCAAGTTCTTCTACCTTTAAAACAGTTTCTTTAATTTCACATTTAGGCTTTCCCCATGGAACAAAATAAGTATCTTCTGGGAAAAACTCTACTCTTCTAAATTTTGTTGGTCTTGGCACTTTAAATCCTCCCTGCATTTACTACATAATCCTATAAACATTATATCAGAATCATATATTTCTACGTTACTTTCTTCTTCTATTCTTTTGTTTAATTTAAGATAGTCAAAATTTAAATTTTGACTATCTATATCAATTATACTATTACATTTATACTATTACATTTATAACATTTAAAATGAATATACAGGGGTTTGCCACTAAATATTTTCATTTTATAATAATTATTCGTTACAGTGACCTTCATGTTGATGTTCTGTACAAACGCTACCTGTTGATTTTAATTCACCATTTACAAATTTTTGAACTACATCATCACTAAGTCCTTGTGCACCAACTACAACTTCAATTCCATTTTCGTTAAATAAGTCTTGTGCTGTTTCTCCCATACCACCTGCAATAATAACATTTACCTTTAAATCTCTTAAAAATACTGGAAGAAGTCCTGGTCTATGTCCTGGATTTGGAGTAAAACTTTTTTCTAAAGACTTACCCTCTTCTACTTCATATATTGTGAATCCTTCACAATGTCCAAAATGTCCACTTACATATTTCTCATCACTTGCAACTGCTATTTTCATTAAAAATTCCTCCTTTTATTTTACCTAAAAATTTAATATATTAATTTAATATATACTTAGTCATATTACTCCACATAGCTTCAATAGCTTTTTCAGCTATGCTATCCTTGTAGAAAGTTATAGGTTTTAATTCATTTATAGACTTCATAACCATGTCATCATAAGGAATTTTACCTACTAAAACTATTTGATTTTCATAAATAAAGTTTTCTATTTCCTTTGTAACCTCTCCATTTATATCAAATTTATTTACGCAAACCATAGTAAAAACTCCAAAGTGTTTACACAGCTGTACTACTCTCTTTAAATCTTCAAGGCCTGATTTTGTAGGCTCTGTTACAACTAAAACTGCATTTGAACCTGTTATTGAAGCTATAACAGCACATCCAATACCTGGTGAGCCATCAATTATAGTTAACTTTTCATCCTTATTAAATCTCTTACCATTTTTTCTTAATTCAGTTATTAATTTTCCTGAACCATCACTGCCTATACCCATTTCTGCCCTTGAAATTATGCCTTTATCTAGCTCTGTAATGAAGGTATCTGCTGTCTTTTCATCCTCTAGTTTTATTGCATTTACAGGACACACTAATGTACATGCTCCACAGCCTTCACAAAGAAATGGATTTATAGTAAAGTTTTCTATGGCATTAAATTTACAAACACCTTCACATTTACCACACTTAATACAAATGCTTTCATCTATTGATGCTTTTTTTCCACCTACAAATTCATCTTTTTCAATATCTTTTCCCTTGTAAAAGAGATAAAGATTGGGAGCATCTACATCACAGTCTATTCTTAATACATCTTTTTCAAGTTCAGCTAAAGCTGTTGCAATGGTGGTTTTTCCAGTGCCACCTTTTCCACTTAAAACTACTAATTCCAAGATAGCACCTCCTTTACTCCCTCTGAAAGCTTATCGAATATCTTCTTATGAACTAAATAATCGTAAAGTATTTCACCCTTAGAATAAAGTACTGCTGTAGCCTTATCATAGGTAATTGTTCCTATTAATTCTATATTTTCTTCTTTGCAATACTTTTTTACTATGTTATCTTTTCCATCATCCTTATTTATAACTATGCCAAAGGGAATATCATACATTTTCACAAGTTCCACTGCCATCTTTAAGTCATGAAGACCAAATTCAGAAGGCTCTGTAACAAGTATTGCCCCATCAGCATATTTCAAAGAATTTACCACATTACAAGAAGTTCCAGGTGGGCAATCTATTAAATTAGTTCCCTTAGATAATCCATTAAGTAATTCTCTAATAACAGGCACTGCCATTGGCTCGCTTATATTTAAAACACCTCTGCTACAGTTTATATCTCTTACTGATCCTTTTTCAACCTTACCCGTTTCTCTTTCACCATAGGCTATAGCACCATATTTACATGCAATTTCACATGCTCCACAACCATGACATAACTTTTGGAACAGCATAATATCATCTTTAACCTTTGCTAGAGCATTAAATTGACAAGCTTTTACACAAGCTCCACAGTTAGTGCATTTGTTATCATCTATGATTGGATATTCTACCATTACTTTTTCTTTTGTATCTACTGTAGGCTTTAGGAATAAGAAACCATTAGGCTCTTCCACATCACAATCTATATAATTTGCCTTTAGAGCAAGAGCAAGATTAGTAGATACTGTAGTTTTTCCTGTACCGCCTTTTCCACTAAGTACTGCTATATTCACTACCTATTCACCTCCAATCTAGTGAGCTCCGTGATGTGCAGGACCAGACATTTTTATTTCTTCAAGTTCACCTTTTTTATATTTTTCTATAGCCTCAGCTATAACTATACCATCACACTTATATGCCTTAACTCCTGATTTTTCAATGATTTCAAAAGCATTAGGTCCAAGATTTCCTGTGATAATAACATCTATGTTTTCATCAATTAATTGATTAGATGCAGAAATACCTGCTCCACCACTAGCATTTTTGCCTTGGTTTTCTAAAACTTTAATTTCTCCACCTTCAGTATCATGAATTTGAAAATACTCACATCTTCCAAATCTCATATCAAGTAAATTTACAATAGTTTTTCCTTCTGCTGAAACTGCTATTTTCATTTTCCATTCCTCATTTCTTTATTAATTATTCTTTTATGTGATTTTCATTATTGGCATTTGCTAATTATATATTACTGCCATTTTAAGTTATTGTCAAATGCCAATTATGATTTTTTATAAAAAAGTAGCTATGAAATTTCTAATTTATATAGAAACTTCATAACTACTTTGGGGATAATTTTATTCCATCAATACTCTTGAATATTGTCTTTATTTAATTATAAAAAATCAAAACTACTGATGTTTAAGTATTCCTTATTAAAAAGGATAATATGGATTAATATACTGACCTGGATATTGGGTGTAATATGGATATGGAGAAATATAAGGTGGATATGGTACTATTAATAATTTAGCTAAATCTAAAAGTGGGAAGTTTCTGCGTCTATAACGTCTTTGTCTTCTTCTAGGACGTCCATAAGGGTTATATTGTCGTTGCTGATCATATTGATTTTCATCATCTAGCTCCATTACATCTTCACCCACTAACATGGTAACGCGATCTCCATCTACATTCTCAATTATTCCATCCACTATACTTCCATCTGCCATTGTTAAAATAACGTGATAGTACATATGCCTTTTACATTCATCAAGCAAAGACTTGTCATCTCTGTTATAATCATGTATTTCTAAAGCCATTTTTTAATCATCTCCTTTACAATATTATGGTATTATTGTGTAAGAAAATTTGTGCCATTATAACTTATAAATATTGCTGTAAATTCAATAAATAATTCTACTATTTTATTTTTTAACACTATAAGTTATAAATTAATACTTACATTGTATATTATTTATAAATAAAAAAAGCAGCTATGAAATTTCTATATTATATAGAAACTTATAACTACTTTCTTTGGGTGTGATTTATTTAAACATGATAACATGTATAAATACATTAGGGTTTAAGAAAAGATATTACTCTGCCAAGGAGTTGATAGAGTAATATCTAATCTATTAGAATATTTATATTACTCCCACTCTATAGTTGAAGGTGGTTTTGAAGTTATATCATATACAATTCTATTTACTCCATTAACTTCATTGACAATTCTTCTAGATACCTTATCTAGTACATCATAAGGGATTCTTGCCCAGTCTGATGTCATTCCATCAGAAGATGTAACTCCCCTTAAGGCTACTGTATGGCTATAGGTTCTTTCGTCTCCCATAACTCCTACTGATCTTATATTAGGTAAGCAAGCGAAGTACTGCCAGATTTCACTTTCAAGGCCAGCAATTGCAACCTCTTCTCTAAATATAGCATCTGCTTCTCTTACTATGTGTAGCTTCTCTTCTGTAATTTCACCAAGTACTCTTATTGCAAGTCCTGGTCCTGGGAATGGCTGTCTCCATACTAAGTGGTGTGGAATTCCAATTTCCTCTCCTACAGCTCTTACTTCATCTTTAAATAACTCTCTTAATGGCTCTATTAGTTCAAATTCTATGTCCTCTGGAAGTCCTCCTACGTTGTGGTGACTCTTAATTGTAGCTGATGAATTAGTTCCACTTTCTACAACGTCAGCATAAATAGTTCCTTGAACTAAGAAATCCATTTTACCAAGTTTATTTGACTCTTCTTCAAAAACTCTGATGAATTCTTCTCCAATGATTTTTCTTTTTCTCTCTGGATCAGAAACACCTTTAAGTTTTCCAAGGAATCTCTCTTGAGCATTTACTCTGATAAGGTTCATATCAAAGCCTTCTCTAAAGATTTTCTCAACTTGATCTCCCTCATCTTTTCTAAGTAGACCATGATCTACAAATACGCAAGTTAGGTTTTTACCTATTGCTTTATGAACAAGTACTGCTGCAACAGATGAATCAACTCCACCTGATAGAGCGCAAAGCACTTTTCTATCTCCTACTAATTCTTTAATTTGTGCAATCTTTTCTTCTGCAAAGGCAGACATAGACCAATCTCCCTTAACTTCACATACATTGTATAAGAAGTTTTTAAGCATTTCTGTTCCAAATAAAGTGTGTTGAACTTCTGGGTGGAATTGAACCCCATAAAGTTTTCTTTCTACATTCGCCATTGCAGCTATAGGACACTCATCTGTATGACCTATGATTTCAAAGCCTTGTGGTGCGCTTTCTATAAAGTCAGTGTGACTCATCCAGCATTGTTTTTCTTTTATTCCATTAAATAATTTATTATCTGTGTTTAAGTTAACATCAGTTTTTCCATATTCTCTAACAGTAGCAGTCTTAACAACTCCACCTAAAACATGGGACATAAGCTGAGCACCATAGCAGATTCCTAGGATAGGAATGTTTAAATCAAATAATTCCTTATCTACTCTTGGAGCACCCTCCCCGTAAACACTGTTAGGGCCACCAGTAAATATTATTCCAACAGGATCTAATTCTTTTATTTTTTCAACAGAAGTACTATATGGAATTATCTCACAATATACTCCATGCTCTCTTACTCTTCTTGCTATTAATTGATTATATTGACCACCAAAGTCAACAACTAATACTAATTCTCTATCCATAAATTAAGCTCTCCTTCTTAGATTATTGATTTACACTATAATTTGGAGCTTCCTTAGTAATTACTATATCATGTGGATGACTTTCTCTAAATCCAGCTGAAGTTTGAACTACGAAGTTTGCAGTTTCATATAAATCTTTTAGTGTAGCTGATCCTAAATATCCCATTCCTGAGCGAATACCACCAATTAATTGGTATATAGTATCTACTACGCTACCCTTAAATGGAAGTCTTCCTTCAACACCTTCTGGTACTAATTTCTTGTTATCTTCTTGGAAATATCTATCCTTACTTCCGTTTGCCATAGCTCCTAAAGAACCCATTCCTCTATATACCTTGTAACTTCTACCTTGATATATTTCTATTTCACCTGGTGCTTCGGCGCAACCAGCAAACATTGAACCCATCATACAAACTTTTGCTCCAGCAGCTAATGCCTTAACGATATCTCCTGAATATTTTATTCCTCCATCAGCTATAACTGGAACTCCTGATTTTTCTGCTTCTTCAACACAGTCCATAACTGCTGTTAGTTGAGGAACTCCAACTCCTGCAACTACTCTTGTAGTACAGATAGATCCAGGTCCTATACCAACTTTAACACAATCTGCTCCAGCTTCTATTAAAGCTCGTGTACCTTCTGCTGTTGCAATATTACCTGCTATAACTTGAAGCTCTGGATATTTTTCTTTAACTTCTCTAACTGCATCTATAACACCTTTAGAGTGTCCATGTGCTGTATCTATAGTAATGACATCTACGTGAGCTTTAACTAAAGCATCAACTCTTATCATCATATCCTTTGTAACTCCTACTGCAGCTCCACAAAGTAATCTTCCTGAAGCATCCTTTGCAGCATTAGGGAATTTCACAGCCTTTTCTATATCCTTTATAGTAATTAATCCTTTAAGATTAAAATCTTTATCTACTAAAGGTAATTTCTCAATTTTATGTTTTGCAAGTATTGTCTTAGCTTCTTCAATACTTGTTCCCTCTTTTGCAGTAACTAGATTCTCACTAGTCATCACTTCACTTACTTTTTTACTATAATCAGTTTCAAACACTATATCTCTATTAGTAATTATACCAACTAATTTTCCATTTTCAGTTACCGGCACTCCAGATATTCTATATCTTGACATTATGTTTAATGCATCTTGTATAACATTATCTTTTCCTATGGAGAATGGATTTACAATTACTCCATTTTCTTGTCTTTTAACTGTATCTACTTCGCTTGCTTGAGCTTCTATAGACATATTCTTATGGATAATTCCAATTCCACCTTCACGGGCCATAGCTATTGCCATCTTACTTTCAGTTACTGTATCCATTCCAGCACTTATTAGTGGTAAATTAAGAGCTATAGTTTTAGTTAAGTTTGTTTTAAAGCTAACATCCTTTGGTAAAACTTCAGATTTATTTGGAACTAATAATACGTCATCAAAAGTGTATCCTTGTTTTAATATCTTTGCCATAATTTAAATCCTCTCCTTCTATATTATTTTCTTTATAATTAACTTTAGTTATACTTATAATCTGAAATCAATTAAAATTATTGTATTAAATTCTCTAACATAGTTTTTGTTTATATTTTAAATTTAATTAAAACATAAACAAAAACATGCTTAATTCACTTTCAACCCATAATATAACTCCATTAGAGTTCATACTATGTACATACAAGTAAAATTAAGCATGTCCATAAATTCAATGAAATCTATAACATGATTACTTTTACTCATAGTCAGAAATTTATCGGTTTCCGGTAGAAACTCCTTGCCATATTCAAGGGATATATGAGTTATTTATTCATAATTTATTAATTGATTACACCTATTTTATTTAAAATAAGTATGTTTGTCAAGGAAAACTTTTAACCTATTTTCTAAATTTTGTAGAAATTTATCGACTTATATAATAATTATACATTACTAATGAGAATTTTTCCATTATCTCACTATAATTAGTTAAAAAATTATAGTGAGATAATGTATATTTATACTAAAATTTTAAAATAAATCTGGTAAAGCTTCCTTCCCAACATTAAATTTAGCTGGAGCTTCAACTCCATCAACAGAAATTATATTTTCATAGGCGCCTTCATCCTTAGGTAAGGTAATTGTATAAAGCACAGTAATACTATCATCCTTACCTACATTTCCACCTAAGGTATAGGAATATAATGAATCTGTAGAATTCATAACCATGTCTCCTAATAACTTAAGATTGCCTTCTTCATCTACTTTGTATACCTTAGGAGTGTCTTGAATCTTTGCGTTACTTGGTACCTTAAGTCCGATATTTGCCTTACTACTATAGGTTTCAAAGGTAGCCCCAAAGGTTACTGTTGCTTCTTTTGCTAAAGTTCTTTCCTCTGTGTCTATATTATATTTTTCAGTTTTACTGTCATACCCATTATAGATTCCATGAAGTATATCTGTTTGTCCTCTAACAATAATAGTAGGAGTTTCTATATTGAATTTCGCCATTTCCCCTATAAGGTTTGTATAAGTAATAGTGTTACTATCCTTAAACTTAAGTTCCCCATGTTCCATTGTCTTAATTATAAAGGATACCTGCGACCCACTAGCTTTATATATTTTATTAACAACATCATAGGTATATCTAATTTCTGGTATCTCTAATGCATAATTATAGGAACTACTACTTTCTACTGATTTAAGTCCTGAAACTACGTCAAATTCATCACCTATATTAAAATTCAACTTAACATCCCCAAATACATATGACTTATATCGTTTTGTTGATAATCGTAATGCAATTTCTTTAACTTTATTATTGAGAGCACCACCATTTTCTCTAACAGCATTAAAGTAATCATCCTCAATTCCCCACAACTCATTATGAATCCACTTTAAGCTTTTGGTATTGTTAATGTCATCACTTCCTGATGTTCCTAATTTCAAGGATATAATGCTATATCCTTTATTTTTCACAGCATTAATTTTATTTATATCATAGCTAACATCTCCTGCAGCTAAAATTATAATATATTTCGTTGCCCATTTATTTCCATTTGTTAAAATACTATCTGCCATTTCAAGAGCATTACCAATGTTTCTTTCTGTAGATGATGAAGATGTTACATTTTTCAATTCATTCTTTATATCCTTAGCATCTGTAAGTTCTGATTCTATTTCAGCTGTATTACTATAAGTTACTAATCCGAATTTGGCCATAGAGTCCTTCTTATTATAATCATTTAATAATCCACTCCATAAATGTTTTGAATCATCAAGATAATTATCTCCCCCATTTTTTGAAGTATCTAGCAAAAAAACAATTTCCTTTTCATTAGAAGTTGACTCATTTTCACTATCTTGAAATACAAAGTTTTCAGGTTTAATATCATAGGTTACCTTTATTTCCTCTCCTGGATATGCCTCTACTTCACTTGGGCTTGTTAACTTAGCCTTAATATTAGGTAATTCATTTTTATCTATATTAACGCTTATACTAGGTACTGGAGCAGTTATAATCTCATTATCCTTCCAAGGGAAACTCACTGTAGACCCTGCAAAGAGTTCATGCTGTCCCGTTACTCCACTTTTAATTACAAATTCAAAGGGCACAGGATCTGCTGTATAGGTAACCTTGCCATCTTTAACTTTACCATCAGTTTTATATAATACATTATCAATATCTACTTTATTTCCTCCAACCTTTAGAGAAAATCCTGATTTAAGATTCATATCCATTTTTACATTACTAATGGCATAGGAAGCTAAGATTTCTGTAGCTATATTCTGGAATACGTTGTCTATAGCACCATTATCAGATGCAAAGAAATTACCTTCTTTACCTCCCATAGATTCATGGATTTGTTTTAGTGTTTTATTGGCTTCACTATTCTTATTTCCTAAACCATAACCTATAGAAAATACATTGTTTGTAGATTCCTTTATACGCTCCCCTATAATATTTGCATATTCTACTGCATCATCATCAAGTTCATTACCTTTTCCATCAAACTTCGGATTGCTATCATCTATATTTTTATAAAAATACTTATAATAATATGAATAATAGTAAGAATAAAATGTTGGTACTCCATCAGACATTAAAACCACTGTCTTATTTGCATTTTTCTCTTTAGATGTACTAAGTAGGTAGGCAGCTTTTCTTAAGCCTTCCCCAGTATTAGTACCTCCATCAGCCTTTAAATTATCTATAACTGTTTTCAGCTCATTTACCTTATTGGCATCTATTAATATTTCTTTATCTACTTTTTTAATACTGGCATTACTTGAATAGGCTACTATCCCAATCTTTAAATTAGGCACATCCTTCATTTTATCTACAAAGTTCTTTGCTGCTTTTTTTAATTCTGCTATCTTTGTAGAGGATTTACCATTTACATATACATTGTCCGCCATACTCCCAGATACATCTAGTACCAATACTATTTCTTTAGCTGGAACTTCAGCTTCAAAGTCTTTAGGAATTATTTTTCCACTGACAGTAATATCTTCTCCTACCTTAGGGAATTCAGGGGATACTGAATTTATCTTTACCTCAAAGGCTGGCTTTGTTGCTACTTCGGCACTGGCATTTGATGCAGAAGTCATTACTAAGGTAGCTGTCATGCAGAGAATAAGCCCTATGCATAATATTGCTTTGTAACCGATTCTTTTTTTCATTTTATCCACCTCCATCACCATTAGTAGGTTGTTAACAGACTTCCTTGCCTTATAGGGAACTTTATTCCCAATGAAGCTTAATTCATTACTTCTTATGACTATTTCTAAATAAAAAACTCTCTTTCACTGAATAATCTATATCCTCTGCTTTTAATGACAATCTAATTTCTATACTCTTTAAAATGTCATCTGAAGTCTCTATATGATGTAAATGTGAACCAATAAGCCTTTTACCATCCTCTTTTGTAGATAGATAAACATTATATCCTTCAATGATAAATTCAGCTCCCTCATCAGTTACTGTGCCATCATCTTCAACCTTTGAAAAGGTTATAGTTTTTACAGTACCATCAAGCTCTTTGTCCACTTTACATTTAGTAGCTGCCATGGCATGTTTAGATATACTATCTAAAATAACCTTAGCTTCATATTGAAGGTCTGATCTAGTGTTTATCTCCTCTAGCTTTCTTTCATTAGAAAAGAAAAAGGAGAATATGAATGAAGTAACTATAGCTAAAAGTCCTAATGCTATCACTAATTCTATTAAGGTTACTCCTTTTTTCTTTCTATTTAAAATCATAATCCCACTACCTTATAACTTATTTTTCTAGTGTCCATTTTTCCTTTGTAATCAAATTTGTAGCTAGTATAGTTCTCTCTGTTACTAAGTTTTTACCTTGAGTAAAGATAAAATCTAATACACCCTTATTCTTCTTATCCTTTATCTCATCTTCTGATAATTTAGCAGTTCCTATTAAACCCTTAGAATTCTTTATATTTATATCTTTTAAGGATATAATGGTACCTTTATAATCCTTAGTTCCAGTGTAGTTTACATCACCCTTTGTCACCACTATATAGGTTATGTCCTTAGATTCATCCCTATTAAATTCTGTATTATAGGTTGCCTCTTCATTTTCATGTCTTAAGATAAGCTTATCATCATTAATTTCAATGTCCCTATTTTCATCATCATTTAATAGAATTACCATATTTTCTAACTGAATAATGTTACCCCTATTAGCAATTAATGAAGATACACCATCCCAGTTTATTTGATTTTCTACAGTATAAATAGCCTTACCCTGTTGAAATTTATTCACATCAAAGTCTTCGTTTCCCATATAATAAACAGCTTGTACAAACCTTTCCCTCATGTGTTTTACTGCATCAAGTTCTTTTTCATTAAGGTTCACTGAATTTCCATGGGCTTTTCCTCCTGAAATATAGGCTCCAGCAGTATAGGTTTTCTGTGGAAGGGATATTCCCTTTGCTCTTATACTTTCATCACTTGAATTACTATAATCCACAAAGTGCTCTGCTTTATCTACCACATTTAAAGGTTGTCCTTCTGCATCTTTCGTTATAAGGACTAAGGGATCTAAATACTCATATTGGCTATTCTTATAATTCCCATTAGAATCCTTGGCATAGGCCTTATAATTCCCCTTTAAGGCTACAGACTCTCCTGTCTGATAGGGCTCTCTATGAGTCTTTATATAAGCAGAACCCATTAGGTAGGCACTATCACTAACTGTTAAATTACCCTTATTATTAGGCCACTTCATGGAATTAATTATTATAGAGCTAGAACCCCTAACAACCTGTCCATTGTCTGTAGGCAAAGCAATATTTAAATCATTAAAACCATAAAGGTTTTTTATATTAATTTTTGAATCACTAGCTCCTATAACTAAATCGTTAGCTAGATATAGCTCTGCCTTACTGGAATCTACATCTATACCACTATCCACATCACCTTCTGCTAAACTACCTAAAAATATATTCTCAGCGTAAACCTTATTATCAACTTCTTTATCCTCTAAAGTTATTGCTTTAAAATTTACCTTACTTTTGTCTATAGTAATATTAGCAGCGGTGTTAACTTGTCCTTTAAATTCTATATCAGTATTGTTTATCTCAATTCCGCCCTTATACTTATCTACCGTTGGAGCTTTAGCCATATCCTCACTTCGTAAACCTTGAATCCAAAGGTTTCCGTCCACTTCTACCTTACCTTCCTTAACATTGGATGAATCAGTAGCAATAGTTAAGTTTCCATCAGCAGCTAGAGTATAGTTTATTAATTTAGATGTGTTTCCATCGGCTTTATCAAGGATTCTATACGCTTCCGGTGTAACTAAATTATAAGCTACACTCACCACCCTCTCTTTGCCTTTATCATCTTTATAGGTAGAAGTTAACTTAACAATTTTATAATCTAAATCCTCTTTTTTTACTGTTGGTGCTTTTAGCTCACACTTAACTTCTGCCTTATTACTATTTACTACATATTCTCCAGATACGTAATCTATAAGATTATCATCTATATAATCCTTATAAACCCCTTTGAAAATTTCATTTTGCTTCTTTATTGTAGTTTCCTTATTACCTGCCGCTATGCCTTCCTCTATAGCTATCTCTACTACTTTAGTGATTCTAGCGTAGGCCTTATCAATTCCAGATTCAGCAGAATAGAGATTTTTAACCCTATTGTTCTCTTCTACTCTTAGCTTATAGTTTGCATAGGTGGCCCCTAGCATAGCCAATGCTAAGGTAGCTAATATACCAAACACAGCTATTACAAGTAACATAGATGAACCTTTAGTCTTTCTTTTTCTCATCTTCTCCCTCCTCTTAATTTAACAACTCTATTAAAACCCCTTTTTAATTAGTTATTCTACTTAAGTAGTTCTAAATTCATATTTTCTACTACTTCCCCATTTTTATTAGCTCTTAATTCTACAAAGTACAATTTTTCATTGATAACATCATCACTATGTTGAACCCCTTCGATTAATTCTATTTGTCCATTAAATTTAGATATTATTACATCTTGCCTTTCAGATACTTTTTCCCCATTAAATAGATATATTTTTAAGTTTTCTGTATGGCTCTTATTTTCTACACTTAAATTTAACTTCTTTTCACTGTCTTCATTTAAGCATATAAGTAATGACTTAGCTTCTGGTTTAGGAATAGCAATGATACTTCCCCCATAAGTAACATTTATCTCCCCTGCTTCTTTCATTTCAATAAAGACTTCCTCTGATGGTGTAGCTAAATTATCTGATAGTTTTTTTATAGCTTCTCCTATAACCTCCTTACCATTTGATATGGATATGGACCCGTGGTGAAAATATATAGTTCTATCGACTTCCATTTCACTAACCTTATTATTAATGACCTGGGTCTGTTCTTTTATAGACCCCTCTATGGAAAATCCATTTATCTCCCCACTTAGGGAATATATTAATTTATTATCTTCCCCTGTAGCTTCACTTAAAGTAATGCCATTATTTAAAGGCTTTGATAAAGCACTTGAAAAATTATCTACAGTTTTAATATTTTCTATAGTTTCCTGAAGTACCGCCTTAGCTTGTTGTTTATTTTCTGTAGATTTATTTATTTTTACAGAAGTTAGTACTAAATTAGCTATAGGAATAAGAATAATTGATATTAGAGCAAAGCTAATTATTACCTCTAGAAGAGTAAAACCTTTCTTACTTTTTCTAGATTTAGTAACTTTATTTATTAACATACTCCACCTTTCCTTCTGGTGTTATTTGCACCCTTGGACTAGTTTTATCATCATCAATTATAGTAAGTGAAACTTTCTTATCATTAGCATTATTTATTACCTTTATATTTGCTCCTACCTTATCATCAATACCTATACGTTTAGATGAGTATATTGCAATATTTATATTTTCTTCATCCACATTCCTAAGCTCTATACCATTTTTACTATAATCTGATGGATAGCTAGATTTCTCTGTTTTGTACTTAATATAGTACTTACCACCTTCCTTATTTACTTCAATTTCCACATCTACCTTTTTATTTTCATCATTATATATATAACTTTCTCTTGTTAAATCATTTTCCTTACCTAAAGTTAAACTTGGTAAATCTGAATTCACACCCTTTAAAGCCATGATTAGAACATAATTATTTCCTTCACTAGTTCTTGATGCCATGGAGCTTTGATTTCCTTCTAAAAAAGGATTTTCCTTTCCATACTCCTCGTCAAAAGTCCATTTTAAGTACTTTGAATCTTCATAAGGATTAATTTTGGGTATGGAGTAAAATTCTAAATCTAAAGTTCCAGAGACTTCATCATTCCCAGAGGCTGTTATATTTATATTTGGCATAGCTAAAATTCTTTCATATTCTGATATTAGCTTTACGAACTTAGCAACATTTTTATAGGTACCATTAAAGGATACCGATACCTTCATTTGCTCTACCTTATTTCCAGTTGACTCTCCTTCATCTCTTTTAGTAGCTTGATCTTCTCCAAGTTCTTTAGTTTCCTCTAGTTTTTCTTCCACATCTTCCTTGGTCTTTTCTTTACTAGACTCCTCCACTACTTGCTCTAGGGATGCTTGTTCCTTAGGGTCTGCTACTTCTGAAAAATAAGCTTCTATTGGAGAAACAGTAACCTCTGAAAAAGTTAAACTTCCCTTAATTCCAGCATTATTTAATAGTTTATTTAGCTCTATTATTATTCTATCTTGATAGATCTTAGGATATAACAGCATAGACTTTGAACCTATACTACCCTTTAATATTTTTATATCACCTTTATTCTTTGTAATAGTATTTATATTGGAAAGCATCTCATTATATTTCTTATTCAGCTCTGATTCTTCCTGTTTAATTTCTTGCAATTTAGCATATTGTCTTTCATAAACCAACTTATAATATGCTGTACATATAATTATGAGGACTAACACTCCTAATAAAAATTTTTCTCTTTTACTTACTTTCATTATAGTAGGCCTCCTTTAGTTTACAGGTCATAGTAAAGGTAAATACTTCTTTTTCACCATCACCTAAGTCTGACACTATTCCACCTATATGAGATTCTTCTATGAATTCAATATTATTCATATTATGTTGAAACTCAGCAATAGCCTCTCTATTTGTAGCTGAAGCATTTATTTCTATAGAACCTGCTGCAAAATTCATAGATTTAAAATACACCTCTTTTGGAAGGGTATAATTTATCTCTTCAATAAAGTCTGGACTTAATTTATTTCTATCGATTATGCCATGGAAAATTTCATTTAACTTACTATTATAAGTAGAAAAGGTTTTTCTCTCTGTAGCTACCTCTAAACTTTCCTTATAACTTTCTAGAAAAGCTTCTTCGTTAATTTTATTATTAAGATCATTTATTGATTTTTCAGCTCTATAAATTCCAAAAGTATTAAATGACAAGGTTACTATAATACCTGCCCCAACTATAGCTGCTGCACTAAAAATTGCTTTTTTTACTCCTGCATCGCTTTCTTTATTTGTATCCACATAGAAAAAATTCAAATCATTCATAATCTCACCTACAATCTTACTAATGCACCTAATGCATTAACATACTCTTCAATGGTTGTTGTATTTACATTTTTACTAAATTCTATATTGTTAGCTGTAATTATTTTTGTAGTATCTATGCCAGTCTTTAAAGCTATATACTCATCTATTCCTCTTAACTTAGAAGTACCACCGTATAAATATATATGACTTATCTTTTTCCCATTACTTTTATTAGTATAGAACTGAATAATTCTATTTAAATCCTCTAGCCAACCCTCTATGACTTCTACTACTCCATCATTAAGCTGATTTTCTTTCCTATGCTTTCCTACTTCAACCTGAGCCTTCTTTATTTCCTCTGCTTCCTCCATAGAAATTCCATTTAAATCCGCTATAAACCTATCTATCTCTATTCCACCAATGGGCATAACCCTTATAAATTCTAAATTATTATTATTAACTATAGATAAATCTACACTTTTATAACCTAAGTCTAAATACAAAATGGATTCCTCTTTATTTATTAAATCTACATTATATATATCTGCAATGCTGCTTAGTTTTCTTATGGAGTTGTTACTTATATCCAAAGCATAGGGATTTAAAAGTAGTTTTTCAGCTAAGTTTCTATAGGATTCAATGAGATTTTTAGGATATATAATAGTAAATATCTTTTCCTTTCTTACCTCATCCACTATAACTTCCTCTAATCTCATAAATTGAATTACATAGTTATTTAAATTTATAGCTAGAAATTGCTCTATTTCATAATTAACTAAGGTTTTTAATTCTTCATTATTCTCCACATAAGGAACTATAATCTCTCTACTTATGATTGTAGATGATGAGGAAACTAACGCTATATTTTTAGTTCTCACCCTTGAGGTTTTCATTTCTTCCTTTAACTTAAGTAAGATAGATTCTTCGTTAAAAAGCTCCCCATCTTGAATAATCTCCTCTGGAGATTTTATTTTCCTCATATTATAAATCTTTAATTTTCCACCCTTAACTTGTCCCTCTACTATTTTTATATCACTAGAGCCTATGTCAAGACTCACAAGTCTTATACTCTTAGGCTTAGCTGGTTTACTATCATCAACTTTTTTTATTCTTTTAAATTTTAGATCCTGTAACTTTATATCTCTGTTCCATATGGATTCCTTCTTTGAATTTTCAGCATCAATGCCTTTATTATAACCTTCCTTATTTAGCAAGGTACCATCATCTATATTTACTTGAATTTCCTTATTCTTTAATTCTTCACTGACCTTAGATTTACTAAACAAACTCAAAATTAGCACTCCCTTCTTCTTCAAATCCTTTATGTTTAATTAACAATATTTATATCTATTTTATATACACTAAGGCTCTAATAACTTAGCACCCTAGATAACTTTCAAATTCATTATTTTTCTTTCATTACTTCTATTAATTTTCATATATCTTCTTTATTCCCCGAGAAATACTATGAATAATATTACTTTTTCATCATTAAATTACATTGTCACAATTGAAATCTTTCTTCATTATTCCTAAATTGAATATTTATCTATATACCTATTAAAATATGAAACTATAAGTCTATTTAAATATATAGCTATTTAAACTTTTCTATATATAACTATATAACTAGTTAACTATTTGTTGTAATATCAATGGTTTGCAGTGTTTTTACTATTTTAGTGGTTATGTATAGGCTCTAGAATTTTCATGTTTTTAGCTTTTTATGTTCTTCCATGGTGAAAGTGTTGATATAAGTAGCGTTTAAGTATGTAGAGGAATACTTTATTTATTTTTAGAAACATAAGCGTAAAGGGTGGCTTTACACTTATGTTTGTGGGTTGTTTTAGTTATTTTCATAAACTATGACATTATTTTTTATTATCCTTATTTTCCTTCTTCTACTTCTTTAACTGGACCTGTTATAGCTTTAACAGAACCTTCAGTATCAATTGTTATAATATATTTAGTCTTATCTTTTTCTTGTGGCTCTTTAACTTCTGCTAATGCCTTCTTTACAGTATCAGCTTCCTTTTCAGCAACATCAGTTAGGGTTAGACTTGCACCTGGGAATGTCATTTCTATTGTTCCTGGCTTAGTAGAATCTTTTAAACTAATTGTTTCATCTGAAACTAACATTAATACTGTTCTTTCAATTGTTGCACAGCTTTGTTTATCTGCTTTAACCTTAGAGTTATTTCTTACCGCTGCGAAGTTTGGTATAGCTATTAATGCTATGATTGCCATTACTGCTAGAACTATGATTAGTTCTATTAGTGTAAAACCTTTTTTCTTTTTGTTGTTTGCTCTTTTTATCATTTAAAATGACCTCCTAATTATTTCTATTTATTTCTAAAGGGTTTCCCCTGGTTAGACCTGTTATTTTGTTTTGACTATGCTTTAAATAATTTTGAATATTTGACTTCAATATTATCTGAGCGAATACCATTTGCAGGGTTCTTGAATTTACTTAGGCTATGAGAATGATAAAATCGTTAAGAAATACAACTTGTTTGAGCGCATGCGAGTTGTTGTATTTTAGATTTTCTCATTATCAGGGCCTTTAGTAAATCAAGGTTCCGAAACGATTGAGCGCAGATAATATGAAGTCGTTATTCATATTAGTTAAAAGATAGGCTTGTCCTTTTTACATTACGTTGTACATTTCAAACATTGGAGTTAGGATGGAGATTATTAAAAATCCTACTACTACTCCCATTATCACTAGCATTATTGGGTCTAGGATTGTGGTGAAGGCTTCTATTGCTCTTTCTAGCTCTTCGTCGTAGAAGTCAGCTGTTTTGCTTAGGATGTTGTCTAGTTCTCCAGCTTCTTCTCCAATTTTTATCATGGACCCTAGCATTGGTGGAAATAACTGTGATTCCTTTATGGCATCGGATAGTGTATCTCCAGCTAACATTCTTTCTTTTACTGTTTTTAATTTTACATCTGCATATTTATTTTCTAGTACTGCAGATACTACATCTATGGAGCTGGCTATGGATAGTCCAGCTCCTAAAACTGTAGATAGTCCCCTTGCAAATCTTGATACTACAATCTTTTGATTCAAGTCTTTAAAGAGAGATTTTTTCAATTTGTATTTACTGTACATATAAATTCCAGAGTCAACTCTCTTTGTATAATATTTAAAGCCTACCACTATACCTACAATAATAAGTCCTATTAATATACCGTAATGCCTTATACCATCTCCTAGGGATAGTACTATCTTTGTCATAGCTGGAAGGTCTGACCCTGCTGATTCAAACATATCCATAAACATTGGCATTATATAAGTTAAAATAAATACCACCACAAACACTGTTACTGTGGCTAATATGCCTGGATAGATTAATGCATTTTTTAATTTACCATTCATCTTTGTTTGCTTTTCATAGTAAGTGGCCATCCTATTCATGATGGAATCTAGGGTACCACTTTGTTCACCAACTTGAATCATGCTTATAAGTAAGGTTGGAAATT
Source organism: Clostridium sp. UBA7791 (assembly GCF_002480755.1). NCBI lineage: Bacteria > Bacillati > Bacillota > Clostridia > Eubacteriales > Clostridiaceae > Clostridium > Clostridium sp. UBA7791. The sequence continues at coordinate 74,195 of NZ_DLCT01000005.1, read as the reverse complement.
CATTAGAGTATTTACCCATGGCTACCGATAACTCTTCACCTTTTCTTATATCTTCATCTACTTTTACAAGGACTTCCCTCAGCTTCTTATTAGGTATTTGTTCTGCTAAAAGACTTATGGCATTAGTTATGGAAACACCAGCTTCTATCATGGTAGCTAATTGTCTACAAAATATAGAAATATCCTTGTTATTAACCTTATTTTTCTTTCCTAGAATAATCTCCTTACTGCCTATAGCTTCCTCAATGGATAGAGGTGAATATCCACTAGATACCATAAGGTTAAGTACCTCTTCCCTACTCCTACACTCATGTACTCCTTGAATAACTTCACCCTTAGAGCTAATAGCCTTATATTTATATTTAGACATAATTTAGTTCTCCTTCCTCTACAAGTTATCCATAAATATTATCTTCATCATTTCTTCCATGGTGGTTTCACCTTTAAGAACTAACTCTCTACAACTATCTGATAAAGTCTTCATACCCTTTTTAATCGCTTCATCCTTTAGTTCTTCTGGATTATTAGATTTTATAATCAAATCTTTTATCTCTCTATCTACATTCATTATTTCATAGACTCCAAGTCTGCCACTATAACCAGTATAATTACAGCTAGCACAACCCTTTCCTCTATGAAGAGTTACTTTATCATCACTACTTAAGTTAAGAAGTTTCCTTTCAGCTTCATCCCCCTCATAGGTTTCCTTACAGCTTGGACATATTCTTCTCACCAGTCTTTGAGCTATTACTCCTTTTATGGCAGTGGCAACTAAGAAAGGTTCAACTCCCATATCTATAAGTCTTATTACTGATGATGGTGCATCATTTGTGTGTAGTGTACTAAGAACCAGGTGGCCTGTTATGGCAGCTCTTATACCAATTTCAGCAGTCTCGCTATCTCTCATCTCCCCTACCATTACTACATCAGGGTCTTGTCTTAATATAGACCTTAAGCCTGCAGCAAAGGTAAGTCCTACCTTACTATTTACATTTACTTGATTTATTCCATCCATGGAGTATTCCACAGGGTCTTCTACAGTAACTATGTTCTTATTAATATCATTAAGTTCCCCTAAAATAGTATATAGAGTGGTGGATTTTCCACTTCCTGTAGGTCCTGTTACTAAAATTATTCCATGGGGTGCAGATATGATGTTTTCAAGATTTTTTATATTTTCACTACTCATGCCAAGATTATCTTTTCCAATTTTATAGTTACTTCTATCTAGTATTCTTATTACAACCTTTTCTCCTGTGATAAGAGGTATTATAGACACACGCATGTCTATGTTTTTATTATTGATTACAGTAACTATTCTTCCATCCTGAGGAATTCTTTTTTCAGCTATGTTAAGATTTGCTAGAATTTTTATTCTAGTAACTATGCCTGGAAGTACATCAATATTTAAAGATGATATTTCTTCTAGCTGACCATCTATTCTATATCTAACTCTTATATATTTTTCATAGGGCTCTATATGAATATCTGAAGCTCTTTGTTCCACTGCATTTTTAAGTAGAGAATCCACTAGCTTTACTGTGGGAGCATTTTTAACTTCATCAATCTTTTCTATATCTTCCGTCTTATTATGAAACACTATCCTAGACCTGGTTATCTCTTCTACAGCACTTTCCACATTTCTATCTGAATAATACTTTTCCGTAGCCTTATGGATGTCATCCTTTGTGGATATATAAGGCTCCACCCTTAGTCCCGTAGTTATAGCTACATCATCCATGGCAAATATATTTAAAGGATCTGATACAGCTATCTTTATTACTCCATCAGCAGTATAAAAAGGGAATAATTCATATTTTCTACATAAGCCTTCGTTAACTAACTTAACAGCCTTAGAATCTACATCTATATTACTTAAGGTTACTCTTTCAATACCTAACTGTTCTTGAAGTACCTCTATAATAATATCCTCTGTTACTATTCCTTCATCGATTAATAATTCTCCCAGTTTCTTTCTCTTTACCTTTTGAATCTCTAAGGCTTCTGATAATTGTGACCTGGTAATTTTATTTGCCTTTACTAGCAAGTCACCTAGTCTGACAGTATTCCTTGCCATTTCTCTCCACCTCACCTTTACAATTAATTTATTTGTCCTTATCTAAAAGTTTTATACTTCTTTTTATTTCTTAAAACTCCTTATATTAAATGAAATTTAAAATATATTGTTCTCCAATGATTAAAACTATATATGCTCCCATAGCCAAGCTAGGTCCTAAAGGAATATACTCATCCTTTGATTTCTTTTTTGATACAATTAACATAACTGCAATTGTTCCTCCTATAATGAAGGATATAAGTAAAAAGTATATCTCTAATTTCCATCCTAGAAATAATCCACATAATACTGCTATTTCAATATCTCCAACACCCATGCCACCAGTTAAAACATATATTAAACCAATAACACCTAGGCCTATTAATCCCCCAATAATATAGTTAGTTATACTATGGGAGTATGCTACAGTTTCTATAAAGATAAAGATTATACCCACTGCCATTCCACTATAAACTACACTAGAATACACATCTGTAGTATCATAATCAATAAGGGCTATGACTATTAAAAATAGAGTTAAAAGGGAGTACTTAAAAAAGCTTACCCCTATGCCATATCTTAGATATATTCCTACTAATAAAATCCCTGTAAGCCCTTCTACTAAAGGATATCTCATAGAAATCTTAGAACCACAATATCTACATTTACCCTTAAGCCATAGGTAGCTTACTATTGGTATTAAATCCCTCCATTTTAATCTAGTATCACAATTTCCACAATGGGAAGGTGGACTAATTAATGACTGATTGTTAGGTATTCTATAAATACATACATTTAAAAAACTTCCTATTACTACTCCATATAAAAATACTATAAAACCCATAATTTATTATCCTTCTACATTTATTTCTATTTAGAAATCATTATACTATATTTTTACATATGTGTATATAAAATACACGCAAAAAAACCGACTAAATTTATAATTTAGCCGGTTGTACCATTAACTCAACAACTTTCAAGGTACCCAAATAAAAAAGTTGCATCATTGTATCTAAACTTACTTTCTTTTTATACAAATTTATTTTACATTTATATAAATTTGTTTTATTGTTGTATAAATTTATAAATGTTAAACATATTATACTATATTATGTATTATATTTCTATATACTTTCCTTGTTATGTGTTATTTTATTACATCTCTCCTTAAAATCCACTATTTTAAAGGTTTTTATAGACTTTGTAGATAATTAAATTGATAAAATTTGGAGAGAATTTATGTGAACATTAATTATGGATGTAAAAAAGACTTCCATGAAAACTTCATGAAAGTCTTAATTTTATTTAATATTTAATTTTAGTACATTCCGTCCATTCCCATTCCTGGTGCACCTGGCATTGGAACTGGGTTCTTTTCTGGAATATCAACAACAGCAGCTTCTGTTGTTAAGAATGTTGATGCTACAGATGCAGCATTTTGAAGTGCGCTTCTTGTAACCTTAGTTGGGTCAACTATTCCAGCTTTAATCATATCTACATATTCAGCATTTAATGCATCATAGCCTATTTCTGTAGCTGAATTTCTAACTCTTTCAACTACTACTGAAGCTTCTGCACCAGCATTTGTAGCTATTTGTCTTAATGGCTCTTCAAGAGCTCTTCTTACAATGTTAATACCTACTTGGATTTCTGAAACCTCTGAAGTTAGTTTAGCAACTGCTTCTATTGCATTGATATAAACAGTTCCACCACCTGCAACGATACCTTCTTCAACTGCAGCTTTTGTAGCAGCAAGAGCATCTTCAATTCTTAATTTCTTTTCTTTTAATTCAGTTTCAGTAGCAGCACCAACTTTTATTACTGCAACTCCACCAGCAAGTTTTGCAAGTCTTTCATTTAATTTTTCTTTATCAAATTCAGAAGTTGTATCTTCCATTTGTTTCTTAATTTGATTTACTCTAGATGCTATATTTTCTTTTGCACCTTTTCCATTTACGATAACAGTGTTTTCTTTAGTAACTTTAACACTATCAGCTCTTCCTAACATTTCAATAGTTGCATCTTTAATGTCGTGTCCTAATTCTTCTGAAATTACTGTACCACCTGTAAGTATTGCTATATCTTCAAGCATTTCTTTTCTTCTATCACCAAAGCCTGGAGCTTTAACAGCAACACATGTAAATGTTCCTCTTAATTTATTAACTACTAAAGTAGCTATTGCTTCACCTTCAACATCTTCAGCAATTATTAAAAGTTTTTTACCTTGTTGTACTATTTGCTCAAGAATTGGAAGTAATTCTTGGATGTTAGATATTTTCTTATCAGTTATTAAAATGTATGGATTATCAAGTACAGATTCCATCTTATCTGTGTCAGTTACCATATATGCACTTAAATATCCTCTATCAAATTGCATACCTTCAACAACATCAAGTTCAGTTCCCATTGTTTTAGACTCTTCTACAGCTATAACACCTTCGTTACCTACTTTATCCATTGCTGTAGCTATTAGAGCTCCAACTTCCTCGTCTGCTGCTGATATAGCTGCAACTCTTGCTATGTCTTCTTTTCCATCTACTTGTCTAGAGTATTTTTTTATTTCTTCAACTGCTGTATCTACAGCCATTCTTATACCATTTCTAAGTAACATTGGGTTTGAACCAGCTGTTACATTCTTAAGTCCTTCTCTTATGATAGCTTGAGCAAGTACTGTAGCAGTTGTAGTTCCATCTCCAGCTACATCGTTTGTTTTGTTTGCAACTTCTTTTACAAGTTGTGCTCCCATATTCTCATATGCATCTTCAAGTTCTATTTCTCTAGCTATTGTAACACCATCATTTGTTATAAGTGGTGAACCAAATTTTTTATCTAATATAACGTTTCTTCCCTTTGGTCCTAAAGTTACCTTAACTGTATCTGCAAGTACGTCTACACCTCTTTGCATAGCTCTTCTTGATTCTTCTCCGAATAAAATACTTTTAGCCATATTCATTTACCTCCTATGATATGTGAATTTCTTAGCTTATCATTAAAATTATTTTTCTTTACACTTATTAAGATATATTACTTATTCTAATATTGCTAATATATCTTCTTGCTTTAATATAATATATTCTTGTCCTTGTAATTTAACTTCTGTGCCTGCAAATTTAGAAAATAATATCTTATCTCCTATTTTCACTTCCATCTTAATTTCTCTTCCATGAGAATAAGTTCCTGGACCTACTGCAACGACTTCTGCCTCTTGTGGTTTTTCTTTTGCAGTACCTGCTAGAACTATTCCTCCTTTAGTTATTTCCTCAGATTCTAATCTTTTGATTACAACTCTGTCGCCTAATGGTCTGATATTCATAAAAAACCCTCCTATTGTTAATTATTTATATAATTTTTTTATTTATCTTTATTTATTAGCACTCACGACTATTGAGTGCTAACTACAATATAATAATATATAATTATTATTTTATAAGCAAATCTTTTATTTTAATAGAACCTGGTAAAATAAGCGAATATATTAAAATATCTCACTCATGGTAATATTTTCTCTTATTTTCTCTTATTTTTACCTTTATGCTTTAACGCTCTATGGAAAAAGTCTATAATGCTATGTCCTTTAAGTATTCCGACTAAAAATAAGACTCCTGATATTACTCCTATAATTATCATAGACACATAGTCCCCTCTATGTATACCGTGGCCAAACATGGCAGATGTGATTATCCATGGTAATCTACCAGCAGAAGAATATAATATAAAATCCCTTAGAGTTACATTGGATATACCAGCTACATAAACTAATATATCTTTAGGTATTCCAGGTATAAAGTATATTACAAAGATAACTATATTATTACTTCCAGCATCTAATATCCTCTTTATCTTAGTTAAATTATTTTTTTCAATAAGCTTATTTATATACTTTTTCCCAAATAATTTAGCTATAAAATAAGCAACTATACTTCCAAGAATTATACCTACTGCAGAGGCAATTCCTCCTACTAAAGGTCCGAATATATATCCCCCTGCTACTTGAACTACTTCTCCTGGTATAAAGAATATTATTACTTGTATCATTTGTAGCACTATAAAGGCAATTATACTATAACTACCAAAGGATAGTATTAATTTTTTTAATTCTTCAGGATCTCTGAATACAGTGAATTTCTTGGAAAATTCCCAATATGCTATTAATAATACTACTATAACTATAGTCCATATTACTCCATTTATTACATACTTTTTTATCTTATTTTTATTCTCCATACCTTTCCCACCTTGTATACCCTTAGTTTATGTTCTATATATCAACATATTTCTAACTTAATCTATTTTTATATTGTTTTCTCTTGCATAATAAAATAAGTATTGTTGTGCAAATCCAGATAAACTACCAAACTTCTCTCTTGCAAACTGCCTTATTTTAGGCAATGATACATCTGGTGCCACATAAAAGAATTGCATTGCTCTTTTTACCCATACATCCACTGGAAATGCTGAGTATTTCCCCATAGAAAATAGCATTATGCAATCAGCTACCTTAGGCCCTACTCCATTAAAATTTTTAAGACCCTCATGACATCCATCATCATCACTTTGTTTTATTGCATTTAAATCGTAGGTACCACTACTCAAATCTTCTAGTGCCTTATATATATACTTAGCCCTAAATCCAACCCCTAAAGCTTCTATATCTTCTACTGTAGCTCTTCTAAACTCCTCTAAGGTTGGAAAAGCATAATATGTATTTCCCTTGTACTTTATAGATTTGCCAAATGCTTTACTTATATTCTCTATAGCTCTTTTTATCATAGGAATTCTATTATTTGCAGATATAATAAAAGATATTAGCATTTCAAAGGGGTCTTGCTGTAGTATTCTTATTCCTACACCAAATTCTACTGCTTTTTTTAAAAGTTCATCCTTCTCAAATTCTTCTTTTATAGCTGAATAGTCCCTTTCTAGATCAAAGTAATTTAGCCATATGTCATTAAAATCCTTTAAATCCGTGTTATATATAATTACATCATTATCCCTTTTCTCAATTTCAATAACTCTTCCAAAGGCTACACCTATATAATTATTATTATCTTGTCTGTTCCATCTAAAACATTGTCCACAATCGAAAATATGGGGAAGTTCAAAATTCTTTACATCCTTTAATATAACTTTTCCACTTTCTTCAATAACTTCTTTAAAGTCCATCCATATCAACCTCCTTTAAATAACACTTATGGGATGCTAGTTTAAAAATAGTGCTAAGGATATTCTCAGCACTAAGTTTTAAAATTATTCTCAATTACTGTTTATTTCTCTCTCTTGTTACTATGTTGTCTAATATAACTGCACCTTTTTCTACTATATTAAGACATCTTATTTCATCATTTCTATATAATTCCTTTAATTTATCACAATTTAGTGAATTACATTCTTTATTAAAGTTTTCAATGAATTCTTGAGTAAGGGTTTTTACATAATCACTTTCATGGGCTCTTTCCTTTGTAAATAAAATACCTAAAGCAGAAATTGCTCCTGTGATAACTCCACAAATGGATTCTACACCCATTCCCCCACCGAAAGCAGCCATGGTTTTAAAAGTTTCTTTACTTAAGTTTAAACCATATTCTTCATTAGCAGCATATAGCATAGTCTCTGCACAGTTTAAATCATATTCTTCTCCATAATATTTTTTTACTACATCTAATAACATATTTATACACCCTACTTTCCTATTAATTAGTCCTAATCTTCAGAGAAGCTAAGAACTCTGTTTATTATATTTTTAGTCATAAATCTATGACTCCAAAAATTTCTTTAAATATATTAGAAATCTACTAGTTTTCAGTTTCATTATACTATATTTATCATATAAAAAAGCCATATTTTAAAGAATTTCACATAACTTTAAAATATGGCTTGATTTTTTGAAAATGCCTTATTTACTTAATTGCTCATCAATAGCTTTAGCAGCTTTTTTACCAGCTTCCATAGCAAGTATAACTGTAGCTGCACCTGTTACAGCATCTCCACCAGCATATACTTTTTCTTTTGAAGTAAGTCCTGTTTCTTCCTCTGCAACTATGCATTTATATTTATTAGTTTCTAAGCCTTTAGTTGTAGCTGGAATTAATGGGTTTGGTGAAGTTCCTAGTGACATGATAACAGTGTCACAGTCTAATGTAAACTCAGAACCTTCTATTACTTGTGGTCTTCTTCTTCCAGATGCATCTGGCTCTCCAAGTTCCATTCTTACACATTTCATTCCTTTAACCCAACCATTTTCATCCCCAAGGATTTCTGTAGGATTAACTAATAAATCAAGGATAACTCCTTCTTCTTTAGCGTGATGTACTTCTTCTACTCTAGCTGGAAGTTCAGCTTCACTTCTTCTATAAACTATATGTGTTTCTGAACCTAGTCTTAAAGCTGTTCTAGCAGCGTCCATAGCAACGTTACCGCCACCAACTACTGCAACGCATTTACCAGATTTAATTGGAGTAGCATACTCATCTTTAAATGCTTTCATTAAGTTATTTCTAGTTAAGAATTCATTTGCTGAGAATACTCCATTTAAGTTTTCTCCTGGAATTCCCATAAACTTAGGAAGTCCTGCTCCTGATCCTATAAATACAGCTTCAAATTTCTCATCATTCATTAATTCATCTATTGTAACTGTTCTACCAACAACTACATTTGTTTCTATTTTAACTCCTAATTTTCTTAGGTTGTTTACTTCATGTTTAACAACAGTATCCTTTGGTAATCTAAACTCAGGAATTCCATAAAGTAAAACTCCACCTGGCTCATGTAAAGCTTCAAATACAGTTACATCGTAACCCATTTTAGCAAGCTCCCCAGCGCAAGTTATTCCTGATGGGCCTGAACCAATTACAGCAACTTTTTTATTTTTCTTTTCAATCTCTTTAGTCAAATCCACATTGTTATTTCTTGACCAATCTGCTACAAATCTTTCTAATTTACCTATAGCTACTGCCTCACCTTTTATTCCAAGAACACATTTGCTTTCACATTGTAATTCTTGAGGACAAACTCTTCCACATACTGCTGGAAGTGCTGTATATTTATCTAAAGCCTTTGCAGCTTGTGCAAATTCTTTTTCTTTTACATGATGAATAAACTCTGGTATATCTATTGCAACTGGACATTTAGATACACATGGTTTGTTTTTACAATTTAAACATCTAGAAGCTTCTTGAACTGCTTCTTCTTCAGTGTAACCAAGACAAACTTCTTGAAAGTTAGTTGCTCTTACCTTTGGATCTTGTTCTTGTATTGGAGTTCTTTTCATTCTATCCATTAGTTATTTCCTCCTACTTTGCATCCTTTTTGTATAGAATCCTTTTGTATTTCTTCTGTCTTATACATAGTTGTTCTTTTTAATGCTTCATCGAAGTTTACTTTATGTCCATCAAATTCTGGTCCATCAACACAAGCAAATTTAGTTTCTCCATCAACAGTTATTCTACAAGCACCACACATACCTGTTCCATCAACCATGATTGGGTTCATACTAACTATTGTTTTTATACCTAATTCTTCTGTTAATTTACATACAAATTTCATCATTATCATTGGTCCTATAGCAATTACTGTATCGTATTTATTGCCTTCTTCAACCAAAGATTTTAATCTATTAGTAACCATTCCTTTAAATCCATAGCTACCATCATCAGTTGCTACATAAACATTGTCTGCAACATTTTTCATATCTTCTTCTAAAATAACCATTTCTTTATTTTTAAATCCCATGATTACGTCAGCTTTAATTCCGTTTTCATGTAACCATTTTACTTGAGGATATACTGGTGCAGCTCCAACTCCACCTGATATAAACATTATTTTTTCATTTTTTAGCTTATCTTTGTCTTCTTCTAAAAGTTCAGAAGGCATCCCTAAAGGTCCAACAAAGTCAAAGAAAGAATCCCCTTCTTCATATTGTTCCATAGCTTTTGTAGTACATCCAATTGTTTGTACAACTATTGATACTGTTCCATTTTCTACATCTGTGTCACATACTGTTAAAGGTACTCTCTCACCCTTTTCATCCATTCTTATTATAATGAATTGACCTGGACGAGCTGATTTAGCTACTCTTGGAGCTAAAATCTTCATCATAAATATTGAAGGTGCCAAAATTTTCTTTTCAACAATTTTATACATAGTACTTTCCTCCGTATTTTAAACATATTTTGTTTTTATATGAATTTAATATTTCACCATTTTAATTCATATCCTTTGCCAAATATAATATTATACTATTTTCATTGAAATTTATATATGAACATTAGATATTTATTTAACATAGTGGCTACAAACGCAAAAATAAACAGCGCAATAATGATAGGATTCTTTACCACATTACACTTGTCCAATAAACTAACTTAAATCTCCATATATCCTTAAATAATACGACTTAAATCCTTTACATGAATATACATTGTGTCGGTTACACTTATATTTTATAATTTTATTTAATTATAGTCAACCATATAGTAAATTAAATATTATAAATTTTCAAGCAAATAAATCCATTTTTTATAAACATCCTCTTGAATTCCAGTTATTCTTTCAAACTTCTGGTGATTCCATTTAAACTATACTCCTTTTATTTTTAAAAATCTACAATAAATTATAAAATGCATTGTTATAATTTTATCTATCTTTTATTTTTTTAATTATATTTAATTTATTTTCACATAAAGAAAAGAGTAAAGATAAATTATTCTTTACTCTTTTGCTGTAATATTTTTATGATATTATTATTTACTATAATCGAAGAATCCTTTTCCAGTTTTTCTTCCTAATTGTCCAGCTCTAACGAATTTTCTAAGTAGGCTGTGTGCTCTGTATTTTGAATCTCCAGTTTCTTTATATAATACATCCATGATTGCTAAGCAAACATCTAGTCCAATTAAGTCACCTAAAGCAAGAGGTCCCATTGGATGATTTGCTCCAAGCATCATAGCTTTATCTATATCTGCAGCACTTGCAATACCTTCTGCATAGATGCAAACAGCTTCATTTATCATAGGTACTAAAATTCTGTTTACTACAAATCCTGGAGCTTCTTCTACTTGAACTGGCTCCTTAGATATGTTAATAACTAATTCATGCATTACATCATATGTTTCTTGTGATGTTCCCATTCCTTTTATGATTTCTACAAGTTTCATAACTGGAGCTGGATTAAAGAAGTGTAGTCCTATAACTTTATCAACTCTCTTTGTAGCAGTAGCAATTTCAGTTATAGAAAGTGAAGATGTATTTGTAGCCAGGATTGCTTCTGGTTTACAGATTTCATCTAATTCTTTGAATATTTGTTTTTTGATTTCCATATTTTCTACTGCAGCTTCTATTATTAAATCTACATCATCTAATAAGCTTAATTCTGTAGTTCCACTAACTCTTGATAAAATTTCTTCTGCTTGTTCTTCTGTTATTTTACCTTTTGTAGCAAGTTTTTTAATATTTTTTTCTATCATTCCAAGACCTTTTTGTACGAATTCATCCTTTATATCTCTAACTATTACCTCATATCCTTTAGCGGCAAAAGCTTGAGCTATTCCTGATCCCATTGTACCTGCGCCTAAAACACATATCTTTTTCATATTAAACACTCCTAACATAATTTTGTATTATGGATTATAGACTATTACAAATCTATATTACCACATTTTTATATATTTATATTTATATTTATCAAAAATAACTCAATAAATATAAATATATGTATACAATTTTCAACGAAATTAGACTTTTATTCAATATTTAACAAATGAGGGGTATATACATCTCCGTATATCCCCTCATCTTATGTTAATTAGTGTACTATAAAATTCAATTAATCTAAAGTCTTATAAATTTACTATTTGTTCATCTCTTTATATTGAGCTATCATTTCTGGAATAACTTTAGCAAAGTCTCCTACTAAAGCTACGTCAGCAGCTTTCATAATTGGAGCATCTGAATCTTTGTTAATAGCTATGATGTAGTTAGAATCTTGCATTCCAGCTAAGTGTTGGATTGCTCCAGAGATTCCGCAAGCTATATATATAGTAGGTCTTACAGTTTTTCCTGTTTGTCCTACTTGAACTGCTTTTTCTACCCAGCCATTATCAACAGCTGCTCTTGATCCAGCTAAAGTTCCTCCCATTACGTCTGCAAGTTCTTGAAGTAAAGCGAAGTTTTCTTTACAGCCAACTCCTCTTCCTCCTGAAACTACGATATCAGCTTCAGTAATGTCTACCATTTCTTTTACTGATTTAACAACTTCTATAGTTTCTGTTCTTATATCAGAAGCTGATAATTGAACGTCAAATTTTTCAACTTGGAAAGTTCTGTTTTCATCTTTAGCTAACTTTTCGAAAACTCCAGGTCTTACTGTAGACATTTGTGGTCTATGATCTCCACAAACGATTGTAGCCATTAGGTTTCCACCGAAAGCTGGTCTTGTCATTAATAAGTTGTTAGTTTCTGCATCTACATCTAGAGATGTACAGTCAGCTGTAAGACCTGTTGAAAGTCTTCCTGCAACTCTTGGTCCTAAATCTCTTCCAATGAAGCTAGCTCCAATGAATAGGATTTCTGGTTTTTTAGCATTTACAACTTCGTTTATAACTTTTGTATATCCATCAGTTGAATAGTGAGTTAGTAACTCATTGTCGCATACTAATACTTTATCTGCTCCAAAAGCTCCTAATTCTTTAGTCATTTCTTCTATATTTTTATGTCCAAGTAATAATGCTGTAAGTTCTACTCCTAACTTGTCAGCTATTTCTCTTCCTTTTCCTAATAATTCTAAAGCAACCTTTTGTAATTCTCCGTCTCTTTGCTCTGCAAAGACCCATACACCTTTATAATCTGCTATATTCATGGTAATTTCCTCCTTAACTATATCTTAGATGAAGTGTTTTTCTTTTAGTTTTGAAAGCGCAATTGAAGCTGCTTCTTTTGGTGATACTTCAAATATTTCACCTTGTCCTTTAGCTTCTTTAGTCATTGATTTTTTAACCTTTGTAGGTGATCCTTTAAGACCAAGTAGGTTAACATCAACGTTAATGTCTGCTACAGTCCATACTTTAACTTCTTTTTCTTTAGCCATTGCGAATATGTTTTTAATGTTCATATATCTTGGCACGTTTAAAGTTTCGATTGCAGTTAATAGAACTGGAGTGTTAACTCTGATATTTTCATATCCATCTTCCCAAGCTCTTCTTACGTTTAATACGCCTTCTTTTTCTTGGCTAACTGCTTCAACATAAGTTATTTGAGGCATTCCTAAGTGTTCAGCAATTTCTGGTCCAACTTGTGCAGTATCTCCATCAATCGCTTGTCTTCCAGCGAATATTATATCATAATCTAAGTTTTTAATAGCTGCAGCTAAAGCGTGAGATGTAGCTAATGTATCAGCTCCAGCGAAAGCTCTATCTGTAACTAGTATAGCTTCGTCTGCTCCCATTGCTAATGCTTCTTCTAAAGCTACTTTTGCTTGTGGAGGTCCCATTGTTATAACAGTTACGTGTCCACCATAAGTATCTTTTAATTGTAAAGCTCCTTCTAAAGCGTTTTTGTCATCTGGGTTTATTATTGAAGGAACACCATCTCTTATAAGAGTTCCTGTTTTTGGATCTATTTTAACTTCATTTGTATCTGGTACTTGTTTTACACAAACAACTATTTTCATCTTTCACTACCTCCTATTTCAATATGCTTCCTGCGATAACCATTCTTTGAACTTGAGAAGTTCCTTCGTAGATTTCAGTTATCTTAGCATCTCTCATCATTCTTTCAACTGGATATTCTTTAGTGTATCCATATCCACCAAATAATTGAACAGCCTTAGTTGTAACATCCATAGCTACTTCTGAAGCATATAATTTAGCTCTAGCAGCTTCTACTGAGTATGGCATACCCATATCTTTTTTGTATGCAGCTTTGTATACTAAAAGTCTAGCAGCTTCTATTTGAACGTCCATATCAGCAACCATCCATTGAAGTCCTTGGAATGCTGCTATTGATTTTCCGAATTGTTTTCTTTCTTTCATGTAAGCAACAGCTTCATCTAAAGCTCCTTGAGCTAGTCCTAAAGCTTGAGCTGCTATACCAATTCTTCCTCCATCAAGAGTTTGCATTGCAACAGCAAATCCTTTTCCTTCTTTTCCAAGTAAGTTTTCTTTTGGAACTATGCAGTTTTCAAATACTAATTCAGTAGTAGATGATGCTCTTATTCCTAACTTCTCTTCAACTTTTCCTATTGAGAATCCAGGGAAATCCTTTTCAACTATGAAAGCAGATATTCCTCTAGTTCCTTTTGATTTATCAGTCATTGCAAATACTACGAAGATATCAGCAACTCCACCGTTAGTTATGAATATTTTTGAACCGTTTAATACGTAGTGATCTCCTTCAAGTACAGCTGTTGTTTGTTGTCCAGCAGCATCAGTACCTGCGTTTGGCTCAGTAAGACCAAATGCACCTAGTTTTTCACCCTTTGCAAGTGGTGTTAAATATTTTTCTTTTTGCTCTTGAGTACCAAATTGGTATATTGGTGCTCCACATAAAGAAGTGTGTGCAGAAACTATAACTCCTGTAGTTCCGCAAACTTTAGAAAGTTCTTCTACAGTCATAGCATAAGATACGTTGTTTCCACCTGCTCCACCGAATTCAGTTGGGAATGGAATTCCTAACATGTTGTATCTAGCCATTTGCTCTACGTTTTCCATTGGGAATCTTTCTGTAACATCTATTTCAGCTGCTATAGGTTTTACTTCATTAATAGCAAACTCCCTTACCATTTGCTTTACAAGTTCTTGTTCCTTAGTTAATGAAAAATTCATTATAATACCTCCTACTTATACGATTATCTATTTCGATTATCTATTCTTAAAATTCTTGTCTCTCTTTTCAACAAAAGCTGTCATACCTTCTTTTTGGTCTTCAGTAGCAAAACACATTCCAAATGCTTCAGCTTCATATAATACTGCACTATCAATATCCATTTGCAAGCCTCTATTGATAGCCGCTTTACATTGGCTTATAGCTATAGGAGCATTCTTAGCTATTTTATTAGCCATAGCTTTTGCTTCATCTAAAAGTGTCTCTGGTTCTACTACCTTGTTTACTAATCCAATTCTTAAAGCTTCTTCAGCATTGATCATGTCACAAGTGTAAATTAATTCTTTTGCAATTCCTTCACCTACAAGTCTTGATAACCTTTGAGTTCCGCCAAACCCAGGAGTTATTCCAAGCCCTGCTTCTGGTTGTGCAAACTTAGCTTTAACTGATGCAATTCTAATATCGCAAGCCATTGCAAGTTCACATCCACCACCTAATGCAAAACTATTAACTGCAGCTATAACAGGTTTTTCAAGTTTTTCAATTTTTCTAAAAACCCCATTCCCAAGAATACCAAATTCTTTACCTTCTATAGCATTCATTTCTTTCATTTCTGAAATATCAGCTCCAGCAACGAAAGCTTTACCTTCTCCTGTAAGAATAACTGCATAAATTTCTTTATCCCCAGAAATTTCTTGGATAACACAATCAATTTCTTTTAAAGTTTCTGTGTTTAAAGCATTTAATGCTTTAGGTCTGTTTAGTTTAACTAAAGCCACATTTCCTTCTTTTTCCAAGACTATGTTCTTATAATCCATGTTCAAAATCCCCCATGCAATTTTTCAGGTGTTAGCCGCCATAAATCGTTATTAATTTAACAAAAATAGTGATTAAGGTTCTAATACCTTAATCACTATTATAGACTGTTTATAATTCTTTTTCAACCTAATTTATATTTTATTTATGTTTTTTAATGAATCTTTTTACTTAATTCATATAATTAAATTCAAAAAATTCCTGACAATACAAATTTTAAGAAATTCGTATTGTCTTTTTTTAGTATTATAGGAATTCTTCTTCTTTTTCACGCTCATTTAATAAGTAACTTAAAGTCATTAAACTTTCATTAAGATGTACATTCTCTACAATAACATCTTCGCTAACCTTTAGATCTATAGGTGCAAAATTCCATATTCCCTTTACGCCATTCTTTGTTACCACATCTGCTACCCCTTGAGCTCTATTTTTAGGCACACAAATTATGGCTATGTTAATCTTTTCTCTCTGTAAGAAACCATCTAACTCATCCATATCTCTAATTTCAATATCTCTTATTTTAAGTCCAATAAGTTTTACATTTACATCAAAAATACCTTTAAGATTAAATGCCATCTTATCAAAGGTTGTATAATTGGCAATTGCTTGACCTATATTTCCAGCTCCAATTATTACAGTGTTATACTCTTTATTAAGGCCTAATATAACAGAGATTTGATATAATAATTCTTTAACATTATATCCATACCCTTGTTGACCAAAATCTCCAAAACAATTTAAATCCTGTCTTATTTGTGAAGCTGTAAACCCAATTCTTTCACTTAGTTCTTTAGAGGATATTCTATCAACTTCATTTTTATCTAATTCGCGCAAATATCTGTAGTATTTAGGTAGCCTTTTTATTACAGCCATAGAAATGCTTCTTTTCTTCTCCACCTCTTATCAACTCCTTATTTATATTCTTTATATATTTCTTATTTATTCTTTCTGCCTTTTATTTTCATGCTTTTTCATACTATAATTCTCTATTAAATATTATTTAAAATAACTATTCTGATCTCATATTCAACGTAGGTTTTATTCATATAGATATTATACTATATTACCATTGATTTGTTATATATTTTTTAATAAATAAACTATAATGCTATATTGTACATTTAAAATACTTTATTGTATATATAAATTATAAATTTTTTTAACTTTTTATCATAAATAATATATAAGATCTCATAAACTTAATTTTTATGCCAATTTTACTTTTCTTTGTATTATATATAACAATGTTTCCTATTACTCACAATACCCATTCCTCCACTGTACTATACAAATTATTTTAAATTTCTAACTTTCATGTTAAAATGCTAGTAGGACGGTGAAATAAATGATAGTTTTAAGTTGTAAAAATATAAGTAAATACTTCGGAATAGATATGATTTTAAAAGATATTACCTTCAACATAAATGAAGGTGAAAAAATAGGATTAATAGGTGCTAATGGTGCAGGTAAATCAACCCTATTTAAAATTTTAACCAACCAAATGGAATATGATAGTGGTGAGCTATATATAGATAAATCAAAGGAACTTGGATATCTTTCTCAAAACCTTTCTCTAGATTCAGATAAAACCATATATACTGAACTTCTTTCTGTGTTTAAGTCACTGATAGATATGGAGGAAAGATTACACAATTTAGAAGAGAAGATGAAGGAACCTTATGATGCTGCTAAAGAAGATTATCACAATAAGATTATACGTGATTATACTACTTTAACAGAGGTTTACGAAAATCGTGGTGGATACACTTATAAAGGTGAAATTAGTCGTGTACTTAAAGGCCTAGGCTTTACAGAAGTTGATTTTGATAAATCCATATCTATATTAAGCGGTGGTCAAAAGACTAGAGTTGCTTTATGTAAGCTCCTTCTTAGAAAACCTGAAATTTTGCTTCTAGACGAACCTACAAACCATCTTGACCTTGATGCAATAGAATGGTTAGAGAACTACCTTAAAGAGATTAAAGGCACAATTATAGTAATTTCCCACGATAGATTCTTCTTAGATGCTATCACCAATAAAACTATAGAACTAATAGGTGGAACTGCACAGTGCTATAACGGAAATTATACAGCCTTTATCGACCTTAAAGAGAAAAATAAAGAAGTGATGCAGAAGGCTTACGACCTTCAACAAGCAGAGATTAAAAGACAAGAAGAAATCATAACTAAGTATAAGTCCTTTAATCGTGAGAAAAGTATAAGAGCTGCTGAAAGTCGCCAAAAGGCCTTAGATAAGATAGAAAGAATAGAAGCACCTATCAAAGATGCAAAGGCTTCAAAAATAAAGTTTGAAACACAAATTAAAAGTGGTAATGATGTTCTTTATGTAGAAAATTTAAGTAAAAGTTTTGGTGAAAAACTTCTATTTGAAGGTTTAAATATGGATATTAAACGTGAAGAAAAAATTGCTCTTATAGGTGAAAACGGTCGTGGTAAAACTACTTTATTTAGAATAATCATGGATAAAATACCTTCAGATAATGGGATTAAGGTATTAGGTAAAAACGTATTTGTTGGATATTACGATCAAGAGCAATCTAATTTAAACTTTAATAAAACTATTTTAGATGAGGTATGGGATGATTTTCCTCATATGACTACCACTGAGATACGATCGGCTCTTGCAGCCTTCTTATTTACAGGGGATGACGTATTTAAGTCCATATCTACCCTTAGTGGTGGAGAGAAATGTAGAATTAATTTACTAAAACTAATGCTTTCTAAAGCTAATTTTCTTCTTCTAGATGAACCTACAAACCACTTAGATATTGTCTCTCGTGAGGCCTTAGAAGATGCAATCTTAAACTATGATGGCACAATAATTCTCATATCCCACGATAGATACTTCTTAAATAAAATTATAAACAAAATCTTTGAACTTAATGAAGATGGAGTGAAGGAATACTTAGGCAACTATTCCTATTACGTAGAGAAAAAGAAAAACCCGTTAAGGTTTGAGGATATAGAGGAAGGTTCAGGGATTACTAAGACTCAGTTAAAGCTAGATAAAAAGAAAAAACGTGAAGCTGAAAAAGCTGAAAAAGAAAAAGCTAATATTCTTAAAAACATTGAAAATAAAATAGCAGCTACTGAGGAATCTCTTGAAGGGCTTCAAGGGCAGCTATGCCTTGAAGAAGTCTATTCAAACCCTGAAAAAAGCATAGAAATAAATAAAGAAATACAAAAAACTGAAGAAGAACTTCAAAGCCTATATGATCAATGGGAAGAACTAGCTTAGGAACTTCTTCAAAATAAATTAAACTAAATAAATGCTGAGGATGCACTTATATTATTAAAGCACATCCTCAGCATTTTATATAAGATTAATGATTTATTTTGCAAAAGCTCATTATTTATTTTAATCTATCTTTGCACATGTTGTAAAAATACTTATGCATTGATAAGTCCTTTGTTAACTCTGGATGAAATGATGTTGCTAGCATATTGTTTTCTCTGCATGCTATTATTTTTTCATCTAGTTTACATAGCACCTTTACCCCTTCATGCACTTTTTCAACGTAAGGAGCTCTTATAAATACTAGAGGTATTTTTTCTTCACTGACAACTTCCACTATTTCATCTGTTATAAAGCTGTCTAATTGAGAGCCATAGGCATTTCTTCTTACCTCTATACCCATAACACCTAAATGGTTGTAATCACTTCCTAGGATGGATTTAGCGAGAATTATCATACCTGCACAGGTTCCCCATACTGGCATCCCACTTTCAATTTTGCTTTTTAGTGGAGATAGCATCTGAAAATCCCTTAATAGTTTTCCTATGGTAGTACTTTCTCCTCCTGGAATTATAAGGCCATCTATATCCTCTAGGTCCTTCACATTCTTCACTCTTAAGGCTGTGGCTCCACTTATATTATTAATCTTATCTACATGTTCTTTTACAGCTCCTTGTAAATCTAGTACACCTATAGTTATCATGGTACTACCATCCTCTTGATGCATATAATTTGCCATCTGGTATATCCTTAGTATTTATACTGTCCATAGGTTCTCCTAAATCCTCAGAAACTTGTGATAAGATTTCAGGATTATTATAGTTTGCTACAGCATGAACTATAGCTTTAGCTCTTTTTTCTGGGTCTGCTGATTTAAATATACCAGAACCAACGAAAACTCCATCACTTCCAAGTTGCATCATTAAAGCTGCATCAGCTGGGGTAGCTACTCCACCGGCAGCAAAGTTAACTACTGGTAGTCTTCCATGGTTGTGAACATAAACTATTAAGTCATATGGTGCACCCATTTCTTTAGCTATAGTCATAAGCTCTTCCTTCGGTGTGTTTTGTACTTTTCTTATTTCACTCATCATAGTTCTCATATGTCTTACAGCTTCTACAACATCTCCAGTACCAGCTTCTCCTTTAGTTCTTATCATGGAAGCTCCCTCACCTATTCTTCTTAGTGCTTCTCCTAGGTTTCTAGCTCCACATACAAAAGGTACATTAAATCCTTTTTTATCTATATGAAATAAATCATCCGCTGGAGTTAATACTTCACTTTCATCTATATAATCAATCTTAAAGGCTTCTAATATTTGTGCCTCTACAAAATGACCTATTCTCACCTTTGCCATTACTGGAATAGATACAGCTTCTTGAATTTCTTTTATCATCTTAGGATCTGACATTCTAGCAACGCCACCTTGCTTTCTAATATCAGAAGGCACACGTTCCAAAGCCATTACAGCAACCGCTCCTGCTTTCTCTGCAATTATAGCTTCCTCAGCATTAACTACATCCATTATTACTCCACCCTTTAGCATTTCTGCTAGGTTTTTGTTTAACTCTGATCTTGTATTCATTTATATTCCCCCTACAGTATAGTACAAAATTGTATGTATATTTTGTATCTATTCATTTAATCTTTACAATACAATTATTCCATAAACGTCATATTAAATCAATACAATTTGATAAATATTAGTATTTTGTATTATTTGTATGGGTACAATATAACTATATATCTATCTATGTATAAAAACATTTAAATAGATTCATAGTTAAATAGTTATTGTATTTATAAGGAAACTCCTTCTCATATTCATTTTCAATTTAGGAACTCCTTTTCACATACGTTCTAAGGAGTAAGTTCGAACTACTAAATCAAAGATTTAGATTCTCACTTATTTTTACTTAGCCAAATCGTAGATTTGGAGTGGTGTCACTAACGTGACTTTTCGCTTTGCTCTCGAGGAAACTCCTTCTCATATTCATTCGAATGAGTATTTTTTACTTAGCCAAATCGTAGATTTGGAGTAAAAAATAAAGTAGAATGAATTTCTTCATTCTACTTATATACCCTATAATTTTATTTCACGTAACCCTTTTAGTTTTTATCCCTATAAACTAAATATATATATAAACATTAAACTAGACTTTTAAACATTAAACTTTTTAAATTAAACTAACTTTCTTTCAACTATTTCAGTTACTGCAAAGCTAGCAACGTCATCTGCATATTTTCCTGGTCCGAATCCTGCATCGTATCCTAATTCTTTAGCAAGTTCGTGAGTTATTCTTGGACCACCACAGATTAATACAACTTTATCTCTTAAACCTTCTGCCTCTAATAACTCTACAAGGTTAGTAAGGTTTTGGATGTGTACATCCTTTTGTGTAACTGTTTGAGATACTAGAAGAACGTCAGCTTTTAGCTCGATAGCTTTCTTAACGAACTCTTCGTTTTCTACTTGGCTTCCTAGGTTGTAAGCTTCGATACCTTTGTATCTTTCAAGACCATAGTGACCAGCGAAACCTTTCATGTTCATTATAGCATCGATTCCAACTGTGTGAGCGTCTGTTCCTGTTGAAGCTCCTATGATAACTACATCTCTTCCGATGTGCTCTTCAATGTATTCTCCAACTTCTGACATAGACATAGTATCTACTTCTACAGTTTGAACATGAATTTCTTCATAGTTAACAGTATGAGTTAATGAACCATATACTACATAGAATGTAAACTCTTTATCTAATGATCCGTGATGAGCAACGTTTGGATCTTTAAGTCCCATTGATTTTGCAAGTTGAATAGCAGCTTCTATTCCTCTTTCATCATCTTTAACTGGTAAAGTAAGACTCACTTGAACCTTTCCATCGTTCATAGTATCTCCGTAAGGTTTAAGTTTAGTTAGATCTAAATTAGTATCGTAATCTCTAACTTCTGTTGAATATAATCCACCACTCATTATCTGTTTCCTCCTAACATTAAATCTATAAATGGGTTGAAGTAATTAGCTTCCTTCTCAACAACTCCATCTAATCCTTTTCCTCCGTTTAGAGGTCTCTTAATACCTGCAAATTTACCTTGCTCTAAAGTACTGAATAAACCTTCTTTTTCTATTACAGATAATAGATCAGCAGCTTTTCCTAGAACTTCATCAACTCTTGTTTCCATTATTCCACCTTTTTTGAAAGTGATTTCAGAACCAAGGTCTTTCATTGTATGGAATATATATTGTGCATTATCAATAGATAGTGCTCTATCACTCATAAATGGAGTGTGTATAGCTTCTGTTAACATTCCTAATAAGTGTAATTTTTGGCTAGTCATTATTGTAACCATGTTAAATAATGCATCTTGTACTTGACCCTTGAATATATCTCCAGTCATGAACTTAGTTGGAGGCATGTATTTTAGTGGTGCTTTAGGGAATATTTCTCTAGCCATTTGTGCTTGAGCAAGCTCATATAGGAATCCATTTTCAACATTTGGATTTATTTCAAATGCGTGTCCTAGACCCATTTGCTCTTCTGGAAGTCCTGCAACTAAAGCAAATTGCTCATTGATGAATTGAGAAGCAAGCACTGTGTGAGCTTCTTCAACAGCATCAGCAGTTGTTAAGTAGTTATCTTCACCAGTGTTGATTATAACTCCTGCAAAACCATTGATTACTCTTGAGAAATATTGGTCAACTATAGTTCTTTGCATGTTGATATCTCTGAAAAGAATTCCGTATAATGCATCGTTAAGCATTACGTCAAGTCTTTCCATAGCTCCCATAGCAGCTATTTCTGGCATACATAATCCTGAACAGTAGTTACATAATCTGATGTATCTTCCTAATTCTTCTCCAACTTCATCTAAAGCTGATCTCATAAGTCTAAAGTTTTCTTGAGTTGCAAAAGTTCCTCCGAATCCTTCAGTTGTTACTCCGTATGGAACGTAGTCAAGTAAGCTTTGTCCTGTTGTTCTAATAACAGCTATAACGTCTGCACCTTGTTTTGCAGCAGCTTTAGCTTGAATTATATCTTCATAGATATTTCCTGTAGCAACGATAACATAAAGGTATGGACCTGTTTTATCGCCGAATTTTTCAAGGTAAGCTTCTCTCTCGCCTCTGTTAGCTTTGATTGTAGCTACCATGTTTTTAGCAACTTTTTCAACTGCCATTTTTATTTCAAACATATCTTTCATAGGTAGTTTAGTTAAATCTAATTCATTTTTAGCTACTTTTTCTGCTATTTCTTGTGGAGTTAATCCAGTGTTAACCATAGCATTACCTACTAATACAGCAACTCCAACAGATAATCCGTTTCCAGCTTTAATGTTTTCTACAACTACGTTTGGTAGTGGTACTCCAAATTCATCTACGCCATCTATACCTAATAATCTACATACAGTTCTTTCTACAGCTACTGTAGTATGTCTGTCTATGAACTTTTGAGTGTCTTGAGCTATATTCTTTGATGATTCTCTAGCTTTAGCAACTAGATTTAAATCTAAATTTAATTTACTTTCCATTGTACTCCTCCTCATAATATGTTTTCGCTATATTCACTATGTCTTTTTCTAATCCTAATAGCATCGCTATATTTAGCGCATCCTTAGGTACTTGATTTGTCTTAGATACTCTTTCAAGTTTATATTCCATATGCTCTTGGATAATTTCAACTGAATGAGTCTTATTAAGATCAATCTTATATTTTAGTTTCTCAAAGTCTATATTTTTTAGTCCTACAACTTGATAATGAACCATAGGTTCTTCTACCACACCATCATAATGGGTAGATATTATGCTAGCAGTGTTAAATTTTTGTAGATAATTTGCAAGAGATTTTACAAGGTAATATCCTTCTTTAGGGTTTGTTCCCCTAGCGAACTCATCAAGAGCTACAAATCCATCTCCACGTTTTACACACTCTACCACTTCTTTTAATTTAATTATCTCAGCTCCAAAAGTACTCAATCCCTTAGATATAGATTGCATATCGTCTGAAACAAAATGAATAAAATCTAATACTGGATAAGTTGCTTTTTTTGCAAATACAAAGAAGCCCAATTGTCCAAGAAATAGGTTTAAAACAATAGTCTTTAATGCTACACTCTTTCCTCCCATATTAGCTCCAGTTATCACCGTAGTTCCTCCATGAAGCTGTATATTAACAGGAGAGAATGCTTTTCCTTTTTTCTTAAGGATCGCTTCAATTTCAGGATTTATTCCATCCTCTATATCAATATTCATCTCTTTAACTATGTTAGGTTTAACACAATTGTATTTAATAGCAATGCTTGCCTTTGCCATTAATAAATCTAAAATACCTACCACTTTTAAATTTTCTGATATATATCTACTAAAGGAGGACAATTTAGAAGTAAGTTCTTTTCTAATATGTAACTCTTCTTCTTCCTCTTGAATAACAATATCTAATCGCTCTTGTTTTAACTTTTCAATAAGACCTTCATCATTGCAAGAAAAAATTGCTTTTTCCTTTTCACCTTTTAGTTTTCTTATCTGAGAAAGTTTTTCACTATATTCTTCATAAATATAGAATGTAGATAAACGTTTTTTACTTGGGTCTAATATATCTATTACTTCTTCTAGGGAATGAAGCTTAATTTTACCTACAGATAAATTAATATTATCTAAGACTAATTTAAGCTCTTCCAAAAGCATAGATACATATTTAACCTCATAAAGTTCAACTTCATCTAATATTTCTACCTTCTCTGCTCTTCTTAATGTATTTCTTATATCTTTAATCTTGTGTAGAAGTCTTACTATATCGTTAAACTCATCATGATATTCATTCATATGACCTATCATCAGCTCAACGTTAGTAAGCTCTTCTACCAATTTATCATACTCATTAATTCTAAAAGGCTTTATCAGCTTCTTTTCCTCAGTACCATAAGGAGTTATTATACCAAGCTCATCCATGATAAAGGAAAACCCTATTTGAGCCCTTTGTTCATTATCTAAAAACTTCATATTATTTCCCCCCTAATACATCAAATACTGGAACATTGACAGCTTCTCTAAGACCTTTTAAGAATTCATCCTTTGGAAATTCATATCCATAAGGTGATTTTGGATTTGAAGTTATGCAAACCACAGTTATCTTATTTAGGACCTTTATGACTCCACCTTGCCTATGGAATCTATAAAGGCTTTCACTACTAATAAATAGCTTAGTACCATCTTCCACAAGAAAAGTTATATCTTTATATAGGTTAGTAGAAGTCATGATATTTTTAATAAGTTTGTCAGAAACTGCACCTTTAATAACTACATGGGATACTTGTTCACTCAAAGCTTCTACAATTTCTTTTGAAGCTTCTAGGGCAGTTAAAACCTCTAGTACTTTATAGGTACCATCCTTATAAATGATGCCTACAATTCCTGAATCACATATTTTTGTTGCGACATTTAAAATAGACCTATCTTGCTCATGGGGTAAACTTAATAGATCCATAGTATGTTTTGTCTCACTTATGACGGTCTTCATACTTCTTGATAGAGCGGCTCCTGTAGATAACACTGTAGCTTCTGTTATGGCGGGTGAAGCAAAGGTCTTTCTACTTAAAGCTCCATCTACTATTACAAGATCACACTGAAGACTTAATAATTGATCTTTTATATTGGTCATATATGAATTCACGGAAGGTCCTCCTAAATCCACATAACCATCACTTAAGGCTTTACAAATAACAACTTCTCCCATAGGAGTATTTATTCCTGTAGTTCTTACAATCTCTCTTGTGAAATCACTATTTAAAAGACATTGTTTGGCTGTAGCAATCACAGTCCCCTTTTCAATATATATCTTAGGTTTCTCTGTAGCCGTAACCCTGTCTAACTCTTCACCATCTCTCCCTATAGAAGTTAGGCCAAGGGACACAGAGCCCCTAGCCTCCTTCAAGATATGGTTTAAAGTTGTAGTTTTTCCCACATTTTTATTCATACCTATAATAGATACACTTTTATATGGTTTCAATAACTTTAAAATTTCATTCATTAAGATCACTTCTAACTATATTCTAGTGAGCGTGTCTTTCGTTTCTTTCTAATCCTGTTGGTTCTAAAGCAAGTTTTTCACCGTTTAATAATCCAGCAACTCCAACTTTATGAACTGATTTCTTACCTGTACAAACATCACAAGTACATCCTGGAGTGTAGTTTGTTGGCTCAGAGTAAGTAGTTATAACTCCTTCAAAGTTTCTAAGTATTACTTTGTCATGGCTTTGAGAAATTACATAGTTTGGCATAACTGGAGTTTTTCCACCGCCGCCTGGAGCGTCAACAACGAATGTTGGTACGCAATATCCAGAAGTATGTCCTCTTAATCCTTCAATGATTTCGATACCTTTAGAAACTGGAGTTCTGAAGTGCTCTAGTCCTAATGATAAGTCACATTGATAGATGTAGTAAGGTCTAACTCTGATTTTAACTAAATCGTTAACTAATTGTTTCATTGTGTGAACACAGTCATTTACTCCTCTTAGAAGTACTGATTGGTTTCCTAGTGGTATACCAGCATTAGCCATTCTCTCACATGCAGCTTTAGACTCTTCTGTGATTTCGTTTGGATGGTTAAAGTGAGTATTTAACCAGATTGGGTGGTATTTCTTTAACATATTTACAAGGCCATCAGTAATTCTTTGTGGCATAACTACTGGTGTTCTTGAACCAATTCTGATTATTTCTACGTGTGGTATTGCTCTTAATTTGCTGATGATGTACTCAAGTACTGAATCGTCAACTAGTAAAGCATCTCCACCTGATAATAGAACGTCTCTGATTACTGGTGTTTTGCTGATATAATCTATAGCTTTATCTATTCTTTCCATTGGCATGCAGTCATCGCTTTGTCCTGCAAATCTTCTTCTTGTGCAGTGTCTGCAGTACATAGAGCATTGGTCAGTTATAAGAAGTAATACTCTATCTGGATATCTATGAGTTAATCCAGGTACTGGAGAATCTGTATCTTCGTGTAGTGGGTCTTCTAAATCTGCAGCAGATTTATGAGCTTCTAATCCTGTTGGGATAGCTTGTAATCTTACTGGGTCATTAGCATTGTTTGGATCGATTAATGATAAGTAGTAAGGAGTTATAGCCATTCTTAAAGTTTCAAGACATTTTTTAGCTCCTTCTTCTTCTTCTGGAGTTAATGGAATATACTTCTTTAATTCATCTAAAGTTTCTATTCTGTTTTTTGTTTGCCATTTCCAGTCAAACCATTGTTCATCTGTAACGTTTGGAAATAATTCTTTTCTACGAGTTGTATTCATTAATTGTTACCCCCTATAATTTCACATTTATATATATTAATTTTATTAATTAATCAATTATAATTTACGGATTAAACGTATAATTCTTGGAATATAGCTCTTAGAGTTTCGTTTTCTCTTAACTCTTGTAATGTTATTTCAGCATGTCCTTTAGTATATCCGTTTCCTACTATCATAGTTACGTCTTTACCTACACCCTCAGCTCCTAAAGCAGCTTTAGTGAATGCTGTAGCCATTGAGAAGAAGTAAACTATACCGTCATCTTTAACTGGTAATATAGTTGACATTTCTGTGTTTTGAACGTTAACTATGTTGATAGATACATCAACTTCTTCGCCGTTGTTGTTAGCTAAAGCTAAGTTCATTACGTCGATAGCTTTAGTAGCATCTCCGATAACTATTTTCATGTTTAAGTTTAATCTTCTTAATCTTGCAGCTTCTTCTTCGTTTCTAACTAAACCAATAACGTTTCCTGTTGGTCCAACTCTTTTAACTGCTTCGTAGCAACATAACATTCCTGATTTTCCTGCTGCTCCTAATAAAAGAACTGATTGTCCTGGTCTAACTAATTTAGCAACTTGAGCTGGAGCTCCTGCTACGTCTAGTGCAGCTAGTGCTAAAGTTTCTTCCATATCTTCTGGAAGTTTAGCATATAATCCGCTTTCGAATAATATTGCTTGACCTTTAATTTCTACTCTATCGATGTCTGGTTTAATATCGATGATTTCTTCTATTTTAAGTGGAGTTAATGAAAGAGATACTAATGTAGAGATTTTGTCTCCAACTTTAAGATCAGTTTTTCCTTCTAATGCAGCTCCTATTTTAGCTATTTTTCCGATAAGCATTCCGCCTGAACCAGTTACAGGGTTTTGCATTTTTCCTCTTTCTCCAACGATTTCAAGGATTTTTGCTTTTATTTTTTCTACGTCATGTCCAGCTTCTTCTTCTATTTGTGTAAAGCTTGCTGAGTCAACGTTTAAAGCTTGAACGTCGATAAGTATTTCATTATCATATATTTCCATTGTATTGTCTATTTTTAAAGCTGGTTGTGGTAATACTCCTGCTGGTGTTATTACTCTGTGAGTTCCATATTTACATC
Organism: Clostridium sp. UBA7791; assembly: GCF_002480755.1. NCBI lineage: Bacteria > Bacillati > Bacillota > Clostridia > Eubacteriales > Clostridiaceae > Clostridium > Clostridium sp. UBA7791. Next base: position 45,856 of record NZ_DLCT01000005.1, on the reverse strand, counting down.
CTTTTTTCATTAAAAACACTCCTTTTTACTTTAGTCTCAATAAATTTTTTCTACTTAATTATTGTTTATTATATTTTTAATCTTATACGTTAAAAATAGCTTCTTATATTATGCTTCAAATTATAAAGCTTTAAGTCCTAATATTTCTCTTGCTTCTGCTGGAGTTGCAATTTCTCTTCCTAATTCTTTAGCTATTCTTACAGCTTTTTCAACTAGATCAGCATTGCTTTCTGCCATAACACCTTTTGATAGGTATACGTTATCTTCGAATCCAACTCTTACATGTCCACCTTCTATCATAGACATTGCAGCTAATGGGAATTCATTTCTGCCTATTCCTGATACTGTGTAAGTGCTTCCTGCTGGAATACTTTCTTTCATAAATACAAAGTCTCTCATTCCAGCACTTATTCCACCATTAACTCCCATAACGAAGTTGAAGTGCATTGGTGCTTTTATAAATCCTTTTTTATGAAGTCTGATGGCCATGTCAATCATACCTTTATCGAATACTTCGATTTCTGGCTTAACGTTTAACTGGATCATCTTCTCCCCGAATTCTTTGATTGTGTTCTCTGTATTAACAAATATTTCGTCTCCACCAAAGTTACAAGTTCCACAGTCTAATGTTGCCATTTCTGGACTTAAATCAACTGGTTGAAGTCTTTCTTCATTGCTCATTCCTACAGCACCACCAGTAGATGGTTGAATGATAACATCTGGACATCTTCTTCTTATTTCAGCCATACAAGCTTCAAATCTATCTTTGTCTTGAGTTGGAGTACCATCATCTTTTCTAACATGAAGGTGAATTATACTAGCTCCAGCTTTATAACATTTTTCTGCCTCTTGACCAATTTCTTCTACTGTGTAAGGAACATTTGGATTTTGCTCTTTAGTAACCTCTGCACCACAAATAGCTGCAGCAATTATTAACTTTTCCATTTAAAATCCTCCTATATAGTTAATTTTTTAACAATGTTTCTGCAAGAATTCTTGCATATAGTTACTTAATTACTTTCTCTTCTTATCTTTTGGTACTACGCATATTCCAGTTGCTTTACAAACAACTATTGGCTCTTCTAAAACGTCACAAGCTGAATCGTTGATTTCAGGTCTTGGAACTATTACTTTTCTAGCTTCAAAAGTCATTTTTCTTGATGTATTTCCAACGTGTACGATTTCACCTACAGCTTCGATATAATCTCCAGCAAATACAGGTGCCATGAATTCTACGTTTTCATAAGCTTTGAATAGACCTTCGTCTCCATCATTTTGTATTAATAATTCTGTAGCTACATCTCCAAATAATTGTAGCATTCTTGCTCCATCAACAAGATTTCCACCGTAGTGTGCATCATGTGCGCTCATTCTTAATCTGATTACTGATTTCATTTTCTTTTCCCCCTATAAAATAATCGTTTACTTTTTATTTATGTATAACTTTTTAGTATAAACAGATTTCTTAGTTTCTTTGAAACTTAGAAATCGTTATCCAGGGACGTAGCAGCTCTTTTACTCTCACTTTGAAAAAGTTCATAGTATTAGAGATGATAGTCATCGGATAAAAATATAGTAAATAAAAAATGGCGTTGAAAATATTCAACACCATTAGATAACTTGGTTAGTTAGAACTATCAATGCAATGAATATTTTTCATTCCATAAATAGCTCTCCATATAACATGGCAGTGATAAAACCTTGTGTCTTATCCCCAAGTAATACAAAATACCTTTGTACCCTTTCGGCCTATAAACAATTCACTGTAACATCAGAGGGTATTCTCTTTAACATTTATCAGTTACCAATTTATAAGCGCCTCTACTTATGATTCAATATTAAATTTTTAAACAATTCAATTTATTATTTATCATGTACCTATTATAAATCTAATATTTTAGAAATGCAATGGTTTTTTTAAAAAATTTTTAAATTAATATAAGTTTTTTGTAGATTTTGAATTTTACTTAACATTTCACCGTTTTTCTTATACTTTTTTCAGTATACTCATAGTAATTTGTCCACCTAATCGTTTCCATAAGTCATCTATACTAGGAAATGAAGATACAAGATTACAAATTGATTCCTTGTAATCTTCATCACTCCATCGATAACCATAGTTTATACAATTAATTATATATCTTCTAAAAAAACTTTTTAAACTATTTCTAAAACAAACAATTTTATATTCGTTATATTTATTACCTAGTATTAAGTATAATTTTCTTTGATGACTTAAATTTATAATTAAACTTAATGTTTTTTCATCATAATAATTAAAGTGAAAAGGATAGTACTTTTCTTTTATATCATCTTTCATTCTTATAATCAAGTGCCCTGAAATTACTTTATTACTTTTTACATAGGCGCTTTTGAAATTAAACTGCATAGAATTAGGCAAATATATAAAATCTTTAAAATCATCTTTAATTATTATACAAGTCAACTTTTTATTATGAACCTTTTGTTCTGTTAAAGCAGATACCCCCAAGGGTAGGTCTTTAAGCATATCTTCTATAGGTCTCACTTTAATTTCACCCACTTTTGAGCTATTCAATACTTAAAACCTTAAATTTCTCCTCATAATTTACTGCCTCTAAAACCTTATTAACTATGTTGTCGCTAACTACTCCAACTCCACCTAAAACCAATACTTGATCGGATTTTATTCCTTTTATTGCTGCTAAAACTTTAGGATAATAAGTTCCTGATTCCTCCATAAGAATTACTGGAGAAGAAGTTAATGCAGCTATTGGTGCTCCTACTAATCCATCTGGAAAATCTATTCCTGATGCTAAATAAATTTTGTTTAAATTAACATTTCCTTTAAAATAATTAAAAACTGCTGTATTAGTTTCATATCTATCAATTCCACTAATTCTTTCAGGACTTTTATAATTAGCCATATTAGAGTTTGATATCACACCATCCCCACCTATAACATAAGTTTTAGGTATGCTATTATTTTGAATGAACTTTTTATTATAACTGTTATATTCATTCACATCTGTTAGCAATATAGGCATTCCTAGTTTTGCCGCCACCGGAGCTATTGATAGAGAATCGGCAAAACTTACCCCTGAAGCCAAAACAACTCCATTAGATGTTCCAATATGCTCAGCTACTTTTACAGCTGTTTCATACCTATTGATACCACCTAATCTTTTAACATCAATGCCCATTCCCTTTAACTGGGATTGTACATTTTTAGATACAACTCCATCTCCACCAACTATGTAAGCTATAGAAGGCTTCAATCTATTTATCTCATTGGACACTACAGTAGATAATGCACTCTGTTCTGTTAGCAATATAGGAGCATTATACTTTTTAGCTAAAGGTGCCGCACTTAGTGCATCAGGATAATCCGTTCCACACACTAGTACTATGGTTTTACTTCCACTAGGCCATCCCTGTTTAGATGTTTCTACAGCAGTTTCATATCTAGTGCTCCCACCTAATCTTATTTTTACTGCATCTGCTTCTACTCTATTATTAATGCTAAAGGCTATTGCCCCCATTATACTTAAAGCTACAATTGAACTGATAACTTTTCCTTTCTTCTTCATATAACCCTCCCCATTAATTAATTTAGTATTTATCTTCATACTATCTATTTTATATTATGTGCTATAAATATAAAATAGATTTTTACAAATCAATAGAAATTTTTACAATTTTCCATAAAATCTTATAAAAAAAAATCATGCTAAAACTTAATTCTAACACAATTTTCCATGAATTTATATATACTATGCTGATAATTTCTCTCTTATCTCAATATTCTTTTTATTACATTTTCTATATATGAACCAATAAACTAATCCAATACAAACTGCACCACCAATAATATTTCCTATGGTTACAGGAATTAGATTATTAAAAATTCCAACTATAGTTAAATTATCTAATTTTTCAACAGCTACATGAGATGCTTCAACAAAAGCTGAATTTGTTTTTGCAAGCAATCCTATAGAAAAGTAATACATATTAGCTACGCAGTGTTCAAAACCTGCTATAACAAAAGCAAATATCGGAAAGAAACCCATGAATATTTTTCCTGTTACATCTTTAGCTGCATAGGAACCCCATACACATACACATACTATGACATTACACAATATTCCACTTGAAATTGCAGGTACAAAACCCATACTGGCCTTAGCCGCTGCTACCTTTACAGCATAACCTCCAACGTTTCCCGTTGATAAAAGACCCGATTCAAAAACTAGTATTGCTACAAAAGCAGCTCCAATAAAGTTTCCTATCCAAACAAGTGCCCAATTTTTAAACATTTGACCTGTGGTTATCTTTTTTTCAGCCCAAGCTACACTTAATAATGAATTTCCTGTGAACAATTCTGCTCCACATATTAACACTAAAATTAATCCAACTGGAAATACTATACCTGCCACAAATTTCTGTAATCCAGGATCACTGATTCCATGTGATGCTACTGATGATGCATATGCCCCTAAAGCTATAAATACTCCTGCTAAAATAGCTAAAAATAAAGTTTGTACACATTTATTATTAGCCTTTTTTACTCCAACCTGTTCTACATAATTAGTAATTTCATCAGGTGAAAGCATTTTTTTATCCATTAGAAGTTCCTCCAGTATTTCTACATTTTAATTTGTTTTTTTTACTTTCCACGTTAATTATATTGAACCCTACACAAGGTGTCAACAGATTTCCCCTTAATAAAACCTGGAAAAAATCCACCTCGAAAATTTATCTGTATATTTTAAATATTACAATAACTTTCATGAAATTTCATATATTATTACAGCTATATTTATATGCATGTTCACAATTTAGACATAAAAAAAAGTGGCATGCGCCGCATTCCTAACGGTAAAACCTATAAAGCGTAAAAATCTATACTTTCCTATACAACAAAAAAATATTACCTAGTAAACCAGGTAATATTAAAAACTCCAATTTCATTCCATGATAAGTTTTCATTTATACTTTCGCTTTCAAAGGTATTTTTAAGCATGTTTTTAAGTTTCATAGAATTTTCATTGAGCTTTTTCTTCATTTCCTCATTTTCTTCTTCTATAAACTCTTCATCTTTTACTAAATAATTTCCTTCTTGGCTATATATAACCAGTTCATCACCCTCATATACTATGTCTCCATTTATTTCATAGGGCTTAACAGTCTTAAAAACATCCTTTATTTTACCATTCTCAATTTTTCCTCTATACAAATATTCACATTGAGTTAATTTTTCCTTATCAAAACTAAAAGTAATAAAAGCTATCTCATCCTTTTTAGGAGATACTTTTCCCTTTAATAAAACTTCTCCACTATCTTCCAAACTAATTATTTGTGCATTATTAAAGTATATATTAGTAACTCCATTACTAGCTCTACCATAAACTATAGTATTACCTTCATTAAGAACATCTATTAAGATTCCTTCGCAGGAATTCAAAAGTTCTAAAGTGTCTGCATCATAAATTAGATATTTACTTGTGGTAGGATCTATATATAAATGAACTACTAATTTATTATTCATCCATGATATATTAGATATTTGATTTTCACCTATATCATTTATTTGTAATACTTTATATTCCTCATCTTTCATACTATATATATTTATTTTATCTTTCTCATCTAAATATTTAAAAGCTATATTACTCCAGTCATTACTTAAAGCAGAAAGTTCTTTCAGCCTATGCAAATCTCCTACCCCTTCTAAATATTCCTCATGCTCATCAAAAATATATATGTTGTTGTTTTTTTCTATTACAGCACTTGTATAATTGTTTATAATTGGATCTCTTTCTTCTTCAATATCGGATTTACATCCAACTAAAATAAAAAGGGTACTAATTAGTGTTATTGCTACGACAAATATTTTTATTTTATTAACTTTTCTAACTTTTTTTCTATAATTCAACACTACCCCTCCTTATCTACACATCAAATACCCTAACTATTATACTACTTGCAAATACTCTATTCAATATTATCTACTAATGTATATACATTGTTTAATCATTGTTTTTATTTCATTTAAATTTACTACATATATTAAAAAATCATCCCCATAAAAATATACGAAGCAACCTTCAACTTAGAACTTATTTTTTTTATATTTTTATTAATATATTTTATTTACAACTAAATACAAACTAAAAAAATAAAAAATCAGGTATATAGTCTTAATCTTTTAATACTATATACCCAATTAAATTATTCAATTATTTAAATTATGATTTATTTATTTAAAGCTTTTTCAATAACAGATTTTATTAATTCATCCTTCGGTATATATGGAAGAGTTATATGATCTGTTCCTTGGTTCTTCTCATTATATTCCATACTTGTTTCAATAGAATGTGGATTTCTTGCCCAAGCTCTTCTAGCAACTCCGCCCATAACATCCCATGCCATAGATGATTTTATAATATTATCAACTCTTTCGCTACCATCAAGAACTAATCCAAATCCTCCATTGATTGACTTACTTGTTCCAACTCCTCCACCATTGTGAAGAGCAATTAAGCTCATTCCTCTTGCTGCATTTCCTGCAAAGCATTGGATTGCCATTTCAGCCATCATGTTACTTCCATCTTTTATATTAGAAGTTTCTCTAAATGGAGAATCTGTACCACTTACATCATGGTGATCTCTTCCAAGCATGATTGGTCCAACTTCACCATTTCTTACAAGTTCATTAAACTTAAGAGCAATATCCATACGACCTTGTGCATCTTGATATAATATTCTAGCTTCTGTACCAACAACTAATTGGTTCTTTTCAGCATCTCTAATCCAAATGTAGTTATCTCTATCTTGTCCTCTTCTATTTGGATCAATACATTCCATTGCAGCATGGTCTGTTTTTATTAAATCTTCATGTTTATGACTTAAGCATACCCATCTAAATGGTCCATATCCATAGTCAAATAGCATTGGTCCCATGATATCTTCAACATAAGAAGGATAAATGAATCCATCCTTCTCATCTACACCATTTTTAGCTATGTCTTTTCCACCAGCATCATAGATTGCCTTCATAAATGAGTTACCATAATCAAAGAAGTAAACTCCCTTAGCAACTAACTTTTTAACTATGTCGTAGTGTTTTAATAAGGTCATATCTACAAGCTCTTTGAATTTTTCTCTATCTTCTTTTAATAATCTGGTTCTTTCTTCAAAAGAAATTCCTACTGGTGCATACCCACCATCATATGCAGCATGGCAAGAAGTTTGGTCTGATAATAAATCTATATGAATATCATTTTCTAAGATGTATTCAAGCAAATCTACGATATTTCCATGATATGCTATAGAGATAGACTCTTCATTTTTAGCCTTTTCCTTAGCAACTCTTATAACTTCTTCTAAATCACTTGATGCCATGGAAACCCAGCCTTGATCAAGTCTTGTTTTAATTCTTGAATAGTCAACCTCTGCTACAATTCCTACTCCATTAGCTATTTCTATAGCTTTAGGTTGAGCACCACTCATTCCGCCAAGACCAGAAGTTACAAATATCTTACCTCTTAAATCTCCATCATCAGCCACTCCAAGTTTTAATCTTCCTGCATTTACTATAGTGTTGAAGGTACCATGAACTATACCTTGAGGTCCTATATACATCCAACCACCAGCTGTCATCTGTCCATAGTTAGCTACTCCTAGTTGAGTTGCTAAATGGAAGTCTTCTGGATTATCAAACATACCAACCATTAGACCATTAGTAGTTATTACCCTTGGAGCAGTTTTAGAACTTCTAAATAATCCTAATGGATGACCACTCTCTACTACTAAAGTTTGTTCATCTGTCATATTTTCTAGGTATTTTTTAATAAGTCTATATTGCATCCAGTTTTGGCATACTTGTCCTGTTTCACCGTAAGTAACAAGTTCATAAGGATATAATGCCACATCAAAATCTAAGTTGTTATCTATCATTACTTGGAAGGCCTTACCTTCTGCGCAATTTCCTTTATATTCATCTATAGACTTACCACTTAATTTTCCTTCTGGTCTAAATCTATATCCATATATTCTTCCTCTTGTCAAAAGCTCTTCCATAAACTCTGGAGCTAATTTCTCGTGAAGATGTTCTGGAACATATCTTAAAGCATTTTTAAGAGCTAATTCAGTTTGTGCAGGTGTTAAGCTATAACCTCTGTCAGGAGCTCTTCTAATTCCTTCTTGAAACTTAGGCATTTCTGGTAATTCATCATCTAACTTTATTACCATCTTATTTTTAATATCAATGTTATTAATCATAATTTTCCTCCTATTTCTATAAAAAATATATCCGATGACTACCTGCTCTAATATTCCTATCTTTTTTAAAGTAGGAATAAAGAGCAGCTACGTCCCTGGATAACGATTTCTAAGCTTCGAAGAAGCTAAGAACTCTGTTTATTAAGCCTCTCCATTGAAAGGTTCATTTAATTCCTCAGTGCCCTTTAGAATAAATCTACCATTTTTAATTACTTCAATAACTTCCCCATCCTTTGTTATAGCATTTATAAACTCTAAGCTATCGTAAGGTATAGTTATATCTGTATGACATTGAGTATATGCACTCTCTATATCCGTTTTTCTAAGAATAGATTTTTCATTATCCTTAGCAATTATTTCTTTTCCATCAAAAGCATTATAAACTCTTTCATCTTCACTATAAGAATAACAAGTATCACCCACTGCAAAGTGTGGTCCCATCTTTTCTCCAATAAGGATAGGAAGTATAGGTACTATATTATGCTTCTGCGCTATAACATATGCTAAGGTGTTTGTACCTATTGCAAACTCACCAAGAGGTAAAGTTTTATTTGGGAACAACAGATTTTCCTCTACATACTTTTTATTTTTAGATTCTTCATCAAAATTAGAACAGTTATATTCAGCAATATATCCATCCTTAAATAAAAGTTCTAAGTTTATATATTTAAGGCCATCTAGGAAGATTTCTTCTAGATGTAGAAGTCCATTTGTTCCTTTTAACATTGGAGATGTAAATACCTCTCCAACCGGTATATTTACAGTGGCAATACAGTTTTCAAAGTTTGTTTCCTTTTCTGGATTGTTGATCTCCTGCATTTTAACCTTTATATCTGTTCTATTTCCATTGCAGCCCTTAACATGGATAAACTCACCCTTATCTAAAGCCCCAATAATATCATTTTGGATTCTTTCCCACTTGTCTGAATCAAGAGTATTTATCTTCATAGTATCAGCAAAGATTTCCTCAAAATTTTCTCCTATTTCTGGACTAGGGAAAGCTATAATAGTAAAGGTTGTTTCCTTAGATGGCATGTACTTATCTTGAATAGTTCTAAGTCTTACCGTTGCATTTTGGTAAACCTTACTTTGTTCTTCACTTAATTTTAAAGCTGTATTCTTGCTTTCAGGTGCAAACGGAACCTCTCCAAAGCTTTCAATAACTGCAATTCCTGAATACTTTCCTAAACCTTCTTTAAATCTTTCAAAGGTAGCTGTAAATCTTTCTTCTTTAACTTCTGCATAGTTTTTACTGAAGAATAAAGCATTATCAAATCTATGATCATAAGTAAACTGTTTATTTGCTTCAGTAGATTCTACCATTGCAAGGACAGGGGTTAAGTTGTATTTACCAAACTCCTTTATAACCTCTTTAACAATAGCCTCTTGACCAACAAAGTATATTAGTCTAACTGTAGACTTAATAGTGTAATCCTTCTTTTCTCTTATAAAGCTATCCATATATCCTTTAACCATGGTATATGCAATCTTGTTTACATCTTCATAGGTAGACAAAAATTTAGCTGTCTTTATTTCATTATCAGTTATATATTTTCCGTACTTAAATAAGTATCTTAAATCTTCTGCATTTGCTTCATCAACTATAGCTCTGTAATAACCCTTAGTATCTAAAGCTATATTATTAACCTTTTCCTCAGCTTCCATGTCTAAAATGCTAACTTCAAAATCCCTTATAAGCTCCATTAAACCATTAGCATTATCACCATTTTTAACTACGTAAGCATAGGCATCTGTAAATAGCTGTAGTAACTTTTCTATCTTCTCAGTCTTATGAGAAAATACTAAAGATATACATTCATTTAACCTATTATATAAATATGTAGCTATTTGGCCCATTTCTTTTCCTAGCTCTTTCACTGCATAGTCTGGGTTGCCGTAACTTGTTTTATAGTTGTCACCTAGTAAATCATTATAAATTTCATGATTTTCTTTTAAAAGTTCATCAAAGTCTTTCTTTTGAAAATACTCATCATTTAACTTTTCTTCTAAACTACATATTGAATATAGTTTTTCCCCCATTGTCTTAAAGAAAGTTAAATAATTTTTCCCCTGAGTATTTATTAAATATATTTCTTTTACTCCATTAAGATTACATATGTTCCTCATTTCATCCCCCACCCTTCTAAAAATATCCATAACAAAAACGTATCATATTCAGAAAATTAATACAATACTTTAGGCGATTTTTGTTATCGGGGTAAAGTGCTAAAAGATTAAACTCTACCCCAAAAATGTTTCCTTAATTTAACTTTATATTTAATTACTATGTTTAGTGCAGTTTTCGCAATCCCCATAACAATTTAAACAATGAGTTTCTAATATACTCTTTAAAGAGCTAGAGCTACTACTATGAGATTTTGCTATACTGATATTCTTTCTTGCTGCCTCTTGCATAGCTGCATTAACCATTTTATGAGATACTGTGTTAGTAAACATTACTAATAAATCTGGACATCCTATTTGAGATTTAAAGCGACCTGGCATTTGTGTAAACACCTTAGCCTTACAATTATATTTATCGCATATCTTTTTATATTCAGAAACCATCCTATCATGACCACCAATTATTACTATACTCATTTCTTTACCTCCTAAAATTTATATTATTTATATAAGCTCTTATGTATATATAGCTATGTACTTCTAGAATTTTAAAATATTAAGATGTTATAATAAGAAATTTTAAAATGTCTAAGTATTTTAATTTTGCATATTTATGATGTTAACTATTTACATACTTAAATAGTTATATAGTTAGCTTCGGCTTACCTACTACTAAAATAAAATTAGGTAAATACTTAACTACCTTTAAGAAAGTGAGTTAGCCATTGCTTACTTAACTGTAAAAAGATAAGTTAGCATCAATTAACTTATCTTTCAGTTTACTACTAAAGCTATGTTGTGTCAATATAACTTTAGTATAAAGTTCTTATCCTAACATTATCAAGTTGCAATGAAATACAAAAATTCCTTCTTGTAATTATCAAACTAATTAATCTTTTCTCATTAAAAATTCCAAAGCAATTTTATTTCTATTTAATATATTTTCGTGGTGGTCATAATCATCCCAAACCATTTCTACATTTTCTTCTCCTATATGTTTCTTAAATATTCCATAGGACATACTAGAAAACTTAGGCATGTCCTTCTGAATTGTAGTCTTGCTATGTCCCTCCTTTCTTCCAGCAATAATAATAAGTCTAAAATCATCATTTACTAAAATTTCTTCCTGAATAAATTTAATCCATCCATCATACCATTGAGATGCACATATACTTGCTACCTTACTATAATTATCATTTTTGAAAACTGAATATAAAGAAATCAAAGCTCCAAGAGAATGTCCCATAATTTTTCTATCATTCTTATTACTGCTTACTCTAAACTCTTTTTCAATATAGGTTTGTAAATCGCTTATTAAAAATTCTAAGTATTCATCCCCCATGCCCTCAAATGGATGAAATCTTTCATGGTTAGATTCTGCTGCCCAAGGGGTATATTCATTTAATCTGTCAAAAGGTGTAATTCCAATTATTATATGTTCCTCTAAAGATTTATTTTCAAATTTATCTTCTATTTCATCAATTATTCCACCTAAAAACTTTCTAAATTTATCACCATCATGAACATAAACTACAGGATATTTTTTATCAGATATATCATACTCCCATGGTAAATACATGAAAATCTCTCTATCAAAAACTGTCCTCGTTAAAATTCTTCCTCGCATATCTTCTACCCTTTCTTTAACTTGCTTGGAGTAACTCCAAAATTTTTTTTAAATAACCTACTAAAATAGAATTCATCATTATAGCCAATCTTTTTTGAAACTTCCTTTACTGCAAAACCTTCATTTAATAACTTGAATGCAGCAGTCATTCTGCATTGGATTAAATAATCTATGGGACGAATATTTAAATACTTATTGAATAAGTATGATATTCTATTAGCTTTCTCTCCATATTTTTCTGAAAGCGTGCCTAATGTAATCTCTTCCATATAGTTTTGTGAAATAAATTCACTTACATCTATGGTAAAATCTTTTTCACTTAATCCCTTTTTGTAGTTATGATCAGTAAAGAGTTCTCTTAAAAATAATGAGGTTTGTATTTGAAGATTTACTTTTGATGTTAATTGTTGTTTTGAAGATATTTCTTTAAGCTCATACAAGGATTTCAATATCTCGTCATAATTTATTACGTCAAATTCGAAGGTTGAATTCATATAAGAATCAGGCTTAATACATTTATCTGCCATATAATAGATATTCATATATTCAAATTCTTCATCTCCTAAAACCTTAAAGGATATGTTTTTATTTTTACATCCATGAATCACCTTTCCTCTTTCAGCAATATAGACCTCATTATCAAACTCTATTTGGGCTCTTCCTCTTATAGTAAAAATGAATGCTGAGAGATTAGTTGTATAACCATTTTTCGATGACATAGAATTCTTGATAAACCTTTCTATTCTAAAAACTTCAAAAGTATTTTTTCTAAATTCTTTTAATAAATCACCTTTATTAACATTTTTCAAGTAAATAGGCTCCTTTCAATACATATAACTTTAAATAATTGTCCATGTTTTTATTTTAGTATATTCTATTACGATTTTTTCTATATTATAATAGTTAATGAAATTGATAATTATTATCATTTAATTCTCTAGAATAAGTTTACCTCATTTTTAGTAGGAGTTCAAGAAAGGATGTTAAATGTGAAAGATATTTTAAATGCTTCTTATGAGAAAAACCAAAAGATAAAAAAATCCTTCAATTTATTTATCTTAGGCTTAATTATATTATTATTTATTTCTGTAATTTTATCAGTATCCTTTGGTTCACTTAGAATAAAACCTTCTGTATCCTATAGCATAATCTTAAATGAACTATTTGGATTATCCTTAGGTGATGCTGCCAAAGTAAGTAATATATCTACTTATAATGTTATTTGGTTAATTAGAATGCCTAGAGTTTTACTTGCAATTGTTGTTGGAGCTGGACTTGCTGTATGCGGAACAATAATGCAGGCAACTGTTCAAAACCCTCTAGCTGAGCCATATATTTTAGGAATTTCTTCTGGTGCATCACTAGGTGCAACCTTCTCTATAATGTTAGGATTGGGCTCATTTAGTCTCTTTTCCATAAGCAGTGTATCACTTTGGGCATTTTTAGGTGCTTTAAGTGCCTCTATCCTGGTATTGGTATTATCCTCAATGGGAAATAAAATGTCATCTTCCAAATTAGTCCTTTCGGGAACTGTAGTCAGTGCATTATGTACATCTTTATCTAATTTTATAATTTCTATTGCTAGTAATGCTGAAGGTATGCAAACGGTAAAATTCTGGACAATGGGTTCTTTGGCAACTGCTAAGTGGCAAAATATAGGTTTTGTAATTTTAGCTGTAACTATATGTTGTTTATTTTTCTTAACTCAAGGAAGAACTTTAAACTTAATGTTAATGGGTGATGAAGCCTCAATGACTTTAGGGCTTAATTTAAATTTATACAGAAAAATTTATATGATAATCACATCATTACTAACAGGTATTTTAGTAGCTAATTGCGGGATTATAGGCTTTGTAGGATTAATAATCCCCCATATTTCAAGATCTATAGTTGGGTCTGATCATAAAAGACTAATCCCAACTTCAATACTTTTAGGTTCTATATTCTTAATTTGGGCTGATGTTTTTGCTAGAATAATCATCCCTAATGCCGAATTATCCATTGGTATTATTACTGGTTTAGTTGGAGCACCATTCTTTGTTTACATTTTATTGAGAAAAGGCTTCGGATATGGAGATAAGTAGGTGATTATAATGGATTTGAAAATTAAAGAATTAAAGGTCAATTTATCGAAAAAAGAAATTGTAAAAGGAATTGATTTAGCAGTTACAAGTAATAAGTTCATAGGCTTAATAGGTCCAAATGGGAGTGGGAAATCAACATTATTGAAAGCTGTTTATGGTGTAATAAAGCCAACCTTTGGAGATGTTTTTATATCTGATAAGGATATAAAAAATTACAACAAAAAATCTCTTGCTAAAACTCTTGGAGTGGTTAGTCAATTTAATAATATTAACTTTGATTTTAAAGTTATAGATATAGTTCTAATGGGTAGGGCTCCTTATAGAGGTTTATTAGAGCAAGATAATAAAAATGATTATGATATGGCACTTAAAGCTTTATCTCAAGTTGGAATGATAGATTTTGCTCAAAAAAACTTCAGCCTATTATCTGGAGGTGAAAAGCAAAGGGTTATATTGGCTAGAGCAATAACTCAAAATCCTAAAATATTAATTTTAGATGAGCCCACTAATCATCTAGATATAAAGTATCAACTAGAAGTTATGTCAATAGTTAAAAATTTAAATATATGTGTTTTAGCTGCTTTGCATGATTTAACATTAGCTTCTCAATTTTGTGATGAACTTTATGTTTTGAAAGATGGAGTTATTGTGTATAACGGGATTCCAAATGAAGTTATAACAGAAAAAACAATTAAAGAAGTATATGATGTTGAATCTATTGTTCACATAAATCCAGCTACTAAAAAGCTTTCTATTGAATACTTACCACCATCATTACATTAAACAAAAACTATAACTAATTATTCTATTATATAAAAATTAAAACTTTTAATATGAAAATCGAGAGGAGAATTATCATGAATAAAAAAACTTTACTTTTACTTACATCATTAGCTCTATCTGCTGTAGTCTTTGTAGGCTGCAGTAATAAAACTGAAAATGTAGACTCACCATCAAAGCAAGAGCAAACTAGCACTTCTACAGCTGCATCAACTAATAAAACAACTTATCCAATAACCTTTGATGCTTTTGATTCTGAAGGAAATGTGTACAAACAGACTTTTAATGAAGCTCCAAAGAAAGTTATAACTAATAATCAAACTTCAACTGAACTACTTTTAACTTTAGGGTTAAAGGATTCTATAATTGGAACAGGTGACTTAGATACTCCTATGTTAGAAAATTTAAAAGCAGACTACGAATCTATACCTGCAATTGCTAACAAAGGTGATGTTGCTAAAGAAGTTGTTGTTGGCTCAGGTGCAGATTTAGTAATCGGAAGATCTGCTTCATTTAAAGATGATAGATATGGTTCAATACCAAGTTTAAATGAAGTTGGTATTAATACTTACGTTCAATTGGCAAGTAAAATGAATGCCCATATTTCTTTAGACACAATTATTCAAGATGTTAGGAACGTAGGTACTATGTTCGATGTTCAAGATAAAGGTAATAAATTAGCTGATTCACTTCAGAATTCATTTGATAACATTAAATCAAAAGTTCCAACCACTAGTGAAAGAAAAAAGGTTATGCTAATAGTTAATTATAATGGAGAATCCTTTACTGCTTATGGTGCTAATGCTTCATTACAAAAGGAAATGTTAAATGTGTTAAATTCGGATAACGTTATTGAAAAAGGGGGTTCTATATCATTAGAAAATATAATTTCTTCTAACCCTGACCATATTGTTTATGTAACAGCAAATAAAAATGCTTCAGTAGATGTTGATGCCGTAGATAGGCTATTAGCCGAACCTACACTTCAAAGTGTTGAAGCTATAAAGAATAAAAATATCGTTTCTGTTGAATACACTGAACTTATGGGATATGGCTACAGAACCTTCGATTGCTTAGAAAAATTAGCTAAAGACTTCTATCCCGATATTTTTAAAAACTAAAATGTAAAAATGCTTAGTGTTGACTCACTAAGCATTTTTATTATAGAATAAATAGGTTTGTATAAACACAAATTTATCTATTCTCTTTTTTATTATTATATAATACTATAGATGATTTCTAATTACTTGATTTTATGCGTATCCATGCATCATCATATACCTTTTTCACATCACTAGGAAAATCAACATAGATTTCACATCTATCCATTATTTCTTTAGTCATATATGCATTAGGATTATTTCTAACTTCCTCTGGTTGTTCAAGTCTTGCTTCTTTATTAGGAGTTGTATACCCTATTTCATCAGCTATTCTTAATGCACTTTCCTTATCACTTACAAAGTTTATGAACTTTTCAGCGCCATCAACATTTTTAGCATTATAAGGTATGCATAAACTATCAATCCAGAAGTTTGCCCCTTCCTTAGGTACTACATAAACTAAATTAGTGTATTCAGCTTGAAGATTTAATCCCTCTCCAGACCAAATCATGTTTATATCAGACTCTCCTGCTGGAATCATTACAGTTCCATTATCAATCCCATATATTGGATTAACTAATTTCCTTTGATTTAATAGTAGCTCTTTAGCTTCTTCAATTTCTTTTGGATCAGTTGAATTTAAAGAATATCCAAGTTTCTTTAAAGCCACTCCTATGGTGTCTCTATAGGTATCAAACATAAAAATCTTATCTTTATACTTTTCATCCCATAATATATCGAAGCTATCCACTTCTTCTTTTACTACATCTTTATTATAAATAAGTCCTACTGTTCCAAACATATAAGGAACTGAATATTTATTACCTGGATCTATTTCTAGATTTAAATAGGCTTCATCCATTTGAGATATATTAGGTATATTATCTTTATTTAATTCTTGAACAAACTTACTTTTTATCATTCTAGGCATTAAAACATCAGATACTAATATAACATCATAGTTCACACCGCCCTGACTAATTTTTTGATACATAGTTTCCATATCATCAAAGGTTTCTACATTAACCTTTATGCCATATTCATTCTCAAATTCTTTTACAGTTTCTTCATCTATATTTTCACCATAATTGAAAAAGCTTATTTCTTTAGAAGAATCTTTACTACAACCTGCAAAAACCACCAACATCATTAAAAGACATGTTGATAGGCTCAATAATTTAAATAATTTTTTCATACTACACTTCCTCCCACATGATTTTATATATTATTTAAATCCTAAATATTCTTTCGGATTATAACATTATTTTAAATATATGTCTAATTGTATAGTATTTATTATTTAATTCATCTAATAGCCCTAAGAAAAAATATTGGAATGTGCTAAGTTACAGAGTATACTTATTTTCATTGACAGTACCATATTTTTTTCGAGCATCAAAAAATAGTTGTATCAAACTCTGATAATATGGTATAAATTCACCACTATCTATCATTGAAAATATCTCTTCTTTAGACGCCCACTTCACTTTCTGAACTTCTTCATACTGCAATGATAGTTCATCGATATCAACATCTTGTTCAATTAAATAAATATCATCAAATCCATTGTTAAAGTTCATGGTAATATGAGGTCTAATATTTTTAAAATCTACTCTTAACCCAATTTCCTCAAACAATTCCCTTTCAGCTGCTGATTGGCTTGTATCACCTTTTATAGCACTTCCACCTACTGTTATATCCCACATATTTGACCAACCTTCTTTGAAAGGTTGTCTCTGTTGAATTAGCATCTCACCATCTGAATTAAAAACACATACATGCACAACTAAATGATAATTATTTTTTTCAATAGGTTCACCTCGAACCATAGTTTCATTTGTTTTATTTCGATTAATATCATATACATCCCAAAGTTCCATATTCATACCTCCCATAATATATATTATTATATCTACTGATAAGTTTATTATATCTCATTACTTATGTTACAGTATTTTCACGTATAATAACAGCCCTAGTTAAGTCATATCAATGCCTAAGGCTAGAAATTGTACTTGGTCTTAAAGGAAACTCGACTCACTTCGTTCGCTGAGTAAGTTCGCCTAACTAAATCAAAGATTTGGAGGCTTACTTATGATACGATTCACTGTAATTGGCATAACGTAGACTTTTTAGTCAAAAACAATTTATATCCACAAATTATTAAAGGCTTCTAAATTTTTTCTAATTTAAATAAAGTGGCTGCACATAATGATAACTAAATCATCATGTACAGCCATTTTTTTAAGCTTCTTTATTTTTTTACTGGTATCTGTATTTCACTCAAATAATCCTCTTTATTCCCTTCATTCCAAGGTCCTTTTATAGCAACTTGGCGTGGATTTCCAACTATACTATATCCATTTTCCTCAATCCAATTTCCTAAAAAGTTGTATGCTGGTGCTAAATTAGAATAATCTCCTGGAACTAATATACTAACAGCTTTCTCCACTACTTCAGTTTCCTTGAATATAAACTCATTTTCATTCTCAATAAGCTTGTCAACGCCCATTACTACCTCTACATCAACTTCACCTTCTTTATAGTCCTCATCGTGATAAGTAGCATAAGCAATGTCGTTGCAATGAATGTTTTTTGATACAATGTATTTATCTAACCTTTCCCAAAGCATGCCTTCTGCATTATAAGCTGGTATAGTATCCCTCAAAGAAATAACCTTGTAACTAGGTATTGATTTTAATGTAACATTGTAACTCATATTAACCCTCTCCTTTTTCATATCCTTAATGGCGAAGTTGATTTTTT
The DNA here is from genome assembly GCF_002480755.1 of Clostridium sp. UBA7791. NCBI lineage: Bacteria > Bacillati > Bacillota > Clostridia > Eubacteriales > Clostridiaceae > Clostridium > Clostridium sp. UBA7791. The sequence continues at coordinate 27,113 of NZ_DLCT01000005.1, read as the reverse complement.
CAAGTCTTATTTCCTCAGCTCTTATATTATCCTTAATTTCTTCACCTTTCACTTTTAAAATATCTTCTAGCTTTTCCTCAGACTTTTCCTTCATACATACTGCTATATCAGCCACATTAAAACCCATATCTCTCAATGATACTATTAGGTTAATATCTGAAATCTGTTTTGCCGAATAATATCTATAACCTGTGAAGTCATCAATTTTAGAAGGCTTAAAAAGTCCAACTTCATCATAATATCTGAGCATACGGACAGATACCCTGGTCAACTTAGAAAAATCTCCAATCTTGAACATAAAATCAACTCCTATAAATTACTGCCATTCGAATGACATCTTTAGAATAATGCCTAACACCATGTGAGAGTCAATATTATATCCCTATATCTTTCCAACTTATTTTAAAGCTGATTTTCCAAATAATTATATTAATTACAAAAAGAGTTGCTATAAATGCTCCTATAAAGGTAATATTATTTCTAATTATTATGTGTATTGCAGCAAATATCCCAATAAGCACAAATGTAATCGCCCCTGGGCCTATAAGCTTACCACTATCAGTTGAAGCAAATTTCACACTAAAAGGCATCATCTTATTTGATAGTTTAAAATAAACTAATGATGATATTAAAAGGACTAAAAACATTACAATTAAGTCTAAGATTATTGATGGTCCCTTTAATATTAAAAACACTATAGCCGTAAATAAATAAACTGGTATAACTAATTTAAATAAGGTTCCTTTTATTGCTCCTTTTAATATTACTCCTGGATCTTTTATTGGTAATACCTTATATATAAATGCACCTTTATAATTATCACTATTGTTTATATAAGCAGTGCAGAAGCATAGCATTAATACAGTTAAATACATTAATAAATGTACTTTTCCACCATAGCTTGTTTGAATAGTTTCAATAAAGGATTTATCTCTATCTGTAAAAATAAATAAAACTGGCATAAATACAGCCATTGAAAGAGAAGGATATACCTTAAGTTTAAAGTTTCTTTCTGTAGATATCATATTTTTAGTAAATGTAAACATGCTTTTTTCAACTTTATCTTTGCAAATTATTCCCGCTATAAAATCTTTTCTTATTTTATCTCCACCTCTTATAACTCCCCCATTATCATTTAGTTTTTGAAGGTTCTTTTCAAAATATGGTACTACCTTCTTAACATAAAGGATAATTAGTATTACTGGAGCTAATATTGCCATTACAGATAAAAATATTAAAAAAGGATTTCTATTTCCATCTATTAATATTCCAAAAGGAGCTGCAAACCACATAGATGGAACTAAACTATGCCAAAGCTTAGGTACATAGATAGCCGTAATATCTATAGTAGTAAAAAATCTATTAAATAACTGATACCCAAAAGTAAATAAAAATGCTAATAATATTTGAAAGTAATTTATAATATCCTTTAGCTTTTCTCCATCAAAGAACTTTAAAACTAAAGTATATAAAAATGCTGTTATTACTACAACTAATAAAGCTATTAGTATATTTTCCAAAAAAAATATTGGTAAAAATATCACTCCATATTTTACTGTTCCAAAAATTAAAGGCATTAAATTAAGAGACAAAGATATACCAAGTAGATACATACATATATGAGTAAGCTTTGCCGCATTAAAGGTTCTACTATTTACAGGCTTTGGTAATAGTATGTTTTTTTCCTTTACATCTAATAAAACAGCTGAAAAATCTGATATCATAAGTGATACCATCATAAATAGATTTACACCTATAATAATATTTATATTTTTTAAAGCTGGCATATCAGCTAACATTAACATTCCAATAAAAATGCTTAAAAATCCGTTAAAAAGAAGTAGTTGCTTATAATTATTCTTATCTTTATTTTCGGAAGACTTATTATTATTTGTCAAAACAGTACTTACTCTGCGTCCATCCATAGTTAATTTTATTTGCAAAATCATTCGCATAATATCATAATTAACACCAGCTTTTTTATACAGGGCTTTAAATTTATCTAATAGTCTTAATATGGTAAATTCATTCATAGTTATACCTCTTGAACTAAAGACACAAACTCTTTAGCAATTTGTCCATGTTCATTAAATCCTGTTAATTCATTGAATACTTCTTCTAAAGAGCTTTCCTTTTCACTATTTTTAAGCTCCTCAAAACTTCCATCTGCAGCTATTGTTCCATTATCAATAAGTACAATTCTATCACTTACCTTCTCCACAACATCCATTATGTGTGAAGAATAAAATATAGTTTTTCCTTCCTTTGCAAGACTACTCATAACTTCTTTAAATATCATTACACTATTAGCATCTAGTCCACTTAAAGGCTCATCAAAAAATAATATATCTGGATTATGAATTAAACTACATATTATTAGTAGCTTTTGCTTCATTCCTTTTGAATATGAAGATATTCTTGAGTTTATAGCTCCTTCAATTGTAAATAACTTCATAAGCTTTTTTGCTTTTTTAATAAGGGTATCTTGATCTATGCCATATACTCCACCTAAAAAGCTTATATATTCAAATGCAGTTAAATTTTCATATATATCAGCAAGCTCTGGAACATATCCAATTTTCTTCTTGTACTCTACACTTCCATTACTTATATCTTGTCCTAATATTTTTACCTGTCCTGTATAGCCTTCTATTATACCAAGCATTATTTTTATAGTTGTACTCTTACCAGCACCATTAGTTCCTATATATCCTATTATTTGTCCTCTCTGTATCTCTAAATTTATTCCATTTAAGACACGTTTATCTCCAAAGTTCATTTTAAGATCTTTAATTGATATTATACTCTCTAAATTCTCCATAAGCTTTTCCACCTCAAAACACAACATGTGCAAAATTAATATTTTGTTTAGGCATCTGAAAATAAATAATAAGTCAAAGATAGAAAGTATATTTTGAGTTAGCCAAGGAAACAGGTTCCGCAGATAGTAGCACTATCTAAGGGTTCTGTTGACGCAGTATAACACAAAATAGACGAACATTCTGACTTATTTATTTTTTGAAGATGCCTTGTAACTTATACACTAATATAGTACCAAATAAATGATTTATTGTAAAATAAAGGTTTATTCATGGAAGATAAGGTAGACTTATTTTAAAGCCTACCTGTCAAAACTTTATTTTCTCAAACCTTTAACTTCTTATATATTATTTTAAATACGATTATCTCTTATCTTTATTTGAATTTCTTATTGAGTACTTTACCCATACATTAAATATAAGAAGTATTCCTATAACAAGACAACCTGCACTGATAGCTTTAATAAATCCAGCAAAAAATTGTTCATAAGCTTTTATACCTGGTTTATATATTCCAGAATAAATTACTGTAATAAATGATATCAATAATGCACATAATCCCCCAACTAATGATTCATTTCTTTTTAGCTTTTGAATTTCACTAAGTAATAAAATTGTATTTTTATTATTTTCCACCTCTTCATTTTCCTGTTCAATAAATTCACCCTTTAGCAATTCATTAACTGAAACCTCCAACACTTTACTTATTTCTTCAAATAATGAACTATCGGGCATACACTTACCACATTCCCACTTTGAAACTGCTTTATCAGTTACATTCAGATATTCTCCAAACTCTGCTTGAGTCATTTTTTTATTTTTTCTAGCTTCTGTTATAAATCGTCCAATTTTTTGTGTATCCATAATAACACCTCCCTTTAATAATATGATAATCCAAAAGCTACTATATTCAAACCCACCAAAGGTAGAGTATATAGAATATAAGTAGAATATAGTAATTTCACTATTTATTACTGTTTGTAATATCATTTTTATATGGTGAATTTGATTACTTAACACATTTTAACTTTACATATCAACTCTTTACTCACTTATTTGTGATACAGTTCTCCGTATCAGTTGCAGATGATAATACTTTTAGTACATCCGTTAGTAGTATTACGAAAAATCGCATAATTCACTTTCTTGAATTACGCGATTTTTAACTTAAAATTATTTAATTGCAGTTTATTTTTTGAGTATCTACGTTAATACTTATAACTTTGGTTCTGTATGCCAAATCCTTCATAGTTATTAATTCATGACTTTTTTAGTTGCAAGTGATATTTATCCACTCAACTTCCTATTGTAATATATCTAATAAGAAAGTTAACTAAAAATCAAATCAGCTGACAATTTTATAATAAACTCGTGAAGTGAGAAAATAAACAATAGCATAGAAAATAGCAAAGACAAAAATTGTTCCTGCTGTGCAGATTGCAAACAATGTAACATTAGTAAGATTTAATACTGCAAGAAGCTTCACGATAACCTTGAAGGCAAAGGCAATATGAATAATTGCTGTTACAACTGGCAGGAAGAACACCATAAGCACTTGGTTACCAATTGATTTTTTAATCTCTTCTTTGCTCATGCCAACCTTCTTCATAATTTCAAAGCGCTCCTTATCATCATAGCCTTCTGAAATCTGCTTGTAGTATATAATAAGCACCGTAGCCATAATAAATAGTGCTCCAAGGAATATCCCCAAGAAGAAAAGTCCTCCGTATAGAGAAAAGAAGGATTCTCTGGATTCTTCCAAGCCTTCACAACGTGCATCAATAGATAATTGCTTTATTTTGCTATTAATTTCATTAGTTAAAGCAATTTCCTTTTCCGCATTATCATCAGTATCAAAGGAAAAGTAATAAGATAAATCCTCCATTTTGCCATCATCCTGAGTGCTAGAAGCATATATTTTTTCAATTGTCTTTTCATCAGGTACGATAATAAAGTAGCCATTAGTAACTACTGCGGAGGCTATTCCATCCACTGTCATGCTATTTATACGTTCTTTTATTTTAAACTCATTGCCTAAAATATTAATGCTGTCTTCGGCTATTTCTCCTCTATAAGTAAAGAGCAGCACTTCATTTTCCTTTAAAGTAATAGATTTATTTTCCAAGTCATTATATTCACTTAGTGGTACAAACTCTATGAAGCCTAAATTGTTTGCGTCCAAATCACTGCCATTATCTGTGAAATAATTCTTATCTTGTATCATAGCTAGAGATGAAGATCGGTATTTAACTATATTTTTCAAAGTAATATTATCTTTGTCTGATTGCTCTTTTATAATATTATTAATCATTTCTGCCTTTTCTTTTGATATATTTTTTGCGCTTATTGAAATATCTCTTGGATATCTTGTTCTAAGCACATCCTCCATACCAATATACAGCGACACTGTTGTAGATAACATCACTAAAACAGTAGTTGAAAGAATACAAATGTTAGCGAGCCCTACTGCATTCTGTTTCATACGATAAATCATTCCAGACACATTTATAAAATGATTGGTCTTATAATAAAACTTCTTATTTTTTCTAAGGATTTTTAAAAGGGCAATACTTCCTGCAGTAAATAAAGCCCAAGTTCCTATCATAACAAGAATTGCTGCCAGAAAGAACATATTAAGTGCAGCTAGAGGTGATTCTGTAGTTAAGGCAATATAGTAGCCTGCTCCAAGGCTGAGAATTCCAATTAAAGTAAGAATCCACTTTGTTTTTGGCTCCTTTTCACCAACTTGACCTCCCTTAAGAAGCTCAACAGGTTTTGCAAGATGAATTTGTCTCATATTATTTATAAGAGTTAAAACAAAAATAAAGCCAAAGAGAATAACTGTTTTAACTATGGAGTTAGTTGATATAATAAACCCCATTGGCACCTTAAATTGTAAAATCTTAAGAAGTATTAAAAACATAAGCTTGCTTACTGCAATTCCAGATATCAGTCCCAATATCATGCTTATAATTGCCACGAAAAGGGTTTCCCAAAACAACAACTTAGCAATATGCTTTTTCTCCATACCCAAAATATTATATAAACCCAGCTCTTTTTTACGCCTCTTTATAAGAAAGCTGTTTGTATAAAAAAGAAAAATCACTGAGAAAAAACCAATAACATAAGTGCCTAAATTGAGTATTATTTTAAGTTCCCTTCCCCCAGACATACTGTTTAATCCATCATTTACTGATATAAAATGCATGATATAAAACATGGCAATAGTGCTTATACACGTTAGTATATATGGAAAATATGTCTTTCCATTCTTTTTAATATTATTTACAGCTAGCTTTTGATAGAACATCTTACTCATTTTTTACACCGCCTGTAGCAATTATAGTAAGTGTATCGGAAATTTTTTGATACATTTCTTCTTGGGACATGGAAGCTCTATATAGCTGATGAAACACCTCTCCATCTTTTATAAAAAGCACACGGCTTGCATGGCTGGCTGCTTTAGTACTGTGAGTAACCATTATTATGGTTTCTCCTTCTTTATTTATATCATTAAACAAGTGAAGAAGCTCATCACTTGAATGAGAATCCAATGCTCCAGTAGGCTCGTCTGCAAGAATAAGCTGGGGATTAGTAATTAATGCCCTAGCAACGGCAGCTCTCTGCTTTTGACCTCCAGAAACCTCATAAGGATATTTTTGCAAAATATCATCTATTCCAAGTTTCTTTGCAATAGGTTTTAAACGATTATTCATTTCATTAAAGGACTTACCAGATAAAACAAGGGGCAAAAATATATTATCCTGCAAAGAAAAGGTATCAAGAAGATTAAAGTCTTGAAACACAAAGCCTAAATTATCACGACGAAACTTAGAAATTTCCTTTTCCTTAAGATTCATACTGCTTATACCACTCAGCACTACCTCGCCGTTTGAGGGCTTATCTAGAGCTGCAATAATATTTAAAAGGGTAGTCTTACCTGATCCAGACTCCCCCATGATAGCTAAGTACTCACCCTTTTCAACTGAAAAGGACACATCGGATAAAGCCTGAACATGGTTTGTACCAAAACGGCTGATATATGTTTTTTTAAGTTTTTTTACTTCTAATATTGACATAATTTTCTCCTTTCACTCTAAACACTGAATAGTCTGCTTTACTCGTTCCCTTTTAGGCACTTTTAACTTAATATACCCGTAAAGTTTATTTAGTACTGTTATATCCTAACTTCTTATCATGTTCAGTATAACAAAAGGAAGAAATGTATGCCTTAACTTTGGCTTACATTTCTTCCTTTAACCTTACACAGTTGTAAGGCTGCATCAAAATCTTATTCTATTTGCACTTCAATTGTTGCCAGATTGATCATTACTTTTGTCCCTTCATCAACCCTGGAGTCTATAGCTATGCTGTGAGATAGCTTACTTAAAATCTGCTTACATAAATATAATCCAAGGCCTGTAGACTTTTTATCCCATCGACCATTATAGCCTGTAAAACCTCTTTCACATATACGATTTATGTCTTCTTCCCTTATGCCAATACCCGTATCTTCTATGACAAGAGTCTTTTCACTGTAATTATCCATGTATATTGAAATAGTTCCCTCTTTAGTATACTTCAATGCGTTTGATAGAATCTGCTCAATGACAAATACCAGCCACTTTTCATCCGTTAAAACCTCACAGCTTAATTCTTCAAAATCTAACTTAATTTTCTTTCTTACAAACATCCTTGCATATTTTCGTACTGCCTGCTTTACTATATCATCGAGACTGTATTTTTTTAACACAAGGTCAGAAGACATGCTCTCAAGCCTTAGATACTGCAGCACAAACTCTACATACTGCTCAATCTTAAAAAGCTCCATAGAAAGCTCTGAGTTTAGCTCACTTTCCGACCACTGAAGAATTAGACTCATTGCTGAAATAGGTACTTTAATTTGATGCGCCCATAAAGTATAGTAGTCTATTAAATTACTTCGGCTCATATCTGCACTATGGGCGATCTGAATATTATTGCTATAGAGGATAGTAAGCAGATCCTTATAGTCCTTTTCAATTATATCTTTAGGCTCAGGGAGTTTATCAAAGCTTAAGGTAATGCTACTTTTTAAGTCTTGAAGCAATTTATGTCTATTATATAACCTTATAAAATCTATTATAAGGAATATAATACCTGTGCATGCACATAGTACACTAGCATAAACTACTGGCTCTACAGGAAGATTATATAAAGAAAATACAAGTGCAAAGGTGATACAAAACAAACCTAATAGAATAATTCCTTTAACACGCATTTTAAAATAGGAAATCACAAACTTAAAAACCTCTGTTTTCTTCATATCATTCCACCATATACCCTATACCTTTTTTGGTCGTAATAAAATCAGACAGTCCTACCTCCTGCAGCTTTTTGCGAAGTCTTGTTATATTAACGGTTAAGGTATTGTCATCGATATAGCTGTCAGTTTCCCAAAGCCTTGTCATAATGGTATCCCGAGACACAGCCTTGCCTTTATTTTCGAGAAGAATCTGCAGTATCTTGTTTTCATTCTTTGAAAGCTCAATTTTTCTGTCGTGATAATTTAAGGTAGCATCACTTATATTAAGTATTGAACCTTTATGCTCAAGCAAGTTAGTCTGTCCTGTAAAATCATAGGTTCGACGTAATAAAGCCTGTACCTTTGCAGTCAGCACATTAAGGTCAAAAGGCTTTGCAATAAAATCGTCTCCCCCCATATTCATAGCCATAACTATGTTCATACTATCTGAGGCTGATGAAATAAAAATAATAGGAACCTTAGAAACCTTTCTAATCTCACTACACCAATGGTAGCCATTAAAAAATGGCAAGGTAATATCTAAAAGAACAAGCTGCGGACTATAGGAAACAAATGCAGCAAGTACATCCTTAAAATCAGTCACACATTCTGCCTCAAATCCCCAAGACCTTATGTGGTTCTTCACTGTTTTAGCAATTATCAAATCATCTTCTACTATTAGAATTTTATACATTTATTGCTCACCTTACTTTTCTTTCTAATATTTCTAAATCGATAGTATATTCTTCTCATGGTTTAAAAGCCATTGCTTTCTATCTATGCCACCAGCATATCCAGTTAAACTTCCATTAGTTCCAATAACCCTATGACAAGGTACTATTATCCATATTTTATTTCTACTATTTGCACTTCCCACTGCCCTAACACTTTTTTCATTTCCTACCCTAATCGCTAAGCTCTTATAGGATAAGGTTTCCCCATAAGAAATCTTCAATAATTCATTCCATACATTCTTTTGAAAATCAGTACCATTTAATGAAACCTTTAAATCGAATGCTTTTCTACTTCCATTAAAGTATTCATTTAACTGAGCAATAGTATTTTCTAATATTTCATTTCCTTTATTCATCACGGACTTTTCTTGCTCCACAAACATAACTGATAGTATTGAATCTTCAGAGCAAATTATTTCTAATATTCCAATAGGCGAATTATAATAACCATAATATTTTTTAATCATACAAACACCTCCTAATAAAATTTTTATCATCCGTTATACTTTTATCTCATTTATACTATTTCTTTTTCTATACTCCTTAGGAGCAATACCTGCATTTTGTTTAAAACATTTATAAAAATTAGAAAGACTTTTAAATCCTACATCGTATGCAATCTCTAAAATAGTATCATTACTTTTACTTAGAAGCTGCATCGCTTTATTTATTCTTATTTGTGATACATATTCGTTAGGTGTTAGTCCTGTATATTCTTTAAATAATCTTGTTAAATGACTAATACTAACACCAAATTCCTTTGAAATAAACCTGAATTTAATTGGTTTATTATAATTCTGGATTAACTTTTCCTTTACTTTTTCAATTAATTCTCTATTCGGTTCAAAATTATGTTCCTTTATATCAGGCCTACATAATTTACATGGTCTGAAACCTTCTTTGATAGCATCATCTACACTATTAAAAAACAGTATATTCTCTTTCAATGGTGTCTTAGCTTTACATGAAGGTCTGCAACAAATACCTGTTGTTTTCACAGCATAGTAAAATAACCCATCATAATACTTATTACAACTTATTACTGCATTCCATTTCTCATCTTCAGATATTACTATGTTTCCTTGTATAACTACCATCTCCTAAAAGCATTTACATAATTCTCAAAAGCTGCTACTCTTTCATTAAAGGCTTTAAAACACCCGCAGCTAGTACATTCCTTACTTTCGTTATAGCAATTAGTAATACCAATTTTACTCATAATTATAATTCCACTCCTCGTAAAAGTTTATTTTATATTTTGATTCTAGCATTACTAAAAGTATAACTCTTCCTGTATTTTGCTATCTAATTTTAAGTGTTTTCACTAAGGTATTTCAGGTACTCGAAAGAGTCTACGTCATTTATGGTACGGCTTCCGTATCACAAGCAAATGTAGTTTTTACATTCTATTCTTGTGTATATATTCTACATAGCGGAAGCTCACTATTCACATACGTTCATAGGAGTAAGTGATTCACACCAAATCATAGATTACAATTCTTTACTTAGCGTGTGGTATTGGATATGTTCGATACTTTGATAAAGTGTATATCAGTTATTTATGTAATTAGATTATTCTAAAACATAATCTTTTTATACATCATATAAGAATTAAGATTAGATTCCTTGGTCTTTATATAGAAGTTAAAAGCAAAAAAAGTGCTCTATCCTCGCAAGATTAGCACTTTTTTAAGATTCATAGTTTATATATAAATTTTATCCAATATCCCTAAAACAAAATAAACCTTCTAATCTTTATTTTTTAATATTAAATGTTTTTAAGTGTTTTTGTTATCTCATTTTCATATATTCCACCATGATAACATATTATTCTATCAATATCATAATCTAAAAACTTTTTAATAGACCTTTTAGCCTCTTCTATGTCTAAAGTATACTGAGGTAGTGCAATATCTAAATTTCCATTTTCTACAACCAAAGCATCTCCAGTTATTAATGATTTACTTTCTTTGTGATAAATAGATATGTGACCTGGCATATGTCCAGGTGTAGCTATTATTTCAATTCCTCCACAAAACTCTAAATAATCTTTATCTTTTAATGTTACATCTACATTACAACTTTCTACTGTTTCAAGGATTTTATGAAAATAATTAGCTTGCTCTTTTTCCTTTTCTGTTAAAGAATCATATATACTTTCAGCTTGTTGTAGTCTTAACGATTTTTTACTAGCATTAATATATGGTGCATCTTCTTCAGATGCCAATATCTGTATACTAGGATATTGTCTCTTAAATTCTGCTAACGCTCCCATATGGTCAAAATCATGATGAGTTATAATTATTTTAGATAAATTTTTTATATTAACTCCATTATTTATTGCAACATCCTCTATCAATCTGAGAAAATCAGGATATCCACAATCTATTAATACCATCTCATTTTCATCTTCTAACATTACAGGGTAAATAGTATCGTTTTTGTCACCAAATTTGAAAGACACTTCTAATATATTTATCTTACTCATGTTAATCACTCCTAATAATAATCTAGTCACTTAAATAGTATCATGTATTTAAAACATGTAGTTAGTCTATAAATATTTATGTATTATTTATTCCCACATACTAACCATAAGCATACATGCTCTCATGCTTTATTTATAATACATTTTATATTCCCTAATAATTTTCCTAATACTATTTTGAGTAAGATAATATTTATTTGCTAATTCCTTAACTGAACTTCCATTATTAAATGAATTGTAAATTTGTGTATTTCTTTCTATTAGTTCATTTTTAAACCCACTATTCTCTCCCCAACTTTTTCTATTTTCATTTTTTCTAGGTATATATAAATAACTTCCATCAACATACTGTTGAATTATCTTAATAATTTCCTTAGGTAATATCTTTTGTGCATTTTTATACTTCATAGTCTTTGCTCCTATTTAATATTTATATTTTTAAAAATATTAAAGCAAAAACTGCACAAAACTATTTTGATTAAATCTCTCTTTTAAAACAGCTCCTAACAAAATATGTTCTGTGTTATTACAGTCTTTGCTTGGAGCTTAATGCAATAACTAGTTTTTGTGTCAAGTTTTTCATCTCTTTTCTACTAACTATTGATTTATATATTTACTAAATTTTAAACTCTAAATACTAATTATTCATTAGTTTCTATTTAGTAAAAACCTCACTTACTTACGATACGGTTCAACATTTGAAATCCTAAATTTAAATCTTTATGCCTATCTTTGTCCTAACTTCAAATTTGGTACTGCATTTAGTGTTAAATCTGCAATTCTACCAGCTTTATACTCATAATAAGCAGCACTTCCAATCATAGCTGCATTATCTGTACATAAAATTGGAGCTGGGAATAAAACTTTTATCCCTTCCTTTTCTCCTCTTTCCATAAGCTTTGCTCTAAGATAAGAATTAGATGCAACTCCTCCAGATATAGCTATTTTATCTACTTGTTTCTCTTTGCAAGCCTTCATAGCATTATCTACTAATACATCTACCACAGCCTTTTGGAAGGAAGCAGCTACATCAGCTTGATTATAGCTCTCACCCTTCATTTGAAGAGAGTTTAAGTAGTTAAGTACTGCTGATTTAACTCCACTAAAGGAGAAATCTAGTGTCTTATCATGGAAATTTGCCCTTGGAAACTTAATAGCGTCCTCATTTCCCTCTTTAGCAATCTTATCAATTTTAGGTCCACCAGGATATCCAAGTCCAATAGCTCTAGCCACTTTATCATAGGCTTCCCCTGCTGCATCATCTCTAGTTTCTCCTAGAACTTCAAAGCTGCCATAATCCTTCATATGAACAATAAAGGTATGTCCTCCTGATACTACTAAAGTAATAAAAGGTGGTTTTAGATCCTTATGCTCAATAAAATTAGCACTTATATGACCTTCAATATGATTTACTCCTATAAGGGGAATATTTAATCCATAAGCCAAAGCCTTAGCATATTGAAGCCCCACAAGTAAAGCTCCCACAAGCCCTGGCCCATAGGTAACGCCCACGGCATCTATATCTTGAAAAGTCAGATTTGCTTCTCTAAGTGCTTCTTCCACCACAGCACTAATAGCCTCTATATGCATTCTTGAAGCTACCTCTGGCACAACTCCACCAAATTTTTTGTGTATATCAATTTGAGAAGCTATAACATTAGATAAAACTTCTCTTCCATTCACTACTACTGAAGCTGCTGTTTCATCACAACTTGACTCTATAGCAAGTATTTTAAAATTTTCTTTTACTTCATTTGCTTCTTTCATATTTTTCACCTACTTTTAAATAATTTACACACTATGAAAGTTTATATTAAAAGTTTACCCTTAAGGTACTAACTTAAACTTATCCACATGCTAAAATAATATATCCACACATTTATACAATTATATCAACAAATGTGATTACTTCATACATTTTATCATTTTTTAAAGAGTAATTACACATGTTTTACTTAATTCTTATACAACAATCAATGAACCACTGCATTGGTTTGGATAGATACTTGTCTCGATGATAACAAATTGAGTTATAATTGAAAAGCCTAATATCCTTAATTGATAATTTTGCTATATCTCCTTCTTTAACTTGCTGCATAACCAGCAAATCTGGAATAACACTTATTCCAAAATCATACTTTACAGCTTGAATAAGTGCTTGTGAATTTACACTTGTCATCATAGGATCCACATAAATATGCTTAAGTAATAAAGCACTATCAAGGGTATCTCTTATTGCAGATCCCTTTTCCCTAAGTAGTAGTGGTTGTGCAGCAAACTCTTCCGCCGCGATTTCTAACCTTCCACTTTTAGCAAAATCATGATTAGAGGAACATATCACTGACATTTCATAAGAAGAAACCTCATGACTAATCAATTGTTTATTATGAATAGCTCCCTCCATTAGTGCAATATCTATTTCATTATTTAATAATTTTTCTTCAATATTAGTAGCACTATCCACTTGAATCTTTAATGGTGTTCTTCCATACTTTCGCCTCCACTCTTTAATCCATTTCTGAAGCCAGAAATTAGCTATAGTAATACTAGATCCAATTCGAATAGTTACTAATTCCTCTTGATATTTAAAACCATTCTCTAACTCCTCATGAAGTTCAATTATTCGCACCACTTTATGTAGTAGTATTTCACCAGTTCCTGTAAGATGAATTTTTCTCCCAATTCGTTCAAAAAGTTTTCCACCTATCTCCGCTTCTAAATCACTTATAACATGTGAAATCGCTGGTTGAGTCATATATAATTTTTTTGCTGTCTTCGTAAAGCTCAACTCTTCACATACCTCTTTAAAAATATACATCTGCCTCAAGTTCATTATAAATCTCACTCCTTTACATTACTTTTTAGTAATGTATTTCATAAAATATTATCATTTTATTTATCTATGTACAAGTAATATAATTGTATAACTTAGAGAAAGGAGGGTTCCATGAATTATTTAAATAAGAATTCAAAATATAAAACTTGCCTTTGGCTTTTTGGAGTTAACTTCTTCATTAGTGCCTTTACCTTTGGAGGAGGTTATGTAGTAATTCCTATGATTCGTAAATACTTTGTCGAGAAAAAACAATACTTTGGTGAGGAAGAGTTACTAGATATGGCAGCAATAGCTCAGTCTTCTCCTGGAGCCATAGCTGTAAATCTATCAGTATTATCTGGATATCGCATAGCTGGCTTTTTAGGTGCTGTTATCAGCTGTATTTCTGCTGTACTTCCTCCACTTATAATACTATCTTTAATTTCTACCTGCTATAGCTTTTTCCGTGATAATGCCACTATTTCATCTATATTAAAGGGAATGGAAGCGGGAGTTGCCGCTTTGATTGTAGATTTAGTAGTAACCATGATTCAGACTGTTACAAAAGAAAAAAATGCTTTACTCTCTTTAATGATTCCTGTAGTTTTCATAGCTAGTTTTATTTTTAATATAAACGTTATGATTATTCTAGTAAGTTGCATTATCCTTTGTCTCATTTTTAAAAACAAATTTTAGGAGGAAGGTTTATGTATAACTATATTTTTAAACTTTTTCTTAGCTTTTTACAAATAGGCTTCTTTAGTATAGGCGGTGGATATGCAACTATTCCCTTAATCCAAGCGCAAGTAGTAGAGAAACATGCCTGGCTTACTATGCAAGAGTTCACGGATATTATTACTATATCTCAAATGACTCCTGGTCCCTTAGCCATTAATACTTCCACCTTTGTAGGAATTCAAATTAATGGGATTTTCGGTGCCCTTGTAGCTACCTTAGGATGTATTATTTCAGGCTTTTTCATCTCACTTTTTTTGTATAATTTTTTTCAAAATCATACTAAATCAAAAAATATTTCAAATATTTTAAAAGGACTTCGTTCAGCTTCCATAGGACTTATTGCTTCTTCTGCTGGTACTATACTAATGCTTTCCTTCCTAGGAACTTCAACATGGAATTTGGTAGAAATGAGTCTTCAAATAAAATCTATAATTATTTTTGTAGTATGCCTCTTTCTACTTAGAAAAACTAAAATAAATCCAATGGATGTGATGATACTCTCAGGTATTGCAGGAATACTATTTTAAATTATATAAAATAATCTGACCTTTACCTAAAGTATTATTATTTCGTTCAAACATAAGTTCCTGTGTTATAATATACTTACTAAAGTTATTTATTTAAACAATTAATCACACAATCATAGAAAGAGGAATTAAAATGAAAGATATTAACTATGCTAAAGTTGTGGTAAAGGGATCACCAATTTCTAAATCTAACTTTAAACTTTTCAATAGCAGTAACAGAGCTATTTTACCATATAACTCTGGAAAATATCATGATAGATATGCACTATACGAGGAAGAAATAGCCTACGAATGTAGGGTTCAAAATCCAAGTGTAACCTTAACAGAGGCACTTATAGCTGTCCTTAAGGTTTATTATAAAAGTGAAAAACGTCATCCAGACACAAATAACATAACAAAAAGTATTTTAGATGGTGTTGAAAAAAGTGGCCTTATAATAAATGATGCCCAAGTAAGAAGACTTATTATAGAAGAATTTTACGATAAAGAAAATCCAAGATTTGAACTTGAACTCTTTGGGGAAAGTTCCTATGCCATGGATTATAAAATAGTTAAGCTAGAAGAAAAACAGCCCATAATAAATTATGAACCTCCTAGTAACAAAAAAAATAAAACCTTAGATAGCTATAGTGCCTCAGGTTTATGCAAAGAGTTTTCCCCTGGAGATAACAATCTATCTTCCAGTAAAGGCTCTAAACAAATCTGTGAACTTTGTCTAAAGGAAGTTTCCAAAGATAATATCATGTCCTGCAATAAAGGGAAAACTCTAATATGTAAAAGTTGCTTTAAAAAACTATTCTAAAAAACACAAGGAATTTAAAGTAATAAATTTATTTAAACAAAGGTTGAGCATGTCCTTATAATTATTAAGTACATGCTCAACCTTTTATAACTTACAAAAGCCATAAATTTTAAATTGTTCTTCCATTAATGAGAACTACTCGTTTAGAGAACATGCCATGAACAACTTTAGCCTCTTCTCCTCGAGAGATAAAAGGATAATTATAAGTTCTATAGGCAATTTCTCTTTTATTTTTAAAGTCAGTAACATATACAGTCCAATACTGGCTTCCATTTCTGCTCTCCTGTGATTCTGTCACCCCAGTGCATACACCTATTAAAGATGTATATAATCCTAAGATATACTCTATAAGAGAAAAGATTTCTCTAAGAACAATTATAAAAAATATAACCTCAAATATATCCGATATTTTACTTTCTATTAGGGTATATGTAAATATAACCATAACAACAATATTATATAATCCAAGACTCCTTTTATTAAATGGCACCCTTTCAAAAGGCATAAACCAAGGTTTAAATCTCCAAAATATACTACTACCTTCCACGGGATAGTCCGTACCGTTTACTGCTGCTCGCCACTTCATTTGATGGTCATTCAACCCTAAGACTATAATTTTCTCTGTAATAAATATTAGGTTCACATAAATTCCTAGCATTATAAAAGCGGCAACAATAAAATATGACTTCTTTATTATAAGTGCAGAAAAAAGAATATATAAAATGAAGAAAATAGTACCTGATTTCATTAATTTCATTTTAGATCTCATCTCATCCTTAGCCTCTTGAGATAAATCCTTAGCTCTATTTATTGCACTTGCAATAGCAGTAGCCACAAAAGGCAAAGTGAAAAATTCAACATAATTTTTTATATTTATTTCTTCGATTATACTAATTTCATATCCTAAATCTTGAATCATATTAACATCATACCCAAAATGCCGAAGTACAAGTACTATATTAATTACAATGCTTATTAACAACATACATACTGAAAAATTTCTTACGGACTTCAAACCACGTTGATCTAACATTACTTTTACTCCCTTACTATATTTATAACTATCTAAATTATATATTTTTTTCTACAATATGTAAATAACCATAGGGTTATACCCCTGGTTTAATATAATTAATTTATATCTTGAGCTTTCATTTTATCCAGTTCAGCTTCTTTTTCTTTTTTGTATCTCTTACGTCCATATTCCCATTCTGCCAAAAACATATTAGTTAATATGAGAAATGGAAATAAATTTCTAAAGCTAAGTGTTAGTTTTGTAAATCTAAACACACATATTGCAAAAATCACTGATATTAAAGGTATAATCCCTCCTAATAAACAGTTCTTTTGTTTACCAAGAAAATATTCAACTCCTAAGAGTGCACCTGCAACTACAAATGCAATAATAATAGTACTTATATCTGACATGGTTATTCTCCTTTCAAACATTTCTTATACTTGTCAATAATTAACTTTGCAGTTTCCAAATCAAGCTTAGAATCCACTGCCAATCCTTTAATAAATATTTGGAATGGCTCTTCTTCTTTCTTATCATTTAGTTCAATTTTTTGAATCAGTTTATCCAATCTCAATCTCACAGTAGGATAAGATACTTCATACATTTTTGCAATATCTTTTAAAGATCCAGATTTCAGCACAAAATTTTTCAAAAAACCTGCATCTTCTTGCTCTAAAGCAAGTATCCATTGTGGTATTTTATCAATATCCATTTTAACCTTCCTTTCATATTATGTTTAATAATATTAATTATAACCTAAATAATATTAAAATCAATAAGCAACATAATATAAATTTAATTAATTTTCTTTACTCAAAAATATATAACAAATAAGAGGTTGAGTGAAAACTCAACCTCTTATAATATTCTATTCCATTTTCCCTACAAAAAATCTAGTTTCTATCAAAAACCAACCCAACGCAGCTCCTAAGCCTATAGGAAAACCTCTAAGTAAATCTTTCTTCAAAGGCCTAAAAAAATAATCAAGACCATAAAGTACTTATAATAATTTCCTTGGGATCTGACCCCATTACATTTTATTCCATCTTAACACCTCTAGCTAATAAAAACTCTCCGTTATCAGCTAAAGTTCTCTTACAATAAGACTTAAGTTCCATTTCAAGTAAAGTCTCCCAAGCTATCTTATCCTTCTCAATGTCATTTACAGCTTTCCTAAACCCACTAGATATACAAGGACTTCCGCCTAGGGTTATATTCTCTAATCCACAAGTTGATAGCAAAGCCTCTAACTCTTCTGCTTCAAAGAAATGTCTTTCAGGATGAGACACTAACTCATGTTTTGGTAAATTACCAGTTTCCACAACTTCAGGTATATACCAATAATTAGGTTTTCCAAAGAAGGATACATAATCAAAATCTTCCCTACCTAATTGTGTTCTTATCACTCCCCATTTACTATTTACACTAACTAGAACTTGTCCACCTGGTTTCGTAACTCTAACCAGCTCCCTAACAGCCTTTTCCACATTCCCTAAAAGATAATTAAGAGGCGCTCCATAACAAATCACCATATCAAAGGTATTATCTTCAAGCATTGATAAATCCGCTAAATCTCCATTTATAATCCCATCTATATAAGCCATCAAATTATTTTCCTTTAATTTATCTTCGGCAATTCTTAACTGCTCTGTAGATATATCAAATAAAGTAACTCTATTTTTTAGTTTAGCTAATTCTATACTAAATCTCCCTGCTCCACAGCCAGCATCTAAAACCTTTTTGCCTTCTCCTATATAGTCCTTAAGAAAATCCATGTGAAGATAATAATTAATCCTATCATAAGGTGTAAGCTCTAACCTCTGCCATTCTCTCTCACCATAGTTGTTATAAAAACTTTTAATTTCATTTGGATTGTACATTAATATCCCTCCATGTCTTCTTAAAATAATACTGATATATTATTCTTCAATATATACCATAATACCTTTTTATTTACATTGTAATTTTTGTAATGGGGTCAGACCCCCTTACATTTTATTCCTAGGGGTCTGACCCCATAACATTTTATTCCAGAGATTTTACCCACTCTAAAGAATGTTCCCTTGATTAAATTCATTGATAAAGCAAGTCATTATAGGAAATACTAATTACGATTTACAATACAATAGACTTTTTAATAAAATAATGGAGGAAAAAACCTATGGAAAACCTTGAAAGAGCAATTGACAGAATAAAAATACTTGAATGCCCTACTGGAGACTTAGAAAATCGAGTTGCAGATATTCTTGAGGATTATAAGGTTGCGGATAAAAATAAAATAACTATAAATAGAGCCGAACAATTAGATGTAAATGGTGCTGAAGCTTATAGTGCTAAAATTTCAAGCAATTCGCCACAGTCTATCACTATACTAGCAAAGTCAGGTATGGATGATTATGTAGCTAAAGTAATTGATGTGTCTATAGGTTAAGTTGCAGTAATACGTAAAGCCTGTTAAAACTTTCTTTTAAATTAAGATACCTTATATTAACTTATTAAGACTATGCTAAATAAAAAATGCTTTTGCTAAACTTTAAGCAAAAGCATTTTTAAAGGTAAAAGGTATTCCATTACTTTTTTAAGCTAATCCTGCTCTATTTTTTCTACTATATAACCTGCATCTTCAATGGCACACTTCATTTCTTTATCATTAACAGAATCTGTTCCATCAACCACTACTATTTGAGATTTTAGGTGTACATCCACATTATCAATCCCATGAACTCCTTGTAATGCTGTTTTAACATTGGTAACACACTTTCCACAAGTCATACCTTCAACGGTTAATCTTTTTTTCATTTCTAATTTCTCCTTTCATTAATATACATATAGTATTAATATAATCATGAAAAATTATTGATAAAATATTTAAAAGTGTTAGTATAGTATTATAGGCACATAATTCTAAATTTTTTAAACATATAAAAGTATACGATTTCATTTACATAGTTCAATTTGCAAGTATACGATTTCATTGAAAATTAAGGATTATGTTAACTACACATTAAAAAATCAAATAAAAAAGTTAATTTTATTAGGGGGAGATTTGGTAATGGAAAAAGAATTCAATTGGAAAGAATTAGGGTTTGATTACCTAAAGGCAGATTTTAATTTTATTTCTCATTATAAAGATGGACAATGGGATGAAGGAAACTTAGTTGAAGATGATAAAATAACAATTAGCCAAGGTTCAACATGCTTGCATTATGGACAACAATGTTTTGAAGGTTTAAAAGCATATACTCATAAAGATGGAAAAGTATGCTTATTCAGACCTGATCAAAATGCTAAAAGATTAAATGAAAGCTGTAGAAGAGTTTTAATGCCAGAAGTACCAGTAGAATTCTTCTTAGATGCTTGCAGAAGAATTGTTAAAGCAAATAAAAGACTTATCCCACCATATGGAAGTGGAGCAACACTATATCTTAGACCTTACGTAATAGGCGTAGGTGACAATGTAGGTGTTCGTCCAGCTAGGGAATATATATTTGGAATCTTTGTTACACCAGTTGGACCATACTTCAAAGGTGGAATGGCTCCAGTTAACTTCATAACTTCTGACTTTGACAGAGCTGCTCCTATGGGAACTGGTGCTGCTAAAGTTGGTGGTAACTATGCTGGAAGCTTATTACCTCATGCAGAAGCTGTTAAAGCAGGCTTTGCTGATTGTATCTATTTAGATCCAGCAACTCATACAAAAATAGAAGAAGTAGGTGCTGCAAACTTCTTTGGAATAACTAAAGATGGTACCTTTGTTACACCTAAATCTCCATCTATATTACCAAGTATAACTAAGAGATCTCTATTATACTTAGCTGAGCATAACTTAGGTATGAAGGTAGAAGAAAGAGACGTATTAATAGATAACTTAGGTGAATTTGCAGAAGCTGGAGCTTGCGGTACTGCAGCTGTAATCACTCCAATCGGAGCAATCCAACATAAAGAAAACAAACACGTTTTCCATAGCGAAACAGAAGTTGGCCCAGTAACTAGAAAACTTTATGAAACTTTACTAGGAATTCAAGCTGGCGATATAGAAGCACCAGAAGGTTGGATATTCAACGTAGAAATTTAATATAATATTTAAGGCTCATCATAAAAGATTATGGTGAGCCTTTCTTTAGCTGATTGCATTAATAAACACATCTGCATATATAGTAATAAGGGATATTTTAAGCATGAGTAAAAGTTTAATAATATCTTGATTAAAGTTAAGGGGGGATACTAAAGCAAATGGAAGCTGAAATATTAAAAATGGCTCTATCGCAAGGTATATGGGCAGTTCTCAGCATATTTCTATTGTTTTATATATTAAAAGCTCAAGAAAAAAGAGATGAAAAGCAAGAAGAAAGAGAAAAGAACTACCAAGAGATAATATCGAAAATAACCGATAAGTTAATGATAATAGAAGAAGTAAAAAAAGATGTTGAAGATATAAAAAAATATATTATAACCAATAATAAGTAATAAATAAAATGTAAGCCAATGACGTTAATGATGTCATTGGCTTATTTTTTATTGTTCTTACTATTGATTAATTTTATATTTGTTGCTGAATTCATATAAGTAATTAGTAATGTTAATTAAATAATAGTGTTTAAATATACATACTACAGATTCACCTATTATAAAAACAAATACATAAAGATTTTATTATCTAAAAACTTAATTGGACTTAAATGCTATATATTTATATAATTCTACTTGTTTGTAAATATTTATTTTTAGGAGGATATTATGAAAAAATTACTAATTTTATTATTAGCATTATCAATCCTTGTTTTTGCTTTTGGATGTGATTCAAAGAAAGCATCAAAGAATACAAGCTCACCAGCCTCTACTGAAGAAGCTTCTAAATCTGATGAAAAGGTACCAGAGCTTACTATGAGCTGGGGAAACGAATTACATACAGGTATAATGAATGTTGCTACAAAAAAACCTGAGCTATTTAAAGAAACTGGAGTATATTTCAATCCACTTTCTAAGGATAAATTTGAATTATTAGAAAATGGTAAGAAAATAGCTATCTTAAATTTTGTTCCTAGTAAAGGTGGATCTGAAACTGCTAATCTTATGAGTCAAGGGCATGTGGATTATGGATTTGGATCAAATACAGCTTTCCTTACTGCTGTAGACAATGGAGCTAAATTAAAAATTGCAGCACCTTTCCAAAGTGATGGAATTGCCTTAGTATTTCCACCAAACACTAATTTAAAGAATTGGGATGATATAAAAAAACACATATTAGATTTAAAACAACCACTTAAACTTGGCTATCATTCACCAGTAAGTGGACCTAGAATAGTAATTGAATCAGTTTTAAAAGCCCAAGGGTTAAAGGTAACTGAAAATCCAAGTGATACTTCAGCAAATGTTCTTTTAGTTGATCTTAAAGGTTCAAACAATCTATTGCCATCTTTAACTAGCAAGCAAGTTGATGCTTGGGTAGGGCCATCACACCATCCTGAAGCTGCAGAAGAAAAAGGTTTAGGTGAAATAGCATTAAATCTGAAGGACTTCCCAGAAAACGGTCAATGGAATGACTTCCCATGTTGTGTATTTGCTGCTACAGATAAAGCTATCAATGATTATCCTGAGGTAACTAAAGCTTTTACAAAGCTTGTAGCTGCAAACGCAAAATATTGTACTGAACACCATGGAGAAGTGTCAAAGATTATGGCAGAAGTTATTGGTGTATCAGAAGAAACCATTAATAAATGTGAGATAAAATACTTCACAGCTCCATCAGAAAATTGGTATAAGGGTATAGAAATATATGTGGAAAAACTTAATGAGATGGATAAATTTAATGGACAACTAAAGGGATTAGATTTTGAAAAAGTCAAGAAACTAGTTTTTGATTTTAGATTTTTAGAATAGAATTATCATTATGGAAAAGCTTCCTAATTTATGCTAGGAAGCTTTTTTATAGAGGGAGGTTAAAGGTTTGAAACATCTAAAAAAAATATTGTGGAAGTTATTAGTGCCTATTCTATTTATACTATTATGGCATATACTCTCCTTTAGGATTAATAATGCTGTAATTTTGCCAAGAATAGTATCAGTTTTAGATAACTTTGCTCATGCCACAAACGATTTTATCGGCCTTGGATCAATACCTGTAAATGTCTTAGTTAGTTTAACTCGAGTACTTCTTGGATATATTGTAGGTGTATTTATTGCCATTCCATTAGGTCTGTTAATGGGATATAAGGCAAGGGTATATAATTTATTTAATAATTTTATTAATATATTTAGACCTATACCACCACTGGCATGGGTACCCTTAGTTTTGGCGTGGTTTGGTGTAGCAAGTTTTTCAACAGTTTTTAAAATAGAGGGCGGAGAACTCCAAGCCTTTTTAAATAACTTTAAGTTCTCAATGATGTTTATTATCGGCTTAGGTACCTTCTTCCCTGTACTTACAAATACTATATTTGCTGTTAGAACTGTTCCCAAAACGCTAGTAGAATCTGCAAAGGTTCTTGGAGCTTCAGAAAGGGATATATTCTTTAAAATTCTCCTACCAGCCTCTGCCCCAACTATTATAACAGGACTTAGGACAGGCCTCGGAATTGCTTGGTCCTGCCTAGTATCTGCAGAAATGCTTCCAGGTAGCTTATCAGGTGTTGGTTATTTAATAACCCATGCTTATGAACTCGGCAGAACTGACTTGGTTATCACAGGAATGATTTGTATTGGTGCTGTAGGAGCAAGCCTTGATGGAATTTATAGAATCGTAGAAAAGAAATACTTTTCCTGGCAAAGTAAAGTAAGATAGGGGTGATAGTATGGAAAATTATATTGAAATATCAAATCTTAGCAGAACATTTATTACAGGGGGTTCACTAGAGGTACATGCTTTAAAAGATATAAACCTATCAGTCCAAGAAAATGATTTTATATCTATTGTAGGCCCCTCTGGATGTGGAAAGTCAACCCTACTTAGAATTATATCCAGTTTAGAAAAAGCAACAAAGGGAAATGTATTTTTCAAGGGCAAAGAGATTACTAAGCCATCCTTTGAGATTGGTATGGTTTTTCAACATTATTCTCTACTCCAGTGGAAAAACGTTATAAATAATATTGCTCT
This sequence comes from Clostridium sp. UBA7791, assembly GCF_002480755.1. Classification (NCBI taxonomy): domain Bacteria; kingdom Bacillati; phylum Bacillota; class Clostridia; order Eubacteriales; family Clostridiaceae; genus Clostridium; species Clostridium sp. UBA7791. Next base: position 2,795 of record NZ_DLCT01000005.1, on the reverse strand, counting down.
AGGTGCTGAGTTTAAAAAAGCACCTAAAAAACAGAGACTTGAAGAAGCAAGAAAATATTTGAAGCTAATAAATATGGAAGAATTCGAAAATGCATATCCTTATGAGCTTTCCGGTGGAATGCAGCAAAGAGTTGCAATAGCAAGAGCCCTGGCTAATAATCCTGAAGTTCTTTTAATGGATGAACCTTTCGGAGCACTTGATGCCTATACTCGTATAATATTACAAAGAGAGCTTTTGAATATTTGGGAGAAAAATAAGAAAACAATTCTATTCGTAACCCACTCAGTAGATGAAGCTGTTTATCTATCTGATAAAATTGTAGTAATGGGCAAAAACCCTGGAAATATTAGAAGCATTATTGATGTTAATATGGATAGACCTAGAGATAGAGGAAATGTGGAATATGCTCATATAACTGCAAAAATACTGAAAATGCTTGAGGAAGAGTAAATAAGACATGAAATATCATCAAATTTTCTATGGACCTACAAAAAGCTGTCACGTTAGCATATTTATCTTATGTTAATGGGACAGCCCCCTTTTTTTTATTGCTCTTACTGTTGAGATTAAATCATGTTTAATAATATTTCAACACCCTTTGCTACTACATACATAGCTGCACCTATTATCATTAATTCCATGCTATCATCTCCTTATAGAATAGATATTTAAAGTTTTTATTTTTACACTAATAGTATGTCCAACTCTTTAAGGCTACATTCGTATTATTTAAAAATTATTAAAATGCACTATATAATAAATCATCTTGTAACATTAACTTTAATCCCTCAAAGGTAACTTTTTTTATCTCCTTAATTTGTTCATCTAAAGTGTATCTATCTTGAATAATATCTAAAAAAGACTTTCTTAATACTAATAATCTGTATTTATTTTTGAAACCAGTATGGATTAGATCAAATTCACCACTATTATCCTTTAGTCTTCTTGTTAATTCTTGAAAATTATTAGAATTAACCACAGCAGCTCTATTTTTAACCTCTGAAATATCAACTAATATAACAAAATCAGGTCCCTTTTCCTTATCTAATGGCTCTATTTTATGATCTTTAGGATCAAATATAATTCCTACAAATATCCCAGGGCTCCAATTTTCAAATAACTCAATACCGCATCTTCCCCATCTATCATTTTGTCTTTTTCTAATAAAATCTTCTCTTTTAAATATTTCTAAATCACCAACTTCTGCTCTAAGCTCTTCAATAGTTGGTATGTACAAAATCTCTCTAACCTTTTCTAAAAAACTCTGAGCTAAGAAATTTGATAACACTTCTTCAACCTTTATATTCTCATACAATCCAAGACCTTGATCCCTTAAATATTGTATAAGCTGTTCTACTAAAAAATCATTAACAGGATTAAGTTCATCTTTACTTTCCTTAAATTTTTCTAAGAAAACACAAACTTCACCCCATACTAAGGATATATCTGATTTTTGCGTATGTTGTAATTTTGTTCTTGTTACTAAAACAGTATAAAATTCTTCACTTCCTAGTTCACTTGAACATTCCTTATATTTTTTTATTTGATTAATTCCTAAACCACTATCCACCTTATGTTCACATATAAATCCTTTATCTCCAGATCTAATTAGTAAGTCTATTCTCCCCTTACTAACACTTACTTGAGTATCTAAGGTAACATCTTCTTGATGGTTTATTAAGACATCCTTATCTTTAAACTTACTAACTAAAAACTTGCAATAAGCATTAGCTAATCCATCAACCTCATTTAAAATAAAGGTAAATAACTCCGTAAGATAATCTTCCTTCGAATCCTTTTTAACTGTAGGTATGTATGATTTAATTTTAGTAAATAAAGAGTTGTTCATTGGCAACCATCCCCTTAATCTTATGATTATTTTCTTACTTTAATATTAACTTATATAACTTATTGATTAAACATTTATATTAATAAAAGTTCAGTTTTAATACCATTCAATTTAACACAACCCCTTAAATAAATTTAAATTCGTATTTAAATACATCTCATGTTAAGGTTAATCCCTATAGCAAATTTAAGCGTATTTTCCATACTAGAATTTAAATACATCTCATGTTAAGGTTAATCCTATCATCTTTGTAATGGTCTTTTGTCCAATATTTACATTTAAATACATCTCATGTTAAGGTTAATCAAGTCAGCGTGGACTAATTTACTAACTGGTATGGCATTTAAATACATCTCATGTTGAAGTTAATCTTAGTCTAGCTATCTAGATTACAGGCTATTTTTTTAATTTAAATACATCTCATGTTGAAGTTAATCAGCCATCCTCTAAGTTGATATATCCAGATACATCATATTTAAATACATCTCATGTTGAAGTTAATCCAGACCCTGCAAGTGGAACTCTATGTAATGCCTTATTTAAATACATCTCATGTTGAAGTTAATCGTACCTAATGCAAAAGGTCATAAAACCTTTGTACAATTTAAATACATCTCATGTTGAAGTTAATCCTCCACTTAATACCATTACTGATAACATCATAACATTTAAATACATCTCATGTTGAAGTTAATCGTCGCATCCGATTTTGATGGAACTGGATTAATGGGATTTAAATACATCTCATGTTGAAGTTAATCAGTCATCTTTATAATCTTGCTTATACTGCTGCTTATATTTAAATACATCTCATGTTGAAGTTAATCATAGATACATTTCTTTCTGACCCTCAGCCATTCAAATTTAAATACATCTCATGTTGAAGTTAATCTGTAATTACTATGCCTAAAACTATACTTACAATAGGATTTAAATACATCTCAT
>NZ_DLCT01000001.1:130818-290109 GCF_002480755.1 Clostridium sp. UBA7791 | reverse complement strand
TCATGTTGAAGTTAATCGTATTATTAGTAATTGGAGCTATACTCAAGAACACATTTAAATACATCTCATGTTGAAGTTAATCAGACATGCAGCAACAACTTAAAGTAAAGAGAATTATATTTAAATACATCTCATGTTGAAGTTAATCCAGTAGTGTTAGCATTAGTATCTAATTGTAAGGCATTTAAATACATCTCATGTTGAAGTTAATCAGTGAATCCTATGAAGGTGTAAACCATTCATATATATTTAAATACATCTCATGTTGAAGTTAATCTAAATACATGGTTAAGGATAAAGTAAAGACGATTGAATTTAAATACATCTCATGTTGAAGTTAATCAGATAATGTTCCATCATACCCCTGGTTATCTGCCGCATTTAAATACATCTCATGTTGAAGTTAATCACTACTGCAATTCCAATCATCATATCAGTTTTTACATTTAAATACATCTCATGTTGAAGTTAATCTAAAGAATTTATTTAAGTAGAAGGGACAAAGTTTTAATTTAAATACATCTCATGTTGAAGTTAATCAACGAGATATTTAGACCACCTTGCCTTTCTCAATCTATTTAAATACATCTCATGTTGAAGTTAATCGTCGTTCCTGTAATTCCCATTTCAGTTTGAACTGCAATTTAAATACATCTCATGTTGAAGTTAATCCAAAAGCACCTTCTAGGTCTGATAGCCTGTAGGGATTTAAATACATCTCATGTTGAAGTTAATCCTATTCTTAATTGCATTTCTAACTTCCTCGTCCATCATTTAAATACATCTCATGTTGAAGTTAATCTTTACTCCTCTTGGGTGTAGTAAGAAGTGTTGTCTATATTTAAATACATCTCATGTTGAAGTTAATCATGTAGTTTGTGCTGATGGACTCTCATTTAACTCTGATTTAAATACATCTCATGTTGAAGTTAATCCTTCATATGCAGGAAAAGTACACACACTAACTTCAATTTAAATACATCTCATGTTGAAGTTAATCCTACTGGATTTAAAAATGAAATATCTTATACTGTATTTAAATACATCTCATGTTGAAGTTAATCAAGAAGGTGGTTAAAATTATGAAAGACATTTGTTTATTTAAATACATCTCATGTTGAAGTTAATCATTAGATAAGCCAATTAAAGAAATATCTCAAGAATGATTTAAATACATCTCATGTTGAAGTTAATCGAACATCTGTACTCACGCAAAACGTGCAAACCCTATTTAAATACATCTCATGTTGAAGTTAATCTAATATTGAAAATGTTGAACCGCTCGACCAATTCTAATTTAAATACATCTCATGTTGAAGTTAATCATTGATAAATGTAATACTTCTATGTATATTAGAACATTTAAATACATCTCATGTTGAAGTTAATCCATCAATGGTGGTTGTTTCGATGTCGAATGACGCATTTAAATACATCTCATGTTGAAGTTAATCATGTTCATATTCAATATTTCTATTCCATTCATCCAATTTAAATACATCTCATGTTGAAGTTAATCTTCCTTCTCGTTCGTCAAAGTCATCTTGTATTCGCATTTAAATACATCTCATGTTGAAGTTAATCGTTAATATAAGACCCAAAATGACAGATAATAATATAATTTAAATACATCTCATGTTGAAGTTAATCCATTTTCATTTTCAAAAGTTCTTTCATTAGTTGTATTTAAATACATCTCATGTTGAAGTTAATCTTAAATATGGCTCTAAAGAAAGCATAATTAATTCATTTAAATACATCTCATGTTGAAGTTAATCTTATCACGCCTTTTATATTTACGGCTGTTTTAGTATTTAAATACATCTCATGTTGAAGTTAATCCTAATATTTTAATTTCATATTTCTTTTCTATATTCATTTAAATACATCTCATGTTGAAGTTAATCATTAAGACAAGCCTTTTTATCATGGCAAGGAATTACATTTAAATACATCTCATGTTGAAGTTAATCCAGGATTACTCAACGCCATTGCTGAACCAAGCATATTTAAATACATCTCATGTTGAAGTTAATCTAACATCTTTGTCAGCAAAGCCACTTGAAACTATATTTAAATACATCTCATGTTGAAGTTAATCATAATCATTCCCCGCAAAATTTGCTTGTGGTAAATCATTTAAATACATCTCATGTTGAAGTTAATCAGAAATATATTTCTCTAAAGTAGCAACAGAGCCACATTTAAATACATCTCATGTTGAAGTTAATCAGGATGGCAACAACACATATCAAGTAATTTTATCTGAATTTAAATACATCTCATGTTGAAGTTAATCACAAGGATTCCTCACTAAAAATTTGATTATGGAAAAATTTAAATACATCTCATGTTGAAGTTAATCGCAACTTTAGAAACGGAAACAAGAGCCAATATGTAATTTAAATACATCTCATGTTGAAGTTAATCAAGTATATAACAAGACTAGTTTTAGTATTTTTGATTATTTAAATACATCTCATGTTGAAGTTAATCTAGCACTTTTCAAAGTGAGTGCTACGATAAATGAGGATTTAAATACATCTCATGTTGAAGTTAATCAGGAGATCAAGTATACCTTAGATGATATAATAAAGTATTTAAATACATCTCATGTTGAAGTTAATCGCCCATATAAGTAGTACTGGAAAGTATTCTTTGGATATTTAAATACATCTCATGTTGAAGTTAATCGCAACAGTAACTAAGGGGCAGTTCTTAAAGCAGATATTTAAATACATCTCATGTTGAAGTTAATCTAAAATCTCATTTGTAAACATTACTATCCTCCTTTATTTAAATACATCTCATGTTGAAGTTAATCCATTTCGACAATGTCAACTAAGAGAATATATGAAAATTTAAATACATCTCATGTTGAAGTTAATCTAATTTATCAGTCCTCTATTCAGAGTTAGATATGTAATTTAAATACATCTCATGTTGAAGTTAATCGTTATCTGCTTACTTTTTTAATGCATTTATATATATTTAAATACATCTCATGTTGAAGTTAATCGTAAAATGGATAAAGATAGTTACGGATCTATTTGAATTTAAATACATCTCATGTTGAAGTTAATCTAGGTGCTAATGTTTCTAATATAATGCCACCAACCTCATTTAAATACATCTCATGTTGAAGTTAATCCATTAAAACTCATTTTATATCTATTTATCGCTAATATTTAAATACATCTCATGTTGAAGTTAATCGAAGCATTAATGGCCAATGCTGACAATATGAGTGCATTTAAATACATCTCATGTTGAAGTTAATCACTATTGATTGATAATATCCACCATTTTCATTTCATTTAAATACATCTCATGTTGAAGTTAATCTAGACAAGCTGAATGGAAAGGTAAGGATCCAGCACATTTAAATACATCTCATGTTGAAGTTAATCCATTGTAATCAAGCCATTGTCTAAAATAAATATATTCTAAACTCCTTGTAAAATCAAGGTTCTAAAATATTTTACCAGCCAAATTTATTTTATTGATATATTAAAAAAAAATTAGTATAAGCTATTGAAACTACTAGACTTTTAGAAATTAATACAGTAATTTACCTGGTAAATTATATAATTAGGTCTTCTCCTGTATTGTTTCTTTGATTGCCCAATATTTCTTCTCCATATACATTGTCATTCATAAGTTTTATTATGCATATGAAATCCTCATCCTCATCTATTATCTTATTTAAATCCTTTTTTAATAATATCAATTTAGATGGTGTAAGTTCTCCCCTAAAAACAGAGTTTTGAAAGTGTGATAGATATTTCTTACACACCTTAAAGACTTTATTTACCCTTTTCTCATTTACATCATAAAATAAAAATGCATAATTGTAATTTAAATTTTTAGCTATATTAAACACCTTCCTTTAGATTAAATGGAGTAAATTCTTTATCCTCCATTATAAACTTTATTAGTTTATAAGCATCCAATTTTATTGCAGTTCTATAACTTACCTTTCTTTTAAGTTTTGGATGAATAAATACACTTTCTAGTCTTTCCTCAAAGGCCTTGATAAAAATGTTTCTTCCCTCTTCATTTAGTAAACAATAATTAACCTTTTTATCAAAATGCTTAGATACCTGCAGTTTTTTATTATTAACAAGTTCAAAAATAGTTTTATATACTATAACCGGTTTAAATACTTCACTTAAATCCAAGCTTAAGGAGAATCTTCCTTCTGAAGGTTCATGTAAAAAACTTATCCTTTGATCAAGGTGAGTTCTATAAATTCCAGAAATAGTTTTAGTATAAAGAAGAGAATTACCAAAGGATATAAGGGCATTTATAGGATTATCTGGCGGTCTCTTCACACGTTTATTCAGTATAAAATCTTCTGGTAATATATTTTTAAATTCACCATAAAATCTTTGCCATACTTCTCCTTCTACAGCCATGAGTTCTTTTATTCCTGGAGCATTATCTACTCTAACCTTAAAATCACCTCTTATCCAATCAATGGTACCTTTTACTTCTTTTTTATCATGTTTATAATAATGATATAATACTTCACTTATATTTACTCCAATAGTTCTTACTATGGATTTAGCTATAGTAAGTCTATTATTATTAAAAGCTTCTACCTGTTTTATAAGTAGTTTCCCGCTATTGTATTTATCTTTTGGATAGAAGGTGCCGCTATATCCTTCATAATAATTGAAAAAGTGAATTACTATGTTATTACTTGAAATAAAGTCTAATAATTTAGTATTAATAGTTACTTCGGATAAACAATATATCTCAGTGGTATTTTCCACTGGAATATAGACGTTCTTTCCATTCTTTCTAAAACAAAGTGAGTTATCTTTTCTTGTTAGCTCCCCCATAGATGTTATATATCGTGTACTTCCCATTTCCCCCTCCTAAATATAACAATACTCATAATAAGCACATTTTTTGCAAGTAGACTTATTAATTGCACTTGGTATTTCTTCCTTATAAATCAAATCTTCTATAGTTTTTACAACATTATCTAACTTAATTTCTGATTCCTCATCCAGTTCCACATATAAGGTTTTATTTTTGCTTTTGTTCTTTTCAACAAACTCCAATTTTCCTTTTCTATCTATACCCTTTCCTTTTAGTATTTTTAGATAAAGTAATAGCTGCCACTTTGATGCTTCTACATCTGCATCTGACTTTTTAACTTCTACTAGATATTCATTAGTTAATTTATCAATCTTTACATTATCTATTGTTAACTCTGTATTTTTCCCTTGTTCTGCCTTTTCTTCATGGATAGCTTTTCCTATCTTTACTACTTCGCTATTGTCTTCTAAATTTAATCTATTACCATGAAGCCAGCATTGCCTCTTACAATGAAAATAATAATTAATCAATGTTCCATTAACTTTCATATCTTTCTCCTATATAAAATCACCAATACCTGTAATTAATTTTTCTTTATCTATTTTTCCATCCTTAAAATACTTCTCTCCATCTTCAATATAGTAAAGTTCACCAAGTCTATCATTATATATAATATCTGATTTCTTTACCTGATATATAAAGTAATTAAGAAGAGCCCTTATTTCTGATAACTTTACTTCCTTCTCAGCGTAATCCAATGAATTATCACTAAGCAATGGCCTATAACTTTCCCAAATTTCTCTTCCATCTAAAATAGTTTTATTTTGTGTTTCTAGCTCTCTAGCAATAAATACAGAAATACTCCACATATCATCACTGATAAGCTCCATTCTCTTTTCTATTTCAAGAAATCTCAATTTACCTACACTATTTTTAAAAAAGTCTTTTAAATTACTATCACTAAAGGACTTATTATATTGTTCTCTTATTCCCTTCAATACTGGTTTGTAATATTCACAAAAATTCTTATCTACTAAAATTTTTTTCATTCCCTCATTTAATAAGCTATAGTCCTTATTTGCTCTAACATCATCCCTGTAAATTCCTTTAGTCTCATCATAATTAAAGAAGTAAACTATACCATCCTTTTTACAAGAACGATTAATCCTTCCCATAAACTGTTCATCACTATCCAGCTTTGAAATATCTTTATATCCTATATCCATGTCAATATCTACACCAGCCTCAATAACTTGCGTTGCAACAAGAATTATGTTAGGAGTCTTAGTGACCAATTCTAGAATTCTCTCCCTCTCAATTGCATTATCATCACCTGATATTAGTTCTACTTTGCACTGTATCTCTTCATCCTCCTTTAATCTATTAAAAAAGTCATAAGCAGATTTTTTCTTAATGAACTCAACTAAAAGCTTCTTTCCTTCTAAACTTTTATTTTTCACATGATTATATACTTCATCAATGCCTTTATCCATAAGCTCATAACTAATAGTTACTCTATTTTTAAATAATGGATTACTAAAATATTTTTCTCTATCTTTAATTAAGTTACAGGTATTTGTACTGCTTCCTGTTAAATAATTCAAATCTGGTAACGTCGCTGACATTATAATAACCTTCATGTTTAATATCTTTGCAAACCCCTTTAAGAAAGTGATAATTTCACTCCAGATTATATTTTTATAGCTTTGTATTTCATCTAAAACCACTACACTATTTGCAAGTTGATGAAAGGCAAAAGAAGATTCCTTGGATGAATTAAACATGGTATTAAATAAACTCACATGAGTAGTTAAGATCATAGGATAATTTAAAAATTGCCTATTTAAAAGTGCCTTCGAATAATATTCAATTTTCCCGTCCTCATCCTTATCATCCATTATTTTTTCTTCCATCTTAACAGGAGTTATTGAGTTAATTACTGCAACCTTATTTGTTATTTCACTTTCTTTACCAAAGATTTTTTCCATGGATATCTTATTTTGTTCAACTAATGTATTGAAAGGATACACATAATAAATTTTTCTAAGACTGTTCCTGTCTTCCAGAAGCTTAAAACTTAAGTTTAAAGAAACATTACTCTTGCCACTACCCGTCGGTGCCTCTAAAAAGAATATGTTATTATCAATATTTTTAATTAATTCCTTTTCTGCATCTAGAAACATTTCAGTCCTTAAAACATTGATATTCCTCTCCTTTAGTAAATCCTTTGATTTTTCATACTTATTATTCTCATAACTTCTAATGGAATTATATACTTCTGTTTCTTTATATTTATTATAAAATTCATCTATACCATGTATTTCTCCAAAATTCTCTAACTTAGTTCCACTCATAAATTCTGAAGTTGCATAGAAATCACTAGCTACTAAAAGTGAAAATACAAGTTTAACATATATGTAGGTGTTAATAGCGCTTTCTAAATCCTTTTCACCTTTTAAGAACTTAACTATTCCTTTAAATTTTTTAATGCCCATCTTATATTCTCTTTTATAGAAATCTATATTATTATTTGAAAAAATTTCAACACATGCCTCAGCTTCATCTCCACTATCCTCTAAGAATCTATCCAAAAACTTTTCAAAGCTATCTAAACCACCATGATGGCGTGAAATTACATAAGCATTTAAAAATAAATACTCAATGATAATATTTTTACTAACTCTATCCAGTTTTTCAACATCACTGATAAAATAATCAATATATAAAATAGCTGATAAAATTGAATGCTTACTATGCACATCTTGAAACATATTAGTATTTCCTATATCATTTGTCATTTTTCTAAGCTGAAAATTTGGATTAATCTTACCTATATCATGGAAGTTAAAAGTATTAATAAGTAACTTTCTAAATACTTTCTTTCCCTCCTCACTTAAATCTTCTAGACAATTCTCCTCATAGTTTTCAAATATCTTATCTATATTTTTTGCATTAACTATTTTCTTAAGATACTTATTTACTAGATCGGTATGCTCCTTTAAAGTTTCCTTTTTCTCATCTTTTAAATGGGCATAAAAAGTATATTTATCAATAATCAATGATGAAATTTCTATTAAATTACTATTATTAAAGTATGTCATAAAATCCTCCTATGTTTAAAGGAGGGCTTCCCCTCCTTTTTAAAAGAAAACAATATTCTTATTTTTAACTCTATAAATATCCTTGGATTTTATATCTTCCACATTCATATTGCTGTAGATAAAACTTTTCATTTCATAGAGATTAGTATCTTTATTTAATGCAAAAGGTAAGCTTTCTAGGTACTTAAATACTTCTTCAGCCTCATATTCATTGCCCCACTCTTGTTCAGGTATTGATAATACCACCTCTTCTCTAAAGCAAAGAGAATTAATTTTTTCTACCTTATCTGCTTTAATACAATCTTCATATAATTCAACCTCAGAAATATTTGCATAGTGATCATTTTTACCTAGATATGGCTGATATACTGCCTTATTATTTAAAATATAATCTGCAACCTTCTCTGCTTCCTCGTTGTCAATAAGTATATAAATATTCCATGATGGATTCTCAAGCCATTGTTCTTTTACAATAAGGTTTCCACCCATTTCCTTTGAAGCATATCCTACAGAATTATTAAATACTTGAACTTTTTTATTTATTACTGCACCTTCACAAGTCGGCTCTATAGCAACCTTCAAGCATGCCAGTCTTTCATAAAATTCTGGATATTCATTTTTTATTTCCTTATGGTTACGTTTTTTAAAATCAAATTGATTATATCCTCTATATCCAACTACAGCTCCAAGTAACCCCAGTAAGGCCACCTTATGAATATTTCCATAAGTAAAATATAAATAAGTATTTACCTCAGGCTTTTTAAAAAATGCTGTTCTTCCCCATAATCTAAACTTTAAAATTTGCATATTCTACACCTCTTTTTGTGTGAATATATTATATTCCTTAACTCCTTCAATTTCTGATTTAATTATTGTAGTATATGGATTGTAATAAATCTCTACTTTTTCTACTCTATCTTTAAGAGAATTAATTAAATCTGAGCATTTAATTTCAATGATATTTTTTTCTTCACCCTTAGTAAAAACAATATACTCAGAAAGATTAGGAAGATATAAATCACTTTCAGTTTCAACAAATAGTGCAAATTCATTTTCACATCCAACTTTTGCATTGGTAGCAAAGGATGTAGCTGAAACTAATGCACCTTCTTTAAACTTATTATAATCCTCTTCTGTATAACCATCAGTAACTTTTAATTCAACAAATTCCTTGTAGGCTAATGGATTTATAGTAAACGGATAAAAATAATGTGCTTCATTACTAACTATCTTTGTTCCTAAAGTAGAGTTTTTAGCTTCCTCTGAATCTGGTTTTGCATTATCCTTTGAACCATCTCTAAATGGTGAAAGTATCTGCTGCTCTTCTGGATTTGTATACTCATACTTATTAAAGCCTTGACCTATTTGAACAGCTCCTGTAATTGAAATGTTATTTCCTTCTTCTGCAAAGGTAGCTCCAAAATTCTTTACATCTACTGCTTTAAATAAATTAGTTAAAACCTCTGAGGTATTCTTACACTCCTTTAAATCCTTAATTCCAAATAGATATTCATATCTTTCTTTTAAAGATCTAGGAACAACCGTAATTTCTCCTTTTTTACCCTCTGAAATCTTCATAGATTTTATATATAAAACTTTATTACCTTGATTTTCCCACATCTTTTTCATTGGATATTTTAATGCCTTATCACTACCAAAAGTGCTTCCATCCGAAGTTGTTTTTGGATATCCTGTAAAATCAGCATTCCAATTTGCCATCTTTGAAGAAATTCCAATAACCCCATAAACTCTCTTATCCATTTTATTTAGCCTCCTCTTCTTTCTCATATACTAAATTGCTACGTAGATATCCTGCTAAAATCATATCTTGATTTACTTTTCCCTCTGGTTCATAGGAAACAATCATTCCATAAAGATTATTGAATCTCTTTGCATACTGCTCTATCGTGTAATTATACTTTAAGTAAAGAGCCCTAAGCTTCTCTTTAATAATCCCATTATTTTTAGCATTCATAAAAGGATTCAATAAAGATTGTGGTTTGCTTTTTCCCTTACTTAAAGATAAAAAATAGTTTGCCAATTGACCTACTGCAAAATAATATTCATCATCACTTTCAAATTTTCCAGTATTCTCTGCATTAATTTTAAGTCTTAATTTATTCTGCATTTCATAAACTATTTCTGCCATATCTACACCTCCATTAAAATAATTTTGAAAAGACCATCTTAAATTAAATTGATCCTTTGCTTTTTTAAAATATCCTCTTTCAATTGAGCCCTTAACTAGATTTAAGGAAACCTTACTAAGTAATTTATCAATTCCATTTTTATTACCTTTATATAGCCAATTAAATATTCCATCTCTAGATATAAGTAGATTACTTTTTAGTACCTCATTATTAATTGATATATCTCCAGCATCAGTAAAGTAATTATTGATTAAGTATTTTGAGAAATATACATTATCAATGACTTCCTGCATTCTCTTTCTATTTCCACAAGTGCCATATAATTCAAAGGACTTATCATCTAACTCATCCCCTAAAGCATTTTTAAAATTGAATTTTTTAGGTAAATTAAGTTTATAGTTAGTTATTACATCATAACCTAGGATTTCCACTTCTTTACCTTTCTTAATTCTTATAAATAATCCTTCAAAGTCTCTCTTCGGCATATCTCCACTTTTTAATGCTATTATTCCATTTTCATCTAAATATATATTTACCTTACCTAAAGTAACTTCATTCAATAAATAGTCAAAGAACTTTTTCTGAAGAATTACTTCTTCGCTATTAATTAAATAAGGCACTTTAACCTTCCTAGTCTTACTCTCTAAATAAGGCTTTTTTGAATTCATCCCCATGTTATCATTAGGCAATCCAAATATCTCACCAGAAATCTTCATATTGAAATCATTACTGTTATATATATTGGGAACAAAATATCTTTTTCCTTCTCTAATATAGTCATCTTCACCATACTCAAAGAAAATTTTCAAATAATCTTTTCCTGTATATTGATTACCAAGTTTAAAAATATTTTCTTTTATCCAACTTTTAATCTTTTCAACTAATTTCGTATCAACTTTACCAATTTCAGTTTCTAGGCTTTTATAAACGTCATGAGCCTTCACCTTTGATTTAGGATATTTAATATAAGGATTTAATAAGATATCATAATATCCATTTATAATTTCATTTGTAAGCTTGCCATTAGAAAAACTTTCTTTTTTAACAAAAAAGCTTAAGTAGTTATTACTATGAATTATTTTCTTTCCATCAATAGGCTTATTCATATCAACAAGCTTACTATTATAATCATAAGTACATAACTTACTAAAGTAATTGCTACTCTTATCAATAGTTTTAGTTTTTTTATCTAGCTTTATATTAATTACTTCTTTAACTTCATAAAAATCATCCTTAGGTGCAACAATTATATATGTACCATCTGCTGGTACATAATTATCTAAAATTAATTTATCACCTTTTTCATTTAGTTCATTTTTAAAGCTTTCTAGACATTCCTTAAGCACTTCGACTTACCTCCCTTACATCCAACGATAGTTGGCAAACCCACATCCCCTGCTATTCATTTCAGCAAGCCCTGTCCCTAAACTCATGTATGCCAACTCCTGAGATATAGGATCTTCTGAAAGAACTAAACTAATCTTATCTCCTAACAGTCGTTTCCCTTTGTACATTATGGCAATAGGCTTTTTATTTTTTATCTCTATAGCTGTATATAATTGAAAATCCTCATCAATTTTTATATCATTAATCGCATTATATTTCTTGACAAGATTTTCTTTTATTCTTCTTTCAAAGTCTTCAAAAGTTAAGGAGTTTTTCCAATATCCATCATGGTTTTTAATAACTAATGGAGTTATGTTGTAAAGCTTTTCTATATGTTTTTTAGGAATAACCCTAATGTCAGCAACTAATCCTTTAATAAAATCTGTATACTCATTAATTAAGGTTTTATTAAAATAATCGGCCAGCTCTTTATCTATTGTTCTAATCTTAATGTCATATATGTTCCCAGCTTTATATACTCCATCTTTTTCTAATGGAAAGAATGAATTGAAGCAATAATTTTTAAAACAGTTTCTTATATGAAAATCTAAAAATTTTTCATCTCTAGTTAATGACTTATCAATTAATTCTGCTATTCTCTGTTGTGACTCTTCTACTGTAATATTTCTAATTAGATACACTTTTTGAGTTATTTCATACACCTTCACCAAATCCCCTCCTTTTATTACTTAATTATACTATATTTCCATGATTTTATATATGGGTATTTGCAATATAGTATCACATCTCATGTTATGGTTAATGCATTTATATAAGCTATATATTCTTTATATAAATTAAATTTAAATACACCTTGTGTTTCTAAGATTATCTTATATTAATGTTAAAATAATTTTCTTTTTATCTTAAATCTTGGTTATTAACTTATAGCCACCATATCTTCCTCTTATTGAACTAATATAATATCCTGCTAATTCTAAATCTTGTATATAAGTTCTGATCATTCTCTTTTCTACCTCTACTATATTAGCTAACTCGTTTCCACTGTGAATTCTTCCATCGGATAATATTTTTAAGACCATCAATGCATTAGATGTTTTACTCATTTGTTATTTCCTTTCTTGTTATATCGCTTAATATATTCTTTATATATATTAATGATTATTATGGATTACATAATCATTGTTGCCAGTTTTCTATTTACTATTCATTAATTTAATTATAAATGTTAATTAGGAACTATATCTGCACATTAAAAAATACACCATAGGTAATTTTTCACTTATGGTGTATACAATATATTCTTACTAATATTATTTATTTTTATTTCATCAATAGCTATTCTTTATATATGAATATAACTCCCCTTTAAATTTATAACCTATTCTCCACCCTTACCCAATTCTGAAGAATCCCCACTTTCAATGACTTCTCCAGTAGCTTTATCTTTAAAGTTCACTATGGTTTTTGCTGTATCAAAAGATTTTCCATTCATAGCTTGATACATATTCCCAGACATATAAAATCCTACTGCTACAAAAGGTTGAAGTCCACCATAGGATGCTTTATCAACCATAATATCAAATTGTGTCAAATCATCATTATATTTTATCTCTGCAAAAGAAGGATAATTTTCTTTATCAGCTAAAGTCTCCTTAATGCTGTCGTCTACTGCCTGTTTCATGCTTGCTAATAACTCTTTGTGAGTTTTCTTATCCATAATGTAGGTTACAGAACCATCTTCATTGACTTTGACTTCATGTACCCCTTTTGCTTTTGCTTCTGTCTCTATAGTAGTTTTATCACTTCCGTCAAAAAAGGCTGCAGGCAGTGTTACTTCTACATCAAATAAATTTTTTTGTGAAGACATCTCTCCCCCGTTACTTTCCGTTTTCTTTTCTGCCTTATCTCCATGGTCTGAGTCCTTTACACCACAGCCTACCATTGTAATTGCCATTGTAGTTACAAGTAGTAATGCTAAAA
This sequence comes from Clostridium sp. UBA7791, assembly GCF_002480755.1. Taxonomy (NCBI): domain Bacteria; kingdom Bacillati; phylum Bacillota; class Clostridia; order Eubacteriales; family Clostridiaceae; genus Clostridium; species Clostridium sp. UBA7791. The sequence goes on along the minus strand of NZ_DLCT01000001.1, from coordinate 276,698 downwards.
TTCTCTTCTTCATAGATTTTTACCCCCATATTTAGCTAATTGTAGCCTTATTTTTATGTTCTTTAACATAATTTTTATAATAACTATGTAAAAACATTATATTATTTATATTATATTTAAAATATTAACATAAATAATATTATATATCATTAATTTTACTCAAAAGGATAAATTCACTACTTATTTTTTATTTTTCTTTATCCAAAATCCCACAGAACTAATAATTAATATAACACCTAATGTTATAAAGATTACATTAGTAAAGTTTTTTGTTGAGTCTTTCTTAGTAACTGTATTATTTTCTTCAACTATAGCATTTTTGCTAGTATTAGTATCAACAGCCTCAGCTGTAGTATCCTCTTTCTTCTCTTCTGTTTTAGTTGTAGGCAAAATCTCTTTTTTATCACTGACAGCTGCAGTTTCTTTATCCAAATCTAAAGCCTCTTGTACCCTATTAGTACCATTACTTAAATTAGTATTACTATTGATATAAGAGTCAGTACCCTTACTTGCATTATCCCTATTGTTTAAATCAACATTATTATCCTTAACTTCATTGGTATTATTGCTTACATTATTATTATTACTTACGCTAGTATTAGCATTGTTACTTGAATTAGTATTGCTATTTTTATCAGTATTACCATTGGTATCTGTATTGCTATTATCCCTTGGTTCTTCATTCGAATCTTCTATAGATATTGGTGTATATCCTACCCCTACCATACCATATGCAACAAGATGCTTATCATCATAAACATTAATACCTTTCATATGTTCCTTAACAATATATTTCTTTACTAACTTATCATTCTCTAACTTAGAGATGACACCGTTGTCATTTGTCCATAAATTTCTATTGGAATCGAATGTTACTCCAATAGCCTCATCTTCAAAGCTATACTCACTCTCTAACTCAAGTATATCATTATTTATTTTATATTTCCTAACATTAAATTTTCCTTGTTTATATCCACTTTCTGTTTTTATAAATTCTCTAGTGCCTACAAACAATGTATTATCTACTCCAGGTGTTACAGATTCTATTAAACTATTAGTATCTATTGAATATTCTTTAATATTATTATCTTTTGATATCTTATAAATTTTATTATCTTTACCATATTTGAAGGATTTGCTAAACCACAAACCTTGATCTGGTCCCTTAACAAGTTGTCCATAAGTATCATAAGTTGTTTCACTATCCTGTAACCTTAAGACTTCATGTGAAAATCCTTTATCATTGTATATTATATATTTGGTATTATAATCTATAATTCTTCCTGTTGAACTATATATTGGTATATTGGCTTTTATTGCTTCAAACCAAAATACTCCATTTGAATCTATTGTGCAATTTGTTATGTATGCTTTTCCATCTACATAAGTTGGAACATCCTTTACAAACTCCATTTTATATGTATTCAGGTCTACTTTATATATAGATTTCTTTTCATTCTGTTCTGAAACTACATAAGCATTATCATTATATATTCCAATAAAATCCAGAAATCTTATAAGATCAAAATCTTCAGATTTTATATGTTTTTTCCCGTTTTCTTCAACAAAAAATTTTATATTGTTATCAAAAATAACCGCGTTATTAACAATAGTCTTATCTTTATACTGATATGCAAATCCTACAGTCTCTTTTCTTACCTCCATAAATTCTTGTACCGATGAATTATCCTCTTCTATTGCCTTGACTTCCCTTGATAAATTCGCTGCATACATGAATTGAACTAAAAGCAAAACTAAAATAATCTTACTAAATGTTTTTATTTTCTTCATCCATTACTCCCCTTTTCATTAATAAAAATCGTCAAAAAATATCTATAGACATTATTTTTGAAACTGTGCTATACACCTCCAAACATATCCATAGATATAAGTTGCATTTATTAATGTAGTGAGTTTATTTAACAAAAACACAAAAATATATACTCTAGGCGACTTGGCTGCCATAGTTTAGTAAAACCTTAGGCCCGTAGCTTTGCGTCTCTACCTTTCGATAGATTTGCCTTTATCTATGGCATAATATATTGTTAAAAAATTTTGGTCACTATGTTAAATGTTATAAAACTGTTACAATTTTGTCAAGTAATTGTGAACATTTTATTTAGAATTTAGACTCTTTTTTATATAGTTTTAAAGTTGAGCACAAAAAATATAGGCAGCATTTGCCACCTATAATATTCAATATGATACTAATATATACATAAAGTTATTTTACTAATCACTTATACATCTATATCATCAATGTCATCATCCACATAAAATTGCAGTGGTTTCAGCTTCCATAATCCAGATAAAATAGTTGCCGGAAAGCTTGCAATACCAACATTATAATAAGATACATATTCATTATAACGTACTTTAGAGTTCATTATAATATTTTGTGATTCTTCTAGCTGGTTTAATATCTTTGAAATATGATTGTCAGATTTTAAATCTGGATAACTTTCTACAGTTACCTTTAAATCTTTCAGGGAAATTACTGACCCATTGTTATCTTTCTCTTCATTATATCCTTCTTGTAGCCTTCCACTTCTTAAAGAAGTTACTGATTTTTGAATATCGCTTTCATGTTGAAAAAATTTAAATACAATTTCTTCAGCTTTAGATAATAGTTTTCTTTCCCGTTCTTTATATACACTAATATTACTTTTCAAAGAAGCAGATGTTAACTCTAATTTTTTTAAATAATTAAACTCTGATACCAATTCAAAAATTATCATTGTTAATAATGAACATGCCCAAGCCAATTTTCCCTGAAAATCTGATAATGGTTCTACACCTTCTCCACTGGCAAAAATAAATAAAAAGACAAACCATCCGAGAACTAATCCTATAATAAAGGTTGAAAACTTCTTCAAGTATGTTCTTTCTTTAATTTTCTTCATCCTTAATAAATCCCCCTGTCTATATAAAATCATGTATTTTTTCATAATTGCTACATTTACAATTATCGTTTATAAACATGTTTTCTTAAGTCTTAAGGATTTTCAAGAATATGAACCATAAAAACAAAAAAATATCTATAGACATTATTTTTGAAACTGTGCTATACACCTCCAAACATATCCATAGATATAAGTTGCATTTATTAATGTAGTGAGTTTATTTAACAAAAACACATAACCTTAATTACCCTTTTTAATATTTTCCAAAATGATTTTTGTAACCACCATAGAACAAAATAGCATTAAAACAAGTGGAATAAGATCAATAAATATTCCGCCAACTAAAGCAGTTACAAGGGCTCCAATAAAACATATTATATTAACATAACTTAAAGCAGTAACTACTTTAATTGTGAATTCTTTTTTCATCTTCATACCTCAATTTGTATTGTAATTTATCATTTTTTAGTATATTCAGAAATATCTTTATTATATACACTTTCATCTATTGGAATATTTACTTCCAAACTAGTACATTCTAATTTGTGTTTTACATTTCCATTATCATCAAAGGATAGAAATTGAAGTATTATTCCAGTTTCCTTATCCATAATTAAAGAAAACTTACCTTGTTCCATATTAGATAGTGCTGGATCAATTACTCCTTCTAGCTTATACACATCTCTTTGTATAAAAGTTGACTCTGTATAATCCCAATCTTCATAAATAAATAAAGTATGGGGAAGTGAATTCGAAGAAATAATATACTGGCTTACCCCTAAATATCCAAGGTCTGCTCTGCTTAGATCTGGTTTTAAATATAATCTAATTGGTCTTACTATTGTAGGTTTTCTCTTATTTTGAATTTCTTCAAATTCTCTATAGCTTTTATCATTATCATCAAAAACTTTTCTTTTATCATCATGATAAATTAAAGTTATAGGCTCTTTTCCTTCAGAATTATCTACACTTACAGAAGTTTTATTTTCTGTATCAACTGCAAAGGTGCATTTCATACGAGAGTTTCCACTGGACCTTTCTTCAATAAACTCTCCCTTACATGTCTTAAAATTGTCTACAGCATTAAGCATTTTATAATGTATCTCTTCCTTATCAGAATAATTAAAACTTTTTTTTATTTTTTCACCTATAGGATCTTCCTTTAACATCGCTTCTTCTTCTTGTGATAATTTTACTTCCTTGTTATCATTACTTACTTTCTTTTCCTCTTCCCATGGTATAACTTCTTCTTCCTTATTAAAAATACTAAGATTAACTCTATTTGATTTAATTTCATACACAACAAGGGATGCCGCTATTATTGTTAATACTATTGCTATTATATAACCTTTAGATTTTTTATTCATATTTTCCCCCTAAACCTTTAGTGCCTTTCTATATCTAATGCCTTCATGAAATTTTTCCTTTATTTCATTAGGATATAGCTTTGTGCCTAAATACATATACACACTCTCTTTTCCTTTTTCATATCGTTCCTTTTCAAGAGTATACACCTGTGTAACTAATAGTTTCTCTCCTGGTTGAATATTTTTCAAATCACCTTTATCTAGCTTTACAGGGCCTGCATAGGCACTATAACAATCTATTACTATTGCAGATTCTTGAAAAGTATTAGCATCTTTCACCTCAGATGTGGTGTTCACAATTTCTGAATTCACTACAAGTTCTATAAACTCTGTTCCGATTTTATTTGTAGCATCAGTTTTTCTAACTTCTGTTGAAAGTATTTTTACTTCAAGGCCTTCACAATCTGCATAATTTCCATTTTCGTAATATTCCATTGTATATTTTAAAGGAACATTATGATTAACCTTATAATAGCGATATCCAAATATTAACAAGACAATAATTAATAAAAATATTGCTATTTTACTTTTTTTCATTACTGCTCCTCCCTTAATATTTCATGATTAACAATAGAACCATTTTCTATATAAAAAATTTCATCTGATAAAACCTCTAATTCTTCTTTATCATGACTTGCTAATAAAATTAACTTATTATTATTTTTCATGTTGATAAGTAATTCTTTAATCAATAATACTGCATCTGAATCTAATGCATTGGTAGGTTCATCCAATATTATTAGCTCTGGGTTTTCCATTAGCGCCTGTGCTATTCCTAGGCGTTGTTTCATACCTAAAGAGTATTTTTTAAACTTCTTCTTATCCTCAGGATCTAATCCTACAGCTGATATAATTTCTTTAATTTCCTTAGCTCCTACTTTATTATTAATTTCAGAAATAAGCTTAAGATTTTCATAGCCGCTTAAGTTTGGTAAAAAACCAGGATATTCAATAACAACCCCCACACTTTCAGGAAATGAAATATTCTCTCCTAATACTTGTCCATCAATTTCTACTCTTCCCTCTGTGGGCTTTATTAACCCGCACAAAGCTCTAAATAACATAGTTTTTCCTGAACCATTTTTCCCTCTAAATCCGTATATTTTTCCTTTATTAAGGTTTAAATTTATATTATTAAGAATTCTTGCATTCTTTATTTCTTTAGATAGATTTTCTACCTTTAAATAATAATTTTCATTCATAAATACACCTCATTATTATATAAAATCTTTATGTTTTAATAATTTATATCCCAAAATCATCAATATAACACTTATCAATATTGTATAAATAATTGAAAATGTTATTGATAACCCAATTTCAATATTAAAATAATTATGTCTTAAAACCATAGAATGAATTCCTATAAGAAATTTATTTTTAGATACTATAGACATTGTTAAAATTACAGTTGTTATAAAAAAACAATATCTAGAATTTACTACTATTGATAGTGTACATTGCATAAATACCAACGCTATGGTTGTTAATATATATGTTGTAATCATTGACATAAGAATAGTAAAATGGGGTACTTTAATAGCTAATTCATTATCTATTAAGCTACTATTTCCTAAACTAAATCCTAAAGCTGCTCCCCCTAATAAATAGGTTAAACCCATTAGTACTAAATATACAAAAATCACATTTATAACAATCCAAGTACACTTTGATATCCAGTATAAAAAAATTTTTTTGCTTCTAAGTAAAATATAGTTGGAATCTTTTTTAATATTTTCACTAATAAAATCTCCTAAAATGAATACTAAAAAAACATTTATAATTAACCAATTTATAGGAATATCTAGTGATGTTTCATTAAACCATAAATCTTTATATATAGTGAAAAATAAATCCATTAAATTTCCATTATAATTATTTATAGTTCCTATATATCCTATATTCAAAATAAGCATGATAGCTAAAAATAATATGAGTTTTTTCTTATAAAAATTAAATCCATGAATCAAATCTAACTTTAATATATTTTTAAATGATTTTAAATTATCCATTATACTAATATCCTTTACTTATAAAATCTTTATTCTTATAAATCTCTTTACCTATTAAATAAAGAGCTATATGAAGGAAAATTAAATATATAATATTTATTAAAAAATAACTAGGATTAACCCAACTCTCTATGCTCAAAGAAAACTTGTCCATAAACAGTATGCCATTTAAAAATTCAACATCTATAAAGGGAATGACCAATACTGCTATACCTAATACTCCACTGTTATTTATAACACTTCTTAATATTAAAATAAAAAATCCTAGTATAGAAAGTCCCATGAATTTTAATATAAAGGTTTTTAAAATCACCATATATATTGGTATAGAATTTAAAATTTCAAGTACATTTAAATTTCCATACTGTGGCGATGCGTATAAGGGATCATTTTTAGGCCATAGATTTTTAAAACCACTTGCATACACCCCTCCAATACAATATCCTAAGCATATTATGAGCATAGATATAATGATTGAAAGAGCTATTACAAAAATTACATGACTATAAAATATATTCTTACGATTCTTCATCTTTATTATGAAGCTTTCCTTCTCACTACTTTTTATGTGAGAATTAATTCCAAAGAATAAAATAGGTGTATATAAATATATAAAGGCTACAGCTCCTGCCATTCCACCTTGTCCATTTAAGGTTGAAATAATACTTATTACTGCTTTATCTTCTATTGAATACATCATAAAATAAAAAGCTAATGAATAAATTAAAATAAATATTGTAACTAAAATAAAATATTTTTTTTTATTCTTAATTTCTCTTTTTAAATTATTAAATAAGCTCATTTTTCATTCCTCCATTTATAAATATGGAAAAACAAGCTATGATTAGTATAAGTGGAATAGCTATAAATATATGATTATACCCTGTAGGACTAAATAAAAATATCATTGGAGAATATCTATAGTTTAATACCATAGTGATTATAACATCCATTGCTATATAAACTATAAAAGGAATAATTGTAATAACATATTTATTTCTAAAATATATACTACCAGCTAATGCAATACTGCTAAAGGTTCCTGCATATATAAATAACAAGAAAATTCTTAAAAATACATGTAGTAATGGAAAGTTAAAGTATATATAGGGTAAAAAATCTCTTGGTTCTAAAACTGATGAACTAAAAAATACTTTCGGCTCTATACTAGGAATAAAAGATGCATATAACATATAATTTATTATCAATGGAATACTTATAATTAATCCACTGACAACAAAGTTTACCAAAAACCTATTAATTAAATACTTCTTCTTGTCATATCTTGTGATTATATTTTTTATAAAACCACTTTTTACATCTTCTAAATAAGCATCTGCAAAAGCAACAGTAACAATTAATGGAAATACCATTTGAAGCATTCGTACATACTTTCCAATATTATATAACATTAAATTATTATAAGCTCCATTTGAAAAGTCTATAAAATCCTGTGAACTTAATCTTATATGATTATTACTAAAAACTTCTAAAGAAGCTATTGTTATTCCTACTAAAAGAGCTACATAAAAGGATGTTCTTTTAAATATTCTTTTTATTTCAATCTTTATCATAAACTTCTCCTATCAGAATTATGCTATACCAGTTTTAGCTGGTATAGCATAAACTTTTTTTTTAATTTCCTCCAACTGAATCTGGACTCCATTCTCCACCAGTACTCCAAATTCCTGATGATACTGCTCCTCCATGACCTTCGCCTCTTAATTTAACCTTTACTCCATATCCTCTATCCTCATAAGCATAGTTAGGGATCCACTCTTCTGTTCCATTTGGTACATATTCATTAAAAGATCTACTCCACCAAGTTTTTGAAAAATCATTACTATTTTCATCAACCACTTTTACATGGTATCCGCCTGCACCATCTTGTATCCAACCAAACTTCATATAAGCAGAAGTTGAATCATATTTTGCTCTACGTTCTGTATGTGCAACACTACCCTTCATACTAAAATAAAATTTAAATGGTCTATCACTTATGTCTCCAGCCTCTGCATTTGTTGCAAATCCAGTAATTCCAAGTCCAGCTACTAGTAGTAGACTTAGTAAAATTTTCTTTTTCATGTAATTATTCCCCCTAATATTTTATTAATATATATTAATGTGCGCACATTATTTTTACATAATTGTTTAGCCTAGATTTAATATAACGAATTACATATTACTAACTTGTTACTATTGTATCTTATGTTAAATTTTTCTTAAACCTTTAATACATGAAAGGCTTAATTTTGTACCTAAAATTCTATATTCACCTATTTTTTTACATATGATACGAAATATATTAGGATTTTAATTGTCTATTCTTATACTTTTTTAAGAGCCTTTATCTACTGAAGCCCCAACACTCTCTGGTACTTTCCAATCCATCCTAGATTTACATTTCTCACTTCCCCATTTCTATTTTTACCTATGATAATTTCCATGATTTCCTTAGGAGCCTCACCCTCTTCCTCTTTATTTTTATCTTTATTTTCAGTGTCATAATAACTTTCTCTGTAAGGAAAGAGCACCATATCTGCATCTTGTTCTATGGATCCAGATTCTCTAAGATCTGATAACATTGGTCTTGGATCATTTCTGCTTTCTGCTGCCCTGGAGAGTTGAGCTAATGCTATGACGGTGATTTTCAAGGATTTTGCCATTGCCTTTAGCTCCCTTGATATCTTTGCAACTTCTTGTTCTCTAGATGAACTTACTCCTACAGATTCTATGAGTTGAAGATAATCTATTATTATCACATCTAAACCTTCCTTTTGCTTTAAAGTCTTTGCCTTTCCTCTTATGGTTGGAAGTGTAGTTGATGTGTCATCTATGAAAATTTTCCTCTTCGAAAGTTCTGAGGCTCCTATGATAAGTTTATTTAGGTGATCTTCTTCTAGATTTCCACTCTGTATATTTTTTAAAGAAATCAAGCATCTAGCAGAAAGCATTCTTTGTACAAGTTGGTTCTTTGGCATTTCTAAGGAGAATAAGCCCACCTTTGCCTCTTTGGAAACATGTTGAGCAAGATTTAAAGCAAAGGCTGTCTTTCCCATGGAGGGTCTTGCAGCTATAATAACTAGTTCTCCAGATTTTAAACCTGAGGTCACTTCATCTAGGTCCTTATACCCCGTGGAAATACCTTCAAGAGCCCTTTTATCCAGGTATCTTTTTTCAATATGGCTTATGGTACTCTCCAGTGTATCCATAATGGGTTCCATATCTTCCATGGCTGCACTGCTATAGGCTTTATGAATATTATCCTCTAACTCTTCTACCACCTGGTCTACAAGGAACTCTCCATGACTCTCATCAATAGCTTTTCTGCAAGCTTTTATAACCCTTCTTCTGCTTGCTTTATCCATGATAATTTCACAATAATTTCTTATATTACTTAGGTACACAGCAGAACTAGAAAGCTTAGAAAGGTATGTTATACCGTTGCATTTCTCTAAAACCTCCCTAGATTTTAGTTCCTCGGAAAGGGTTATTAAATCTATATTAATCTCCCTAGCTCTAAGATTTAAAATCCCCCTATAAATCACCTTATGATTTTCATAATAAAAATCTTCTAAGTTTAAAATATCCTCCACTTCATAAATTTTATCCTTATCGTTAATTAGCACCCCAAGGACTACCTGCTCTGCTTCTAGACTATGTGGCATCACCATATCCATGCTACATGTCCTCCTTCAAAACTATATTCTTTAACTTTTCCTTTAACTCAGCTTTATTTCTTTCATCACTAAGGACCATATTTCCCCTCTTAAATTTCCCGTCACTTTCCTTTTCTGGTTTTCTTTCTTGATTTAGATAGGTCTCAAATTTATTGCCAAAGAGAGTAGTCGGAACTAAATATTGCTGAAACTTGGTGCCTGTCCATTTATATTTCATATTATCAATAACGGTTTTAAAGTCCTCTATGGTAAAGCCTTCACTAAGCCTTGCTTTAATAAGCCTAATAGTTATCTTTGTTGAACTTCTAAAGTTTTTTCCTGTTTTCAAATTCAGATACTCTATTATTTCAAAGACACTTTTCTCCAAAAGAAGATTTTTATTTATTTTAGTAGATGAATCTTTAGTAGAGGGATTATTTGTTGTAGATTTAAATCCACACCCCTTAGATTCTTCATCCATACCCTTAGATTCTTCACCCATCATACCCTTAGATTTTTCATCAATACCCTTAGCTTCTTCACCCATATCTTTAGCTCCTTCACAGATACCCTTAGAGTTTTCCTCCTCTGCTACTTCTCTAGTTATAAGCTCCTTATAATTTTCACCTATGCCAAAAAAGGAGTATGTTCCCTTTTCCCTCACAACCAGATGAGTAAGCATTCCTGCATCTCTCAATTTAAAAAATCTAGATTGAACTGTACATTTCTTCATTCTAAAAATAGGAAACTCTCTTAGAACTGCATCATAACGAAGCCAATAATAGGTATGTCCCTCTACCTCCCTTGTGTTCATTCCATTGCTTTCTTTAAAATCAATGAAATACCTAAGAATACTTGCATCAATAATATCTAGTCCAAACTTTATTAATTTATCCTGCCTAAAACCCATAATTGTATGTTTCATAATCTTCTCTCTCCTATCCTTGCTTAATTAACTCTCTATATACTAAATAAGCAATTTAGACGAAAAGTGGAAAATTATTTTATTAAAAATAAAAAAAGTGGCATACACCACATTCCTAACGATAAAACCAATAAAACGTAAAAATCTATACTTTCCTATACATTGAAAAAGACAATCCAGAAGTTAATCCTGAACTGTCTAAAATACTTATACAATATTATTTTTTTGGCTCTGTTGAAGATTACAGTGATAGAATATACAAGCTATGTGGATATTGATGGACATCCCATAAAGATTCTAGTGAAATACACAGCCTTTTATTTTTAATAACGTGGCCGAAACCAAATTATAAAAATCTTATTTTCATTAAGTTATATTATTAAAATCTCACCTTAAATTACACCACATTTTACCTAGGAAACTAGATAGCTAGAAAACTATATACCTATAAAAATATATAAATATGGATATATAAAAATAGTTAAATTGTAATATATAGACCTAGTTAAATAGTAAAATAGTTAACTATTTGTTGTGTTCATGGGGGTTTCAAGGCTTTCTCTAATAAGCACTGTATGTTAATTACTAATTATAATACTTTCTTAAACTTTGCTAAAATAACTTACTGAGTTTTACTTTTACAATACCCCATATCTTTCAAAAGTAATGTAATAAAATATATCGCAAGCAATAAATAAGCTAAATTAAAAGCAACTAATAGGTTTCTATTTTCAATAACTTTACTAATAGGTTGATGTAATATAGCTATAACTAAAATGAAAATATTCCTACTTAATTGAATTCCTTTGGATTTCTTTTTCCTTATATCTTTCATACTTAATTCTCCTCAACTCACTAATATCAACTATTTTATTCTTCCCTTTAAAATCAAAATTCAAACCTTCAATATTTTTTAGCACAACCTCTTGGTTTCATATGCCTTAAATTTATTATAATGCATTTAATGTTTTACATTCCATAAAAATACATGAAAGTATGATTTTATTGCATAAGATTACAATTTTATATATTGAAATCCCAGTAAATATTATCCAAAAACTTTTAAAACCCTTATCTCTAGTGAATTTTCTTAATAAAAGCATATATAGTTAGTGTTAAATAATTTATAAGGAGGTTTCTCATGAAAAAAGAAAATAAAATTAATGATTCCATAGATGAATTTAATTCTGAAGAAAACTTGGAAGAATTTAATGGCATCTGTGAGGCCATCACTGGTATTTCCATATCATCCTTTAATTTTGAAAAAGATACTCCCTCTAGGGAGAATTTATCCACAGCTAACCTAACTTCTCTACCACCTTCTGTTGATAGTTTTACTGATAATCGCAAGGTTAAAACTGAAGCTCCTGGAATAACTCCACCCATAGATGGTGAATTCTTTGATACTCAGAGATGTTATAAAATAAGAAATTCCACTGCTAGAATGCTAAATGAAATTAAAGCTGTTCATCCCAACGTTAATGTTTATATGAATACCATTGTGGATGCAGCAATTAGAAATTACTATGACTTTATTTTCAATAGAGATGGAATTAATACTTTATAATTATTCATCATCTATACTTTCCACTTATTTTTCAAAATGCATATATAATCATTGAAACCACTGATAAGGAGGTGAATTTAATGGCAGTAGATAAAGTTTTAAACACCACTTCTTTTCATATTGAAGTTGAAAACGGAACTGATAAGACTGGAGCTACAATTTATAAGAAAAAAACTTTTTCTGGAGTAAAACCTAGTGTTGACCCTCAAAATGTTTTTGATGTAGCTGAGGCTATCAAGGATGTATTAAATGCTTCTACTAGAGATAGTTACTTAAATGAAACTTCAAAATTAGTTAATGCTTAATAGTATTAACTGTGACTTACCCTAGAGAAAGGAGGAAATTAAACTATGGAATATTCATTATTAATGACTTTTATTAATGCTAGTGGAGATAAAGTTAATTTATCAATTTCAGGGGTTAAGCAAGATATCACTGAACCTCAGGTATCAACTCTTATGGATACCATAATTGCTAAGGATGTTTTTCTTAGTAAGGGAGGCTCTCTAGCTTCTAAATACGGAGCACAGCTTACCCAAAGACAAACTACTAAGTTCAGTCTTGCCTAAAATAACAAAAATAACGGGGTCAGACCTGAGGAAATTTTTTCCTCGGGGTCTGACCCCATTACAAATATTTACACTTCTTCAATAAGTGATTTCATATTCTCTTTTATTGAAGATAATTCATTTTCTACAGTAGTAAGCTTTGATCTAAGGGATTTTATTATGTCCTCTACATTATATACAACGTTGCATACACTTTTTAAAGAATCACTGATTTTTGATTGTACAATCCAGTCAGATATTAATCCATCAAAAAAGTAATCTGCAAAAGTTTCAAAAGAACCAATATTTATATCTATATCCATTGCTAAATCCACATCTGCTAATTCATTTTGAAATTTCATCAGTGCAATTTTTGTATTTTGTGCATACTCTTTAGCTTTATCAATTTCAGAGTGTTTAGCTGCTGTAGCTAAAAGGCCTCCGCCTAGTATATCCCAGGTTCCCCATCCATCAGCACTTTCAAGAGAATCTACTACAAATTGAAGTTCATTTCTAGCAGCATCACCAGCAGCTATTGCTTCCTGTAACTCTTTCTTCTGAGCTTCAATAGAAGGAATCTTGTCCATAATTTCAAGTAACTTTTTAGAGTTCTCATTATTTAAACCTAATATAAACCCTTCTTTTTTCTTTAATACTGCTTCATATTCAGCCTCTGCATCAAGTAAATTGTTAAATGACACTTTATAGGATTCAAGATCCTTTTCTAACATAAGAACTGAGTTGCAACATTCATCATACTTTAACTTTGCAGCAAGGAACTCTTGTCTCTCTTTATCAAGCTGCTGATCCTTACTTCCAAGTATAGAATAAAATATGTTAGAAATACTTAATGATTCAAGCTTTTTTACATCTTTATCCTCATCTTTAAGAGCTTTTTCAAGTTCTATCTTTCTATTCACTTCTTTTTCAAGAGCTTCTTCTGTATGCCTAATCATACCCTCAAACTTCTCTTTTCTCCACACTTTTTCCTTAGTAGCTATAAGTTCTTCATTAATATACTCAAACATACTAAACTTCCTTTCTTTTTTAAGGGAGATTATATCCCAAATTTTGTCACGGGGTCTGACCCCCTGGATATTTTATACTTATTTCAAAGGATATACTAAATTCAAGTTTAATTTTTTCAATTCCTTATAATAATAATAGTTATGCTCAGCACCAACTGTACATAAAATTCTTTTATCACTATTTTTCTCTATGACTTTCCTAATACGTTCTACCATTATTTGATTTCTAGCTATCCAATTTACATTATAAACTATAGGGTCTATTGTATTTAACCATTCTTGCTTTTGCATTATTAATGCATCTAATTCAAATGAATTAAGTGGCAATATGCTTTTTTTTCCAACTTCCCATATTTTTTCATATTTTTTATCTAACTCTTTAATAATGGCTTCTTTTTCAGTTTCACTATAGCTTTGTAGATAATCAAAATCAACCAAATCATCTTCAAACCAATCTACTGGTTTAAATTCAATTCCTTCACTCTTACAGTAAGGTATAATCAATCTTCTATATTCACTTGGTCCAAGATACCCTGAATATGTATTATCATCACAATATTGGGACCAATCCTCTGGTCGTACTTCCCCACATATAATATCAGGTTTAAATCCCACTATTGCTTCTTTTATCATTTCTAATGTGTATCCCTTTTCCTGTCTAAAATCATCATCTCCATGAATTGTACCTAAAATACCTATAACTCCCATGCCTCTTCCCCCTTTTTTGCATTATTCCAAATTTTGTAACAAGGTCTGACCCCCTGGATAATATTTTACTTTATACCATTATATCTCATTACATTCATAATATATACTACCATAGCATAAACATTAAAAAGATAATTTTGCGGGGTGATTATTTTGAAAAAATCCAAGATTAAAAAGTTCTTTTCCTTTTTTAAGAAGATTAAGATTATGATTTTTATAATAGCTATAATTGTTGCTTGTTTATTTATAAATTCTTTAACTACTAAAAATAATTTAGAGAAAAAGAGTGATTTTGTATCTGAAAAACTTATATCCATATCCGAGCTAGCTACTTCCCGTTATGATTACTCTAATGTGATTTCTGTGAAGAATAGCTTAAGTTTTAAGGATATTACTATTCCTTTTACTGAAAAATCCTTTGTAATTAAATATAATGGCTATATTACTGCTGGATTAGATTTTAGTGCTGCTACTTTTTCTATAGATAAGAATATACTTACCATAACTATTCCACCTTGTTCTATCCTTACTCATAATGTAAATGAAGATGAGGTTTTTATATTTGATGAAAAGAACTCCATATTTAATAAATTAACTATGGATGATATGTTAAGTGAAATTGTAGCAGAAAAATCTAAGACTGAAGAAAGGGTAATCAAAGATGGCTTCCTTGATAAGGTTACTGTGGACACTATAGACCTTCTTAAAAATATTTTCTTGAATTGCGGCTTTGATGAAGTAAAAGTTAAGATTGCAGCATCTTAATTCATATAATATAAAAATCCTATGTTTTTTCAACATAGCATTATGACCTTATAAAAATATTGGCTTAGACCTAATATGTTCATTGAGAGGGAATGCAATGAAATAATTCACCTTATAATACTAGTATTCCCTCACTTTGGCCCTAATATAGAATGAAATTATTTTTGAATAAGGGAAACAAAATAAGAATAATATAGACACAAGAAATAATACTATGAAAATCATATATGGTAAAACTTCTATTGTCCTTGAAATATCATTAATTAAAAGAATAAATACTTTTATAATGCTATAAGAAATAATAGCTATAATAGGTAGGTAAAATGCTGAATAAGTTAAAGCCATTTTCTTAGCATTAGAAGCTTGTTCCTCCCTATTTGTATATATATTAGGTCTTTCGCCTGTGTATTCTTTACTCCATAGACTCCATTTAACTGGTAATGTTCCAACAGTATATGCAAGTTCCCATTGATCCAGTTTAAATATTTCATAATATGCAGCTGTAGGGTTATTTTGAAAATCTAATATATATCTAATTTTTCTAGGAGCTCCCTTAGTAAAATAAAATTTCATATTCCCTTTTTTAACTTTATAAAGATTAAAGCCTTTTGCTTCCATATCTTCTAACCATTTTTCTAATTTATCTGGTTCTAAAAAACTAGGGCATCTTTTCTCTATTAACTTCCTATGTTCTTGTAGGGAACCTTCCTTTTCAGATACATATTCCCCATCAAATTTAACATAATCAGAGCCTAATTCCTCTTTTATCTGCGATTCATTCTTCCTTAATCTATATAGTGGATATATGAACAGAGCTATAATACCTAGCACTTTTACAACATTTAAAATATCTAACAAAGTAAAATAAGAAGTTTCTATATGTTGTATTTTCTCAGGAGACACTTCTTTTATGAAGGTGATATCTCCAATACCTAAAAAATAAAAAATTATCATTGGAATCAAAAATATTAGGAAAATGCCAATATTTGCAGCAAGATAAATTGGAATTAATGATAAAAGAATTTGAGCTATTTTAAATCTGCTTAGTAAAGGCTCTCGAGATGGCTGGGCTTTTATATCTTCTAGATTCTTTTCATTTGCTAAGAAAAACCATCTACCTTTACTACAAGCTTTGTACCATCCATTTTTTATTAAAGAAGGTTGTAACTCTGTAATCCTCCTTTTCTCATATGAAACTCTATAGTTAATATTACTTTCTTCTCCCTTTTCAAAGATAAATAGTCTTAGAAGAAGGTTAACATCTTTCAAAATATAACCCTCTAAAGCTTTTTTACTTAACCAGTTTTCTATATTTTTAATATTTAAGCTCCAAAATGGTTTAAAAATTCTCATGAAAAATCCCCCTCATATTTTATTGCATTATCATGTAATTCTTTAATCCTCTCTATCTCTGCTTTTATTAATCTCTTTCCCAGTTCTGTAATTTCATATATTGTTTTCCTATTTTCATCAGAGTAAATTGATATAATTTGACCTTTTTCCATTTTACCTAATGTTCCATAAACTGTACCAGAACCTAACTTTATTCTTCCATCAGTAATTTTATCTACATGTTGTATTATTCCATAACCATGTCTTGGTTCTGTAAGTGAAAGAAGAATATAGAAAGCTGTTTCTGTCATAGGCATGAATGCTTTTAAAATTTTATCCTCACTCATTAAAATACCTTCTTTCTAGTATTACTATATTTTCATATGTCACGGCGTGATATATCATATTGAAACTATATCACGTTGCGACATATAAGTAAACATGCAATATAAAAAATGCTATGTTTTTTTCAACATAGCATTGTGACCTTATAAAATTATTGGCTTAGACTAAATATGTTTATTATTAATTCCTTTTTTAATTGAAATAATTGTAGTGGAATAAGTGGATTTTAGGATTAGGGAAGCATTCTATTTATACTCCATGTAAAATATTTGTAATTCTACACTTATATGATATATAATTAAGCAAATAGACAACCGTATGAGATAGTGAATCAAAGTTTACAATTAATTGTTAGGGGGATCTTTATGAGGGCTATTGATTTATATAATCAATTGGAAAGAGATTTTATTACAAAAGATATGCGAGATGATTGGGCAAGATTCATGGGTGAATTAGGTGAATACCTTTCTCCAAATTTTAAAGAAAGAAGTATGGGATTGGTTTGTGACTTCACAAATGAAATTAATTCAGTTTATTCTGCTGTGTTTCCTACTAAAGAAATTTTGCAGAGTATTATTGATGATGGAGCAACAAATGCAATGTTATTTCTACACCATCCTTCTATTTGGGATATTAGAAGATTAAAACCCTTCTATCAAATGGATAAAGAATTAATAAATAAGTTTAAAGAAAACAAAATATCAATATATAATTTACATGTACCCTTAGATAATTTCAGTGAATATTCAACAAGTAAAACTTTAGCCGATGTTTTAGATATAGAAATTGAAAAACCATTTAAGGAGTATTGCGGAACATTAAGTGGTGTAATTGGTAAAACAAAGTGCAAGAGCGTGGAAGAATTACATGATAGGTTTTCAAAAGCTTTAGGACACAATACAAGCCTCTATTTATATGGAAATAATAATATAAAAGATGGGAGAGTAGCCATTGTAGCAGGTGGAGGCAATAATATAGCTACTGTTTCTGAAATGATTGAAAATAAGGTGGATGTTCTTATTACAGGTATTACAGGTATTTCAGTGAATAACAAAAATTATTTAGAAGTTCATGAGCTTGAACAAAAAAATCATATTAATGTTTTGGGTGGAACCCATTATTCTACTGAAAAATTTGCATGTCAAAAGATGTGTACTTACTTTGAAAGGTTTGGGCTTGTTTCTACTTTTATTGAAGGAGAACCAGTATACGAGGATATGTAAGTTTGCTACATCTGTTTAATAATTGTGCATAAATATTTATGTATATTTCACACTTTCCTTAAATGTAAATTAAATAATATAAATATATTAAACACTTAAGAAATTTGTAATGAATTCCTTAAGTGTTTTAATCTATAATTAAATTAAATAAGCTAGTTATAGATAAGTTTTAAAATATAAAAAAGGCTATAACTATTTCGCCTATGGTAAATAAGCTTTGAGGAGGAACTTTTTTGAAGAAAAAAAGATTTAGTTTTAAAAAACTTTTATTTATTTTAATTATTATTGGTTGGGGTATGTTATTTATTTATTCTTTTAACAGTAAAAATCCTCATGAACAAGAAACCTTTCAGATTGAGTATAAAGATTCTATAAATAAATATTGTAAAGAGTTTGATGTTGATAAATATTTGGTGTATGCAATGATAAAACAGGAAAGCAATTTTAATAACCAGGCTATTTCTTCAGCTAAAGCAAGAGGTTTAATGCAGCTAACAGAAGATACCTTTAACTGGCTAAAACCTCAGTTAGGAGAAAGTTCTACCACCTATGATGATTTGTTTGATGCAGATACTAATATTCGATATGGTGTGTTTTTCATTTCTATCCTTCAGAAAAACTTTTCTGAGCAAAATACTGTAGTTGCAGCCTATAATGCGGGAATGAATATTACCACTGAATGGTTACAGGATAGTAATTATTCAAGTGATGGAGCAACACTAAATAACATCCCTTATAAGGAAACTGCAAATTATGTTGATATAGTGGACTATAATTATAAAAAGTATTTAGAAATATATAAAGATAAGTAACCTATAGAATATGAAATATAAAATACTCATTGATATTTTGTATTATATGTTATAATTTACTTGTATTACCTCTAGCATTATACTATGAGCAACAATTATTTATAAAATATTGTGGAGGAATTCTAAATGAATTTAAACATGTTTAGATGCGGTATCAATGAAATTTCATATATTAAAGATGCCATTATTAATGTTAAAAGCGAAGAAGATCCATGTTGTTTTAACAAGAAAGCTATAGAAAAATTTTTATCCAATGACGATAATTTGTTTTATGTTGCAGCAATGGATGAAAAAGTTGTTTCATATGCAATTGCTTATGTTCAAAGTCGTCTGGATACCACCCAAAGTATGATTTGCTTATATGAAATAGGTACATTAAAGTCCTGTAGAAAAAATGGTATTGGCAAAAGATTAATTAACAAAATTATTGAAGACGGAAAGTTAAATAATTCAATGAAAATATGGATTCCAACAAATATAAGCAACTCACCAGCATGTAAATTATATAGTAGTATTGGAGCAGAGGAACCAGAAATAAAGGATGACATTATTTATAATTTCAGATATTAATCATAATGCATAGATAAGTAAATTAAGGTGTAATAATCAAAATTAAGTGATTACTTGCAAAATACCCCATTATCCAAAATAGAATAATGGGGTATTTTTATTTTTACATAATTATTTATAATTATTTATTTCTAACTCTGCTTCCACAGGTAATTTTTCCTTTAAAATATTAATAACTTTCTGGTAATCACTGGTTTTAAAATGAAAGGTTTGCTCCATAAAACCACCAAATAGTTTAACTTTTACATCCTTTGAATTAGTTAGTTGAACTTTCTCAATCTCATTCCACAATATAATCTCTTTATATCTATACATTGATATAAAGCCTTGGGAGCTAATTCCTCCCTTAATCCAGCTGCTTATAAACGTAAAAATACATAACATTCCTATTACATAATGAATCCAAGTATTAGCATAAAAATACATAATGCCTATGAGAATAATAATACCAAACAATACAACAACAATCTCTATAAGCCTTTTTCTTATTGGTATTATTAAGGCTTTTATATATTTTAGCTGCTTTAGTATTATTAAAATTAAAAGCACTGAAATAATAATGTCATTAATCTTCATTTATATCCTCCTGTTATAAAGCCTTTGATTTAGACTTCTTTTTTGCACTTAAAGATTCATTTATGTGTATCACTTGATGTCTCGTCATTGGCATTAATATAATTCCCGCTACATTCTTTCTACCCCAAAAATCAATAAGCCAATTTGATGCCTTTACATCCAATACTGCTCTCTCGTCTAATATACGTTGCAATCTGTGTTTATCAAAGTTTCTTTTCATATCCTCAGTGGAAAGATTCTCTACTATGTATCTTGTCCTTCTTCCTACTTCAATTCTATAATTTTTTAATTCTTCCATATTTATATTTTTACTAAATTCCATAATATCATCTTCTGACATTGCATTACCAGTATCTGTGATATTGGAATTGATTTTTTCTTGCCAATTTTCCCTATTAAATATCTGTTTATCGCCTGCAACTAATAAATTCATTGTTATATCCTCTATCCTAGTACAATGCCAAATGCCATAGGCGATAGTACGTCCCTTTTGATTTTGTGAAGTTCTAAACGTATTTTCATCTAACCCTTCCCGTAATTCATCTTCAAAAGTTTTTTTATCTACTCCTGACATAATGGATAAATGGACCATTGAATGCAAACTTAAAGCCAAGCTTTTACTTTCTTGAATTTTATCTGGTTTCAATATTATCTTTCTTAATTCCTTAATATCATTGTTCCATGATTTTAAATCCACTTAATATACTCCCCTTTATTTGTTCCCTATGGTTTATAATTAATTATCAACTCTAAAATTAATTTAGTGTTTTACCTTTTTAGTAGCTACATAATCTACTAGCTTCCCCAATGCAAACCCAATAATAAGACCAGAACACACTCCTATCGATCCACGCCAAGAGTATGAAGAAAAGGTTCTATCTATGTAATATCCTATTGACATTCCAAAAAGAGCAAAAATACCTGGAGTGTATATCTTGTTACTTCTTTTATTTTTTATCAAGCACTTCACCTCTATAAATGTTATTGATTATAAAAATAACATATAAATAGCTACTCCCCCTGTAAAAATTACAGCTATAAATAACATAACTGCTTCAATTTTTCTATTATCTTTATAACTTTGTATTCCATTAAAAATATTTATTAAGGCAACTAGTAAAAGCATAATAGGAATATTGTTCCACTTACCTGTAATGTTTAATATAGCTACAATAATAACTAGAATAGTTAATAATATTTTTATTTTCTTCAATTGTGCATACTCCTTTGATATTTTTTCTTAAAGTTAATTATTAACTCTAAAATTAATTATACACTAATAAAAGTAAATTTAAAATAATTTTACCATAGACAACCTTAGTAATTATCCTGATGATTTACACTAGCATTTCTGCATTGACTTATAATCTAAATATTTTTTATCCTCAAATTGCTAAAAAACACTGCATATTCATTTCTGAATGTGCAGTGCTTTAAATTGATTAAACTTTAAACTAAGATATTATAGCTAGTTATATAAATGCTAACGATTCTAAAAGTTATTTTTTAGTTATTGGCTCCAGCAGATTTAAATAAAAATCATTTCCTTCACCACTAGGTATGTGTTCCTCAAGACATAGACGGCTTTCATCAACAGCATATGCATTATTATCTTTCAATAATCTCATTAATGTTTGCCATGAATCGTATACTTCATTAGTGCTATTTAACGATGCATATAGGCCACCTAGCAACCTTTTTTCTTCAAAATATTCTGGAATTACAACCTGTTCTGGTACAGTAATAGAAGCTGCCCATCCATACTCTGTACAACCTGGACTATATGCGGTGGTATTAAAACCAAAAATTCTAGCAGTACCCATTAAATGTTCTGACTCTGCCCAATCCAAAACTTTTTTTAGTGCTTCATCCTCTGGAGAAGTGCTTATCACATTACATACTGCTACCCTCATATCAGGTAAACTAACAATTCGTAATGCTCCTGAAGTAATTGCGTTATTTGCCATAATAATATCCTCCCATTGCTCTATCATATTATTTGTAGAAATGATTTGAAGTGCCAATGTTTCTTCCATATTCACAAGGTATTCTGACTCATTGGATGGAAGCTCCGTGGAGTTTATAATTGAAAGACATTTACTTAACAAGTTTTTTTGCTTAGTAATTACAATATTTTCTTCACTTAGCTTATTAATTTGATTTCTAATAATCTTTGAAGCAACTTTAGGGTCTGCACTGTCAATGATGATTTTTACAAATTTCAAAGGAATATCCAGTTCCCTAAGCAATGTTACAAGACGTATTCTCTGTAGTGCTTCATCATTGTACATACGCCAACCTGATTGTGGATCTCGGGTACTATAGAAAAGCCCCTTGTCTTCCCAGTGACGAAGTGTACGACTGGTTAATCCAAATTGTTCCGATACCTGATGAATTGGTTCAAAATGGCTCATTTAACCACCTCCTTTTTCAATCTATGAGGTCCTCATAAGAAAATAATATCATTTGACGCTACGTCAATTACAAGGGTATTTTAGAAGTTTTTCTAATAAGTTGCAATTATTTAATATTTTTTACTTTTTAATAATAGCAATCCAAACTTCTTGATGATTTTCTTGCATATAGCATTCAATTACAGGAAGATCAGCTAATTCATATCCTGAATTAGGAAGCCATTCACTATAAAATTGCTTATAAACCTTTTGAGTCGCATCTGGCAGTTCTCCATTAGCTTCAAAAATTGCCCATGTTGCAGCAGGGTAAGTAAACTCTTTCATTCCTTCAAGTACTGGAACATGTTTGCAGTTTGGTACATCAACATGATTTGTCACCGCTATGATGTATTCCATTTCTTCCGACTCTCCCCATTGTCCTCCTTGAGCAATTCCTAAAAAACCTGCAGGTCTATAGTCGGGAAAGTTGTCAAGGAACATTTTCATAGTTCCATCCTTCCATGAGTTTTCCCAAATCTGAGGAATTACTTCAAAGGCCTTGGCTGTTTTTACTTTATGTGATACTCCCATTACTCTAAATTCAGGCCACTGTTCAATTTGATAATTCATATGATTTTCTCCTTTTATTGAAATTTGAAAGGAGAGCTTAGGACAGGATTTCAACTGTACAGTTTCATTTCTAACACTTGAAGGTAGTACTCCATGAAACTTTTTAAATGCCCTGGTAAATGAATCTTGAGATTCATATCCATACTTTAAAGAAATATCAATTATTCTTTCTGTGCTATTTAATAAATCAAAGGCTGCCATTGTTAATCGTCTGTTTCTTATATATTCCGATAAGGGCTTTTCCGCTATATATGAGAACATTCTTTGAAAATTGTAGACAGAACATCCAGCAATTTTTGAAATAGTTTCATAGGATATTTCATCATGAAGGTTTTCTTCTATATAATTTATAGACTCATTTAAATTTTTTATCCAATCCATTCTTCTCACTCCCAATTTAATAGTATCTTTATAAATATATTTACACTCGATATTTCATGCCCTATTTTGTAGCCTCATTATTATAAATTTACTTAGTTGTATTTCCCTTCTTTGAAGCTTCAATTATATTTTGAATTATTTTTTTAGATTCTAAAATATTCTCATCTGTATCAACAACTTCAAATATGATTTTTCCATCATAGTCCTTTAAGTAATTTTGAAAAATTAACCTAAAGTCAAGTTCACCTTGTCCAATAGGAAAATGTTCATGCTCTACATCAAAATGCTTATCTGCTATATGTATGCATTTAGGAAATTTCACTTTAAGTATTTCTTCCAAATGATTATAGTCATCTATATGAGCAATATCAAGGAGTAATTCAACATCTGGGTTTTTATCAAATACTACTTTTAAGTCACTTGGTGTATAGTTAATCTTGTCCATTACACTATTATTCTCAATATAAAGTTTTATATTGTTCTTTTTTAATAATTGGTTAGTCTTATAAATGTTGTCAGCAAGTAGATTTATAGTTTGAGAATTTATGATAAGACTTTTACATACGGGATGTATAATAACCTCTGTATGATTTAAATATTTTAATATCCTAATCAATTCATTATTATATTTATCATAATCATCAATATCATATACAGCATGAATTATTACTGGGAATTTTGAATTTAATACATATTCTTCTTTAGGAAATAATACCTTATCAAGTACTAATTCCCCTTTACTAAACCAAATTTGCATAAAATCAAATTTGTTTGATTTTGAAAAATCAATTTCATCTTTATAATTATTAAACCATCTTATACTTCTTCCATATTCTATCATAGTTATATATCCCCTTTTTTAATTTTCCGCACATAGCTCTAAAACTAAATATAAATTAATTGTACACCAATAAAAGTAAATACAAAACAACTTTCGTGATATAATATGTCTAATAAGTAAATAATTATAAGTTTACTGTTGGAGGTAGAAAAATGGCAGATTTAAAATTATCAGAAATTATGATCATGCAAAAGGAACTACAGGAAAAATATAAAGAAAAATGGACTCCTCTTTGTGCAGAGAATGGTCGTAACAGCTTGTTATGGATGATAGAAGAGATGGGAGAAGTAATAGCGATAATTAAAAAACGTGGAGAAAATGATATTATGAATGATGAAACAGTTAGAGCTGCTTTTGTTGAAGAAATGGTTGATGTTATGATGTTCTACAACGATGCATTGATGTGCTTCGGGATTACACCTGAGGAATTTTCAGAAGCTTTCATAAAAAAGCATTGTAAAAATATGAATAGAGATTTTGATCTTGAACATAAAAAATATCTGCTTTAATATTACCTGAATTAATCATAGTAAAATTAAATAGATTTAAAAGTATCAGATTTTTCGGCTCAAAAATAAGCTTACAACCTTAAACTATTACGAACTAAAGTCCAGTGATTTCGAATCACTGCACTTTTAAATTAAATATATTACATACCTATAATATATTATCAACACTATTTTAAAACAGAGTCAAAAATAAAAGTAGAAAAAAATATACTTATTGCAAATAATGCAAATAAGGCAAACATATTTAGAATCAAAAATACTGTATCTAAAATAGTAGCTAATTTTTTTCTTTTTCTAACATGCTACTCTTTTGTATCAAAGGAAATGCCACTAAGCTACCAACTATATAAAATATGTTAATTACTAAAAGATTTATAGCTACTGGAACTTCAAAAAAAATTTTGTAATAAATTCTATATAAATCACCTCCTGATATAGTTGACTATACAATATTTGATAAATAATTCAACATTGGATTTCTTTTCTTATCTTTCTATTCTAAAGCTTAATAATAAAATTAAAAATTTACTTCTACAAGTCTTTTCTTATCTTCGTCTTCTTTTCTGGTTGTGGCATCTTGCCTTTCAATTACAAGCCGCCCTTTATTAGTTTTTAATGATTGATCTGGAATTATGAATATAAGATCATAAGTATATTCTACTGATGGCTCAAACTCTGTTCTAAAATAATCTTTTCTCTCAAAACCATCTAATTTACTTGAAGAGACGCATTCACTATAATCACATTCATTAGTACTATTATTTTTATATACTACTAATCCCATACTATTTAAGTAGAGCTCCTTAACTTCTTTTGTATTATTCACAATAGTTAAATTAACTACTACATAAGAATTCTCTCCAGTTATGTTTCCACTTTCATCAAATGTATATCGTTCACTCCAATTTGTAGGTGCAGGAAAGTTTCCTTTTTCTTTTGATTCCATTGCTGAATTCACCTTATATGTATAAGGTCCAAAGGTAAACTCTTCTCCTACTTGAAAAATCCTTTTTTCACTTTCTTCTTTTGCTTCTTCTTTTTCAAGATTTCCTTCATCTTCTGCTACTTCTTCATTCTTCCAAACATTTTCTCCTGGAATAGGCATACCTTTAACTATAAGTATATAGATACTGCAAATAAACATTCCTGCTATAATTATTATGCAAATTACTTTACCCATTTTTCCTTTCACTTTTTACCTCCTTATATGAATATTCATTTAATGAAATTTTACTTCTACACATCTCATCTTATCTTCATATTCTTTTTCTGTTGAGGCATCTTGTCTTCTAATTACAAGCTGACCTTCATTGGTTTTTAATGATTCATCTGGAATTATAAATACAAGATCATAGGTATATTCTACTGATGGCTCAAGCTGTGTACTAAAATAATCTTTTCTTCCATAACCTTCTAGTTTACTTGAAGATAAACATTCACTATAATCACATTCATTAGTATTATTATTTTTATATACCGCTAATCCCATGCTGTTTAAGTAGAGTACCTTAACTTCTTTTGTATTATTCACAATAGTTAAATTGACTACTACATAAGAATTATCTCCAGTTATGTTGCCATTTTCATCAAATGTATATCTTTTTGAATAATCTGTAGGTGCAGGAAAGTTTCCTTTTTCTTTTGATTCCATTGCCGAATTAACTTTATATGTATAGGGTCCAAATGTAATCTCTTCTCCTATTTCATATAGCCTTAATTCACTTTCTTCTTTTTCAAGATTTCCTACATCTTCCTCTGCTACTTCTTCATTATTCCAAACATTTTTTCCTGGAATAGGCATACCTTTAACTATAAGTATATAGACACTGCAAATAAACATGGTTGCTATAATAATTTTTAAAATTAATCTCCCCATTTTTTCTTTCATTTTTTAATCTCCCAACACAATACTAATATAAAATTATATTTTTTTATAATATTGAACATGTCAAAATGTATACTAAAAACCTTCAACTTGAACACTTTTAAGATTTTCGTTAAAAAAGATTGTAAAATACAAATATATATCCTACAATCTTCTTTCTTAAATTTATCCTTAAATTATATGCTATCTGGACTCCATTTTCCAGATAAATATACCCTTAATTGATTTCCTGTCATACGAAGTTGTGCAGCATTATAACCTTTTTCATTTACATTATTAAGTAACTTTTTAGCTTGTCCCTTACCTACTAATACATTTCCATTGTAATTGCAGCATTCTTGCTGAGTTGGTCTAACAGAAGCATTACCAGCATCGTCGAAGACAGCATAGCCCCCCCATACATCAACGTAAACACTACAAGGTGAACCTAAATTAAATATATATGCTGATGAGTCATCTGACTTATATCTATATTTTGTTTCCACTATATTGTATCCAGAATAAAACTCTTTAAAATCAGTATCTACATAGTTATTTGCTTCAGCAATAGGTACTTTTACTGTCATTATTGTCATGAGTACCATTCCTAACATAATTCCTTTAAAAATATTATTTTTAATTTTCAATTGTCTTCCCCCTCTAAGAATAGGATGTCCTTTAATCCTATCTTGATAAATTTTTATAAATATAACTCAAACAATTAATCAAATCATAAGTATACTATTTTATTTTCGATATTTTATTATATACTATCTGGACTCCATAACCCTGATAAATTTACCCTTAATTGAGTTCCTGTCATTCTAAGTGATCCAGCATTATAATTTCTTTCATTTACATAGTTAGGTAACTTTTTAGCTTGTCCTTTTCCTACTAATACATTATTCTGACTAACATTACAAGAAGCTTCTTGTCCGTCATATTTATAAAAAACCATTCCTCTGCCATCTCTAGCAATTTCAAACTTACCTCTAGCACCCCATACATCAACATAAACACCACAAGGTGACCCTGAATTATTTATATATGACGAAGAGTCATCTTCCTTAGGTCTGTACTCCGTATTCACAGTATTATATCCTGAGTAAAAACCTCCAAATCCAGTGTCTGTATAGTTATTTGCTTCTGCGATAGTTAATTTAGCTGACATAATGGTCATAAGCGTCATTCCTAACATAATTCCTTTAAAAATATTTTTTTTAATTTTCAATTGTCTTCCCCCTTATTTAATAGGGTACGTTAACCCTATCTTAAACTTTTAAAATATAATTTGATTAATCATTTTAAGTTCTATGCATTTTATTATATCTTGAAAATTTTACCTTATATACGTAAAGTATTTACAAAGATAACTCCCCTAGTTTTTTTGTTATTAACTTTAACAATAACTACTTAGAGCTTATATATTATTAAATCTCAAGTTTAACATACTTTTTTATTGGATATATATCTAATGTTAAACGAAATTTTACTTCCTCAATTCTTTTCCAACTACTTTTATCATATTGAAAATCAAACATTTCATAGGGTAAATCTAATGTGATTTCTTCATTTGGGGCTAAAGTTAAGCTTGGACTTGCCTCTTCTCCATTAATTGTAATAAACATTTCATAATTTAAACCATTATGCCAATCAATAGATTCTGCTTCAAAAAAATCACATTCTATGCTTTGCTCTTTACTACTTGTATTCTTGAAGTTAACTGTTGCTACAATAGCTTTTCTTTCATCATTCTCAAAAAAAGTAGATTCTTCTAGATTCATATTTTTTATTTCATTGTCAGATATAAACTTAGCTTTTTCTACCTTTACTGTAATTCCTCTATATTCAAAGGTATCCCCTAGGTTATAAGCTTCTACAGGTGCCTGAGGATACTTATTGTTTATGTAATTATATCTTAGTCCAATTACTATAACTAAAATAAAAATAATAGCCAGTGATATTACTTTACTTTTCTTCTTCATAACTATCACCTTCCTTTTGGCGTTTATTATATGGTTTTAACCTTCCATTTTCCATAAAGAAAATTTCATCAGATAAAAATTCTAGTTCCTCACTATCATGACATGAAATAATTATTAATGCTCCTGCATCACGATATTTTTGTAATGTTTTTCTTAAAGATATTACACTACTTTCATCAAGGGCATTAGTTGGTTCATCTAGAATAATTATCTCAGGCTCTTCCATTATTGCAGCTGCTATTCCTAGTTTTTGTTTCATACCTAATGAATACTTTTTAAACTTCTTTTTTTCCTTTGGATCAAGTCCAACCATAGTTAATACTTCATTAATTTTATTATCATCTATCTTGCCTTGTATTTCTGATAATATTTTAAGATTTTTAAATCCGGAATAATTAGAAATAAAACCTGGACTTTCAATTAAGGCTCCCAAACTGTTTGGAAAAGAAATATCCTTTCCAAGAACTTGTCCATCAATTATAACTTCACCTTCAGTTGGTAAAATAAGACCACAAATAGCTCGCATTAACATAGTTTTCCCTGAACCATTTTTTCCTTTTAATCCATATATTTTACCATTGGTCATTTTTATATTTATATTATCAAGAATTAAATTTCCTGAAATTCTTTTTGTTAAGTTTCTTACTTCTATCTCCATATTCATGCTCCTTATTTTCTCATTTAAATAATTACTTTTCTAAAATATCATACCTTTTAATTTTATTTGCTCCTATAAATATGGTTGCTATTGATAATACTACACATATAACTATTCCATATACTATACTTACTCCACTGTCTCCAATGTTTAAATTACTACGTAATATCATTAAATAATTACCTATAAAAAATGAATTACAATAAAAAGGTGTTAGAGTTAAAACAGTAATGATAAACATGTTACTTATAATTGAATTAGTAAAGAGTGAAATTAATAATTGTATTAATGAAAAAGTAATGGATGTAATAAGTGGAAGTATTATTCCGACTACGAGTATTCCTTTAAAATTAAACTTTGAAATGTCTAGATTTGATAATATCAGATTTAGCTCCTTTGATAGTTCCAGTGATAATCCTCCGTGGAAAAGTGAAAAAACTGTTATGACAATGATAAAAATCGTATAATAGATTAGAACATTATATATGACCCATAGACACTTAGAAAGCCACCATGAAACTCTGCTTTTAGTTCTAATTAATACCTGAATTCCTGATTCACTTAAATCCTTCAATGGAAAATATCCAATGATAATGCTTAAATATATATTTACTAAAAACCATTGAGGCAGCTTATCTTGTAGTTCAACTGCATTTCCATCAAAAACATTCATTCCTCTAAACATAAATAATATAAAATCTGAAAAAGAGATTTCTTTACTAATCTTATTAAATTGTATAATTTTTTCAGCTCTTATTTGAAATACAAAACATAAAAATATAAATATACATAGGGCTATTGCATATCTTTTCCATCCCTCTATAGTACCTTTATAAAAATCATGTTTAATCTGTAAAAAGAAACTTCCTTTTTTCTTTTCATCACCAAATTTTATATTATTCATAATAAAATTCCTTTCTTTTTCCCAGAATAACTCCTAATATTATTGCTATTAATATAAGAACTATGCCATATAAAAACCCAATAATTAATTTATAGATGCTATTAATTGCTGTGTAATCAATATTTATCACTTTACATACAATTGGTACTGAAATTTCTAAAAATCCCAAGGTTACAACAAACAACCAGCTTATAATCTTCTTATTTGTTATCCAATATATTAATAATGAAATAGTTAATATTAGAACAATTCTGATAAAGGAACATAATAAAAACATTGTAATTACATAGTTTAAACTTATAGAGCTACATACAGTTTTATTTATTTTAAAGTAAATACTATTCACATTATTCCAGTTTATAAAGTGTGTAGTCATTAATCCCCCAAAGAAATAAGTGCAAAGGGAAATCCATATTGAAGAAAATATAGATAATAGGCTTATCTTATATACCTGCTTTATCCATAATAAAGTCCTACTTTTTTGTTTTATAATACTATTTATCCTTAGGTCATCTTTAATAATGTTAAAAAGCATAAAATTTGCTAAAATCATAATTTCAATTCCAAAAAACCAATATGCTAATACGTATATAAATGCATCTGCCACACTTTGAACATTATGAGTAAACACTCCACTTCTAATATGAAATAAAATTATAATAGCTAAAATAATCATATATCCTATGATTATTAGATAGTTACATTTTATATTTCTTAAAAACTCTTTTGTCCAATTTTTTAAATTAGTATATATCATCTTTCACTCCCTTGAAGAAAAACATACCAAATGTAATGATTGATAATCCAATAATTTCTCCTAAAACTACATATCCATTACATACTTCAAATCCTGGCTGCAAAAAATAGAAGGGAATATATTTAGCTAAATTAAAAGAACCTAGTACTGTGTAAACAAATATATATACTATAAATGGTGTAATTAACGCCATGAACCTATATTCAATGAAGAAACTCACTGATAACCCAATAGTAGCTATCAATCCACTAAAAATAAAATCTATCATTAAAAATCCAATTAAATATATATAAGGATGTGTAAAAAATAATTTACTCCATAAATGTGTTGGTCCTATTGCAAAGCTTTGAGTTACTTGAGGTACAAATGAGGGTAAAAACATAGCTGCAATAATCAAATTAACAAGTAGTGGTATAGTTATAGCTAATCCACCTGAAATGAAGGTAGCTATATATTTTGCTAAAAAATAATCCTTCTTTTTCGTTCTAATAAGAACATTTTTTATATATCCACTTTTTCTGTCAGTAAAAAAGGTATCTGCAAATGGTATTGCCGCTAACAATGGCAATAAGGCAAAAAATATATAGCTCTGTGGAAGTATATTAATATTACCAATCCACGCCTGAAATACGGTGGTTGGGGACGCCATTGGATAATTATCCACCACAACCCTTTCATTAAAATTGGCTATTGGGATAACATATGTAAAAATTTGTGACACTGTAATTAATAGCCCTAAAAAAAGTACAAGAGCCATAGTTTTACTTTTAATCGCTCTACTCAATTCAATCTTTATAAGTTTATTTTTCAAAATCTCACCTTCAATTCTAATAAATCACTTTAGTATATTTTTTACTATATTATTACATTTTTCATTAAATAACAAATTTAATATATTTATAGCGTTAACTTCTGTCAATTTATACATATTTATTTGTTTGCTTACAGAAAGCAAATATTAAAATGGTTACCTTTAAAGTATATCAAAATAAACTTTTAATTAAATAAAAGATACTTGAAAAGTCTAAATCTTAACTTAAGTTTCTTATTTTAAAATTATTTAGACTTTTAGAAGTAAATTTAAGTGAAACTTACTTTAATAGCTAATTTATAAAAGAAACTTAAATTGTAAAATATATAAATTATTTTCAAAATATAATATTGCCAAATGAACGTAAATGAACTATTGATATAGCTTATTATATAGAAAGAGGAACATTCAATTGAATTCTCTGATAAAATTTTAGAACAATCACCTGAGAATAAAAAAATCATGCAAGAGTATTTAAAAGAAAACTATAGTTCTATAGATTTAGAAGATGAAAGTGAATTTAAAGATTTAGCCATTATGGATTCAGATAAATTTGATGAAACTTCTGCTCAATGTTCAAAGGAATTGCAAGAGGATATAGAAAAGAAGGAAGATATATATAGAAAGTATCTTGGAGAAAAATTCACTAGTTTTAACCTTGTAAATTTTAACGTATTAAATCGAATAGAAGCTTATAAGCATAAGGATAATCATATTGATTGGGATAACACTAGAGATAAAATGATATATGAAAACTTTAAAATTCTTCAAAAGGAATTGCCTAAGGGAAAGTATTATGGACAATGGGGACTTAACCATACATTTCAAAGTAAAGAAAAAGATAAAATGTGGTTTGCTGCCTATCTAAATTCTGATGACTCAATATTTAAAGATAAGCTTTTGACAGTAATATATAACTATGATAATTGTGAGAAAATTAATATATCAGGGAATGGTAGATATTCCCCACATAAGTTCGCAGTTGTTTATCCACAAGTTAAGGAAACTAATGATTTATTAGAAGGCAATTTGAATATTTATAAATTAACAGGTGAGGATTCACCTTTTTCTGAAACACCAATGTATTATACTTATAATGGAGAAGAACTAGAAGCAAACATGTTAGATTTTTTTCAATATATCGTTTGTATAAGAGAATCTAAAGCAGCAGAGCCACTTAATGATGAGTATAATTAACTAAAATAAGATATAACTAGTAAAATATATAATCATATAAAGCTATAACATTCAAATAAATTCAGTTTATACCATTTACTTTTATAAGTAAATTAAGAAGACTTCTATAAAGAAAATAATATAAACACTAAGGAACTCCATAGAATAACTTCTGTGGAGTTCCTTAATTATTCCAATTTTAAATACAGATTGTTATCTATTATTTCATAGTCACATTTATCTGGAAAATTTCCCTTAATCTTTTCAAGTTTATCCCTATTTCTTTTAACAATAAATCCACTTATTACCGCAGTATTATCATCTTCCCATGAAATGTCCATTCTTATAACGCGATCATCATTAAACTCGCCTTCTATTTTAGGTGCCTTAATTGTTTTTTTAAAGAAAGAGCCTACTTTTTTATAAAATCTTACATTAGCACTTGGGTACCATGAAGTTTGAATATTTACTATTAATATATTTTCATTATTTGGTGAGGTATATTCTTCTGAAGTACGAAATCTATCATCTAAACCATTACCAATATGTAATGTAAATACATAAATGAACAAAAATATAATTGCTATCACCATGCAAAAAAATTTTTTCATCATAAATATTAAAACTATTGCTAAAATAGAATAGATAGCAATGTATGTATAAATGATTTTGTCATCATTCAATAGTGTAATTCCAAATTGTAAATCAAGAAACAATTTTATTCCTGGTATTAAAATTAATAAAGCAATTATAAAATATTTTATTATTTTAAACCTTTCTTTCATCAAATATCCTCCCCGAATAAGGCAAAAAATATATAGCTGCAGATGAAATACATCTAAAACCTGCACTTTTTAAAAAATAAGATATCAAAATTTAAGGCAAATATCAGCGGAATTTAATCATGCAAAGTTGAAGCAAACGGAACTTAGTTTTGCAAGCTGATTTCCGTAGGCTTATTAAGCTTGCTTATAATCCCTAAAAAATGGTTATCTTATATAAATTATAGCTTGTTTTAGGTCTTTTGACCACAAATTTAGGCTTTAAAACTGACTTTACTCTTGTGGTTGCAATAGCTTGCGCTAAAACGGAAGTTAGTTTTTCATTCAACGTCTCTCTTATTTTGAAGTCAATATTTACTGAAAATCCATTTGATCCAACGTTTGTCTAAAAAGCTTCGCTAATTGGGACTTCGCAAAAAAGCTAATCTAAATAAATATTGAATAAGCACTTATATTATTAATGCTCAACCGTTTCGGAATATTGCTCAAGGGTGGAGATTTAATCAAATTATTGTAATAATATCACTCCATTGGTATAATTGTATATGTAAAGATGGAGGTAATGTTATGAAAAAGAGATTAATAAGTGTTTTTTTATGTGCAATTATAGCTTTAAGCCTTGTAGGTTGCGGATTCATTGATGGATTTAAAGAAGGATTTAATGAAGGACTTAATGAATCAGAACAAGAGAAGAGTGAACGTAATTAAGTAATTTAGTTATATAAGCTAACAATAATATATATTAATTATGGGGACTTACATAGGGAATTGAATTGCAGTGGAAATATTCGGAAAGAAAAATAAGAATGGTGATAGAAGTGTCAATTTATCAATAGAACGGGTACACCCTACATACATATAAAAATAAGCCACATGTTGAATATTAATTCCACATGCGACTTTTCTTGTTTCCATTATTTATTTAGAAGTTGGCAAATAATTTTAGAACAATGTTACTTAACTGCAACTTTTAATTCTTGTTCTTTTCATGATGAAATATATGGTTATAATTTTCGTAGAATATATTTAGTAAAATCTTTTACTATATCATCATCAATTTGATTTAAAACTTTGTTTTTAAAGAGCAATGCTAAGATTAGCAACCCCATAAAAATATTAATATATACATCTTTTAAGTCAAAGGTAAAATAACCATTTACTAATATGTAGTCCAAACTACCATTCCAAAAAATCTTGTCAATTAATGAACACATAGCACCAGAAAATATGAAAGCATACATAATATTAATAGTTTTGTTAGGTCCAAATTGTTTATTTAGATATTTATAAAACAGATATATTAGTATACTCATAGTTGCTACTATTGAAATATGAATCCATTTACCGATACCTAATTGCAACATAGAATTAAACCATGAATAGTCCCTATTGAACATAGGCTTAAAGTATAATAAAGGAGGCCATATAGGAAATTTTTTGTCAAGAAAATTGTTATTAATTACTATTTTAATAGCCTGTTCCATTGATATTAAAATAAGCACTGCTATACCTGTTTTTTTGTTTTGAATTTTCATATTTATTCTACACCACCCAATATAGATAATATTATCACAGTTTACAAAACTTTGAAACAATTATTCCCCTTTAAAACTCTTCTGCTCCCAAAGCTTATTATGAAAAGAATCACTGCAAGTACTATAAAAGCTACCCTTAATGAAGTTACTTGTCCTATAACCCCTAATAATGGAAATATCATAATCATAAATATACTGAAGCATATACTTTGAACAGATATTAAGGTTGCTCTTTGAGCTGATGGGATAAGCTTATTTATATAGTCAGAGCTAACAGGATATAGGATATTTATACTTATAGAAAACATAATAAATCCTATGATAGAAATTAAATTCTTACTGCTAATAAGAACCATAAGCCACACTCCTCCTAACATTGGGACTATATAAAGCATAGCTTTTTTTAATTTTCTTTCTACTTTATAGGCGAATTTTGCTCCTATTGCACAGCCTATACTTGATATTACATAGATTATTGCTATGAAACTTCTAGAGTATCCCATTTCACTAAAATACTGTTGAGTATAAAAATGAGTAGTTGTGCCGGTCATAAATATTAATTCAAAAAACATCATTATTAGTATAATTTTTTTATTAGATTTCATTACTTCATAACAGCTTTTAAAATGACCTACTATAGTAACTCTTTCCTTTGCCTCTTCATGAAATTCTGGTTCTTTAAATCCAAAGGAAATTCCTAGTGCACATATACTTACAATGGCTGCTAATCCATAGCTATATGTAAAGGAGTAATCTGATAATATTCCTCCAACTAATACAGCTATTCCTTGGGCTACTTCAATTATAAAATTTAAATTTCCATTTATCTTTAGATATTTTTCCTCTTCTCCTGTAACCTTTAAGGAGTCATAAACTAAGGCTTCTTCTGAGCCTGAGTTTAAATTATAAGATATGGCGGATATTACAAAGGCAATGGCAAACCCTAAAAAACTATTGCAAAACAGCATTAAGATTGCTCCAATTGCGGACATTATCCTTCCAAGTATTATAGTATTCTTTCTTCCAACAATATCAGCAATGGCTCCTGTTGGAACTTCACATATTAAACTGGTTATATGGTGAACTGATTCTAAAAGTCCTATTTCTATAAGAGACATGCCTTTATGAGCTAAATATAATACCCAAATGGCAGAGCTTATATCTATGGAAGATAAAAACTTATACATATAATCAATTTTTATATTTTTCTTTATCCTGGTTAAGTAATCTACGCTCTTCCCTTTATTAATTTTATTTATATTTAAACTTTCTTTTACGTTATTCATTGTAACTCCCCCTAATGATTTCTATAAGTAAAGCTTCATAGAAGCTAAGAACTCTGTTAATTAGCATAATAAAAGACTCTATTATTAAGAATTTAATCTTATAATAAAGTCTTGGAGTTACTTTTGAAGTTGAAGGACTATTATTCCTGCAAAATCATCTTAAAAAAAGATACAGTAACCCCTTGGTTTTCAATATTGCAGTTTTAGTCATAGAACTGCTGCTCATTGGGGTATATCCTTTTTTTATATTAAGATATCTCACAGTCATTTCCTCCATTTTTTCTTATATAATTTATTATATCATATGGGTAATATTTTAGTATACATTATTATCCTATTTTTTTATATAATTTAAATATTTACATAGATACTTCTTTCTCTTCTTTATAATCATCAATTCCATAGTTTCCCCAGCAAGGAGTTTCAATTCCTATATCTAGAGAGTTAAACTTTGCGCCTTTAGTGCTATTATAATTATCTAAAGCTTTAAATACAATTTTACATCCTAATAGTAATATAGGTACATTGGCATATACAACTAGTATGTTTACTAAGTCAGATATATACCATAGGTTCCCTAGTTCTAGTCCTGATAAAACTGTTAAACAACCAAAAGGTACAAATATAAAGGCACCTAAACTTCTTATGGTATTAATACATTTCTTACTTTTTGATATAAAGTTTCCTGATATCTCTGCAAATAGAATCATTCCAAGTAAGGTTGTAAATGCAAATAATCCATAGCATAAAGATATTATTATAGTAGCAATTGAGTCAAAGGCTGTACCTGGAATTAAGTATTGTACAGAGGTTAAATAAACTGTTAGCTTAGAACCTTTTATACTCTCCCAAGCCACTCCTGATTCAGCTGCCCAAAGGCTTGCCATAACTACAACTATTCCTGTCATTGTGGCAATTACCATAGTATCTAAAAATACTCCTAGAGCTTGTACTAATCCTTGTTCTACTGGATGATCAGTATCTGCAGTAGCTGCGGCCATAGTTATAGTACCTTGTCCAGCTTCATTTGACATAAGACCTCTTTTTATTCCTTGAGCAAGTGCTACACCAAAGGCCCCACCAAAGATGGCTTGTGGTTTAAATGCCCCTGCAAATACTGCTGTGAAAAACACAGGTACTTTATCTAAGTTAAATATAATTATTACTAATGTTATTCCTACATAAATTATAGCCATTATAGGCACTAACTTATCTGTAACCTTGGTAACACCATTTATCCCTTTAAATACAGTAACTACAACTGAAGCTATTAATAATATAGTAATTGCATAGTATAGTAATGATTGTCTTTCATAAACTGTTCCTGTAATTGTTTCTACTACTGAACTTAAACTAGTTACAATATTAAAGGTTTGAGCTGGTATACAGAACATTGCATATACAATAAATAAAACAGCTAGTACTATTCCTATTACTCTTTTATTACCTAAAATCTTCATCCCATAAAAAGGTAGTCCTCCAACAAACTCATCGTCCTTTTTCTCTTTAAAAATTTGAGCTAAAACTGCTTCTACAAAGGCTGTAGCCATTCCAAAGAAGGCAGAAACCCACATCCAAAATATAGCTCCTGGTCCTCCTACACTAATTGCTCCTGTAACTCCTACTATATTCCCAGGTCCTATTCTCATGGCTGAACTTAGTAGAAATGATGCTAAAGGACTAATACCAGCTTCATGAGATTTCTTCTCTGCAAGTATTTTAATCCCTTTTTTAAACTTAGTACATTGAACAAAGCCCATTTTAAATGTGAAATATATACCTGATCCTACTAAAAGTAAGATGGCTAAAGAAAACTTTCCTATTATAGGAATATTAGAATACCATTGAAAATTAGTTGGGAAATCCCATAAAAAGTCTGCCACTGGTACTATAAACTCAAATATTTTATTTATGGAGTTAAAAAATCCTTCCATTGTTATATCCCCCCGAAATTTTATAATGTGTAGTTATTATCTCATATCACCCATATTTAAACTAGAATTATTAAATTACATCCATGGAAATTAAATCCTCGTAGCTTTCACGTCTTACAATAATTCTTTCTTGTCCATCTTTTATCATCACTACAGCAGGCTTCGGAATTTTATTATAATTGCTAGCCATAGAGTAATTATATGCACCTGTACTCATAACTGAAAGAATATCTCCTCTTTTTATAGAATGAGGCACCATTAAATCCCATATTAGTATATCTCCTGATTCGCAGCATTTTCCAGCTATTGTAACTGTTTTATTTCTTTCATTATCCATTTTATTTGCTAAATATGCTTGATACTTTGCTGTATATAATGCGGTTCTTGGATTGTCTGGTAATCCTCCATCTATGGAGACATAGGTTCTTACTCCTGGAATATCCTTAATAGTTCCCACGGTGTAAAGAGTTATACCAGCCTCTCCAACCATCCATCTTCCTGGCTCAATAAAAATCTTAGGCATTTTAAGTCCATTTTCATAGGTTTTTTTCTTAATTGCTTCCATTATTGCATCAATAAAATAGCTTAGAGATTTTGGCTTATCGCTTTCTAAATATTTTATGCCAAAGCCTCCTCCAACATTTAACTCTTCTATTTCTATATCTAAATCATTTTTTAGCTTTTTCATCAATCTAATTGCGTTTTCTATAGCTTTCAGATGGGAGGAGTTATCAAATAATTGTGAACCTACATGGAAATGAATCCCTCTGAAATTTATATTTCTTGATGTTGTTGCTATAGTTATAGCTTCCTTTATAATTTCATCATCTAATGGAATACCAAATTTAGAATCCTTTTGACCAGTACTTATATACTTATGAGTATTGCAATCTATATTTGGAGTTATTCTAAATAAGATATCTACAAC
This sequence comes from Clostridium sp. UBA7791, assembly GCF_002480755.1. Classification (NCBI taxonomy): domain Bacteria; kingdom Bacillati; phylum Bacillota; class Clostridia; order Eubacteriales; family Clostridiaceae; genus Clostridium; species Clostridium sp. UBA7791. Next base: position 236,984 of record NZ_DLCT01000001.1, on the reverse strand, counting down.
TTTATTTGCTTCATTGGCAAGGTCATCAAGCACTTGTAATTCATCTAAACTATCAACCACTATTCTTCCTACACTATACTCTATTGCCATTTTTAATTCTGCTGTTGTCTTGTTATTACCATGAAACATTATGTCCTTTGGGTCAATGCCAGCTCTAATTGCTACAAAAAGTTCCCCTCCTGATACTACATCTATTCCCATGCCTTCTTCCTTCATTATTTTACACATTTCTAAAGTCAAAAAAGCTTTACTTGCATAAAATGCCTTAGTATTAGGATACTTTTCTATGAAACTTTCCTTTAACTCTTTACACTTATTTCTTATGCAATCCTCAGATATTACATATAAAGGTGTATCGTACTTTTGTGCTAATTCCTGAACATTACATCCATAAAAATATAAGTTTCCTTCTTTAATGCTATTTTGTAACATATCTATTGCCTCCTACTAAATTTCTTACTTTAATAGTAAAGCAATATCTATGCCACATTTTTAAAAGATATTTACTAAATTAATCCCTTTAAAATAGCCATTTTTTATTAGTGTTTAAATATAGTTTATATGTTTTTCCATATTTTCGAACTATTCTAAATATTGTTTTCTAAAACTTTGATTTTGCTCAATATGTAAGAATTTAAAACAGTTCATTTTTACGAACGCCATTCCGTATTAACGGAATATTTATATTTAATTTTATCTATAATCATTTATATTGATATTATATTTTTTTAATTTATCATAAAAGCTGGTTTTTCCAACTTCTAATATGTTTAAACAAGCTTTAATATTTCCTTTATAAGCTCTTAAACAGTTAATTATTATTTTCTTTTCTGCTTCTTCTAAAGCAACTTTTAAACTTTCATTTATTTCTTTTGTTTCATTTTTTGTATTGTATACTAATATATCTTTAGAATAAATTACGTTAGAATCATTTAAACTTATTGTTCTCTCGAGAACATTTTCTAATTCCCTTATATTTCCTAACCAAGATAAGCACATTAATTTGTTCATTGCTTCTCTAGTCATAGTAATGGGTTCTTTTTTTAATTTCTTAGATAAATTTTTAATTAACTTGTCCACCAATATGGGTATATCTTCAATTCTATTTCTAAGAGGCTCAATGTATATAGGTATAATATTGATTCTATAATATAAATCTTCTCTAAATTCCTTTTCCTTTATTAATTGTTCAAGATTTTTATTTGTAGCACATATAATTCTGGTGTCTACCTTAATTTCTTCTATTCCTCCAATTCTATAAAAGGTTTTATTTTGTAAAAAATTAAGTAGTTTACCTTGAATCTTTAATGGCATTTCTCCTATTTCATCTAAAAATACAGTACCATTATTAGCCAATTCAAATAATCCTGGTTTACCTGACTTTCTTGAATTAGTAAATGATCCACCTTCATATCCAAAAAGCTCACTTTCCAAAAGACTTTCTGGTAAAGATGCACAATTTATGTGAAGAAACTTATTATTTTTCCTATTGCTGATATTATGAATTTCTTCTGCTAAAGTACTTTTGCCCGTTCCACTTTCCCCTAGTATTAATACCGTTGAATCTGTTTTTGATGATTTATAAGCTATTTTCTTAATATCATTTATATGGGCGCTTACCCCTTGAAACTTTTTGAAACTTCTTGCTATATTTTCATCTTCTAATAATTTTTCTGTTTTTTTAAGATTCTTTAGTAAAACATTTCTTTCTTCTATTACCTCTTTCAATTCTGTTATGTCTTCAACTCTTAATATAGCCCCAATTTTATTTTCTTCTGAATATAACGGTATAATTGATGATAATGTAGCTATACCATTAATATTCATAAATTCATTTGTTACTATATTATCTTCTTTAGCAGCACACCTATAGAATTTATCCATTTCATTATTTCTTTCATGAACATTAAAAATGAAATCTCCAATAGGATTTATAGCCTGTGCATTCTTACCTTTTTCTCTAAAAACTCTCTCTTCTAATATGTATCTTAAACTTTCATTTCTAGCTGTATAGCCCTTACTTTGATAAAATACTAGTTCATTATTTCTAATTATCACCATATGTCCAACAGCATATCTATAATTCATACTATATATTGTGTCATTTATATTTATTTCTAATATTTTTTTACTATAATCTATACTTAGCTTATACTTTAATTCCCTATATACTCCATCAAGATATACTTCCCCACTTTGATCACTTACTTCTATAATTTTGTAATTCTCATTAACATGATTATTAGAACTTTTATATGTACCAAAGGCTAAAATTGAATCTCCCTTTTTAAGGTTTTTATCATAGATACCGATCTTCTCAAAGGACTTATAATCTAGTTCCCCATCATCCTCACCAACTTTATTATCTACAATAAAAACCAGATCATCTTTTTTAAGTTTATCTGACTTATGGCTAATTTTTGTAGATTCAAATATTCCAAATATCTCCTTAGCCTTTTTATTGTAAGTTGTTATTATTCCCTCCGTATCAATAACAATAACTCCTTGTGAAATATTATCTAGTATTTCATTTAAAGCTTCACCCATAAGAACTTCCCCCATGTCTTACCCTATAAATAAACTCCAACCCAAATTTAAAAATGAGATTGGAGTTTATTTATTGTTTATTTATTAGTTAGATCTTTCTAATCCATAGATTACACATTTGTTTTTAACATTTTCTATATGAAACAAGGACTATGATTTCAATAATTCTACATGCATACAGTCTTCTAGTTCTATGTTAAAACCTAATTTTTTAGCTTCTTCTATAACTTCTTCATTAAAAGAACCTGGTTGGAACCATACATTTTTGATTCCTTTTGCTTTTATTTTAGGAAGAGCTTCTAAAGTAATTTTAGGATTAACTATTACATTTATTCCATCTATTAATTCTGGTAACTCTTCTATAGATTTATATAACTTTATTCCATCTATAGAATCATATTTAGGGTTTATTCCATAAACAGTGTATCCTCTATCCTCTAGTTCTCTAAAAATCTTGTATCCAAATCTTGTAGTATCAGTGGTAGCCCCAAGTAAAGCCCAGCGTTTTAAGTTAAGCATTTTATTCATGTTTATCACTCCTAATCTTATTTTATATATAGTTTGTTTATTTTTCATAGTTACTATTCTTTAATCCTATCATGTAGAATATATCTTTTCAATTCTAATATAGATATGTGATAACCTATTTGTCTATGATATTAGTAAATTATATAAATTTCATGTATAATATCATATATATAATAATTATAATATAGCATATTACATATAACTATATAGATAGTAATTTTTCAAATAACTATATAGATAGCAATTTTTAATAACTATCTATAGATAACTATTTTACCTTTAACTATCTGAATAGTTATTTGCTAAGAAGGAGATAATCATGAGCGGAACTTGTGAAATAAGTGCTGATATAATTGAAAAGGATTTAAAATACCTAGAACTTCTTTCTCATAATTTTCCTACAATATCAGATGCTTGTACTGAAATTATAAACTTGGAGGCAATATTAAATTTACCTAAAGGTACGGAGCACTTTTTAACGGATCTTCATGGTGAACATGAAGCTTTCCAACATGTACTTAAAAATGCTTCAGGTGTGATAAAAAGAAAAGTTAATGATATCTTTGGCAATACCCTTAGAGAATCTGAAAAAAAAGCTTTATGCACTCTTATATATTACCCTGAACAGTATATAGATATTGCCCTTGCTAAAGAAGATGACCCCGATGATTGGTATAAGATTACTCTTAATCAATTGATTCAGGTATGTAGAAATGTATCATCTAAATATACTCGTTCTAAGGTTAGAAAAGCTCTTCCTGCAGACTTTTCCTATATTATAGAGGAGCTACTTCACGAATCTGAAGCGAGACCAAATAAACAAGATTATTTTAATGGAATATTAGATACCATTATTTCCATTGGTAGAGCTAGCGATTTTATAACTGCAATTTGTAATGTTATTCAAAGGTTGACTATAGATTCTCTTCACATAGTAGGTGATATCTATGATAGAGGTCCTGGAGCTCACATAATTATGGATATTCTATGTAATTATCATTCCTATGATATTCAATGGGGAAACCATGATATACTTTGGATGGGTGCAGCAGCTGGAAATCATAGTTGCATATGTAATGTTATTAGAATTTGTACTAGATACGCTAATCTAGAAACCTTAGAGGATGGCTATGGTATAAACATTTTACCTCTAGCTCGTTTTGCTATGGATGTATACTCTAATGATCCATGTAAATCCTTTAAACCAAAGGTTACTAATGATTACTTTAAAGAAAAAGACTTAAAACTTATGGCTCAAATGCATAAGGCAATTTCTATTATACAGTTTAAATTAGAAGGTGAAATTATTAAAAGACACCCTGAATTTAATATGGATGATAGAAGACTTCTTGATAAAATTAATTATGAAAAAGGAACAATTGTTATAGGTGGTAAAGAATATGCATTAAATGATACTAACTTCCCTACTATAGATATTAATAATCCTTATAAACTGACAGATGAAGAAAAAGAATTAATGTCTAAGCTTCATAGTTCTTTCTTAAATAGTGAAAAACTTGAGAAACATGTTAGATGTCTTTACTCTAAGGGTAGCCTTTATTTAAAGAGCAATTCTAATCTTTTATATCATGCCTCCATTCCTTTAAATGAAGATGGCACTTTTAAGAATGTTAAGCTTGGAAACAAGGAATTCTGCGGTAAAGAATATTTAGATAGGGTAGATAGAATTACTAGAGAAGCATATTTTAATGAATGTGATAGCAAAAATGCTCATTATGCTTTAGATTACATGTGGTATTTATGGTGTGGCCCTGATTCACCTCTCTTTGGTAAAGATAAAATGGCTACTTTTGAAAGATATTTTATAAATGATAAGATTACTCATAAGGAAAATAAATGCCCTTACTTCAATCTTAGAGATAATGAAGAGGTTTGTAATAATATATTATTAGAATTTGGTCTTTCTCCTAAACATTCTCATATAATTAATGGACACGTACCTGTTAAAACTATTAAAGGTGAAAATCCTATAAAGGCTAATGGGAAACTTTTAGTTATAGATGGGGGATTTTCTAAGGCTTACCAACCTGAGACAGGCATTGCAGGCTATACTTTAATTTATAATTCCTATGGCCTTCAATTAGTTCAGCATGAGCCTTTTGAATCAACTCAAACAGCCATTGATGAGGGGAAAGATATCATATCTACCAACTTCATTTTAGAATTTAACTCTAGAAGGCTAAAGGTTAGAGATACTGATATAGGTACGGAGCTTATAAGTCAAATTCATTACCTTCAAATGCTTTTAAATGCCTATAGAAAAGGTATAATTAAGGAAAGAAAATAAATTAAACCAAGGGAGCTTTTTGAAATAAGCTCCCTTAAATATTTTTATAACCTTATCTTCCCAGAATCCATAACAAATTCTTTCATCATCTAAAACTACCCCTTCCTCAATGGAGTCTTTAATCAACTCAAAAGAGTTATTGAGATAATATGAAATTTCTATATCAACTGTATCTATCATATAATAAAATCTTTTATCACAGGTATTAAGCATTGAACCTGTAAAACCAATTGTTCTGATTATATGTAAAATCAAATTTTTTATAGAAATTATCCAGTCCATTATTTGCAATCAAACCAATAATAGCACCATCTATACAGTTTTTGTCAATATAGTCCATTATTTTTTCCATAATTAGTGTACCAATCTTCTGTTTTTGATAGGACGGTATAACTATTATATCTTGTATATAAAAAACCGTTCCACCATCTCCAACAATTCTTCCAAATCCAATTATCTTGTCTTGGTCTTCTATACAAACACAGTAGATCGAGTTATTCAATCCTTTTTCTATTTTGTCATGTTGTAATACCCTCCAACCAACAGAATTTCTTAAATAAATATATTCTTCAATTGAAGGTTTCCTTTCGCTTACAATAACATTTTCCATATTTAAACCCTACCCCTACATTAAATTTCAAAAATTACTGCTACATATTATACTAATATCACATACCTAACAACATCCCTTTAATTGTTCCTTTCTTTCTGCTATTAGCTTTTCTATTTCTTCCAAGTCTTCTAGTGTAGCTTTATTTTTTATAAATCCTCTAGCTGTACTTCTGCTCTTTAAGTTATTATCTTTCATTCTAACACCTCTTTATTATAATCTAATTAGATTTATTCTCCAACTATGTGTTATACAAAAGAGAAAGATGCTAGTAAGGATTTATTCCCTACTAGCTTTTAATTTTATTCTATTTTATCTTTTAGATATATACTATCTTTTTTAAAGCATCCTGAATTACTTGTGAGAAGTTTACTTTCTTTTCTTAATTTATTAAGCCATGATGATGTAATCAAAGTTTTTTATTTCTCTATTATCATATTCTTTTAATATAATTATATATGTATTTCAAAAAACTTTATTTCAAAAATAATTGATATTTGGTAAATTTTATTATATTATATAATTGCTTTAAATAAGAATTATCTAAATAAAAACAATTTACAGATTTTAAAAACAAAGGGGAATTACATATGAAAAAATTTATAAAACCTAGTATTCTTTGTATCGTTATGTTATTAAGTCTTTCATCAATTTTTTTAGGATGCAGTAAAAAGACTATTCCTATTGAACAAACTGCAAAAGCTTTTTATGACTTAGTTATTTTACAAGATAGCGCCGAATTTGAAAAACTTGGTGTGACAAATGATGAAATTACATCTATGGCAGAAATTCAAAAAAAATCAATGAATGAAGTTACTAAAGCTGGTTTTGTACAAGCTGGTCTACCTATTACTGATGAGCAGTTAGATCAAATATATAATGTTCAAATAGAAGCTTTAAGAAAATTAAAACCTACTATAGAAGTTGTTTCTAGTGATAAAGAAATATCTCAAGTTAAAATATCAACTACATATGTTAATATGGTTGAAGCAAGTACTAAAGCTGGTGATGACACTATTTCTGAAGTACAAAGCAAACAAATTTCTGATATGACTAAAGTATCAGAAATTTTCATCAAAAAAATAATTGAAAATATTAATGCATTAACTCCTTCAACTGATGTTAAATCAACTACTTTTGAATTTGAAAAAGTAAAAATGAACTTTGGTAAGAAAACTGAAGAAGTTTGGGTACCAAAGGATTCCATTTCATTTGGTAATGATTTAGCTAATATGTGTATAGGAAATAATTAATAAATTTAAATAGGCAATTTTTGTTTAAAGTAAAAAGGCTGTTGTATTTTACAATAGCCTTCTTTACATATACATAGAATTTAAAATATATGTCTTACTTTTCATTTTAAATATCTATTTTTATATTTTAATTTTATTACTTTTATTTTTTCCTTTTTGATACTAGACTAACGCCACCTATAATTGCTAATGCTCCAATTATAAGTTTATAATCAAATACCCCACCAGTCTTTGGCAAAACATTTATTATTTTATCAACAATCTTTTCTGCTTCATTTTTAACAGTGAATTTTTGTATTTCCGTAGAATTAACCTTAACTTGTAATTCTTCCTTACTTAAAATATATCCCTTAGGAGCTTTAGTTTCTTTAATAGTATAACTACCATAATCCACATCATTAAAAGCTGCAATACCATCCTTATCAGAAACTACAGTCGTTACTTCTTTGCCCACTCTGTCATATAAGGTAAATTCTGCACCTTGAAGCACTTTTCCATTCATATCAGTTTTAGTAATTACAATACTGCCCTTAATTCTGTTGTTTACCACCTCATAGCTGTATATCTCACCATCTTTGTCTACAAATACCTTTATTGTGCCTTCTGAAGCTAAATATCCTTCAGGAACTTTTGTTTCTTTTATTGTATATTCTCCATAAAGAATATCTTTAAACAACACAGTACCATCTTCTCCTGATACAAAAGTTTTAATTTCTTTACCCTCTGAATCGTATAATGTAAATTCTGCTCCTTTTAAAGGCTTCTTATCTTGATCTAATTTTTTAACTTGAATCGAAGCTCTAATTCTTGTGTTAGACACACTTTCAGGATTTGCTTTTACAGTTTTATCATTTTCAGTTATATTAGCAGTTAGTACTTCCTCTAGAATAACATATCCCTCTGGAGCTTTTGTTTCCTTTATAGTGTACTTGCCATACTCTACATTTTCAAATTGTACTTTTCCATTTTCATCACTTATAGCTGTTGCTATAGGATTTTCAAACTTTGTATCAACTTCTTTATAAATCTTGAATTCTGCTCCTTGTAATGGGTTTTTATCTTCGTCTAGCTTAGTAAACTCTATACTTCCTCTAATTTTTGTATTAGATATACTTTCAGGGTTCGCTTTTACTACCTTTCCATCTTCAGTTATGATAGCAGTTAGTATTTCGCTTGAAAGAAGATATCCTTCCGGAGCTTTTGATTCTTTTATAGTGTACTCTCCATACTCTACATTTTCAAATTGTACTTTTCCACTTTCATCACTTATAGCTGTTGCTATAGGATTTTCAAACTTTGTATCTATTTCTTTATAAAGTTTGAATTTCGCTCCTTGTAATGGGTTCTTATCTTCTCCTAGTTTAGTAAACTCTATGCTTCCTCTGATTTTTGTATTCGAAATACTTTCAGGGTTTGCTTTAACTAATTTACCATTTTCGGCTATAATAGCAGTTAGCGCTTCCTCTGAAATAACATACCCTTCTGGAGCTTTTGATTCTTTTATAGTGTACTTACCATACTCTACATTTTCAAATTGTACTTTTCCACTTTCATCACTTATAGCTGTTGCTATAGGAGCTTCAAACTTTGTATCCATTTCTTTATAAAGCTTAAACTCTGCTCCTTGTAATGGGTTTTTGTCTTCACCTAATTTATTAAACTCTATATTTCCTCTAATTTTTGTATTAGATATACTTTCAGGGTTTGCTTTTACTATCTTTCCATTTTCAGTGATAATAGCAGTTAGTATTTTCCCTGAAGGTATATATCCTTCTGGAGCTTTTGTTTCTTTTATTGCATACTCTCCATACTCCACATTTTTGAAATTTACTTTTCCATTTTCGTCACTTATAGCTATTGCTATAGGATTTGAATAGGAAGTGTCTGAAATCATATAGAGAGTAAACTCAGCTCCCTCAAGAGGGATATTATTTTCACCAGTTTTAAAGAATTCAATTTCACCTTTAATCTTTTCATCTTTATAATTATATGTTATATTCTTTTCATCTTTAGTATTTTTAAGTTGAAATTTATACAATTCACTACTTAATGTATATCCTGTTGGAGCAACCTTTTCTCTAACGTAATAGTCTATATCAAACTTCAATTTACTAAATACAATCTCTCCAGTTAAGTCTGTTGGTTCTGAAGTTTTTATAACATTTTCATACTTATCAAGAAGTTCAAATACAGCTCCTTCCAGTTTAATGTTTTCGTTATTTTTATCTACTTTTGCAACCTTAATGCTACCAGTTTCGCCAACTCCACCACCGCCAGCACCTTGGAATATAACATCAACATTTCCTGAAGAAGAAGTTCCCTCTATTCCTGTACCTTTAAAGGATATAGCGTTAGTAAATGGTGACTTACTTTTGTCCACTACATCAGTTCTAAAGGTTAAAATATATGCTTCTTCAGTTGGAGAAGGTAATATAAAGGTAAACTCTCTTGTTTCAGCATTATATTTTACATTGCTTTGATTTAAAACAACCTCTTCCCCTTTTTCAAGGTTTCCATCAGGTTTTAAAATCTGCTTATACAGTTTTATAGATGTGGTATCAAGTTCAAGTCCCTCTTGAAGGATATCTGTTAAAGCTGCATCCTTAATTAATATTTTGTTAGAGTTAATGGTTACATTCCAATCAATATAAGAATTACCTCTTTCATAGATAGCTTTTTTATCTATTAAAGTACTTTTTATAGTACCTTTTCCTGTACTTTCTACACCTCCAGGCACTAAATCAGTTATTAGCTTTGCAGTATTCTCAACCTGCTTTTCTCCATTAGTGTTAAATATAGAGGTATCTGTAATTTTAGTCTTAAAAGTTATTATTTGCTCATCTTTGATTTCACTAGGGAAATTATATCTTAAGGTTTTGGCAGTTTCATCATAAACATAATTTGATGGCTCTGCAAGAATTCCATTAATCAAAACAGAATTAGGGACAAACTCCTGCCCACCCTTAATATTATCTATTATATAAGCATTAGGAAGAATCATTTTATTTTTATTAACTACAATCTTCCAGGTAATTTCTCTTGTTATATAATCATAATCACTACTAGACTTATTTATAACTTCACTTTTTAAATACTGCCAATTAGAAGCATTAGATTCTTTAATATTGTCCCCTGTTAATCTAGCTTCATTGTAATAATTTTGATTATTGTAACTATATCCTTCCATATTTCCTGCATAAACCTTGGGATCTGTTACTTTTGTTCTAAAGGTTACTGTATAAGTTTCGTTAATATTACCATTAAAGGTATAAGTTAATGTTCCAGTTTTATTAGCATCACTCTCTGCTGCTTTCACATAGTTAAAGCTTCCTCCTGGAACCTCTTTATCTATAGTAGCAGAACCCTCTACATACTCTTTTCCTAATCTTATTTCATCAGTAACCACTGGATTTTTTATTGCTATCTTATTACTATTTATAGTAACCTTCCAAGTAATTTCTCCTGTAGCTGGATTATATCCTGCGCCTTGTTTAGAAATAATGCTAGTAGGTACTCCAACACCCTTTTCATCTGAAGCATCGCTTGGTACTCCATCACCAGTTAAAGTTGCTTTATTGTTATAGGTTTTCCCTGTATTGGAATTAAAAGCATCTCCATCAGTTACATCTGTTGAAAATTGGATTATATGTGGCTCATTAATAGCACTTGGGAAAGTATAGGTAAATTTTTGTCCAACTAAAGAGTAATTATCCTCAGTTTGGTTTCCATCCATCTTAACAGTACCATCTACAAAAGTTAACCCTTCTGGTATATCATCAGTAACTACAGCATTGGGAATATTTTGAGCATTCTTATTTATATAAATAGTCCAATTAATTCTCTTTGCCTCTACATCGTACTTTCCATCTTTTCTAATAAAGTCTGTATAAATAGCTACTGATGCCTCATTAGATTCTATAAAAGTTCCATCATGATTAAAGATTGCTTTATTCTTCTCATATACTGTAGCTCCCTCAGATTTAAAAACTTCTGGATTTACTACCTTAGTTTTAAAGGTAATTACTTGCTCTGTTTCTATTACACTTGGGAATTTATAAGTTAATCTATTATTGTTATAATCATAGTTATAATTTGCTGTATCTGCACTAACTCCATTTATAGTAACAGAACCAGGTATAAATTGTTGTCCCACTGAAATGTTGTCCACAATATCAGCATCATTAACCGTGACTCCTTCTGTATTCACAATTACTTTCCAAGTAATCTCATTTTTAGAAGGGTCATAACTTCCGTACTTTATAGCAGAAGCATCAGGAACTTCCGGTTGTTCAAAGTTTACGTTAATTATAACAGAAGAAGAATTTCCTCCAATTTCAAATGTAATAGGTACTGGACTAGGTCCTCCTATTTGGTCAGGATCAAATTGAGTATCAATAAAAAAGAATCCTTGAACATTGGAATTATTCTCTGCAAATTCATTAAACGTAATGGTAACATTACCATCAGTTTCTATTTTAACATTTGCAATTGTATCACCATTATCAAGAGTAATAGGGAAATTTAGTATACTTATTATTTGGATTTCCTTAGGTATTTTCAAAGTATAAGTATCACCATTTTTTACCGTCCCCTGATTTGGTATAGTAAACTTATAGGTTAGTTTTACCTCTTCATTTTTACTTATGGGATTTGATGACTCATTTATAGGATTCCCATCATTACCTGTTAATCTTACTTCAGTAATAAATGGGAAATCTCCTGTAATATCCATAGCACTAGCTTGCATTGTAGGAACAATATTTAAAACTTGACAAACTACAATAACTAAAGCCATAAAAATAGATAATCTCTTCTTTATCTTAGGTGCAGACATAAATTTCTTCTTTTTCATAATTCTCCTCCTTAATAATTTTTTTCAATAAAAAAAGACCGACCCTATACCAATCTTATATAAATATAAGATTGGTTATAAAGGTCGGTTGCACTACTTACTCCATATATACAAAGTGCCCAAATTAGTATATACTTCAATGTTTCCTTAAAACTATTAGTAAATTGTATTTAATATTTTATGGAACAAAATTAAATCAATCTATGCTTAAATATAAAAACAGATAGTTTCTTCTTTAGTTTGGGTATGGATTTAAATTTCTTTTTTAATCTTCCTCCTTAATAATTTTTTGTAATAAAAAAAACGACCCCATACCAATCTTATATAAATATAAGATTGGTTATAAAGGTCGGTTGCACTACTAACTCCGTATATACAAAGTGCCCAAATTAGTATATACTTCAGTGTTTCCTTAAAACTATTAATAAATTGCATTAAATGGTTTGCAAATAGAGCCAATCAACTTAATATTTGTTATTATTTAATATATTTTACCACTTAAGTATAACTCTTTGTTTAGTATTTGTCTATACACTTTTAGGTTTTTATACTAATATTTTCTATATCCAAGTTTTAAACTTATATAACTAAAACCGACCCCATGCAATCTTATATAAATATAAGATTGCTTATAAAGGTCGGTTGCACTACTAACTCCATATATACAAAGTGCCCAAATTAGTATATACTTCAGAATTTCTGTAAAACTTATAATTAATTAATCTACTATTTTATAAGAGGATATTAGCACAAGTATATATAACAGTCAACAATTTAATTACATTAAATACATAATTATCTATAAATATGACTAAAAATAATATATGTATGTTTATTGTTTTAACATACAATTTTATACATTAACAATATTATATTTTTACCTAAAAACAATAGGCATGAAACATTGATAACTCAAGCTTCACACCTATTTGAAATTTATAATATTATAATTAGGGGATAATTATAAGTATTAACTTTATTATTCTACTACTAAAGTAGCTTGCATTGTTTGACCCTTTCTTACGAATTCTATAGGAATACTATCTCCATCACTGTAGGCTTCTTTTTCCTTATTTAATTCTTCAACGGTCTTAACAGTTTTCTTACCTATTTTAGTAATTACATCTCCAGGTTGTAGTCCTCCCTTTTGTGCTATACTAAAATCTTCAATACTTTGAATATATATACCTACAGGTAAATTATATTGTTTTGATAAATCTTCAGTTATATTTCTAACTGCTATACCAAACTTTATTTTTTGTTTTACTAAGGCATCTAATTTTTCAGTGGCATCATTTATTGGAATTGCAAAACCTATTCCCTCTACTCCAGTAGAGCCTATCTTAGCTGTATTTATACCTATAACTTCACCTTGAGAATTTATTAATGGTCCTCCACTATTCCCTGGATTTATAGCAGTATCTGTTTGGATAAGGTTCATTTTCTCTCCACCTTCAGTTAAAGCTACTCCTCTATTAACAGCACTTATAATTCCTGTTGTTACAGAGCCTAGATATTCTTTTCCAAGTGGATTTCCTATGGCTATAACTTGTTCTCCTGCTTGAAGACTATCAGAATCTCCTAGTTCTACTTTACCTGGCATTTCAACATCATCAGTAATCTTAACAACTGCTAAATCTGCATCTTCCTGATAGTTTACAACCTTAGCACTTACTTCTTTACCTGTGCTAAAGATAACTTTAACTTGACTAGCATTTTTAACTACATGATAGTTTGTAAGTACATAACCATCATCTGAAAAAATAAATCCTGAGCCAATGCCTTCTTGTTCACCCATATCAAATCCAAATACATTAGTTGAAACTGAAGTGGTTGATACACCAACTACAGCTGGGGAAACCTTTGCTACTACTTCTGGTATATTCATACTGCTTATAGGATTAATATTTGTTGTTGTTCCACCGTTATTTGTTTTTGATTTAGCTTCCTTAATTGCTGATTGTATAGTGCCTCTCATAGCTCCATAAGTAACACCTGTACCAATTGCTCCTCCTAATATAGAACATATTAGAGCTATAGCTATATATGATTTAGCTGAACCTTTACCTTTATTCTTTTTATCTTTTTTCTTTTTTTCTTCTTCTTCTTGCAATGATGAAGCATTAACTTCATTCAATTTTAAGTCATCATTTGTTGTATATTCTACATCTTGAATCACAGTGTAGTTTATATTGTCACTAGTATTATTGTCATTATTATCTTTATTAATACCGGTGTTTTCATTTAAGTTATTATTGCTATTAATTTCATTATTATTTAATTCATTATTGTTTATATCTTTATCCATATTAAATCTTCCCCCTTATTAAAAGTTAAGTTGTTTACTATTCTTATCTATATATATTATTATCAACACTTATGTGTCAGTTAAGTGACTAAAATATGAATGAATTCTTAATTGTCCTTAAAGGATTAAAATTTAAAAATACCTATATGTAAATATAATATTCTAAAAAACTACTAAAGCCTTATAGCTTCAGTAGTTTCCTATGTGAACCCTAAATTAACTTAGAGGAAGAATAAATTCTTCCTCTAAGAAATATTAATATAATCTTTTCTTAGCATAATCTCCGTAATCATTACCATGATCACTCATGTCTACTTCATCTATAATGGAGTCAAAGTCAATTTCACTTTCGCTTTTTATATCTTCATTTAAATCATCAAAAGCAATTTCTTCACTAGTCTCCATATTGTAACTTCTTCGACTTTTTGTCTTTGCAGCTTCAATCTCAGCTTCTCTTACATTTTCCCAAACTGAATCAGACATAGGGGTTATGCTTCTAAAATCACCAAAATAGTTATGTGTATCTGGTGGATATATTGGTCTTGATTTATCATTACTCATATTATATCGCCCTCCTCAATCACTTTACTATAGTGTGTATTAAGGAGTTAATTTTTATGTATGAGTATTATAAATGTTAGAATTTTTTATTTTTCTGCATAAAGAGTTATTATCTTAACTATAGTTTCTACTGCCTTTTCCATAGAATCTACAGGAATGAACTCAAATTTTCCGTGGAAGTTATGTCCACCTGTAAATATGTTTGGTGTTGGAAGTCCCATGAAGGATAATCTTGCTCCATCAGTACCTCCTCTTATAGGAACTATAATTGGCTCGATAGCAAGAGCTTTCATTGCTTCAACAGCTGTGTCTACTACATGAATTACAGGTTCTACTTTTTCTTTCATGTTGTAGTATTGATCTTTTACTGAAATTTCTATAGTGCCTGCACCATATTTTTTATTAATAAGTTCTACTATTTCTTTAATTAAAGTTTTCTTTTCTTCAAAGGTATTTCTAAAGAAATCTCTTATGATATAAGACATAGTAGTCTTTTCTACAGTTCCTACCATATCACAAAGCATGAAGAAGCCTTCATATCCTTCTGTGTATTCTGGTCTTGCATTAACAGGTAATAATCCATTTAACTCCATAGCTATTTGCTGAGCATTTACCATTTTATTTTTAGCACTTCCTGGATGAACATTTCTTCCGTTAATAACTATTTCAACACCAGCAGCATTGAAGTTCTCATATTCGATTTCTCCAACAGCTCCCCCATCTACAGTGTAAGCAAAGTCTGCAGCAAATTTTTCTACATCAAAGTGATCTGCACCTTCTCCAATTTCTTCATCTGGAGTAAATCCAACTTTAATTGTACCATGTTTTATATCTGGATTTGCAATTAAATATTCCATAGCAGTAACAATTTCTGATATACCAGCTTTGTCGTCTGCTCCTAATAATGTAGTTCCATCTGTTGTGATAAGAGTTTTACCTATATAGTCGTTTAATTCAGGAAAATCTACTGGAGATAAAACTGTATTTGCATTTAATTTAATATCTCCACCTTCATAATTTACCATTTGAGGCTTAACATCTTTACCTGAATAATCTGGAGCAGTATCCATATGAGATATAAACCCAATAGTTGGTATTTTTTTATCTGTATTAGCAGGCAATGTAGCCATTACGTAATTGTTTTCATCAATAGTAACATCACTCATTCCGATTTTTTTTAATTCTTCAAATAAAACTTCACCTAAAACTCTTTGGCTAGCAGTACTTGGAGTTGTTCCCGTAGAATCACTTGATTGTGTATCATACTTAGCATATCCTAAAAATCTTTCTATAACTTTTGACATAATATCGCCGCCTTTTTTAAATTTTATAAATATTTCATATTGTTTATCATATTTATTTTGTCTCATAACCCTAGTATATAAAACTCTAATTTTTTTTACAAGTTAATAAATTGTATATATCTACTATTTATCAATTTTATTTGTTATAATAATCATGAACAAGTTATATCTATTCGATGCTAACATAATGTATTATATTGAATAATTTTAATTTAATACAATACATTCTAATTTATAAAAGACAAAATTTAGTTATAAGTAATTGGAGGGTAAGATAATATGTTAGATTTTAATAAAGCCTTAAGCTTTGAGGAGTATGTAGAAAAACAACATGCCAAATATGGAAATATCCAAGATAAAACCTATGCAGACACTGAACTTTCTAGTGATACTAAGGAAGAAATAAAAAAACTAGACAAGGTTGTTCATGCTGCAATATTTACAGAAGGTTTTTGCCCTGATTGTATCGTAACTATTCCTTTCGTACAAAAACTTTCAGAAGAAAACCAAAACTTAAAGGTTCATTTATTTCCTAGAACAGGCTACGAAGGTTTTCTTGAAGAAGCAGTAGGCTGCAAAAGTATTCCTGCAGTAATCACTTTTACTGAAGAAATGGATCCTAAGGGTGCCTATGTAGAAATGCCTAAGGAGTTATTTAGAAAACTTCCTGTAATCTCTAATGATGAGAGAAAAGTTCTTGTTGCAGAATATAGATCCGGAAAATACAATGATTTAATAGAAAAAGACCTTTTAGATATAATACTCTAATTTTGTGATACATTTTAAAACTCATTCCTATATTTATTCATATATGGATGAGTTTTTTGTATTAATATTATATATGTTAATTATTAATGGGGTGATATTATGGGTTATAAAACAGAAATAATAACAAAGGATAAAATAAAAACTTCTAATTGGAGTGGGGGAACTACTAATGAAATATATATTTATCCTAAAGACTCTAATTACAAAGATTTAAACTTTAAATGGAGAATTAGTTCTGCCACTGTAGAGTTAGAACACTCCACCTTCACTAATCTTCCAAAAGTTTATAGATATATAACAACTTTGGAGGGTTCCATGGATGTTTGTCACAATAAAGGTCCTCTAATTCACTTAGAACCTTTTGAAGTTCATGGATTTTCTGGAGATGTAAACACAGAAAGCTTTGGAACTGTTACAGACTTTAATTTAATGATAGGACCTGGATGTGATGGGGTAATGAATGCACTAACTTTAAGTGAAGGTTCTTTACTAAAGCTGAATTTAAACAAAAGGAAAAACAGATACTCTTATCATAATTATATATTTTTCTCACCTAATTCAGACCTAACCCTTACAATAGATGGGAACAATATATCTCTACCTAAAAATCACACCTTAATCATAGAAAGTTGTGAAAAGGATAGCCTTTCTTCTATAGAAATTGCCTCCTCACAACCTTGCAATATCATTAGTATAGAAGTAGGCTTTTAAAAGTTATTTATTCAAATCTATGGCTCTGTTGAAAATTACAGTGATAAAATATAAATCTAATTTTTATAAAGTATGGAGCATGTACTTTAATATAGGTACATGCTCCATATTTTTAGTCTCTACAGACTTGCTACTCCCATTTCTCTTGCTATTCTCATAACTTCCTCTGCTACTTTGCCTGACACTCTCTTGTCTAAGGCATTTGGGATTATGTTTTCTTCATTTAATTCTTCTTCTGGAATTAGGTTTGCTAAAGCTCTTGCTGCAGCTAACTTCATTTCATCGTTTATTTCTGTTGCTCTAACTGTAAGAGCTCCCTTAAATATACCAGGGAATACTAGAACATTATTAATTTGATTAGCAAAATCTGAACGGCCTGTTGCTATTACTCTAGCTCCCCCTAATTTAGCTTCATCTGGCATTATTTCTGGAGTTGGGTTAGCCATAGCAAAGATGATTGCATCCGAATTCATAGTTTTTACATCTTCTGAATTTATCATATTAGGTCCAGATACTCCTATAAACACATCAGCTCCTACTAAAACTTCTTTTAATGAACCTGATTCTTTATTTTTATTAGTAACCTTTGCTATTTGCTCATGAGACTCAAATAAACAGTTACCACCATCATAAATAGCACCCTTCCTATCACACATGATAATATTTTCTGCTCCCGCCTTTAAAAGCAATTTACAGATAGCAATTCCAGCAGAACCAGCGCCATTTATTATTATTTTAACATCTTTAATATTCTTCTTAGTTAACTTTAATGCATTATATAAACCTGATAATACAACTACTGCAGTTCCATGTTGGTCATCGTGGAATACAGGAATATTTAACTCTCTTTTTAAAGTTTCTTCTATATAAAAACATTCAGGAGCCTTTATATCTTCAAGGTTTATTCCTCCGAATACAGGACATATTAATTTTACAGTTTTTATTACTTCTTCTGGGTCTTCACTGTCAATACATATTGGGAAAGCATCTACTCCAGCAAATTCCTTAAATAATAATGCCTTTCCTTCCATTACTGGAATTGAAGCTTCTGCTCCTATATTTCCAAGTCCTAATACTGCTGTTCCATTTGATACTATAGCTACAGTATTAGATTTTATTGTATAATCATAAACCTTATCTCTATCCTTAGATATTTCAATGCAAGGCTCTGCAACTCCGGGAGTATACGCTATAGATAAGTCTTCTCTTGTATTAACAGGAATTTTACTTATAACCTCTAGTTTTCCCTTCTTCTCCTTGTGCATTTTTAAAGATTGTTCACCATATGACATAATTAAATCCTCCTAATTAAAATAATCTATTTTTTTGAAGATGCCTTATTTAAGTAATCACAATAAGGTGCTATAGGACATTCATGACACTTTGGCTTTCTAGCAGCACATATTTTTCTTCCATGCCAAATAATATAATGATGTGCATCACTCCACATGTTCTTTGGTATGTACTTCATAAGTTTTTCTTCAACAATTTCTACATTATCTCCAGGTGCAAAACCTGTTCTATTAGAAATTCTAAACACATGGGTATCTACAGCTATAGCAGGCACTCCAAAAGCATTAGATAAAACCACATTAGCCGTTTTCCTACCTACTCCTGGAAGGGCTATAAGTTCTTCCATAGTTCTTGGAACTTGACCATTATGTTTTTCTACAATGGATTTACATGCCCCTAATATATTTTTACTTTTATTTTTATAGAATCCACAACTATGAATCTTTTTACCTAATTCTTCTTCACTTAAAGTTAGTATAGCCTGTGGAGTATTATACTCCTTATATAATTCCTTTGTAACTATGTTAACTCGCTCATCTGTACATTGAGCAGAAAGTATAGTTGATACTAAAAGTTCAAAGGGTGTTCTAAAATCTAACCCGCAGGCAGCTCCTCTATAGGTCTCTTCTAATATTTCTAAAATTTTCTTTCGTTTTTCTTTATTCATAAAATCACCTCAATAAATTTCAATGATTGTAGTATTCCTAGTTAGTTCACTTCTATTATATCAGATTTTTATTATTTTACTTAATTAAATAAGAGTTTAATTAGTATGTATTTATTTATAAAAGAATAATATTATTTTATAAACAAATACTATAAAAAACTTAATACAATAAGGAGGATTATTAAATGGATAATGCAATGTTTTGTTATCAATGTGAACAAACTGTAGGGGGAAAGGGATGTACTAAGTTAGGTGTTTGCGGTAAAACCCCTGAAATATCAAATTTACAAGACTTATTAATTTATCAGTTAAAAGGAATTAGTTGTTATGCTAAAGATTTACTTGATAATGAGCAAGTTATAGATAAATCAGTTGTTAGTTTTGTAGAAAATGCTCTATTTACAACTTTAACTAATGTTAACTTTGATGCAGCAAGCCATTTGAATATGCTTAAAGAATCACAAAAAATTAAAGAAAACCTAAGAAGTAAGGCATCTACCGATAAGGCGTATCCTGATCAAGCAACCTATAATTTAAGCAAAACTAAAGAAGAAATGCTTAAGGATGCCGTTAAAGCTGGAATTATGTATGATGGAGATTTAGATGCTGATATACGTTCTTTAAGACAAACTATTGTTTATGGTCTAAAGGGAGTAAGTGCCTATGGACACCAAGCTAGATTTTTAGGTTACTATGATGACCAAGTTGATAACTTCTATTTTCTAGGATTAGAATGTACAACTAATGATAACTTATCTGTTGAAGAGTTAATTAGAATGACTATGAGAACTGGTGATATGAGTGTAGCTGTCATGAAAAAACTTGATGAAGCTAATACTGAAAGTTATAAAAATCCAACTCCTCATCTAGTTAATGTAAAAGTAGAAAAAGGACCTTTTATAATTGTATCTGGTCACGATTTAAAAGATTTAGAGATGCTATTAAAACAAACTGAAGGTATGGGAATAAATATATATACCCATGGTGAAATGCTTCCTGCTCATGGTTATCCTGAACTTAAAAAATACCCTCATCTAGTAGGAAACTATGGTAGTGCATGGCAAAACCAACAAACAGAATTTGATAACATTCCTGGCTGTATACTCATGACTACTAACTGTCTTATGAGACCTAGAGAAACCTATAAGGATAGAATATTTACAACTAACGTAGTTGGATGGGATGGAGTTAGACATGTCACTCTTAAAGAAGATGGAACAAAGGACTTCTCTGAAATCATAAATAAAGCTTTAGAATTAGGTGGATTTACTGCTTCTGAAGACAGAAAAGAAATTCTTGTAGGCTTTGGTCATAAGGCTACCTTAAGTAATGCTGGTAAAATTGTTGATGCAGTTAAAAAGGGTGAAGTGCGCCACTTCTTCTTAATAGGTGGTTGTGACGGTGCAAGACCTGGAAGAAACTACTATACAGATTTTGCAAAAATGGTTCCTGAGGATTGTATTATCCTTACTTTAGCTTGTGGAAAATATAGATTTAACAAACTTGAATTTGGTGAAGTAGCTGGATTACCAAGACTTCTTGATGTAGGTCAATGTAATGATGCTTATTCTGCAGTAAGAATTGCTACTGCTTTAGCGGATGCCTTTGAAACTGATGTGAATGGATTACCATTATCTATTGTACTATCTTGGTATGAGCAAAAGGCTGTAGCTGATTTACTAGCTTTATTGTCCTTAGGAGTTAAGAATATATTCCTAGGACCTTCTCTTCCTGCATTTATAAGTCCAAATGTACTTCAATACTTAGTGGACACTTTCCAATTAACTCCTATAAGTACACCAGAAGAGGACTTAAAAACTTGTCTTAAACAAAGAGTTAACTAATATATTAAATGGTAGCCCATAGGACTACCATTTATTTTTTTATTTTTATATAGTTCACAAAAACTTACCCTTGTGCAATCAGCTTGTCTTTTTCAAGAATGTGACTTACTAACCACTGATTTACGAATTCTAATAAATCAAGAATATATTTATGTTGATTCTCATCAATTTTATTTAAATCTATTTCCTCTAATTTTTTTATAAAGTTATCATGATCTATTTTTTGAGTAAACATTTTTTTATAATTTATACTCTCCATATAGGCTTCTTCATCTCTAAAGTGAAGAGCAGCATACCCTTTTAATTCTTCAATTAAATTTACTATTCTATCATATTTATCAATAATGAACTCATTATTTAATAACTCATAAATTTTATCAGCTATTTCAAAAAGCATTTTATGTTCATTATCAATAATCTCTATTCCTGTTTTAAATTCTTCCTTCATTTCGTACATTTAAATTACCCTCCAACTTCTCTCAATAGTGCTAGTTAAATACGTTCAACATGAATTTTTTGAACTATTTCACTCTAGGACTACATAATACCATATAAGTCAATATTCTTCTATAACTTCAAGTAATAAAATGGTGTATAATCCCTTAGCTTAAACTTTTATTACTTATTATTTATTTCCATTATTATCTTATCTTGAGCCTGAAGTATTTCATACAATTGAACACTTCCTAATTTTCTTCTCGCCTCTACAAAATCAATATCTGGAAATATATTTTGAATATAATAAATAACTCTTGGTGAAGCTCCTAATATAGCTTTACATAGAGTATCCATATCTAATTTACACAGAACTGTTTTCACTCTTTCCCTATCTATACTAATAATATCCTCAAAACTAAATAGTTTCATAGATATTTTGTTAAATAAATATATGTCATTTTCTTGTATTGTCATCATTAATCTAGATTTTTCAACATCTTCAAGATTCCTTAGTAATTCTATTATCTGTTCTTCAACACTTAAGAGTTCTTTGTATGTTTTTTCTAGATAGTAGGATATTTCCTTCCAAAGTTCTTCTGTTACTTGTCCATTCCTAATAATTTCTTCATAATATTTGGTCCTTAGTTCTACTGATAGCAATGACACAAAAAAAGTTAAATTCATAATAATTCCCCCATAAACCCCATTGGTATAAATAAATTTATAACTATATACTCGTACCACTTTCCTAAAAATGAAATAATAACCTGTATTTGTTTCAAATAATTAACAATTATTACTGAACTACTTTGTGTGTACAGACAAAAACCTACAATAGGAAATAAATTTAGTTCTCTTTTAAGTATTAAATAAAAATATGGCATAGTAGTTACATGATGACATTCATTCCTTTACAAATTTAAGTACCTTCATTATCATAACTCTTTTGAATTCAGCAAGGTCAAGTAGATTAGTTCTTATTAAATGAGGTATAATATATTTAAAAAATATAGGAGGCAATATGTTTTGGCACATTACGGGAATCTTCAAAAAATAAGGGATGGTAAAAGAAAATATGGTATAACACCTCATATTCCTGGAGGTTTTATAACTCCAGAAAACCTTGAAAAAATAGCTAAGGTAGCTAAGAAGTATAATGGAGTTATAAAAATAACATCTGGACAAAGAATCTTAATAACTAATTTAGAGGAAAATGATCTACCTCAAATATGGGATGAACTACATATGGAACCCGCTGTTAAAACTCAAAATTCCGTTAAAAATGTAGAGATGTGTCCAGCAGGATATTGTAAAAGATCAAAATTTAATACAATTGGTATAGGTATGAAATTATCTAAAAAATATCAATGGATGGATATGCCTTGTAGAACTAAAATAGGTGTAGCTGGATGCAGAAATGCTTGTGGAAGTGTTTATAGTAAAGATGTGGGTGTTATAGCAGATATTAATGGTAAACTCATGGTAACAGCAGGTGGTTCAGCTGGATATAACCCTAGGATTGCAGATATTATAGCTAATGATTTATCAGAAGAGGACACTTTAAATTTAGTAGATGCTATATTTGATTTTTATAAAGAAAATGCTCATGATGGAGAAAAATTAAGTTTTTTTATTGAAAGAATTTCAATAGAAAACTTTAAAAAAGAAGTTCTAAGTAGGTGTTAGAATTTTTTATGATTTTAGTAAATGATGAAGAAAAGATTAACCATGTATTATAAATAAGCTAATTAAAGGCAAATAACAGGAGTTTTTATTAACTCCTGTTATCTTTTCCCTTTATTATTTTTTCACTTCTTCTAGTTTACCCATGAATAGTATGGTTCCACTTTCTTCATCTTCTATAATAAATACAAAAGGTCTATCAGCTATAAACTCTTTAGGGTCATTAATTATTGGCATTGCAGTTTCCCTAACTTCAACTATAGTAACTGCAGCTGCTTCACTTCCCTTTTCATTTACTTCTATTTTCCCTTGATGTAAAACGCTACTAACATATATATTTTCCCTTATTCCACTAAGATTAGCTCTATCACTAAAAATATCCTTCATTCCTAGGGCCACTAGAGATCCTTTTAATTCTTTAGTTCCATATTCCATTTCAAACTTCGGAAAGCTTACATTAACAGCTTCCGGCTCTTTTCCAATGGATTTTTTTATAGAATTCCACTTATTCATATCTAAATTATTTATAAAATTATCTATACTTAAACCTTCCTTTGGTAGTACTGCATACATAGATACTTTTCCACTATCATAAGGCATTTTTATAATTTTAAAATCATCCTTTTCTCCATAAAAGGTTTTATCATCAGCCGCAACCTTCCTCATAAAGTCTATCTCTGTTTTATCTCCCTTTGAATTTGTAAACTCACCTATAGTATTATTGTTTGTATCAAATGGTTCTTGCCATTGCCCCTTGAAATATATAGCATTAATTAAATACATAATAACATCACCATCAATAGGACCTTTTAGCATATCTTTAATCATGTTATTAGTAGATTTTTCAATCCAATTATTAATTTTATCCATAGATGAGGATTTAGAGAAGTCCAAGTTATCCACTTTTGCACCAAAGATATCCTTATTAATGTTTATAAATTCTTTATTTATATTCTGACCTTCTCTTATCCATATAGAGTTACTTAGATTTAGCTTTACATTTTCATCTACATTCTCCAAATAACTATGAAGAATTTTATAACTATTATTTATCTTATCATCATTCATTCCTTCATAGCCTAGTACCTTATTCATCTCTGCCTTTGTATTCTCTTTAGCTCCATTATAGGTCATAGTAAGTGCCATGGAAATGCTCAAAGGAGATATAAACACATTCTTATTATTTTCATCCTTTGAAATTTCTTTGAATATATTGAATGCAAATTTATTATTGCCCTCAACCACTTCTTTATCCACCTCTTTAGCTGAAATCTCTTCCTTATTTTTACTATAAAATTTCTCACATCCAATTAAAGAAGTAGCTATTATAGCTATAAGCATTAAAGAAATTATCTTTTTTAATTTCATAACCTCACCTCTAAATTTAGTTTCACTTTATATACGCTGTTAAAGTGTTATAGTGCTATTTTTTATATTATTATAAATCTAATAATCAATTGATTAAATTATTTTCTATTGTATAATGGACATGTAATGCCTTAATAATTACCTATATCTTGAAAGCATTTTACTAAATTTAAGTATAGGTATTACTAAATTATGATATAAAAAATGTTAATGTAGAATAAAAATATTGAATTAATAAAGTGAGGTTTATATGACTAAGGATTTAACTAAAGGAAATGAAACCAAAGCTATAATAAGCTTTGCCATTCCCCTTATTATAGGAAATATATTTCAGCAATTATACAATATAGCCGACTCCATAATCGTTGGTAAATATATAGGTGCATCTGCTTTAGCGTCAGTTGGATCTTCTTTTACAATTATAGTATTTTTAACATCTATTATTCTGGGACTTTGTATGGGCGCATCCGTTGTATTTTCTCAATGCTTCGGAGCTAAAGATAATGCTAAATTAAAAAGTAGTATTTTTACTGCCTTTATCTTTATCGGCTTAATAACTATCATAATTAATTTATGTGCTATTTTCTTTACTGACAATATCTTAATTTTTATGAATACCCCACAGAGTTTATTTAATGATGCTAAACAGTATATAATTATAATCTTTTACGGTATAAGCTTTACCTTTATCTATAATTATTTTTGCTGTTTACTTCGTTCTGTTGGAAATTCCTTTATACCTCTTGTATTCTTAATAATAGCAGCCATAATTAATATAGTTCTTGATATTGTTTTTATAACTGTGTTTAATCTTGGTATTGCAGGGGCAGCTTATGCTACCATAATAGCTCAAGGCATCTCTGGAATTTTAACAGCCATATATTGTTTTATCAAACTACCTGAAATTAGATTTAAAAAATGCGACCTTAAAATAGATATAAAGATTTTAAAGTTAGTAGCAAATTATAGCCTTCTAACAAGTATCCAACAATCTATAATGAATTTCGGAATTTTATTAATTCAAGGCCTAGTAAACTCCTTTGGAGTATCAATAATGGCAGCCTTTGCAGCAGCTGTTAAAATAGATTCCTTTGCTTATATGCCTGTTCAAGATTTTGGTAATGCTTTTTCCACCTATATTGCCCAAAATAAAGGTGCCGGTGAAGCTTTAAGAATAAAAAAAGGAGTAAAATCTTCATTCAATATTATTACCTTATTTTGCATTATAATATCAGCAATTGTAGTAATATTTTCAAAACAATTAATGACTATATTTATATCTCCATCAGAAGTTGAAATTATAGCTTACGGCTCTCAATATCTATGTATAGTAAGTGTATTTTACTTTCTCATTGGATATCTTTTCATGTTCTATGGTTTTTATAGAGGTATAGGTTCCACTAATATATCTATTTTTCTTACTATTATATCCTTAGGACTTCGTGTCGGAATTTCCTATTGGCTAGCTCCTACCTTTGGTATAACTGCAATTTGGTGGTCTATTCCTATAGGTTGGTTCATTGCAGATATAATTGGCATATCCTTTATAAAAAGGTTTATAAGGAATATAAATAAATAATAAAAACCTCTTACAGATTACTCCTTTAAGTATCTATAAGAGGTTTTTATATAATATTTTAGATTTATAAACTAATAGTAGTTTCTTTTTCTATAGATATATTTACTTTATCTGCTGCTTTAAATATTATAAGTCCAAAAATAAACATTACCACAATTCCTGCTACCCCAGCCTTAGAGCTTCCTGTTATATGGGTTGCTATACTCATAAGCATAGTTCCCATGAAAGCAGCCCCTTTGCCAAATATATCATATAGTCCAAAGTATTCACTAGATTTCTCCTTAGGAATAATTTTTGAGAAATAAGATCTTGATAATGCTTGAATTGCCCCTTGAAATACTGCAACACATACTGCAAGAATCCAGAATTCCCACGCTTTATCTAGCTGTAATGCGAATATGGTTATTGCTATATAACCCATAATTGAAGCTGCTATTAACTTATCACTTTTAAACTTTTTAGATAATCTTCCAAATAAAATAGCACAAGGAAAGGCAACTACTTGAGTTAAAAGTAATGCTAATAGTAAATTACTATCTGTAATTCCAACATCTTTTCCATAGGATGTGGACATGCTTATAATTGTATGAACTCCATCTATATAGAAGAAAAATGCAAGGAGGAATAAAAAAATCTTCTTGTTTTTTCTAATGTTTAAAAGAACCTTACCTAGCCTCTTAAAACTTTCTGCCACTGGCTTATTTCCTTTTTCAACATAATACTTTTGTTTATAGTTCTTTAGTAGGGGCATTGTTATTAGTAACCACCATAGAGCAGTTAATATAAAGGCTGTCCCCGTTGCCATGGCAGTTGTAAGTCCAATTTTATCTGCAAAAAGTACGAGAAGTAAACTTACTGTAAAAGGAATGCAACTTCCGATATACCCCCAAGCATATCCATGAGATGATATCTCATCCATTCTATCATCAGTAGTTATGTCGTTGAGCATGGCATCATAAAAAATAAGGCTTCCTGAAAAACCAACCTTTCCTATGACAAATATAGCTAGGAATACAATCCATGGTACTGGAAGAGCTAAAGCTGCACAACCTAGCACTCCAAACATCATGAATAATGAAAATAGTGGTTTTTTATAACCTTTAGTGTCCGCTACGGTTCCAAGTATAGGTCCAAGTATCGCTACAATAATTGTAGATAAGGATACAGCATAACCCCAGTAAGCTGTTGAATCTGCTGGTGAAATCCCTGATAAACTCGCAACATTTTTAAAGTAAATAGGAATTATAGTAGACACCAACATGGTGAAAGCTGAGTTTCCTACATCATATAGAATCCACTGCTTTTCTAACTTAGTAAATTTACTCATTTTACCCCTCCTATAGAAAATTTCTATTGAAGAATTCCCCTAGGTTGTCATTACTTATTATAGCACTATAGTACTCTTCAACTCTATGTACTGCCTCATCTATAGCCTCTTCATAAAGGTTTAAAAGCTTTTTATTTATTTCTATACACTTTATATTTGGCTCTACATTAATTATCATACGGCTAAAGCCTTCTCCACCTTTAATTAAGCCTAATAAGCCTTTTATAATCTTTCTTTTCAAATTGTTTTCACATAATAGTAGTTTATCATAAAACCTTACAGACTTAAGGCATTTATATATTTCTTTTCCACTAACATTATCATAAATGCTAGCAATATGTGCTGCTATAACCTTATTAGGAATAATATGAGCTCCCGCACTATGCCTTTGTGGACTTAAATTATTTCTCCTCATTAATGCTCCATCTAACTCTGCTTCTATTTCAGCATGAGATATATTACTTTCCTTCATAGCTTCTGCAATAAAAGGATGACAACTACTATCAAGGACAAAGTGGCATACAAATCCTAAAATATAAGAGAGACAAATCTCATCCTTACTTTCTTTAATATACTTTTTCGACCTTTCTAAAAATCCATAGGCCTTTTCATCATGTAATCTATGTCCATACTTAATTATTTCATTCTTAAATAAGGGCTTGTAATAGAAAAGTATATCTGGACCATTAAGCCCTATATAATATGCTTCTTTATTTTGTATTATAATATCTTTTATCCCATGGGGCAGTTTTTCTAAGACAGTATGTCCAAAACTATAGTGAGTATAACTTGCGGGCATATAAATCCACCTTTCAAATTTCATAAATATTCTGACTTCTATTATAATTATATATTTTTTATGTTTTATGTGAGTTATATTAAGGTAAAATTCTTGTAAATCCTTATACTATTAATATTCCTAATTTAATTATAAAAGCACCAACTAATTAAAGCTAGTGCTTTTATAATTTATTCCACTATGAACTGCCAATTACCCTGTTGATGAACTAAAATATTATTTACATCTATATATATCTTTCTTAAAAATCTTTCTGTAATACTTAAATCTTCATTATCTAGGTATACCTCACCTTGCTGATTTTCCATATCACCCATGGCACCACCAGTTCTAAAATTTTCTCTTACCATAAATATTGTTCTACTTTCATCATAATTATTACTAAAATCAAAGTGTATAGTATACTCTCCACCTTTATTTGTGATAGAAGCAGCTTTAATACTATCTTGAAGCCCTTTAAGTTTAAGATCTTCATTTATTTCAGAAGTTTCACCCTTCTTAGGAATTCTTATAGCTAATTTACCTCCTTCTTTTAAAACATAATTTATATCTATATCCTTTATTTTTATATCTAATTTGCCTTTGTAAGGATCTAATATTTTAAAAGCTCTCCCAGTTCCATCATTAGCATTTTCTATAGCTAGTAAAGTACCTTCTTCATCTCTAACTTCAACTTTTCCAATGGCATCTAAACTAATGGTGTAATCTTCACGCTGCTGATAATCTATATTGCTCCATATTTTAAAGTATCTTTCTCCTTCTTCATAATAACTAGTTGCCCCTAAAAGAACTTCTTTATCTATGGCATTTCCACCAATTTCATCATAACCATTTTTAAAATCTACCTTTTTTAAATTAAACTCACCTATATCTTTATCCTTATAATGCAACTTAAAATCTGTTATTAAACCCTCACCCTGCTGAAAAGTAAGTCCTGTATATCCTCCACTTGCAAAGCTAGTTAATCCTACATTATACATATTTCCATCACTAGTCTTTAATTTTAAGTTGTTTATTATTTCTCTATGATCCCCTATGCCTTCAGCTTCTGCATCCTGGTTAAACCACATTTCAACATATATATTCTCACCATCATTTGTAATACTTTTTACTAATGCAGAACTATCATCAATATTAATTCTTACTGGTTCTTCTAGCATATATAGCTCTTTATCTGCTTGTTGCTTTATAATGCCTTGGGAAGGAGTAAATATTAGTTTTTCAGCTATCTGTGCAATGACTTCCTTGCCTAAATGGGACATGCCTATTAATAGGGCTAATATAGCAACCACTGCAGCCACTTTAT
Organism: Clostridium sp. UBA7791; assembly: GCF_002480755.1. Taxonomy (NCBI): domain Bacteria; kingdom Bacillati; phylum Bacillota; class Clostridia; order Eubacteriales; family Clostridiaceae; genus Clostridium; species Clostridium sp. UBA7791. The sequence goes on along the minus strand of NZ_DLCT01000001.1, from coordinate 206,930 downwards.
ACTTCTTCATAGATCTTTGCATTTTCCCGTTTTTCTCTTGATTAAACTGTATTTTTTCTTCCTTACTTTTTTCTTTATTTACTTCTGTTAAATCAATACTATCATGACTTTCATAATTATCTATATCTGCTAATTTCTCCTTCAAGGATTTCTTCAATCTCTGTTTTTCAACTTCATCCATAGGAATTTCTTCAAACTCACTTATATCAAAATCAATCTCATTAAATTTATCATATATATCCTTATTATCCATAACTATACCCCCTCCCTAGCTTCCTTATAATACTCTCTTCTTATCTTTTCTCTGCCTCTACTAATTCTAGTATTTATATTACTTACAGAAAGCTTTAATGCTTCACTAATGCTTTTACTCTTCTCTCCAAGTAAAAATTTCATTATAAAAATAGTTTTATCTGGTTCCTCCATACTTTCTATAATACTTACTAACCTACTATTTTCTATATCATCAAGATAATGATCTTCTGCACTTTTACCATCAGTGATAGCTTCATCCATAAGCTGGTTATTTTCTTTTTTACCATACTTTCTGAAGTAATCAATTGCTTTAAATTTTGTTATAGCCCCTATCCAACTTTTAAACTTAGAACTATCCCCAGTAAACTTATACCCATTAACCCAAATTGCCATAAATACATCTGACATACATTCCTCAATTAAACCTTTATCCTCTACAGAACATAAGGTTTTAGATATAATTCCTTTTACTAAGGGCCCATATATATCAATGATATAATCAAGAGCTTTAGGATTTTTTCTTTTTAATTCTGCAATAAAATTGTCTTTATCCACCCTCATTAAATCTCCTCCAAATTTCCTTCTTCACCCTATATATCGAAAGCAATATAGCTTTTCTTACAAAATTATAAAATTAAATATAAAAAGTGTCTTAAAATATACTATACTTTAGTTTTTACTAAAATATAATCCAATATTTTAAGACACTCTTAAATTAAACATTATTTAATTATTTACTTCTCTAATTACTTATCTAATCTACAGAATCTGTTTCCTCTAATGGTTTAAAGAAGCTTTTATCCCTTTTACAAACAGGACATCTCCAGTCTTCTTTTAATTCTGCAAAAGGTACCTCTTCTTGGCTTTCATCATACAAGTAGCCACATACACTACATTTATAAATTTTCATATCAATTCCTCCTCAATATAAAATTATATTAATAAACTCCTTATGTTAGTTAAATTACCAACTCAGGATTATTAATCTCTTACCCTTTGATGTAGCTTTAGTCATCCTATTTAAATTGTAAATCTCCTGAAAGTCCCATGAACAAAACAACTATTTAACTAGTTATATATATTCCTAGTTGTAAAGTTTTATATTTTTATATTTACATAGTTATATACTTGCCTTTTCAAGATTCTATGGCTCTACCTGTATAAAAGTATTTCCCCCAGAGGACTCCAACTTATTGAGTGTACCATTATTGTTAATTGACGTCATAGGGTAATATTTATATTTAAATCCATAGGTATCTTGAACCTCGACTAAAACATCTAACATATCTCCATTTTTTAATTTATATTTCTCTTTGATAGTTCCAGTATAATTACTAACTTCACTTGAAGGTTCATTACTTTTTTCTAATTTAATTTCATCTATAACTTCCTCATTTATTCTTATCTTACATGAAGCTTCTTCTACAGAATTTCCTTTTATAGAACTTGGATAAATGACACTTTCAATCCGTCCATCAATTATAACTTCATCACCCTTTGTTTCATATTTCCCTTTAAAAGGTTGAGGCATAATTTGAAGTTGATACTCCATTTGATCTATATATTCATCTTCCCATGTTTCTTTTTTCACTTCTTCTCCATAGTCTAAAGTAAATCCAAATTTAACAGTACTCCTTATAGGAACTGCTATCTTTGCACTATAGTTTAAAGCTTTATCTAATTTACCTTCAACACTCTTACTATCTCCATCGCTACAGTCATAGTTAAAATAAAACTTTAATCCTTCTTTATATACCTTAGGAGTTCCTTTAAGATTAATACTAATGGTTTTGTTTTCTGCATCTAGCCCTTCTACTGAGTAACTAAAGTCACTTAAAATACTCCCTTGCTTTTTTAGGGTTTCTTCTACGGTGGTATTAATGCTACTTAAGGATGTCCTCATATCATTATACTGATTATAAATATCACCTCGTAAGCTATCTAGGTCTTGTCTAAGAGAATTAACTTTTAACAAACCCCACAGATTAAGCAATATCAGAACTATAAATCCTATAATAACTCTTCTTTTTACCTTTTTATTTTTCTCTAATAATTTATTATCTTCCACTTCAATCCCCTTTCATAACTATATTCTTATCCATCTATCTTCTAATGCTTTATTAACCATATCTTCATCACATAAATATTCTCTTAATATATCTCTTATGTATCTATCATCATATTTATGATTAGAATTATTCTTTAAATCTTTATATCCAGAACCTCTATGAAGATAATCAGAGCTACTTACCCTGTAAACTTTATCTTCCTTAAGGGGTTGTCCATTTATAATAACTTCTAGTACTTCTCTTTCCCTATATTTAATCTTTACATTTCTAGAAAAATGAAGTCTTCCTACATATTTTCCTCTAAAACCTGGTCCCCTACCATCAGCTAAAACTATGTCCCCATCTAAACTTTCCTTAATAGCTTCTAATATATATTTACCTTCAATTTCAAAGTATGTAGGATTTAATGGAGATGGCTCTATTTGTAATAGCTTAAGATTAGTTACTGCACCTTTTTTTATTCCTCCATTTAATACTCCACTATTTATGAAAGCAAAATCACAATTATAAACTTTATATAGTCCATCTGCTAATAAGTTAGTAATAGGATTTTCTTCTATTACATCATGCCATAAATTTTCTTTAACTTCATATAGTGGTATAGAAAGATTATTTAAAGCTATCTCTTTATTCTTCTTTAATACTTTAATTATACCTTTATCCATATCTAAGCCTTCTATATTTATATTTTCGCCTTTTACTAAACTTACTTTATTATCTTTTATAGATAGTTTCAATACTCCCAAGTGTTCTCCAAACTGTCCTGAGGTATGGATTATGGTATTATTTATGATCTTAGGTTCATCCATAAGGATATGAAAATGTCCTCCTATTATTACATCTACCTCTGAAATTTTTGTTGCAATCTCTTCATCCTTATCCATACCTAAATGGGATAGAACTATACATATATCATATTTACCCTTATTATTATTTATCTCCTTATTTATTCCCTGAAGATAATCTAAAATATCTAATCCACAGCTTGTACTAAACTCATTTAAATTTGGAGAAGCACCTATAATTAATATCCTTAATCCAGCTTTATTAATTATTATACTTTTGCTTAGCCCTTCTATTTCCTCACCATTGAGTTTTCTTATATGACAACTCAAAAAAGGTATCCTTCCATCAGAGGTTAATCCTTCTAAAGTATGAATTCCATCAAAGGTCTCATTATTTCCAATAGAAATAGCATCATATTCAGCTTCTTGAAGTAAGTCTATTGCAACCTTCCCCTTAGTCCCATTAACTTCTACTCTTTTAAAATCTGCTAGATCTCCTGCATCTAATACAATTGTATCATCATTTTTTAACTCATTAATTTTTGTAGTTATTCTTGCTAAATTTTCAAAATTGCTATGTATATCGTTAGTATGTAATATTTGTAATTCCATAATACATCTCCTTTGTATATGCTAATAAATCATTATAAAATTTACATAAAAATATCTTTAGCTAAATCAACGAACATTATATATATCCATATATATAAATATTTTACAACATACCATGGAATATTTATATAAAAACTTCGTTGAAATTGAAATTTATTTTCACAAATATTACATATATAACATAACATACTATTAGGTAGAAATTAATTCAAGGAGAAAACAAATGAGCAATTATAGTAATTACTCACATAGAAAAATGGAATACGCTTGTGCTTTTGTATTACCTCAAGCATATGAAAATTTATTTTTAGTTAAAGATGCTCTATCAAAGGGCACAATATTTAAGGATTTATATAAACCTTACAACGAGAAGAAAAACTCAAGATGGGAATAGAGGGGTGAGATATTATGTATGATCAAGAATTATTAAATAATATAAGAAAACTTCAATTTTATTGCATAGATTTAAATCTATATCTAGATAACTTCCCTGATAACGAGGAAGCTACTAAGGATCTACAAGCCGTATCTCATAAGCTCGGAATATTAGTACGTCAATATGAAGAAAAATATGGCCCACTTACTAATTTCGGCTCAGCCTCTGTTGAAAGTCCAATGTGTTGGACTTCATTACCATGGCCTTGGGAAAATTATTAACACAGGAGGATTATAATATGTGGTATTATACAAAAATGTTAGAATATCCAATAAATCTTAAATCTAAAGATCTTAGAATGGCAAAATTTCTAGTAGCTCAATATGGTGGCCCAGATGGAGAATTAAGTGCAGCACTTAGATATTTGAATCAACGTTACACTATGCCTACTGGAAAATCTAAAGCACTACTTACTGATATAGGTACAGAGGAGATGGCTCACGTTGAAATGATAGCTACTATGATTTATCAACTTATGAGCAATGCTACTCTAGAAGAGCTTGAAGAAGTAGGACTTGGTGGTCACTATACTAATCATGGAAGAGCTTTATTCTACACAGACCCTAATGGAGTACCTTGGACAGCAGCTTATATACAAGCTAAAGATGATGTAGTTGCAGATCTTCATGAAGATTTAGCTGCAGAAGAAAAAGCAAGAGCAACCTATGAGTGGTTAATAAATCAAAGTGATGATTATCAAATTAAAGAAATTTTGAAATTCTTAAGGGAAAGAGAAGTTGTTCACTTCCAAAGATTTGGTGAAGCTCTAGATGACGTGCAAGACTGTTTTAAAAGAAAACCATTACTAGATCCATTGAATAGATAAATTAAAAATTTATATTCTAAGTGAATATACTTATATAAATAAGGGGCTTGCAAAATAAACTAATTTTATATTTTGTTAAGATCCCTTATTTTAATTTTACTAGATAACATTGTTATGATTACTATAAAATTTCATATAATATAATAATCAATAAAAAAGGAGATTAATCATGGATAAGAGTCAAATTAAATCCTTAATTAAATGTGTTGTTTGGGGAATAATCTGGTCTATTATCTTAGTGTTAATTGGATTAGGTATTGTTCATTTTACTGCCCATAACTTAAAGGATGTTTTATTTATTGAAGGTATAATATTAGTTATTTTAGGAATTTCTTCTTTCCTAGGAGGAAATCCAACGGGATTATCTCTTCAAGGACTTTGTCAAGCCAATGCTCAGTATATAGCAAATGCCAATCTTGAAGTAACCAAAATGGAAAAAGAAAAAACTAGTACTATTAAAAAGATTTTTAAGGCTAGCATAAATACTATTTCACTAGTTATGGGTGGTGTAATATGTATAATAATCAACTTCATCATTTAGATTTTAAAAATATTATAGGGGATATCAATAAATAAACTTCTAATCTTTCACTATGTTGAGCTTGTACTTATATTGGATGACAAGCTCAACATTAATTTAAGATTTAGCTTATTTTGAGATATCCCCTTTCTTAAATCAGAAGTTTTAACTATATTATAGTTGTATCTCCATTACTACTTCTCCCCACATTATCTTTCCAGTTTTTCTAAAACCTACAGCTTCATATAATTTTTCAGCAACACTATTTTCTGGTTCAAAGCTTGTATAAACTTTTATATTTCCATGTTCTTCTTTTAATAGTTTTAAAAGTTTTAATATAGCAGCCCTACCATAACCCTTACCTTGATATTTCTTGTCCATCATAAGTCTACACATCCACCAGCTATTATCATCACTATCAAAGCTGTACATTAAAAATCCTACTATAACTGCTCCATCATATATTGCTAACGGATAGTTTCCCTCTTCAAACTTAGACTCTAATATAGAGTATGAGTTTGATGCTACGAAACACTTCTGGTTTTCTTCTACAGAGAGCTCAATACATTCTCTCCAATTGTCATTGTCTATTGCTTTAAAAATAAGATTCATAAATATTTCCCCCCTAATATTATATTTCTTTCTTATAAAAAATCTCATCCTCAGCTTCAAAGCCAGTTATAAACTGTTTAAAGCCAAAACTAGAGTACAGATTTTTTGTTACTATATTCTTCGGATGAAAGCTTAAATATATAGTTTTATATTTAGATTTTTTCTTGATATCTTCTAATACTAATGCTAATGCTTTTCTACCATAACCATTTCCTTGATATTTTTCATCTATCATAAATCTTCTTAATTCGGCCATTTTATCCTCATCTTCTTCTCCATGCATAGCAAATCCAATAATTTTATCATCCTTATATATTCCTAACAGTGTATAATTAGGATAAAATCTAGATTCTGCAATAGACTTCAAATTAGAATGAGGTAAGTACCTCTCTTGCTCTCTTGATACTTTTAATTTAGTACATTCTTCCCAATTTTCTATATCTATATCTTTAATGCTAATATTCATTTATTTATTCACCTACCTATCGCTATAATTTTGAAAGCACAACTCTATCCTCATATTTATCAGTTGATTTGTAATTAACTTATTATTCTTATTTCATACTTCTAAATTATATATCTATAATAATCTAATTGTGTTTTAATCTTAAATCCATTATTAATATAAAGGTTATATGCTATATGATTCTTACTATCTACCTCAAGATATATGTATTTAACATCCAAAGTCAACGCCTTCTCTATTCCTTTGCTTAATATCTCTTTTCCATAGCCAAGTCCTCGATACTTAGTTGAAATTCCTAACCCACAAATGAACGCATTGCAACCTTCTAAGCTAATACTACATATACCAACAATTTCATTATCCATTTTAGCCATATAGGATATCCTATCTTTAGATTCTATTGCTCTATTAACAATTACCTTTCCTTCTTCCAAAGTTTTATTAAAAATGTCTATGTGTAGCTTTGCTATTTCATCTACATCTTGATTAATTATTTGATATAATTTTAGCTTGTTCTGTGCTTTAGTAAATTTATCCTTTTTATATACTAATAGATACTCAGAAAAATCATATTTAACATTAAATTTCCTTAAAGTTAACCTACCATCATTGCTTGAAGGCTCATGCACAAAAAGTATTTCTCTAACATCATACTTTCTTAGCTCATTAATAGCACTTTCTAAAAGTATTTTAAAGAAACCTTTCTTTCTCTTCTCTGGCAATGTATATGTAGAAATCTCTGCCTGCTGTGATGTTGGTATAAACATAGCTAGAAAGCTTACAAGTATTTCTTCTTCATATAATAGGAAAAAACAATTTATTTCCTTATTAAAGTTAATTTCGTTTGATAGAAATGCGCCTCCTTTAGTTTTATCGTAGTTTTTGCAAGCCTCTTCTAAGTTTTCAATATCTTCAATCTGCTTCTTATCTAGTTCTCTTAACTCTAAAATTTGCATTAATTCTAACCCCCTACATAAAAATGGCCATATCCTTCACCGCAGATGATAGGATATGGCTAACTAGCACATATTTGCTTTAAACATAGTCTTAAACTTAAATATTATTTTTAAGTTCACTATGCTATTTAAAATATTTAGATATAAAAAGCCCTAGGAATACCCCTAGGACTTAATTACAAATTAATACTTTAAATTCAACTTTAAAAACCTATAATTTCAGGTAGGGCGTTATTATATATTCTATTTAATTTTATATTATTTTTATAAAAATCTCTGTTCATAAACAACGTATTCCCACCTTTCTCATTACTTATATTTACATTATAAGTTTTATTTGTATCACTTGTCAATATATTTATTCTCAATCCCAAATAAACCATGCTGCTTCTAATTTATTCCCCTCAAAATCTTTGAAATAGATTAATTCCCTCCCTTGTTATCTTTAAATTCCACTCTTAAAAGTCTGGTCTTACTTACGAATCCACTACTTTCTAAAGTTTTTTTAGAATTTGTATTATAGTACCAACATCCGCAAATTGGAATTTCTCCTTGCTTATAGCAAAGTTTCTTTAGCTCTGCTATAATAGTTCTTCCAATACCCTTTTGTCTATATTCTTCTCTAGTAAACATTCCTATACTAGTATATCCTTTTAGTACTTCTCCTTTTTCTTGTATACCAAAACCTAACACGTTAGTACCCTCTTCAAAAATATATAATTCTCCATCTTTAACCTGTTTGTATACGTCTTCAAAGAAGTCACCACTGAATTCCTTTATCACATCAATATCTTTATCCTCTGCTTTTCTTAGATTACCATTGTTATAATACCTTATTTTCTCTGGGTTACCTTTATGATCCTGGAAAAAATAAGCTTGATTTTTTACTTCTTTATTTTCTATATCACATATACAACTTAAATATAACTCGTCTCCTGTAAATACATAGGCTGATTTTGGTTTAAACTTTTTTAATATAGCATTAAAATACTTTTGAGCGTATTTTATATATTTACACTTGATATAAAATAGTGTTAATAATTCATCATCATATATAGCAAAATATCCTATATACTTTGAATTCATAACTATTCTATAAAACTTAGATTTAATTATATGGTCCTCTAAATATGAATCGAAGGGTGAAGACAGGGTTTTTATATAATCTTTTAAAAACTTACTTATATCATCACAATTAGTTAATTCGAAGCTTATACTTGTTTTCATATGTTTCCCATAATCTCCAATAAATTAAACCCCTGTGCCCTTATTAAAATACCTTCTTTCATGCTACTGCTTATATGTCGCATAAATAATCTTTCTTTAATAATTTTACTCATTTTTATCTAGTAAGTACCTGTTAATAGTACCACTAAATTCCCCCCTTTTTTATTTTATTTACCCCAGTTATTTTATTTACTTAGTAGCTTGTCTTTCTTTTATTGCAATAATAGTTCCCCCTAGTAATTTTTTAGGTTGCTAATTTACTATCTAATTTTAAACTTAGTTACCCCTATTATTAGCAGTACACATTTCACAGTCTATAGCTAAAACTATAGCTAAGCATAATATTTCATCAACCTGATCAGATATATTTAGTACATAGCTATCTCCCCAAGTAAACCATTCCTTGCTCACCGTCATAACAGCATATTCACCTTGATATAATGTATAATCATGGGCCCAAAAATCACCTGTTAACCTTAAGTCAGTTCCATCTAGATAATAATTTTGATTAATAAAAGTAAATTTTTTTATCAAATCTCCAATTACCATGCCATTTATGATAATTTCAAACTTAGGCATAAAGGTAAAGAGTTTCTGCCTTATATAGCCCACTTCCTTATGACTTATATCATAAATATGAAGTTTATACCCCATGGAAAACATTTCACCTTCAACGAAATATTTATCTTCCTCTTTTTCATCTTTAACTATAAATCTATCAGTAAATGAAAATACTTTTTGCTTAATATATAATTTCATAGCTTCCTCCGTCATATATACTCATTATTAATATTATCTCATAAATTTTAGAACATTAATACAAATTTATGTAATTATGTATCCAATAATTTTAATATGTTATTACTAATAAAATTATTCAGATTATATTTATAGATAAATGTTCAATAATATTTAATAATTTCTATAATATTTTAAAAATAATTCGATTAATATGAAAATATTTTATTTTAAATGTAAAAAGAATGTTTCCCATGATATAATAATATCGTAATTTAATATAGGAGGGAAATTTATGTCTGAAAAAAAGGATAAACAAATTCTTTGGTACACCTTAGCTTTTATGGCATTCTCAACAGTATGGGGTTTTGGTAATGTTATTAACGGCTTCTCTGAGTACAATGGACTTAAAGCAATTGTATCTTGGGTATTAATTTTTACTATTTATTTTGTACCTTATGCACTAATGGTAGGTGAATTAGGATCTGCATTTAAAAACTCTGGTGGTGGAGTTAGTTCTTGGATTCATGAAACCATAGGACCAAGAATTGCATACTATGCTGGATGGACATACTGGGTAGTTCATATGCCTTATATTTCACAAAAACCATCTGGTTTTATGATTTCAGCTAGCTGGGCAATTTTCCAAGATAAGCGAATCAGTAGTATGAATACAACTCTATTACAATTATCTTGCTTAGTAGTATTTTTAATTGCATTATATATTGCATCAAAGGGATTAAATCCATTAAAAAAGATAGCTACCTTTGCAGGAACATCTATGTTCGTAATGTCTATTCTATTTATCATCTTAATGTTAGCAGCTCCAGCAATTACAGATGCTAATCTAAATGCTATAGATTGGTCATTTAAAACTTTTATGCCTACATTTGATGTTAAATTCTTTACCAGCTTATCAATCTTAGTCTTTGCTGTTGGTGGATGTGAGAAAATATCACCTTATGTTAACCAAGTTAAAGACCCTGAAACTGGTTTTTCAAAAGGTATGATTGCATTAGCAATTATGGTTGCAGTATGTGCAATTTTAGGAACTATATCATTAGGTATGATGTTTGATTCAAATAATGTTCCTAAAGACTTAATGACTAATGGAGCATATTATGCTTTCCAGAAGTTAGGTGAATACTATCACATAGGAAATACTTTCGTAATTATTTATGCTATTACAAATCTTATTGGACAATTTGCAGTACTTATAATATCAATTGATGCACCTTTACGTATGTTACTTAATAGTGCTGATAGAGAGTTCATACCTGAAAAATTGTTTGTACAAAACAAATATGGTGCTTATACAAACGGACATAAACTTATATTAGTTATTGTTTCAATTTTAATAATTCTACCTGCTTTTGGTATAGGAAGTGTAGATGAATTAGTAAAATGGTTAGTAAAACTAAATGCTATATGTATGCCTCTACGTTATTTATGGGTATTTGTTGCATATATAGCTTTAAAGAAGGCAGGAGAAAAATTCAATCCTGAATACAAATTTGTGAAAAATAAAACACTAGGTATTATTATCGGAGCATGGTGTTTTGCATTTACCGCTTTCGCATGTATTGGTGGTATATACTCTACAGATCCATTCCAATTAGTACTTAATATTGCCACACCATTCTTCTTAATAGGTTTAGGATTAATTCTTCCTTATATTGCGAAGAAAACTAATCATTAATTTTATAGTTATATAGTACAAGCATATAAAAATAGGACTGAATAAAGATATTTTATCTTCATTCAGTCCTTTATTTTTATCTCTATTTTATGCCTTTAGCTTTTAATTTTTCAAGCATATCTGTTGTCATCTTAGCTAAATCATATTCAGCTTTAAAGCCCCACTCTTCTTTAGCAGCAGATGGGTCTATTGAATCTGGCCAAGTGTTTGCAATTCCTTGTCTTACTGGGTCTACATCATAAGACATTTCAAATTCTGGAATATGCTTTCTAATTTCTGCAGCTATTTGCTCTGGTTCAAAGCTCATTGCAGTTATATTAAATGCATTTCTGTGCTTTAATTCACTTGGATCAGCTTCCATTAAAGTGATTATTGCATTTATAGCATCTGGCATATACATCATATCCATGTAAGTTCCTTTACCTATGAAAGAAGTATACTTACCAGTTTTTAATGCTTCATAATAAATATCAACTGCATAATCTGTAGTTCCACCGCCTGGTAATGCTACATAAGAAATAAGCCCTGGGAATCTTACTCCTCTTGTATCTACACCATACTTAGAGTGGTAGTAATCACATAATAACTCTCCAGAAACCTTAGTTACACCATACATAGTGTTTGGTCTTTGAATAGTATCTTGTGGAGTATTTACCTTAGGTGTAGATGGTCCAAATGCACCTATTGAACTTGGAGTAAAGAATTTACAATTTAATTCTCTAGCAACTTCTAAAGCGTTTACAAGACCACCCATGTTAATAGTCCATGCAAGTTGTGGTTTTGCTTCTGCAACTGCTGATAAAAGTGCTGCAAGATGAATAATAGTATCTACTTCATGTTTTTTAGCTATTGATAAGAATTCGTCATAATTTGTTACGTCTAAAGTTTCAAAAATTCCACCTTCAACGATTGGATTTCCTTCTGGTTTTCTTACATCTGTAGCTACTACATTATCTACTCCGTAAACTTCTCTTAATTTCGTTACTAATTCCGTACCAATTTGACCTAAGCATCCGCTAACTAATATTCTTTTCATATTGATTCTCCCTATCTAATGTTATTTAAATTTTATTTAAATGTTTTTTTAGTTAAAATCTATAACCTCTAGAGGAGGATATTCCTCCTCTACTTTTAATACAAATATTATTTTATTAAGCCCATTTCTCTTCCTACTTTTGCATATTTAGCAATAGCTTCATCTAACAATTCTTTTGTGTGAGCAGCTGATGGCATGTTTCTTACTCTAGCTGTTCCCAGTGGTACTGTTGGAAATACTATTGATTTAGCATATACGCCCTCTTCATATAATCTTCTACTGAATTCTTGAGCCTCAGCAGCCTCTCCAATTATGCATGGAGTTATAGGTGTTTCACTATGTCCAATATCAAATCCTAATTCTTTTAAGCCCTTTTTAAGGTAATTCCCATTTTCCCATAATCTATCATGAAGTTCCGTACTTTCAGTTAATATATTTACAGCCTCTATACAAGCTCCTGCTGCTGCTGGAGTTAATGATGTAGAGAATAGGAATGGTCTACCTCTAACCTTTAACCAGTCGATAAGGTCTTTAGATCCTGCTACATATCCTCCAACTACACCGATAGCTTTAGAAAGTGTTCCTATTTGGAAATCTATTTTGTCTGATAATCCAAAGTGGTGAACTGTTCCAGCACCTTTTCCTAGTACCCCAGAACCGTGAGCATCATCAACATAAGTAATTAAATCAAACTCTTCTGCAATCTCAACAATTTCAGGAAGTTTTGCAACATCTCCATCCATTGAGAATACACCATCAGTGATTACCATTATTTTTTCATATAATCCTGATTCTTTTGCTTCTTTAGCCTTTGCTCTTAAATCATCCATATCAGAGTGTTCAACTCTTATGATTTTAGCTCCTGATAATCTACATCCATCTATAATTGACGCATGATTTAGTGCATCTGAAAGTATTGCATCTTTTTTGTTCATTACAGCAGATATTGCTGCCATATTACAGTTAAATCCTGATTGGAAAGCTATTGCAGCTTCAGTATGCTTAAATGCTGCTAACTTCTTCTCTAATTCTATATGTATGTCTAATGTTCCATTTATTGTTCTAACAGCACCAGCACCTACACCGTACTTTTCTGTAGCTTTGATTGAAGCATCAATCATTCTCTTGTTAGTGGCAAGTCCTAGATAGTTGTTTGAAGATAGGTTTATTAGCTTCTTTCCTTCTATTTCTATCACAGGTCCATTTTGTCCTGTAATAACATTAATTTCATTATAAAGCCCTTTACTTTTAAGGTCCTCTAAATTAGTTTTAAGGAAATTGTTTAAAGATTTGCTTCCCATTTGATTACCTCCATTTAAATTATATTAAATAAAATTTACTATACATGCTAATATATTAATAACACATATAAGTATATTTATACTCCATAATAATATTTTTTAACACTTACCTTTATAAATCAGCTACTTATACTTTCCCTTTACATAATTAGAATATCATCTACTATAAGTTTTTCAATGAATCCTTATTTATATACACCTCTATATTTTTCTGGTAAAAGAGCAGCTATAGATTTCATAACTTCCAACATAGCTCTTTCATTATATTCATTCTTATCTTCTTCTTTAAGTTTTTCAGGTAAATATATAGGTTCTCCAAACCTTACAGTAACTTGAGCTGTTTGGAAGTTTTCTTCCCCCATATCACCATCATTTATAGGTAAAAATTCTTCTGTGCCTGCTAACCCAATTGGAATTATCTTAGCCTTAGATAGCTTAGCCATTAGAAGAAATCCCTTCTTGCCTTCTATCATTGAACCACTTCTACTTCTTGTTCCCTCTGGAAATATCATAATATTTTCTCCAGCTCTAAGTTTCTTTACAATTTTACTAATGGCATCCTTATCTGCAGAATTAGGTTTAATTGCTATGGTCTTTATAAACTTAAATCCATTCTTAGTAAAATCGTTATTGGAAAGCTTTACTCCCGCAATGAATGTGGGGTCAAAGTCTTTTAATAGTTCGTTAAGTATTAGTCCATCAGCATTACTTAAGTGGTTACATATAAATATTATTGGGCCCTTTATACCTTTAATTTTTTCGTAACCTTCAACCTTCATATTAGCATACTTTTTTATTGATGTCTTTACATAACTTCTTGCTAATTTTCCAGAAAGACTCTCTGGTAATTTATTTAAAATTTTTGTTAATATATCTCTTTTCATAGAAATCTCCTTTATACCTAAGACTTACCTCCATACTACTTCTTGAATAATCTGTTATAATACTCCTTTATGTATGGTGAGTTAATACTCTCTTCTATATTATCTATATCTTCATTATACCTCAAATAATAATTGATAAGCCCATTTCTTATTAATAAATTCTTTCCACGCCATCCACAAGAATGCATGATATACTTTTCTTTAAAGTTTTTATTATCAAGATTTATAAGCTCTAATAAATCAACCTTTTCCATATACTCCTTAGGTAGAAATTCTTTAATAGGTGAAACTTCCACATTTAAATTATTTGGACATACTTTTTGACAATTGTCACACCCAAAAATCTTGCCTTTAACCATATTTAATTCTTCATTATTTAAGTGCTTTTTTTGAGTTAAATAAGAAACACATTGTGAAGAATTAAACTTTTTAACATCTTCTATTATAACATTTGTTGGGCATTTTTCCACACATAAATTGCACCCTTTACAGCCATATTTTTTTGATTTATCCCCTTGTAGCTTAAGATTTGTTATTATTTCTCCTAAAAATACATAGGAGCCATACTTTTCCGTAATAAGAGTATTATTCTTCCCTATAAATCCAACTCCACTTATAGCTGCGATATATCTCTCTGGTAATGGGTTACTATCTACAAACCATTTAGCCTCTCCTCCTAAGGATTCTATATAATCACATATTTCCTTTAAATATTTTTCTACTACTCTGTGATAATCTAGCCCCCTTGTATATAGAGAAAATTTATCTCCTTCTCCTTTATCACCATGATAATAAGGAAAAGCTATTGATATAATAGTTTCTCCATTTTCCATTAAAAGCTTTGGATTAATCTTTTTTTCTATATCTTCCTCTTCAAACTCATTAAAAAGATTATTTTCTTTTCTATCTATGAAAAATTCTTCTAGTTCATTAAATCTTCTACACTCTGTAAATCCAATAGTATCTAAAGAAAGTTTCTTTGCATAGTTTATTATTTTCTGTTTTTTATCTATATATTCTTCCATTGATTTATATATTTCCTACTTTCTCTTTTACATATATCCTATTCATACATTAGTTTCACCTTTCGATGATGTAGAGGTTACTTTTTTCTCTTTTACATATATACTATCCATATCCTGAGCTCATTATTAGTTTACCCTTGCTCTATTGTACTCCACACAAATACTCTGCTGCATACTTAGCTGCTAATTTTCCTTGATTCATAACCTTCTCCACATTAGTATACCCATCAACCACTGCACCACAAGCAAATATTCCTTTCATTGAGGTCTCCATTTTATCCGAAATAAATATACCACCCTTTTCTTTCTCTATATCTATTCCCATTTTTTCTGCTATTGCAGTATCTGATTTTAAGTTCATACATAGCACTAAAGTATCACAATCCACATATTTACTAGTTCCTTCAATAACATTATATTCTTCATCTAGATGTACGATATCTACACCAGTAACTCTATGGGTACCATATATCTTTACTACTCTATGGTTAAAGAGTACAGGAATATTAAAGTCTTCAACATATTCCTTAGCTTTATTACTTACAGCTCTAATAGCTCCACTGGTTTCTATCATACTTATTACATTGGCTCCCTCTAAAACTAAAGTTCTCGCTGCAAGTATTCCTATATCATCTGAGCCTAATACAATGCATCTTTTTCCTGGTAATACACCTTTTCTATTAATATACTTTAGCGTTGAGCAAGCTGTGGTAATTCCGGCCAACCCATAACCCAATATGTTTTTATAACCAAAGGGTCTCTCCCTTGAGCCCATGGCAAAAATGATAGACTTAGCTTTTATAGTCTTTATTCCTTCCTTACTATTTACCATAACAACTTCTTTATTCTTTTTTATTTCCAAAACTGTAGTATCGCACTTAATAATTAAGCCTAAATTTAAGGCATCATTTACTAATCCTGATATTAATTCAGGGGCAGCTAAATTTTCTTTTATACTCTTATAGTAAAAACCTGCCTGAACACATGAAAGCATAGCTCCACCAGGCTCTATATCCCTATCTATTACAATAACCCTATTTACTCCTCTAGATTTGGCCTCTACCGCAGCCATAACTCCACTTACTCCTGCACCTATAACTATTAGGTCAAAAGCTTCCATGAAATCCCCTCCTATTCCCAAAACGCTATAAAATCTACCTAGATTATTATACTATTATTCTTAGTATTTATCATTATTTTCTAAGTTTCTTCCATCTATTCAACCAAAATACCATAATAAAACTAAATACAACTACAATTGCTACCAGCACATTTCCCTGAGTTCTATTTCCACTTTCCATAGCAAAATATATTGCTATTGGTATAGTTTGAGTTTTTCCTGGTATATTACCGGCAACCATAAGACTAGCTCCAAATTCACCTAAAGCTCTAGTGAATGCTAAAATAACTCCACTGATAATACTATCAAAAGCCATAGGTAATACTATATGAAAAAATATATAACTATCACTGGCACCAAATATTCTAGCTGCCTCTATACATGTAATATCTACGTTTAAAAAACCAGCCTTAGCACTTTCATACATTAATGGCAATGCCACAATTGCAGCTCCAATGGCAGCACCTTGCCACGTAAATACTAAAGTACCTCCAAATACAGCTTCAGTAAGCTTTCCTAAAGGACCATTTCTACCCATGACTATTAGCATTCCATACCCTACTACTGTAGGAGGAAGACCCATAGGCAATAGTATTATTGTTTCTAATACTGACTTCCCCTTAAAACTATATCTACAAAATATCCATGCTAATGCTATACCAAAAATAATAACTATCCCTGTGGCAACAAAAGCTACTTTAAGCGAAATCATCACTGGTGTTAATATGGATTCCATCATATATTTATCATCCTCATCTTATATTGTTTATATATACTATAGGAATGCTGTTTTGTATAACATGTATAATTTATAAGCTTCATAAGGCAATTGTTTCCTATGAAACTTATAAATTATCCTTGTTTAATGACTAATTAATCTTAAAACCATACCTTTCCAGTATTTTTTTACTTTCACTAGTAGCTAAAAACTCTAAAAAACTTTTAGCCTCAGCTTTAACTTCAGAAGTCTTTATTACCCCTCCTGGGTATATGATCTTTTTATGACTTGATGTATCAAAAGTAGTGACCACAACAGAATTTTTTATACTAACTGTATCAGATTTATAAACAATACCACAAGCTGCTTCACCATTTTCTACATAACTAACAACTTGTTTAACATCCTTTGCAAAAACAATGTTATTCTCTATGATATCCCACTTATTATAGTGATTTAAAGCTTCCTCAGCATATTGTCCTGCGGGTACAGAGCCTATTTCGCCTAAAGCTATATGTCCATCTAGGTTATCCAAATCATCTAGCTCCTTTATTTTATCTTTATATTCATTATTAACAATTAAAACAAGTTCATTTTCTACTATGTCTTTCTTACTTCCACTTTCTATAAGTTCCTTATCCTCTAGAGCTTTAAATTGCTTTTCTCCTGCAGACATAAATATATCTACCGGTGCCCCTTCCTCAATTTGTTTTTGAAGCGCTCCTGATGCCCCAAAGTTAAAAGTTAAAGTTATATTATTTTTTTCTTCATAGATCTTTTTAATTTCCTCCATAGATTCTTTAAGACTTGCCGCTGCTGAGATTATTATTTCTTTTTTTTCTCCACTATTATTAGTTTCTTCTTTATTAGCTTGTCCATTTGAACATCCAACAAAGGCTATAGCTAAAACTGTAATTACTATTATACTTCTTAACTTTTTCAAAGCACTTCCACCTTTTTCCACAATTATGTATTAATTATACATCTTATTGTGTAGATTTAAAATACATTTTAACCATTTTATTGCTATTGTTAAAAATGTTCTTTTTATGCTCATATAGAATATGCTGATTTTTTAAGATTGAGTTTAAAGTCATATATTATACATAAAAAAGAACAATCATAAACTGTCTTCTCAGCCTTGAATGTTCTTTTCTTATTTAAAACTTATATATTTTATACTACTATTTTAATTTGAATCTAATCTGAATTGTAAAGACTTCATCCTCTAAACTAGCAGAAACCTCATGTCCCATACTTTCTGTAAGTTTCTTTACAATAGTTAATCCAAGACCTGTATTTTGTCCTGTCCTCATTCTGTCTGTAGTAAAAAATCTATCAAAAACATGTTCTAAGTCTTCCTGTGTAAAGTTTTCTACCCTATTACTAAAAGTAGAAATAATTACTCCATCTACTTGCCTTTGACATATAGACATAGTTTTACTCCCATGCTTTAAGGCATTTTGAAATATATTTGTAAAAATTCTAATTACAGCATTTTCATCAGCAATTATAGCTGGTAATTTTTCTTGTAGATCAACTTCTACTTCAAAGCCTTTATCAACAAAATCATTATAAAAAGCTGCTACAATTTCACGTAATAAACTTTCAACATTAACCTTTTTAAATTCTAGGTCATATTCATTGGCTTCTAATCTAGATAAATCATAAAAGCTAGTAATAAGATTTTGCAACACCTTAGAGCGTTTTTCTATAATATCTAAGTACTCCTGTTTTTCTTCTTCACTAGTAGATTCATCCCTAATTAGCTGTACATAGCCTAGAATAGATGTAAGAGGAGTTCTTAAATCATGAGATATATTAGCAATTTGCTTTCTTAATTCACTTTCACTCTTTTCATGGGCAATTCTATCATTTTGACTTTTTTCTAATATAAAATTAATTTCACCTATCATCTCTTCAATATTTTTATTAGGGGCTGCTAATTTTAATTGTTCATTGGTTTTTATATTTTTAAGCTTCTTCAATTCCTTATTTATATTGTTTATATTATAGCGATTTAGTAGAAAGAGCACTATAAATAATGCTGCTATACCACCAAATAAAATAGTTATATATATCATTTAATGCTCCTCCCAAGACTTACGCCCTAAATATATTTCTTCAAATAACGAAACCCTCTTAACCCCCATAAACAGAACAAATAGTTAACTATTTTAATATTTAACTATATTCCTATTTTACTATTTAACTAGGTTTATATTTATATAGTTTCATATTTAAATAGGTATGAATTTATATATGTGTGAATTTAAATAATTAATTCTATTTTATCTCTCTTCTTCTAAAGGAAATAATTCCTATAACCGTTATTAAAGTGATGTATACTATACCTAGTACATAAAATTTTGTAATATCCTCAGAAAGAACCCTGTCTTGACCTACTATAAATTTAATGTTGTAAGAAACTAAATATAATTGTATTTTTGCAAATATAGGTTTATAGTAACCTAGGAGCTTAATTATTCCTGGAAATATAGCTACTACCCCTAGATAAGCAAAGGCAAATATATTATTATTCTTAATATTAAAAGCAAGTAAGTTTGCAATAGCAATTCCTGTTAACCAAAGTGGGAATACAGCAATGAGTTTATTCCCAAAATTACCAAGTGTTTCTGCCATAGTTGCTCCACCTAAACCAAGACATATATAAGAACTTAATATTAACACAGTGGCAACTATAATTAAAGATACTGTGGCTACAATCACTTCTACAATAAATTTCCCTAAATATATTTTTGTTCTATTAATCCCAAAGGATACTGTATTTTTTAAAGTTTGATGCTTATGTTCATCTGAAAATACAATATCTACAATCATAATTACAGAATAATAAATCAATGTAAAAAGACCTGTTGAAATCATTAGCATATCTGGCATTGTTATTCTGTTAATTGCTTCTTGGTCTTTCATAAACCATAATGCTAATACATTAACTAGAATACATATCAATGAAGAAGTTCCAACTAAAACATAAGGATATTTACGATGAGTAGTTCTATATAATTCACTTTTTATATAATTAAGCATTGATAACACCTCCAACTAATGAAACAAAGTATTCTTCTAAATTGGTTCCCTTTATATTCATAGAATTTAACTCTACCCCATTTTTAACAATTGTACTGCTTACCATGGAAGGTGTATCTTTAAATTTATAAATTCGAATTATGTTATTAGGTAATACCTCATATTCATGACAATTTAGTTTATCCTCTAACAGTACTGCTGCCTTCTCAGCATTATCTACTGATATCTCTAAACATTCCTTACACTTCTCCTTAAGTTCTTCTGCAGAAATCTGTTCTACCATCTGTCCTCTCTCAATAAAGCCATATTCCGTTGCTATACTAGCTAATTCACTTAGTATATGACTAGAAATTATTATGGTAATATTCTTCTCTTCATTTAGTTTTAAAAGAAGATTACGAATTTCAACAATCCCCATTGGATCAAGTCCATTTATTGGTTCATCTAAAACTAAAAAGTCCGGATTATTCATCATTGCAAGAGCTAACCCTAATCTCTGTTTCATACCTAAAGAAAAACTCTTAAATTTTTTCTTTTTAGTATCTTCAAGTCCTACATCTTTAAGTAATTGTTTTATGCATTCTGAACCAGCTATTCCTCTTTGAACTCTATAATACTCAAGATTTTCCTCCGCCGTTAAATATGGAAAAAAACTTGGAGTTTCAATCATTGCGCCTATTCTTTTTCTTGAAATCTCTAAACCTTTTTCTGTAGTTTCTGAGAATAATTGTATCTCACCACTAGTTATCATAGTTTGGCCTGCAATCATCCTTAATAAAGTAGTTTTACCAGCACCATTTTTTCCTACCAATCCATATATTGAGCCTTTTTTTATATTTATATTAGTATCCTTTACTGCCTCAAATTTTCCGTAGGATTTACTTAAATTTCGCGTAATTAATATACTTTCTTCCATAAATCTCACCCTTCCCTTTTCTTATTGTCTTTATTATAAAATTCAAAACTCAATAAACACTTAAGAAAAGTTAAAGAAATCATAAAGTTTATTCAGCCATAGTAAACCCTATACCCCAAATAGTTTTTATATACTCTGTATCCTTATCTAATTTTGATATCTTAGATCTAATATTACTAATATGCACATTTACAGTATTATCTTCTCCATAGAACTCTTCATTCCATATATTCTTATACAAGTTTTCTCTAGTAAATACTTTTTTAGGATGAGTTAGTAAAAGCTCTAGTATAGAAAACTCTCTTACCGTTAGTGTAAGGTCATTTCCATTCACTGTGACCTTCATAGCTTCCTTATCCAGCTCTAAATTCTTATAAGCTAAGACCTGCCCCTTATCCTCTGAAGTACTAAATCTTTTATATCTTCTCAGTTGGGCTTCTACTCTTGCAGCAACTTCACTTATCTCAAAGGGTTTAGTAATATAGTCATCTGCACCTAATTTCAGCAGCTTTACCTTATCTGAAATCTCAGTTTTCGCAGAGATAATAATAATTGGCATAGTTTTTGATTTTCTGATTTCTCCTATCAACTCTTCTCCAGTTAATCCTGGTAACATTAAATCTAAAAGAATCAAATCATAATTATACATGTTAATGCACATTCTAGCTTCACTACCTGAATATGCACTACTCACCTCATAATTTTGCTTTTTAAGAATTTTGCATAGTAATCCATTTATATCTACATCATCTTCTACTACTAAAATAGATATTCTTTCTTCCATATATAACACCCCTCTTTATTAGTATCGTAATGGAACTTACATATATATTCTCTATATACTTTATATCACATAATTAACTATAGATAAACAAAGTAAAAAAGAACCTATCCTGTTACAGATAGATTCTTTCTATTTATTCACATTCATATACAAGAATGCTTTCATTACCCTCAATTTTAAATATCTTTTCAATATCTTCAGTTATCATATTGTTTATATCTCTGTCTGTAATAAATTTAACCCCAATTCCACAGTTAGAGCTAAGTCTTCTTGGAACTGGCATAGTTTCATTAGCAATTTCAATACTATCTAAATATCTGTGATATTTTATAGCCCCTGAATGGGTGAAAAAAACTCCAATATACTGCATTTTATTTAACTGCCTTTATTAGAAAATCTTCTTCTACTTCTGTAACTACAGCATTTAAACCTGCATTTTTAATAAACCTTGAAACATTTTCCTTAGCCACATTATTATCAACTAATATTTCAAATCCATCTTTGTTTGCACTTAATGCTTTTTTAGCCATTAAAACTGGTTGAGGACAGCTCATTCCCCTTGCATCTACCTTAACCAATAGAAACACCACCTTTGCTATCAGCCTTACTCTTACTTATGTTAAATGATTTATTCATACAGAAATAAGAAATCCCTAATAATATTGCTATTCCTATAAATATTGCAATCTTTCCATTGCCAGTAGGACCTTCTCCTGAAGATGCTAATTTGAAGTTATGTGCAAAAGCTGCTCCAACAATCATCCCCATTACTGTGATTGCAGAATCTGCATTTCCTTCCCCAGCAAGTATTAATTGTCTTAATGGGCATCCTCCTAAAAGTACTGAACCCCAACCTGCAACTAACATACCCATAAAGTTCCATAGTGCATCATTATGAGCTATAGGTTGTTCAACAAAGCCTAGTTTGAAATCTCCTAGAACTAAGTTTCCTATTAATGTTACTACAAATATTGATATAAATCCCCACATTAAATAACTATCTTTAAACATGATTAAATCCCTAATTCCACCTACCATGCAAAGTCTTGTTCTTTGTGCTACAATTCCTATAATAAGTCCTGCTGCTAAAGCAAACCATATAGGTGCATGCATAGAACCTGGACCCTTTGCACTAAAGAATATAAATGCTGGAGCAGATATTAATAATACTAATAACATTATTGCTATTACTGGCATTGCATATCCTTCAGCTGTAGTTAAATTATAATTTCTCTTTAAAGTAAAGCCTCTGTTTAAAAATTGAATTCCAACAAATATCCCTGCTGCAAATCCAAGTAAGCCTACTACAGCATTTAAGTCTCCACCAGCAATTCTAAGAACCATTCTAAGTGGACATCCTAAGAATACTAGAGCACCAATCATCACTATAGCACCAAGAATAAATCTTAAGAATGGTGAAGAACCACCCTTTACTTTGAATTCCTTTGTAAATAGTGCAATTATAAATGCCCCTAAAACTATACCAATTACTTCTGGTCTTATATACTGTACAACTTCAGCTCTATGTAGTCCTACCGCACCTGCTATGTCTCTTAAGAAACATGCTATACAAGCACCCATGTTTTTAGGATTTCCTAAATACACCAAAGCTACAGATAATAGACCAATGATTCCACCAGCAAAAATTATGCCTCTTTTTTCTTTCATGGTTTACTCCCCCCATATATTTGATAAATATAATAAATTTTGATAATAACTCATCCAAAGTAAATTTTAACATATATTTATATTTTTATTAAATTTTTATTACGAATAGACGAAGAACAATCTATTTGTTTTTTTAATACTTATGTAACCCTAATATATAAAACCTTTATATTTAATTCTCTATGATATAATAATGTAGGAAAAAATGTTTATTTTTAAAGCTTTAATTAGATATAGGATATATAGATTTCAGGAGGTAATTATGAGAAAAGTATATTTAGATAATGGTGCTACATCCTTTCCTAAGCCTAATTCTGTAGCTGAAGCTATGACAAATTATATTGTTAATGTAGGTGGAAATGTAAATAGGGGTAGTTATGATAGTTCCTTTAATGCAGAAAACATAGTCTATGAAACTAGAGAACTACTCTGTGAACTATTTAATTTTTCAAAACCTGAAAATGTAATTTTTACTAGCAATATAACTCATAGTCTTAATGTTATTTTAAAAGGATTTTTAAAGGCTGGTGACCATGTGATTACTTCTTCTATGGAACATAATGCAGTACTTCGCCCTTTAAACGCCTTACAAAGCAAAGGTATAGAGCACTCTGTAGTACCTTGTAATTCCCTAGGACAGTTAAATCCATCTGATTTACATAAATACCTTAAGCCTAATACTAAAGCTGTAGTAATGACCCATAGCTCTAATGTATGTGGAACTATTATGCCCTTTGAGGAAATAGGACAGTTCTGCAAGGCAAATAATATTTACTTCATTGCAGACACAGCACAAACAGCTGGATCAATTCCAATAGATATGGAGAAAATGAATATAGATGTTTTATGTTTTACTGGTCATAAGGGACTTCTTGGACCTCAAGGTATAGGTGGGTTTTTGATAAAAGATGAATTAGCTAAAATAACTACTCCTCTTATAGAAGGTGGTACTGGTAGCTTCTCTGAATATGAAATTCAACCTGATTACATGCCTGATAAATTTGAAGGTGGTACTCCAAATATACCTGGAATATTTGGCTTAAATGCAGCCTTAAAATATCTAAAGGAAAAAGGATTTAGTAGTATAAAAGATCATGAAATGAAATTAACTAAACTATTTTTAGATAACATTAAGGATATAAAAGAAATTAAAGTTCTGGGACTACCTTCTGCTGAAAATAGGATTTCTGTAGTATCCATTGATTTTCCTAAGGGTGATAATGGTCAAATATCCCATATGCTATCCAAAAACCACGGCATATCTGTGAGATGTGGGCTTCATTGTGCACCATCAGCTCATAAGACCCTAGGCTCTTTCCCTAACGGAACAGTAAGATTCGCCTTTGGCTCCTTTAACACTGAAGATGATGTATTATATGCTGTTAATGCTATTAAAGAAGTAATTGCTTCATCAGATAATAACACTCTATGGTTTTAGCAATATAATAATTAAAGGCTCAAAGATGCAATATCTTCAAACCTTTAATTATTATATATAAATTTTTTATAGGGCAATAATTACTAGGGATTTAAAGTTATATATTTACTCAACAACAAAACCCCTTAACTCTTCAGTTAAGGGGTATAAAAATCACAGAAAATTACATTAAAGTATATGCTATGCTTTAATATATCCATTCTTTTATAACACCCCTCCATCTACCGTAGAGTATCTAGTGTATTAATATAGGCAGGTCTTCTGACTTTGGTTCACAGTTGCTTCAGCCTTCCCAACATTCGTCAGTGGCGCTTTAAGAAGCTTCTCCCCATTACAGCGGCGGGACCGTATAAGATTTTCACTTACTTCCCTTTTAAACAAAGTATTAAACTTTGTACCTCTATTATTTTTATATTAAATTTTCTCTTTATTAATCAGCTTATGTAAGCTAATGCTATATATTGTTTTTTAATATAATATAGTGTATCAACTACAATATCATTATACTACTTTTACCCATGTAATTCAAGGATTTTCCTTGATTTTCATTTAGTATCTTATACAATACACTTATTATTCTTATTAATTTCCTTCAATATAAAAGTATAAGTAATCTATACATAAAAGTTATATCCTTAAGCCTTTAATAATATATTACAATATATTGTATTTAACATAAACTTAACTTAATTAAACTTTAAGTTTATACACTTTAAGTTTATAATACACTTGTTTAAATATATCTTAAAATATAAATTTGAGGTGCTTATATGAATTTTGTAAATGATTTTTTAAATACAATAATAACTACTATACAAGGATTTGGATATCCTGGTGTATTCTTAGCGGTATTTTTAGAATATTCCTGTTTTCCATTGCCTAGTGAAGTACTGTTACCTTTTATAGGTCTTTTAGCTTCTTATGGTAACTTTAGCTTTATTGGAGTTATTCTTCTTAGTACTGGAGCAGGATTAATTGGTTCAACTCTTTGCTATACCATTGGATACTTTGGAGGCTCTCCTATAATAAATTGGCTTTGTAGTAAATCATCTGGTGCAAAAAAAAGTTTCAATAAGTTAGATTTATTTCTTGATAAGTATGGAAAACCTGCTGTGTTTCTAAGTAGATTATTCCCTTTAACTAGAACTTACATATCACTAGCTGTAGGGGCTGTAAAAATGAGTTATTCTCAATTTATATTATACTCCCTTGGGGGTATAACTATTTGGAACATAATTCTTATATCTTTAGGATATTTTTTAGGTGAAAATACTGACCTAATTCAAAGGATTTTGAAAGATTATTCTATTGTAGCTATAGCTATTCTAGTAATTTGTTTTGGATTCATAGCTTATAAATTCATGAAAAAAAGAAAGAATTCCTTGGAGTAATTAAAAAATAAGAAAGTACCTTCAGTGATAATAGGTACTTTCTTATTTTATATATTTAACTAATGTTGGCATTGATAAAAATTAATTATTAACTCCATCCTCCCAATATTTCCATATCACAGTATCACCTTTATTATAAATCCAACTTCCGGTTCCCACATTAGGTTTAACAAATCCATTACTCCCACTTTTCTTTACATAGTAGCACCATCCACTTAAAGGACCAGCAGCTTTCTCTCTAATCCCTGCAATAGATGCAAAGTATGTTGTATCGTTAAAGCCTGTAGTTCTATATTTTATCCCTAACTCATCTAAAACCTTGAATGTTAATTGAGCAACAGTAATATTATCATAATCTACATATTTAGAAGCTAGTGTTTTATTACTTATTGTATCAATTACTATAAAGTTTGGAGTTTCATCTTTTACCGCTGGAGTTGGCTCCTCCTTTTTAGGTTCTACAGTTGCTTTAGAACTATTGGATGAATTTGATGATTCTTCCTTTTTACTTGCAGTTTTTTTCTTTTCAGTAGATGAATTTTTCGAATTATAGCTATTAGCATTAGATTTCTTTTCAGTGTTAGAATCAGAATTATCTTTAACTTTAGATAAATCATTAACTACAACATTTTCTTTATCATCAGTCTCTTTATTGCTTTCATTAACCTTACTATCTTCTTTATTATCAGTCTTATCCGTACTAGTTTCCTTATCACTTACTTCCTTATTAATTTTATCATTTTTGCTGTCTTCTTTATTTTCTTGCTCAGCTGTGATTGTAGCTTTTTCAGCAATTGTATTATTGAATGACTTTTGAAGTTTTTGTGCAAAAACAAACATTCCCGCAAAAATAATAAGAGCGGAAATTATAAGTAATATCTTATTTTTCCCCTTCAACATAGCACCTTCTCTCTAAATTCTAATAAATACACAAGGAAGCCTACAGCTTCCTTATGTATTTACTATTTTAGTTATTACTAATTCTTTTTCTTTTTATTAAAACAATCCCTGATACTATACAAATCAATGATCCAACTACTAATAAATTCAAATTCATAGGTTTTCCTGTTTTAGGAAGATCGTCTGCTTTATTACCATTAACGGTATTGGACTCACTCTTACCACCATTGTTTGTTTTGTTATTTGTATCATTATTTGTTTTATTATTTGTATCATTATTTGTATCATTATTTATTTCATTATCTGTTTTATTATTTGATTCCTCATCTGTTTTATCACTATTATCCTTAGATTCATCATCTTTAACCATCAAGCTATAAATACTAAAATGTGTAGTTTCAAAGGTAAATGTTAAATTATTATTATCAAATTTACCACCATCTATTTTTTCCCACTTAGTACCATTGTAATAATATGCTGCTAATTTTGAAACATCTATTCCCTTTATATCATCTTTTGATAATTTTATTACGACCTTTACTTTATTGCTACCAAAATCTTTTATTTCAGTTATCTTTCCTTTATTATCTTTTACTGACATAGTATAATCAAAAACCTTACCTATGATCTTAGTTCCATTTTCTATATTTAATATATTAGAATTTTTATCTAAAACTTCTCTTTTTAAGATAACCTGATAATCTTCTAAAATTCCTGTATATGAATCAAAAATCTTAGATGGTATATTCAAAGATGTATCATTCCAATTTACTACTACTTCATTTGACTCTGGACTCTTAATTATACCTATAGGTATTTTGATATCATCTGTATCTTCTGGAACATTAACTACAGGAGTATTATTACCTTCAACATATACAGGTAATAATTTTGCATCAATATTACTCTTATAATAATTGTATTTACCATTTCCTCTAAATTGCTCTAAGGCAATTAAAGCTCTTAATGCCTGCTCACTTGACATGTAATTATTATTAGTATCTGTTGTATGCTTAAATTGACCATCAGTGCCCTTAAATGTAAGCAGGGCAGAAACTAAATTATTTAGGTCTTCTCCATTTGATTTAGTGAATAACTCACCAGCTGGGTCAACACCTATTGATGTAAGTCCTAAAATTGTAAAACTAATACTTTCACTAGCTTCACTTCCCCAAGCTTCATAACATCCATTTTCTTTTTGCATTAATGCTAATGTTTTAACTGCTTTATCAATAGTATCTTTAATTTCTTTATTATTATCATAATAGCTTGATAACGCATTTATTGCAGCAGCAGTTGTATCAACATCTACATCAGCACCCCATATATTCCATCCACAATATTCATCTCCATCTACATCATAAACTACTTTACTATTAACTAACTCCTTAGCTAGTATATCTTTTGTAATTTTATATTCTCCACTTACATTACAGTAATCGTAAACCATCAGTCCAAATATCTGTGCATATCTATTAAATTCTTTTACATCTCTGTTAAATAACTCCTTAACCAAGTCATGACCTAAGAAATTATAAGGATTATAACCTTGGCTAGTAACATATATTATCATTTTTTCAAGATCTGTATCTTTATAAAAATACTCAGATAACCCATCTTCCTCTACTCCACTCTTAAATTGCTTAACTATATTGTTAAAGCTTTCTTTATTACCTTTGATTCCAAATTTACTTAAACTTAAAGCTGCCCACTCATCACCATTATTAGCAATCATATAGTTTTTAGTTTTTTCTAATTCACTCTTAACATCATATGAATCAATAGATGATAATTCTTTATAGTTAACTACTATAGTCTTCTTTCCTTCATTTCCAGCCTTATCTACTGCTTTAACAGATATTCTATTTTCGCCCTTAGAAAGATTAACAACATATTGTCCATCTTCATTAGGTTCAATAACATTTTCCCCTAATTTAACTTCACTATTAACCTTACCATCAACATCATCAATGGCAGATACTATAAATGTAAACTCACTTTTTGTCACTGTTGTTTTACTTATATTTGTTGTTATTTGTGGAGCAACTTTATCCTTTTGTTCAACAACAATTTTACAGTATGGTCTTGCTAGCATTCTATTGTCAAGAACTTTATCTTTAAAGGGCCTGCCAGTTTTACTGTAGTCAAAGGGATCACAATCCTTTACCCTTTTATCTGCAGTAACAATGTAGGTTCCTGGTTTATCGAAGTTTAGTTTTACTTGTCCATTTTCATCAGTAATATATTGGGTTTCTTTATCATTAATAATTATTTTTGCCTTATCTACTAAAGCCACATCATTTGGTATTCCACCCGGGAAAAAATATTTACCAGTTAAATCTAGTGAAATATCTTCCCCAGTTTTTGCGCTAACTGCTTTCTTATTAAAGTAACCATAACGTGCGTACACATAATTTTCCATGTGGAATAGTACTATACTGTCCCCATCTACTAAATCATGACCACCAACTAACTTATCTGTATAATTATCATTAACATAATATCCCCAACCATCAAATGACCCAAATGATCCCTGAGATACTCCATCAATATTGGATATATAGCTTCCACGTCCAAAGTTAAATTTGCTTTGATCTTTTGGATTAAGACCATTGGCTTCTAAAGCTTTGATTATAGCATGTATTGCCTTAGGCTCACCGCTAACTTCATTACAGTTATAAGGTTCTAACTCAAAATTTGTTACATCCACTTCTGTTTCTGGAACGATAGTATGGTCACTAGCTTCAATCCTAACCTTCACCTTTACAGATTTATCAGCAGCTTCAACTTTTTGTGTAAAAATTGTAGAAAACTGAGTAAATCCAATTAGTAATGCAACTAATAAACATAATAGATTCTTTTTAAATGTCTTCTTCATAAAATCCCCTCCATTAATTTTTTATATAAGTTATATCAAGCCTTCTTTTGTATCTTAAAAGTACATCAATAAAGCTATCATAGAATATAATTGAAAAAATAAAGCTACCTCCTCCATGTAAAATATCAAATGTTAATCCTGACAGATAAGCCATGATAACACTTTGTATTGTAATTGGTTTTACAAAACCCAAAACATACCAAAAATTCATGATCCAATCAAACATAAATCCATAGATAAAACATATAATTGAAAATTTTAGAGCCCTTACTCTTTTTCCCTTTCTACCCCAAATACCAGATATAATTCCCACAAGTCCCCAGGAAAACATCTGCCACGGTGTCCATGGTCCCTGACCAAAAAATATATTAGATAAAAATGCTGATGTACTCCCAATAAGAAATCCTTCATAGGGCCCAAATACAAAACCTGATAATGCCACAAGGAATGTTACAGGCTTCACATTTGGTATAGGAGCAAAGGCAATTCTCGATAGTGCAGTAAATGCACTTAAAGTTGCAATTACTGCAATCTCCTTTGTACCCAGCATACTTTTCTCAAAGTAAAAATAACTTAAAAACAGTATTCCCAAAACCCCCAATGTAGAAAGTAGGGCAAAACTATTTTGGATATCCTTTTGCAGTGTAAGTATCATAAGAACTAAAATAATAAGGGAGGTTATTATTAAACTAATTTTTTTCATTTGCTTGTCCCTCTTTTAGTAAATATTTTTTTCCTTCATCAAGTGTAAAAATCTTCTCATTTACATTCTTAAAAAGTTTATTTATGGAAGTTGTATAGTAAATTCCATGGCTTAGTACCTCATCTCTACTTCCCTTTGATACTATTTCTCCATTAAACATAAGAGCAAAACTTTTGCAAAAATCACAGGCAAAATCCACATCATGGGTGACCATAACTATTGTAGTTCCATTATTATTTAAATTTTTAAGAACCCTACCTAATTTATTTTTAACTTCAAGGTCAAGGCCTCTTGTTGGCTCATCAATGAGAAGTATTTTAGGCTTCATCACTAATATAGAACCTATGGCTACCCTCTGTTTTTGACCTCCACTTAAATCCCTTGGATTTTTATCCTTAAGTTCATAAATATCTAAATCTTTTAAAACCTTTTCTAATTCTTCCTTATCAAAGGAATTATAATTATCCATTGTAAACTTTAGTTCTTCATACACCGTTGATTTTGATATGTAATCATTCGGATTCTGTGATACATATCCAATGATACTTGCCATCTTATTAACAGTTAGTTTTTTCACTTCATTACCAAATACCTTAATACTACCCTTATACTCTTTAAGCCCAATAAGAGAATTTAAAAGTGTACTCTTACCAGCCCCATTTGCTCCCATAATACCTATGAAATCTCCATTTTCAATATTTAATGAAAGATCTTTTATGGCATGAATTGAATTGAAGTAACAATTTAATTTCTCTGTTTTTATTGCATTACTACCATATTCGCAAACTTGTTTCTTAACATGATTTTTATCTATTTTAAAATCTAAACAATCTATGCTAATATCAGAATATTTATCATCAATTCTACATCTAGTTTCTTTGAAATTATTAGGCATATTACCCCATGAAAGGTTTTTGCTAAGCTTCAAATAATCAGGTAAAAAATTAATAACTTCTTCTTTAGATTCTTTATAAAAATCATACCTACTATTATAAAAATTAACTTTACCCTCATTCATAAAGGCAATTTTATCAGCTATATCAAACCATTTATTTACTCGCTGCTCTATAATGATTATTGTTATTCCTAATTCTTCATTTATTTTTCTAATTAGATTCACAATGCTTTCTGCCGCAGAAACATCAAGCTGAGAGGAAGGTTCATCAAAAATAATACATTTTGGCAAATATGCCACTGCAGAGGCTATTGCAACTTTTTGCTTTTGACCACCTGATAAAGTTGTTATATCTCTTTCTGCCAGGTCAGTTATTCCTATAAACTCCATGACCTCCCATACACGTCTCTTAATAGTTGATTCACTTACCCCTATATTTTCAAGTCCAAAAGCAATCTCTCTATGAACCTTATTCATCATTAATTGTTTCTCTGGATCCTGAAAAACCATTGTAACTGTCTTTGCCCTTTCGCTATGGTTCATCCCTTCTAACGGTACTCCATCAATGATAATTCCTCCTGATATTGTGCCCCCATAAAAATGAGGAACAGCCCCAGTAATTGATTTAGCTAAAGTTGATTTCCCTGAACCCGATTTCCCAACTACTAATAAAACCTCTCCTCTACCTAATCCTAAATTTATGTTATTTAAAGATTTCTTTCCTTCTAGAGGATATGAATAACTTAAATTTTCAATCTCTATATATTCCATAGTCTTTCTCCCTACTATATTTTAAAATTAATAATGTAATAGCTAGAATAATCACAAATATTGATGTTGTTCCATAGTTAAATATATTTACTAGACTTACCCCATCATATATTTTGAAATCAACAGCTCCTTTATATTGAGCAAATATATATACTATTAATAAAACTCCGCTTAAAACCATAATAGAAATATCTTTTTTTCTAAACTTCTGTCTGTCATAGGTACTTCTTTCATTACTTAAAAATCCTCTAACAAAAGCTGCTTCCCCTATATCAAAAGAACTTTCCATAGAATTTTCAAGTAATATTGACAATACTGGAACATAGCTTTTAGTCTTTTCTCTTGAACTCTTTTT
Source organism: Clostridium sp. UBA7791 (assembly GCF_002480755.1). NCBI lineage: Bacteria > Bacillati > Bacillota > Clostridia > Eubacteriales > Clostridiaceae > Clostridium > Clostridium sp. UBA7791. The sequence goes on along the minus strand of NZ_DLCT01000001.1, from coordinate 173,895 downwards.
ATTAAAATCAACTCCTCTAATTGTATAAATTTCTTTAAGTTTATTTAATCTATCTCTAAGACCAGGAACTAACTTAAAAGCAATAACCAGAGTTAAAGTTGATTTTGGCATCTTGCTTGAAAAATATGAAATTGCCCTATCTGAATCAATAATAAATTCAAAGGATATAAAGAGACTGGCCACTGCAAATAACTTAAGTGCCATTGTTAATGCATATATTAAAGCCTCCAAGGTAAATCTTTTACTTCCAATTTTAAATAAAATCATACTACCTTGTGTAACAAATATCATATTTAGAAGAATTATAAATATGGCAAAGGGTATAAAATAGACTAAAACTTTTTTTAATTTATATGTGTTTCCGCTATATATGAATAATGAAAATATATAAAAATATAGAGAGAAAACCACTGCCGGATTATCATTAGAAAAAATTATTATTATTAATGATAAAAATAGAATAATATATGTTAGAACATGAAAATCAAACTTTCTTTTGTTAAAACTCAATTTTTCGCCCCCTTTTAAAAATATTAATTTATTACTTATTTCAAATAAATTTGAACGTAAAAGAAGTCCATTTAACTCTAAGTTAAATGGACTTAAATAACATCATATTTACCAACCATATACATCATAAAAATATATAAATACAAAAAATATATTAAAAATATATTTATGTATACATATGTATATAAATATCTTGTGTTACACCACTCCATTCTCCGCAGAGTTTACGTGTTAAAACACAGGCAGGTCTTCTGACTCAGGTTTCATGGTTTTTGTACACCTTCCCAGTTTCCCAGTGGTATAAGTACAAAACTCCACCTTTACAGCGGCGGGACCGTGTAGGATTTACACCTACTTCCCTTTTAATTGATAAAATCAAACCTATATTTCATTATTTAGTTTTATTTATTTTTTCAAATTTTACAAATATGATTATACTACAACAAATATTTACATTCAAGGGTAAAAAGTCAATTGTGACTAAAATATATTATTTTTAATACTTAATCCCATCCCAATACATGGTTTCTTGAACAACAGTTTTATCAGAAAGCTTAACTCCCTCCATGGCCCACTTTTTAAATTCTGGGAAGCCTGTTCTATCTACAATATATCCTATATGCTCCTTACCACCTGGTGCATCCTTATCTATATATTCCTTAACATAGCTGTAGGTGTTACAGATTATTTTTATTATACTCTCTTCGTCTACCCAAGCTATAAAATCCTTAGCTAAACGTGGATTTTTCTTTCCTGTTCTACCTAAAAGAACAAGCTTGTAATATTTTTCTCTGCTTCTAGTCCATGCATCTGTTGGACATGCTATTACACACTCTCCACACCCTATACACTTCTTATGATCACGTTGAATTTTATAGTTATTCATAGTTAATGCTCCAGTGGACTTCTTTGTACATGCTCTTACACAAGCTCCACAGGATACACATTTATTCATATCATATTGAGGTTCTGTCATCCCTATTATTCCAAAATCATTTAGTCTAACTTTTCCACAATCATTAGAACATCCTGTTAAAGCTACTTTGAAGTGTAAATCATTGGGGAAGATGGCCTTTTCTATCTTCTTTGCAAATTCCGTTGTATTGTAATTAGCATATGGACAGATATTGTTTCCTACACAGGCAGATATATTTCTAGTTCCAGCTGCAGAGTAACCCTTTCCTTCATCTGTTTGATTAATTTCTAATCCTTCAATGATTGGTTGCAATAATTCATTTACTTTATCCATATGTTCAAAGCTAATACCTGGTACTTCAAAGCCTTGCCTCATAGTAATGTTTACAGTTCCATCACCGTATTTTTCTGCAATCTCTTGAATCATGGCTAAATATTTAGCATCCATCTTTCCCCCTGGAACACGAATTCTTGATGCTGTATATCCTCTTCTTTTTGTAACCCTAAATGCATTCTTTTTTAGGTTTTTAGTGTTTATATCCATGTAATTCACCTCCAATTAATCTATTAACTCTTTGCCCTTTGTATAGTTAAACACAGGTCCATCTAGGCATATATACGTATCATCTATCTTGCAATGTCCACATTTTCCAATACCACAGCACATTTTTCTCTCTTGAGAAATCCAAATATTTTTTTCTGGAATTCCTCTTTTTAAGAATTCAGCCACAGTAAACTTCATCATAATTGGTGGTCCTACTACAACTACTTGTACATCATTAATATCATCTATCTTCATATCTGGAATGTACTTAGTCACCATTCCAACATTTCCTCCATAGCTCTCCTCTGCCTTATCTACAGTAAGAATTAATTCCATGGTGTTATTCCATCTCTTAATATCTTCTTTAAATAAAACATCTTCAGGAGATTTAAATCCACAAATTAGAGAAAACTTTTTAGCATCCTGTGGATTATTACCAAAATAATCCACAATTCCCCTTACTGGAGAAAGTCCTGTACCTCCAGCTACTACTATAACTTCATGATCTTTATAATTATCTATATCGAAACCATTTCCATAGGGTCCTCTTAAAAATAATTTGTCACCTACATAGTTACTAAATATTTCATCAGTAACCTTTCCTACCTTACGTATTGTTAAATCAACAGTTCCTTCTCCAATACCACTTACTGATATAGGTGCTTCTCCATATTTAGGTATTGATACTTCAAAGAACTGCCCTGGTTTCACATCACCAATATAGCTCATTCTAAAGGTATACTCAATTTCTGTATGCTTTATTACTTCCTTTATTTCTGAAATAAAAGGTATATATTCATTCTTATTCACCTATCTCACCTCATCACATGCTGATTGCAATTTATTAATACAGTTACTAAATGAAATGTATTCCGGGCATATATCATCACATCTACCACAGCCTACACACATATGGTAACCCCATTTTTTCTTGTAATCATATACTTTGTGTAGCACCTTAAAACGCATTCTTTGACCCTTATTTTGTCTAAAACTATGTCCTCCAGCCATATCAGTAAATCCATCCACTTGACAGGAAGACCATACTCTTCTACGCTCTCCTACATTTTTATTATCTTGATAGAAAATATCTTGCATAGTGAAGCAAGTACATGTAGGACAGACAAAATTACAACGACCACAAGCAATGCATCTTTGATTATATTCCTCCCACATGGTAGATTTCATAACATCTAGACTAAGTTCTTCTGGAATGTTAACGGTAACATTGTTTTCAGAAATAAATTTAGGTTCTACCTCTATAGTATCAACCTCTTTTTTCTCTAATAAAATGTCAAAAGTTTCACATTTACTATCAAAGTAAACTTCATGATTTTCTACCCTAATGTATCCATCATAATTATTTGATTTATTAGTTCCCATATCTACACAGAAACAATTTTCAAAGGTTCTTTCACACCCCATCAATATGAATTTTGTATTCTCTCTAAGTCTTTTGTAATAGTAATCTTCAAAGCCATTTCTTAAGTATATATCATCCATTCTTTTTACAGCATGTAAGTCGCAACTTCTTAAAAATACTATTGACCCTTTAGATTTAGGGGCTGCTTCCTTTACTTCATCTTCAGTAAAATAAAGTAGAGTTTCAGATTGTGGTAATAACACTTCCTTAAAGGAAAAATGAGATTTTTCATCAAATACTATATCTTCAACCTTTGATATTTGCCCATATCTAACCCTGTCTGTATCGGAAAAGTTTGCACCACCTTTAATTAATATAGGAGCATATATTATATACTCTGATGAAAGCTCTTTTAAAATTTCATTGAATTTTTCTAAATATAATTTGTAACCCATAATTCACCTCTAATTTACTTTTTTTCTTGATATAATGTAGTATGGAAGAGCTACGAAGAAAATACCTCCAACCATATTACCAAGTGTTACAACTAAAATATTATATATATATCCACCTATGGTGACATAAGCATCAAAAGGTGATAATAAACCTATTGTTAATACTGTCATATTAGCGATACTGTGCTCAAATCCTACTGTAATAAAAATAAATAAGCACCAAAATATCATAATTAATTTTGCTACTTCTTCTTTGCATTTAAATCCACACCAAACTGCTAAACACACTAATATATTGCAAAATACTCCACGGAAAAATAGTGGTATAAGTGGTATTGTCATTTTTATTTCTGATGCCTTTGCAATGTATTCACCGACACTACCTGTAGCTAAACCTGATAATTTAAACATTACTCCTGCTATAATTGAACCTAGTAGATTTCCTAAAAAACATACTACCCATAACTTCATAGTACCTTCCCATGGTACATCCTTATTTAGGGATGCTGATGCTAGTACAAAGTTATTTCCTGTAAATAATTCCCCCCCTGCCATTATAACTAGACTCAATGCTCCACCAAAAGCTAATCCCATAACAATCTTTACAGCACCTGAACCTGCTGATGTCAGTTGACCTCCTATGGTAAAGATAAGAATAGAACCTAATCCTATAAATAATCCCGCCAACATAGAAGAAATAAAATATCCTATAGGGTTTTCATTTAACAATTGCATCTTTGTTTTACCAGCTGCACATACTTTGTTAAAATCTCCACAAACCATAATAAATCCCTTCCCTCTTTTATAATTATAGCTTCATTATAGGCTTATAAAATTTAAAGCACCGTGATAAAAATCACGGTGCTTTAAAATATTCTAAAAGTTTTTCTTTATTTTTTATTATAAATTTTTTATTATTGTATTCAATTAATCCCAATTCATTAAGTTCTTTACATGCCCTTGATATGGTCTCCCTTTGTGCTCCAAATAAGTCTGCTAGATAGGTTATACTAATCTCCATATCTATTAATATACCATTGTCATCAGCTACCCCATAATCCCTACCTAGTTTCCAAAGCTTTGATGCAACTCTCTTTCCCATATTTAAAACTCCAGTAGTATTTTTAAATTGTCTATACATTCTTCTTACTTTTAAAGATAAAGATGACAGTACCATTTTTGTAAACTCAAAGTCTGATTCCATGACTTGTAAAAGCTCCATAGTGTTACAATACATTATTTGAGAGTCCTCTATGGTTTCACAATTTATAGATGCAGTAGAACTTTGTAATATAACTTCATTTATAAGATCACCTAGCCCCAATATAAATATAACCTTTTTTTGACCCTTTTCATTGAACTTATATAGTGATACTTTTCCCTTTAATACTATGTAGATATTATCTACAATATCCTTATCTCTAAATAGTACCTTCCCCTTTTCATACCTAGTGACTCTAGTAATATTAGATAACTTTCTTAAAGTATTTTCATCTATGTTATTAAAACCTGGGAGCTCTTTCAATTCTTCTAAATTAACATATCTCATTTTCTAAATTACCCCAATCATTTTTTAATTAATTTATTATCCATATCCCACATGTTTTTCAAGATTTATTTATGTAAATGTATTACAAGTCTCCACTTAATTATATATTAACAAATATGTTTACTAAATACATTAACTTTTAATTGAAAATTATTTTCAATTATATTGACACATGTAAAATATTATAGTAATATGAATTTATTGATAATAGTTATCAATTATTATTAAATCCTTAATCTTTTATATTTATCTTATATAGGAAATTTCCTTCTATTTACTTTAGGAGGATTTTCCCTATTTTTTGTCCTTTTAAGTTCTATACTTTAATTTATATTTTTAACAGTCTGTATTATATAGTATATATCTTTAACCATATACACTACAAAATTCTATATTAAATTAAGAGAGTTATCTAAAAAAATAAAAAGTATACCCAGCTTCTAAAACCACTTAGGTATACTCACCAAAATAATAAGAAATGTAATATATCCTACTATTATAGCTACTCTTTTATATGACAAATGGAACTCTTCAAAGCCATAATAAATATTTCCTCTATAGCCTCTACTATTAATTCCATCCTTAATTTCTTTCCAACGTTTTAAAGTATTAATAAAAAGTAAAGCAGCAAGACTTCCTGAATCCTTAACTTTATTCTTAAAACCACCAAAGGCACCTCTACATAACATACTCTTTCGTAATGTTTGAAATTCATCATCTATAAGTATTAAAAATCTCTCCATAGATTTTCCTATATCACAAATATCTCTAAGCCAACTTATCTTAGAGAATATATAAAATACATGATCTGTAGGTGTAGTTAAAGTTAAAAAACTAACGGATATCCCCCCAGACACCGCCTTTAATATAAGTATTAAAGTACTATACCATCCATAATCAAATACAAAGGTTATAGAAGAAACTAAAGCAAATAAAAAAGTTGCCTCTATAAAGTGTTTTACTATATGCATAGGGTTCTTATAAACAATATGAAGTACAAGAAAAAAAATTATATTTATAACCAAAGGATAGCACCTAGTACTAAAACTAAGTGCTATTATTGGTAATATACATAAAATTATTTTCTCTATAGGATGAATATTTGCTAATTTACTTAGCTTTGAATATGAAAGTACTGTCCTTAACATTCTTTCACTTTTCCACCTACATTAGTCTTAGCTCCTTTGTTCTTTGAAGCTCCTTTTTTAACACCAATGTAGTATCCTATGAATCCAGCCCCAATTGCTGCTTGTAAACAGAAAAGGAAGCTTTCAATTTCTCCTGATGGTGGCTCCCACATAGGAGCTGCCCAAGGTTCATAATCTCCATTTAATTCTTGGATTTTAACTTCAATTTCTCCATCGGCACCATTAAATTCACCATTTCTACCTAAGAATAAAGATCCTACCACAATTGCTATACATAATAAAATTAATCCTATATTTTTTTTCATATTATCTTACACCTCCAACTTCTAATAACTCCTCAGAGGCATGTTTTTCTATAAAGTCAAATATCATAACAGTTATTATTCCTTCTACTACAGCAAGTGGAACTTGAGTTATAGCAAATATTGATACAAACTTTATAAATGCCGCTGCAAATCCACCTGTAGTAGCTGGGAATGCAAGTCCAAGTTGAATGGATGTAACTAGGTATGTTGCTAAGTCCCCTAAAGTTGCTCCAAGGAATATTGCTAATTTTCTATTTTTATTTTTAAATACCTTATAAATTGCAAAGGCTACTATTGGTCCTGCAATACCCATTGATAAAACGTTAGCTCCTAAAGTTGTTAATCCTCCATGAGCTAAGAAAAGTGCTTGGAATAAAAGAACTACTATGGAAACCACAGACATAGCAAATGGTCCAAATATCATTGCTCCAAGACCTGTACCTGTTGGATGTGATGAACTTCCTGTAACAGACGGTAGTTTCATTGCTGATAATACAAAAGCAAAAGCTCCAATCAATGCTAAAAGCATTTTTAAATCCTTGCTACTCATTGTTTTTTTTCTTATATCTCTAATTCCTAATGCTACAAATGGAATGCATGCTACAAAATAAAAAGCACACCAAGCCATTGGTAAAAACCCTTCTGCAATATGCATACCATAAGCTAATTTAGGCACTGTAAAGAATAGTGCTAATGCCCATATAAATACAAATGATTTTTTAGTAATACTTGATTTATTCATAATTTTTCCCCCTTATATTTAGTAAAATTGATTTAATTTAAATATAATACCGCTAGCATTGCTTATATTTAAATTTCTATATACTTAACTGTAGCTAATTAATGTGATTATAAGTAATATACTTAACGTGCACTTTAAATATATTAGTATACAATCTATAACATAACTTTTTGTTTTGTATAATAAAAGTTACTCCCACCGTCACCCGAGTCTTTCATTATACTTTGAAATGTTATTAATAGTTTTCTTTGTTGCTACAGATATAGTGACTTAATTTTTCTTCATCATTAAAGACAATGCCGTAATCCATGGTCTTTCTTTCTACTACAAAAACTTTAATTCCCATGTCTATGGCAGCCTTTATTTTTTCATAAGTTCCACCTTGTGGACCACTGTCCTTTGTTATTAAAGCCTTACCATCATATTCTTTTATAAAGGCTTTATTTAGTTCATAGCCTATAGGTCCTTTTATGAATATCAAATCCTCTACTCTAACACCTAACGCAAATACTTCCTCCATAACTTTTAAAGAAGGTAGCACTCTATGAACTATTCTATTCTTAAGTTTTAACTCTAGTATCTTATCTATATTTCTACTTCCTGTAGTATTTAAAATACATCCATCTATATCTTTTAGGGCTTCTCCTAATTCCTCATAGGTTGGCACCTCTATTATCAAATCATTTTTAGGTAACGTATCTAAAGTACTTTGTCTTTCATACCTTACATACTCAATTCCCATATCCTTTGCTATCTTCATAGCTGTTCCACTTATTAGAACTGCATAGGGATGAGATGCATCTACAATTACCCTTACACCACTTTTCATAAATAATGCTTTTAACTCTTCATAAACTAAAGGTTTATCATTTAATATTTTATATTTATAATCCACTAAAAGCTCTCCACCATAGGTTGTAGCTGTGGATACTAAAATGTTATCGGTATATTTATTTAGATGGGAAAGAATTACCTTTCCCTCTGATGTACCTACTATTAAAGCTATCATTGTAATTCTCCCCCTTAATGTCTACTTGTTTTCTAATTTATATCCTCTTGGAGTTATAAATAATCCATCTTTTATATAACTCTTAGTATTTCCTATAATAACCATAGTCATCATATCTACTATAGAATCATCAAAGGTTCCTATAGTGCAAACTGTAGCTTCTTGACCTTCTCTTAATGCATGCTTAACAATAGCAACTGGTGTATCTTCATTTCTATATTCCTTTATTATATCTATAGCTTCTCTTAAGTAATGAGGTCTTCCCTTACTCTTTGGATTATAAAGAGATATTATAAAATCTCCTTCTGCTGCAAGCTTAACTCTCTTCTTTATATCTTCATATGGAGTCATTAAATCACTTAAGCTTATGTTGCAGTTATCATGCATAAGTGGAGCTCCAACTATTGATCCTGCTGAAGATGATGCTGTAACCCCTGGGATTACCTCTACTTCTTCATCCTTTTTCATTTCAAGAATTAACCCAGCCATACCATAGATTCCAGCATCTCCTGTACTTACTACAGCTACCGTTCCTTCACTAGTTAATCTTAAAGCTTCCTGGCATCTTGCCTCTTCACCCATCATTCCTGTAGAATAAACTTTCTTACCATCTAAAAGTGGCTTTATCATTTCTATATACTTTGTGTATCCTACTACTATATCACTTTCTTCTATAGCCTTTACAGCTTTAATTGTCATGTAATCAAGTCCTCCTGGACCGATTCCTACTACATATAATTTTCCCATTATTTTTCCTCCATTATCAGTAGACTAACTTTCCAATACAAAGGGTTATACCTTCAAAACTAATTTTATCTGTAAGTAACTCTCCCCCTGCTAATTCAACACAAGGCTCACATACCGCTCTCACACCTATAGATTTCTTAACAAAATCACTACCATTATATTTATGTTCTATGCTTTCTATTTCTTTTAAAGAATGAATCTCCATGTGACAGTTTAAAAATTCACTTAAAGCAATTAATGCTCCTTCATTCTTTTTAACTTCCACTGTAGAAATAGTTTTTATGGCTCTTAAATCTATATTATATTTCTTTAAAGTATCCACAACAAAGTTTTTAACTTTGTCCTTATCCACATCTTTTCTACATCCCATACCTAATATGATGTTTCGCCTTATGAGCTTAAGGTGAATCAAGCCTTCAACAGGTGGCAAGTTATCCACATCTATTTTATTAGATACTGTAACCATACCCTTAATATCTCCTTCAGGAATTACATATCCCTTTGGCATTTTTATTTGGCCTTCATCATCTAAAAAACCAACCTTAGCTTTATCAACTAATTTGGCAGCTATATCTTTAGCTATTTTCATATCATCTATAATCAGGTTATTATTCTTAGCAATCATATCTGGAGCATCTATTCCCATGGTATCTGTGGCTGTAGTTATAACTGGTGTAGCCTTAAGAATTTCTGACACTTTTAAAGCAAGTTCATTAGCTCCTCCAAGATGTCCTCCTGCAAGACTTATGGCGAATCTACTTTCACAGTCTACTACTACCACTGCCGGGTCCTTATCCTTTCCCTTTAGAAAAGGTGCTATTCCTCTTACTGCAATGCCTGTAGATGAGATAAAAATTATTCCATCTACAGTATTCATAAGCTCTTCACATACAGATTTTAGTTTGAAGTTTTTGTTATTATAACTAGAGTAAAGCTTAAGCTCTAAAGTTTCACTTAGTTTTTTTGCAATATTATCTCCTTGTCTTGTTACAGACACCGCTGCTAACTTCATAACTCTCCTACTTTCTAGAATTGTACATTCTAAGAATTATTTTTGTCCTTCTCTAAACATATGAGTAAAGGATTTATCATATAGAAGACTCTTATCATAATCGCAATTTATAAAGTCCCCTACTAATATTTGAGCACATTTAGTGATTCCTGCTTCTTTAACCTTTTCTGCTATATCATCTAAAGTTCCAATTATAGCTCTTTCATCTTCCCAAGTAGCTCTTTCAACTACAGCTATATTAACATTCCTTCCATAACCTTTTCTTAGCTTTGCAACTACCTTATCTATCATGCTAATAGAAAGGAATATAGCCATAGATGCACCAATTGATGCAAGTTTTTCTAAGCTTTCAGTTTCTGGTACTGGAGTTCTTCCCTCAACTCTAGTTAATATTACAGTTTGAGTTACTGATGGAAGTGTAAATTCCTTTTTTATTACAGATGCTGCTGCTGTAAATGAACTAACTCCTGGAATTACCTTGTACTGAATATTTAATTTATCAAGTTCATCCATTTGTTCTTTGATAGCTCCATAGATAGCTGGATCACCTGTATGAAGTCTTACTACCATTTTGTTTTCTTTTTCAGCCCTATTCATAACTTCTATAACTTGTTCTAAAGTCATAGATGCTGAATTATGTATTTCACATCCAGCCTTACAATAATTCATATGCTCCTTGCTTACAAGAGAGCCTGCATATATAACTACATCTGCTTTTGTCAGTGTATCTCTTCCCTTTACTGTGATTAACTCTGCATCTCCTGGACCTGCTCCTATAAAATAAACCATTCTTCTTCCTCCTAATCTCTATTTGCTATTATAAGTGACATGTATTCTTTATTATCTAAAATATCTTCTCTCTTATGTAAAATCTCTTGCCCTTCTCTTCCAGCTTTTTTTATATATACATAGTTAAAGCCTTTTTCATCAAGAACGTCTAATACTTCTTCTTCTCTTTTATAGACCTTCATTATAACTACATACTTTTCATCCTTTATATCCGAAACTCTGCTAGCTGGGGTAATAAGTAATGGTTCATCACCTATAACTAATGGTTTTTGCGCAAGACTAGCACTAGCACAGAAGGAAGTTATCCCTGGAATTGTTTCAACTTCAAAGCCATGCTCTTCTATATACTTTAGTAAATATATATATGTACTATAAACAAAAGGATCTCCTAAAGTTAAGAAGGCTACATTCTTTCCTTCCTTAAGCTTCTCTTCTATAGCTTTAAAGGCTTCATAGATTTTTTCTTCTTGGTCTTCTCCACCCATTGGAAATTGCTTTATCATAATTTCTTTATCCTCTGATATAAAGTCCTCTGCAATGCCTAAAGCTATACTTTTCCCACCTTTCATAGCACTTGGTGAAACAATTACTTCACACATTTCTATAGTTTTAACCGCCTTTAAGGTTAATAGCTCTTTATCTCCTGGTCCTACTCCAACTCCATATAACTTTGCCATCTATTTCACTCCTCTATTTCTACTATAAAACAATATTTTCAATTCTTAACTATTTTCTATTGCTGTATTTCCTTGTACTACAAACCTACTACATTACAATATTTCTAATTCTTATAAGCCTCTACAATAAAAATTGGATTATATCCAAATAACATATAACTTTGGCCTCTTGTTTTACTTACGCCAACTTGAGTACAGCTAATTTTCATGTTTAATTCTTTTAAAGTACTCATTGCTTTATATACATTATCAATGGTTATAAAATTTAAAACCATTACTCCATCATCTTCAAGAAGGTTATGGCATTTCTCAATTATTTTTTCAAGATTTCCACCACTACCTCCAATAAAGATACTATTAAACTTTTCCTTAATAGAGTCTAAAGCTTCTAAAGCTTCACCTTCTATAATCTCTAAATTATCACAATTAAACTTATCTTTATTTTTATAGATTACCTCTAAGGCTTCTTCATCTCTCTCTATTGCAACAACACTACCAGAAGTGCAAATCTTACTTCCTTGAATTGATATGGAACCAGTTCCAGCTCCTACATCTAGAAGTTTAGAATTTTCCTCTAAATTAAGTTTTGCTACACTTAGAATTCTAACTTCTTCCTTTGTCATAGGACAGTTTCCTCTTATAAACTCTTCATCTTTTATATATTTCATTTAAACTTCCTCCACTACAAAGACACTTAATGAAGAAAATTCCTTCTCCATTATCTCTTCTGGTGTACCTACTGTTATTTTCTCATCTTCATAGGATAAATTTTCTCCTACCCATATATTACAACTTATATTTTCTATAAACAGTTTATTTGCTAAAACCTTAGGTGAATTTTTACTATCTGTTAAGAATATACACATGCTATTTTCTTTAACAACAGTTAAAAAATCTTCTTCTCTTCCATGGACACTGCCTAAAAATTTTCCATTCCAACTCTTCCCTATCTTGCTCATTAGATATTGAAAAGAGCTAAGTCCTGGTATTATCTCTATAGGCTCCTCTTTTATATTTCTCTTTATATAATCAGTAACTCCATAAAAACATGGGTCTCCCGATGCAATTATAGATATTTTCTTGCTCTTATTATCTTCTACTATCTTCAAAATATCTGATAAAGACTTAACTGCCACTCTTTCAGTATTTATAAAATTTACACTTTCCAAAGCTCTAGAAAATCCTACTAACATATCACTATTTTCTAAAGTTTCAACAGCCTTAGGAAGTATATACTCCTTACTTCCTGGACCAAGTCCTACTACATAAATCATCTTTCCACCTCTATAATGTTGTAGCTAATATCTTAGGATTAGTTGCACCCCAATACATAACTACATCACATTTAAGTTCACCATAGCTATAAAGCTCCATTCTTTTCTTCACTTTATCTACAATAGTTTTATATATCTCACTATATTCACCCTTTAAAGCTTTTATAGCACCCTCTGTAGTCTTTTCATTATATATACTTCTAACTAAGTCATGTGGAGCTCCTGCTAATGCTAATTCTAATGCTATTACTTCTAGTCTTACATCACATACTCTACTGTGAGTGTTAAAGCTACCAGCAGATATCTTACATATCTTACCTATATGACCTATTATAATTATCTCTTTAACTCCACAGCTAACACAACATTCTATAGCAAATCCAACAAAGTTTGATATTATAGCCACTTGATCTATAGAATATCCCATAGATTCTGCAACCTTTTCTCCCATGTTTCCAAAGGCTAATATAAGAACCTTATTTTTTAAAGCCTTTTGAGTTATCTCAATTTTTATTGATTCTTTAATTGATTCTTCAGACATAGGATAAACAATTCCTGTAGTTCCTAATATGGATATTCCTCCTACTATATTAAGTCTAGGATTAAAGGTTTTCTTTGCTACTTCTTCTCCCCTTGGTACAAATATAGTAATAGTAACTCCTTCATCCTCTGGAAGCACACTACTTACCTCTTGCTCTATCATAAGTCTAGGTACTGGATTAATAGCAGCTTCACCCTTTTCAATATAGAGGCCTTCACCATTAACTACTCCTACACCTTTTCCACCTTTTAAAATATATCTTTCTTCACCCTTTTCAGCTCTCGCCCATATAGGTAATCCGTGGGTAGCATCTATGTCATCTCCACCATCTTTTATAATGGAACATTCCACATAGTCATCACCAAAAACAACTTCATCTATTACTAAGTTTAAAATTATTCCCTTTGGTGTATTAATCTCTATCTCTTTAATTTTTTTACCAGTAAAAAGCATGTAAGTAGCTGCCTTAGCAGCAGCTGCTGCACAGGACCCTGTAGTATAACCACATCTTAACTTTTTACCATTACTGTTAACATATAAGTCTAACATTCTAATACCTTCTTTATTATCTCTCTACTAACATATACATAAGAGCATTGACTATAGCTGCTGCTACTGCACTTCCGCCCTTTCTTCCTCTAACTGTCATCATATCTATATCTTTTAATTTTTCTATTTCTTCTTTTGATTCAGCTGCTCCTACGAATCCTATTGGAGCTCCTATAATAAATTTACAATTAGACTTTCCTGATTCAATAAACTCTTTAAGTTTGAATAAAGCCGTTGGAGCATTTCCAAATACAAAGAACTCTACTCCATCTCCTACTGCCTTTTCTACTGCAGCCATAGAACGAGTTATGCCTCTTTCCTTTGCAATCTCTGCAACTTCTGGTTCTGATACATAACATACAACCCTGCAATTTAACTTTTCTAAGGCTCTTTTATTTATTCCTGAAAGTGCCATATTAGTATCTGTATATATAGTTGTTCCCTTTTTTAGAATCTCTAGGGCTGTATCTATAGCATCATCTGTCATATAAACTAAATCCTTATATTCAAAATCTGCTGTAGTATGAATAACTCTCTTAATTATAGAAAGCTCTCTATCATCGAAATTATGAGGTCCCATTTCTTCTCCTATAATTTCAAAACTTCTCTTTTCTATGTCCATTGGTATTTTTATATAATCCATTTCTCCTCCTACTTAAGGAAATAACCTTCCTTAATAAATCTCTATTTTAAAATTACATCTACTTAATTAAGCTATTAAAAAAATCAATATTAGAAAAGAAATGTATATGTCCATAAGCTGCTAAAACATTATTTTTTACATACCCACACTTCCACTTCTTTGTGGTTCCATCGTAGGCTTTCTTTTCTAATTCATATATTTCTTCTTCTTTTAAATCTACCAGTGATTTATGGAATTCATGACAATTAATCATCATATCCTTTGGCACTATAGAATTTTTCTCTGATATCTTTATAGTTGCGTATCCAAAATTATTAAGTTTTCCAGTCATATAAGATGTTCCATTAAAGAAACCTACTGTTTCAACTCCATCTATGCTCTCTGTAAGATACATGAGTCCACCACATTCTGCATAGCATTTTACTCCACTGTTTAAGGCTTTTCTAACACTATTTAACATAGATTTATTAGAAGATAACTCTTCCTTGAATACTTCTGGGTATCCTCCACCTATATATATAAAATCTACATCCTTTGGCACTTCTCTATCTTTTAGGGGGCTAAAATACTGAACTGTTCCAACCTCTTCCAAAAGCTCTATATTCTCTTTATAATAAAAACTAAAGGCTTTATCATAGGCTACTGCAATCTTTATATCTTTGTTTTCAGCGTGGAAATCTTCACTGTTAGTAGATTGAATATCTGAAGCTTTAAATTCTTCTATAAGGCTATCTACATCTACATACTCTTCCATAAGGCTACTGCATAACTCTATCTTCTTTGATAAATCTTCAACCTCGCTACTCTGCACAAGGCCTAAATGCCTACTTTTTAAAGCTAACCTCTCATCCTTAGGTATGTATCCGAAAACTCTAATCCCGCTGCAATTTACTTCAATAGCTTTTTTCAAAAGTTTATAGTAACTTTCACTAATATTATTAAGTATTATCCCTACTATGTTCACATTTTCATAATTTCGAAGTCCTTCTATTTCAGCACATAAAGTTGCTGATTGAGCTTTAGGAGATAATACTAATACCACAGGCAAATCTAAAGTTCTAGATACATGAGCTGTAGAAAAATTAGTATCTATACCTTTTCCATCATAAAGTCCCATAACTCCTTCAATGATTCCTAGATCACCCTGACCTCTTAGATAACTCTCCTTAACCCCTGGTTCTCCCATTAGAAATAAATCTAAGTTTCTTGTAGCTACTCCTGTTATTTCTCTATGAAAGGCTGGATCTATATAGTCAGGTCCAACTTTATATCCTTGAACCTTATATCCTCTATCTATAAGAGTTTTCATAAGTGCTAATGTAACAGTGGTCTTTCCACCGCCACTACTATTTGAAGAAACTATTATACTTTTCATAATTTACTCCTTTATGGTGTTTTCTTCGTATCTCCCAAATGAAGATATTTATTATCTATTACATCTTGTACATGATTCACATATATATGTCTAAACTTCTCAATCTCACCCAAACCATGAAGATATATGTCTACTTTAATTCCAGCTTCTTCTAAAATAGTCTTCCATGAATCTTCTTCATCAGAAGCCATATCATTAGTTGCATGGTCTCCAGCTACTAGCATAAGTGGTGCTAACTTAACGTGATCAATACCTTCTCTTTTAAGAATTTCTACTATCATATCTACGGTAGGATATCCTTCTACTGTTCCAACGTATACATTATTATAATTTAAGTAAGTAAATACGCTTTGAAGTGCTACAAAGGCTGAGTTAGCTGGATGATTACTTCCATGTCCCATAAATACCATGGTCTTATCTTTTGGTATAATTTCTTTTATAGCATCTATAAACACCTCATAATCATTAGGTGTTTCTTCCCCTCCTTGAAAGTGAAGGGCTGGTCTACCTACTTTTATTGATTTAAATTTATTACTCTCTCTAAACTTATCAACTACTAACCTAACATATTGGAACTCTTCACCTGGTATTATATGAAGCGGCTGAACTATAACTTCTTCATAGCCTTCTTTATATAGTTGCTCTAAAGCTTCCTCCGGAGTAGGTACAATTATTCCATCTCTATTTTTTATTTTCTTAATTATCATATGGGCTGTAAAAGCTCTCATAACATGATACTCTTTAAATCTTTCTCTTATTTCATCCTCAATTTTTTCTATAGTTAATTTTAATGTATCCTTATAAGTAGTACCAAAACTTACTACTAATATAGCCTTTTTCATTTTAGTTCCTCCAAATTTAATAAATTAGTGCAAAATAAAACCTCTACCCAAAAGGTAGAGGTTAAAATTCAATTTAACTCATAACAGAATTATAATTTGTAATAAATATACAAACTAAACTATTAACTCCCTTCCCTCCGAAGTGTCATATCTATGCTTTAGGCAGGTCTCCTGACTCACGTATCATCCTCCATCTCACCTTCCCAGAAATACACTCCAGTGGTTTTTCTATGAGATTTCGTCTTCGTACACAGTAGCGGGGGCTGTAGTGGACTTTAACCACTTTCCCTATTAAACATAATGTACCTAAAACTATACTTTATTCAATTTAAATCAACATATTATTTACTATTTCTCTTTAATCCAATTTAATTATACCCTATGATTTAATTTAATTCAATATGAATATACTAGTATTTATAAAATAGTATAATATATTCATGCTAAAATAATGATATACTATTTAAATAGTATTATACAACAGTAATAATTATTCTAATTTTTAATATATTTTATATGAGGTAAAGATATGTTTTTTGTTTATATATTAAGATGTAATGACAATACTTTATATACAGGATGGACAACTGATTTAAACAAAAGGCTTAAATGCCATAATAGTGGTAAAGGAGCTAAGTACACCAGATGCAGATTACCTGTAGAAATTGTTCACTATGAAAATTTACCTGACAAATCTTCAGCTTTAAAAAGAGAATGTGAAATAAAAAAACTTTCTAGAGCAGAAAAACTTATTCTTATAGAAAACATCATAAATAGCACGGAGGGAAATCAATGAAAAATACAAAGTCTTCTTTTGCTTTATTTTTCAAATGGATATTTAGATCAATTTTATTAATACTATTTGTTTATTACTCATTTGTAAAAACTGATAATAATTCAAATTACATCAGCAACATTCTATTAATTCTTATCACGTCCTTTATACCAGATATAATTTTATATATATTTAAAGTTAAATTATCTAGTTTATCTGACTTTTTATTGCAGTTTTTTATATTTTTAGCTCTACTCTTAGGTAGGATGTATAATATGTACTCAATACTACCTTGGTGGGATATATTTCTTCATTTTGCTTCAGGGGCTCTTTTAGGGTTTTTATCTTTAATAATTTTAAAACCTCTTATAGGTGAAAATAATATCAAAACCCTTCCACCATTATTCATAGGGATGTATATATTACTCTTTACTGTTTCTGGAGCTGCACTGTGGGAGTTCTGGGAATTTGCAGGAGATCAACTATTGGGGTTTGATTCTCAACTTAATAGTCTTACGGATACTATGACAGATATGATAAGTGGTTCTTTAAGTGGTGTTATATTATCTATAATGGGATTTTTACACATTAAAAATGGTTCATTTAAGTTTTTAGATAAATTTATTAATGCCATTAAAAAATCTCATAAATAAACCTAAAGACTCGTATTATAAAGTCAAATTCCAAATATTCCCATCATAAGATTAAAAGACCAAGGTCTTAAAAACCTTGGTCTTAATTATTTAAGTTTTATGCAATTTCTGAATTACATTCAGCTTCATTTTCTTTCATTAATCTTCTTATAAGTTCTAGTAACTCATTTGTTGAATTTGATTTATCAAAAGTCATACAGTTTTCTTTAATCTCTCTTAATTTGTTTTTGTCCTTAATCAAAGCCTCTATAGCTTCAGTACAATTATCACCTCTGCCTATAGATATGGACATGCCATGATCTAATAGAAACTTTGCATTTGCTTCTTCTTGTCCAGGTATTGCATCAAAGGTAATTAAAGGAAGATTTGCTGCTAATGCTTCTGATACTGTAAGCCCTCCTGGTTTAGTAATTAAGACGTCTGCTAAGTTCATATATCTATGAACTTCATTGGTAAACTTAATAAGCTTTGTCTGTTTTTTACTAAACTTAATCTGTTCCTTAATTTTATTATATAGTCTTTTATTATTACCCGTTAGAATTACAATTTGAAAATCCATAGGAATATTATTTATATTCTTATAGATTTTTTCTATATTATATACTCCGAAGCTTCCAGCCATGACTAACACGGTCATTTTACTTTCGCTTAATCCCAGCTCATCTAACAGTATTTTTTTATCATCTTCATCTTGATGAAAAAAACCATCATATACAGGGATTCCATAAGGATGAACTTTTTCTGGAGGAACTCCTCTATCTATCATACCTTCTACCATGTCTTCACATGCTACACAATATTCATCTACATTAGGTTTTATCCATGTTTTATGTGGCGCATAATCAGTCATTATACATATTGATGGCACCTTTATACTTCTATTTCCCTTTAATATAGAAATCATTTCTGTAGGAAAGGGATGAGTAGTTATGATTACATCTGGAGCAAATCCTTCTATTAAGGGTATTAATTTTTTCGAAAATAAATAAATTAACTTTGTTACTAAACATGTTAAAACCCCAGACTTGTCCGTTAAACTATATATATTTTTATATAAGGAATTTAAATACTTTGCCAGTACTATATATCCCTTAGTTACGATTTTATTTATAAATGGATTAACATACTCTAAGGTATCCACTACTTTTACTTTAGCACCTAACTCATTTTCTAAAATATATGATTCTAAAGCCTTTGATGCTTTTAAATGTCCTCCACCAGTAGATGCAGATAAAATAAGAATATTCATATTTACAATCCTCTCTCTATTTACTTCACATGGTCTTATGTAGTAAATTTAACTATTCTATTTTACCACACCTATTATGCTTTAGTCCAATTAATTAAATCTAACATAATCCATTTAAAATCATAAACATTTCATATACTTTTATTATCAAATACAAATTTGATAATACATTCATGGTAAGACTGTCTTAGAATAAAATATATTCACTATAAATATTTATATTACTTATACTTCTCTATAGATAGTTCTAACACTACAGATAAAATGTTCTTTTCTATTGTATTTAAAACTTCTATCAACGTATCTACACAGGTTTCTACTTTTTCAGAAGTAGTACCGTAGTTTTCTCTATCTTTTAATTCTACTACTATAATTTGTGATAACTTAAGTACATTTTGTGCATATTCATTTATCTTTTTGTCATTAATATAACCATTTACAAATTTATAATTATTTATAATCTCTTCAAATTCTATTATAAATTCGTCTCTATAATAGCTTTCTACGTTTATCCAATTAGGTATTGTGTTATTTTTAATTTTATCTCCAAAGACTTTAATTTTTTTATTTAGTTCAAATAGCTCCTTATAACTTTTTATTTTATCGTTATTAATATCTATAGCACGTTCTTTCTTAGATTTTTTTCTCTCTTCCATAATTAGTTTTCTCATAATTAATAGAGATATACCTCCACCAAATGCTGCAGATATTAATGGAACTATTATTCCTAACATCCAAGTTGCCTTGTCCATAAATAAATCACCTCAAATATAATATTCGTTGCAAATATTACATTTCTGAATGAAATTAGTCTTCATATCTTTTTCTATGTTTAATCATTATTTCATTTAATATATCACTAGTACTTTGTGGTGTATATGTTATAGCATTAGCCCCAGCAATTATAGTTTCACGTATGCTCTCATCTGTAGGACCTCCTGTTGCTATAATAGGTACATCTGGGTACTTACTTCTTATATGTCTAACAATATTCGCAGTTTCTTTAGCTCCTGATACATTAAGTATAGTTGTTCCTGCTGCTATTCTTCCATCTATATCATCTTTTTCTGAAACAACGGTAACTAATATTGGTAAATCTATAGTTTCTCTCATCCCTGCAATAACATCATTGCCTATAGATGAATTAACTACAACCCCCATAGCTCCCTTAAATTCAGCATCCAATGCTAGATTTATTACCCTTTTACCTGTAGTAATAGATCCACCTACCCCACAAAATACTGGGATATCTGATGCTAGTAATAGTGCTTCAGTTATTCTGGGTTGAGGCGTAAATGGATATACTGCAATAACAGCATCTGCATTAGTATTTCTTATAACTGCTACATCAGTTGAAAACACTAAAGATTTAATTCTTTTCCCAAATATAACAATTCCAGTAGCGTCCCTAATAACCTTAGGTAACTCAATCATATGACTTCTTAGTAAACCTTTAAATTCTGGCACACGTTTTTCCATAAAATTTCTCCCTTCACCATATAAAGCTATGTCCTTTCTAAAAACATAGCTTAAATCACGCCTCACATAGATAACTTTAACTTACATATATAAACTTAAAATGTGATTAATAACTTATTTTATTTTCTTAACTTACAGATTATATCACAGGTTTATTACTTCCTCAATAAATTTATTTAATTATTTTTATGGAATTATACGGTACATTTTTACTCTCTTTATCTATGTAAAAATAAGATAAAAGAAAACAATAAAAAAACCTAGCGATTACTAAAATCACTAGGTTTCTATGGCAGGGGCACGAGGACTTGAACCCGGAACCAACGGTTTTGGAGACCGCTACTCTACCAATTGAGCTATACCCCTTCGTTACTCGTTTATTATATTATATAATAAACATAAATGCAAGAGGTTTTATATAAATTATTCAACATATTCTTAAGTCAATACTAGTATAAATAAGTGGAAGTATTCTCACATATTGAAATATTTAGCATCTTATTATTCATTACCTTTTTATAGGAACATAAAAATTCATTTAACTCATTATCAGTTAAATCTATTTTCCCAAAACTTTTTAATATAACATTCTCATCTTGAAGCATTATCTCTAAATCATTCTTGTCATTCTTAATGCTATATGAAGTTACACTTTTTACTTTAAGCTTCCCTTTATACTTTTCTTGAAACCCAACCATTTTTCTTGCATCTTCATACTCAATACCTAATCCACTTAGAGGATTTTCTACACCCATAGACTTCATTTGGCTTTCTACATCTTCAGTAGAAATTCCATACCTCTCCATGACCTTATTCTGGATATTCATAAATTTCTCTTGAGATATATTATTTTCCTTCATATACTTAAATATTTCTCTGCTCATTTCCGCCATAGATAGCTTCCCTTGAGCCATTGAATAATACATAGAATATATGTAATCCTCAAATTTGTCTACATCTTTATCTGTAGCCTTATTTTTCAGTTCATTAAAATCTATTACATCACTAATTTTAACCAGCTCCTTGAATACAATATTTCTTCTATCACATTATTTATTTTATCCCATTAATTTGTATTTTAGTATCTTATTATTTATTAAATATAATTTATAATCACTTTTATTCCCCATAATCATAGAATATGGGAAATAAATTTAAGAAATATGTTTGTAAATTAGTATATTATAAAAGTATTCAAATTACTACTGTATTAATTATGTATTTAAAATATATTAATCTTTTCTTAATATATAGTTATGTACTGTTGAGTATGTAGTTCACCTACATACTCAACGATATGCTACTGTATCTTGAATCCAGCTTCTTTCACCTTCTCAAGAATTTCATCCATATTGTCTGTGCTTAATCTTATTACTATCTCTTTAACTTCTGTTATGCTCTTAGGATCAACAACTACAAAGCTTATAATTTGCCCTTTGTTTTCAGTAATTATTTTTGATAGTTTAGATATTTGTCCAGGTATGTCATAAGCAATTACAGCTAATCGTTTACCTTTATTTAATCCAAACAATTCTGTAAATTGATGAAAAATACCGTGATGTGTTACTATTCCTTGCATTTCTCCATTTTTATTTATTACTGGTACAAAGGAAACACTTTTAGTTTCTAGGAAATGTGCAGCCTCTTCAATTTCATTAAAAGGAGTTATTGATGGTACATCAGTTCTCATTACATTTTCAACTAGAAAATCTGATAGTAAACACTGTCTCTCTATAGATTTTTCATAGTAGTATGTGTATATTTGCTCTTTTGAAATTACTCCACAGAATTTATCTCCTTCTACTACTGGTATGGATAAAAACTTATTTTCTTCCATTACCTTAAGAGCTTCTCCTATGGTTACCTTTGGTGTTACAGTTATTAACTTTTCTCTAGATAACATCAAATTATTTACAAACATAATTTATCCTCCTCTACTTATTTGTTATTCTATATTATACCTTATTTTAGTATACTATGTTAGTATTTTAATATATTTCATTATTAATATATTAAATATATTTTGATTATTGCATCAATTATTACTATTTTACGTATCCAAAATATAATACGTAAAATATATAGATTTGTTTACTTAAATATAAATTTACTTTTACAATATTTAGTACCATTCCACTGCCAAATATGCTAAAATTTTTATATAGATAAATGGTATGCTTTGGAGGACAAAATGAATATTAGTATAAAGAATATAGTTTCTGCTCTATCATTATCCTTGGATCTTACAGACAATGATTGGGGTAAATTTGAGGATGTTATAAACCCAACACATGCTAAAGATATTTCAAATAAGCAATTTTCTAATCATTCTAGATGCACCTCATATATAGCCTTAGAAATTGCTCAAACTATGAAACTAGATGAAAATTCTTACTACAATTTATATATTGCTTGTATGATTCATGATATTGGAACTCAAAATATATTTGATGAGTCTCACACTTCAAAATGGTATATAAAAAAGCATTGCATTGCTGGCTCTGAAATGATTCAACGTATTCCATCCTTAATACAAGTATATGATATAATACGTTATCATCATGAAAATTATGATGGTAGTGGATGCTTAAAATTAAAAAGTTCACTAATTCCTATAGAAGCTCAAATTCTCAGAATAGCTGATTTAATTGAAATCCAGGTAGATTATTCTAAACCTTACCACATCCAAAAGGATATTCTTATTGATTGGGTAAAACTACACAATGAAACTTTATTTTCACCACAGGTTGTAAAAGCTTTTCTCATGGTAGCTGACAAAGAAGAGTTTTGGTTAAACCTTATAAATTTACCTAATATGAATTTCATACTTGATAATATAATACCGGAGAAAGATATTTTTATCTCTCTATCGGAATTTGAAGCAATTGCTGATGTATTTGCAAGCATTATTGATAATAAGAGTTCTTTTACTGCAGAACATTCTAAAGAAATTGCTACTTTAGCTTATAATGTTTCTAAGCATTTAGGCTACACTGAAGAAAAGTGTCTTAAAATGAAAATTGCAGGATTACTTCACGATATTGGAAAATTAGCTATTCCCATCAGTATATTGGACAAAGATGGTCCTTTAACAGAAGAAGAATATTCTATTATCAAATCTCATACCTACTATACTAAATTAATTCTAGATAAAATAGACCACATATCTGATATTAGTTTATGGGCTTCTAGTCATCATGAAAAATTAAATGGTAAAGGCTATCCACGAAGACTTAAGGCTGAGGACCTTAGTGAAGAATGCCGCATTATTGGAGTATGTGATATATATCAATCTTTAACTGCTGATAGGCCCTATAGAAAAGGTATGTATATGTACGAAGCATTTAATATATTAGATGATATGGTAAATAGGAACTTAATTTGTGGTAATGCAGTAAGACATTTTAAAAATACTTTAGTATCTCGGGTAGAAAAGAAACCTTAATTTAATTATTATACAGTTATTTAATGAAAAGTAATTTTACTATTTGCTTTTCATTTTTTTTCTTTTAGGCTAAAATATTAATGAGGTGAATCATATGGAATTTATAGTTAGTAATGTTGATGAATTAGATTCCCTAGGTATACAGCTAGGAAAAATGTGTAAAGAAAATGATGTTTTATGCCTTATAGGTGATCTTGGTACTGGTAAGACTCATCTTACCAAAGGAATTGCAAAAGGTCTTGGCATAGATGAATGTATAACTAGTCCTACCTTTACAATTGTTAATGAATATGAAGGTAGATTAAAATTGTATCATTTTGATGTGTATAGAGTAAATGATCCCGATGAGATTGCTGCCATCGGCTTTGATGAATATATATTTGGAAATGGAGTTAGCGTCATTGAATGGGCTAACTATATCGAAGATTTAATACCAGAAGAAAGTTTAACTATAAACATAGCTAAACTTTCAGACTTAGGTGAAACCTATAGAAAGATTACTCTTTCCTATACTAATGATAGATATAATTATATAAAGGAGTTGAAGCTATGAAGATTTTATCCTTAGATTCTGCAACTGAATGTGCAACTGTGGCTATTATTGATAGCGATAAGATATTAGGGGAAACTATTATAAATTATAAAAAGCAACACTCTGTAATTATGATGCCTATGATAGATAACCTTTTAAAAAATTGTGGTTTATCCATATCAGATATAGAAGGCTTTGTAGTTTCTAGCGGCCCTGGTTCTTTTACTGGTCTTAGAATCGGTATGTCCACTATAAAAGGTCTTGTGCAAGCAACTAATAAACCCTTTGTGTCTATAAATTCTTTAGATGGACTTGCAAATAATCTCTTTAATATCCAAGGTATTATTTGTCCTATAATTGATGCGTTGAGGGGTAATGTATATACTAATTTCTATAAATTTGAAAATAATAATTTAGTAGTCTTAGGTGAGCCTGAATTATTATCAATGGAAGACGTAATAAATAAATGCTCAGGATTTAATGAGCCTATTACTTTTATAGGTG
Organism: Clostridium sp. UBA7791; assembly: GCF_002480755.1. NCBI lineage: Bacteria > Bacillati > Bacillota > Clostridia > Eubacteriales > Clostridiaceae > Clostridium > Clostridium sp. UBA7791. The sequence goes on along the minus strand of NZ_DLCT01000001.1, from coordinate 148,269 downwards.
ATGGTACATCAAAATTTAAGGATGCCATATTAACTTCTCTACCTAATGCTTCCATAGCACCTAGTCATATCAATGTGACAAAGGCATCTTCTATAGGCTACTTAGGCTATCTTAGATTAATAAACAATGAAGGTGATAATGTACTTAGTAGTTCACCTGTATATCTTAGACTTTGCCAAGCCGAGCGTGAATATGAAGAAAAGGTAAAAAATCATGACTGATGTAACCGTTGAAAGAATGAGTTCCCTTAATATATTAGGAGTTAAAGAAATTTCAGACCTAAGCTTCTCAAGCCCTTGGTCTCTCCTATCTATGGAAAAAGAACTAATTAATAAAAACGCTGTCTATATAGTTGTAAAGTTAGGTAATAAAGTTGTAGCCTTCGGTGGAATGTGGGTTGTCTTTGATGAAGGTCATATAACCAATATAGCAGTTCATCCCGACTATAGAAGAAATAATTTTGGAGATGTGGTAGTAGAAAACCTCATTACAATTGCTAAGGATATAAATATTGTTTCTATGACTCTAGAGGTTAGAGCCTCTAATATAGCTGCAATAAATCTTTATAAAAAACACCATTTTTCTGTAGAAGGTATAAGGAAAAACTATTATCAACATCCAAAAGAAGATGGATACATTATGTGGAACCACAACATATAGGTGGTATATATTAAAATTTTAAAGACGATAAAAGAATTTTTCTTTTATCGTCTTTTTGTAAATTATCTTTATATATTTTAATTTTAACTTCAACTTATTTTTTAAATTGTTAAAGATATGATTTAGTACATTTTTATTAGGCACCCTTTTTCATAGCTTGTTCAGCTAAAACATTCTCTCTATTTAGTAGTGGTGATATTCTCTTATAAGATACGAAGGTTATAAGAGATACTATGGCCCCTTTTATAATATTAAAAGGAGTTATTCCTAGAACAATTATTCCTGTTAAGCTAGAAATATTAGAGTTTCCTGCTGCTGATGCTCCTATAACATTAGCCATGCCACCCATTATTGTAGCATATAATGGAATTAATATAAAGTAATTAAATACTGCTCCTACTATAGTCATTATTATAGTTCCTAAAATTAATCCTATAATTGCACTCTTTTTAGTTTTATTTTTATGATAAACATATGATGCTACAAACACAAAAGACCCACCAATTAAAAAGTTAGCAAATTCTCCAACTCCACCGGTGTAAGTGCCATGAAAAACTAGATTTAATATTACTTTTCCACCTTCTATAATTACTCCTGCCACTGGTCCCAATGCAAATCCACCTATAAGTGCTGGTAAATCACTAAGATCAAGTTTTAAAAATGGTGGAAATCCTGGTATTGGAAATTCAAATAACATTAATATAAATGCTATTGCTACTAATAAAGAGATTTTTACTAACCTGTTTACATTTTTAGATGTGTTCATTATTAATACCCCCTAAGTTTACTGCATACTTCATAGGGTGAATTTATCCGATGACTATCCACTCTAATATTCTCATCTTCTTCGAAGTGGGTATTAAGAGTGTCTACGTCTCTGGATAACGATTCCTAACCTTCAAAGAAGCTAAGAATTCTGTTTATAGTACCCTAATGCCTTCAGATTTGTTATTTCTCTAATGACTGTCTCATTAATACTGTTCATTAGAACTTGATTGTTAAATATAATACTTATAACAAATCTAAAAAAGCCCTGATTAAAAATCAGGGCTAAAACAAGCATCACTAAAATACTATATACCTACTTCTTTCATCCAGACTATACTGTCGGCTTCGGAGTTTCACCGAATCAGCCTTTCGGCTCGCGGGCTTTACCGCCGGTGGGGAATTACGCCCCGCCCTGAAGTGCATTATTAACTTTTATTACACTTTAATCTTACCATTAAAATCATTACACTTCAATATATTTTTTAAAATTCATAGATAAAATAGATATTTTTTTAACGATATTTTTAAACTTATATCTTACTTTTTAAGTGTTATTCCACATAAACAGAGTTTATTTTAACTCTACATCTTTTTTCATTGATAAAGATATCCTATTTCTCTTCTCATCAATATCTATTACTGTAACCTCTACTACATCTCCTAGCTTAACCACATCTAGTGGATGCTTAACAAATCTATCACTTAATTGACTTTTATGAACAAGACCATCTTGGTGTACTCCAATATCTACAAAGGCACCAAAATCCGATACATTTCTAACGGTTCCTAATAATTTCATTCCTTTTTTAAGCTGAGATAATTCCATAACCCCAGTTTTAAATATTGGTTTTGGCATTTCTTCTCTAGGATCTCTTCCTGGTTTTTTAAGTTCTTTTATGATATCTAAAAGAGTTGGTTCTCCTATACCTACTTCTTTAGCTAAATTAAATACTCCTACCTCTTTAACCTTTTCATCTATACCCTCTATATTTTTACTACTTAAATCTTTACCATCATATCCTAGGATAGTCATAAGTTTTTTGCAAGCCTCATAGCTTTCCGGATGGACAGATGTACCGTCTAAAGGTTCCTTGCTACTATCAACTCTCAAGAATCCTGCACATTGCTCATAGGCCTTAGCTCCTAACCTCTTTACCTTTAAAAGCTCTTTTCTTGATTTAAACTTGCCTGTTTCATCCCTATAGGCAACTATATTCTGAGCTATACCAGAATTTATTCCAGAAATATAAGATAAAAGTGCTGGTGTTGCTGTATTTAAATCTACTCCTACATTGTTAACACAATCTTCAACTATATTTTTTAGAGATTCATCTAATCTTTTTACAGTAACATCATGCTGATATTGACCTACTCCTATAGATTTAGGATCTATCTTTACTAACTCAGCAAGAGGATCTTGAAGCCTTCTTCCTATGGATATAGCTCCTCTTACCGTAACATCTAAATTTGGATATTCTTTTGTTGCAAGCTCTGATGCAGAATAAACTGAGGCCCCTGCTTCAGATACTATTACATAATATATATCTTTACCTGTTTCTTTCTTTATCTGTGCTATAACTTCCCCTAATATCTCTTCTGACTCTCTACAGGCAGTACCATTTCCAAGAGAAACTACATCTACATTGTGTTTTATCATCATCTTCTTTAATATTTCTTTAGCCTCTTTAACCTTAGCTTCACTTGCAGCTGTAGCATGAACTGTAACATACTCTAAAAACTTACCTGTATCATCAAGAATTGCTACTTTACATCCAGTTCTAAAACCTGGATCAAAGCCCATTACAGTTTTTCCCTTTATAGGTGGAGACATAAGAAGCGCCTTAAGGTTTTCTTTAAATATTTTTATAGCCCCATCTTCTCCTTTTTCTGTAAGCATATTACGTACTTCTCTTTCAATAGATGGATATATTAATCTCTTTATAGAGTCATCAATACTGGTATTAATACACTCATTGCACTTCATATTATCAGTGACCATAAATTTGCTTATATAGCTTTTTATTTTTTCTACATCACAGGTAATCTTGACTGAAAGAACTTTTTCATTTTCTCCTCTATTTATAGCAAGAATTCTATGAGAAGGTATGAATTTTACCTTTTCACTATACTCATAATACATTTCATATTGAGTTCTCTCTTCACTGCTTCCTTTAGTTTCTATAACTCCATTGTTTACCACATAATCTCTTATCCACTTTCTAAACTTAGCATTATCACTAATCTTTTCACTGATAATATCCATAGCTCCTTGTAATGCTTCATCTATAGAAGTTACGCCTTTATCTTCATCTATAAACTCTGCAGCATACTCCTCAGGAGATTTTTCTCCCCCTCCAGATAAGATATACTCACTTAATGGCACTAATCCCTTCTCTGTAGCTATTATAGCTCTTGTTCTCTTTTTAGGCTTAAATGGTCTATAAATATCTTCTACTTCTGTTAAAGTTTCAGCTTTATCTAAAGAAATTTTAATTTCATCTGTTAGTTTTTCTTGCTCATCAATTAATCTAATAACATCTTCCTTTCTATTTTGAAGATTTCTTAGATATGTAAGTCTTTCTGAAAATTTTCTTAAGATTACATCATCAAGACCACCGGTTTTTTCTTTTCTATATCTGGCTATAAAAGGCACTGTATTACCCTCATCTAATAATTCTATTACATCCTCCACTTGAGACTTGCTCATAGGAAACTCTTTAATTAACTTCTCGTTTATAATTGACATCTTTACTCCTCCTGATTGTTCTAAGCATAGTATTCTTTAATTTTATCACATTATTAGCAAATTTATCATAATCAAAATAACTTTTTCATACATATACTAATATAGTAATGTTTAAGGTGATGCCATGAAAAAATTTATAGTTTCTTCTCTTTTAACCTTTTCCCTAATCCTTTCTTCCATCAGTTATAATAGCCTAATGCTAACTAAAAACTTCGATGCTAAGGAAGTAAAAGAAACTATCCATTATCTATCTTCTGATGAGTTTAAAGGTCGATTAAGTGGAACCTTAGAAAATGCTTTAGTTGGCGCCTATATAAAGGATGAGTTTGAACACATAGGATTAGAACCCCTAAGTAATGGCTATTACCAAAGCTTTCAAGTAAATTACCCTAAGAGTTTGTCAGATGAACCTATGATTGCAGTTATTGATAAAGATAAGAAAATACATAAGATTTTAGAATACGGTGTTAATTACAAAGAAGATTTGCTTAACTTTAGGAATACAGAGATAGAGTTTGATAACTTAGATGTCTCTTCTAGAAACAATGATGCAATAGCAGTTTCTAATGACATGGGAACTGCAATATTTTATACTTCTTCTAATAATACTCTTGGGTTTAGAAGTTCTTTTTACGAAGAGAGTAACAAAGGGCTGTTTATTACAGTGACAAAGGAAACTCTTACCGAAATAGAAAGTTATTTAAATGAAGGTTTTTCAATCTACACCTATATCCCTTATTCTATAGAAGAAGCAAGTATCAATAATATAGTAGGTGTAATTAAAGGTAAAGATTCATCTCTTCCACCTTTAATCCTAGGTGCCCACTTCGATCATATAGGTACTGATCTAGGTGGAACTGTTTATAATGGAGCTTTGGATAATGCTTCTGGAGTATCATTTCTCTTAGAGCTTGCTAAGTACATTAAAACCTTAGGCATTCCTGATAGAGATATAATCTTTGTTTCCTTTAATGCTGAAGAATTTGGACTTAAAGGCTCTAAAGCCTTTGTAGAAGAATATAGGGACTTAATATCTGGAAGTAGGGTTTATAACTTTGATATGATTGGAAGCTATGACGGTACCCCTCTTTGCATTATGGCTGGTAAAACTAATACGGCTAAAACTCCTATAGTAGAAGAATTAACTAAGGCATTCCAAGATAAAAAAATATATTTTAATTACATCTTTGAGAATTCTAGTGACCATGGTTCCTTTGTAGATGCAGGGATTGAGGCTGTAACCCTTTGTGACTATGATTTATCTAGAATTCATACCCCAAATGATAAAATAGAATATATTAGTGAAGAAGCAATTGATAGATGCTTTAGTGTTATGAAAACTCAAATATTTAAAGATAGTTATTCTAGTAATATATTATATACTCATTTAGAATTAATTCTATTTCTATCCTTAGGTGCTTCTCTAATTCTAAGTGCTATCTATTACAATACAAAAAAGAGTAGTTAATTGAAACTACTCTTTTATTTGTTTTAGATATTCATTTATAAACATATCTATATTTCCATCCATTACTGAACCTACATTAGAAGTTTCAGCTCCAGTTCTATGATCCTTAACTAAATTATAAGGGTGGAATACATAGGATCTTATCTGACTTCCCCATGCATTATCCTTTATTTCCCCTGTTATATCCTCAATTTTATCCTTATGCTCACGAATTTTAATGTCTATAAGCTTAGCTTTCAGCATCTTTAAAGCATACTCCTTATTAGTGTGCTGACTTCTTTCATTTTGACATTGCACTATGATATTAGTAGGTATATGGGTTATTCTTACTGCAGAATCTGTAGTATTTACATGCTGTCCACCTGACCCACTAGATCTATAGGTATCTATTTTTAAATCCTCTGACCTAATTTCTATATCTTGATTTTCAGTAAGCTCTGGTAAAACTTCACATCCAGCAAAGGATGTCTGTCTTTTTCCACTAGAGTTATAGGGTGATATCCTAACCAACCTATGAACACCCTTTTCTGATTTTAAATATCCATAGGCAAAATCTCCAGTAACCTTAATAGTAACTGCTTTAATTCCAGCTTCATCATCTGCCACATAGTTTAAAACTGTAACCTTAAAACTATGGGCCTCGCACCATCTAGTATACATTCTGTATAGCATATTAGTCCAGTCCTGGGCATCGTTACCTCCAGCACCTGTATGAAGCTCCAGTATAGCATTGTTTCTATCATATTCTCCACTTAAAAGAGTTTCTATATTAAGATTTTCTATCTCTTCTCCTATGGACTTTAATTCACTTTTTATATCCTTGTAAGAGGAGGAATCCTCCTCCTCCAAACTCATCTCTATCAAAATTTGAACATCCTCTGTTCTAATATCCAAATTATTAAAATTATCTAACTTATCCTTTATCGATTTAGCATTCTGAGTAATTTCTTGTGCCTTATTTATATCACTCCAAAAATCCACTTCCTGCATTTTAAACTCAAGTTCAGATAATTTCTTTTCTTCTGCTGCTATGTCAAAGAGACACCTTCAATTCTTGTAATTTTCCACTGATGACATTTACTTCATTTAAGCATTCTTCTAATTGTAATATCACTTTTATTCTCCTCTTCCACAACAGTTCTTATATTTATATCCTGATCCACATGGACATGGGTCATTCCTATTTGGTTTAGCTTGTTTTTTTACTGGCTCTTTCTTTAAAGAATTATCCTCATTAGTTGAAGTTATTTCAGCTACTCTTTCTCTTTCTGGAGCCTTCTCAACTTTAACATGGAATAGATACTTAACTGTTTCATGCTTAATATTTTCTATCATTTCCGCAAACATTTCGCTACCTTCCATTTGATATGCTTGAGCTGGATCTTGTTGCTTATATGCTCTAAGTCCTATACCTTGTTTTAAGTGATCCATACTATCAATATGATCCATCCACTTAGAATCAACTATCTTAAGTAGGATAACTCTTTCAATTTCTCTCATTTGCTCTTCGCCAAATTCTACTTCTTTTTCAGCATATAATTCTATTGCTTTATCTAGTAATAATTCTACAATCTCATTATTAGATAACTTAGCAATTTCATCTACTGTAACAGTATCTTTAGGTAGATATATATCTTCCATGTATTTTACTAATTTATTTAATTCATCTTCAAAAGTATCATCTACACCACTAATATGAGTATTAACTGAACTTTCTATAACATCCTGTATCATTGTTTGTATTTGATCTTTTATATTAGCTCCCATAAGAACTTCTTGTCTTTGTTTATAAATAATTTCTCTTTGTTTATTCATTACGTCGTCATATTTAACAACATTCTTTCTAACATCAAAGTTATTTCCTTCAACTTTTCTTTGTGCACTTTCTATAGCCCCACTAACCATTTTACTCTCAATGGCATCTTCTTCTTGAAGCCCTAATTTATCAATCATACCTCCAAGTCTCTCAGAACCAAATATTCTCATTAAATCATCTTCAAGACAAATATAGAATCTAGATTCACCTGGGTCACCTTGACGACCAGAACGTCCTCTTAATTGGTTATCTATACGTCTTGATTCATGTCTTTCTGTACCTAATATCTTTAAGCCTCCAAGTTCTACTACTCCTTCTCCAAGCTTAATATCAGTACCTCTACCAGCCATGTTAGTAGCAATAGTTACAGCACCCTTTTGTCCAGCTAATGCTACAATTTCTGCTTCTCTTTCATGGTACTTGGCATTTAATACTTGGTGTGGTATTCCTTTTTTCTTAAGCATAGCAGAAATTACTTCAGACTTATCTATACTTACTGTACCAACTAAAACTGGCTGACCTTTTTTATGAGTTTCAGTTATCTCATCTACTAAACACTTATATTTTCCTTTAATAGTCTTATAAACAACATCTGGATGGTCTACTCTTGCTATCGGCATATGAGTTGGTATTACTATTACATCAAGACCATAAATATCTCTAAATTCAGCTTCTTCAGTCTCAGCAGTACCAGTCATACCTGCAAGCTTAGTATACATTCTAAAGTAGTTTTGGAACGTTATAGTTGCAAGAGTTTTAGACTCTTTTTCAACCTTAACCCCCTCTTTTGCTTCAATAGCTTGATGTAATCCATCACTATATCTTCTACCTTCCATAAGTCTTCCTGTAAAGTCATCAACAATAACTACTTCTCCATCTTTTACTATATAGTCCTTTTCATTCTTCATTATGTGATTTGCCTTTAACGCTTGAACTAAATGGTGTTGAATATCCATATTTTCAGGATCTGCATAATTTTCTAAGTGGAAGTACTTTTCTGCCTTTGCTATACCTTCATCAGTAAGAATAACGGAATTTCTCTTTTCATCTATTAAATAATCTTCTTCTAATAATCCCTTAACGAAGAAGTCTGCAATTCTATAAAAATCAGTAGACTTATCTCCTTGACCTGATATTATAAGTGGAGTTCTAGCCTCATCTATAAGTATTGAGTCAACCTCATCCACAATAACATAGTTTAATTCTCTTTGAACTTTTTCTTCTTTATAAACTACCATGTTATCCCTTAGGTAGTCGAATCCAAATTCATTATTAGTACCATAAGTGATATCACAATTATACATTTGTTGTTTTTCTATCTGAGTTTGACCATGAACTATAACTCCTACTGTAAGACCTAGAAATTCATGAACTCTTCCCATTTCATCTCTATCTCTCTTAGCAAGATAGTCATTAACTGTGATTATGTGCACACCCTTACCAGCTAAGGCATTTAAATAAGATGGTAGAGTGGCAACTAAAGTTTTACCTTCTCCTGTTCTCATCTCTGAAACTCTACCTTGGTGTAAGACAACTCCACCTATAATCTGAACATCATAATGTCTAAGACCAAGAACTCTTTTAGATGCTTCTCTAACTACCGCAAAAGCTTCTGGAAGAATATCATCTAAAGTCTCACCCTTTTTTAATCTACCTTTAAATTCTTCTGTTTTTTGTTTCAATTCTTCATCACTTAATTTTTCTATAATCTCCTCAAGAGAATTAACCTTTTTAACTATTGGCATAATTCTTTTAATTTCTCTTTCACTGTAGGTACCAAATATCTTATTAAATATTTTCATCTAAAATCATCCTCACTCTTTCTATCTAAGGTTTGTTAGCTATAATCATCACATAAATACTAATTAAGATTATATCAGTTATTCTTTCTCACTTCAACTTTATACCTATAATTTTCATCCAAAATAAGTAAATTAAAGCTCTATTTTAACATAGAATTAATAATTTCTGTTACTATAAAAAACTCTATAGCTAATGCCATAGAGTTTTTATTAATATAATAAGTATATTTTTAACTTTTCTTTAAAATTAAATTTAGAAATCTTGTTCAATTAAACCATAATTTCCATCTTTTCTTTTATAAACAACATTTACTTCCTCTGTATCGCCATTCATAAATACGTAGAAATCATGTCCTAAAAGTTCCATTTGTAACACTGCTTCTTCTTGGCTCATAGGTTTTATGGCAAATCTTTTAGTCTTTACTATCCTTGGCTCTTTTTCTTCATCATAGTCAGCATAGCGTTCTATATTATTAAATCTTAAAGAATTGTCATAATTTCTTCTTTCAAGCTTAGTTTTTTGTTTTCTTATTTGACCTTCAAGCTTGTCAATTACAGTATCTATTGCATTATACATATCTCCATTTCTTACTTCTGCTCTTAATAATGCACTGTTAAACGGAATTATTACTTCAATTTTGTGTATATTCTTCTCCACACTTAGTGTAGCTGTAGCATTCTCATTATTTACAAAGAATTTATCCAATTTTGATAACTTCTTTTCTACTGCAGCTCTAAGCCCTTCAGTAACCTCGATATTTCTTCCTATAACTCTAACTTTCATAATTCCAGCTCCCCTCATATTAAAAAGGATTATTGTGGTTCCTTTTAATATTTCTATTTTGTAATTATATTTTAAGCTTTACTATAAATACTTGCAAGAAGACTTTACTTAATATTCTGAAAAGTTTTCTTTCTAGCCTTTTCTAGCTTACTTTTCCTTCACTCTACGACTTATATCGCCTTTACATAGTATATGATTTTTTTCATATTTTATGTTATAATAAAATTACATGTGCTGGATATAACATATCAAATAACTAATTGTTACATAATTTATTAATAACATCTAGAATCACATCTTATAATTAACCGTAAATAAATTTTCAATTTTAAATAAATAAAAGGCAGTCTAAAAGATTGCTCATTAGTATCACAAAATATAAAGTAATATTCAAAAATAACTTTTTACCACAAAAACTAGAATTTAATTTCCCGTATTTTATAATGATAATTTTATTCTAACCTTTTCTATTTCTACTTATATACTTAAATGTTTAAAATTATATATTATAATAAAATATTTATTATATGTAATGGAGGCTAATATGAAAAAGATTAATGAAATAATAAAAAATATATCTCTTACTCTTTTGTTTGTTATGCCAATTATAATTATAGTTATAAAAAGTAATGGAATTACACTTATGAATAACTTATATATATATATGCATATCTAACAGTCTATATATGTATAGCAACTATGTATGTAAAAATAAAAAGAGATAAAAATGTATTAAAATTTACGCTTATACTAGTAACTATTTATTCAATATCTGTTCTTCATAATTATATCGGCACATATGAAATAAATAGATTACAAAATAAGAATACAATAATAGTTAATCGTTTTTATGATAGCTTTCTTAGTGGCGATCCTGATGAAATAAGTTCTAAATTTTATAAAAGAGTATATTTTTTCTTTAAAAAGTATTTAAATGCACCTACATTCCATGGTAATTACTCTATATATCAAGAAGATGAATATATAATAATAGCAGGTAATGCTGCTAAAAATTTTATTGAATCATATAAAACTTCTAAAGAGAACAGTTATTTTAAAAATACATTTAAAAATAGCAATTTCGAAATTCTTCCAAATAACCTTATAAAAATAAATTTAATTTATTGATGGTGTTCTAGAACCTATTATATATTATATAAGATATAGTTGGTCATAAAAAAGGTTCTGAGATTACTCATAAGATTTACACCCATATAAATAAAGAAAACACTAAGAAAGATCTTCAAAATTATAGGATAAGTGTACCTAAATAGAGGTGATTTATGATTTCTAGGTCAGGAATTTTTAAAAAATATAAAAAAAGTGCAGGTCCGTAAACCTGCAAACCCTTAAAAATAGGGCACTTTATGTCGTTTGACCTGGTCTTTGACCCCACACTCGCCTACTGGAGCTTTTGCTACCCAGAATTACCCTCTCACTACTAACCCTCTCGCATTATAATACGGTAGGACTTACTTCTAAGCCGCACCATGCTCATTAAACATTTTATTTAACTTACGTGGATCGTTTCGCCTGCGACTGGCATCGACTTTCAACCACAAACCCGACTCTTATATTATACTCTACTTTTTGCCACTGTCAATATAAAAACTTCATTGGCCTTTATTTCCTTAATAGCTTTTGCCGCATAAAAAGCTGTAGCTCCAGATGTGATTACATCATCGATAATGAGTACTCTCTTTCCTTCTATTTCTTTTTTATTTTTAACTATAAAAGAACCCTTTATATTTTCCCATCTTTTTATATTGTCTAATCCAATTTGATCTGCACTATCACTTGCTTTATAAATCAATTCCTTGTAAGGAATTTCACAATTTTTACTTATATATTTACAAAGTACTTCACATTGATTAAACCCTCTACTTTTTAAAGCAGATTTACTACTTGGAATAAAGGTTAATATATCTATCTTATCCTTTAAATTTTCTAATATAAAATCACTCATATAACCTGCTAATATTTTTCCTGCTAAAAAACTCTTATTGTATTTAAGTTTTAAAATCAATTTCTTTAATTCATAGCCGTAGAATCCTAAAGAATAGCTTATAAATTCATCATCTTGGTGAGTTATTGAGGACTCTAGATTAATTATATTAATGCTCTTTTTACATTTTTCACAAATATAATCCTTATCTTCATATTCATCACATATTATACATTTATCATCTATCCCATATATAGTGGACAATATATTATCTACTATCTGTTTTATAATTTCAAAACTCCCTCTTCCCAAGCTCTTTTATTTAACTCCCTTAAAATATTTTTACATCTATCCATATCCTCAGTTTCACTATTGCAAAGAAAAATAACCTCTTCTCGCTCTGTCATAGATCTTCTATTTATCTTACTAGATATATAAACCAAATCCTTATAATTAAAGTTATCATTATCTGCAAAAAAAATCATAATATTCAAAGGATGCACTTCATAATAGTTCTCATTATAATTATTAGTAACCAATATACCATACTCTGCTAGTAAAAATTTAGACAGTTCCTTCTTGTCACTATCTCCTGTTATATCTTTAAATATATTTTTTGTAAGCTTATGGTCTATATTAGAAAGATAATTATAAACCTTATGAGTTTTCTCATCATCTGGAGTATATATTAAAACCTTCTTATTAGTATTTATTGACCACTCTAGGTATTCATATACACTCATAGGTATTTCTTCTTCTATATTTACTCTAGTTACCATAACCCTAGGTTCAGCAATAGGAACTTGTTTATCTTTTCTTAAATTATATAATATTACCTCATTGTGAAAAATTGGTTCCATGGAATAACTAATCATAGTTCCATAGTTATTACATAGATACTCCATTAGCTTATTTATAGATTCATTGCTATATATAGGCCTAGAATTTATTTCATCATATATAATAAAGTCAAATTTCTCCTTTAAGTATAAGGCTCTACTGTGGGTACATATATTAACTTTACCTGTATATGCTATATCATTCTCACCTTCAATAGAATTTATAAAATTTTTATTAATGAATCCTAATATCTTTACCTCTTCTATATCTGTATTTATTATATATAATATCTTTTTACTTTCTTTAAAGCACCAGTTAAATACCTTATTAAAGATTTGTTTTTTATTATTTAATGCAGAAATTATATTTATTTTATGCATCTTCTTTTTAGCGCCATCTAATATGGTATCTTCTATAGATTTCTTTGATGCCTCCACTATCTCTCTATTGGTTTTTATAAATGACATAAAATCGCTCCTACCTACATATGAATTATCTCTCTTATTCTCCATTTAAGTCCTGAATATCTCTCAAAACTTCTATTGTTATCTTTCATAAATTCAACCACTTTAGAATTACCTACCAATACAACTAACTTCTTAGCCCTAGTTATTCCAGTGTAAAGTAAATTTCTATTCATCAGTAGCGGTGGTCCCATAAACATAGGCATAATAACTACAGGAAATTCACTTCCTTGGCTCTTATGGATAGTAACTGCATAAGCTAAAGTTATTTCATCTAAGTCGCTTTCCTCATATTCTACGATTTTATCATCTTCAAAGCATACAGTAATCTTATCCTCATCCTCACTAATTTCTGTTATATACCCCACATCTCCATTAAATACACCCTTACCTTCTTCACTGGAATTATTTTTGCTCCACTTTAGAGTATAGTTATTTTTAATTTGCATAACCTTATCTCCTACTCTAAAAATCATATCTTTAATCTCAACTTCATCCTTATCTTCACTTTTAGGATTTAACACTTGCTGAAGTTGTATATTTAAATTATCTATTCCCATAATCCCCTTACGCATAGGTGATAATACTTGTATATCTCTAACACTATCCCATTCCACATTAAACTTAGGAAGTCTCGTTTTCACTAATCCAATGATTTTTTCTAACATCACTTCACTATCTGCAGCTCTTTCAAGATAGAAATCACTATTTTTGGTATTTAAAATAGGCATCTTTCCTTCATTTATTAAGTGGGCATTTTGTACTATCATACTTTCTTGTCCTTGTCTAAATATCTCATTAAGTCTTACAACTTTTACTGCATCGCTTTCTATGATATCCCTAAGAACATTTCCTGGTCCCACTGATGGTAGCTGATCCACATCTCCTACTATTATTAGTCTAGTTCCCACTTGCATTGCTTTTAAAAGAGCATTCATAAGACTTATATCTACCATAGAGGCTTCATCCACTATTAAAACATCACACTCTATGGCAGATGTTTCATTTTCTATTTCATCTACCTCTTCTTCACTATAACTTCCTATTTCCAAAAGTCTATGGATAGTTTTTGCTTCTCTACCTGTAGCTTCAGCCATCCTTTTCGCTGCCCTTCCTGTAGGTGCAGCCATAAATACCTTAAGTCCTAAACTCTCAAAAATACTTACAATGCAATTTATAATTGTTGTCTTTCCTGTTCCAGGTCCCCCTGTTATAACCTCTATCCCATTAAAAAAAGCACCCTCTATAGCTTCTTTTTGAGAATTGGCTAATTTAATATTTACTTTACTTTCAAAGTCATTAATTTTCTCATTTACATTTAAACTTAATTTATCATAATTAGTAGTGGCTAGTTCTACTATTTTACGTGTTACAGACATCTCTAGATAAAGATAGGACATATTATATACCGCATCTATATTATCTACTACCTCTACCTTAATCTTTCCATCAATTATCAGTTCATAAACTCCTTCATCAAATTTCTCACTGTCTATCTCCAGAAGTTTCATTCCCTTATCCCTTAATCTATCCATAGGTATAAAGGTATTTCCTATAGCACAAAATTCATTAATTATATATATGACTCCACTTTTTATTCTAAATAGAGAATCCTTCTCTATGCCCAAGCTCTTAGCTATGGAATCCGCTGTTCTAAACCCAATTCCACTTATGTATTCTGTTAATATATATGGATTATCCTTAACTATATTTATGCAGTTAACTCCAAACTTCTTATAAATCTTCATGGCCATATTAACAGTTATGCCATAACTTTGAAAGAAAATAATAATATCCTTAGTAACCCTCTGCTCTAAATAAGATTTCATAATGGTATTTATCCTCTTTTTACCTATGCCAGGAATCTCTTCAAGCTTTTCTATATTACTATCTAATATTTTTATTGTATCTTCTCCAAAAAATTCTACTATTTTTTTTGCTGTAACCTTTCCTATACCTTCAATGACTCCACTGGCTAAATATTTTTCGATGCCACTAGTAGTTGTAGGTATTATTTCATGTATGCTTTCTATTTTAAACTGCTTACCAAACTTAGGATGAACAGTCCACTCTCCTTGAACACTATATTCTTGGGATTCATTTATAAATGGTATTGTTCCAACAATGGTGACAACTTCCTTATCACACCTTAGTTTACATATTGTATACCCATTATCATCATTTCTAAATACAATTGTTTCAACTATCCCTTCAATGGTTATCATAAAATCTCTCCTAATACCTATTATTATCTATCTATAACTATTATTATACCAAATTATATCTCATATATATTAATAATATAATAAGATTTAGTAATATGACTCAGTTTAAAGTAAAAATAATTATCCTTGTTAAATTTCATAATCTATGCAAATTTAATTATAGTCTTTTTAATGAAACTCGACTCAGTACCTTCGCTGAGTAAGTGATTCACACCAAATCGTAGATTTGGGTTCTCTACTTAAAAAATCCACACTAACAAATCATATTGTTAATGTGGATTCTTATTGGTAAATATATATCTTTAATTACTTATATATATTTCTTTATTTCTTCAACCTTATTTAATTGCTCCCATGGTAGGTTTAAGTCATTTCTTCCAAAGTGACCATAAGCAGCAGTTTGTTTATATATAGGTCTTCTTAAATCTAATTCTTTTATAATAGATGATGGTCTTAAGTCAAAAACTTTATTAACTATATCTACTATTTTATCTTCTGAAAGTTTTCCAGTTCCAAAAGTATCAATTTGTATAGATACTGGTCTAGCAACACCAATAGCATATGCAAGTTGTATTTCTAGCTTATCAGCAACACCAGCAGCTACTAGGTTTTTAGCTACCCATCTTGATGCATAAGCAGCAGATCTATCTACCTTTGTTGGGTCTTTTCCTGAGAAAGCTCCACCGCCATGTCTACCAGATCCACCATAGGTATCTACTATTATTTTTCTACCTGTAAGACCTGAGTCTCCTTGAGGTCCTCCAATAACAAATCTACCTGTAGGATTTATATAGTATTTTGTGCTTGCATCCAATAAATCAGCAGGTACTATCGGAGCTATAACATGCTCTTTTAAATCCTTCTCAATTTGTTCTCTTGTAACATCTGGACAATGCTGAGTTGAAATTACTATAGTATCTATTCTAACTGGCTTATTGTCTTCATACTCTACAGTTACTTGAGTTTTTCCATCTGGTCTTAAGTAAGATAAAGTTCCATTTTTTCTTACTTCTGCTAGTCTTCTTGATAATTTATGAGCCATAGCAATTGGAAGAGGCATATATTCTTCAGTTTCATTTGTAGCAAATCCGAACATCATACCTTGATCTCCAGCACCTGTAGCTTCATCATTGTTCATTTGACCTGCTTTACTTTCTAAAGCTTCATCAACTCCCATAGCAATATCACCTGATTGCTCATCTATAGATGTTAATACTGAGCATGTATTGCAATCAAATCCATATTTTGCTCTATTGTATCCAATCTCTTCAACTGTATTTCTAACAACCTTTTGGAAGTCTACATAGCAGTTTGTACTTATTTCTCCCATTACAAGAACCATTCCTGTAGTAGTTGCAGTTTCACAAGCTACCCTAGCATTGGGATCTTTTTCCAATATGGCATCTAGTATTGAATCAGATATCTGATCACACATTTTATCTGGATGTCCTTCAGTTACTGATTCTGACGTAAATAATCTTCTCATTGAATTTTCCTCCTTAAATATTTAGATATTACCGACACTTAAAATTAAAACCTCTTCTTATCAGACAAGAAGAGGTTAGTATATTTCAAACTAAACTTTCTTATCTTGCAGAAAATACTGCAGGAATTGGCACCATTGCTTTTAATAGCCGGTTGCTGGGTTTCATTGGGCCTTTGTCCCTCCACCACTCTTGATAAGAGTTATATTATTAATTTATACATAGATAATAGCATAGGGAAATTTAACTGTCAACACACTTATCTATTAATATAAATAATTAATATTTACCATTATAACAACTTTATATATGCCATTAAATATATTCTAAACTTAATAAACAGATTTATTCAATTAATATAAAACACTTATTCAATTCTTATTTTATCTTTTATTAGAAATAAAATAAGACACTAAGTAAACTTAGTGTCTTATATGGTGGAGGAGGAC
>NZ_DLCT01000001.1:130393-130628 GCF_002480755.1 Clostridium sp. UBA7791 | reverse complement strand
CCACTCGGGAACTCCTCCATTTATGGAGCTGGCAATAGGAATCGAACCTACAACCTGCTGATTACAAATCAGCTGCTCTACCGTTGAGCCATGCCAGCATATTATATAATTTGTGCAGTTTAATGAATTTAAATTCACTATGGTGGTCGCAACAGGGATCGAACCTGTGACCCCCTGCTTGTAAGGCAGGTGCTCTCCCAGCTGAGCTATGCGACCTTATATGGTGGAGGAGGAC
>NZ_DLCT01000001.1:16241-130105 GCF_002480755.1 Clostridium sp. UBA7791 | reverse complement strand
CCACTCGGGAACTCCTCCATAATTTTAATATAACTAGATTTTCACATTAGCTTACCTGAGCTAATTCCCAATCTTTTACATAAATAAAAATGTCACTAAACTGACAAGACTTAGTATACAATTATATTGATTTTTTTTCAACCCCTTTTTTCAATATTTTTATAAAAATTTTATTGTTTTTTTCTCAATTAATCATAATTTTTTCATTTTAGGCATTTCGTCACTTAAATTTAAATCATTATACTAATTAAAAGCATTAATAATAAACTATTATTTCAATATATTTAATTTATTTCTTACAGGATAATACCTGAAACTCGCATGAACAGAACAACTATTTTTATAGTTCTCTAGGAAACTAGATATCTATTTTCCTAGAGAACTATAAGTATAAGTTTATATTTAAATAGTTATTTATATAATTAATTTCCTTCTACTTTGTCCATATCTATATATTTAGAAAATATTTTCTTTAATTCTTCTATTTGCTCTTCATCTACCTTACGCTCTATTACATTGAGAGTTCTTAATACAGCTAATCGTTCATTATTATAAGTAAGGAATTCGTTTATCTCTGAATAGTCTTCTTCATTCAACGCTTTGCATATACCTATTATCTTTGCCTTCTCTGAAATTGTTAACTCATCTATTAATTCTTCTGGTGGTACCTTCATTACTTTGTTTTTTTCCTTAACTTGCTTATTATATTTGTCAAACTCGATTTCATCAGTTTTAACTATTTCATTATCACTCTTATAAATTTGATTTAGCTGATTTTGCCTTTCTCTATTAGCTTCAATTCTTCTTTTTTTTAATTCTTCATCTGATACACTAGTTTCATTAACCCCATTATTCTTAATTAAATCCTGTGAAGTATTTGCATCCATATTCTCCTTTTCTATACCAGTAGTAATTTCTTTATTATAATTTTCAGCTTTCTCACTGCTTTTAGCTATAACCTTATTTTCCTCTTTGTAATATAAGTTTTCATTACTTATATTAAAGCTCACTAACGCTATTATATTTACTATTGTATATAGAATTATGATTACAGAATATCCCTTTCTATTCATAACATATCCTCCTTAAATAAAAACTATCTAAATTATTCCATATTTTTTAGAATTTATACCGAAGTTGCTTCATATAAATTCATATGGAGGTGTTTCTGTGAGCAAAGTTAAGATTCATTACAAAGATTCATTAGGTTATTATACCTTATCCAACTTTTTAAAAGATGAATTAAATGCAAACACAATTATTGTTTGTATAGGAACTGATAGATGCATTGGAGACTGCTTAGGTCCTCTTATTGGTAGCATGTTAGAAGAAAAATTTTTCCCATTGCCAGTCTATGGAACTATAGCTAATCCTATACACGCATTAAATTTAGATAGTAAACTATCGGATATAAAATTAAAACATCCAGATTCTAAAATTATTGGTATCGATGCTTGTCTTGGTCCTCCTAATAAAATTGGCGAGATACAAGTTCGAGATTACCCCATTAATCCTGGAAAAGGTGTTGGTAAATCTCTTTCTCCCGTAGGTGATATATCAATAATAGGTATTGTCGATTCTAGCGATATTGATGAACCCTTTACAAGTAGAAATATACGATTAAATCTAATTTTGGAAATCTCTAAAGTAATAACTCAAGGACTTGTTCATGGGTATTATCTCAGCTCATTATGTGATTAATGATGAACGATTATTACCTAGATATTATATACAGTACATGGACTTATTTATACTATTAAAATCTTTTTAACAACCATTAATTTCGAAGATATAATTATAGTTTTTATTAACTCTCCCTTTCATAGAAAATGAGTTACTTACACCAACTAGAAATGATACAAAATAAAATATACCTACTATACAAATATTTTTTTGCATAGTAGGTATATTAAATCACATTTTTATATTTATATAACCTTTATTTTTAACTTCTATTGTTGGACATCATATAAATTTATTTACATAATTTAAAATATAGGTTTAATATTCTAACTTGTACATCTTAACTATTTATTGAAACATTATATCCTGTAAACGAATCGTCTAACTTATCTACATAGTCAAGCATTTTTCCTGTTCCAACAGCTACACAAGATACTGAATCTTCTGCTACATATACTGGTACATTAGTAACTTTTTCAATGAGTTTGTCTAATCCATCTAATAAAGCTCCTCCACCAGTCATTATTATACCTTTATCAGCTATATCTGCAGCCAGTTCAGGTGGTGTTTTTTCTAGTACAGAATGTGCACATTCAGCTATGGAAGTAACAGCTTCTTTTAATGCCTCTTCCATCTCACTAGAACAAACTGTGATATTTTTAGGTAGTCCAGTTATAAGATCTCTTCCTCTTATCTCTGCCTTAATGTCCTCATCTTTAGGATATGCGCATCCAATGTTTATTTTAAGTTCTTCTGCTGTTCTTTCTCCAATCATTAATTTATGCTTTTTCCTTATGTAACGAATTATAGCATCATCAAAATCGTCTCCAGCAACTTTAATAGACTCTCTTACAACCATTCCTCCTAGAGAAATTACTGCTATATCGGTGGTACCTCCACCTATGTCAATAACCATATTCCCACTAGCTTTAGTTATGTCTAACCCCGCTCCTATAGCTGCTGCCAAAGGTTCTTCAATTAATAAAACCTTTTTAGCTCCTGCATTTCTTGCCGCATCCTCAACAGCTCTTCTTTCTACTTCAGTAGCCTCACATGGTACGCACATTACAACTCTTGGTGTTGACATCTTTCTCTTACCGCAAGCTTTTTTAATAAAGTGCTCTAACATTTTTTCTGTAACATCATAATCTGATATTACCCCATCTCTAAGTGGACGAATTGCAACAATATTTCCTGGCGTCCTACCTATCATTTTTCTAGCTTCTTCACCTACTGCTAAGACCTTATTGGCACTTTTATCTATTGCTACAACTGAAGGTTCTTTTAGTATTATACCCTTACCCTTTGTGTAAACCAGTACTGTAGCCGTACCTAGGTCTATTCCCATATCTGTTCCTACACCGAAAAAAAACATCTTAAAATTCACTCCTGCTCTCTAGTATTTTCTTCTTATTGAAATACTATACAATATTTACTAAAACAATATACACCTATTATATTACTATTCTACCTAACCTTCAATTGTTTTATATTTCATTTTAGTAGCTTTTCCACCTCTAATGTGTCTTTCAGCTTTATTTAGATCTAAGATGTTTTTTGCTTCCTCTGCTATTTGAGCATTTATTTTAGGTAATCTCTCAGTCATATCCTTATGGATTGTACTTTTACTTACACCAAATACCGATGCTGTTTTTCTTATTGTAGCCTCGGATTCTATTATATATTTTGCTACTTCTAGTACTCTATCTTCAATATAGTCTTTCAAAGCGTTACCTCCTTAACCCTTCTATAATTATAAATATGCTAACTTCCTTATTTAAATTACATTCTTGCTAGCCTTTTACTTTAAAGTTTTAAAGCTAGCAAGAATATTAATTCTATTTTAGTTATTTCTTATAACTAACATATTTAGCTGGGTCTACTTCTTTTCCATCTTGTAATACTTGGAAGTGAAGATAATCTCCATATTCCTCATATGCAAGGTTTGTAGTTTTACCTACAGCTCCTATTTCTTTACCAGCTGTAACTTTATCTCCAGCTTTAACTAGAACCTGTTCTTTAAGGTTTCCATATATTGTAGTTAGTCCATTTTGATGGTCTATTTCTACATAGGTACCTTCTGTATTTGCATCTACTTTTTTAACCACTCCAGCACTTACTGCTACAACTGCTGAACCTTCTGCAGCTTTAACATCCATAGCTAAGTGATTTTTATAACTCTTAGTTGTTGCCCAATATACTGGATCTTCAGAATATGCTCTACCTAAAGTACCCTCTACTGGATTTTTAAAACTAACTTTAGTTTGAGATGAAACTGCTGCAGTATCATTATTCTTAACTGTTGGTACTGGCTCAAGCTCCTCTTTAACTTGTAGTGCATTCTCAGGTTTTTCTGGTTGAGTTACAACTTCTTTTTCTGTTTGTTCTAATGCTACTTTATCTTCTTCAGAATTTTTATTGTTATTTCTTCCAGCTGTTATAGCTGCAACTGTAGCAACAGCACATAGACAAACAAATAAAATTACATAGAAGCCTTCTTTTTTGAAAAATTGCTTCACTTTGTTAAGTTTATTGTTCATAAAAACACCTCCATCAGTATTGTGGACGTTTATTGGGAAATTAATACACTATAAGAAAATTTTTTTCTTATTTATCTCATTTTTTTCATATTTTTTTGCTAAAAACTAAAAAAATAGGGCAAAAGCCCTATTTCTTTCTAATTTTCATTGATTTTTTTTATTTCAATACCTGTATAATAATGTTTTAAAATCTCTTCACAACTCTTGCCTTGACTAGCCATTACATTAGCTCCCCATTGACTCATACCTACTCCATGACCAAAGCCATTACAATTTATAACAACTTGATTATTTAAAAACTCTAAAGAGAAGTTAGCGGAATTCAATCCAAACAACTGTCTAAATTTAACCCCTGTTATAGTAACATTACCAAGGGTTATTTCTTTCACTGACCCACCATCTGTATAATTATTTACTTTAATATGATCTTCTAGATTAGCTGGTGATAAATTTGCATTACTATAACTGCTATTAACCACTTGCGCAAATCTGTTTATGTCTATAGTTTCCGTACTTTTATATCTTGGTGCAATATCTTCACCTAAACTTTCAACACTTCTAAGATAAGGTAGTGCTGTAGAAAATACATCTTCAACATTTTCAGTTTTTCCACTACTTGTAGAGAAATAATACGCCCCCAATACTAATTCATTATTATATGTTAACACTTGTCCTCTAGTCTCATTCACCACATCTTCAACTAGTTTCCATTTATTTTCTCCACCTATACCTAACTGAGCTATTTTTACTTCTTTGGGTGTATATACCTGACAATGAACAGTATCACACAAATCTGCTCCTCTTCCATTGGCACATCCACTTGATACAGCTTTTGTATGAGCTAAGGTATATGTCCTTGCTGCTATAGCTTGTGCCTTCAAAGCCTCTTTATTAAAGTTTAATGGCATCTCACTACATACTACTCCCTTAATATATTCTTCTAAAGGCACCTCTATAATCCTATTTTCCTTTGTCAAATAAACCTTTATTGTATCTACATCTAGCTTAAAGGAAATGCCCTTATTTGATTTCTCACCTTTATTTTTAGATTGCATCACTTCTATAGCCTGTGATGAGTCATTTCCTTTTTTACCTATATTACCTCCTTCACCTAATATCAATTTATAGGATAATATTAGAAATCCTAGTAATACTGCTGAATAAATAGCCACCATCAATATTGGTTTAATAACAACTATAGCTTTATCATAATTAATATTTATTTTAATCCTCCCATAGTACTTCACTTTTCTTCCTCCTAATAAATAAACTTCTCTCCTATACTAGATAGACTTAGTTATATTTATTATTATATTTATGGTAATATGCTTATAATTTTGTAAATATAAAAATGCCCAGCCTTAAATTAAAAGCTGAGCTATATAAAGTATAATTATATTCTAGTTATTTCTGCGCCTAGGGCATTGAGTTTATCCTCTATTGTTACATATCCTCTATCTATATGGTATATGTGATCTACTATAGTCTCACCCTTAGCACATAAACCTGCCAAAACCAGTCCTGCTCCTGCTCGAAGATCTGGTGCTACTACTTCAGCTCCTGTAAGCTCTTTAACACCTTCTATTGTCGCAATTCTTCCGTTAACATTAATATTAGCTCCCATCCTTCTTAACTCTGCCACCTGCATAAACCTATTTTCAAATATAGTTTCTGTCACACTACTTCTTCCATGGGTAATACTTAATAATGTCATCATTTGTGATTGCATATCTGTTGGAAATCCTGGATGAGGCATAGTCATAATATCTGTGGGTTTTAATTCTACATCTCCATCTACAACAATTTTATTTCCGAATACATCAATCTTAACACCCATTTCACGTAATTTAACTATCACTGACTTGAGATGTTCTTCATCCACACCTTCTATTGTAATTTTACTTTTTGTAATGGGTGCTGCTATTATAAATGTTCCTGCTTCAATCCTATCAAATATAGGCGTATACGAAACTCCTTCTAATCTTTTTACTCCTGTTATGCATATCTTACCACTTCCTGCACCTTGAATCTTAGCCCCCATTTTATTTAAAAAATTTGCTAAGTCTACTATCTCAGGTTCCTTAGCTGCATTCTCTATAAAAGTATCTCCTTTAGCAAGAGTTGCAGCCATCATCAAGTTCTCTGTGGCTCCCACAGATGGGAAGTCTAAATAAACTGTATTACCCTCTAATTGTTCTGCAACTACTTCAACATATCCGTGTTCCTCTTTAATTGTTGCTCCTAAAGCTTTTAGTCCCTTCAAATGCAAATCTATAGGTCTAGATCCTATTTTACATCCTCCAGGCAGAGAAATTTTTGCCTTTCCAAATCTAGCTACCATAGCTCCTATAACTAGGAAAGATGCTCTCATTTTTCTTACTAAGTCATTATCTATACCTTCATATTTTAAGTTTTTTGTATTAATATCAATTTTATTATTATCTCTATCTATATTAACCTCTGCTGAAAGAGATCTTAATACCTCACATAGTACAAATACATCTTCTAGCATAGGTGATCCATTGATGGTTGATACACTATCTGTTAGTATAGTGGACACTAGTATTGGTAATACAGCATTCTTGGCTGAACTTATGTTTACACTCCCTTTTAATCTACGGTTTCCATTTATATAAAATTTACTCATGTTAATCCTCCATTTAAAATGCTATTTCTTAGTATGTTATCCTGATTACAGGTGTCCCCATTATTAAATAGCATCCTGAGGAATATCTAACTATAGCACAGTTAAAATCTATCTCCTCACCTAGTATTATTTCTTTATCGTATAAATTTGTATTGCTTATAATACTATATCCATTACTTATTTCTACTTCATCAATATTTTGTGCTTTATTTAAATATAATCGCTTTAAAATCACATCTCTTGTTTCATCTATTGTGCCGTTTAAGATTTTACTTTTTACATATAGCGAGTATTCCACCTTACTACTAATTGGGGATAAAATTTCTTTAATTTTCTTTTCTACAGTTTTTTCTTCATCAATATCTAAATTAGGTTTACAAATAGAAATTCTTAGTACAACATCATATCCTTTACCATAATCAGCTATTGAAATCCTTCCATCATATTCTTCATGGTTATAATCTATTTTAAAACTTAAGTCCTTATTAACTTCTTGGTAAACTTGTCCCATAGCCTTTTCTATATTAGTTATTATAGTTTCATATATATTTTCTTTACTTTCTTGACTATAAAACCTGCCCTCCACTACATATTCCTCAGTAGAAGCATTTACACTATTTAATATTCCACTAAACATATCCTCTTCACTCTTCCCATAAAAGGTTTTATCCCGTATAATTAATATGCTTAATGTGAACATCACCACAATTAATAACTTAATATATAACTTCATACATATCCCACCTTAATATAAGAATAAATCCACTTATATTAAATCATTAACCTTTTTACTTTTTTTATTCATATTTACATATAATGTAATAAGTTATATTTTTATTTATACTAATAATATATAGCAACTTTTAAAATGTGTTCATAAATAAATTACTTTTCAACGTAATGTAGAAAATAAAAAGATAATTTATGAAATCACATAAATTATCTTTCTATTTTCTCCCTCTATGGTACATATTTAAGATAAGGTTGGATTAATCTATATAAAAATATTAACTATACCATATTAAAGTTAAAGTCACCATATAATATCTCTAACTTGTTATACTGGTTTATAAGCCAACTACCATGTTCTTCTGAAAGATATATATCTTTATCTACCTTATGCTCCTTAACTATCTCATCTTTATCATTTTTTATAATCCAATTGAACTTAACATTAAATCTTCTCATATCATCTGACTTTTCTTTTTCCACTATCTCTACATCTTTTATTTCTGATGTGCAATTTTTTTCATAAAGTAGTTTAAATCTATAAAAAAGAGTTCTATTAATTCTATATCCATCAAATCCTTCTTCAGTCATATACTCTGCCATCTCTTTATCTTTTTTGTTTAAATTGTCCCCTATACCAATTCCATTTTTAACATAATCACCACAGGCTTCTAAATCATCTTTATCTGCTACATAGTGCCTTTCTATAAATCCTCTTATGTTTTCTTCTGCATCATCTTTCTTCGGTGTGCAGGCTACTAAAAACATGCCTACCATCATGAATGACATTATTGCTGATATAATCTTTTTTATCATAATTCACACATCCTAATTTTATTTAAATTTAAAAACCTTTTTACTATATACAGTAAAATATAAAATCATATCTAAAAATAACGCTATATAAAAACTTTTTTCTACTCTAAAAACATTGACTACCCCTTTAGAAGCCATAACCCATAACATACTAATAAAAATATTTAAGATATTTATAACAATAGCTTGAATCTTAAACTTAAAGGTTCGACTTGTAAAAATAAAATTCATAAATGTCCATATAAAAAATATGATAGTTCCTATTATGAATACTATAAAACTAAATTTAGACATGATTCTAAGGTTATAATGTGATATATCTATAATGCCTATAATCTTTAGTCGCACAAGCAATTGAATAATTATATATATAATCATACATACATAACTAGATTTAAGGATAAATAAATATTTAGTATTATTAAATATACCTGATATTCCTTCCTCAAAGTCAGAATTATTCCCTATATTATTTTTAGCTATTTCAAAAGCCTTCTCCTCAGATTTACCTGATTCTACTAAATCACTAACTTCAGTTATAATGTAACTTTTTAATTCTTCCTTTAATTCTTTAACTTCTAATGTATCTTCAAAAGCTGAACTAAAGAGCTTTCTTAAGTATCTATTTATTTTCCTCTTTAACTTAATACTTAGATTATTCACCATTAACTGCCCCCTCTCTAAACTTTAAAATAAGCTCTGTTATCTTATTAAAATCTCCATTCAATTTATTAAGTTGAACTTCACCTTCTTTTGTAATTAAATAATGCCTTCTTTTAATTCCATTATCTCCTTCTATTACTTTAGATGTGATAAAATTTTGTTTTTCTAATCTTTTTAAAGCTATATATAAAGTTCCTGTTTGAAGTTCAAAGTTATCTTCAGCAGCTATATTAACTAGTTTCATTATGTTATATCCATAAATATAATCATTACCTTTAATAATAGATAAAATTAAAATGTCTATAAACCCTTTTAATAACTCTTTATCTATTTCCAATAACACCTCTCCTTTTACTTAATATGTATAATATTATTATATGTAGTAATACTATATATAGCATTACTATTCTCAAAATATTTTTATTACTTTGAATTATTGTTGAATTTTATTCCAAGGTAATTTAAAGGAGCACATTAAATGATTTTCATATCATTTAATGTGCTCCTTTTAGTTTGTCCGATGACTACCAGCTCTAATACTCCCATCTTCTTCAAAGTGGCAGTAAAGAGCTGCTACGTCCCTGGATAACGAGTTCTAAGCTTCGAAGAGCTAAGAACTCTGTTTATATAAATATTTGAAATATATGGTACCGAAATTTATTCTACCCATTGTGCTATAGTACAGAGAATACTAACATTATTTTTCCTTACCTTTAGGACTCCGTCAGAAGTATTAACTTTGTACTTCTTTCCATCTACATCTTCAAAGGTTGTTATTGTTGGTACAAGTCCTGCAATTATAGCAGAATGATCTGGAAGAATTCCTAGTCTGCCTTCTGTAGTTTCACAGTTTAAAGAGACTGCATCTCCTTTAAAAAACTCACTCTCTGGAGTAATTATTATAAGCTTAAAGACCTTTTTCATATTTTATCACATCCAAAATAATATTAACCCAAAGTCTTAGCTTTCTCTATAACATCATCTATTGTTCCTGCAAATAAGAATGCTGACTCTGGTAAATGATCATGTTTACCTTCTAATATTTCCTTGAATCCTCTTATTGTTTCTTTTATAGGAACATATCTACCTTTTAAACCAGTGAATTGCTCTCCTACTGTAAAAGGTTGAGATAAAAATCTTTGAACTCTTCTTGCTCTATTAACAAGAATTTTATCTTCATCTGATAATTCATCTACACCTAATATAGCTATAATATCTTGAAGTTCTTTATACCTTTCAAGAATGTACTTTACTTGAGTAGATATTTCATAATGTTCCTCACCAACAATTCTAGGATCTAGTACTCTTGAGCTTGATTCTAATGGATCAACCGCAGGATATATTCCAAGCTCTACTATAGCTCTAGATAGAACTGTAGTTGCATCAAGATGGCTAAATGTTGTTGCTGGTGCTGGGTCAGTAAGGTCATCAGCAGGAACATATACTGCTTGAACAGAAGTAATTGATCCACTGTTAGTAGATGTTATACGTTCTTGTAATGCCCCCATCTCTGTTGCTAGGGTTGGTTGGTATCCTACAGCACTTGGTATTCTACCTAATAATGCAGAAACCTCTGAACCTGCCTGAGTAAATCTAAATATATTATCTATAAATAATAATACATCTTGACCTTTATCTCTGAAGTATTCAGACATAGTAAGTCCTGTAAGTGCAACTCTCATTCTAGCTCCTGGTGACTCATTCATTTGTCCAAATACTAAAGCTGTCTTATTTATAACCCCTGAATCTAGCATCTCATTGTATAAGTCATTTCCTTCTCTTGTACGCTCTCCTACACCAGTGAATACTGATAATCCACCATGTTCTCTAGCTATATTGTTGATTAATTCTTGTATAAGTACAGTTTTACCAACTCCTGCACCACCAAAAAGTCCTATCTTTCCACCCTTTTGATATGGTGCTATTAAATCTATAACCTTTATGCCAGTTTCAAACATTTCTGGTTCCACAGATTGCTCAGCAAAGCTTGGAGCTGGTCTATGAATTGTATAATAATTATTAGTATCAAGAGGACCTTTTCCATCTTTAGTTTGACCTAATACATTGAACAATCTTCCAAGTACCTGTTCTCCTACAGGCACTTCAATAGGTCTTCCTGTATCTATAGCCTTAACTCCACGTTTAAGTCCTTCTGTTGATTCCATAGATATAGTTCTAACTATATCATCACCTATATGTTGTTCAACCTCAGCAACAATAACTCTACCATCCATCTTAATTTGGATTGCATTATAAATGTTAGGCAATGAGTCTGTGTCAAATTTTATATCTATTACTGGTCCAATAATTTGAACTACTTTACCAATACGTTGTGCCATATTAATTCGCTACATCTAACTATATTAATATATAAGTTAAATATAACTCCTCCTATCTATACTTTTTATATAGGTTACTATATAATGGCTTATTAACTTTGTGCTTGAGCTCCACCAATAATTTCTGAAATCTCTTGAGTGATAGCCCCTTGTCTAACCCTATTATATTTTAACCTTAAAGAAGCTATTAATTCATCTGCATTTTGAGTCGCACTATTCATTGTCTCCATTCTATTTCCCTGTTCTGAAGCCTTAGAATTTATCATTGCATTAAGTATCATTGCATTACAATAGGATGGTACTATTGACTCTATAAGCTCTTCTTTGTTTCCTTCTATATCAAATTCATCTTCACCAATATGGTCTTCTTCGCTTTCTTCAAAAGTAAGAGGCAATAATCTACACTCTTTTGGTTCTTTTACTATTGGATTTTTAAACCAAGTATAAAGTATACTTACTTCTCCTACTTTTTCTTCACTAAACATATTGAAGCTATACTCAAAGATACTCTTAGCTTCAGTAGCTGTAGGCACATCAGAGATAGTTTGATTATATTTATCTAATGTCTTAATCCTATGTCTCTTAGCTAAGCTTTTACCTTTTTCACCAATAACTGCTATTAAATAATCCTCTTCATGGCCTTTAGTTATCCCTTTAAGCTTATCTATAACATTATTATTATAGGCACCACACATTCCCATATCTGAAGTTATAACAATGATTAATTTCTTTTTACTTCCATTGGATTGCATATATCTATTTTCTTTTGGCAGTGATGGAATTACTTCATTCATAACTTCTCTATAGCTTTTAAAATACGTGTCATTTGTATATAAGGATACCCTTACCTTTTTTAGTTTAGATGTTGCTACTAAGGCCATAGCCTTAGTAAGCTTTTTTGTATTCTCTATAGATTTTATTCTCTTTTTTAAAATAACTAATCCTGCAACGCCCATATTTTCACCTCCTAAAAATTTAGGTGATATCTCTAAATTTCAGTTAAAAATACTTTTTTAAATTCAGTTATGGCCATATTAAGTCTTTCTTTTATTTCTGAATCTAATTCTTGTTTTTCTTTTATAGAACTTGGGATGTCTCTATAATGAGTACCTATATATTCTAAAAATTCCTTTTCAAAGGCTTTAACCTTATGAACTGGAATATCGCTTAAGAAATCATTCACTCCGCAATATATTATTATTACTTGCTTTTCTACATCCATAGGAGCATATTGTCCTTGCTTTAATATTTCTATAAGTCTTTTACCCTTTTCAAGTCTCTTAACAGTTTCCTTATCTAAATCTGATCCAAATTGAGTAAAGTTCACAAGTTCTCTATATTGAGCAAGTTCTATTCTAAGGGTTGATGATACTTGTTTCATAGCTTTAATTTGCGCATTTCCTCCAACCCTAGATACTGATATACCTGCATTTACCGCTGGTCTTTGACCTGCATGGAACAAGTCAGATTCTAAGAAAATTTGACCATCTGTTATAGATATTACATTTGTAGGAATATATGCTGTAACATCTCCTGCTAAAGTTTCTATTATTGGAAGAGCAGTTAATGATCCTCCTCCTAAGTCATCAGAAAGTTTTGAAGCTCTTTCTAAAAGTCTTGAGTGAAGATAGAATACATCTCCTGGATAAGCTTCTCTTCCTGGTGGTCTACGAAGTAATAATGACATAGTTCTATAAGCAACAGCGTGCTTAGACAAATCATCATATACTATAAGTGCATCTCCACCTTTATACATAAAATATTCAGCCATTGAACATCCTGAGAAAGGTGCTAAATATTGAAGAGATGCAGATTGTGATGCCGTTGCAGCTACAACTATTGTATAGTCCATAGCCCCCTCAGCCTTTAGTGTATTAACTATATTAGCAACAGTTGACTGCTTTTGACCTATAGCTACATAAACACAAGTTACATTTTTACCCCTTTGATTTATGATAGCATCTATTGCTAATGCACTTTTTCCAGTCTGTCTGTCTCCTACAATTAACTCTCTTTGACCTTTTCCAATTGGAATCATAGAGTCTATAGCCTTTATACCTGTTTGCATAGGACTTTTTACTGATTGTCTCTCTATAACTCCCGGAGCTTCTACTTCTACAGCTCTATATTCTGAAGTTACTATCATTCCGTTACCATCGATAGGATTTCCTAGAGAATCTACAACTCTTCCTACAAGAGCTTCACCAACAGGTACTTCTACTACTCTACCCGTTCTTTTTACTATATCGCCTTCTCTGATACCTTCTTCAGAACCTAATAATACGCATCCAACATTGTCTTGCTCTAAGTTAAGGGCAATTCCGTATACGTTATTAGGAAATTCTAATAGCTCTCCTTCTAAACAATTATCTAATCCATATATTCTAGCTATACCATCTCCAATTTGGATTATGGTTCCAGAATCTATAGTGTTAATGTGACTTTCATATCTATCTAATTCTCTTTTTATAATAGATGTTATCTCACCTGGTTTAATATGCATGATTCCACCTCTATTCTCACCACGATTTAAAGCCTGTATTACATGTCATCTCTAACATATCTAAGCTTACTTTTTACTGTTCCATCAGTAATATCATTTCCTATTTTAACTAATACTCCACCAACTATACTCTCATCTATTTCTTCATGGATTACTATTTTTCTACTATAGAACTTCTCAAGTCCTTTAGTTAACTTAATTCTCTCTTCATCAGTTAGTGGAATTACAGTCCTAACTGTGGCATTAAGAATTTTACCTTTTTCATCTAAATCTATAATACACTCTTGAGATTTAGCCTTACCAATCTTACATTTTTCACTATTAACTATCTCATCAATTGTAGCTTTAGTAGTTATATCTTCACCTATAATAACTTTGATATCATCTTTGTAAGACTCATCTACTATATTATTTATGACAATTTCTCTACTATAGAAATCCATTAACCAACCTCTTAATTTTTTTGTTTCTTCTTCATTTAGAGGTTTATTTGTTATAATATCTGCTAATAATTCTTTATTAAGCTCACTAAAGTTATATCTACCTACGTTACCTTCTGATATATTCTTAAGATCCATAAGTTTAGTCTTAATAGTTCCATCTATGGTTTCATCTCCTACAGAGATTAACATTCCACCTAATAGAGATTTATCTATTTCTTCCTCTATTATTACTGTCTTTTCATAACGTTTTTCTAACTTACTTTTAATAGTTTCTCGTTCATTATGATTTAATGGAATTACAGACTTAATTTTAGCTACAACGGTATTATTATTTTTAAGGTATACTAATCTAAACTGATTATACTTTTCCCTCAGATAAAGTATCCTTCCTTTGTCAATAAGTAATAGTAAAAAACTTAAAAGTTCATCCTCTATCTTACCCTTAAATAATTCCTCAAATATTCTCTTTTTATTGTGCTTATTAATTTGAGGATTTCTGATAATCTTTATAAGTCCTTCATTATTATCCATTTCCTCAACTACTTCACCTAGTTCTTCCAAAACAGTTTCTATATTACCTGCTTCTTTACACATTTCATAAAGAGCTAGAGCATACCGCCTATCTAAAAATTCATACATTTTTAAATACCTACCTTAGCTATAAATTTATCAATTAACTCTCTGTGACTTTCTTCATTGATTTCTTTCTCTAAAGTTTTCTCAGCAAGTTTCATGGATAAATCAATAATTTCTTGCTTAATTTCTTTACTAGCTTTTTCTCTTTCTCTTTTTATTTCTTTAGTAGCTCGTTCTTTTATGTTAGCTACTTCTCTTTGTGAGTCTTCAACTATCTCAGCATATACTTTATCAGCTTTTTGCTTATAACTCTCTACTAATTTCAAGCCATCATTTCTATATCTTTTAACATCTTCATCATACTTTTGTTTTAATAACTTCGCTCTTTCTTCTTCATCCCTAGCCTTTTTGAAAGCACTTTCCACTTCTTCTTTTCTAGTATTGATAACTGCTAAAGTCTTATTAAACACAAATTTTCTTAGTATTAAATAAAATATAAAGAAATTGATGGTTGATGGTACTATAATACTCCAATCAATATTCATAAGCTACGTTCCACATCATCCTCTTAATTTAATCACAAATATATACTACACTACCTACTATATCTTCTTCAAAATGTAACTAATTAAGATATGGAACTACACCCTCCTTCTCAATATTTTTACTAAGATATTAACCTTTTACTCCGAATAATATTAATAATAATCCAAGTAAAAATCCATATATAGCTGTTGCCTCTGATAAAGCTCCCCCTACTATTAAAGCACTCATAATTTTACTACTAGCCTCTGGTTGTTTTGCTATACTCTCTACTGCTTTACCAGTAGCATTTCCTGTTCCTAATCCTCCACCAATAACTGCAAGTGCTGCTATACCTGCTCCTAATGCTGACATTCCTGCTATAAAAGCTGCTGAATCCATTTATAATTCCTCCTCAAAAATAAATATTTTTTATATTTATAGTAATTTACTATTAATAATTTTTATTTAGTTAAATTTAGTTTTTAATGTTCTGCTGTAATCTTAATATTAATCATTGTTAACATTACAAAAATAATCATTTGTATGGTTCCATCAAATATATCAAAATAGAAATGGAACGGTATAGGTAATCCTATTGCTGCAATAAAATTTAATCCTGTAAGAGCTCCGTATAGAAGTTCCATAATCATTGTTGCTGCAAAGATATTTCCAAAAAGTCTTAGACTTAATGATATTGGAAGCATAATCCTCTCCATTATATTTATTGGTAACAATAATGGAACAGGAGATGCATATCCTTTAAAGTAACCCCAAAGACCTAACTTTTTAATAGTATGCCCTTGAATTACAAAAAAAGTAGTAAGTGCAATTCCTAAGCTTACACTAAAATCTGATGTAGGAGGCTTTATTCCAAATAACCCTACCATATTTAATAAAAATAAATAAATTCCTAAGGATCCTATGTAAGGAATAAAAGGACTTGAACCTGGTCCCATGTTATCTTTAACTACATTAGATAAAAATTCTATTCCAACTTCTACAATACTTTGTACCTTACCTGGAACTTTTTTAACCTTTCTACTATATAGAATGGATAAAACCAATGCTAATGCAATAAATACCCATTGTATAAAAACACTTGACATAACTTCATATTTATATCCAAAGATATTAATTGCAAACAAAGGTGCCATTTCTTCCATAACATCATACTCCTTTCTGGCTCTTCAAGCTAAAACCATAACATAATATAGCTAATAGCTGAGCCGTATATCCTGCAATAAAAATAAAAAAGCTCACCTCACTTTTCTTAATTATAGCGAGAGATATTCCACAAACAAGCCCTATTCTAACTATATAGGATAAAAGTATTAATAAACCTTTAAATCTCTTATCCTTCATAATAATCATTTCAGTTGTCAGTGAGTTAATAATAAAATTCACAAAACTACAAATTATCCCCAATAAAAAAAACCAGGATATCCAGTTAAAGAATAACATTAAAATTAATGAAACTATAATTCCTATAATAGAATCAAATAAGCCAACAAGCTTAATAACCTCTGAGCACTCTTTATTCATTGGATTGGACCACCTCGCTTTTGCATATATGATATTATACATCTAGGTTCAAATCTTCTAAAACCTAAATTTTCACCAAATTAGGTCAAATTAGTTCTAAAGAAGTAAATAATCAATAATAGTACAAGTTCTCTCTGCTTTGCTACATTTTTTGAGGTTTTACAATAAAAGGATTATTCCAAAAAACTTTTATTCATTTGTCTGTTAAAACTGAAAATTTACAATAAGTAGTCAAAAGAATTTAAAATATCAATTATTTTCTGAATTAAAAGATTTCTTACCAAAATGTTCCCTAATAAACTCTAATAAATCAATTTAAACCTCTACATTACACTTTATATATAAAAAAGTATATAATTGTATATTCATTGTATGCAATTTTTTATGCATTGCATTTATTAGAAAAACGGATGCTCCGTTTAATTTTACTTAATATTGATTAAATATTTACTAACTTATTCAAAATTCTAACTAATGAGGGCTACTCTCCTCTATAGAAACATTGTTTTTTGGCTTATTGCTTTATTTTTATCCCTTTAAGGTTATTTTTATTGTATCATATCGGTGCTATTTCTATACTAAACTAAATTATAAATATTTGAACTTTATATTAAAATACAGAATATTATATAATCTTAACCTTATTAAGTAATATAATAAAGTTATATTATTTTTTTATTACCTAAAAAAATAATAAAAAATAATAATTTTCTCTTGATAATTATTATTTAATAGTATATAATAAGTTCATAAGATAAATACATCGAGAAAATCTAAAAACAAAAATTATTATAATATGAAGATTTAAGGAGGAAATATTTATGAAAAAATTTGTATGTACAGTATGTGGTTATATTCACGAGGGAGATTCAGCTCCAGAGTTTTGTCCAGTATGTAAGGCAGGTGCTGATAAATTTGTAGAAAAATCAGAAGGCAACCTAGCTTGGGCTGATGAGCACAGAATAGGAATTGCAGCAGAAGTTGATCAAGAAGTAATCGAAGGATTAAGAGCTAACTTTACTGGAGAATGTACAGAAGTTGGAATGTACTTAGCAATGAGTCGTCAAGCAGATAGAGAAGGATATCCTGAAGTAGCTGAAGCTTATAAGAGAATAGCATTTGAAGAAGCTGAACACGCAGCTAAATTTGCTGAATTATTAGGAGAAGTAGTTGTAGCAGATACAAAAACTAATTTACAAATGAGAGTTGATGCTGAGCATGGTGCTTGCCAAGGTAAAAAAGACCTTGCTACATTAGCTAAAAAATTAAACCTAGATGCAATTCACGATACAGTTCATGAAATGTGCAAAGATGAAGCTAGACACGGTGCTGCTTTCAACGGTTTATTACAAAGATATTTTGGTAAATAACTCCCATTCCCCCAATTTGATAAAATTTACCTAAATAATATATGGAGCTCTAGTATTAACTAGGGCTCCTTTTTGTATGCAATCTAATATGTTAATATTATTTTTATTAGAAAAATACCCTGATTAGAAATCTAAATCTAATCAGGGCAATATTACAATTGTAATAATATACTACTTAGTTCCGAATAAACGATCTCCAGCATCACCTAATCCTGGAACAATATATCCATGTTCATTTAATTTCTCATCTATTGAAGCTAAATATATATCTACATCTGGATGTGCTTCCATAACAGCTTTTATTCCTTCAGGAGCTCCAACAAGACACATAAGTCTTATATTTTTAGCCCCTCTTTTCTTAAGAGCATTTATTGCATCTATAGCTGAACCTCCAGTTGCAAGCATTGGGTCAGTTACTATAATATCTCTATCTTCTATATCTTGAGGTAACTTACAGAAGTATTCTACTGGCATTAAAGTTTCTTCATCTCTATACATACCTATATGTCCAACTTTAGCTGCAGGTATAAGCTTAAGCATTCCATCAACCATTCCAAGTCCAGCTCTTAATATAGGTACTATTGCCATTTTCTTTCCTGCAAGAACTTTACACTTTGTAATTCCTATAGGAGTTTCAATTTCTACTTCTTCTAGTTGCATATCTCTAGTAACCTCATAAGCCATAAGCATAGCAACCTCTTCTACTAATTCTCTAAAGTCCTTAGACCCCGTATTTATATCTCTCATGAATGCTAATTTATGTAGTATTAATGGATGGTCTATTTGTGTAACTTTACTCATATGTTCTTATCCTCCTAAAATTATTTATTATATTTTTTTTCTATCTCCATTATCTTGTTAACCCTATTCTCGTGTCTTCCACCTTCAAAGGTTGATCCAAGAAATGCATCAACTATATCTAAAGCAAGTCCGGTTCCTACAACTCTTTCTCCCATTGCTAATATATTGGCATTATTATGTTCTCTAGTAGCATGTGCACTAAAAGTATCACTGCATAGCGCCGCTCTTATTCCTGGTATTTTATTAGCTGATATACTTATTCCAATTCCTGTACCGCATATTAAAATTCCATAATCATATTCTTTAGCAACTACTGCTTCAGCCACTTTTTCAGCAAAATCTGGATAGTCACAAGAATCTTCTGTATATGTACCATAATCCCTAACTTCTATGTTCTTTTTTTCTAAATGTTTAATTACTTCTTTTTTTAATCTTAAACCACCATGATCACTACCTATTGCTATTTTCATATTTATCCCTCCAATTATACTTTTAATATGTTAAAGCCAGCACTTTTTTTTAGTCTATTCATTACTGCAGTACCTACTCCACTCTCTTCAAATGCTTCACAAAGAATTATATCAATGTCTATACTATCAAAACTTCTTAAAACTCTAAATAAATTTTTACCTATATCTTCTATATCACATCTTGCTCCAATAGAAATAACAGTTCCTTTATTATATAAAGATTTTGTTTCATCAGTTGCAATAATTCCAACTTTTTTACCTTGTTTAATATAATTTAATACTATTTCATTAATTTTTGCAACAACTTTATCTATATCACCGTCTACTATCTTCACAGGAGCCTTCGGTGCATAATGTCTATATTTCATTCCTGGTGCCTTAGGCTTAAAATCTTCTGTAGGCTTTGATAATACAGATGGATCTATATAAACCTTATTATCTATTTCCCTTAACATCTCTAAGGTTATAGCGCCTGGTCTTAAAATACATATAGGTGAAACTGTACAATCTACTATAGTTGATTCTACACCTACAATACTATTTTCTCCTCCTAATATATAGTCTATCTTTCCCTCTAAATCTTCAACACAACTTTCCATGTCTGTAGGACTAGGTCTACCGGATATATTAGCTGAAGGTGCTGCTATAGGTACTCCAGCGGCTTTTATTAAACCTATAGCGATATTATTTTGTGGCATTCTAATTCCCACAGTAGGCAACTTTGCACTAGTAACCTGTGGAACTAGTTCAGTCTTCTCAAGTATTATGGTTATTGGTCCTGGCCAAAACTTTTTTATTATTTCTCTTGCTACAATTGGTACATTTTTAACATAGGGCTCTATATTATAATCCCCTACATGAATAATCAGAGGATTATCTTGTGGCCTACCCTTTGCCATAAAAATTTTAGATACTGCTTCACTATCTAACGCATTAGCACCTAATCCATATACGGTTTCCGTAGGGAAGGCTACAAGGCCACCATCTTTTATAACTTTTCCTGCTTCTTTTATCACACTTTTATCTGGAGTCTTCTCACTTAACATCACAACTTTTGTTTTCATACCTATTAACACCCACTTCAATAATCCATTAAAATAAATTTATCATTACAAACCCAAATATAATTCCAAATATAATCCACATTGCATTTGTATAACTACTATGCAATTCATTGCTTTCCGGAAGCATTTGCCCAAAAGCTACATAAAGCATAATTCCACTGGCAAAGGCAATACTATAGCCTAAAAATGCAGATGATATAGAATTAATTAACATACCTATCCAGGCTCCTATAACAGTTGGAAATGCTACTAAAAAACTATACCATAAAATTTTAAATGGTTTCTTTCCAGCAGCTATTAACGGTGTTGCCATGGCAATTCCTTCTGGGATATCATGAATTGATATTAATATACTCATCTTTATACCTAATCCCGAACCTTTAACAAATCCAAAACCCATTATAATGCCTTCTGGAAAGTTGTGCATCATTAACCCTAAAGCCATTAATATTGCAACTTTTGTATGATTTATCATATTTGGATTTCTATCATTACTGTGGCTACTTACTTTAATTAAACAATCTATAAAATATATAACTATTACTCCAATAATTATAACTATGAGAGTTCTAATAAAGCCAATCTTATCAATTGATTCTGGTATAAGTTCTAAGAAAATTATTGATATAATTATTCCTGTAGCAACTGCCAATAAAACTCCTAATAACTTGTCAGTAGGATTTTTTAAGGATACTCCAATTAATGCACCAACCATAGTTCCTATTAGAGATACTATAGCAGAAAAAACTCCTATTATAAATATAGTACTATTCATAATTTCTCCTTGAAAATTATTATTAGTAAAATATATTTATAAACTCTATATTTTATTCTGTTTTCTATATTCTTTTATATTAGCTATAGCATCCTCAGTAAATACAGCAGTTACACAATACTTAAAAAGTAAATCTAATAGCATATATTTCTTTACTCCACCTCGTTTTACTACAAAGTAATAATAGTCATCATCCTTAGGCATCTTTACTTTAACATAATATTTCCCTATACCACTGAATCTCTCTAGCACTTTATTCGTAACCAATCTCAATCTTTTATTTCTAAACTTAGACTTTGTTATTATCAATATATCAAAGTACTTTTCTTGAGGTATTGTATGAATAATTGCTACTTTACTATAGTGAATTTTATATTTTATTCTACCACCTAAAATAGATATCAGTATTTTATCTTCATATAATTGAAACTTTAAATATTCTTCATTGTATCTCATTAGTACAGAAAATAATATTAAACTTTCAATAACACAAAGATATATAATAAAAAATATATTTATTTGTTTAGCTATAAGCAACACTATAGGCAATATTATAAAAATAAAGCCCATAGATAGCATAAACCTTTTGTAAGATTTTCTTTGCTTCTTTAGGACTTTATCTATATCCATTAAGTAATCCTCCACCTTACAAAATTTAATACCTAAATACCATTTCCCATTGCCTTCATTTTTTCGGCTTGGTCAGCAGTTATTAACCCATCTAACATCTCATCTATATCTCCATCTAGGAAAGCTTCAAGTTTATAAAGAGTTAATCCTATTCTGTGATCTGAAACCCTTCCTTGAGGATAGTTATAGGTTCTAATTCTTTCACTTCTATCTCCAGTTCCAACTTGACTCTTTCTATCATCTGCAATTCCTTTAGCTCTTTCTGCTTCTGCTGCTTCATATAGTCTAGCTCTTAATATTTTCATAGCCTTTTCCTTGTTTTTAAGCTGGGATTTTTCATCTTGGCATGAAACTACAAGTCCTGTTGGTAAGTGAGTCATTCTTACTGCTGAATCTGTTGTATTAACGCACTGTCCACCATTTCCTGAAGCTCTAAATACGTCTATTTTTATATCATTCATATTTATGTCGATATCTACGTCTTCAACTTCTGGAAGTACTGCAACAGTGGCTGTAGATGTATGGATTCTACCACTTGATTCCGTGTCAGGTACCCTTTGAACTCTATGCACTCCACTTTCATATTTCAGTTTACTATAAGCCTTATCACCTTTAACCATGAATACTACTTCTTTAAATCCACCGATATCAGTTTCATTAGCACTCATTATTTCTACTTTCCATCTGTTACGCTCTGCATATCTTGTATACATTCTAAATAAATTGGCTGCAAATAAAGCTGCTTCATCTCCGCCAGCTCCACCTCTAATTTCTATAAATACGTTTTTATCATCATTAGGGTCTTTAGGTAATAATAATATTCTTATTTCTTCCTTAGACTTCTCGCATTGTTCCGTTAATGCCTTTATATCTTCTTGAATCATCTCTCTCATTTCTCTATCTGATTCTTCATTTAGCATTTCTTTATTTTCAGCTAATGCATTTTCAGCATCTCTGTATTCTCTATACCTTCCTACTATTATCTCTAATTCTGCATGCTCTTTACAAAGTTTTTGCCACTCCTTTTGATTAGCCATAATACTAGGATCACTAATCATATTTGATAATTCATCATATTTGTTTTCTAAAAAACCTAATCTCTCTAACATATATTAACACTCTCCGTAATTTAATCATAAATCTTAATTTTTTACATCATTACATTATATCATAAAAATATTATTTATGGTAACTTTCCTATGACAACTCGATGATTTCCACCCAAATCCCTTAAACTATATATATCACTAAATCCTTCAGTTTTCATGATAGATTTTACTTCCATTTCCTGATCATGTCCTATTTCAAAACATAAATATCCATCAGAGGAAAGTACCTCTTTTCCTTCTTTGCATATCCTTCTATAGAAATCAAGTCCATCTTGACCTCCTGAAAGAGCTAGGTGAGGTTCAAAGTCTTTAACATCTTCCATAAGGGTAGGAATTACTTCCTCCTTAATATATGGTGGATTTGACACTATCATATTAATTTTTAAACCTTCTTTTATAGGTAATTGAAATAAGTCACTTTTATTTACATTGGTCTTTTCTCCTAAATTTAAGTTTGAAATATTTTTTTTAGTTACATTTAATGCTATATCACTTACGTCATATAACCACACTTTGCTATTTTTTACATAATGGCCTATGGAAATTCCAATAGCTCCACTTCCACAGCACATATCACATATTAAACTTATATTATTTTTCTTTATTATAGAAATACACTCTTCTACTAAAATCTCTGTATCTGGTCTTGGTATCAACACTCCCTCTTCTACGAAAAAGTTAATACCCATAAACTCAACTTGCCCTAGAATATATGCCATAGGTTTCTTACAACTTCTTAAATTTATAAGTTTAAAAAACTCTTGCTCTTTATCTAAAGTTAATATTTCTGACCTGTTCATAATTATATACAACTTTTCTACATTTAAAACCCTACATAATAGAAGCTGTGCATCTATTATGTATGATTCAATATCACTGCTTTTTAATATATCATATGCCTTTATTAACGCTTCATTTATATTCATATTGTTCCTCATTCACTATAATTCATTCTAACCCCTCTGCAGCTTTTAATGAAGTTATTGCAACTTCAAGCATAGATTCATCGGGTTCTTGTGTTGTTATCTTTTGCAAAAGTAACCCTGGCCATGCAATAATTTTTGATATTTTACTATCACTCTTTCCTAGCCATTTTATAACCTCATAAGTTACTCCAGATACTACTGGTAGTAATAAAACTCTAGAAATCACTCTCTGACCTATAGATTGCCATCCCGTGAAGGAAAATATAATTATACTAATAACCATAACTAAGAATAAAAAATTAGTTCCACACCTTGGATGGAGTCTTCCAAACTTCTTAGCATTTTCTGGTGTTAAATCTATACCACTTTCATAGCAAAATATAGTTTTATGCTCAGCTCCATGATATTGATATACTCTTTTTATGTCTTCTAGTTTTCCAACAATAAATATATAGCTTATAAATATTATAACTCTTATTATCCCTTCTATAATATTTAAAACTACCACATTAGATGTTATTGTTTTTTTCACCAAACTAGTCAATGCCGTTGGTAAAATAAAAAAGAGTAATATAGAAAAAGCTAGGGAAAGAACTAATGATATACCCATTAGTACACTATTTCCTTTCTCCTTAAAAACTTTATCAAACCATTTATCAAATTTAGATTCTGACTCTTTCTCATCATCCTCAAAGAAAGAAGCTGAATACTCTAAGCTTTTTATGCCTATAATTAAAGATTCTATAAGAGATATAAATCCTCTTATTATAGGAAATCCAAAAAATTTATTTTTCTTAGTCAAGCTTTCACTTGATTCTTTTTTAACTTCAATACTACCATTAGGAAGCCTTACAGCAGTTGCAAGCCCCTTAGTTCCCCTCATCATTACACCCTCTATAACTGCCTGTCCCCCGACTGTTGTCTTCTTTTCCATTTTAACACCTGCCTTCTATTTCTTATTTCTAACTTCATAATATTATCTTAATATAAGCATCCTATTATTTTAGCTATTATCTACTATTTGCCGCTTCCTCTTCATACTTAATATAACATTCTGCACAAAGAGACTCGTACTCTACATTATCTTCATTATCAATG
Organism: Clostridium sp. UBA7791; assembly: GCF_002480755.1. Classification (NCBI taxonomy): domain Bacteria; kingdom Bacillati; phylum Bacillota; class Clostridia; order Eubacteriales; family Clostridiaceae; genus Clostridium; species Clostridium sp. UBA7791. The sequence continues at coordinate 104,856 of NZ_DLCT01000001.1, read as the reverse complement.
GCAACTTGATTACCTTCAAAAACAAATTTACCATTAATCTTTCTTCCATTTAATATAGCTTTCTTACCACATTTACAAATTGTTTTTAGCTCCTCTAAACTATGAGCTACTAGTAAAAGTCTTTCACTACCTTCAAAGCCCTCCATCTGAAAATCTGTTCTTAAACCATAGCATATTACTGGAATATTTAATTTAACAGCTATCATAAACATTTCATCAACTTGAGCTTTTGTAAAAAACTGAACTTCATCTGCTAGTATGCAGTGAATTTGTCCATTTTTCTTTATATAATCTTCTACAGTAGTAAAAATATTCTCTCCTTTAGAAAAACTTAAATCTACTTCTTTTGTAACTCCAAGCCTAGATACAATTTTATTTCCTCCCTTTGTATCAGTCTTGGGTTTAATTATTATTACTTTCATTCCTCTTTCTTCATAATTATAAGCTACTTGAAGAAGATTTGTAGACTTTCCACAATTCATTGCTCCATATCTAAAATATAGTTTACTCATAGTAATATTCCTCCAAAGTCCATCAATTAATCACATAATATTATTTTAGTAGAAAAAACTCCATTAATCAAATTAATATTATAAGTACATTTTCAAAAATAAATATTTTTATATACACTAATACTATATAATACAATTAATAATCATATTGACCTTATTTTATCTCTATGTTATAATCTAATAGTTGATAATACGGGTATGTATGTTATATCGAAAGAGGTGAAATGAAATGCAAGAAGGAATACATCCAAACTATAACGACGAAGCTGTTGTTAAGTGTGCTTGTGGTAATACTTTTGTAACAGGTTCTGTTAAATCAGAATTAAAAGTTGATATTTGTTCAAAATGTCATCCATTCTTTACTGGTAAGCAAAAGAATGTAGACGTTGGTGGAAGAGTTGACAAGTTTATGAAAAAATTCAACCTTAAAAGCGAATAATCATATATATTTTTATGTAGGAGAAGAATACTTCTCCTATTTTTTTATGTCCAAAAGCCATAGGTATAAACTCTACCTATGGCTTTTCATATAATCTATTTTAATATGTCTTGGTTTTTAGATACAATTTCAAAAAATTCTTCATTATTGTTAGTTTTTGATAAAATTCCTATAAGTTTTTCAGTAACAGCTTGAGGGTTCCCTGTCTTATACATAATCTTTCTTATGTTATAACTAACTTCAAGCTGTGATTTTGTAAGAAGCAAATCCTCTCTACGAGTTCCTGACTTATAAATATCTATAGCTGGGAAGATTCTACGTTCTTGTAGCTGTCTATCAAGGTGTACTTCCATGTTACCAGTACCCTTAAACTCTTCAAAAATCATATCATCCATCCTACTTCCAGTCTCAACCAAAGCTGTAGCAAGAATAGTTAAACTTCCGCCTTCCTCAACATTTCTAGCTGCACCAAAAAACTTTTTAGGCATAAGTAAAGCTCCTGTATCTAATCCACCTGATAGAGTTCTACCCGTTCTAGTTATTGTTAAGTTGTAAGCTCTAGCTAATCTTGTTAAACTATCTAAAAGAATTATTACATCTTGTCCTTGTTCTACCATCCTTTTTGCTCTTTCAAGTACCATATAAGCTACCTTCGCATGATGTTCTGGCTCTTCATCAAAGGTTGAGTAAATTACATCTCCCTTAATAGATCTTTGCATGTCTGTAACCTCTTCTGGTCTTTCGTCGATAAGAAGTACTATAACTTTAACTTCTGGATGATTAACTGCTATACTATGAGCAATTTTCTTTAAGATAGAAGTCTTTCCCGCTTTAGGTGGAGCAACTATTACACCTCTTTGACCTTTCCCTATAGGTGATAATATGTCCATTAATCTAGTTGATAAATCTTTAGAATCCTCAGTTTCTAATTTCAATCTCTCTGTAGGATATATAGGAGTTAGTCTCTCAAAAGATGTCCTCCCAACAGCTCTCTCTGGATTTTCACCATTTATTTTTGTTACTTGTAGAAGAGCTTGATACTTTTCTCCTTCTTTAGAGCTTCTTACTTTACCTTCTACTTCATCACCATTCTTAAGATTAAATCTTCTAACTTGGGATATTGAAACATATATATCGTTATTTCCACTTAAATAGTTATTCATTCTAAGTAATCCAAAATTAGCATTGTCACTTAATTCGAATATTCCTTTTGATGTTTCTGATTCACTTATTAAACTCTTTAATCTTTCACGCTTTTCTTCTATACTATCAACCTTTTCTTCCACTACAGTTTCCTTTGATTCTTCAATGTCCAAACCTTTACTAATAACTTCATCTTTACTATTATCTTCTTCTACATCTTTCTTAGTAAGTTTCTCCTTAAGAATTATACCTTCTTTTTTTATTTGAGCAGGTTGTATTTTTTCATCATCCTTATGGGAATCTTCTTCATTTTTAATCTCAACAGATTTTAAAGATACTCTTTCAATTTCTTCAATTAATTCATTCTTTTTAAACTTAGTAATATTTTTTATTCCTAATTCCTTTGCAATACTCTTTAATTCTATAACACTCATGCTATGTAAATTTTCACTATTCAAAGGATCACCTCCTAATTGTATATTTCATTTAAATGTAACTTTGGAAAATAATATTTATATGATTAATATAATTCGATATTATTTATAAATGATAGAAGTTTGAAGCTTTCTTTTAAAATGTATTAAAATTTTGTATTGTTTATTTTATTTGTTTAATCTATTCATATAATTATATATAACTAAACTTGCTGTAGTATAGATTTTACTATATAAGTATACACTATATTTTCAAAAAATCTATTACCAACTAAAATATTTATTGTTATATCAATAAATATTTTACTTTAAATTGAAAAATCTAAGAACTCTGTTTATTATTTTAACCAAATATTTCTATACATATACAGAACTAAGCTATTTAAATAATCTATAATAATTTAAAACTACTTATCCTTATCTATCAAATCCATTATATTATACTTAGTTATTTTATATTGAAGTGTTTGCCTTGGTATATTAAGAAATTTACTTGCTTTACTTACATTATTACTATGAATAATTAAAGCTTCCTTTATATATTTAATTTCCATATTCACAAGTTTATCTTTAAGGGACAAACTTTCAATAATATTTCCTAATTGCAAATCAGATATTTCAATAATTCCATGCCTTTTATAATTTAAAGCACCTTCGACTATATGTTCTAATTCTCTCACATTTCCATCATAGTCTTTTTTCATTAAAATTTCTAATGCATAACTATCTATTCCATTAACATTAGTACCTAATCTTTTATTATGCTTTTCTATAAACATTGATACAAGTATAGGTATGTCTTCTTTTCTAGAATTTAATTCAGGCATGTTAATTCTTATAACATTAAGTCTATAGTATAAATCTTTTCTTAATTTATTGCTCTTAACTAAAAAATCAGGATTCTCATTTACTGATGCTATTATTCTTATATCTGTTTTTCTAGTGTTAGTCTCACCGATTCTTCTAAATTCTCCTTCTTGAAGAACCCTTAAGAACTTTCCTTGAAACATTATATCCATAGAATTTAACTCATCTAAATACAAAGTACCACCATTGGCTATATCAAATAACCCTTCTGACTCTATAGCTCCAGTAAAACCACCTTTTCCTACTCCAAAAAAAATACTCTCTAATAAATTGTCTGGAATTGCAGCACAGTTCTGTGCTATAAAGGGCTTTTTTCTTCTTATTGAACTATTATGTATAGCTTGTACTATCAATTCTTTGCCTGTGCCAGTATCACCATAAACGAAAATTGGAGATTTTGAATTACATACCTTCATAGCTAATTCTTTAACATTTCTTATTTCTTTACTATTCCCAATTATATCTTCAAAACTATACAAAATTCACAACTCCTTTAATAATAGAAGCTATGCATTATATAATTATGCATAGCTTCTAAGTAAAACATTTTTGTACTATTTAACATTTATGGTAGCTACAAGCTTAGTATTAATAATTTGGTCTTTGGCTATTATTACATCATAGTCAACTTTTACTTTTCCACCAGCTTCATTAATATCTATGTTTACATCATTAGTTTTAATTTTAATAGATAATCCACCATGAGGAGTATTATAAAGAATAGACGAACTACTCCCATTTTTAAACTCCATATTAGTATTTACATCCCCTTCTCTTATAAGATTAAAATAATTTTCACCTATTCTAAAAGTAGTTAACGTATCCCCTAACCCCGAAAGTTCTGTTTCTTCATACGTAGCAACATACTCATCATCTTCTTTGAAAAATGATCCTGGACTAACAATTTCAATGCATTCATCCTCATCATTATTCTGTATACTACTTACTCTAATTATAGCATCCTTATCCATAATATTTACCTCTATTCTTCCTAAGAATCTTATTTAAAATATATTTAAACTCTAAGGCTATTTTATTTACTCTTCTAAAAACTTTTCTATATAAGATAAGAATTTATTTCCTCATCAGTTGCACAAGTCTCTTCTACAATCCTGTGATCCTTACTTCCAAACTCTGAATATCTAACAGTGACCTTTGGTTCATCTTTACCTTTACTATATCTTATAGCAATCTTAGCTGCAATAGATATTACTTCTTCTGTAGCTTCACCTATAATTACTATCATAGAACCATTAAAGTCCTGAACTAATAGTATTGTATCACCTTCCTTAAGAAGACTTTTTATCATTTCTCCTTCTTCTTGAGTTCTTGTAGATATAACCTTAGCCTTAGGTGTAACTCTAAAATGACGACCTATTCTAAGTAATTCAAGCTCTCTTTCCTCTGGATTTTGGTTATGAGATAAAAGTTCTTTTAACCTAACAGAATAATTTGGCTCTGTTAATTTGCATCCTCCTGCTGGTGATGGATATTCCTTTATACCCCACTTATCAGCAAGCTCCATTTGAATCTTTCTTCCTCTACCTTGAATATTTAAAAGTCTTTCCCTATCTACAAGGCCATTCTCTTCCATCTCTGTAGGTTTAAGATTTTTAGCACAAAGAGGACGAAGAATTTTGCTTCCTATTCCACTTTCATTCTTAACTTTATCTAATGCACTTCTATTTTGAGACATAGGTCTTTGATTTAAAACCTCTCCAGTTATAATAAAATCTGCATCTAATTTTTCTAAGAGTTGTCCACAGTACTTCATCATCATAGCATGACAATCAATACAAGGATTCATATTTTTCCCATATCCGTTTTTAGGATTTTTAACCATCTTAAAATGTTCTTCCTTAAAATCTACTACTTCTAAAGGAATATCTATCTGTTTTACCATTCTTCTTGCATTTTCTTCGTTAAAAAAATAAGATTTAAAGCATATTCCAATAACCTCAATTCCTTGATCTTTAATTAACTTTGCTGCAAGAATACTATCTAAACCGCCTGAAACCATAGCTAATGCTCTTGTCATTTTTTTCTTCACCTAACTCTCTTAGTTTCTTTATCTTGTATCTTTTACTCTAATCTATAGTATATTAATCTCTTTATATCATATTAACTTATAGAAATATTAAAAATAACACATATAATAATATTACTATTTTCTTTTATTACTAGCAACTTGAAAGTAATGGTTAGTAAATTTTACTTACTAACCTCTTTCAACTGCCAATTCAATTAATCTATCTATAAGATTACTATAGGATAACCCTGTAGCTTCCCACATTTTAGGGTACATGCTTATACTTGTGAAGCCTGGTATAGTGTTTACTTCATTTAAATATATTTCTCCACTTTCCTTATCTACTAAAAAGTCCACTCTAGCCATGCCTGCACAATCTAATTTCTTATAAATTTTAAGGGATAAACTTCTTATAGTAGCCATCTCTTCATCATTTAAATTAGCTGGAATTAAAAGTTTAGATTCTGCATTAGAATACTTAGCTTCATAATCATAAAATTCCTTAGCTGGAATTATCTCTCCTGGAACTGAAGCTTTAGGGTCATCATTTCCAAGTACAGAAACTTCTATTTCCCTAGCATTTAATCCTTCCTCCACAAGAATCTTTCTATCATGTTTTAAAGCTTCTATTAATCCATTTTCAAGACTTTCTCTATCATGAGCTTTGGTTATTCCTACCGAAGAACCACTGTTAGCTGGTTTTACAAAACAAGGATATCCTAGCTTATGTTCAATTTTATTTATAAATTTCTCACTATCATTTCCATAATCAAAGGCATTTACCACTACATAGTCTGCTTGTTTTATACCTTCATGTTCTAAAAGATATTTCGTATAAACCTTATCCATACATACAGCTGAACTCATAACTGAAGGACCTACACATGGTAATTTCATAAGTTTACATAGCCCTTGAATAGTACCATCCTCACCATACATACCATGAAGTACAGGAAAAACTACGTCTACCTCTTTATTTAGTAATAATTTAATTCCATCTTCAACTTGATTTTTATAGTCTTCTTCCCATTTTCCATTTCCTATATTCTCTATATCACCTTTATAAAGAAACCATTTTCCCTCTTTGGTTATACCTACTGGAAATATACTATATTTTTCTTTATCTATATGATTTAGAACAGATGTTGCCGATACCCTAGACACCTCATGTTCTGTTGATTGTCCTCCAAATAGTATCGCTACCTTCTTCATATTTATCACTCCTAACAATAATTTTATCCTTGGTACAATCTATTCACTGTAAAATTAAATAGTGAACATAAATAAATTATACTCCTTATATTTTATATATGTTCACTACCATATTCAATATTATTTAAACAGATTTTTCAATATATCTTCTATTTTAAATTTTATTACTATATTATCATCTTCCGTATTATCCGCTAAAGCATCACTTACTTCTTTAATCTCTTCTATTTTTTCACTACTAACATTTTCTGAATTAGTGTTATCCACCATATTGAATTCTTCATCATCTAAAACTTTTTTCATTTCCTCTTCAGTCTCTTCATAGGCAACTTCACCTTTTGTTATATCTACAAAACATATAGGAGGAAACATAACACACCACCAATTTTGGCCTTCACCAGTTCCAATTATTATTCTATATGCTTCATATTCTCCTTGAGGCAAAGTAATATTACCATAGGTTTTAACAGGAAAGTTCTCTTTATCTAGGGTAGATTCTACAGAATAGTCATAACCATTTTCTTTTATAACTTCTCTAGCTATCTCAAGAACTTTTTCGTTTTCCCTATTTAAAATCTCTCTTGATTCTTCTATATTCTTACTGTCTTTTAAAAGTGGTTGTACATATTCTAAAACTTTATCTCTAACTTTAAGCTTTAGATTTTGATCTTTCTCACTATCACTATTAGCAATAACGTGAAACCTAATTAACTTTCCTGATATATCATCTATTGAAACATTATTAGACATCTTATTTTCAGAAATAAAATTAGCTGCTTCAACTCCCTGTACCTTAACTAAAAGTATAACTATAAAAAATATGGTAACAACTATAGATATAATTTTTTTCATTGTTTCTTCCTCCTAAAACTTAAAATCATATCTTAATTGTTACCACATGGACAAGTTATATTCACTTTTAATAATATTTTTATTAATATTTTAGAACATCATACTTTTAATATTTAATTTGATAACCCTATATTTCTTATATTATTGTTTACTTCAATAGATATTTCTGCATTTTCAAGAGCCTGTGGCCAGTTATCTTTTACTTCATTCCAAATTCCTTTATGAAACCTTCTTATATCACTTCCAATATCTAATACATCTACCTTTAAATTATTTCTAGTAAAATCTATAAGCTCTTGGAAGTCCTTTTTCATAGACTCATTAAATTGTTGTTCAATCTCCTTTATAACCTCACTATCTAAAGATTCAGCTTTAGAATAATACCCCTTTAAAGTACCTTCTGTATCAATGGTGTACTTAAGCTTTAATTTATTATCTTTATAATCTATATGTAAATCTCTATCTACATTTTTTATATAGTAGTCTATATTATGCCCTTCTTTATTTATAGCCTTTCTACAAGAACCAATATCTCCTCTAAGTATTTGAATATCTGTCATCTGATTATTATCTAAATAATCCTTTATGGTAAAATCTTTTATAACAGCCATACCTGTAAGCTGTATATCTTTTTCATTTTCAAGGGAAAAGACTGGTAACGCACTGGAATTGTAGGATTTAACCATGTCTATATATTTTGTTAAATTTACAGGTGCTACTGTCCCATTTTTACTACTGTTACCCATAAGACTAGTAATATAATTATCAATATTTTCTTCAGTTACAGGCTTAACTTCTACATAATCCTTGGCCTTTCCTTTAACTATAGTCATCATAATTGTTCTATTTAAACTTGGTTCTCTTTCAATATAATCCATTACTTCTTGTAAAACTTCAGGATACTTAAATAAGTCTTCACTTAAAAGTAATAGTTTACTATGTCCAAAGTGAAGAGTTCTACTACTCTTTGCAAGAGCTTTAAAGTATGTATCCGTCATTGAATACCCTTCTACCGTTATAGAAAGTTCTGAAGCAGTACCCTTTTTAGAATCCATATTTCTAATGTCTGGAAATCCATAAGTAACTCTTAATGTATTATTTTTTTCAATACTCTCTTCTGATGTATTCTCCTTAGAATTTATTATTTCACTCCTAGCTTTAATATCTTCACCTACATCTATTGCTATGGTAGATACAAAGGCTTTTCTATCAATCTCTACACTATCCCAACATCCAGTAAGAAGTAAAGATATCATCATTATAGGAATAAGTTTTATTATCTTATTCTTCACTTTGCATCCTCCTTTTCTTTATATAGCTTAATAATAGAGTTATTCCTATCACAACTATAATTGTTGTAATAAAACCAATTCTTAAATAGCCAAACTTAAAATTTCTTACTTCTATAATACTTTTAGGTATCATAGCTGCTAAATATACTATAGGAACATATATCATAGATGACGTTCTAATATCATCTAAATTAAGACTCTCTTTTAATATGGAAGAAGCAAAGTAATATATATTAGCAAAGGATGTAAAATAGAATATTACCCACAAGGACATAACTAAACCATCCCATTTTTCCAAAAATCCACTTCTTGAACTTATAGATTGTAGCATTGTTATGGTTGGGAATATACTTTCAGCAGTTTGTACTGATGATAAAGTAGCAGACACTAAGATAAATATTATCACATAGAACAGACCTACAAAAAGACTACTTCTTCTCAAAATAGGACCAATCTTTCCTTTTTCTCTTACATAGGGTATCAAAATAAAAGCAATAGAAAAGCCATTAAATAGAAATAGCATTTCAAAACTAGATATAAAGTAGTTTTGAATAGGCGAAGCACCTATTGGTAAAAGATTTTTAAAGTTTGCTTCAGGTAAAGTTAACAATAAAATTATTGCTAAAGGTAAAAACATAACCCAGAAGGCTATTTCATTAAAATGTACCACATTAACAAGGCCTCCACGACTTAAATACATTCCTATAAATATAAATGTTATTATTATTACTTCAGTAGGTGTGTTAACTAAAAGATACATGGTTATAACCTCAGAAAATACCCTAAGAGAAAATGCTAAAACAATTATTATCACCAATGAATATATTAAAGATATTATTGTTCCTAAAACCCCTCCATAGGTATCTTTTAATATAGGTGTAATATCCTTATATTTATTTATTTTAACTATTTCATATATACAAAAAAGAATTAAACAAATTGCAATTCCTGCTATTATTGCAGATATCCAACTATCCGCTCCTACATATTTAGCTACAATAGCGGGAGCATAAAAAACACCTACCCCTATCATGGATACTGATAGGCTAGCAAAGAGTGCAAATTCTTCAATAAATCCTTTATTTTTCATATTTCAACCTCCCAGCTATGGTAACACCTTATTTAGTACCACCTTGTCTTTTAGTTTTCTGTCTCACTTCATCTCGTGGCTTTAAGAAATGTGGCCTATCCTTAAAGACTTTAAGCGGCATTCTTACATATAGATCCTTTAAATCACTCCAAATTAAATCTACTGCTGGAGCAAGGTAAGGTATTCCAAAACTTTTTATTCTCGTTAAATGAATTATTAAGAATATAATACCTAGCATTATTCCATACAAACCAAAAACTGCTGCTAGAATAATAATCATTATTCTAAAATAAGTAAAGGCCGAAGTTACTGTATAGTTAGGTATTAAAAATGTTGTTATTGCTGTAAGTCCTAAAACTATAACCATTATAGGACTAACGAGTCCTGCCTCTACAGCTGATTGACCTATTATAAGTCCTCCAACTATACCAATAGTAGAACCAACTGGTTTCGGTAATTTTATAATAGCTTCAACTAAAAAGGCTAAACTAGCTTCCATGAGTAATACCTCTACATAGGCAGCAAAGGGTACTCCCTCTCTAGATGAAGCTATAGTATATGCTAGTTTTGTAGGAATTAAGTCTGTGTGAAATGTGGTTACAGCTACATACAAAGCGGGTAAAACTAAAGATACCAGTATTCCTACAATTCTGATGAACCTTACCATACTTCCACTTATCCAACTTGTATAGTAATCATCTGGTGATTGAAAGAAATCCACTAACACCGCTGGAACAATTAATGCAAAAGGTGAGCCATCTACAATTATTCCTATTCTTCCTTCATATAAAGCAGCAGCTACCACATCTGGTCTTTCAGTACTTTGCACTTGAGGAAATGGAGTTCTATCATTATCTTCAATAAATTGCTCAACATAACCACTATCTAAAATTGCATCAATATCAATTCTATCTAATCTTTCCTTCAATTCTTCTAATACATCAGTATTTACTATGTCATCTATGTATACTATAGCCATATCGGTTTTAGATCTAACACCACATTGTCTTCCCTCAATTTTAAGGCCTACATCCCTAATTCTTCTTCTAAGAAGTGCTGTATTAAACCTAATAGTTTCTGTAAAACCTTCTCTAGATCCACGTATTACAGTTTCTCCTGAGGGTTCACCAACTCCACGATTAGGCCAAGCTCTATTAGCTACCACTAATGCTCCTTGTAGGTTATCTATTAAAACTAAACTTTCACCTGACAATATTGCAGTAATTCCATCACTTAACTTATTAACTTCTCTCATATCAGATATAGCTATAATTCGATCTTTTATCTCCTTAGAATCAGTTACATTTCCACTCATCTTCATCATAGGTTCAAGTAAAAAATCATTTAATAATTCCTTATCTGCCATACCATCTATATATATGACTCCACAAAGAATGTCTCCAAACTTAAATTCCCTAAATACCATGTCGGATGTATCTTTAAATAATTTCTTAAGATAATCCATATTCTCTCTTGTGCTATTAGAAATATGTTCACGAATTTGATCCTTCATATAGATATCTCCTTCCCTTCAGTGCCACAAAATTAAAAATCTAATTTCTTCTGTATCTATTATTTTAGATAACGATTCCTCTCAGAATAAACATTCCAACCACAACTAACATCATAGCTATCCCAATTACTAAACTTTGTTTTTTAGCTTTTTGCTTATCCTCTCTTGAAAAATACCTTACATCGCTACCTACCATCATATACCCAGATACTAATATTAGTATTACTAGGTATATATCAAATCTTTCAATTAAAAGTCTCATCATAAATTATCATCCTTCAAATTTATATTTTAATTTATCAGCTATCTGGAACCTTAACAATTTCCTGCAAACCTAGTTTTACCTTAATATAAAGTTTATATTCATAAACAGAATTCTTTGCATAAACCTTTAACCTTCTTAAAATCTAATTTAACAAAAAAAATAAGAGTGCAATTCTCCTTGAATCACGCTCTTATCTCTAATTATATTATGGCTATTATTTTCTAAAGAAATTCTAGATGGTTCTTGTAACAAAAACCTCTTTATACTGTTCCAGTAACCTATCCGCACACTGATTTGCTTTATTAATGTCATTAAAAAAGCCAAAAACAGTAGGTCCACTTCCACTCATCATTGCTCCTAGTGCGCCTTCTTTGCACATAAAGTCCTTTATATCCTCAATTTCCTTATGATCCTTTATTGTTACAAGCTCTAGTAAATTCATCATATTATCAGCTACATATTTAACATCATCCCTAGCCATAGCTTTTATAACACCTTCCACATTAGGATGAACCTTTACCTCATTAAGCTTAAAACCCTTATAAGTATCCACTGTAGATACCCCAAAGTTGGGCTTAACAACTACCATTAGTTTATCTTTAAAATCCTTAAGGGGAGTTATAACTTCTCCAATCCCTTCACAAAGAGCCGTTCCCCCTTCTATACAATATGGTACATCTGCTCCTAGTTTAACTCCAAGTAATCTAAGCTCTTCATTACTAACATTAGGTTTATATATATCCCTCATAGCTCTTAAAGCTGCTGCTGCATCAGTACTTCCTCCTGCCATGCCAGCTTCTACAGGAATATTCTTTTCAATATGAACTTCCATCTCTCTTTTTATGCCATAGGTATCACAAAATAACTCTATTGCTTTATACACAAGGTTTTTATTATCTGTAGGGACAAACTCCTTATTACTTGTAATATGTATTCCTTCTGCTCCTTTATTAAAAGTTAATTCATCATATATATTAACAGTTTGCATAATCATCCTTAAAAGATGATATCCATCTTCTCTTTTCCCAATAATATCAAGGACTATATTTACTTTACCATAAGCTTTTACCTTCATCTATTCATACACCTCACTACAAATGAGAATAATCCTTTTTACTCTTTACGTCAAGAACTCTGTTTATAAGTGTGATACTCAGCTTATCAAAATAAAATGCCATGAAGTATAGAGCTAATACTACCCTTCATGGCATTTCTACTTAATAAATATTAAATATATCTAATTTAAAATCTTTAAACTGTAGCTCTTCCTGGTATAATTAATTTCTGAGATGGCTTAACTTCTTCCCCTTCAGCTAATTCATTAATATTCATAATTTCATCAACTGTAGTCAAGTATTTCTTAGCTATGCTCCAAAGAGTATCCTCTGGCTGAACTACATATATTATTATACTTGCTTTTTTCTCTGGAACTTCACCATCATTAATTGCCATGTTAACAACAAATTTATTTTTAATATTGTAATATGCCTTACAATGAACTTTAACAATGGCTCTAATAGATACATTTCCAGCTTCTAAACTTCCCTCTATCATCTCTAGAGATATATTAGCATTTGCTTGCATATTTGGATTTGTTCCAGCTATATCAACCTTGCAACTAAAAGGAATCTCATCCTCTACAGTAACTAAATACTGCTCTTCATCCTCAGTTGAATATAGCACATCAACCTTTAATAATCCTTCAATTTCTATCTTATCATTTTTAATATTTTTGTCAGTAATAGATACATTTCCTGTAGTCATTATAACTTTAATTGGTTTTAAATCATCATTCTTTACGTCAATATCTCCTTTAACCAAACTTTCAGTATATCCATGACCTTGTATCACATTAATATTATTTTCTTTAATATCCATGTTTAATAGTTTTGTAGGGCAATATACATCTTGTATAACTTCTACTTCTTCTTTATACATTACATGAGTAATAGCTTTAACTACAAATTCTACATCAATTACTCTGTTTTCACCCATATCATCTTGTCTAACATCATATTCAAAGGATTGAACTTCAAATTCAGTGAAGTATTCCATATTTGGTTTTAACTCATCAACGGTAACTTCTTTATATAAAGGTACACTTTCTGAAACACAGAACAAATCTCTTCCATTCTTGCCTTTATATAATATAGCTACATTAGCCATAGCCTCTATCTTGAGTCCACCATCATATATTCTTACATCCTTCTTACCAATAGTAACGTCATATTTTATAACCTTTAGACACTCATTTTTATCCATATCGATTTTAACTTCTGCTTTTCCAACTAATTCAATTTCTATAGGTTCCATAACCTTATCTACAGTCATAGGATTCTTTAAAAACTGAATATCCTTTCCTTCATGTACATCTTTAACTATCTCAAAGGAATTTATATTATATCCATTGCACTTGCATATAATAAATCCTTGAATAGCTATCTTTCTTTCATTAATAATAACACAATCCATATGTTCAATGTTTAGCTCTATATCGCAATACATATTTGATTGGGCACCAATCATGTCAATAGACTCAAAAATGTTACCATTATATACTACTGAATGAGCTTCAGTAGCTCCTCCATCTTTAGCCATATAAAGGATAGTATACTGAAGTTGCCCCTCTAAATTTACCTTATCAGTTCCAACCTCTTTATTTGTTATCATAGGCTTTACATCTAACATTAGTATATTATCCACATCTGGTAGCGTATCAGGTATAACATATTCTTCCTTTATGAACATCTTTGTGTCATTTTCAGCTATTGATTGCTCATATTCTATATAGTCTTTTATCAAATCCAAATCCATAACTTTCCCTCCTAAAATACCTACTAATAATGTATATATGAGAATGTTATGAAATATAACTACTTATATTAAATTTTCTTAAAAGAATAATTATTTATCCGATGACTACCAGCTCTAATACTCCCATCTTTTTCAAAGCTGGAGTAAAGAGCTGCTATGTCCCTGGATAACGATTTCCCCTAAAGGACAACGAATTCCAAGTATCAAAAATACTGATACTAAGAATTCTGTTAGTAAAGCTTCGAAGAAGCTAAGAACTCTGTTTATACGCAAAATAAAAGAGGCATTCTTAAAAGAACACCTCTTCATTTTACCCTGCAAACACTAGCTGAACAGTTTTTGTTAGTACATCACTATAGCTATAACTAACAGTACGTTGCACATTATTATCAAGTCTAATTGTAAATATACTGTCATATGTTTTTTCCAAAACACCATCATTTACTACTACTTTACGTCTTCCTCCATTTGCCTTCAATGTCACTTTTTCGCCAACATGACTTTCGATATCTTTTTTTATCGTAGTCAATACATTTCCCATCTTCACAGTAGACACCCTCTTTCTAATATTTCCATAAAGGCTTCCAACTTTATTATAGCAGTTACCTCTCCTTATGTCAAGCAAACTAAATATTTTACAACATTTTAATAATACTTGTCAATGTTAAATATTCGTTAAATTTTTATGTATTATTTTGTTTTTTTAATCCTATGTCATTTATTTAGCTATAATGGCCAGAAACCAACTTGACATTATTATGTGTAGAATTTTTTAGAATATTCACATATAACTATATAAATCTATATTTTTAGATAAAAATGTATGGGAGTTTTAAAAAAATCTGTGGTATAAATTAAAACTATGCACTTTGCACTATTAAACCATACTGGATGTACCACAAAGAGCACCTAGAAACTTGATGTGACCCTTATAATTAAGTGTTTTATATTTTATAAATTTGTCCTGTTTTTATCAGCATTTTCTTAAATGTATTTTCATATATACCTATTTAACTTCATAACTATTTGCCTATATAACTAGTTAACTATTTGTTCTATTCATGCGGGTTTGAGAGTTTTCACTCTATACATACTATAGTTAAAATTGTATAAATCACAACTCATTTTCTCATTTCACTTTACATACTGAGACTTAGGATATCCTTCTCTGTATTTACCTCTTGTTTGTAATCCTCCTACCCCTTTAATCCCTGTGATTGTATTTTTAATTACATCTTCAATATTTATACTATATCATCGATATTAGTGTAAGCCACCTTCTCACAAATTAATACTGGATCTAAACAATGGATGAGGACCCTACTGGGGGAAGATGCAAAATTAGCACCTGCACATTATATGAACTGTCTATTATCTATCCTAAAAGTAACTTGAACATCTATAAATATGATATAATTTAAGCAGTGTTATATTTATCTAAAATTTACGTTATATTCTATATTTGAATGGAGGCACCTATGGATACACTATTAAGTTACAAATTACTAACTATGTTATTACTACTTGCAAATTCTGCGATTATTAAAAAAATGACTGATTTAGATAAATCTAAATACAAATCTATTTTTAATAATGTTATTGTTTTAGCTTTTGCATATTTGTGTATTATTTCTTTGATATATAATGATACATTAAATATAGCTATTAGCCCTAAACATATAATTTCAGTATTTATAATAAGTTTAATACTTCCTATTTTTATCTATAAATTATTAGCTATAGATAATTTTTCAAAGTTTACTTATAAACTCTCAATTATTCTAATTAACCATTTTGGAATTACATTTATCATTCCATTAATATGTTTTATAATTGGATTATTTTTAAATTTAAATTTTTTAAAAAATTACTTTCTTACAATTGCAATTTCATTTTTTATTTTAAACTATATTATTGTTGTAATTAGAGAAAAAAGTAGTATTGATTAATACTACTTTTTTCTTTTAATAGTAGTTTTATTTTAATAACTTTTTATTGAAAAATGAGTTAATTTATACTTTTCAAAAGTATATCTAGTCCCTTGTTTAATTCTCATTTATAAACCTAACTTGAAAAGTAGTAATTTTCTTACCCTTATAATTAAGTGTTTTATATTTTATAAATTTGTCCTGTTTTTATCAGCATTTTCATATATAAATATTTATATATGAAAATAGGTATATATAAACCTATATAACTTTATACCTATATACCTATTTAACTTCATAACTATTTGCCTATATGACTATATAAATAGTTAACTATTTGTTCTGTTCATGCGGGTTTCAGAGTTTTCACCCTATACATACTATAGTTAAAATTGTATAAATCACAGCTCATTTTTCATTTCACTTTACATACTGAGATTTAGGATATCCTTCTCTGTATTTACCTCTTGTTTGTAATCCTCCTACCCCTTTAATACCTGTAATTGTATTTTTAATTACATCTTCAATATTTACTATATCTTCGATATTTGTGTAAGCTACCTTCTCACAAATTAATACTGGATCTAAACAATGGATGAGGACCCTACTGGGGGAAGATGCAAAATTAGCACCTGCATCAAGCAATGCTTCGTAGTTTGATTGACAGGCACCTGCAAAAATAACCAAATCATCATAATTTGAATTATAGCTTCTTAATAAAGAAACACATTCTACAAAGTATTTTGAGTTTCTATAGTTTCCAAGATCCATATAATCTGATATATTCTTACTCATTCCATCATGACCCGTAATTACAACTATATCTGGGTTTATTTCCTTTACTAAATCTAGTATCTGGGAGGGCTGATCCTTTTCTGCTATGATTTTACCTACAGCCTCAATGGATAATTGCTTATATGTTTTTAAACAAATATCTAGGTATTGAGGATCACCATCAATATGAAGAATTTTACCTGGTCTTCCAAAGAATAATTCACTATTTTTAAAAGATGTACCTTTCTTTTCTTTTCTGTTTATCTCAGTGTCTATAACTCTTAATGCAGCGGAACTCCCTCTTGTATATGACCTTGATAGTAAAACTTTCTTTAGAGCAGTATTTACTTTTTTATTAAATACTTTATCCTTCTCCCCAACTCCCTCACTGTCAATAACCTCTAAATCATCTTCTATGCTATCTGCCTCAATTCTTATATTTAACCCCTTTAATAAATATTTTTTAACACCCTCATCATCAATTTCTATATCTATTATTTTAAATACTATATCTTTATTATAAGATTTTCTTACTACTCTATCACCTATATTCACCTATATCTCTCCTCATGATTTCCTCTTTATATCATATGAACTTTACTTAATAATTGTGAGATATTAAACCTATGGAACTCGGTAAACAAATATAAAAATACAGTAAAAGATTGATAAAAATTTAACTAAATATGTTGAAATATTATTTTCATGGGTTATAATATAATTAGTTAAATAAATAACAAAGTTTAGGGGGTATATACTAAATGTCTACTGAAAAAATTGATACAAAATCTGTTAAGGAGTCTAAGAATGATTTCATTTCAAACTCTAGCAATTCAGCTGATAAAGCTATATCATCTGTGGATTCTGAAATTAATAACCTTGTTAAAAATGCTCGTGATGCCTACGAGGAATTTTTAACCTTTGATCAAAATTCCATAGATAATATAGTTAAAAAAATGACAATCTCTGCCCTAAGTAAACACCGTGAACTAGCTAAAATGGCTATAGATGAGACAGAAATGGGTGTATATGAAGATAAAATAACTAAAAATATATTTGCCTCTGAGTATGTATACAACAGTATAAAAGATTTAAAAACTGTGGGTATTGTGAATGAAGAAGAAGATTATATGGAAGTTGCAGAACCTATAGGCGTAGTAGCAGGAGTTACTCCAACTACTAATCCTACTTCCACTACAATCTTTAAATCCTTAATAGCTATAAAAACTAAAAATCCTATAATATTTAGCTTTCATCCTAGGGCTCAAAAATGCAGTATATCTACTGCTAAGTTGCTTTTGGATGCAGCTATTAAAGCAGGTGCTCCTAAGAATTGTATTCAATGGATTAGTAGTACTTCCATTGAAGGTTCACAAAAACTTATGCTTCATCCTGGAGTAGATATTATTCTTGCAACCGGTGGTCCTGGTATGGTTAAATCAGCTTACTCTACCGGAAAGCCAGCTCTTGGTGTTGGTGCAGGAAATGTTCCTTGCTATATAGAAAAAACAGCCAATATTAAAAGATCTGTTAATGACTTAGTACTATCAAAATCCTTTGATAATGGTACCATTTGTGCCTCAGAACAGGCAGTTATTATAGATAGAGAAATTAGTGATGAAGTAATTTCTCTCTTAAAAGAACGTAACTGTTACTTTCTTAATAAAGAAGAAATGTTAAAACTTCAAAAGGTTGCTATAGATGAAAAAAGGCAATCTATGAATCCAAACATAGTAGGTCAAGGAGCTACAAAAATCGCAGAAATGGCTGATATTAAAGTTCCAAAGGACACAAAGGTTCTAGTATGTGAACCTGGCGGAATCGGTGCAGATTATCCTCTTTCAAGAGAAAAGCTTAGTCCTATCCTTTCAATGTTTATAGTTGATAGTACTGAAGATGGAATAAAAGCCTCTGAAGATATGATTGCTTTTGGTGGTCTAGGTCACTCTGCTGTTCTTCATTCTACCAATGACCAGGTTATTGAGGAATTCTCTAGAAGAGTTAAGGTTGGTAGAATAATAATAAACTCTCCTTCCTCTCAAGGTGCTATAGGAGATATTTATAATGTAAATATTCCTTCATTAACTTTGGGTTGCGGAACCATGGGTAGAAATTCAACAACTCAAAATGTTAGTGCAAACAACTTAATAAATATTAAACGCGTAGCTAAAAGGAGAGTTAATATGCAATGGTTTAGAGTTCCGGAAAGAATTTTCTTTGAACCTGGGTCTCTTTCATACCTTGAAAAACTTAAGGGTAAAAGAGCCTTCATCGTAGCAGATAAATTCATGGATAGACTTGGATATGTATCTAAAGTAATGGGACATCTTAAGAAAGCTAACTTTGATGTAAATGTGTTTTTAGACGTAGAGCCAGACCCATCTACAGAAACTGTCATGAGGGGAACTGCTCAAATGAATAGCTTTGAACCTGATGTTATAATAGCCCTTGGTGGAGGGTCAGCAATGGATGCTGCTAAAGGTATGTGGCTCTTCTACGAAAATCCTGATATAGACTTTAATGGTCTTAAACTTAGATTTATGGATATAAGAAAAAGAGCTTTTAAGTTTCCTTCTCTAGGTAAAAAGTCTAGATTAGTTGCTATTCCTACAACTTCTGGAACTGGGTCTGAGGTTACAGCCTTTGCTGTTATAACTGATAAAGAGAATAATATAAAATATCCATTAGCAGATTATGAGCTAACCCCTGATATTGCTATAATAGATCCGGAGTTAGTTATGACTGTACCACCATCAGTTACAGCAGATACTGGGTTAGATGTTTTAACTCACGCTATAGAAGCTTATGTATCTGTCATGGCTTCCGATTATACGGATGCCTTAGCTCTTAAAGCTATAGAGATTGTTTTTAAATATCTACCTATTGCATATAAAGATGGAAGTAATGCTCTTGCTAGAGAAAAGATGCACAATGCTTCTTGTATTGCAGGTATGGCATTTACCAATGCATTTTTAGGAGTTAATCATAGTATAGCTCATAAATTAGGTTCAGAATTCCATATACCTCACGGAAGAGCAAATGCTATCATGCTTCCACACGTTATAAACTATAATGGAAGTAATCCAAGTAAGTTAGTAGCCTTCCCTAAATATGAATATTATAAAGCTCCTGAAAAGTTCATGGAAATAGCAAAGTTTTTAGGTTTAGCTCACTCTACCTGTGAAGAAGCTGTAAATAATTTGGTGGAAGCTATCAGAAACCTAATGCTAGAGTTAAATGTTCCAATTACCCTTAGTCAATGTGGTGTTACTAAGGAGCATCTAGATTCTGTACTATATTCATTAGCTGATGAAGCTTTTGAAGATCAATGTACTATCTCAAACCCTAGACTACCTCTAGTTTCTGAAATTGCAGAACTAATTAAGGATGCCTTTTAATAAGGATTTAAATTAAAAATGAAAAGTTGTGGTATATCACATATTCCACAACTTTTTTATCTTCTCAAGGATAATCTCCTTAAATATTATAGAATTCTTTAAATTGTCTCATAAAACTTTCAAATTTTTCTCTTTCTTGTATAAGCTCCTCCATTTTCTTATTAAAAGTGTTTTGTACCCAATTTACTTCATTATAATAATACCTATTACATATTCTCCAATATCTTTGAGGGAACATCAAGAATGCATATAGCACCATATATTCATCATCTTCTATTGGAGATATTTCATTATAATTATCAATTATAAGCTTTGCTAACTCAAAATCCCATTCTCGTCTCTTTAAAACTTTAATCATAAAATTAGATAAATCAAAAGCTCTGACCTCTCTTTTACAGTAATCGAAATCTATTATACTTACTTCATTTTTTTCGTCTACTATTATATTGTGATAAGTAAAGTCATGATGACAAAAACTTTTTTCTTCCTCAGATATCCTACAAATATTATAATAATTAGATTGATTTAGAACCTCTAGGGCCTTTTGCCCTAAAACTTTATAATAATCCATTGATTTTATATAATTTAAATCAAACTCCGTCTTATGATTCCTTTTCTTTCTAACCATTTCTTTCATCTTATCAAAGGATTTTATTCTTTTTTCCATTAAATGAGGCCATCTTCCTAAGTCAGATTTTAATTTACTATTCTCAGATGGTTCATATCCCTTTGACGCTAAATGAAAATTAGCTAGAGCTCTAGATGCCAATATTAAATCATCATCACTATGGAAATCACATTCTCTCCCTTCTATCCATTGAGATAAAGTATAAATATCTTCGTTTACTAGAGCATATGGTTTTTCCTCTGTATTAAGATAATATCTATCTATGTTCTTAAACCCATTATTGTATAGATGTTCTTTAGCTCCATATACAAAGAATAATTTTTGAGTACCATAGCTTATTTTCTTTAAGCACCTGACACCTTTATTAGTTTTTAATTGATATACACCCTTATTAGGTTTAATATTTTCAATTTTAATATCAAATTGACGTTCAATTTCAAACTCTCTCATCATAATTTCGCACCCCCTCTATAATTTATATGTATCAACAGCATAATTTAGAATAGCCATAACATATTTGAGTTTAAGTGAATAGTATGGATTATAATACCTATTGTAAAGGAGCATTTATATGAATATTGGTATAGACATTAGAGCTGCCAAGTGGTACAGGGGTACAGGTATAGGAACTTATTCCTATCAGCTCATAAACGCTATTAATAAAATTGATACCTTAAATGAATACACCCTCTTTAGTGATTGTAATTCTACACCCATAAACTTTAACTCTAATTTTAAAATTTGCTCTACTCCTAATATAAATACTAATAATTTTTGGGAAAGTGTAAGTCTTCCTATAAATTTAAACAATGAAGATTTAAACATATATCATGTACCTCAAAATGGTATTGGCTTACCTTTGGATCATAATCTTCCTTTTGTTATCACTCTCCATGATACAATTCCAGCACATATGCCAGAAACAGTTGGTGATAAATATCTTAGTCTTTTTAACAGTTCCATGGAGAATATAGTAAATAGATGTGATGGTATAATTACTGTTTCTAATTTTTCTAAGGAAGATATATCAAAGGATTTTAATTTCCCAAAAGAAAAAATATATGTTACCTATTTAGCTAGTGAAGATATCTATAAACCCCTTGATAAAATTCTATGCAGTACTATAATAAAAAAATACTATTCTTTACCTAAAAATTATATTTTGTATACAGGTGGTTTCAGTCCTCGAAAGAATATTTCTGGCCTTATAGAAGCTTTTAGTAAAATTCATGGTAAACTACCTAATGAAATGAAATTAGTCATAGCAGGAACTAAGGGTAAATCCTATAGTATTTATAAGAATCTTTGTGAAAAGTTAAAAATTACTGACAAAGTCATATTTCCTGGTTTTATAGCAATGGAACATATGCCTTATCTATACAATAATGCAGCCCTTCTAGTTTATCCTTCCTTTTATGAAGGCTTTGGACTTCCTCCTCTAGAGGCTATGGCATGCGGTATTCCTGTAGTTGCATCCAATGTAACTTCTATACCTGAAATTTTAGGTGATAGTGCACTACTATGCTCTCCCTATTCTATAGAGGAACTGGGAGAAAGTATTTTAAAGACACTACTAGATAATGTATTGAGAAATGATTTAATTAATAAGGGTTTTATGAAAGTAAACTCTCTATCCTGGGAGAGAACCGCAATACAAACTCTAGATAGCTATAAAAAAATAACTTCATCAGATAAAAAGGAAGATACATAGAGTATCTTCCTTTTATGCTACATCCTAGGGGGGGCTAGGGTGTAGCCAATTTGTAAATATTTTTGAATGTTTCTACCATATCTTGTCTTTCCTCTATATCTTGCACTTTTTTTTGTATTTTATACAGGTAACTATTGAATTTCCAAAGTTTTTTTCTATAAAAATAATCTCTAGATATAGAGTAAAATCCTTCTGGGAATAATAACATTCCATAAAGCACTTCGTACTCTTCCTTTGATATAGGTGATATGGAATTATATTCTTTTATAATTTGTTTCAACATATTGAAGTCATAGCAACTATTCTTTGTGGTCTTATTTATAAAATTACATATATCATGAACTCTTAAATCTATTATGGAATAGTCAAAATCTATAAAATATCCTTTATTATCCTTTATTAAAATATTGTGATAAGCTAAATCATGATGACAAAGAATAAAATTATTTTTCACCTTACATAGCTCCATGTAAGGTGACTTTTCTAATACTTCTATACTCTTTTTCATTCTTTCAAGGAAATAATCTACGTGAGTAAGAAATATTTCATGAAACTCATTTTTATTCTTATAACTTAAAGCCATAGTCTTCATATTTTCTAAATCCTGAAGCTTTTCCTTATAACTATTTATAAGTTTAAAACCTTTAAATCTGCTACAATCCTTAGAAAATCCTATATCTCTTGATGCTTCATGCATCTCTGCTAGACTCCTAACTGCTATATTAATATCTAAAGGATTATTGTATTCACACTCTCTGCCTTCTATCAAATCCATAACTACATAGGTACTGTCCTTCCACACTGTGGTGATATGTCCCATATTATTTCGATAAAAATTTATGACTCTATCAAATCCATTGTTTGTTAGATAATCTATACCGTATACTATAAAATATAAATCTTCCTTGGTATAATCTATTTTCTTTAATATTTTATTTCCCTTATCTGTTAACAGAATAAATACCTTTCTTAATGGAATTACATCCGTTACTAAAAAATCATAACTATTAAAAAGTTTTATATCTAAGTTGTATTTACTAAGCCATTCCTTATAAGAAAATCTATTTTCCATAATATTTCAGTCACCTCCTTATATTAAAGACATTTCATCCTCTTTAATACCATTTAATAACCTTCTTATATACTCCTCTTCATTCCAACTTTTTTTATTCTTCTTATATTTCTCATATATCTTAATAAATTCATAGGGATAAGATAACAGTGCTCTAATGAATACTTTACTACTTTCACCCAATCCTTCTAACTTACAAAATTCATCTATACACTTATTAAAATCCACCTTAAATCCCTTTCTCTTAAGCTTTACTAAAAAATAATAGCAATCCATCTCTACCATGTTATATGCTATGTCATCGAAATTTACAATTTCTATGGTTTCACTTTTTCCTAGATTATCAAAATCTACATTAGTTAAACATATCTCTACATTATCCATACTTCTTGCAACTAACTCCATATAGTCATTATTCATTATTGTATCAATAACCTTTTCACCCCTAGCTAAAACTCTGTCTCCTCTTTCTAAAACTATCTCTTCTACTCTATCTATTGGTCCATTTTCTTTAATTTTTTCTAGGCTACGCCTAAATTTTTTAAGCTGAATTTTATCATCTTCAATGAGCTTACAAGTGTGATTATTTATTCTTTTTCTTAAATATCCATTAAAGCCACAAGATAACTTATGGACTTCATTTATAATGTTAATTTGGTTTATTACTTTTTCCTCTAATATGCGTCTACTTAAGGTCTCATTGCTTTTCAGCATAAAATTTACTTTTTTAACACCCTTAGTACATAAATATTGCTGAAAGCTATCATAAAAAAATCTATTCATTTTAACACCTCTACTTACGTTTATTTTTTTCTACTTTATTTATCTTCTTCAGTATTTCTTCTTTCTCCATTTCAAGCTCCATCATCTTCTTTTTTCTTTTTTTTATTTTCTTTAATTCTTTAACGTAAGCTTCCATATCCTCTAATCTTTTATCATAATCCTCTATGGTTTTTAGTTCTTCCAGCTCTTCAATAAATTCATCATAATTTTTGTTTTCATTCTTACTCACATAACCCCCTCCTTAAAGATTATCTAACTTAAATTCTCTAAAGCTATTTATAAATTCCTGTCTTTCTTCTCTGTCATCGTCATAGGCTTTTAATTTTCTTAAAAAGAAATCCTCTCCCCACATTTTTTTCTCCCAATAATATTGAATACCTCGTTGCCAATAATCTTGAGGAAATTCCATAAATGCAGCCATGATTTTAATATCATCTTGTTCTAACCTATGGGTTGATTTATAAGCTTTTAATATAATTTTTACTCTTTCTTCATTCCATCTTCCATACTTCATAGCCCTAATTAAAAGGCTAGATAAGTCATGTAAATGTGTATCTAAAATACAATAGTCAAAATCAATGATATTAACCTTATTATCCTTGCCTATTAATACATTGTGGTTGGCATAATCGTGATGACAAAACCCCCCTAGCCTTATCTCATCAAGGATCTTAATTTCATAATTTGTATCACAAAGATTATTAATTGCTCTGTCACATCTCTGAAGCTCCTCTTTCATCATACTTAAATAGTACAAGTCAACATCTGTCTTTTTGTCTCTTCTATCTATAATATCTTTGAAGCTCAATATTTCTCCCTTTCTTGTCCTATACACTTCTATCCACTTAAACCAACCAACTCTAGGTTTCATATCTCTACTTACTATAAATCCTTCACTACATTTATGAAGCTGTCCTAATTTTTTAGCAGCTATAGAAAGTTCAATGGGATTTTCATAAGAACTCTCCCGCCCATTAAGCCATGGCGTTACATAGGCAAAGTTCTCATGGAATTTTATATAATCCATCCCTCTTGTTGTTCTTATTATGTTTGGTACATACTTAAATCCATTGCTATCTAGATGTTTCATAGCTCCTAATATGAATAAAAAATGTGGAAGTTCATATTTTACTACCTTTAGACAATATATCTGTTTACCTGCCTCTACTCTATAAACGCTTTTTATTTTTTCTATAGAAGTTAGTCCAATGTTATATTCTTTTTTCAATATTTCTGATATCTCTAAATCCTTCAAAAAAACCTCCTCCATAAACCTTCTATAGGTAATATATGATAACTCCAATAAATGTGTGTTTAGTTTTCAAGTATTTGTAACACTTATTTATTCCCTGATTAATATGTAATATATGGTTTTAAAAGGAGTGAAATTTATGAAGTTAGCCATAGATGGTAGAGGCATAAACTGGTATAACGGAAGTGGTATAGGAACATATACAGAAAACCTTTTGAAAAACTTACTTAACATAGATAGAAATAATTTTTATCAAATTTATTGGTCTGGTGAAAACTATGAAAGTTATCAAAAGGAAAATACTAATTTAGTTATGTGCTCAAAAAAATATCAAAGATTCTTTCAGGATAATTTTTTCCCTGAAGACTTAAAAAGAGAAAATATAGATTTATATCATATTCCACAAAATGGTATAGGGTTGACTCCTGAAGTTCATTGCAAAACAGTAGTTACAATTCACGATTTAATTCCCTATATAATGCCTGAAACTGTAGGCAGGGGCTACTTATTAAAATTTTTGAAAGAGATGCCTTATATCGCAGAAGCTAGTAACGGAATTATTACAGTATCAGAATACTCAAAACAAGATATATTAAGATTTTTCCCAATAGATGAGAGTAAAGTATTTGTTACTCCCTTAGCTGCCGATAAAAAATATATGCCCTTAGACAAAGAGCTGTGCAAAAATATAATAAAAGAAAAATATGATATAGATAAACCTTTCATTCTTTATGTTGGGGGTTTTAGTAAAAGAAAAAATGTATATTCCCTTATAAGTACCTTTAGTAAGTTAGTAAACCATATGGATAAAGAATATAATTTAGTAATTGTAGGCTCCTATAGAGATGAATCTCAGGAGCTAGTAAAATTAGTTGATAAACTTAATATGAAACGATATATAAAATTTACAGGTTTTGCACCTGATGAAGATTTGCCTATTTATTACAATGCCTGTGAATGCTTTGCATATCCCTCATTATATGAAGGTTTTGGATTACCACCACTTGAAGCAATGAGTTGCGGTACCCCAGTAATTTCTTCAAATACAACCTCTATCCCAGAAGTAGTTGGACATAGTGGTATTCTAATTGATCCACATAGTGATAAAGCTCTTTTAGATGCCCTGGAGCTTATGCTTGGTAGTGAAACCCTTCGAAATGAATTTAGCAAAATATCACTTTTAAGAGCAAAAGAATTTTCTTGGGAAAATACAGCTAAGAAAACTTTAGATATATATAATGAAATTTATAAGAGAGCCCTGGAAGAAAGGTGATACTCTTCTAGATGACTTTATTTTAAATATATATTTTCTGTTCTCATTGAAACATATAAAACCCTACAGTGTATATTGACTGTAGGGTTTTATATGTTTGAAAAAGTTTAATTATTAAGCTTAGTTTTAGTAAGATATTATTCTCCTCTAAAACTAAGCTTAAATTCATATTACAAGAACTCTTCTAACTCCTTTTCTTCCTTCATTTCATTAATCAGATGCTTTAACTCTTGATCCTTATTTTTATCCATTACTAAAATAACATCCCCTGCATCTACAATAACTAAGTCTTTAATTCCAAAACCTATAATTAGATTTTTCTGTCCAAATACTGCACAGTTCTCACTGGAATTTAAGTATGCAGAACCAACTATCCTATTACCATTGTGTTCATCTAAAAATCTAGTTAAGGATGCAAAACTTCCAATATCATCCCACTGAAATTCACTTTTTATTACATATCCTTTTCTAGTTTTCTGCATTATTCCAAAATCAACTGAGATACCATCGATTATCTTATATTCTCTCTCTATAACTTCTTCTTCATCCTCTTCTCCAACATGTTTATAAATTTCACTTACAGAGCTATACATCTTTGGTAAGTACTTTTGCATTTCTCTTAGAAATACATCCGCTCTCCATACAAACATTCCAGAGTTCCATAGATAGGTACCTTTTAAAATAAAATCCTTAGCCACATCTATATTGGGCTTTTCTGTAAATCTAGCTACCTTATAAGTTTTCATAGAGCTTACCACTGGGTCTCCCATTTCAATATATCCATAACCTGTTTCTGGCCTACTAGGCTCAATGCCTATAGTTATAAGCCCTCTTCTTTTTTCTGCAAGCTCTACTGCATTCCTCAAGGTATCTATAAATTCCTTTTCTCCCTCTATATAATGGTCAGATGGTAACACTACCATAACAGCATCCTTATCTCTCTTTAACAGCTTGGCTGCTGCAAGACCTATGCAAGTAGCAGTTTCTTTATTGCTAGGCTCTATAAATATATTTTCTTTATTTAGTTGAGATAATTCTCCATGAATTTTTTCAATATATTCTTTATTAGTAACTACAAATATATTTTCTTTATTTATTAAAGGTTCTATCCTTTTTACTGTATTAGTCAAAAAGCTATCTTCATTAAAAACTTTTAAAAACTGCTTGGGATTATTAGAGCGAGACAGTGGATACAACCTTGTACCTTTGCCTCCTGCCAAAATTAACGCGTATAACACAAGTATCACCTTTTATATTGCTTATTTTCATAATATGAACTTTAAAAGAAATTTGTGAAGAATAAAAAACTTCTTTTAATATACCATTATAAGAAATTTTATCGTATAATTATAGAATAGTTTATGGAATAAGTTTAATTTTGTAATACTTTTGTAATCTCTATATATACCATAGTTGTTAATATATAATTGACATCTAGTATAAAAAATACTTAGAAAGGGTGGTTTTACATTGGGTGATGATAAGACTTCTATTAATAGAAGAACCACTGTCAATAAAACAGCATCTATAGATGCTAAAAAAAATAGCTTAAAGAAAAAAAGAGCAAAGCAACGTAAACGACGAAGAATTATATCCATTACAATAATCTCATTAATTATATTACTTATTATATTCTTAGTAAGTATAAATTCTACTCTAGGTAGAATGAAGCGTACTACAATCAATGATGACAATTTAGAAATTAGTGATAAATTTAAAGAGGGCAATAATAATTATATTCCATTTGAAGGAATTATAAATATAGCACTATTTGGAATAGATAAAGAAGAAGATAATATTCAGCGTTCTGATGCCATAATGGTAGGTACACTAGATACCACAACTAATAAAATTAAAGTTACTTCATTTATGAGAGATACCTATGTTAATATTCCAGAGTATGGTTATGATAAACTTAATCATGCTTATGCCTATGGTGGACCTGAACTTGCTATATCTACTCTAAATAAAAACTTCGATCTTAATATAACAGATTATGTTACTGTAAACTTTGAAGAATTGCAACAAATTATTGATGCTATCGGTGGTATTGATATGAGTCTTGATGCAAGCGAAATTAAAGTTCTAAATGAATATCTAGATTACTTAAATGACTTCTACAAAAAACCTATCAAAAATGTTTATGTTAGTAAAAATGGGAAAGTTCATTTAACTGGATTTGAAGCACTTGCTTACACTCGCAACAGAAGTACAAATGGTGGTGACTTTGATAGAACTGCTAGACAGAGGCACGTTATGGAGGAAATGTTTAATAAAATCTCTAGTTCCGGTGTAGCAAAATTAACTTCTATGATAAATAAACTTCTACCACTTGTTGAAACTAGCTTATCTAACTCTGAAATTGTAAATCTCAGCACGCAAGTACTAACCCTCGGAAACTATAATATTGAACAAGAAAGATTCCCCAGAAATGGATATTGTGAAGATTCTTATATTAATGGTATTTTTTATCTATGTTATAATGAAAATATAACAAAAGAACAAGTTTACGAATATATTTTCCATGACAATAAAATGTGGGATTCACTTAATAATAATAAAGACGCTAATGATAATAACTAATAGTATTCTGTAAACTGTTTGACATTAAATCCCACCTACCAATATATACGTTTCATGTAATTTTATTTGAATTATTTCGAACTATCTACTTAATTGTTATTTTTTACAGCAATTGAGTGGATGCCAATTTATTTTATTATATATTTAATTTTAATGTTTATATAATTAAATATAAATTCAACTTAGGATGTGATAATTTTGGAAGATTTGAAAAATAAAGAAAGAATGAGAAAAAAAAGAAGAAAAAAGCATTTACTAATAAAGATATTTATCGCTTTGGTAATAGCACTTGTTTTATTATTAGTTACTGGGTGGTTATATGGAAATAATCTACTGTCTAAAATAAAAAGAACTGAAATTAATGAAAATGATCTTGGAATAAAAGATGAAGTTAATGAAAAAATTCAAACTAATAATATTAAAGATATAGTTAATATAGCAATTCTAGGAGTAGATGAATCTGAGAATGATGCAGGTCGTTCTGATGCAACTATGATAGCAACCTTTGACCCTATTCATAAGAAATTAAAGATTACATCCATAATGAGAGACACCTATGCAGATATACCTGGTTATGGAAAAGATAAACTCAATCATGCCTATGCTTACGGTGGTCCTCAGCTTTCAATAAAAACTCTAAATCAAGATTTTGGACTTAATATTAAAGATTATGTGAAAATTAATTTTGAAGAGCTCGAAGGACTTATAGATGCTATCGGCGGTATTGATATGAAAATGGAATATATGGAGATGTACGAAGTTAATAACTATATAGAACGTTACTCTGAAGCCAGAAATATTACAGAGGAAAAACTAGTTAAGGATGAGAAAACCGGGAAATATCATCTAACTGGATTCCAAACTCTGGGTTATTGCAGAATTAGAAGTATTGGTAATGGTGACTTTGATAGAACAGAAAGACATCGTAAGATTATGACTGAAATGTTTAATAAAATCTCTAAAGCCGGCACTGCAGAGCTTGCTTCCATGGCAGCCAAACTATTGCCTTATGTAGAAACCAGTCTATCTAACAAAGAAATAATTAATCTAGCTACAAATGTACTTAACCTAGGAACTAAAAATATAGAACAAGAAAGATTCCCAAGAGATGAATATACTCATAACTCAAAAATTAATGATATATTCTACTTATGCTATGATGAAGATTATACCGAGGAACAAATTCATGAATATATTTTTAATGATAGAAAAATGTGGCTAGAACCTAACCCAAAGGTATATAATCACGATGCTGAACACTCACATGGTAATGAAATATCAGATTATCAGAATACAAATACCGAAACTACAGCTCCTAATACCAATGTGGAAACAGAGGCTTCTACTCCGAGTAACAATGGCAATACTATTGAAAATAACACTAATGATACAGGTAACTCCTCAAATGGTGATGGTTCCAATAATGTTGATAACACTGAAGGTGAAGGGACATCTACAGATACCCCAGTGGACCCACCTACAGAAGGTACTGACCAAACAACTAATCCTTAATGGGAGGAAAATTTATGAATAAAGATAAAAAAATAAAGTCTAAAAAAAAATCTAAAGGATTAACCACTGGCAAAAAGGTACTTATTATAATAGCAACGATCTTAATATTTTCCTTATCAGCTTTAGGTAGCTATTTACTATCTATGGTTGGTAAATTAAACAATGTTGGTTTAGATGATTCAGACTTAGGAATAGAAAAATCTAAGAATACATCCTCTAAAATTAAAAATATAGTTTTATTTGGTATTGACCAAACTGAGGGAGATATTGGACGTTCAGATGCAATAATAATTGCTACTGTTGATTCTCTTCATAAAAAATTAAAGTTAACCTCTATATCAAGAGATAGTTATGTTAATATAGAAGGTCATGGATATGATAAATTAAACCACGCTTACGCTTATGGTCAAGAGGAACTTGCTATAAAAACTATTAATCAAACCTTTGGTTTAGATATTACAGACTATGCAAAAGTTAATTTTAACAACCTTAAAGATATTATAGATACTTTAGGTGGCATAGATATTACTGTAGAAGATTCTGAACTAGGGGATTTAAACGGAGTAATTTCAACTTCTGGTAGACAACATGTAAATGGAACTCAAGCCTTAGCATACTCTAGAATAAGAAAAAATAGTGGTGGCGATGATAGTAGAACTGAAAGACAAAGAATGTTACTTACAGAAATATTTAACAAAGTATCTACTGTAGGCATTCTTAAATTACCTTCGATGGTTAATGATATATTACCTCATGTTCAAACTAGTCTTTCAACTTCTGAAGTTTTAAGTCTGGGAACTAAGGTATTAACCTCTGGAATGACTGATATAGAACAACTAAGATTCCCACTTGCAGAACATAGTAAAGGTGATAAAATAAATAATATATACTATACTACCTTTGATGAAGAAATTACAAAAGAACAAATACAAAAATATATATATGAAGATATAAAGCCAGAAACATCTTCTAATTAATAAGAGCTACATGGATTAAATTCCATATAGCTCTTGCTTTTATTGTGGTAAAAACTCTTTTATACTATTTAAAACAGCATCTTCTAATTTTAATAAATTCCTATCTGAAACTTCATTGTTCTCCCCAGTTACACCTAAGTATATTTTCATCTTAGGTTCTGTTCCTGATGGTCTTACTACAAAATAGCATCCATTGTGGAAGATGAATTTAATAACATTTGACTTTGGTAAATTTATAACTTCTTTACTAGAATCTTCAACATTAATCCTATAACTTAGTTTATAGTCTTCCTTAACAGATATTTTATAATCTCCAAAACTTCTTATATTCTCACTTCTGAAATACTCAATTATATCTTTAATTTTTTCTTGACCATCCTTACCTTTTAGCTCTATGGATATTAACTTTTCTTTATAATATCCATAACTTTCATATAGTTCTATTAATCCTTCATATAAAGTCTTACCTATGGATTTATAATAAAGAGTCATTTCACATATTAAAGCTGCTGCTATAACTGCATCCTTATCTCTAACGAAATCCCCTGCTAAATATCCATAACTTTCTTCAAATCCTAATAAGAATTTATTATTACATGGAGCTTTTTCAAAGTTTCCAATAAGCTCTCCTATATACTTAAACCCTGTTAGAACTTCCTTAATCTGAACGTGAAATTTCTTGCATATAGGTTTTATCATATCTGTGGAAACTATAGTTTTAATTATAGTGCCTTTAGAATCTAAATTTCCTGTTTCTCTTAAGGATGATATTATATAATTAGTTAATAATACTCCTACTTGATTACCCGTAAGAACTCTATACTCTCCGTTATTATCCTTCACCACAGCCCCTATTCTATCACAATCAGGGTCTGTACCAAGAATTATATCAGGATCAAAATCCCTTGCCATTTCTAAAGCTAGCTTAAATACTTTACTATCCTCTGGATTTGGATATGGTGCTGTTGGAAAAGCTCCATCTGGTAGTTCTTGTTCCTTAACTACTGCTACATTCTTATAAGACAGTTCATCTAGTACTCTTCTTACAGGAATATTGCCAGTACCATGGATAGGAGTATATATTATTTTGAGATCCTTACCATGATTTTTTACTAGCTCTTTTCTTATGGTAAGCTCCTTAACTCTTTCTATATATGAAGTATATATTTCTTCCCCTATATAGTTAACTATTTTTTTTTCAACTGCTTCCTTAGTATCCATTACTGTAACCTGAGCAAAGGAATCAATATTATTTACAAAGGTTATAATTTCATTAGCTGATGCATCTGTAACTTGACATCCATCACCACCATAGACTTTATATCCATTATACTCTTTAGGATTATGTGAAGCTGTTAATACTATACCACCTTGACAGTTTAACTCTCTTACAGCATAAGAAAGCATAGGGGTAGGAGTAAGCCTATCATATAAGTATACTTTTATTCCATTACCAGCTAAAACCCTGGCAGCATACTCTGAAAACTCCTTAGACATATGACGAGAATCATACGCTATTGCAACCTTTGGAGAAGTATATTTATCGTTTAAATAATTAGCAAATCCTTGTGTTGCCTTTCCTACAGTATATATATTTAACCTATTACTCCCTGCTCCAATTATTCCTCTTAATCCTCCTGTTCCAAATTCTAGATCTTTATAAAATCTATCTTCTAGTTCAGTTTCATCAATAATGTTTTTTAATTCTGCTCTAGTTTCATCATCAATTTCAGGTGAATTAACCCATAAATTATATTTATCTCTATAATTCAATTATACCCCTCCCTATTATATATTTTACGTTCTTACACTTTTATTTTTTTGTCTTTAAATATCATATCTTTCATACTTTTAATAGTATTTCTATATAAGAATAAAACTATTAATATAACTATAACGCCAATAATTACTGTAATAATAGAAAATTCCATAAAACTTGAATGTAAAGCAAGAATTGATATAGCTAATATAGCTTTTGAGGTTCTCCCTATACTATAATCTACCTTATAAAGTCTTCTAGATATTAAAGTTCTTGCATAATAAAATACTATATATGCAATTCCTGTAGAAATACCAGCCCCCTTAACTCCTAACATTGGTACCAAAATACTATTTCCTATAACGTTAAATAGACAAGCTATTGAAGCTATTATTATGTGATATTTAGGTTTCTTTTTAAAATTTATACCTCCTACTGATACCTCTGACATTGTGTATAATACAGGCATAAATACTAAAAATGGCATTATGTAAGATGCAGATCTATACTTATATCCTAAAAGCAATACAATTACATCTTTAAACAATATTAGACCGATTCCCACTCCAAACATAAAAAAACTAACTATATCATTGATATTTGAAAAAAACTTTGTATCCTCTGGAGCTTTTTCGTACTTTTCAAAAGCCACTGGTATCCAAAAGGTTGCAAATGATGTCTGTAATATGTTTAATATGGCTATTATACTATTAGCTGAGCTATATATTCCAACTTCATAATCACCGTAAAAAGCTTTTATTGCCATCTTATCAGCAGATTGGAATAACCATGTAACCAATACTGTAAAAATTAATGGTATTCCGTATTTTAAGATATCTAATTGGGAATTTTTAAGTTTTTTATCTTTAATGTTCTTAAAGTTCCAACTATCTCTCTCAGTAAATATAGATATACCTGCTACTACAACATTAGAAATCAAGGTTGCATAAGCAAGAGTTAAGAAACTATTATTATATATCATAAAGAACAATGCTATAGACATAAGATAACTAAGTTTTTGCATTACCTGTAGCATAGAATATAGTCTTCCCTTTTGCTTCATTCTTACTGTCAAAAGTGAAAATCTGCTTATAGAAGCTAAAGTTATATTTAATATAAGTAATATTATAAAATTTGGATTATATTCAGATATTATATACTTTGATATAGGAATTTTAAATATAATTATTATAATTGATATTAATATATTTAATAAAAAAGGAATCTTTATACTTTCAAATAATAATTTATTTCTATTTACTTCATCCTCTTCATAAAAAAATCTTACATAAGATTGGTCTAATCCACAGGTTATAATTAACATAAGTATACTAGCATATAAATTGAACATTCCAAACTTACCATATTCCACAGGGTCTATTATCCTAGTTATAATTGGAGATGATATAAGTCCTATGATTAATACTAGCCAATTCCCTACAGAGAAAGATATAAACTTTCCAAGTAAAGAATTCTTTTTTATACCACTTAATTTTAAATTTAAATTACTCATAATTTTTAAACCTACTGATTCTCTAGAAGTTGATCCCCTGGTACATCTCTTAAAACTTTTGCTGGACTTCCAACTACTACTTTTCTAGCTGGTACATCCCTTGTAACTAAAGACCCCGCTGCTGCAAATCCTTCCTCTTCTACAATCTTACCTGGAAGTACTACTGCTCCAGCTCCAAGTCTACCACCATTTTTAATTGTAATACCTTTGAACTTTCCAAATCTCTCCTTTGAACGGGCTGCATAATTATCATTCGAAGTTACAACACAAGGTGCTATAAATACATAATCCTCCACAGTAGAATATGCAGTTAAATATACATTAGTTTGAATCTTACAATTTGATCCCACAACGCAGAAGTTTTCTACAGTTGAGCCTCTTCCTATAACTGTTTTTTCTCCTATAGTTACATTTTCTCTTATAGTTGCCATGTCTGCAATTAATGTTTTATCTCCTATGATTGCTCCTCTATAAATTATAGTAGTAGCACCGATTAAACACCCTTCTCCTATGGTGCAGTTTGGTAACTTCTCTTCATCTTTAAATATACTGTTTATTCCCCTCATCGGAGTTTTACCTATAACAGTATTATCATCTATCCTAACATTATCTTTTATTATAGTATCCTCATGAATAACTACATTATGACCAATAATGCAGTTATCTCCTATAGTAACGTTATCTTCAATAACTGTAAATTTTCCTACCTTAACATTGGTACCAATGGTGGCTTTTTCCGATATATAATTCATAAATTACACTTCCTTTTTTTCTTTTAATTGATTTATATTGTCTTATGAATCATAAGCTTTGATACAAATCCATATATAACCTATTATGCACTCTATTTCTTATTCCTATCTAACAGATATATTATATCCTATTTCACAATTATGTTCTATAAAAATAAAACTCATCTCTATTTATATAAATAGAGAATGCTAAGATATTTTAATATACATTAACATTCTCTACTTATAAAACCTTTATATTTATGTTGATATTTTATATTAAACTCTACTACTTAGAAATGCACTCAAATTATTAGTAGTAGCCATATCTTTTCTTTCTAAATCTGTTGGTTGAAGCTTAATACCAAATACCTCTTCTATTTTTAGTAACACTTCTATAATTCCTAATGAATCTAATAATCCAGCCTCAAATAAATCTAAGTCTAAATCCTCTCTTATTTCATCAGTTCCAGTTACTTCTTCAAATATATCTAATACCTTTTCTTTCATTTAATTTTCCTCCTAAAACTTAATTTATCTAATTTTATTATACATTCTATATATTATATATTTATCAATATTATTAAATTTTTATCTTTATTTATGAGTAAATAAGTACCCTGAGAATAACAATAATCCAAAAGAAGCTACATGGAAATTAATTAAAACCTGAACTCTTTGAAACCATTTCTCTTTTTTATGTTTTTTATAAAACTTAGATTTTCTTTGTAATATATCTGTAAGTACCAAAACACTACCTTGATATATTCCATATATTATATAGAATACTTCTAATCCATGCCAAACTCCCATTATAAGCATAGTTATCATTTGAGCAAAATGAGATGCCCTAAATCTATCTTTAAATCTTTTCTTTCTCATAGAGTTTAAAAGAATTCTAGAGTATAGATAATCTCCAAACCACCTTGAAAGAGATATATGCCATCTTGTCCAAAACTCCTTCATATCCTTACTAAGAAATGGTTTGTCAAAATTCTCTGGTGTTTTAATACCAATAATATAGCTTGTACCCACTGCGAAAGAGCTATATCCCGCAAAATCAAAGAATAAATATAAACTATAAGCATACATATAGTTCAAACTATTTAAGAATGTTATATCCGTTGGAATTTTACTCATCCATAGAGTATTTATAATATACGCTATTACAAACTTATATCCTACTCCCCTAATTATTCTTTTCAATCCTTCAAATAAGTAATTATTTATATAATCCTCTTTCTCTATTTTAGTATTTATATTTTCTTCAAACCTTCTATACCTATCAATGGGACCTGAACTTAATGTTGGGAAAAATATAATAAAATATACTAAAGTAGAAAACTTAATTCCTTTTATAGTCCCATCATATATCTCTATAATTATCTGTATAGCCTTAAAGTTCAAATAAGATAATCCAATAAATCCTATAGGCCCATAGATTGATTTAACTGATACCTTTGTTATTATTATTGGTAACATTGATAAAAATAGTACTAAGTAATATATAAATTTATTATCTGTTCTATCCCGTATCTCTAAGTATGAATTGATTAATATGATTTCTCCTAGTAAAAACATTATAAATAATACAATTCCTACTGACTTTACTCCTATAATCACTCCTACCATAAATATGGATAATAATATACCATAGGGTTTTATATTCTTGCCCTTTATACCCAAGACTATAGCTGGAATAAGTGATAATAATAGTATATACAGATAGAAATAATCTCCATACTGTGTTAACTTTATCATTTTATTTCCTCCATAAGTCTTTTTCTATCTATTTTCCCATTAGTATTTATAGGGAATTGTTTTATTATCTTAATATTTCTCGGAATCATATAAGATGGTATATACTGCTTTAATTCATCTTTTATTAATATAGAGTTTCTAAGATTACTTAATCCGTTATCTTCATTTAATGTAACTGCACCCATTATATGAGATATCTTGTCATCCTTATATATAGGAAATACTGCACAGTTATTAACAATATTTACTCTTCTTAAATTATTTTCTATGTCTTCAAGCTCTATTCTAAATCCATTTAGTTTTATTTGGAAATCCTTTCTTCCGCAATAATAAATCATATTACCATCATAGTAAGCTAAATCTCCAGTTCTATAACCTCTAAGTAGTTTACCTTCTATATCTTCGTTGAAAAATACCTTTTTAGTAATTTCCTCATTCTTAAAATATCCCTTACTTATGCTATTTCCAATAGCTAGTAATTCTCCTTTTTCTCCTTCTGTCACAGTATTACCATTTTCATCTACAATTTTAAGAATAGCACCCTCCATTGGATATCCTATTGGTATTTCTCTACTATCTTCAATCATTTCTTCATTTACATCAACTGCTGATAATAATACTGTTCCCTCAGTTGGACCATATCCATTTATTATCCTAGCTCCAGGAAATCTTAACATAAGTTCTTTTACTAGCTTCTTAGATAATACCTCTCCAGCAAATACGAATGTGTTTAGTTTAGGCATTAATTCCTTATTAAAATTACTGTCTTTAATACATATTTCAGCCAATGCAGGTGTAGAAACCCATATCTTTATGTTTGAAGTCTTTAAAGCATTAAATAATCGTTTAAAGTCCTCTAGTGTATCTTTTGATAAGCTAAATAATGTTTTACCACAAATCAGCCCTAAATAAATTGGTATTACTGATACATCAAATGAATAAGATACTTGATTCATAATCACATCATTCTCTTTATTTATTTTAAGAAATTTTTCAAACCAATTTGTAAAAGAGTCTATATTATTTTTAGTTATCTGCACTCCTTTTGGTAAGCCTGTACTACCTGATGTAAATAATATATAGGCATTCTCATTTTCTTTTAGCCAATTATCCGGAGATACTATAGCTCCCTTATATCTTTTTATTTCTGTTAACATTTCTTCTTTACTAAAAACATTATCATTATCTATAAGACTATTTGTAAAATTTACTATAACTTTAGGATTCACCTCGTTTATTACCTGATTAACTCTTTCTATAGGAAACGTTACATCCAAAGGAACATATGCTCTACCAGATTTCAATGCTCCTACAATTAATACTAGTATAAGATTATCCTTATTACCGTAAATAACAATAGGTGACTTATCATCTCTATACTTTTCTATCATGTATGCTGCAAATTCATCAGAAAGCTTGTCTAGCTCTTCATATGTAAGTTTTTCTTCATCGCAAATAACTGCCATTTTTTTATCTATTGAATACTCCCTTATTTTAAGTAATAAATTCACTTTTGTTACCACCTTTATATTAATCTTTAAAATGATTACTCATTTCTTCTGATACATTTAGCCAGCCTTTCCATCCTAAATGCATTACATCAGTTAAATAATACTTTTCATATTCATGCTTTTGTAAGTTTAATACATCAAAATTATTATCTTTAGCTATACTTTCTAATTTATTATAAAACTGTGTTCTTTCCTCCTCTAAAATTCCTGTATAATCATAATACCAACCATTTACATTCATTAAAATTATATATGGTTTAATGCCTAAATCCTTACATACACTTAGTAGAAACTTAAAATCTTCAAATTCTGCTGAATCTAAAATATCTATATCTTTATATGCATTTTTAAGACTAGACTCTTTATCTTTTAAATATTTATTGTAATATTCATCAGATGCATTAAACATATTATTAGAAACCTTCTCCATACCCTGGCTCTCAGCAATTTTATACTGCTCCTTAAAGTCTATTGATTTTACAGTATTAACATTAGATTTGTCTGGTAGTGATTTCATCTCTTTTAAAAGAGCAATCTTATCTCTAGTTTCAAGTAACTTCTGTTTTGTTTTAAAATAAGGTAGAAGACAATTATATTTTACTTTATCAATGAAAGTTTCTCCTATAAATAATTCTGCATAGACTCTCTCCTCTTGATATATATCAGAGTCTTTTAACAAAGTAGCAACTCTCTTTGCTAAATATGTTTTATTTTCCTTTGATATTTTAGGATTATTTAGAAACTGATAGAATTGCAAATCAGAAAATAATGGAATAAATTTTTCACTACCTATGCCATCCTTATTCCAAAACCATTGTAGCGAAGCTACCAATGCTACCTTAGAATTATTATAATTGTCACCTCCACCTAGCATAATTGCATGTTGAAGATCTTGAACATGTGCACTTCCAAATATACTTATGTCATATTTACTATCATTAAACGGAAATAAGTTAACAGGATTTTGTGGAACAGGATTGTTTAATTCTGATGATCCCAATAGCATTAAATCATTGTTTTCTAAAGATATATCTCTAAATTCAACTCCATTTTTCTTAATATCTCCACCATAAGCATGCTTAATGGTTGCTAAATCTTTACTACTTTTTAATTGTTCAATTTCTCTGTTTACTATTAAATTAAATATAGAAATAAATATTATTGCTACTATTATTGGTATAACTATAATAAATGATTTTTTCATAACTTCCTCCTACTAGAACTGATTATAAATAAATGGTATTTCCTTAGCTTCTTGAAGTACATAAAGTAAATACGCGCTAATTAAGAATAAAGTTAACATAATCATTGCTAAGATCTCACCTTTATTTAATTTATACTTCTTAAAAAATTTCTTCATATTATCTACCACCTAATTTCCTATTTTATATGAATATATAAAATTATATTTTAATCAAGAATTATAAGTAATGTGTTTATCTAATTCCTTAAAACAATTTTACATACTTAGTATTTTACTACAATATATATAATATAATCAATATAATGTATTATTTTATAACTTTTAATAAATAAGATTTATTAACTTTATTAACAATATAAAAATTGACCTAAGACTAACTATCTTAAGCCAATTCTTAACTATATCCCAGATTCATGAATATATGACGGTACTTTTGGATTAGATGTTAATCTTATAAATAATTTACTTACCGATTTATAACCTATCCCTTCTCTTATCATATCTTTATTATCTAATTTATACTCACTACATGCATTAAGAACTTTTTTCTTTTCTTCATTATTATCTGCAACACTTTCTATTAATTGATGTCTTGAAATTCCTGAGATTTTATCCTCTCTAGCTAAAAATCTACAATCTTTTATAAGTCCATTTACATACAAACTGTTAACTGTATTTCCTGTAGCTATGTGTTGCAGATGGGTTTCATATTTATAACTATGGGTAATGTGTGTTACATTTTTAAAGGTATTTTCAAAATACAATACAGTATCTTTTAAAAGTTCGTTATTTATTTTATCTTCTGGTTGATTTAGAAATACTACATTTTCTAATTTTACCCCTAATCTACCTATTGCTGCTTTAAATTCATTGTATCTTAAATTTACCTTCTGCTCATGTGTAAGACCCTTGTATCTTTCGTAATTAAATACGTTAGATCCACTTCCATCTGTAACTAGAACCATATAAACATTGTTACTTCCTACAGACTTTATAGCATCTATTACAGTGCTTCCCCCAAAAATAGTTTCATCATCTTGATGTTGCACATAGAATACCACTTTATCTCCGTATAAATAACTCTTAGCACGACTTATAGCAATATCACTTATATTTCCTAAAACAGTAGCACTGTTAGCACCTGCAATTATACTCTTATCCGAATCATCCGAAACTAAAACTACAGGTTCCTTTAATACTGAAGCTGTTAATGCATCAACTAATACATGGGACTTGCTTAAATTAACATGACTTTTATCGTGGAAAAATTGATTAATAACATTCCTATTAGTATCAAATCTATCTATTCCATCAACTCTAGTAGAAAAACTATTAAAATTAGCGCTCATAACTCCAGTACCACCTATAGAGTAAGCTTGTACATTTTTTCTATACTTAGTTGAATTACCATCTGTTAAGATTACAGGATTCCCTTTCCTTGCTGCTACTGGTGCTATACTCATAGCATCAGCTTCTCCATTAATTCCATTTACATAATATATTTCTTCTATATCATTTATTTCTTCAATTTTATTTGCTATTAAAATAGATGTATCATATCTATCTTTTCCACCAATCCTTATAGCCTTTTTACCCATCTCGGTTATCTTTGACTCTATATTGGAGGAAATTACGCCCTTTCCACCTACAATGTATACAGTACTTGCTTTTTTCAGCCTGTTAAGCGTTACTTCTGGTAGGCTATTGGATTGAGTCAGTAAGATTGGAGAGTTTACTGCACCACTTAACCCACTAGCAGAAAGTCCATCTGCTAATGAATTTCCATTAACTAAAATAACAGAAGAATATTGCATTTTAGATGCAATAATAGATGCTGTTTCATACCTATCTATACCACAAATATAGTCCATATCTATTCCATATGCACTCATTATATTGAATGTTAACAATATAAATAAACAACCTAATATCTTTGTCCAACATCTTATCATATCAACTTCCTCCAAATATCGATAAATTATCAGTATAATACTATTATTATATCATATATTTACAAGTTACATTATAATTTTCCTATATTGACTTGTTTCATTTAAACAAAGAGCAAAACATAATAAATATATTTTGCTCTTTCCTTTATGCTATTTCTTCATTACTATCTTTATTATTCTCTTCAAATCTGAATTGCCCATAAGCAAATCCTTTAAACATATCAAAAGTTAAATCATTAACTTTCTGATCTTCTTCAATCCAATTAGTAAATAATTTAAATGGTTCTTCACTAAAATATTTTGAATTTACTCTTGGGAATCCTTCTAATAGATTAAATCCTTCTTCCATAGCCCTTTTCACTTCTTCTAGATTATATCTAAAGTAGTATCTATGGTCACTATTTAAAATCTCCCCTATTACAAAACTATTGTTCTCTTCACTTTTCCATATAAGATTAATTTTATTACTCATTATAATCTCCTCCTTCTCTCAGTCTTCTTATAGTTAAAATATTTTCTTCATCATAAAATTTTATTATAATCCTTTTAATACCACGTTAAAATATCTTCTTTATTAATTCTATGTTTTTATTATTATATTTATTTCTATTTTAAATATAATAAATTTCATGGGTATAAATACTTAATTTTTTAACCAATAATTAAACCTTTATTAGTATATAACTATGTGACCCTAATTTCAAATATATTTATCATCACTATTATATTTTTACCAAATTTTATTTTTCAATGCTTAACCTATTGCATAAAAATTAAATGATGCTATAATTAGTTTTGGTTAAAAAATTAACAATGTTATGAAATTAGGAGGGATTTTATTGTTTACTTTTGATACATCGTTAAAAAAGATTAAGCATGAGGTTCTAAAACAAATTGTCCTTTTATCTATTAATGATAATCTAAATACCAAAGAAATATTCAATATTCATAAATTTATAGTTGATAAAGATACTCCTGCATATAGATGCTGTATTTTCAAAGAGCGTGCCATAGTAAATCAAAGAGCTAAACTGGCTGCTGGATATATGCCTATAGGGGATGAATATAGTGATCTTATTGATATTAAAAATAACGAACAAATTATGTACGTCATAGAGGCTGCTTGTGATAGATGCCCCATAGACAAATATACAGTTACAGAGGCTTGTAGAGGTTGTATTACTCATAAATGTAAGGAAGTATGTCCTGCTAATGCCATGATGACTGTAGGTGGTAAATCATATATAAATCAAGAGTTATGTAAAGAATGTGGACTTTGTAAGAAAATTTGCCCTTACAATGCTATATCCGAAGTTCGTCGTCCTTGTAAAACTTCATGTCCAACTGGAGCTCTCAAGGTAGATGAAATCACTAGACGTGCTATTATTAATGAAGATGACTGTATTCAATGTGGAGCTTGTATGACAGCTTGTCCTTTTGGTGCTATATCTGATAAAAGTCTTGTAGCTCCTGTATCTAAAAAATTATATCAGAAAAAGCACAACATGATTGCAATCGTTGCCCCATCAATTTCAGGTCAAATGGGCAATAATGTTTCAATAGGTCAAATTAAATCTTCATTGAAAGCTATTGGATTTTCTGATGTGTTTGAAGCATCTTGTGGTGCAGATATGGTAACAATGCACGAAGCTAATGAATTTGTAGAGAGAATGGAAAATGGACAAAATTATATGACTAATTCTTGTTGTCCAGGCTTCTTTAGCTACATTGAGAAAAAGTTTCCTACTGAGGTTTCTCACATCTCCAATACGGTATCTCCAATGATTGCAATGGGACGTGCTATAAAAAATGAAACTCCTGATGCTAAAATAGTATTTATCGGTCCATGTACAGCTAAGAAAGCTGAAGCTAAAAGACCGGATGTAGCTGGAGTTATTGACTACGTGCTAACCTTTGAAGAGCTTTGTGCTATATTAGATGCTTTCAATACCAATCCTGAAAACTGCAGTGAAGAGACCCTTGAAGATGGCTCAACTTTAGGTAGGGGCTTTGGTATGGCTGGTGGACTTACTGCTGCTATAGAAAATTATGTTAGCACAGAAAATATTAATATAGAATTTAAACCAGTAAAAGTTTCAGGTTCTA
Source organism: Clostridium sp. UBA7791 (assembly GCF_002480755.1). Classification (NCBI taxonomy): domain Bacteria; kingdom Bacillati; phylum Bacillota; class Clostridia; order Eubacteriales; family Clostridiaceae; genus Clostridium; species Clostridium sp. UBA7791. The sequence continues at coordinate 59,966 of NZ_DLCT01000001.1, read as the reverse complement.
CAGAAATAAAAAAAGCTTTAAACATGGCAAAAATAAATAAACTACAAGGTAATTTTATTGAAGGAATGATGTGTAATGGTGGATGTATAAATGGTGCTGGAGTCTTTTCAGATCCTATGACCACTAAGGGAACCTTTATTAAAGAAGGTAAAAGTTCATCTATAAAAAATGTATCTGATAATAAGGCTAATAAACTTATGGGGAAAGTATCCTTAGATAGATAAACAATAAAAAAGTGGATTTTAAAATCCACTTTTTTATTGTTTAAATTATTTTATATTTAATTCTATTTATTTCTTACAAGAATCTCTTTCAACTATGTTATATGGTAATCTATAATAAGTCTCTTCAACTGGAATTTTATTTACAAGCTTTATAAGAAGTCTCATTCCCACAGAGCCCATATCGTATAGGGGACGAGAAACTGTAGTAAGCTTAGGATAAAATACTCCTGATAATGCTATATTATCAAAGCCTATAACATTTATATCTTCTGGTACCCTAATTCCTTTTTCTCTTAAAGCATTTATAACTCCAAGAGCTGATTGATCACTTCCACATAAAACTGCATCAACCTTATTATCTTTTATAATATGAGTGATTCCTTCAAAGCCGTCCTCATATTTTAAACTTCCAAGATAAACTAGTTTTTCATTGAAACAATTCTCTTCATCCATGGCGTCTTTATAGCCATGATACATCTTTTTATATTCAGTAGCATTTTCTTTAATGTATCCTATATATGCTATGTTTTTATTATTTTTTGAGAATAAATAATTTACAGCATCATAGGCAGCAGTATAACTATCTATACCTACACTAGGAACATCCCCTTCATCATCCATAGCACCTATTGATACTACAGGAGTGCCAACAGATTTTATAGCTGCCTTTATCTCTTTATCTAGACGGTCTCCCATATATATTATACCGTCTACCATCTTCTCTCTTAATATATTAAAACTTTCTTTTTCTCTACTCTTGTCTAGATCAGTATTACATAACATTATATTATAATTATAAATACTTGCTAAGTCCTCTGCCCCTCTTACAATCTCAGGGTAAAGGGAATTTGATATATCTGGTATTATTATACCAATTGTGCTTGACCTTTGAGTCTTTAAGCTTCTTGCTAAAATATTTGGTCTATAATCTAACTTGTCTATTGCATCTAGAACTCTTTGCTTTGTCTCTTGATTAACTACATCTATATCATTTAGTACTCTTGAAACTGTTGCAATAGAAACATTTGCTTCTTTTGCTACATCTTTAATTGACGCTGCCACTATATATCACCTCTCTTATTATTCTGCATATTTTTTAATACATATATACCTTATTTATACTATAAAGTAAAGTATAATTATAAAGTTTAGATGGAGCAATCTATTATCATATTAACTCCATCTAAACTACTTAATATTTTAATTTAACATATTATTACTAAACTCTTTCTACATGTAACAATAACTTTTCACCATTAATTTTAACTTCATTTATAGCCTTATCACTATTATAGGCTACGGTTAATGCTAATGTATCTTTCTTTATTTGATTTTCAAACTTTCTTATTACATTCTCTAAGACTTCATTTCCAGCAAAGTATAAGTTTATCTTGTCTGAAACTTCAAATCCTGTTTCTTTTCTCATGTTTTGTATTTTGCTTAGAACTTCTCTTATGTGACCTTCTTCTCTAAGTTCTTCTGAAATATTTGTATCTAATACTACACCTATTTCACCTTCTCCAGCAAAAGCAAATCCTTCTAAGCCCTGCATTGTTACAAGTAGATTTTCTTTATTTAACTCTATTTCAGTTCCATCTACATTTATTGTAACCACATTACCATTATTTACTCTTTGTGCAAGATCCATTTGATTCATTGAGGCTATACCTTTTCTGATTCCTGGAATCATTTTTCCGTAAGCCTTTCCTAGTACTGGAAGATTAGGTTTTATTTCAAAGTTAACATATTTAGAAAGGTCTGATCCTAGTTCTACTTGTTTAATATTAAGCTCATCCTTAACTATGTCTCCATAATATTCTGGAAGTGAGTCTACAGATACAAGCATTTTTCCAAGTGGCTGTCTATTCTTAATATTAGCCCCATTTCTTGCACTTCTTCCAAGCTTAACTATCTTATACGCCTTATCCATTTCATCTTCTAATACCGCATCTACATCAGCTTTAACGTATTCTGGCCATTTACATAGGTGAACACTCTCTTCTGCATCCTTATCAAAAGCAACAACAAGATTTTGATATAACTCTTCAGTTATAAATGGTATAAACGGTGCAGCTATTTTAGAGAATGATACAAGTACTCTATATAAAGTCATGTAAGCACCTATCTTATCCTCTGTAAGCTCTTCACCCCAGAATCTTGCTCTGTTTCTTCTAACATACCAGTTAGATAATTCATCTACAAAATCTTCTAGTTCTTTAGCTCCTTGAGTTATTCTGTAGTTTTCTAAATGCTCATCTATATTTTTAACTAATGTATTCAGTTTAGACATCATCCATTTATCCATTACATTTTCTGATTTAAAATCTTTATAATCTATTGGATTAAAATTGTCTAATTCTGCATATAGAACATAGAATGAATACACATTCCATAGAGTTCCTATAAATTTTCTTTGAGCTTCTATAACAGCCTCTTCATAGAATCTTGATGGAAGCCATGGTGCACTACCAGTATAGAAATACCATCTTAAAGCATCTGCGCCTTCATTTTCAAGTACTGTAAATGGACTAAGTACATTTCCTTTATGTTTAGACATCTTAAGTCCATCTTTGTCTAAAACGTGTCCTAGTACTATACAATTTTCAAAAGGATTATTCTCAAACACAGTTGTAGAAATAGCAAGAAGTGTATAGAACCATCCTCTTGTTTGGTCTACAGCTTCAGAAATAAACTGTGCTGGGAAGTTTGCTTCAAATAGTTCTTTATTTTCAAAAGGATAGTGATATTGAGCAAATGGCATTGAACCTGAGTCAAACCAACAGTCTATAACTTCTTCAACCCTTGTCATTTCTTTTTGACAGTGTGGACAAGTAACCTTAACCCTATCAATATATGGCTTATGGAGCTCTATACCATCTGGTACACTTACACCTTTTTCCTTAAGTTCTTCAACACTTCCTATTAACTCCCTGTGTCCACATTCACATTCCCAAATTGGAAGTGGAGTACCCCAATATCTATTTCTAGAAATTCCCCAGTCAATTACATTCTCAAGGAATTTACCCATTCTACCTGTTTTTACATTGTCAGGCATCCAATTTATTTTATTATTATTTTGAATAAGTTGATCCCTTACTGAAGACATTCTTACAAACCAACTTTCTCTTGGATAATAAAGAAGTGGCGTATCGCATCTCCAGCAATGTGGATATGAGTGTGTAAACTTCTCACTTTTATAAAGAATATTATTTTCTTTTAAATAAGCTAAAATCTTCTCATCTGCTTTTTTTACAAATATTCCAGCCCAAGGAGTTACTGCTGGAACAAAGTTACCTTCCCCATCTACTAGATTAATCATAGGAAGACCATATTTCTTTCCTAATTGATTATCGTCATCTCCATAAGCAGGTGCTATATGAACTATTCCAGTACCATCTGTTAATGTTACAAAGTCTCCATGAACTATATAAAATGCTTTTTCTTCAGGCACTTCGAACTTAAACATTTGCTCATATTCTTTTCCAAGCAATGTTTCTCCTTTAAATTCAGATACTACTTCATATTCGCCTCGAAGTTTGTTTAAAAGAGTTCTTGAAAGAATTAGATATTCACCTTCATGTAAAACTTCTACATAATCATAAGATTTATTAACAGCAAGAGCAACGTTACTTGGTAATGTCCAAGGAGTTGTTGTCCATACTAATACATATTTGTCCTCATCTTTTAGTTTAAATTTTACATAAGCTGAGCTATCCTTTACATCTTTATATCCCTGTGCTACTTCGTGAGATGATAAGGTAGTTCCACATCTTGGGCAATAAGGCATTACTTTGTGTCCTTTATATAATAAATCCTTATTCCACATTTGCTTTAAAGCCCACCATACTGATTCTATATAATCATTGTGATAAGTTACATATGGATTTTCCATGTCAACCCAGTAACCAAGCCTTTCAGACATTTCTCTCCACATTTCAACGTAAGAGAATACACTATCTTTACATTGAGTAACAAATTCTTCTACTCCATACTTTTCAATCTCAGGTTTTCCTGAAATTCCAAGTTTCTTTTCAATTTCAAGTTCTACTGGAAGACCATGAGTATCCCATCCAGCTTTTCTTAAAACCTTATAACCTTTCATAACTTTATATCTTGGGATTATATCTTTCATAACTCTAGTTATAACGTGACCTATGTGTGGTTTACCATTAGCTGTTGGTGGACCATCATAGAACGTAAAATATTCACCTTCATCATTTAAGTCGAAGTTCTTTTGTATTACGTCTTTTTCTTCCCAAAGCTTTAACATATCTTTCTCAATGTCCATAAAAGACTTTGAGTTATCAATTTTCTTATACATATATTTTTCCTCCTTACATAGTTTATCTGTACCATTTCTGGTTAATCTCATGGAATCATTTAAATATTGTTAAGTAATTATAAGGTAAAATTAATTTAATAGTATCTAGCCTTAATTTTATCCATAGCATTAATTAATTAATCTCATATATCATGGATAAAAATTAAAACTCCGCCCTACTAAGGACGAAGTTACTTCGCTATACCACCTACAGTGTTAATAATTTCGGATACTAACATATCCTATTCCTTAACGCAGAAATACGGAAAAACTTACTAAATTTCAGTTCTCAGCTCCTAGGTGATCTTCCTCTAATTATTCACTATGGGTTTTCACCTACCCCCACTCTCTTTAAGCTACCTTTTAGAGTACTGTCCTATTCTCAGCTTTTATATGTACTATGTTGTAAATTAATTTTACATCTATTATATTATATAAAAATTTTAATGTAAAGGGCTTTATTTCTAATAACATACTAAAATATTATTTAATCTATTACAATTGCATCTACTCTTATTATTGTAGTCATCTTATTATTGTAGTCTTCTTATTAAATTAAAATGTTCTTTTTACATACTAAAGCATAAATTAAGCAAAGCTGTTAATAATTAAAATAGACTAAATAGTTAACTTTACTTAATTAGGAGGTACTAACTATGGTAATTACTTGGTTTGGACATTCTTGCTTTCTACTTGAAAATTCTCATGGAGAAAAGATACTTATGGATCCTTTTAATAAATGTTTAGGTGGAACGCCCTATAAAGGTTCTGTAGATATAGTTACCATCAGTCATGACCATTTTGATCATAACTATACGGATTTAATAAACCCTGGTGCAATTATTATAAACACACCTTGCTCATATGAAAGCTCTTCTATTAAAATTCAAGGCTTTCCATCTTATCATGACAATATAAAGGGAGCTAAACGCGGTGATAATATAATTTATTTAATAGAAACGGATAACTTAAAACTATGTCATTTAGGCGATCTTGGACATATGCTAACAGCTGAAGAATTAGATTTATTAGGTACTGTAGATATACTCTTCATCCCAGTAGGGAGTAATTTTACCATTGCTCCTGAAATTGCTGCCACTCTTTGCAATAAAATCCAAAGTAAATTAGTAATTCCAATGCATTATAAAGTTCCACATATAGATTTTCCTGTTCATGGAATAGAAAATTTCATATCTTTTATGAAAAATGCTGTGAATATAAAATCTCATACATTAACTATAAACCCACCTTTAGAAGGTGTAAATTTAGTTAAAATTTTTGAACTCTAATCTTAAAACTAGATTAGAGTTCTATTCAATTAAAAAAATATAAATGTATTTGATGTTATTTGTTGTTATATATCATTTTTTACCTTATAATTTAAGTAATAATATGAAATATATTCTATGGGGAAATATTATTGAGAAAGGACTGTTAATTAATGAATGATAAAGCATTGAAAGTTTTATGTACACTTGCAACGGGTACAGCCATTGCTACTTCTATGCAAGTTATAGCTATAGCTGATCCAGCTCAAACTTCGAATTCTTCATACAACTCTACAGTTACAGGAACTATAACTGCAGATGTATTAAATATAAGATCAAATCATAATACTAGTAGTAACATTATTGGTAAAATAAATTATAATACTAAAGTATCAATTCTAGAGATAGCAAATGGATGGTATAAAATTAAATATAATAACACTACTGGTTGGATTTCTGGAGAATATGTAAAGCTAGATAGTAATTCTAATACAGTACAAGCATCTAAAACTGGAATTGTTACTGCTACTGCCTTAAATGTTCGTTCTGCAGGTAATACTAGCAGTAGAATTATTGGATCTCTTTCTAAAAATGCCAAAGTGCAAATAATATCTACTAGCAATGGTTGGCATAAAATTAAATATAATAATACTACTGGTTTCGTTAGTGCTGAGTACATTAATACTTCTTCAAGTAATTCAAACTCAGGTAATGGTAATACTAATAATAACAATAGTAACTCTTCTGATAGTACCGTTAAATCTAATGGTATCGTTAATGCAGATGCTCTAAATGTTCGTTCTGGAGCAAGCACTAGTAATAAAATTATTGGTTCCCTTCGTAAAAATGCTACAGTACAAATAATATCTACTAGTAATGGTTGGCACAAAATTAAGTATAATAATGCTATTGGCTTTGTCAGCGCTGAATATATTACCATTTCTTCAAATAATTCTGGTAATAATAACTCAAGTAGCGGAAACAATAATTCCTCTAACAACAATACCGTTATATCTACAGGCATTGTTAAAGCAGATGCTTTAAATGTTCGTTCTGGTGCAAATACTAGCTCTAAGATAGTTGGTACTCTATATAAAAATTCTAAAGTTGAAATATTATCTACTAGTAACGGTTGGCACAAAATTAAATTTAAAAGTGGTACGGCCTTTGTAAGTTCAGAATTTATATCAAACAATAATAATACTGAAACTACTCCTGGTACCGTTACCCCACCTGAGACGACTCCACCTTCTCACACTGTGGAAGGTAAAGTTGCAATTGTTAATGCTGATGCTTTAAATGTTCGTTCTGGTGCTAGTACTAGTTATAGTATAGTTACTACAGTAAGATATGGTAGTAAGCTACCTATAATTTCTTATACTAATGGTTGGTATAATGTTAAGGTAGGTAATACTAATGGATATATTAGCGGTGACTATGTAACCATAGCTGATGAAAATCAATCATCAAATCCCATAGTAAAGGAAACTCCTCTTATACAAAGTAGTTATACTGGAGAAGATATAGTTGCTAAAGCTGAAGAATATCTTGGAGTTCCATACCTTTGGGGTGGATTTACCCCTGTAGGCTTTGATTGTTCTGGTCTTGTTCAATATGTGTACAAGCAACTAGGAATATGCCTAGAAAGATCTACATACTATCAAGTACATCAAGGTATCGTCGTTGATCGTAAGGATTTAAAACCTGGAGATTTAATTTTCTTTACTACTAACGATGATGATCCTAATGATATATCTCACGTAGGAATCTATAAAGGTAATGATTTATTTATCCAAGCTCCTCAACCTGGTGATTGCGTAAGAGTTTCTAATTTAAATTCTGCTTATTATAGTAATAGATATTATGTTGCTAAACGTATAATAAAATAGTATAAAAAGTTTCAAATTGAGAACACTATAGTTAATATCTAAGAAGTTAGATATGGTCAAATATTTTGAAAGGAGATTCCGTGCTTATCTTAATAATATTAAGATTTGATGCCCTCGAGTACACGACCAACAGGAGTAGCACCGCAAAACTGAGTATGTTGAAAAGGGTGCAACTATTTAAGTTGCTTAACGGAGATTATATGGAAGTAGGAACAGTAAAATGGTTTAATAGTGAAAAAGGGTTTGGATTTATATCTATGGAAGGTCATGAAGATGTATTTGTACATTTCTCTGCTGTAACGGGAGATGGCTATAAGGTCCTTGATGAAGGACAAAAAGTTCAATTTGAAATAGTTAGTGGGGATAGAGGCCCTCAAGCAGCAAATGTTACAAAATTATAGATATATATTTTAAAGAAATATGTATTATTCATCATTTTAGAGACACGATTTAAATTCGTGGTCTCTATTTTTATTCGGTTTATATAGGGCTCTATTGAACTATAAAACTATGTATGCTATTATGAAAATATAAAATAATATATTGTGCTAGGGGTGCTCCGGCTGAGAAATGATTTTTCATTACCCTTTACCTGACCTAGATAATGCTAGCGTAGGGAAGCGATTAATAAGCTTAAGTTAATGCTTAGTTATTTAGCCGTGTTCTTACGAACATGGCTTTTTTTCAGAGTATAACTTCTGCTTTAACATTAGTCCTTAGCACTACTTAATTTAAGGAGGACTCTTTATGAATATCTTAGAAAATATGAAAAATATTCTAGCTAGTTGGACAACTCTTGCCACCTTACTTGGTGTCCTAATTCTATTATGTGTGTTTATAAAAGTTAAACACATCAAGTTTACTTCTAGGTTAACAACTCATATAGCTTTAGCAGTTGCCATGTCGGTAATTCTTCAATTTTTCAAATTTTTTGAATTTCCTTTAGGTGGAAGTGCAACTCTTGCTAGTATGCTACCTATAATTATAATATCTTTAATTTATGGACCTACTATAGGAATGTTCACTGGCTTTGTGTATGGTATATTAAACTTCGTTATAGGACCTACATATATTCTTCACCCCATTCAAGTTCTTTTTGACTATACTCTGCCTTTTATGGCAATTGGACTTTCAGGATTTTTTAAGAAAAATAAATATTTAGCTATAATAGTTGCTTTCTTTGCACGATTTACATTCCATTACATAGCTGGAATAATTTTTTGGGGAAGTTATGCTGCTAAATATAACTTAACTCCAGCAGTATATTCACTAGTATATAATGGTACTTATATTCTTATAGATTGTATAATTTGCATAGCTGTATGCTCAGTTATAAATTTAAATAGTCTTACAAAAAGATTAGCTCCTTATACTAATAATTCTATATAAAATAATTTAAAAAGGATATAGCATGACGATCATTCAATCATCATGCTATATCCTTTTAATTACTATATTTATTTTACTTTTAGAAATCTTCCGGTTTTTCATCACTTATGCTAAACTTCCATTCTCCACGATCATAAACGTTACTTATATAATAGCTAGTAGAGGAAGCATTTTTAGTCTTTTCAAATGTAACAATACCTTTATATTTCTTAGATGTATATCCTTCTGTTTTTATATTCATAACTACATTAAAATCATCTCTGGTAACAGAGGTATCCATGAATGTTACTGATTTAAGTTTATTTACTTTCTTCTTAAATTCCTCAATCTCTGTGGATATTTGAAAACGTGCAGCCATATTATCACTAGATACATTAACTCCAACATTACCTGCATCTTTATTAGCGGATACGTACTTATCTATACAACTTAAAATAGAAGTATAATATACATACTCAAAGTCGATAGGTTTTCTTATATTTGCAAAGTTTTTTATGATATCATTATCAAGCCTCTTAGAAACAATATACTTATTATTATCATTATACAGATTTGCCCCATCCTTTTTGTCAAGTCCAGCTACATAATTAAAGGTCTTAAATTCTGTTGGGCTCTCATATATCTCCAGAGTATAGTCTGGGTCTAAAGTTGACTTTTCTTCAACAACACTTGCACTAGAAAGTATACTATATATATCATTTATTACATCTTTGTCAGTAACAGTAAACTTATAACTTTTATCTCTAGTACTCTGAATTGTAACCTTCATAATGTTCCTTTCTTGCATATAGTTAAAATCACTATTTCCCCTTATACCACAAGCGGAAATTAGTAATGATGATATTATTAATAATATAACTATGAAATTACTTTTTACTCTTCTCACCTTTGCCCTCCACTTGAAAAATTCTTAGAATTTTTCATTCTTTATCATATGTTTTATTATAATAGTTGTTATACATTAAATCAAATAACTCTTTTACTTTTCAAAGGAAAAAGTTTTAACTATATTTTCAAATACCACTTGTGTATTCTCTCTAGCTTTTTTATCACTAATTATAAATGTTATTCTAGCCACATAATCATCGTATGGAACATAATATTCATAGGTTCTTTTTACATTTTCTTTACTACTTTTTAAATCATACTTAATATAATCTAATTCTATATTATCTATCTTCACTTTTTCTTTTTTATAGTCTTTTATTCCCATACCCTCTACATCTGCTATGCACTTATCTATTGTTGCTTTAACACCTTCGCTGTTACTTATAAGCTCTATAGAACCATAAGTATTAGCATCATCTGAAACAAATTCATTTAAGTATACAATTTTATCATCTTTATTCTCTTTTATTGTAGTTAACCAGCTACTAGGCAACTTATATTTTATTTTACCATCTAGAATATCATATTGCTTAAATTCAACCATACTATTCTGAGTTAATGTAGCTGTTCTTAGACTTTCTTCAAAATATTTTCCAACTCCTAATATAACTATCATAAGCCCTGCTAGTATTATTGCTAATCCTAATTTTCTCATATTATCATCTACTAATTTCATATGTTACCCTCCCTTTATTAATATACTATGTCCCTTTTTCAAAAAATAGAATAAACTCCGAATAAAATTCGGAGTTTTAAATTCACATATTATCTTACCTCTTAACTGGTACAACCACAGTATTGCCTTTTATATCATAATACATTAACCAATGACCTGTTTTATCATTATCTTCATCTGGCATGAAAGTTACGAAACCAGTCTTTCCTTCATATGGTTGGTCTGCCAAATCTCTTGTGCCTGGTATTGCATATATAATATATTTTAAATTACCTTCATCATCACATTTATATCCAACCATGAAATTTCCATGTCGTGATATATAAGGATAATAGCAAATCATAGGGTAGAACACCACAGAATATTTATTGTAATCATAAACACAATACATATCCTCTAATTTTTTTACATGAGCTTTGTACCAAAAACAATTTTTAATATTCTCATTACTACCAATCTTTTCTAAGCCATAGATAACTTCTTTAAAAAATTTACCCATAGTTCCCATTGGATAATCCTTATCATTCCATTCACTTTTTTTATGTTTCTCAGGTTTGCAATCTTCACATTTTTTATCTATATCGTCATAATCATATGATTTTTTCACCTTACAATCATCATATTTATTCTTCTTTTTAGAGTGTTTTTTTCTATAATCTTTTAACCTTTCTATTTCTTTTTCATATTCTTCAAATATTCTATTCTCATCATCAATATAGTCTTCATCATTACTTTCTAATTGTTCATTTATTAGATCATTCTTTACTAAAGGTTCAATTTCTTCAACATCAATAATATCTACTTCATCACTTATATAATTTTCATCGCTCCTTGTATTAGACATTGGAGTAGGGGTGATTCCAGGTATATTGATATTAGGAATAGGAGTAGAAGTACTTCCAGGTATATTAGGAATAATTCCACCATATGGAGTATTAGTAATGTTTGTATTATCAGTTCCTATATTTTGTGGCATTCCTGTTTGTTGTTGAGTATTATCAGTTCCTGTATTTTGTGGTATTCCTGTTTGTTGCTGTATATTATTGGTGTTGTTTTGTATAATTCCAGCATTACTTTCTTGCTGCCCTAAATTTGTATTTTGAATTTGAGGCACTACTTTATTCATATTTCCATTATCTGATTTTGGAGTTTCTTTTACTGGTGTAGTTGTACTATTATTTTCTTTTACAGTATTACTATCACTCTTAGCTAGAGGATAGTTCTGCCAGTTTTTAAGCTCTTCCCCTCCAATAAACCCTACCATTACAGGCATAACTTTATCTGCACTTATCTTACCAATAGCTGCTCCTTGCACCTTGTTCATACCTATGTTTGTATTTACTAAATTATTGGCATCAAACTCATTGCTAACATCAGCTTTTCCGCCATCATCTATATTGATTCGACCAAGATTTATTAGTTCATTACCATTGTTTCCTTGAACTATTAAAATCATAAAGTATGGGCCCTTTTGCTTTTTAAGATTTTGAGCATAAAATGAGGCTTTTGCTTTATCATTTCTTACCTCTAACTTAGCGTAGCCTGAAGGTGTTTTATTGGAATCTAGTCCATATCCTTTTTGATCTTCTTGTAATATTATAAAAAATCTATTATAGCTTTTTCTAGACGGCATACTCTCTACCTCCATTTTTATTTATACATTATAATATATGACTATTATGTATAAAAAATGAAGGATATTCTTTATTTATTTTTATAAGAAAAAAGATTCGTCTATTTAAGGCGAATCTCGTATATCTTATTTGCTAAAGTAGCAAACTCTTCTATTGTTAGAGTTTCACCTCTTCTAGTTGGATTAATACCCGCATCTTCAAAAGCCTTTTCTTGCAGTTCCTTAGATAATCCTATAGCCTTCATACTATTCCATAGAGTTTTTCTTCTCATATTAAAAGACTGCCTTATTATATTAAAGAAAAGTTTTTCATCCTTCACTTCAACTCTAGGTTTATCTAATTTATCTAATCTAATAACTATAGAATCTACTTTAGGAGATGGTATAAAACAACTTGGAGGTACATTCCTTATAATTTTTGTATCACAATAATACTTTGCAAGTAGAGTAAATGCTCCATATTCTTTAGTACTTGGTTCTCCATTAATTCGTTCTGCAACTTCCTTTTGAATCATAATAGTTATAGATTTTATATCTAATTTATCATTTAAAAGATTTGCTATTATAGGCGTAGTTACATAATATGGTAAATTAGCTACTACCTTTACACTTTTTTCTTCACCTATTAGTTCTCTATAATTTACCTTTAAAGCATCTTTATTTATTAAACTAAAATTCTCATAACTAGATAACTCTGATTCCAAAATAGGTATTAATCTAGAATCTAACTCTATACTAGTAACTCTTTTAGCCCTTTTAAGTAACTCCCTAGTTAAAGTTCCAACACCTGGACCTATCTCTATTACGTAGTCATTCTCAGTTATATTTGCACCTTCTACAATATCCTCAAGCACTGTGTAATCAGTTAAAAAATTTTGTCCTAAACTTTTAGTAAACTTAAAATTATATTTTTCAACTAGTTCTTTTGTATTTAATTTATCCATACTAAATCTCCTTATCTACCTTCTTCATAGCTTCTACAAACTCATCCTTAGATATACCATAATTATTTAATCTAGTTAATAGCTGATTTGTATTACTATACCCTATTCCTAATTCTCTTCCAATAGCATCTCTTCTTTTTTTAGCATCTTTATCTGCTGTTAATCTAAAATAGTGCATATCTTGTATAGTAAACTCATGTCTAGGCTCTTTTAATTCACACTTTGCTCCATTTAAAGCCTTGATAATAGTTTCTGGTGAAGCATTTTCAACTCCTATATTATCACCTTTTCTTCCTTCACTTTGAGTTATATAAGCATGCTTAATATTAGGGACTCTTTTAGCTATAATTCTTCTTATTTTTTCTCCAGCAAAATCAGGGTCTGTTAAAACTATTACCCCTTGTCTCTTATTAGCCTCTTTTATTCTTTCAATAACTTTACTATTTATACCAAATCCACTAACTGATATTACTTCAGCATCAACAGCTCTTTTTACAGCTGTCACATCATCTCGTCCCTCTACCACTATTACTTCCTTAATCATAAAAGCCTCCGTCCTGCATTATGCTATATAAAATATTATGTAACCTTTATATAAAAATTATCCTATGACTACCTGCTCTAACCCCCCCATCTTCTTCAAAGTGGGAGTAAAGAGCAGCTACGTCCCTGGATAACGATTTCTAAAGCTTCGAAGAAGCTAAGAACTCTGTTTATATATTTCTTTGTATTTTAAAATTTCTCAATGTAATTATATCATAGCATATTTAATTTTAGGCATCTGAAATAAAAAAATAGGAGCCTATGCTCCTATTTTAAAATATAAACGTTAACCTGTCTTCTTCCCCAGTTAACAGCTTCATCATAGCTATTAACATACACATCAACCTTATTACCTACTATGGCTCCCCCTGTATCTTCTGCAATGGCAAGTCCATATCCTTCGATATAAAGTTTTGTTCCTAATGGAATTACTCTTGGATCTACAGCTACAGTGCTGTATCCATTTGGATTACGTCTAACAGTTGTACCTGTTGCTGTTATAGTACCTGAATCTCCCCTATCGGAAGTATATGCAGTTGATACACAAGATATCATACTTGAATATGCAAAGTCTTTTGCATTGCCACCACGTGATGGTCTTACAACAGCTAAGGTTCCTATATCTATTATCTTATTTATAGGATTTTTACTAACAACCTCTTTTACAACTCTTCTATTAACCTCTTTACCATTTTCATACACAACCTCTGTTGTGATAGTTCTCTCACCCATAGAGCCTTTTTGAACTTCTTTTTCTACTCCTTGGTTAAGTTCAGAGTTTTTTCTTGTTTCAGTTTCAAAAGCTATTGGTTGAACTTCTTTTAAAAGCTCCTTCTTTACTCTTGTAACCTCAACAGTCATACCTGCTTGTAGATTTTCATCCATAGACGGAACTATCTTGTCCTCTTGACTTATTTTAATATTCTCAGCTTCTAACATATCTTCTACTGTTTTCTCTGCTGATGCTATTGATAAGTTTTTTCCGTCTACCACTACTTCTACATCTACTGCCTTATTAATATAAATTATGTCACCATCATTAACTTCGCTGTCTAGTTCCACAGAAATTTTATCCTTCTGAGCAACTGTTATGCCGTTGTTCTCTAGTATAGTATTTAAATTTTTTGATAATGTAGTTATTTCTACTTTTTGACCATCAACTACTACTTCAACGGTATTCCTTAACCCCCAAATAGTAACTGCGGCACTTAATAGAATTAATACAACAACGAACACCGTCTTTGGCCAAATTGAAAAATTGCTTTTCAATTTATCTTTGAATTTAATCATCATAAAGATTACCTCCCTCAGACAAGAGTACTTTGCTATTATATATTAGATACCATAGTTATGTCAAATTTAGCACTCTAATCATTGAATTGACTGAACTTAATGCATACTATGCATAATAAAATAATAATTAAAATAATAGCTTTTCTGTGTTTTAGTTTCAGTCTTTCCGGGGTGATAAGTACAGGTTTATACTATACATATGCAAAAATAAGTTCATTTATTCTTTATATACATTTGACTTAAAAACTAATGAAATTTATATCTATAATTTAATATATCTAAAACTACACTTTCAAATTTATATTTCAAATTATACCTCACTAATTTAAATTAAACAAGCTTTTTGTGTTAAATATTGTAATTTCTTCAATTTGTTTTCTGCTTGTACCTTTAATGTTAGCTATTTCTTCTATGATAAACTTTATATAATTTGATTGATTTCTCTTTCCTCTATTTGGTGTTGGTGCCATATATGGACAATCAGTTTCTACCAATAACCTATCTAGGGGTAATTCCTTTACCACTTCTTTTATAACCTTAGAATTTTTAAAAGTAACTACTCCAGTAACCCCTATATAATATCCTAATTTTAAACATTCTTTAGAGAATTCTACACTTCCTGAAAAGCAGTGAACTACACCTATTACATCAGGAAATTCCTTTAATATTTCTAGGGTATCTCCATGGGCATCTCTATCATGAATTATAACAGGCAAATTAAATTCTTTAGCTACAGCCATTTGCTCTCTAAAAACTTTCTTTTGTACTTCTCTTGAAGGGTTTTCTTCCCAATAGTAGTCTAATCCTATTTCTCCTATTGCAACTATCTTCTTGTCCTTAGCCAAGCTACGTATTCTCTCTTTAACTTCATTCCTAAATTCATCAGCATTCTCTGGGTGGATTCCTGCAGCGGCATAAATGAAATCATAATCTTCAGCTAACTTTACAGACATTTCAAGACCCTTCAAGCTAGAACCACAATTTATTACGCCTATAACCTCTTTATCTTTTATCTCTTTTAAAATAACATCTCTGTCATCATCAAATTGTTCATCATCATAATGAGCATGTGAATCAAATATCATATTATCCCCGCTTTCATAAGTTAAATTTTTATCAATTCCATCTTTATCATTTAATTTATCATATATGGTAAATTAATCTTTGTCCATAGCTAAAATTCACTAATAAACAGAGTTCTTTACTTCAGAGGGAGTTTTTTACTCCCTTTGAAGGTTACTAACAGAATTCTAAGTATCAATTTATTTGATACTTAGAATTCATTGTCCTTTAGGGGAAATCGTTATCCAGGGACGTAGCAGCTCTTTATTCTCTCTTCAAAAAAGATGAGAGTATTAGAACTGGTAGTCATCGGATAAATATAAAAGCTAGTAAGGTATTTAGATTTTATCCAACATATGTAAACTTATTCATGATACCAAAGGAGTAAATTTCATACTGTGTTATAATTATATAGTAATATTTAAGGGGGTAATCTTATGATTTTTGATAGCCACATACATACTTGTTTTTCTACTGATTCTAACATGACGCTAACTGATGCTATTAATACAGCAGGTAAACACAACATAGGTTTAGTTATTACAGACCATATGGATTTAAATTATCCTAAGGAAGCTGGATTTCGTTTTAATGTAGATGATTATTTTAAAAAATACGGAGAATACAGAAGTAATAATCTATTATTAGGTATAGAAGTTGGAATGTCTCTAGATTATAAAGAAGATAATGAAAAGCTTATAAATTCCTATGGCTTTGATCAGGTTATAGGTTCTCAGCATACAATAAGCAATATTGATATTGGATACTGGGATATTTATGAAGGCTTATCCTATAGAGAAGTTCTAATTAAGTACTTTCAAGAAATTTGTGACTGTATAAAAACTCATCCTTACATAGATACTTTAGGTCATATAGATTATATATCCAGATACGCACCTGTAAGTGATAGTGAGATTTACTATGATAAATATAATGATTTAATAGATAGTGTTATAAAAACTTGTATTGATACTAATACTGCTATGGAAATAAATACTCGTAGAATAAAAAGCAATGTAACCTTTGATAATCTAAAAAAAATCTATAGTAGATATAAAGAATTAGGAGGAAAGTATATAACTATTGGTTCTGATTCCCACAACCCTTCTGCTATTAATAACAATTTTAAAGAAGCTCTTTTATTATGCCATCTATGTAATGTTAAACCAATATATTTCAAAAATAGAAAGCCTGAATTTTTCTAAATACTCAGGCCTTCTATTTTTTTATTCTATAACTTCTCCCTTAACTTTCACCCTTCCTCCATCTGGACATAAAAGCTGAAACATCTTTCTACGTTCATCTCCAAAATCTAAATCTCCTCCATTAAGTAAAGTATATACACTTGGATAAATATTTTGCCACAATTCATGACAAATAGGAGGACAAATATCTTCCACTTCATATATGTCTCCTTTTTTATGATATCCACACCTACACTTACTTTCTAAAACAGTTATTCTTACCTTTCCCATATAATTCCCCCAATGATTTATTTCCCTTTAATTATATAATAAAAAAAGCTACATCCAAAGGATGTAACTTTTTTTATTATCGTACTATTGAACCTGATTCAATGTCACCTGGATCTACTACACATAATTTTGAATCATCATCTGTAGCTGCAGAAAGAATCATACCTTGAGATATTTCACCTCTTAAAGTTACAGGTTTAAGGTTAGCAACTAAGACTACGTTCTTTCCAATTAACTCTTCTGGCTTGCAGTGCATTGCAATACCTGATATAACTTGACGAATCTCTCCACCCATATCTACCTTAAATTTCAAAAGTTTTTTAGCTTTCTTAACTGGCTCACATTCTAAAACTTTAACTACTCTAAGGTCAATTTTTTCAAAATCATCTATAGTTATTTCTTCCTTTATTGGAGTTATTTCTCTTTTTTGTGCAGCTTTTTTAGCTGCTTCAGCGATTTCTTCAAGTTCTTTTATTTTAGCTTCCACATCTATTCTTGGGAATATTACAGCGCCCTTATTAACATTAGTTCCTGCAACAGTACCATCAAAAGAAGTCAAACTTTCCCATGTAAAATTAGAAATATTTAATTGCTCATTTATTTTGGCACTTGTTGTTGGTAAAAATGCTGAAGTTAAAGAAGATATTATTCTTAAACTTTCACATAAGTTATAAAGAACTGTAGCAAGTCTTCCTTTTAAGTTTTCATCCTTACCTAATATCCAAGGAGTTGTCTCATCGATGTACTTATTGGTTCTTCTAATTAATGTCCATATATGATCTAGTGCATCAGAAACTCTTAAATGCTCTATTTCAGCTTCAACCTTCTTAGGTACTTCTAATGCAACGGAAATTAACGCTTCATCGATAGCCTCCTTAACATCTGGAGCTGGAATTACTCCTCCAAAGTATTTCTCTACCATAGTTACAGTTCTTGAAACTAAATTTCCAAGGTCATTAGCTAAATCTGAATTAGTTTTCTTTATGAATATTTCATTATTGAAAAGTCCGTCAGAACCAAAAGGTATTTCATGTAGTAGGTAATATCTTACAGCATCTACTCCAAAGTGATCTACAAGTATCACTGGATCTACTACATTTCCTTTAGATTTAGACATTTTACCACCATCAACTAAAAGCCATCCATGACCAAATATTTGTTTTGGCAACTCTAATCCTAATGCCATTAACATAATTGGCCAATATATAGTATGGAATCTTAATATATCTTTTCCTATTAAGTGTACATCTGCTGGCCAGAACTTCTTATAAAGCTCCGTGTTTTCTTGGTTATAACCTAATGCAGTTATATAGTTTGAAAGAGCATCTATCCAAACATAAATTACATGACCATTATCAAACTCAACCGGTATTCCCCAATCAAAAGATGTTCTTGATACACATAAATCTTGTAATCCTGGTTTTAAGAAGTTATTTACCATTTCATTTTTTCTTGATTCTGGTTGTATAAAGTCTGGATGAGATTCTATATACTCTAAAAGTCTATCTGCATATTTAGACATTTTGAAGAAATATGCTTCTTCTTTTGCCTTTTCTACTGGTCTACCACAATCTGGGCATTTTCCATCTACTGCTTGAGTCTCTGTCCAGAAAGCTTCACAAGGTGTACAATACCAACCTTCATAAGAGCCTTTATATATATCTCCTTGTTCATATAGCTGATTGAATATTTTTTGTACAGAGCTTTTATGATAATCATCAGTAGTTCTAATAAATTTATCATAACTAATGTCCATAAGCTTCCAAAGATCTTTAATTCCAGATACTATTTCATCTATGTATTCTATTGGTTTAACGCCCTTGTCTTCAGCTATTCTTTGAAGCTTTTGACCATGTTCATCTGTTCCTGTTAAAAACATTACTTCATGACCTGTAAATCTTTTAAATCTCGCTATAGCATCAGCTGCCACAGTTGTATAAGTATTTCCTATATGAAGATTAGCTGATGGATAGTATATTGGTGTAGTAATATAAAATGGTTTCTTTGTCATATTTCTTCCTCCTAAAATTATTGTATTTTTATTATATCTTTTGGCTTTAAGTCTAAAAAAAATCTCTATGCAGAAATATTTCTACATAGAGACGTTATATACGTGTTACCACTCTAATTCATATCTACTTCACAGTAGACACCTCAATAAGTAACTTAGCCTTAGCCTTTATTACTTTGTCCTATAAGGGGGACTTCCCTATTTTCCTTGGTGACTACACTTCAGAAAATCTGCTCCAAGACCATGTTCCTAAACTTCTTTTTCGCTAGTTTTCACCTATTCTAGCTCTCTTTAGAAAATTTCATTTAGTACTCTTCTTTTCTTCGCATTAAATATCAATATTAATTAATATGATAATACTATAATTATTTTATGTCAACGGTATAATTAATATATTATGTTTATTAATATATTATTAAATAGTAGCAATATAATTATTCATAACTTCCCTTTAGATATATGTTTAATCACACCTTCAAAGGGTAGAATAGCCCTGAAACACGCATGAGCACAACAAATAGTTAACTATTTAACTAGCCTTATAGTTTTATATACAGTTATTTATATAGGTATATATTTATATAGTAATTTATTCACTTTTATGAATTTTTATACTTTATTTATTTTTATTTGTATTACATCTATTTTTTTTTGGAAATATGAATTATCATTATATATGTGCCATAATTTTCTTACATTATTATTAGGCAATTAAAAGGGTATTTTTTAAAAGGAGGTAGTTATATGGAATTATTAAAAAAGAACCTTTATTTAAATAAATCTACAGTAAAGGATGTACTTAAACTATCCTTACCAGCTGTAATAGAAATGTTATTATATACAATGATATGGACTGTTGATACTATGCTTATAGGTCAATATGGAGGGGATATTGCTGTTAGTACTGTAGGAATGTCTAGTGAAGTTATTTATACCTTTACTAATATTCTAGTTGCTCAAAGCTTATCTGTTGGAATCACTTCAATTGTAGCAAGAAGATACGGTGCTAAAGAATTAGATAAGGCTAATGAATATGCAACCTTAGGATTTTCTTTAGGATTCCTAGTAAGTATGGCTACTACACTATTTATATTCTTATTTAGTAAAAAATTGTTAGTTCTAGCTGGTGCTGAGCCAAGCATAATAGGATTAGGTACAACTTATATAAACATTGTATGTATTGGCTTGCCCTTTAATATGTTATCTAGTATGTTAAATGCTGTTAATAGATCCTATGGAAATACTAAAACTCCAATGATTGTTTCTATTGTTATGCTTGTAGTTAACCTTTCATTAGATACTATATTAATATTTGGTTTACTTGGTTTTCCAGAACTTGGAGTTAAGGGTGCCGCTATTGCTACAACTATAGCTAATATATCAGGATTTATTTATTCAGCTATATATACCTATAAAAAATCCCTAATAAAAATTGAATTTAAGTACTTAAAGAAATTCAGCGGTGCTAGAATAAAAAATATTACTTCTTTATCTGTACCTGCTGGAATGCAAGAAGCTGCCTATAGTTTAGCTAGACTTTTTACAAGTATGATGATTATGCATCTTGGTACCATCGCCTTTGCTGCTAACCAAATCACTTTAACCTTAGAATCTATTTCTTTTATGCCTGGGTGGGGATTTGCCGTTGCTGCTACAACTCTAGTTGGAAATAAAGTTGGTGAAGGCGACTATAAAAAAGCTAGAGAGTATGGTCGTACTGCTATGATTTTAGGAATAGGTGTAATGTGCATATTTACATTACTATTCTTAATATTCCCAGCACAACTTATTAAAATGTTTATAGATAGTAGTAATACAGAAGTTATTTCTCTTGG
Organism: Clostridium sp. UBA7791; assembly: GCF_002480755.1. Lineage (NCBI taxonomy): Bacteria > Bacillati > Bacillota > Clostridia > Eubacteriales > Clostridiaceae > Clostridium > Clostridium sp. UBA7791. The sequence continues at coordinate 38,515 of NZ_DLCT01000001.1, read as the reverse complement.
AGCAGCTTGTTTAATGATAGCTGCTGCAGAACAGCCTGCCATGGCACTATCGATGATTGTAGGTGGAATTTTCAAAGGTTATGGTGATACTAAAACTCCATTTGTTATAGCCTTCGTAACCTCTTGGTTTATAAGACTTCCACTAGTATTTATATTCATTTATTTACTAGGCACATCAATAACTGTGTTCTGGATTATATGTTTTGTTCAATGGTCTGTAGATGGACTTCTTCTTTATATATTCTATGTGAAGAAACTGAAGCCTATCAATAGTCATATAACAAAGCTAGACTAAAATATTGATAGCTATATATTAAAAACTGCCTAATAAAGTATGCTAATGCTCTTTATTAGGCAGTTTCATTTACTATTACTTTCTTAAGTAATCTCTTATATAATTTAATTCCTCTCTAGTGTAAAATTCTTTTTATTGTTGCAACTACAGCTCCTATTATAAAAAACAAGATAAGAAGATAAAAAAAATTCTCCATAAAAACATCCATAACTTTTTCTCCCATCTAGAATCTACTTATATATCATACTTTACAAAATATGTTATATATAGGCAAATTCTATACTTTTAATTAAACTCCTCCCCTGTATTAACAAATTTCTTTATCTCATTAACATTACTGCTAAATTAACTGCTAAGAGTACAGCACATAAATCAACTATTAGAGCTACCCATAAACTGTGTCTTACCTTCTTTATACCAACAGCTCCAAAATACACAGTAATAGTATAAAATATAGTTTCTGTACCACCCATTATTATAGATGATAGAAATCCTAAGAAAGAATCTGGTCCATAGCTTTTTACTATATCTGTGAAAACCCCAATTGCTCCACTACCTGATAGTGGTTTTATAAATATTAACGGAACGATTTCTGGAGGTATACCTACCACGTTAACAGCTGGCTTTATTAAGTTTATAACATAATCCATAGCCCCTGAAGCCCTAAAGCAATTTACTGCTATAAGCATAGCTAAAAGATAAGGGAAAATCCTTACACATACATTTATACCTTCCTTAGATCCTTCTACAAAACATTCATATACTTTTACCTTAGCAATAATGCCATATAGTACTACAGCACCTATAATTATTGGAATTATTCCCTTTAAAAAATAATCAAATATATTTCCCACGGCATTTTCCTCCTTTAAAAGTATCTTTGTAAAAACTTACATAAAATAATTCCAAGTATAGATGCAAAGGTTGTAGTACATAGTGCTGGTAGAATTATTGAACCTGGATTTCCAGAATTAAATGCAGCTCTAATAGAAACAACTGTAGTTGGCACAAATTGAATACAGGCTGCATTTAAAACTAGAAATAGTACCATATCGTTGCTTGCCACATCTTTATGCCCATTTATTCTATCCATTTCCTCCATAGCTCTTATACCAAAAGGAGTTGCTGCATTAGATAATCCAAACATATTAGCTGTAAGATTCATAACTATAGCTCCTAAAGCCTTATCATCTTTTCCTGCTTCTTTAAAGATTATTCTAAGTATAGGTTTTAACAATCTGGCTAATTTGTCTGTAAGGCCACTTCTCTCCGCAATTTTCATCACCCCACACCAAAGACACATCATTCCTAATAGCTCTATAATAAGCTTAACTGTATCTGATGTAGTTGATACTATGGTTTTAGATAAGAGCTCTCCATCTCCTGTAAGTACGCCAAAAGCTATACCTATAAATAAAATTCCGAACCATATTACATTTATCATACAAACTCTCCTATATCTTTAATAAATTAATATATATTTATATGTAATGTATATGTTCTTCCTTTAAACAATATTTAGCTTTTTTATTATATAGAAAATTCTATCCTCTATTTTATCATGCATAAAAACTGTCAATTTAGGAAAAACTATTAAAAATCATACTAGGAGGTATATTATGTTATGGATTTAAACGAAATAATAGAAATGAAAAATCAAAACCCTGGAGCTACTGGTTATTATAACAATAGAGAGTTATTCATTAGAAAAGTTTATGATAATTCTGGTCTTGTAGAAGTTGTTGATTTAGTTAATGGAGAAGTATACTCCCTTCATAGTAGCAAAATTGATAAGTCTTATACTAACTCCTATAATTCATTTCAATAAATTTATAGTTGAATTTAAATCTTCTCAATGATAACATTTAATGTATAGATTAAATAAAACAACTAAAGGAGATTTTTTATGAATGAAACTAATTTAAAGCAAGCGCAAAAAGAGATTGATGAAGCACTTTCTACTATTGAAAAACTAGAAGAAAATATTAAATTTAATTCTGTATCTGAGGATATGATAAAAGAAAACTTTATTTCTCTTGCTAAGAAAGTTCAAGAAATTGAATCTGTTCTTAAAAATGAAGGTATCTTATAATTAAATATTTACATAATGAAAGAGTATAACTTTATAAATTCAAAGTTATACTCTTTTATCATTAAAAAACCTGTGTTTCCACAGGTTTTTTATGTTTATTAATATTTTTTAGCAATTTCATATAATAATCTTGACCCTACTCCTGTTGCACCCTTTGAGAAATATTCTCTATTTGGTATCTGTGATGTGAAAGCTGTAGCTGCAATATCAAGGTGTAACCATGGCTTATCTTCTACAAATTCACCAATAAATAATCCTGCTGTAATTGCTCCTGCACCTACAGGGCCAGTTGAGTTAACTAAGTCTGCATTACCAGTTTTTATTTTTTCTTTATATTCATCAAAGGTTGGGAATCTCCAAACTCTTTCATCACAATGTAAAGAAGCTTCCTCTAAAAGTGAGTAGAATTCATCATCATTAGTTACAACTCCTGTAGCGGCACTTCCTATAGCACCACCTACAGCACCAGTAAGAGTAGCAATATCAACTACCTTAGTTACATTTTCTTTTCTTATTATATAAGTAACTGCATCTACTAAAGTTAATCTGCCTTCAGCATCTGTATTTATAATTTCTATGGTTTTACCATTCATAGTATTAATTATATCTCCAGGTCTATATGCATCTCCTGAAATTAAATTCTCACAAGCAGCCACTACAGCTACAATATTTTTCTTTAATCCCTTTCTTGCTATGGTAGACATGGCACCGATAACAGCACCTGCTCCCCCCATATCACTCTTCATAGTCCACATACTTCCTGCAGTTTTTAGGCAATATCCACCTGCATCAAAGGTTAATCCTTTACCTACAAGACCTAATATATTTTCTTTATTATCAGTATCACCCATGTATCTCATTACAATTAGCTTTGGTTCATTTGAAGAACCTTTGCCAACGGATAAAAATGATTCCATACCAAAGTTTTTAATTTCTTCTTTATTATATACTTCAACTTGGAATCCATGATCAAGACCTAATTGCTGAACTTTTTTAGATAATGCCTCTGGAGTTAAAATATTAGCAGGCTCATTTACAAGCTCTCTTGAAATTAAATTTCCTTCTGCAAGTAGTCTTCCTTCTTCTACAGCTTCATTTAATTTAGCTAAATCTTGGTCCTCATGAAATATAATTCTTACTTCTTCTAATAGCACTTCTTTTTTATCACTTTTATATTTATCAAAATTATAAGTAGTCATTATAATGGATTCAGTAATAGCTTTAACTTTTTCATAATTACAACAACAATCCATAGATTTCACATGTAAATCTAGAGTTTTTATTTTTTGTTTGATTACTTCCTTGATTAACTTAGAAGTATTATTTCTAACATTATCTACTTTACACTTAGCTTTTTCACCAAGACCTACAAGTATAGTTTTTTGTATAGACCCATCTTCTATATTAGTTAGTGTATATAAATCTCCTTTTTTGCCAGTGAACTCTTTACTTTCACTTAAGCAACTAAGGATATTATTTAATTTATCACATGGAAACCCTTGTTGTAGTTCCATATAACTTTCAAATAAAAATATACCTTTGGAATTATTATGTGATTGAACATTTTTTAAGTTCTCCACTTTTATATTCATTTTAATCACCTATCCTTTCAAAACTGAATATACATTCTATACTTAAATAGTTTCTATACTTATTTTCTAAATCCTTCTATAATGTTCTATTTTTCTTCTTTGTATCCATCATACTGTGGCTGAGTAAATCCCCTTCCTACTACTTCTCTTACATCATTTATTATTATAAAAGCTTCAGTGTCTACTTCTTTTACAATTCTTTGAAGCTCAATTAATTCTTCTGTAGAGCATACAATATACAATATATCTTTACTTTTTCCAGTATATACACCCTTACCATTTATGCTTGTTATTCCTCTATTTAAGTGCTTCATTAATTCTTGTGCTATTTCACCAGACTTTTCTGAGATTATATGTACTTCTTTAGAGTAATTTACACCCTCTACTAAGGTATTTACTACTTTAGAAACTATAAATATAGATATCAATGCATACATGGCTTTTTCTACGCCAAAAACAAATAAACCTACTACTATTATCATTCCATCTATGCACATCATTATTTGATTTATAGGTATTTTCTTCAAATAATGCTTTATAATTATTGCAAGTAAATCTGTACCTCCTGTTGATGCAGATGATCTTAATACTAATCCAACTCCAGCTCCTACAAAAAGGCCTCCAAATACACTTGATATTAATAAGTCAGATTGAACCGGCGGGATAAAACTAGTATACCAAAGGGCAACAGATACAAAAGCTGCTCCAAATATAGATTTTTTTGCAAAATCCATCCCTTTTATTTTTATTCCTACTATAAATAATGGTATATTTACAATTACATTAGTTAACCATAGTGGAATGCTAAATACATAATCTAATATAATAGCTAAACCTGATACTCCTCCGGTAACTAAATGTTGTGGTGAATAGTATACGTTTATTCCTATAGCCAGTATTGTTATACCAACCATTATCATTAGATAATTTTTAAGTTCACTTTTGTTAAAAAACTCCTTCATTTTGCCCTCCCGTTTATTTTATGTTATACTATATTATTTATGTTACACTAGTTTTATAGCATAGAATTATACATGTTGCAAACACTAATTTCAATTATACTTTTATTATTATAATAATTATATAGTTTTTATAGTTTTTTATATGTATTTTTTATATGTTATGCTAAAATTTAATTATTATATTATAATAAGGAGTTTTTATGGATAATTATACTGTTTTTTTAAATATTATAAACCTTATATTTGTTGTAAATATTGCTTTTGCTATAATTGTAATTATATTTGAAAAGAGAAATACTAGTAATACTTGGACATGGCTTATGATAATGTTGTTTATACCATTTATTGGTTTTATAATGTATTTATTCTTTGGTCAAAATCTTCGTCGCAAAAAATTCTTTGTTCTAAAAAAGGAAGAAGAATCTGTTCTTATGCAATTCTCTGAAGAGCAAAAGCGCCTTCTCAGCGACAAAGCTATAGTTAATAATAACTCTCTATTAAAAGAATATCATGATGTAATAAATTTAAATCTATATAGTGATAATTTTATTGTTACTAATAACAATAAAGTAGATATTCTTAATAATGGAAATGAAAAATTTCCTATCATGATAGATTGTATAAAGAATGCCAAAAATTTTATTCATATTCAGTACTATATCTTTAATGATGATAATCTAGGCACTGAAATACTTAATCTTTTAGTGAAGAAAGCAAAGGAAGGTATTGAAGTTAAACTTCTTTACGATGGTATGGGTTGCATTCATAATAAAAAGCATTTTTTTGATCCACTGGTAAAAGCCGGTGGAGAAGTGTATTGCTTTTTTCCACCTTTTATACCTTATATAAATGTGAGAATAAACTATAGAAATCATAGGAAAATCTGTGTTGTAGATGGAGAACATGGTTTTGTTGGAGGTTTAAACGTAGGAGATGAATATTTAGGCCTATCTAAGAAATTTGGCTTTTGGAGAGATACTCATCTTCATCTTCAAGGTGACTCTGTAAATTATCTAGAAGTCAGATTTTTGATGGATTGGCGTTTTGCGAGCAAAAAAGACTTTTTCATGGAAGAAAGGTATTTTCCTAGAAAACCATACATAGATAATACAGCTGTTCAAATAATTTCTAGCGGACCTGATTCTGAGTGGTGTAGTATAAGAAATACTTACCTTAAATTAATAAGCAAAGCTGAAAATTCCATTTATATTGAGACTCCATATTTTATTCCAGATGAAAGTATCTTAACAGCTCTTAAAATAGCATGCCTATCTGGTGTAGATGTTAAAATTATAATACCTTGTAAGCCAGATCATCCATTTATTTATTGGGCATCTAAGTCCTATATTTGGGAACTTGTAGAATGTGGTGCTAAATGCTACACCTATGACAATGGATTTATTCATAGCAAAATGGTATCAATAGATGGTAAAATGTGTACTATAGGAACTGCTAATATGGATATACGTAGTTTTAATCTAAATTTTGAAGTTAATGCCATAATATATGGTACAATAACTACTTCTGAGGTTGATAAAGCCTTTGAATCAGATATATTGCAAAGTACTTTACTCACTCCTGAACATTATTCTAATAGATCTCTAATAATTAAATTCAAGGAAGCTATATCTAGACTACTATCTCCTATTCTATAAACAGGATTTTAGCTATTCTATAGATCATTTTATTGAGTATAACAAAAGTACTGTGATTATTAAATAAACCGTCATATCTATAACTATTAGAAGCTTAAAATAGATATGACGGTTTAAATTTTTATATTATTAATGGAGCATATATCATCAAAGTTAATAATGCATCAATTAATAAACTTAAAACAAATTTTGATATAAATATTCCCTCAAATTCACTTGTATAAGTACAGTATCCATAACTATATGTTATAACTGCTATTAATATACATAAGACAATACCAACATAAATAGGGGCTATAGCCGGTGGTAACATATATACATATTTAACATAGAACATTTTTATTATAAAAAAGATCTTTGCACAAGTTGTTAATATAGCTACTATTATATATGCAATCTTCTTTTGCTTATTAGATAGCTTATAGTCTAGGAATGTAACTGCTCCACTTAAAACTAAACCTATTGCTATCCATGGGAATCCAACAATTATTATAGATACAAAGCTATTCATAAGTCCCTCAATAGTATAAGTAAGTGCACTTTTCTTCTCTGACTCTCTTGGTAAATTATTTACAGCCTTAAATCCTTCATCTGTTGATGCTATGACAACATCATATAAATCTTCATCTCTAAAACTTAAGTAACTAATATAATCCTCGTTTACATAAGGATTAATGCATACTCCTCTTGTTCTTGTAACTGGCTCAACTTTATTTATCTTACCATCATTTACAACAAAGGATGCTATTCCTCTTCTTTCCTCTTTCTTCCCATAAGAGTTATCTATTGTAGAAAAGAACTTTCCACCTTCTTCGTCAGAGTAAGTTCCTATAGCATTTATTAGTTCATTTGATTCATTAATTCTTGGTTTACTTTCCTTAACCTCACCTCCAGCTATAGGAAACTCGAATAACCTACAAGAGTGAAGTTCACCTTTAACATATTGCTCAAACATTGTATATCCATTTTCTCTATCTGAAGAACAGGACATATTCTTATAAGTAACTCTATTATTCTTAGCTATTTCTTCCACTAATATAGGTTCTGAAACCCTATCTTCATTAAATGTAATTGCTTTAATATATGAGTTGTCTTCCATGTAACATATTAGAAAACCGTCTTTATTCTTACTGGCTGAAAGCATGTCTGTATTTTTTGCTGGAATAGATATCATTTTATCTTCTACTGTATTTATTATCTCAAGTTTATCTTTGTAAGCAACTACTATATTGTTATTATCTAATTGATAAGTACTATTTATTCCTTTAATATTCTCTCTACTAACCTCATTTAAATCTTTATCTATATATACCTTTAATAAGTATCCCTCACAATCTTCTATAGAGTTAAGCATTAGTATATACCCATCTACACTTTTAGCGAGTAATACATTGTTTATTAATTCTTCATTAACTTCATATTGTTTATTATTCAAAACTTCTCCTACAGTATTGGTTTCAACAATATTAAGATTTTTATTATTATCATATGCTACAAGTATTCTATTCTCTTCTTTCAAAATTACTGGAGCATTTTTCGTTGTTGCAGTTGCTATACTTACTTCCTTACTCCATGTTTTAGATGGTGGTTGTATTTCTAAATTATAGTTATTCTTATAGTTTCCAATAAGTATTAATATACACGTCACAATAATAAGAAAAATTAAAAGCATTTTTTTCTTTTTCATTTATATATCTCCTTAAACTATTTATTATTATGCATATGTTTTATATAACTTTAAGAGATTATTTCAATTAATTATAAGAAATAATCTCTTTTTAAATTCTAATTAAACTTTATTATTATATTATAAGAGGTACAAATATCATTAATGTAAACAATGCATCAATTAACATGAATATACTAAACTTACCTAGAAATATGCTCTCAAAATCATCTGTATAGACCATATATCCATATCCATATACAACTAGTCCAATTAAGGAGTTTATCAATATTCCTACAAAGGATGGAGCTAAAATAGTAGGTAACATATGTGAATATTGCACATAAAAAGCTTTATTTATAGTACATATTTTCATTACTACAACAATAGTAGCTAGTATGATATACATATACCTTTTCTTTTTATCATCAAATTTGTAATCCATAAAAGATACTGCTCCTGCTATAACTAAACCAGGAACTATCCATCTAAATCCTATTATTATAATATAAGATACACTATACATAAAACCTTCTACTACATACCCAAGAGATCTCAATCTCTCATCTCTACGAGGTCCATTATTTGCATCCTTAAACCTCTCATTACTAGATGCTATATTAACACTATATAATCCATCCTTCTCAAAACTAAGAAATGCTATATATTCTTCATCATTATATGGATGAATACATAATTCTCTTAGTCTAGTTATCTTCTCTGAACTTGAAACTTCACCATTTTTTATTTCAAAAGAAACTATAGCTTTTTGAAATTCCTTTTTACCAAAAGGCACTCCCATGGTGGCATAAAATCTTGCACCATTTTCTGAATAGGCTCCTTTAGTATTTATAACGTAACTGGATTTATCAACCGCAAGCTTACTAACCTGGCCCTCTCCTCCACTTATAGGAAACTCCATTACTTCTGTAGCAAAGTATTCATTTCTATCATATTTCTCTACAAGCAAATATCCATTTTCTGCATCTGAAGACAATGACATTGCTCCATAAGTAATTTTGTCAGTTTTAATCATCTCCTTGATAAGAAATGGCTTTGATACCTTTCCACCTTTAACTGTAAATCCTTTAAATAATTTCTCCTTTTCTAAGTAACATATTAAAAGTTCATCTTTACTTTTATTAGCAGTAAGCATACTTAAGTTTTCTACTGGCACTTCTATATTTTCATTTGATACTGTGTTTACTAACTTAATTTTATCTTTATAGGCTAAAACTATATTTTTACTATCAATTTGTTCAGTAAATGTAATTCCTTCTTCTATTTCTCTTTTCACCAAATTTAACTCTTCATCTAAAACTAACTTTTCTAAATAATCTATGCTTAATTTATTAGAATTATAAATCAAAGTATATCCTTTATCAGTTTTGGTAAATATTAAATTCTTAAGTAATTCTTCTTCTACAGCATATTCTTTAGTTTTAATTTCTTTTCCATTTAAATCTGTTTCACATACTTTAATCTTTTTAGTGTCCTCATATGCTACTAATAAACGATTTTCTTCTTTTATGATTACTGGTGTATTCTTTCCTAACCCACTTCCAATTTTTACTTCCTTACTCCATTTTTCCGACGGTGGCTGTTTCAATAAATTGTAGTTGTTTAAATAATTACCAATTGCAATTATTAAAAATCCCATTATTATACTTAATAATAATATCCTTTTTTTATTCATATTAACTCTCCCCCAAGGTCTTAATAATTCTCCTTTTTTATCTATTAGTATAAATTATACTCCCGGTATACTGAATATTCAAACACTTTTTTGCAAATATTAGCTAATATAATATTTTTTTGTAATAAAATATTTTCTTATGATGATGATTACTTTTGCTTTTATATTTTAAAATTGTATTGTAAAATATACTTATGTTGTAAATAAATTTAATTAGTGAAAGGTATTTATATGCGAAAATCTGGTAAAGTAATTAATTTTGATGATGATAAAGTTTATATAGTAACAAATAATAAAGAATTTGTTACATTAGAGAGAAATGATAAAGCTCCTATTAAAGGTAATATTTATGATGGTACTGTATATGTAGATAGGTCAAATCTTATAAAAGTATTTATAATACTAATATCTATTTGTGCATTAGTATTAAGTTGTATTTATTTTATCTTCTTTTCACCTAGAGCTAATATAATCCTCTCTTTAGATTCCAATATCAAAATAGGTATAAATAGAAACAAGATAGTTAAAATTACAGATTCTAGTGGGTCTACTTTAGGATTGGAAAGTTTAAGTTCACTAAAAGGAAACGAACTAAATTTAGGCTTAAATCTTTTATTTGACTCAGCATTAAAAGAGGAATTAATCCCGAAGTGTGATGAATATTCACCTGGCAGTATATATATATATATAACTAAGGATAACAAAAGAGAGCCTCTTAATTTTGATAATTTTAAAAAATATGCTGGAAAATATAATTATAAAGTTATAATTAATAGAAATGATAATGATCTTAATATTGACTAATATATTGATTTTATAATTTTAAAACCCTAGTCAATTTATGACTAGGGTTTTATACTATACTTATTATTTATACACCGGTATTTCAAATTGTGGTTTAACATTAGAATGCTTGTCCATTATTAATTTAATATTAGTTACTTGTTTATATGACCATACAATATCTGTAGCGTATTGATGCCATGGACTACTGTAATTGTGAACATTCCATCTCATTTCATATATAGTATCTTGAGCTGGTCTAGGGTTCTTTGCATTTTTATCTGAATGTATATAATTTTCAGCAATCCATTTAATACCACCTTTAATAGCTGCTTCTGGTGAAGTCCACCCATTTTTATAGGCTGATTCTGCTCCAGAGCTTACTGGTGAATTATCAAAGGCACAAATTCCAAAGAAATTATAAACCTTAACGGTAGTTCCATCTTCTTTTTTATAGTCTACTCCTTTTGCCAAGGTAGATGTACCATTTCCAGTCTCTAATAGTGCATGTGCCACTGCATAGGCTTGATTTACATTATTGGTTTTACAAGCATCGTAAAATGCTTGTCCCATACTAGATAATGTACCTTTACCCACTAATACATTATTTAGCGTACTTACACTTATATCTTGTATGAAGTTTAGTTTCATAAACATATATATACCATTTTTATCATTTTTATATCTGCTTGGTTCTAAATACTGTGCTATATCTGTTTTTCTTGCATCTCCAGAATATAAAGCTCTAAATATTGGTGGTTTCTTATTATATTGGATATTTGCAAAATTATCTACTGTAGTTCCTACTGAATAAGTAGACATTGTACCTAATGTGGATACATTATGGTTTGATGGCACTGTAGAAAATTCCTTTACTGCAGGTAATTCAATATATTTTCCTTCACTATCATATAAGCCAGATTTTACAATTATACTATAGGTAGTGCTTGTACTATATCCTCCAGAAGGCGGTGTTATTTTTATAGCCTTGTTAGTTGCATTGTAGCTTAAACCTACCTTTAATTCACCACCATTAGGTGAAAAAACTTTTACATAAGTACTAAGGTTATTTATTAAGTTTGTATGTAGTCTATTACTAAGCTTTATTGTCCAAGTTTTATTTGTTGGTATATTTATTTGATGGTTTAAATCCTGTATATTTACTGCTGCAAAGGCACTACCAGTTAATGCCAATGGTGTCATACACATTATAATTACTATTAAAATACTAGAAATCTTCTTTACTACTTTATTATTCATATTTCCCCCCATATCCTCTAAAATTTTATTTATATAATATCTATTATATTGTATAATACTAATAACATTGATATTATGCTATAATTATACAATAAATTTAAAGTGAATGTAAGTAATTATATAATAACTAACATTCATTAAGTCTTATGCTAGGTGGTGATATAACTATATGGATAATAAAAACTTACTTAGACTTAATAAGTACATAAGCGAAAGTGGAATTTGTTCCAGAAGAGAAGCAGATAAGATTATTGAATCTGGTAAAGTATATGTAAATGGTATCTTAGCTACCCTTGGAACAAGAGTTAGTCCTACTGATACTGTAGTAGTTGATGGAAAAACTATTAAACCTAAGTCAAATAAAGTATATATAGCCCTTAATAAACCTGTAGGGATTACTTGCACAACAGAAACTCATGTTAAGGGAAATATAATTGACTTTGTTGACTATCACGAGAGAATATTCCCTATAGGACGTCTCGATAAACCCTCTGAGGGATTAATATTTTTAACTAATGATGGAGATATGGTAAATAAAATATTACGTGCAGGAAATAATCATGAAAAAGAATATGTAGTTTCCGTTGATAAACCTATTACAAAAGAATTTATTAATTCAATGGAAAATGGAATTCCTATACTTGGTACTGTGACAAAGCAATGCAAAGTTAGAAAAATTGGCAAATGTACTTTTAATATAATTTTAACCCAAGGTCTAAATAGACAAATTAGAAGAATGTGCGAATACTTAGGATTCAAAGTAACTAGTCTTAAACGTATTAGAATTATGAATGTGTCCTTAAGTAATCTTCCTACGGGGAAATGGCGTTATCTAAGCTCTGAAGAAATGTCCACAATCATTAATCTTACTAAAGATTCAATAGGTACTATTTAAATTGAAACTCAAATATAAGTAAAAAAATAAAAAAGAAGAAGATATTTATTCTATCTCCTTCTTTTTTATTTTTTATTTTAATTAAAATTCACCTTTAAATAATTCTGCAAACTGTTTATGCGCAATTATATCACTATTTTCTTTCACTTCTTTAAAAGTTATTTCAAAATCATCAGATACATCTGAATAAACTTCATATATTTTCTCTGCAGTATTATTATCTCCATAAGTAATTACATATGCAACTTGATCTTTTTTACCGTTTACATTTCTGTAATATTGATATATTTTTGCCTTTGATTTGTCTATTTTTTCATCAGTTAATACTTTATCAAGAGCAGTTTCTGCCTTTTTTACATATGCAGTTTCATCTTCATCAGTAAGTAATTTTAAAGTGTTTGCTTCATTATAATAATATTCTTTGTTAGCAAAACTATTTAATAGTGATTCAAAGCTTTCATAAGTAACCTCTGGTACTTCTGTGCTTTCTTTTTCTTTACTATCTTCAGTAGAAGCTTGCTCAGTAGTTTTAGCTGATGAATCCTCTGAAGTATTAGTTTTTGTTCCACATCCTACTAATGCTAAACCTATTGTTGCTGTTAATACTAATGCAATTATTCTTTTCATTTTAAATCCTCCATATTTCCAAATAAATTTAATACTTAGTAAATGATATACCAAATAGTATATAACCTTTTGTATACATTTACATGGTTGATACAAAATATTAAGAGTATTTCTACTCTTTATAAATCCATATAAAATTATATCATATTTTGTAATATTTTCAATACTAAATTTCTACATATTATTTTATTAACATACATTGTTAATAAAACTTTGTCGATGCTTCATAATATAATTTTATATACTGTTAAATTATCAACTTGTCCATATTATTAACATTATCCACAGGTATCCTGTTTATAACTTAGTGAATTCAATGTTAATACATAGATTTTCATCTTATAATTCTATAATTTCTCTTCTAGACTCCATATACACCTTATAAACACGTGAAATTTTATCAACATTATCCACACTAATGTGAATAACATGTTTATAACTTTTTAATTATACATCTTTACTTGGGAAATTAGATGTTACACACTTAAACTTTTTTATCTTTCTAATAGATACTAATGATTAAACTGTGTTAAACTTAAGTTGATATATTATTTATTATTTATTGGAGGTTTATATATGCGAATTGGTTTAGGATATGATGTACATAAGTTAATTCCTAATAGAGATTTAATTATTGGTGGAGTTAAAATACCACATACACTTGGGCTTTTAGGTCATTCAGATGCTGATGTTCTTATTCATGCAATTATGGATAGTTTATTAGGTGCTGCAGCACTTGGTGATATAGGAAAGCACTTTCCTGATACAGATGCTGAATTTAAAGGCATTTCTAGTATTAAACTTCTTAATGAAGTTAGAGAGTTATTAAGTAAAAATAATTATAAAATAGAAAACATAGATGCAACAATAATTGCACAGCGTCCTAAAATGTCTCCTTATATTACATCCATGAGAGAAAATATTAGTGAAGCATTAAGAATTTCTATAGATCAAATTAATGTAAAGGCTACTACTGAAGAAGGTCTTGGTTTTACTGGTATTGAAGAAGGAATTTCCTCTCAATCTATATGTTTAATAAGTAAAATATAAGATATATAAAAATACAAGTCCAAGGTTATTAAAATTCAACCTTGGACTTTTTAAAATGTTTATTACATATTCTCTATTATCTCTTCTAAATCTTTCTTAAATTCTTCTAATGGCTTATTCTCCTTAAAAGACTTCAACAATTTGGCTATTGACTCATATACATATTCGTCATCACTTATAGCTATGGTTTTGGCATTAGAATAGATGTCCTTAACTTTTTTTTCAACTTCCATTCGTAGTTCCGGAGATATATTATTGTAGTTATCCTTTAACTTTAATGCAACTAATACAGATTCATGGTTTATATAGGTTACTGATGATTGTATTTCTGGAATTTCTTCAATGTCTGCCATAATTCTCTCACAGGTGGATATAGCATTTCTAATTTCTACTTCTTTATCTATAGGCTCATCACTCATATCTTCAACAGTAGGACCGGCTCCCACAGTATCACTTTTTTTACTATTACTATTACATCCCATTAATACCACCGTTACTATAATTAATAATACTACAATAAATAATAATATATCATTTATTTTTCCTTTCATTTTATATCCTCCTATATATAATTATATTAATTTAGTTTCTATAATCTATAGAATTAATAATAAATAACTATATATAGTTTGGCTTATAAGCATAAGTATATTCCTATTCTAAATTATATCTCCACCTTTTACATCATATCTGAATTCTCAAATATATCTTTCGTAACAACAAAATTCCCATTGTTTTCAACTAAGTCAAATTCACTTATACTTGTTATTCTTTCCTCCCTTTCAACATGAAATACATACCCAACTCTTCCATGTTTCTTAAAGAATACTCTTGATGATTTTATAACTCTAAGAGGATTTTTATTTTTATCATATATAATACTAGGAACATCATTAATCATATTTACATTCTCCTTACACCAGTTGTTAATTAATGATATATAATATTATCCTATTATATAATTTATGACTATAATCATTAGTTATAACATAAAATTTATTTGCACCATCTCTTATAAAAAAATTCACCTCCCTATATAAAATCTATAAGTAAGGTGAACTTTATTACAACTTGGTTAATTATTCGATTATTTAATGTTTCTGCTACCCGGTTTTATATAAGGTATATCCTTTTTACATAGTGGGCATTCTTCCTTATCAAAGCTTTCTATTTCCAATTTACATGCACTATAAACCGGAAGAGTTAAAGCACAATTTTCAACTCTCCTATCGACTATACAACATACACCTACAACTTCTGCACCTAAACCTCTTAGCACTTCTACAACTTCCATAGTAGATTTTCCTGTTGTAACTACGTCTTCTGTAATTAAAACTCTTTGTCCTTGCTTAATTTCAAAGCCTCTTGTTAATGTCATTACACCGTCTTTTCTTTCAGTAAATATCCCTGGCTTTCCTAGTTGTCTTGCTAGCTCATAAGCAACTATTATTCCTCCCATAGCAGGACCTACTAACATATCAACATCTAAATCTTTAACCTTGTTTGCAACTACTTCCAATACTTGAGCTGCCTTATCTGGATACTGTAGTAATTTTGCACATTGACAGTATCTATTACTATGTTTACCTGATGATAGCAAGAAATGCCCTTCTAATAATGCCTCACACTGAACTAATATATCTACAATTTTATTTTCCATAATATTTTCCTCCTATACTATTCCTCTAATTTCACTAATATCTTTAATATTTTCTTTTATTAAAAAGTCTTCTATTCCTTTTATAATTTCTAATGGTGCAAAAGGATTTATAAAATTAGCTGTACCTATTTGGATCCCTGTAGCTCCTGACATTATAAACTCTATAGCATCTTCCCAATTTGTAATACCGCCAAGGCCAACTACTGGAACCTTACATGCCTTACACACTTGATGAACCATTCTTAAAGCCATAGGCTTTACTGCTGGTCCCGAGAATCCTGCATAGATATTATCAAATACAGCCTTTCGTTTTTTGTAGTCTATAGACATTCCTTGAAAAGTATTTATTAATGATAGTGCATCAGCTCCCGCTTCTTCACAACTAAGCGCCATCTCTACTATATTTTCTGCATTAGGAGATAACTTCACCATCAATGGTTTTTTACATACCTTCTTCACTTCTTTTACTGCCTCATAGGCAACCTTTGATTTTATTCCTAGAGCCATACCACCATGTTTTACATTGGGGCATGAAATGTTAAGTTCTATGATGTCTACATCAACCTGGTTTAACTTCTCGATTATACTTATATATTCTTCTACTGTAGCTCCACCAACATTAGCTATTATATTAGTGTTATATTCTTTCATCTTTGGAAGTTCATCTTTTATAAAGTTTTCTACTCCTGGGTTTTGAAGCCCTACACTATTAAGCATTCCACCTGTTGTTTCTTTGATTCTTACACCATCATTACCTTGTCTTGGATTTAAGGTTAAGCCCTTACTACAAAATCCTCCAAGTTTTGCTATATCATAAAACTTACTATACTCTTCACCAAAGCCAAAAGTACCTGATGCTGTCATTATTGGATTCTTGAATTCCTTATTACAAATATTTACCTTAAGCATAATTTCTCCTTTAAAACTCTAAATCTAATCCATTAAATACAGGACCATCTTTACATGTTCTTTTATTTCCACTAACTGTTTTACATGTACAACCAAGACAAGCTCCTACTCCACAAGCCATCTTCTTTTCTTCTGATACATATATCTTTGTACCCACTTCCTTGCACATATCAATTACTCTATACATCATAATCTCTGGTCCACAGCATAAAACTAAGTCATAATCTTTAGGATTAAATAGTTCCGTTACATATCCTTTATGTCCAACACTACCATCTTCTGTAGACACCTTTACTGATAAATCTAACTCACTTATTTCTTCTAACCCATAAACTTCATCTCTAAAGCCAGCAAATATATGAACTTCTGAATCCTTTATGTTATCTACCAGGTATCTCATTGGAGCAACCCCAATTCCTCCTGATACTACTGCAACCTTGCCTTTTATCTCTTCTACGTCAAAGCCATTTCCTAATGGACCCATAACCTTAACCTCTTGTCCTTGTATAAGATTACTTAATAATTTTGTTCCTTCTCCAACTAGTTGATATAGGAATTCTATAGAATTTGATGTTATATTATGAATACTAATAGGTCTCCATAATATAGGTTCCTTTTCCCAGGATCTTAGCATATAAAACTGTCCCGGTTCTCCTTGAAACTTACCCTCTATAGATAATTTAAATATTCCTTTAGCAACTTCTTTGTTCTCTATTACTTTACAAACTTTGTATTCATAATTATCTTTTTTCATTCTAATCTCCTAATAATTTATTCTAATATAATGCCATACAATAAAGTTGTATGGCATGAACTGTAGTTATAATTTATTTTTTTAGATTTCCTATAGCTGTTAGAATTTCATTTTTCATTCTAATTGCCTCTTCTTTTGCATACTTAGCAAAGTTTTCTTCACCATCTAGTTTTCCTTTATATGCAAGCATTATACCCCTTGAAGAGTTAACAACTCCTCCATTTCCATCCTTAAGATAAAGGGCTACATCTTCTGCTTTTCCACCTTGAGCACCATATCCTGGTATTAAAAAGAATGTACTGCCTAAGGAATTTCTTATTTCTATACCTTCATCTACATGGGTACATCCTATAACCCCACCTATAGAACTATACCCACACTTACCTATATAATTTTTACCTAAATTATTTATAGTTTCCCCTACTACATTAAATACTTTTCTGCCACCCTTAGTTTCTATATATTGAATATCCTTGCTGCCCTTGTTTGAAGTTCTTATCAGTACAAAAACTCCTTTTTCACTATTTTCAATATAAGGTAAGTATGGCTCTATACTATCTAATCCCATATATGGACTTAGAGTTATAAAATCAGCTTCAAACTCTCCTGCAAAATGTGCTTTAGCATACATTTCAGCCGTTTTAGCAATATCGCCTCTTTTTATATCTCCTATAGATATTGCTCCCTTTTCCCTTATATACTTTAATGTATTAGAATAAGCTCTTAATCCTTCCAATCCATATGCTTCATAATATGCTATTTGTGGCTTATAGCAAGCTACATGGTCTATAGTTTCATCTATTATAGCTTTATTAAATTCGAAAATTGCATCACCTATGTTTTCAAATTTCTTCATAAAGCTTTCTGGTATATATGATATATCTGTATCTAGTCCCACACATACATGTCCTTTTTTTGCAATTATATCGAATAGTCTATCTATAATCATATGATACTCCCTCACTTTTCTATTTTTTATAAACAACTTTACCACCTTTTATGGTAGTTATAACTTCTCCATATACTTTCATACCATTAAATGGAGTATTTTTACCTTTTGATAAAAATTCTTCCTTATGTATCTCATATTCTTTTTCTAAATCTAGTATTACTAAATCTCCATCATAACCTATATCTATTTGACCCTTATTAACTCCTAGTATTTCACTAGGTCTCTTACTCATGATTTCGCTTAGCTTACTTAAATCTATATGACCTGACCTTACAAGCTTTGTATAAGAAACTCCAAAGGCTGTTTCTATTCCTGATATTCCTGGAGCTCCTTTTTTCTTATCCTCTTCAGTATGAGGTGCATGATCTGTAGCAATGCTATCCACATATCCACCTTTTATAGCTTGGATTAAATATTCCATATCTTCCTTTTCTCTAAGAGGTGGATTTACTCTATACTCTACATCATTTGTTAAAGCTATATGATGGGGAGATACTTCACAAGTAACTTTATGACCTTTTTCCTTTGCTTTAATGATATATTCCATAGATTCTTTGGTACTTACATGGGAAAAGTGAACTTTACACCCTGCATGTTTTGCTAAAGTTATATTTCTCCAAGTCATAGTATTTTCTGCCAGTCTCATATCTATATCAGATAAATTATGATTCTCACAATGGCACATAACAGTTATATCCTTCTCTTTAGCCTTAATCATAGCATTTAACATAACTTCGCTGTGCATAACATCTTTTCCATCTTCTGATATTACTTTTATATCACCTTTTTTTAGCTTATCTAAATGGCTTATGTCATCTCCACTAAACTCATTAGTTATAGATATAACTTGATTAATATCTATAAGTCCTACTTCCTTACCCCTATTTATAACATAATTAACTGTATCCATAGTGCTACATACTGGATTTGTATTTGCCATAAGGTTTACCATTACATATCCACCTTTAACTGCAGCACGAGAACCTGATTGTATATCTTCCTTATGTGTAAGTCCCGGATCTCTAAAATGCACATGTAAATCTACAAAACCAGGCATTACTATCTTTCCTGCCGCATCTATAGTTTTACAATCCTTTATGAGATTTCTTCCTAGCTCACAAATTACTCCGTCCTTTATATAGACATCTCCAACAAAGGTTCCACTCCAGTCAACTACTGTACCATTCTTTATGCAAATTTCCATAAGTATTCTCCAATCCTATCTATTAATATAATGAAGTTACCTTTTGTAAATCATCACAGTAATGACATCTATATTCTTTTGTTTCTTCATCTACTAAGTAATGTATATGCATTATGTTAGGTTCTATAGATGTAACGCATCTAGGGTTCTTACATTTAATAACATTTTCAACCTTTTCAGGAAGTGTAAGCTTAATTTTTTCCTTAATTTCTTCATTTTCTATTATATCTATAGTTATATTTGGATCTATTACTCCTAATATTTCAAAATCAATATCTATTCTAGTTTCTATTTTTATTATATCTTTTTTCCCACACTTATCACTATTAGCATTCATTATAAGAGCTACAGTGAAATCAGCTTTATCTAAGTTTAAGAAGTTAAATATTTTTATTCCTTCTCCAGCTTTTATATGATCTATTACTAATCCGTTTTTTATACTATTTATAGTTAACATATTACTTCCTCCTTATATACCTTAGTAAATTCCTAATAGTTTTAGTATTAATGCCATTCTCACATACATTCCATACTTAGCTTGCTTAAAGTACACAGCTCTATTATCACTATCTACTTCATATGCTATCTCATTTACTCTTGGTAATGGGTGAAGTACTATCATATCTTCTTTCGCAAGATTCATTTTTTCATTATCTAATATATAAGTATCTTTAAGTTTTATATAGTCTTCTTCATTAAAAAATCTTTCTCTTTGTACCCTTGTCATATATAAAATATCTATTTCCTTCATAGCTTCTTCCATAGTTCTAACTTGCTTGAACTCTATGTTTTTCTTTTTAAGGACTTCTTTCTTTATATACTCTGGTATTTCTAATTCTTCAGGTGAAATTAGTACGAACTTGTTGTTTTCATATCTACTTAAAGCTTTTATTAACGAATGTACTGTTCTTCCAAATTTTAAATCTCCACAACAACCTATTGTTAAATTATTTAGTCTTCCCTTCAGGGTTCTTATGGTTAGTAAATCAGTTAAGGTTTGAGTTGGATGTTGGTGTCCGCCATCCCCTGCATTTACTACGGGAATATCACTATATTGTGCTGCAACCTGTGGTGCTCCTTCTTTAGGATGTCTCATTACAGCAATGTCTGCATAGCATGCAACAGTTCTTATGGTATCTGCAATACTTTCTCCCTTAGCTACTGAACTAGCATTTGGTTCTGAAAATCCGATTACACTTCCGCCTAATCTATTCATAGCAGCTTCAAAACTAAATCTGGTTCTAGTACTTGGCTCATAAAATAATGTAGTAAGCAAGTAACCATCACAAGCATGTATAAATTTCCTTGGATCTTTTATTATTTCATCTGCTAGGTCAAATATTTCGTCTAATTCTTCTAAAGTAAGGTCCATTGGTTCGATTAAATTTCTTCCTTTTAACATATAAAACACTCCTTTTTAGCCTCTCTGGGATAATTTAAAGGTATTAAGATTTACTTATAAAATTCAATAAAAAAAGCTTTCCTCAACAAGGAAAGCTATAAATATCTGTAAATACAACTTTGTATATGAATATATTATTGTAAATTTTATCATATTACAAATGTATTCATACCAAAATATTATCTTCCCTTGCCGGCATCTCTGTACCGTTTTTAAAAGGATTCTTTATTAAATTTTTACTATTTTCATTTTACTTTAAATAAACTGTAATGTCAATATAGTTTATCATAATACTAAATTTTTTAATTTGGCTTATTTATGTGATTAAATCACATATCTTTCTATATAAATATTGTATTATAAATTATATAAACAGTATAATTTTTACCCTAGTTTATCTTAAGAAGTAAATACCAAGCTTATCAAATATTTATCAGCATAAATGTAAAACCACATGGTATACTAAATAAAAGCAAATTATAAGGAGGATATTAAAATGAAAATAACTTTTGATAATGAAACTAAAGATGCACTTTTAGAAAATTTAAGCAAACAAGGCAAATCTGTTGTTAGACTAGCTATTGCAGGTTTTGGTTGAGGTGGCCCTAACCTAAGCGTTGTTCTGGATGAACAAAAATCAAATGATACTGTAGAAACTGTAAATGGAATAACTTTTGCAGTTGATAAAGATGAAGAATATATTTTTGAAGATTGTATTGTTTCTTACAAAAAAACATTCTTTGGAAAAACCTTTAGAGTAATATCTAAAGCTATAGGTGAAAGCTCTTGTAGCTAAAATATAAAAAAATAATGCACTCTT
>NZ_DLCT01000001.1:0-16117 GCF_002480755.1 Clostridium sp. UBA7791 | reverse complement strand
AAGAGTGCATTATTTTTTTAATATATTGATCCCAATGACTAAAAATTCTATTTATTTGAAGTACTTACTTATTTCCTCTATTGAACTATTTAACACTGCTGCTATATTTTCTAGTTCCTTAGAATTATTTAGATTTTCATGAGATATGGTTGAAGTTTCTTCAGAACTTGCCATGGTTTCTTGGGCTATACCTGATAGATTTGTAATGTTATCATGAATTTTTTCACTGCTATCTAAAATTGCAGATACCTTAGAAACCACACCTATCATTTCCTCTTTTACTGTAGACACATTTTTCTGAATAGTTGAAAATGCTTTATTTGTATCTTTAACCAATTGTTGTTGTTCATCATTAGCATGAACTAATTCTTCTACCTCTAAAACTGATACATTAGTATCTTCTTCTAGAGACTTCAGTATATTTCCTATCTCTAGTGAGTTATTTTTACTCTCAGCTGCTAATTTCTTTATTTCATCTGCTACCACAGCAAATCCTTTTCCACTTTCACCAACCCTAGCTGCTTCAATTGCAGCATTTAATGCTAGAAGATTAGTTTGCTCTGAAATAGATGATATAACATTAGTTATTTCCGCAATATTAGATGATTTTTCAGCTAGTTCCTTCATAATGTCACTAACCTTTTTATTTTTGCTCATAATATATTCACTTTTCTTAGATAATTCATGAACAATTTTTATTCCATTGTCTATTACCTCATCAGCTTCCTCAGAGGATTGTTTAACAACAGTAGTTACCTCTTCAGTCTCTGTTATTTCATGCTTTATATTATTTACTAAATTAGTCTGACTCTCAATTTCTTTGCTAGTATTAGTTGCCCCTATTGCTATTTCATCTATAGATGAGTTTACAATTTCTGTACTTTGACCTATTAAAGAAACAATTCCTCTAAGCTCATTAGATTTTTCTTTAACTACAGTATATACATTGGATAAATCTATTAACATTTTTTGTTGTATATTACTATTTTCATTTAATTCTTCTACATTTTTATTTATATCTTTATTCATTTTAGAAATAAATTGTGTAACTATTACAAGCGTTGGCAAAAACATTATAGTAGTACCTAAAATCCCACTTAACTCAGCGCTATTTCCTAACTTTACCTGCATATATGCATATATCAGTATAGATATTAAATTTATTCCACCAACAGTAGTTATTAATTTTAAATCCAAGTATAAAACTAAACTTAGTATAAATGGAAATCCAGCTGCAAAAGCAGATGCACAGGATGATGTGAGTAATATATATGTATCTACTAATAAAAATCCTGTAGCCAAAACCCATCTCATTATGTTATTTGATGAGTTTTTCATATATAAGAATATGGCTATAAAATAGGCTATACCTGCTACTAATATATTATATATTGCAAATCCAATCCTTCTATCTCCCCTATAAACTTGTAGAACTGAACCTGCTACTGTAACAAACATAATACTTAGGAATACAATTAACATTAATTTATTTACTTTAGTAATATAATTGTTATAGTTCTCTTTATGTTCATTTTTCCCCATAATAATTCCCCCCATATTTTTACTCGATTGAATTATCGTACCATTGTATATACATCTTAATATATATTTTGAAAATAAAACCATAAAACAAACTACCTAAGTAATTCGCTTTATGGTTTTATATAAATAATTTAGTTTCTATCTTTTTTTCATAATCCGACCACGTATCATGTATTGTTTTATCTTTTACCTTTGATACCTTATTCATAGTAGCATCAAGATAATCTGCATAATGCACTATAAAAGCCTCTTCTGTATTTGGCCCTTTAGGAGATCCATACTCCGGTTTTCCATGATGTTGAACAATACATCCTTTAATTCGATTTTTAAAGTCCTCACTATAAAATCCAGGGTTATTTTTAAATGCTTCTTCTATCATAGTTATACCTATAACTATATGACCTTCCATTTCACCTCTCATGGTTGGTTTAAATCTTCCAATTGACGAATATTCATATATCTTTCCAATATCATGAAGTTTTGCTGCTAATATAGCAATTTCCTTATATCGACAATTATACCTATATGCAAGTTTCTTTGCCCAATAGGTTACATTAAGAGTGTGTTCTGCAAGCCCACCTATATATGTATGGTGTTCTAACCCTCCAATTCCTTGAGAAAAATCATTTATAAATTTCTTATCACAAAAAAAATATTTATCTAAAGACATAACCTCTTCACATTTAAATTGTTGAGTTGTCATTTCTTCTAATTCATCTAATATAAATTTTACATCTCTTTTTACACAGTTCATAAAATCATTTAAATTATAACTAGATTTTGATAAATCTATCTTCACTATACTATTGTCTTTTATACTAACATTTACTACATCACCTATATTTAGTACTTTGTTGTAATTATTTTCAACTTTAAGCCTTAATTCGCCTGTAATATCTCCTAGGGTATATATTATCTCATCTTTATATATTTTTTTATCTTTAATCATAAGTAACAATTCTACTAAATCCTTATTAGTACTATTAGCTACTTGAATCAAATATATTGATTTCATAACCTCATCTCCTTATAAAGCCATCTATTATGTATCTTTTCATAAGAAGATATTTTTATTCTTTGATCCATATAATATTTTACTTATATTTATCTCCAAATTCTTCAACTAACGTAGTAACTAGTTTTTTTATATTACTTGCATGAGCTACTAAAATCATAACTAATAAGAATATTAATATTCTTTCTTTATCTTCATTATTAAACTCATACTTTTCTAAGTGTCTTCTAATTATTTCTTCTAAATCCTTCTCTTCTCCACTAAAAAATAATTCTATATTCTTTTGCTGTAAATCACTAAATAATTTAAAGGTATCTTCCCATGAAAGAATATCATCCTCTCTATTATTTATATCATTAAAAGCTAATCTAAATACACTTTTTATTTCATCTGTTGTCAAAATCGGCCTCATATATCCTAATAAAACCAATTGAGCTAAATGCAGTTTAGTATATCCTCTTTTTTTACCATCTTCCGGCTTAGAAATAACTTCGCTCTTTATATAATTTTGAAGTATGCTATTAGTAAATTTATCGTGCTTAAACTTATCGTTAAGATAATCTTTAACTTGTGATAAGAATAAATCATACTGTGGTAATTCATCATACTGTATTATACTTTTTTCAGTATTCTCACCTATCATCTCCGAAAATTTAGATACCACCTCTTGGAAAATATTCCCATTAATTCTTTCTCTATCATTCATTTTCATCCCTCACTTTAATAACCTTTTTAATATTTAACATATTCTTGCCTTAATACTAGTTAAATATATGATAATGTAAATTTTTGTACACTACTTCATATTAATTATAAAAGATAATGTCTATATTTACAAATATCTTATAAAATAAAAGTCGAATTATTTATTCATGGATTATGAAATTAATATAAATTATTCATTCAAATATAAGCACATATCAATATTATTAACAATAATCACATTTTACTAACATATTATTATAAATAATATCAACATCAGCTGTTGATTAATATATACATGATAATTCCTATAATTCCATTAACTTTAGAAATTTTTATATATTATCCACATTATCCACAGATGGGTTGTGCATAATATTTTTTATTTTCTGTCTAGAACACTGAATAATATGACTGTACCTCCTTCAAATTTTGATATTTTTTGTAGAATCAATTCGCAAACTAAATAAAATAGTATTGAAAATAAGCATCTTTATGTTAAAATATTAAATTATAAGTTAAATTATTCATCTTTTCCTTATTATGTGATTAATACTACTATAATAGATTATATATTAATGGCATATAATGTAATAAATTTATTTTTTTTATCATTTTTTATTGACTTATGATTTTTCTTGTATTATAGTTATTATATGGTATTAAATATAATATCTGCTAACTAAATTTTATTTGATTACATAATCAAAAATATAGGAGGAATTTATTATGAAATCAACTGGTGTTGTAAGAAAAGTAGACGAGTTAGGGAGAATAGTTATCCCAGTAGAATTGAGAAGGACTTTAGATATTGACGTTAAGGACGCTCTTGAAATATACGTAGATGGTGAGCAAGTTATATTAAAGAAATATGAACCTGCATGCATCTTCTGTGGAGATGCTCGTGATGTGGTTAACTATAAATCTAAAAACATCTGTCAAAAATGTCTAAATGAATTAAAGAATCAACAATAAACAATAAAAACGTTACTTATTTCTAAGTAACGTTTTTATTATTTATATCGTATATACTATATAAATCTATTTACCCAACCTAAAATAAAAGACCAGCAATTAAATTACTGATCTTATCTTAAGAAATTAATATCTTCTTGCCCCTATATAATCGTGTCTACTCATAGGCGATATCTTTACAACCTCATTATCTTGAGGAGCATGAAGGTAAGAATTATTACCTACATATATACCAACATGGTATGCATATCCACCTGAACCAAAGAATACCAAATCTCCTGGTTGAGGATTAGAAACTGGCGTTCCTTTATTCATTTGATCCTGTGCTACTCTAGGAAGATTTATTCCATTG
Organism: Clostridium sp. UBA7791; assembly: GCF_002480755.1. NCBI lineage: Bacteria > Bacillati > Bacillota > Clostridia > Eubacteriales > Clostridiaceae > Clostridium > Clostridium sp. UBA7791. The sequence continues at coordinate 11,531 of NZ_DLCT01000001.1, read as the reverse complement.
GCAGCATATACATATCTAGTTAAGCCTGAACAATCAAAAGTATTAGGACCATTTCCACCCCATTGGTATGGAACTCCTAAAAATTTATATGCATAGCCAACTATAGAGCTTCCTGAAGCATTTGGAGGTGCTATCACATTTGAATCACCACTGCCTCCCCTACTAGGTCTATTAGAACTAGTACTACCATTACTAACATACTGCGTTATTTGTCTCTTAGTCTCTTCTAATTGAGCTTCATTTTCCTTCACAGCTGCGTCAAATAAGTCTCTATTAGCTTCCGCTTTAGCTAAAGCCTTTTTATGTTCTGCTCTTTTTTCTTCTAATTGAGCTAATTTTTTATTGTTTTCTTCTTGTAATGCATCTAGCTTTACTTTTTCATCTTGAACTACTTTTTTCTCTTTTTCAATAGTTTCTATTTTTTCATTTAAACTACTAACAATTTCTTTATCAGAGCCTATCATTATATTTATGTTATTTAATCTACACATGAAATCTGATATACTCTTTGAGTTTAAAAGCGCCTCAACATAACTATCCATACCATTAATGTACATCGCTCTCATTCTCTCACTAAACATTTCATTTTGTTCTTTTATATCACTTTCAGTAGCTTGTACCCTCTTGTTGCTCTCTTCAATTTTGCCTTCCGCTTCAAGAATTTCAGCATTTAACTCTTCTATACCTATAGATATATCTTCCATCTGAGAATTTACTGACTGTATTGAAGCTTCTATCTCATCGACTTGCTCTTGAGCACTTTTATAGTTGTTTTTGTTTTCTTCCAACTTTTGCTCATATGTTGATCTATCACTATTTGGATCTGCAAATGCACTAGTTCCAACACAAGAAATAGACAATGCTAAAGCAAGTACTAATGATATACTCTTCTTATTCAAAAAAATTCCCTCCCCCTCATTTATAAATCTCATTTACCATTATAACACTATAATGATTGTTATCTCAAGTAATTTAGAAAAAAAATGAGACAACCATCTATTTTTTAATAGATATACAGTAAATATATTCAATATAAATTATCATATTCCTTCTAATTTTAAAAACTTTTCAAAATGCTTTTGTTTATATATGAATTCCAAACTTATATACCTCTGATTTGTGTAGGTTTCTTTCCTTCGCAACTTTTTTTATTGCTTCTTTTTTATTTAATCCTTGATTTATATAATCTTTTATATGATCCTCAATACTCATATCTACCCACTTAGATTTCATTTCTTCCATAATCTCAGTCTTACTTTTTCCTTCTAACACTAGTACATATTCACCCTTAGGCTTATTTTCTTTATAATGGTCTATACACTCTTCTAATGTTCCCCTTAATATAGTTTCATGAAGTTTCGTAAGCTCCTTGCATATTGCAATATTTCTATTACCTAAGTTATCTTTTAAGAAATTTAAAGTGGATTCTAATCTATGTGGCGCCTCATAGAATATTAAAGTTTCTTGCCTATCTGCTAACCCCTCTATAACCTCTTTTCTATCCTTATTTTCTCTAGATAAAAATCCTACAAATAAAAATTTATCTGTATTTAGTCCAGAATAAACTAGCGCAGTAGTAATTGCTGTTGCTCCAGGATACACTTCAAATTCTATATTTTCTTCAATACATCTTTTCACTATAATAGCACCTGGATCTGAAATTCCTGGAGTCCCTGCATCGCTTATTATAGCTATATTTTTGCCTTCTATTAATCTATTTATTATGTCCTCACTTTTCCCGTTCTCATTATGTTTATGATAACTTATCAATGTTTTTCTTATGTTAAAATGATTTAAAAGCTTTAAACTCTGTCTTGTATCTTCACATGCAATTATATCTACACTTTTTAAAGTTTCAAGGGCCCTAAGAGTTATATCTTTTAGATTTCCTATTGGAGTAGGTATTAAATATAATTTACCACTCACTTTTACTCACCTCTTCTATCCTTTGTCTTATTAATCTAACCATTGTGAATTATACATTGCTTTAATTTCCTCTGAATAAGAATCATCCTCCATATGTACATATAATGGATCTTCTATTTTTAAGAATGCTCCCCCATCCCTTTGTCCTTCTACTAATAATATATTAGGTGCCTTTCCTGGTTTAGGATGAATAAATCTTATTCTCTTTGGTTCTATTTTATACTTTCTCATAAGAGTAAATATATCTACTATTCTATCTGGTCTATGTACCATAAAAAGTTTACCATTATCCTTTAATAACGTCCTAGCTGCGATTATAACATCTTCTAATGTGCAGCATACCTCATGTCTAGCAATGGCATTCTTATCACTGTCATTGAGTATCCCAGAGCTATATAACTTATATGGTGGATTTACAGTAACTATATCTACTCTACCTAATGATTTTAAAAGTTCCTTATCCTTTAAATCCCCTTCTATGAACTTAATCTCATCACTAAAATTATTATACATAGCAGTTCTATTTGCCATTTCAGCAAACTCTCCTTGTATCTCTACACCCTTTATTACTCCACATTGACTCTTACCTTTAATTATAAGTGGAATTATTCCTGTTCCACTACACAAGTCAATAACAGTTGCATTTTTTTTTACCTTAGAAAAATTGGCTAAAAGTACTGCATCAACTCCAAATCTAAATCCCTCTTTTTTTTGTATGATATGAATACCCTTTAATTGTAAGTCATCTAACGTTTCATCTATGTTTATTAAACTCATAATATAAAATTCCTTTCTAATACCCAGATTACACATATCTTATTATATAATAAGTTGCTATGTTTTTCATCTTATCCATAATATCTATAAAATAACTACTAATTATCCAAAAATTTATTCTTAAAATTACAAAATCCCCTTGAGTAGTTATAAATATTTAACTATCAAGGGGAAATCTTTTTATTTTTACATACTATAATATAGGGGGATGCAATATGTTTTTTCTAGTATTTTATAAATAATATATACTAAATAAAACATATTGCATTTAGGGTTTATATTTATGATTTAATTTGTCATTTATCCGATGACTACCAGCTCTAATACGCCCATCTTTTTCAAAGTGGGAGTAAAGAGCTGCTACGTCCCTGGATAACGATTTCTAGAGCTTCGAAGAAGCTAAGAACTCTGTTTATATTATTACCAACATTAATAGGAATATACAATTATATTTAACTTATTACTTAAGTAGCAGTAATAACTAATGGTTTAATTTAATATAATACAATAATCATTCAGTATAATCAATTAAGAAAGGTTTGCATTATGGAAATATTATTTTACCCATTTTCATCAATAGATTTTCAATCAAGTACTTCTATATTGTTAGATGCATCATTTTTGTTAAGTTTAGTTTATGATGATGATATAAAACATACTGAATGTATAGAAGTATTCAGAATATTACTCAATAACCAGTGCAAACTTTTAGTTACAAATATAATTTCTGCTGAAGTTTTAAATCAAATTATGTATAAAATATTTATGATAGATATACGTCACAAAATTGATAAAGAAAGCGCCTTTAATTCTCAAACAAATATAAAACAAATTCTATCATCCTTTAGTAAATATGATAGAAAAATTATAAAGGATAAAAGAATAGATAAGCTAAGAGAAATTCCCTATAAAAAGTATTTTGATAACCTATCTAAAAACAGTTCTAAAAGAGATCTGCTAAGTATTTATTATAAGACTGCTGTAACCATGCACAATCAACTTGAAAACACCGTTAAATACGAATATGTTGAAATAAATAAGCTCTGTATGAGTAAGACTAAAGAAATAATGATTAAAAACCTATTGTCTATAAATGATGCTACACATATAGCTACTTGTATATGTCATAATATACATTATTTATTAACTCTAGATAGTGACTTTGTTTATGCCAATTGTGATTCTGTTAAAATATTGAAAATATAGCCATGTAGTATTTCTACATGGCTATATTTCAGCCTATAAAACCTTAAAACTGTTTTATAGGCTATGGTATTACTTCAGATATCTCCTTAATCTAAAGTTAATTTATTCGTATATTATTTATTAGGTATACATAAAGTGTCTTCAACTTTTATTGTATCCTCATTTAGGTTATTATGAGCTTTAATTAATTCAATTCCATCCATTATATACATATTGGATAAATACTCCTTAGATATGCTAAATAATGTATCGCCTGATTTAACAACATACTTAATGTGATCAGTATGTTCTGCTGCATTAGCTGAAGCTACCTCTTCTGATTTTTGGTCTGATTTTTTTTCTCCTGTTACCAATGAAGTTTCATAAGATATAATAAGTTTTTGTCCTGATGAAATAGTATCATCTTTATTCATATTATTTCTTGTTAATATTTCTGCTACTACTTCATTTGGGTCAGAGCTTGGCATGTAAGTTCTAGCTATACTATAAAGTGTATCATTAGCTTTTACTGTATAGTATCCTTCTTTTACTTCTTCCATACCTGTATCTTTTTTATCTTCTTGTCCTAGTGTAGTTTTATCATTGCCCTTTGTGCTATCAGTATTCTCTTTATTTTCATTTATAGCTTCATTAGTCTTTGAGTTAGTTGTTGTAGCTGGTTTGTTACTAGTTTCTTTATTTTGATCTTTATTTCCTATATAGCTTACAGAAAAAAATATTCCACCCAAAACAATTGCACAGCTTATAGCTATTATTATTTGTTTTTTAAATTTCATAATTAACACCTCTCTATATTTTAATACTACTATTTAAATAATTAACAAATTTATATAAAATATACATGTTTAATTAATTTTGTTTATTTTTATGCAAAAAAAATCCTTGTAGCTTTATATCTACAAGGATTCTGAGTACTTATATAACTGTATAACCACTATTCTCTATGGATTCAATTATATCCTCTATGTTTATAAAATAATTGTCATAAACAATTTCTACTTCTTTTTTAACTTTGTGTATTCCACAGGCTATAACCCCTTCATTGGCGGATATGGCATTCTTAACTCTTGTAACATCTTTACTTGTAACCATATCACAAACTTTAAGTGTAGTCTTCATATCCTTCCTCCTAATTTTCTTTAAATAGCTCTTTAATTAGTGTAGGGTCTTCAGCTTGATTTTCTAATTCCTTTAAATCAATTTCATTAATTATATCTTCATAGCTACCAGATATTAATGTTAAATCATTTATACTAACTACTTTAATATCATCTTCACCATCTTTTATGTTTACTTTTACTTTTACCGCCTCTTTAACTACACTATTAGAAACTACTTCTCCTTTTCCATAGCATGTATCTACTATAGAACCTACCTTAGGTAATCTTTTTCTTATCCCTTCATATGTTTCTTGCTCATAATTTAAACAACACATAAGTCTTCCACATATTCCTGATATTTTAGTAGGGTTTAAAGATAGGTTTTGTTCCTTTGCCATTTTTATTGATACTGGGGCAAATTCACCTAAAAATGTAGAGCAACATAAACTTCTTCCACAAGGTCCAAGACCTCCAGTCATCTTAGCTTCATCCCTAACACCAATTTGTCTTAATTCTATTCTAGTTCTGAAAATTGATGCCAGATCTTTAACTAATTCTCTGAAATCTACTCTACCATCTGCTGTAAAATAGAATATTACTTTATTATTGTCAAAAGTATATTCTACATCTATAAGCTTCATAGTTAAATCATGGGCCTTTATTTTCTCAAGACATATCTTAAAAGCTTCTTCTTCCTTTTCTTTATTAGTTTTATTTGCATTTATATCTTCCTCTAAAGCTTTCCTTATCACATTCTTTAAAGGAGCTACAATTTCACCTTCTCTGAGCTCTTTCATTCCAACTACACACTCACCAAACTCAATTCCTCTTGCGGTTTCAACAACTACAAAGTCACCTTTTTTTATATCCAAATCACCAGGATTAAAATAATATATCTTACCTGCCTTTTTAAATCTTACTCCTATTACTGTTATCATATTTAAACCTCCTGCATTCTCAAAACCATCGTTATAAATGCCAATGACGAGTTTACATTATTTTTTAAAGTTTTTCTTGTATCATCTACAACTTTAATCATACCATTTAATTTACTTAATGAAAATATATTAACTAAATCTTTAATATCGGATATTTTATCAATATTTATTATAATCTCTTCATCTCCAACTTCTTTATAAATAATTATATCTCTTATTATGGTTATAATTACATCTAAAATATCCTCTTCCATATTTTTATAATCACTAAAAAACTTTTCATATAATAAAGAAGTTTCATAATCTTTATCCTTAATTTTATATATAAGTTTAAAAATTGTATTTCTTATTAAACTAAAATCCTCATTTTCTATTAAACTCTCCGCTTTTCCTGGTATTCCTTTTGCAAAAGAAATAGCCACTAACATCTTATTTTCTTCAATTCCTGTATATCTATTCTTAAGAAATAAAATCATCTCTTCCTTTGATAGTGGTTTTAGTTTATGTATGCCACACCTGGATTTAATTGTATCCAACATGCTTTCTAATTCTTCACATAATATAAATATATAAACATTAGCTGGTGGTTCTTCTATAGTCTTTAAAAATGCATTTTGTGCTTGAAATGTAATCTTATCACCGTTGTCTATGATAATAACCTTTCTATCCCTCTCAAAAGGTTTCTTATTACATTCTTCTATAATAGTCCTAATAGTATTCACTCCTATGGATGCTTTTCCCTTATCTAAAGACCAATTAATTATATCTACATGTTCTCTTACTTCATCTATTCCTAAGAGCCTTGATGCTATAAATTTAGCTAAGACACTTTTCCCTATACCTTTTTCTCCAACTAGTATATGAGCATGAGTAAATTTATTATTATTAATTGCTTCAATTAAGCTATTTATTATATTTTCATGACCTATCATACTCATTTGCTCCTTCCTATATAATAAATAATGTACAATAAGTTTAACCTATTGTACATTATTTTACTTAAATATATTATACTCTTAAAAACTTATCTACATCAACAACAAATATAGTAGCACCACCTATATTTACCTCTACAGGATACGGAACATATACTCCTGTAGATCCAGCAACCGGAGAAGGTGATGATATAAGTTGTTTTCTAACTTTGCAGATTTCTTCTATATATCCTAAAACAGTATCAACTTTCTCTACCTCTACACCTATCATTAATGTGGTATTTCCAGCTTTTAAAAATCCACCTGTAGTTGCAAGCTTTGTAACCCTTAACCCATTCTCTGTTAAGATATCGATTAAATCCATAGCATCGTCATCTTGAACTATCGCAATTATTAATTTCATATAATACCCCTCCTAAATATTTATTTATGCTCTATATAGGATTCAACTCTATTTACTATGTTCCTATAAATATTTTCTATAGAGTCGTCTCCATTTATTAATTCTATTTTATCATAAATACTACTAATTTTTGAATATCCTTCAAAAACTTTTTTATGAAAATCCATACCAACATTCTCAAGTCTATCTAATTCCCGTTGATTTTTCTTTCTTCCAATTCCTTTATCATATGGAATACTTATCATAAATACTAAATCCGCTTCAAGTCCACCTAAAGCACAATCATTTATAGATTTGACAGTGTCTATTCCCAAATCTCTAGCAATTCCTTGATAAACTATAGATGAATATACAAATCTATCACATAAGACTACCTTCCCTTCAGCAATTGCAGGCTTTATTACCTCTTTTATAAGCTGAGCTCTCGCCGCAGCATATAGTAAAGCCTCACACATGTTATCCATTTCTTGGTTATCATTATCTAAAATTACCGCCCTAATTTTTTCGCTAATTTTAGTTCCTCCAGGTTCTCTCGTTCTTATAACTTCAATCCCCTTATCTACAAAATATTTTTCTAATAATTCTATTTGTGTAGATTTTCCACTACCATCTGGACCTTCTAATGCTATTAATAACCCTTTATTCAAAAAACTTACCTCCAAACATATCTTTTCCTATAGTTTCTTTGCTATTTTATTATAATTAAGTTATTTTCCTTCACTCCTAATAATGTAACATTATTATCTATATAATATCCTATTATATCAATAATATCTTTCGTAATAATCTCTCCTGGCATTATTAGTGGTACCCCAGGTGGATATGGGACAATAGCTTGTCCGCACACTTTATTTACGGAATCTTTAATACTACACTCAACTTTTTTCATATTTAGAGTTTCCCATGGTAATTTATCTATTAGTGGAATTTCATACTGCATAGGCTTTACATATTGATCTACTAAAGTATCCTTATTGCACTCTTTTAGTATTCTATAAAGTTTATCAAAATCATCTCTGGTGTTTGAAGTAGCAAAAATCAATACTACATTTCTTGAGTCACTCATTTCACATTGAATCTTATTAACTTTTAAATAATCTAGTAATAGATGTCCACTAAATCCTTTAGGTACATTTATAACATATCTAGTTTTATCTATATATACCTTATTTCTAGTTGATGAACTTTTCTTAATTATATCATGCTCATCTATTATATGATAAAAATCAATGTGATTTATTTTTTTTCTATATTCCTCACATAAATTAATTAATATACTGTAATCCTTACTTCCATACTTCTGTAAATAATATCTACTATAATCCATGCTGGCAAGAAATAAATATGAAGGACTCGTTGTCAAAAACATGCTAGTATAGAAGTTAACCTCATCTAAAAGATCATCACAATTAACGTGTAAAAATGATGTTTGTGTTAAGCTTGGTAATGTTTTATGAGCACTTTGAACAACCATATCGCAACCTAGCTTAAGCGGATTATCAGGCAATTCATCTATAACTCCAAAATGTGCTCCATGAGCACAATCTATTAATACCTTCATATTATATTTCTTGGCTTCTTTTACTATTTCCTCTAACTCTGTACATATGCCATAATAATTAGGGTATGTTAATAATATTCCCCTAGCATCTTGATTTTCCTTTATTAATTTAAATAGATGCTTCTTATTAATAGAAAAAGGAGCATCATATTTTTCATTTACCTCATTCATAACATATATAGGCTTTAACTTACGTAATATTATACTATTGAATACTGATCTATGACAGTTTCTTTCTACGATTATTTTTTCGCCTTCTTTAAATGTAGCAAATATCATAATCATGTTTCCTGATGTACTTCCATTAACTAAAAAGTAAGATTTTTTACTCCCATAGTAATTAGCAAGTTGTTCTTGTCCTTCTTTTATTATGCCTGTAGGATTATGAAGATTATCTAAGCCCTCTACCTCAGTAATATCAAAGTTAATGAAATTATCTAATAAAATCTTTCCTTCTTTTGTATCTTCATATGCTTTTCCCATTTTATGTCCAGGCATAGCAAAATAGCTATTTTCTTCTTTTTTATATTTCAATAGTGCATCTACTATCGGTAATCTTGGCACTTATCACTCACTCCTCTTGGTATAAGTTGAACTATATTCTTTTTAATACAGTTCTTATAAAATTCATAAAAATCTGTACTAGTTTCTATTGTTAATAATCTTCTTTCACAGTTCTCACAAATTCTTCGTCCATATATAAGTATACCATTATCTAGAGGCTTTCTGCATATAATACATTCCTTATTCATATTTTTCCCCCTCAAAATTTATCCAATAGAACTTGTTAGTCTATTATTATATTGTCTTTGAATAAGTCAACTTAGTTAAAATAGAGTAATCCTTCTAAGTTTTATCCATGTTAAGACTGTCTTAATTATCGCCCCTTATAATATATTTTATTCATGAAATCCCTTTTTTTATTTTGTCCAAAAAAAAAATTTCATCTTATAATTCATACTTTTTCTACCTTAAATAACATCAAGTATAATGTTAATAAATTAATAAACCCATATATCTATTAATCTACATAAATTGTCTAATTTTCTTGTATTCATAAATACATTTAATAAAAAACTTATTACAAATATAGATACTATTAAAATACTATTTATCTATAAATTTGTTACTGGATAATATAGATATATGTGCACATACTAATTACATAAGGTCAGATATTGATAATATTAGTATCTATAAAATTGTAGGGAGGGTTACAATTGAAACAAAATGTTCTAAGTTTTTTATCTACTATAAAATCTGAAATTCTAGATATTAATAAATTTTTATATGAAAATAGTGAAAACTGTTTTAATGAATATAAATCATCAGATTACATTATAAAACTTTTACAAAAATATAATTTTAATATTGAAAAAAATTTCATAGATATTCCAACTTCATTTCGTGCCAGAATTGGACACAGCCATCCTGAGATATGTTTTATATGTAAATATAGTAGTGGAAGTGATGATGGTCATGTTTTTGGTAATAATGCCAATGCTACTATGTCTTTAGGTGCAGCCATAGGTTTATCTTCTGTCATTGACAAAATAGGAGGTTCTATTCTAGTAATCGGATGTCCAGGGAAATACTCCAATGGTTCAGAAATTATAATGACAAAAGAAAATGTATTTGAAAATTGTAGTGTAATTTTTGCTCCTCATGTGGATAATATAACATCTATTAATAATACTTCTCAAGCATGCACAACCTTACAGCTTGATTATAATAATTTACTTGTTTCTAATGATAATGCTAACCAAAGTTCATTAGATGTTTGTCTACATACGGTACACTTTATAAACGAGTTAGTTAAAAACATCTCAAAAGAATGTTATATGGATCATTTAAATCTTACCTGTGATAATGCATTAGTTGAATATCCTTCATCTGCTAAGGTTAAATTTGAAATTAAATCAAAAAATCATAAGTTATGTCATAAAATCGAAGAAAATATAAGAAGCTATATTAAATGCATAGAAGATATCATAAATATAGATTGCTCTATTAAGCTAATTGAGCTTCCTTGCAAAGAACTTTTAGATAATAAAATAGTAAATAAATTATTTGAAAATAACTTAAAAGAAACTGGATTAATTGAAATGAACTACGGGAAAAAAATGCTATATCCCTTAGGAATTGGTACTGTAAGTCATACTACGCCTACTATATATCCGTCTATATCAATAGTAAGTGATCCATCAATTCACTGTCCATCAAAACAGTTTATGGATTTAACATTAACAGAATATGCTAAATGTAATATATGGAAAGCTATTGAAGCCTTAATTTTAACTTCTATAGATTTAATTGAACGCAAAGATTTAATCTATGAAAGCACTACCTCTCTCTCTAAAAACATTTCTAAAACTTTATAATGGAATAAAAGTGAATTCTTATGTAACATACTATATAAAAATTTATATACTAAATCTAATAATGATATACTATGATTTAATAAGTAAATAAAAAGACTTGTAAACAATATGTTTACAAGTCTTTTTGGAGGCGCCACCCAGATTTGAACTGGGGATAAAGGCTTTGCAGGCCTCTGCCTTACCACTTGGCTATAGCGCCAAACTGGTGGCTCGAGCAGGAATCGAACCAGCGACACGAGGATTTTCAGTCCTCTGCTCTACCGACTGAGCTATCGAGCCACACCTGACCTGGCAACAACCTACC
>NZ_DLCT01000002.1:0-13868 GCF_002480755.1 Clostridium sp. UBA7791 | reverse complement strand
GGTTGTTGCCAGGTTTTTAATGTGGTTCACTAGCTCAGTCGGTAGAGCACATGACTTTTAATCATGGTGTCCGGGGTTCGATCCCCCGGTGAGCCACCAATATTATAAATATGCTGAATTAGATATGAGCTAAATTAAAGCAGGCAAGTATAATGTGATTCAGTTATTTTTATGTCTAAAAATGAAATTTTGATTATGCGGGAGTGGCTCAGTGGTAGAGCGTCACCTTGCCAAGGTGAACGTCGCGAGTTCGAATCTCGTCTTCCGCTCCAATATGCGGGTGTAACTCAATGGTAGAGTGCTAGCCTTCCAAGCTAGTTACGAGGGTTCGATTCCCTTCACCCGCTCCAAATATGGTGGATGTAGTTCAGTTGGTAGAGCGCCAGATTGTGGTTCTGGTTGTCGTGGGTTCGAGTCCCATCCTCCACCCCAGATAATATAGATAAGAAAACCTTCTGTTTTTATAAACAGGAGGTTTTCTTATTATTTAATATAAAAATAATATCATGCTAAAGTTATTTTAATCATAGTATAATTAAAATAAAGATATAGATAAATACTTATAAAATCAAATAATTAGTAACATATTAGAATTATAAGTGGATAAATTCTAAGGAATTTTAGCTTATTTGTGGATAAATATTATATTTATATAAAATGTTATATAAATTTTAAATAAACATGGAGGATAAAAATATGATTTTTGATAAAGAAACTAGGGTTGTTGAATTTGTAAGAAGACCTAATAGATTTCAAGGATATGTAATAATAGATGGTAAAGAAGAGTTGGTGCATGTACCTAATACGGGAAGATGTAGAGAAATTCTAATTCCAGGATGCAATGTATTAATAAGAACAGAGAATGGAGCTAATAGAAAGACTAGATTTAGCCTAATTGGTGGATATAAAAATGGAAAGTTAATAAACATAGATTCTCAAGCTCCAAATAAAATTGTAGAAGAAGCATTAATAAATAAGAAGATTAAGGGCTTAGAAAGTTATACGACTATATGTAGGGAAAAAACTTTTGGTAATAGCAGATTTGATTTTAAGTTAACTAATGAAAGTGGAAAAGAATATTACTTAGAGGTTAAAGGAGTAACTTTAGAGGAAAATGGACATAGTATGTTTCCAGATGCGCCTACGGACAGAGGTCGTAAACATCTTTTAGAGTTAATAGAGGTGAAAAATTCAGGTAGAGGTGCAGGAGTTATATTTTTAATTCAAATGGATAATATAAGTACTTTTAAACCAAATGACAAAATGGATAAGGCATTTGCAGATGCATTAAGGTTTGCTAAAGGTAATGGAGTTGATGTATTTGCCTATGAGTGTAGTTTAGGTGAAAACTTTATAGAGCTTACTAAACCAGTAGACGTTTTAGTATCCATTTAGATATGTAATAGAAGAGTGAATTACTATTTAAAATTCAAAAGCTATAAAGCCTAATATTATGATAATATAATAATGTAATCAGATATCTAAACAATTTCTAAAACATAATATTTTCCTTTTCATGGCTCAACGTTCATATGTTGGGCTTTTTTAAAGAGATTTTGTTTATGTAGAAAGTTAATTAAAATTTAAGTTAGGGGGGAGCATATGTTTTACATCGGTATAGATATAGGATCAACAGCTGCAAAGGTAGCTATATTTGAAAATGATATAATAAATAATACTTTTGTAATCCCTACAGGATGGAGTAGTTTAGAAACTGCAAAAAAAATAGAAAGTATATTAGATGATAGAGGTATAAGCAAAAAAAATAGAAAAATCATAGCTACAGGTTATGGTAGGGTATCGGTTCCCTATGCAGATAAGACTGTAACTGAGATAACGTGTCATGGTAAAGGAGCTGCTTATATATATGATGAAGATTGCACTGTAGTAGATATTGGTGGTCAGGATACCAAGGTTATAACTGTAGAAGGAGGACTTATAACGAATTTCACAATGAATGACAAGTGTTCTGCAGGAACAGGAAGATTTATAGAGATTATGGCTAATACATTAGGGGTAAATATAGATGAATTATGTAAGTTAGCAACTGATGGAAAGGATGCAAGTATAAGTTCTATGTGTACTGTATTTGCGGAATCAGAAGTTATAAGTTTAATAGGAACTGGTAGAAAGAAAGAAGATATTGCATTTGCTATTGTAGATTCAATCGTAAGTAAAGTAGCCACCATATGTGGTAAGCATTCTACTGCACAAAACTATTTTTTAACTGGTGGACTTTGCAACTGTGAATATATAGTAAATAGTTTATCTGAAAAATTAGGCTCACAGGTTAAAACAAAAGATAGTGCAAGATTTGCTGGAGCTATTGGAGCTGCTTTATTAGCTAAAAATTTAAAATAAGTATAGGTAAACTTTATTACCTATACTTATTTTTATAAAATGTGTTAAAAATTATTTTAATCTAGTTAAACTAATTTTTAATACGTCATTAGTGTAGTTTACATCCACAGAATCAGTCATCATGCCTACTAAACTTAATTCAGAAGAGGAATCATTATCTCCATTAAGAGCCCAGTAATACTCCTCAATATCTTGTCTCCTTGGCATGTTTAACTGAGATGTCAAATCATTTAGTATTTGCTCACTAATATCAGGATTTACACTGGTAAAGCTGATATAGGTAATATCACCCTTAGTATTAAAATCTATATGTAGATCACTACAGCCAATTCTAACTAAGTAACTAGTTAGCTCACTAAGTATTTTTATATTTCTTTGACGTAAGTGTTTCATAATTAATATTCCTTTCTAAATGCAGAAATTAGTGGTAGTAAGAACATACATACAAGGCCACCTGAAAAGCCATTATTATATAAAATCATTCCACCGTGTAAATATGTAATATTCATTACTAGGCAAGCATGTAATACTCCTGCAATTATTCCCCACAGCCATCCAAAAGAACCTGCAATTGGAGCTAGAGTTGTACCAAAAAGTAAACTTAGAATAACGCTAGGCGAGTTTATTTCCCAAATATTAAAGAAAGTACATAATATTATACCGAACATTATAGGGATTATATTTTTTAGATGCTTACCAAAGGCTCCAAACCCAACAATAGTTAATATACCACCTAAAGTTGGACCATTCAAGTCACCATTTACTAAAACAACTAAAAACATTGAAAAGAGTCCTAGAATCCCCATATTTATTAAAGTAATTCCTTCACCAAAAATAAGATAAAAATCTGTAAGCAATCTACCAGAATATCTCGTTATTTTTGTAATGTTTTTAAAGCTATTACCATTATAGTAAAAACCCAAAGTTATCATAGCTAAAAATATCATTGAAAATAATATAATAAAAGGAACATTATTGCCTGTAGACCATATAATTCTACTTTCAAAGTCAATACCAAAAGCTCTAAGTAAAGACATTAATACTGTACCTATTAATCCTGCAGCTAGGCCTACATTATAAAGGCTATATCCTTGATGTATTCTCATACAAGCAGAAGCTAAGGGTGGAAGTAAAAAACCTATTACTATACTAATAAGGATACCTATCATAACAGATAGATAAAGAGGTATTGTAGTAGTACCAATTAGTTGAATTAAAGCTGGAGATAAGGTTGTTCCAAAAAGTGCAGTAACTATATAATTGGAGAATGGTTCCTTTTGAAATCTGGAGTACAACCAAATACCAAATATAATAGGCCAGATATTTAAAATGTTTTTACCGAAAAGGGAAAAACCACTTACTGTAAATACACCTGCAATTATAGTTCCTGAGGGTTTAACGTTTAAAAAAATTAGCATTATTACATAAAATATAATCAAAAGTGCACAGTTTATGAAAGTTGCACCAACACCGCCAATTTCCATGTAATCTGTTATGAGTATATCTGGGTTTAAGATTATATTTTTTAAGCCAATGAATATCTGATGTGGTGAGTTAAAAAGAAAAGATACTAATATTAATATTCCACTAAGACATAGAAATAGTTTATAGGGTAGTGGAATTCTAGTGGTAAAGTCTTTTATAATAATCAACTCCCTTGAATTTATTTACACTCTTCAAATAAAGGTGTATATTTTTAATATATATAAGGCTTTACTTCTATAGTATATCAACTTTTATAAGTGATAACTATAGTATTTATATTATAATTATTTTAATTTTAAGCACAAATAAGCATATATATAATATTGTTTTAAACTAGTTTAATTATGTAGATTAAACAATAACGAAATATTTTAAATTAGAAAGAGGAAATAAAAATGGTAATGGATATAGTAGTTTATAATTGTGAGAAATGTCCTGATTTTAAACAAAATAAATGTGATGGAAAGGAAGTTAATTGTATGTGTAAAAAATGTCCTAGAAACTTAGGACAATGTTTAATTGTAAGGTATTGTAGAGAAACAGAATCTGTTTTAGATTGTTTCGATTATTAAATTAAAAAGTAGGTATAAAATATATGATAATACAAAAGATATAATATTATAATACATAGGAGTGTTAAAGTAATGGTGTCCAATGAAATTAAAAGTAGAATTGCTCAAAACTGTTCATTTTATAATGAGAGATCATATTATCCAAATGAAATACTTATGCAATTAGAACAAAGTTGTAATAATTGCTCTAATTTTGTAAGAGGACATTGTGTAAAAGATATATTTGATGAAATATACGAAGAAATCAGATTGAAATAAGTATTATATTTCCAAAAACTTAATAAAAATTTAAATTATAATAATATATCCCAATATTTAATTTATTATGGTTGAGAAACCTATGGAAAAATGTTAAAATGTAATTGATTTCAAATCAGATATTGGAAATTATAAAGTTTACTTTATTTTAGGAGGGTGAATCATGCACAAGAGATTATTTATACCAGGTCCAGTTGATGTGGCACAAGACGTATTAGAAAAAATGGCTACACCAATGATAGGACACAGAAGCAAAGAGGCATCAAGAATACAAAGACAAATTAGTGATTACATGAGAGTTATATTTAATACAAAAGAAGAAATATTACTTTCAACTACTTCTGGTAGTGGGCTTATGGAAGGTGCTGTTCGTTCATGCACAGCTAAGAGAGCTGCAGTTTTTGCTGTAGGTGCTTTTGGTAAGAGATGGTATGAAATGGCTGTAGCTAACAATGTACCAGCAGATTTATATGAAGTTGAATGGGGTACACCAACAACTCCAGAGCAAGTAGATGAAGTTTTAGCCACTGGAAAATATGATTTAATAACAGTTACTCACAACGAAACTTCAACTGGTGTTATGAACCCACTAGATGAAATAGCTAAAGTAGTGAAAAAATATCCAGATGTTGTATTCTGCTTAGACACTGTAAGCTCAGCTGCAGGAACAGAATTAAAAGTAGATGAATGGGGAGTAGACATTTGTATTACTTCAACTCAAAAAGCTATTGGACTTCCTCCAGGAATGTCAATGTGTACTTTCTCTAAGAAAGCTATAGAGAGAGCAAAACAAGTTCCACATAGAGGATTATACTTAGATCTTTTATCATTATATGAATACATTCAAAAGAAAGATTATCAATATCCATCAACACCTTCATTATCTCACATGTTTGCATTAGAGTATCAACTTGATAAGATTATAAATAAAGAAGGTCTTGATAAGAGATATGCAAGACACATAGAAGGCGGAGAAATTGTTAGAGCATGGGCAAGAAAATACTTTGAAATATTACCAGATGAAAGATATATGTCTAACACTTTAACTAACATAAAGAATACTAGAAATATTGATGTTGCAGCTTTAAACAAAGCTCTAGGAGAAAGAGGATATCAAATTTCTAATGGATATGGAAAGTTAAAAGATAAGACTTTCAGAATAGCTCACATGGCAGAGACTACTCCAGCAGAAATTGAAGAATTATTAAAGAACATTAACGAAATATTAGGACTTGAATAATTAAGAAGGGGTAATTCCCTTCTTAATTTTCAAGTAATAAAGATTCATATACAAGTTTAAAATGTATAAGTTCTCAATTTATATACTTAATGTATGTGGATGAAGTTAGATTTTAAATAATTAATTATTAATTAATTTTATTTTAGGAGGGTATCGTCATGATAAGAGTATTAGTTACTGATGGCATGGAGAAAAGTGGAATACAGGTATTAAAAGATAATGGATATGAAGTTATAGAGAAATTTTATGAGCCTGAAGAATTAGGAGTAGCTTTACAAAACTTTGATGTAGTAGTAGTAAGAAGTGCTACAAAGGTTAGACAACCAATAATAGATAAAGCTTGTGAAACAGGAAGATTAAAATTAATAATCCGTGGTGGAGTAGGTGTAGATAATATAGATGTAGCATATGCTACTGAAAAAGGAATAAGAGTTGCTAACACTCCTAATTCTAGTAGTGCATCAGTTGCAGAACTTGCACTAGCTCATATGTTTGCAGTTTCTAGATTTGTAAGTACTGCAAATGTGACTATGAGAGAAGGAAAATGGGAAAAGAAAAAATATGAAGGTATTGAGTTAAGTGGAAAAACTTTAGGCTTAATAGGTTTCGGAAGAATTTCAAAATGTTTAGCTCAAAAGGCTGAAGTATTAGGAATGAAAATTATGTATACTGATATCCTTGGTAAAGCTGAAGGGTATGATAAATATGAATATGGTACTTTAGAAGAAGTATTATCTAAATCTGATTATGTATCTCTTCATATACCATTCATAAAAGAGCAAGGAGCTACAATAGGTAAAGCTCAACTTGATATTATGAAAGATGGAGCTGTACTAATTAACTGTGCTAGAGGTGGAGTTGTAGATGAAGCTGCTTTACTTGAAGCTTTAAATAGTGGAAAGTTAAGAGGAGCAGGCGTTGATGTATTTGAAGTTGAACCAACTAAGAATGAAGAGCTAGTTAACCATCCAAGAGTATCAGTTACACCACACATTGGAGCAGCAACAGTAGAAGCTCAAACAAGAATAGGTGAAGAAATAGTTCAAACTATATTCGATTTCTTTAAATAATATTAATTACGTAGGAGGAAAAAATATGGCAGTTGTAAGACCTTTTAAAAGCATAAGACCAACAAAAGAGCTAGTTTCAAAAGTAGCAGCTCTTCCTTATGATGTTATGAACACAGAAGAAGCTAGGGAAATGGTTAAAGGAAACCCTTACTCTTTCTTACATGTTGATAAAGCACAAATTGATTTACCAGCAGAAACAAATCAATATGATGAAATAGTTTATAACACCGCTAGAAAAACTTTAGACAAGATGAGAGAAGATGGAACTTATATTCAAGATAATGCTCCAAGCATGTATATTTATAGACAAATCATGGATGGAAGAGTTCAAACTGGTATAGTTGGATGTACTTCTATAGATGATTATATGAATGATATAATTAAAAAACATGAGCACACTAGAGCTGAAAAAGAGCAAGATAGAATTAATCACGTTGACCATTGTAATGCAAATACAGGTCCAATTTTCTTAACATACAAAAATGTAGGAGAAATTGATGAAATAGTTGCTTCATGGACTGCTAAAGAGCCAGAATACAACTTCGTTTCCGAAGATGGAATATCTCATATTGTATGGGTTATAAATGACACTGAAACTGTAAAAAGATTAGAAGAGTTATTTAAATCAGTTAAATATCTTTATATAGCTGATGGTCACCATAGAGCTGCATCTGCTGTAAAAGTAGGTAAAATGAGAAGAGAAGCAAATCCTAGCTATACTGGAGAAGAGGAATTCAACTTTTTCCTATCAGTTATATTCCCAGCAGATGATTTATATGTAATGGATTATAACAGAGTAGTAAAAGATTTAAATGGAAATTCTAGCGAAGAATTCTTAAATAAAGTTTCTGAGAAGTTTACTGTAGAAGAGTATAAGAGAGAAGGCCAATACAGACCAGAAGGAAAAGGTTATTTTGGAATGTATTTAGATAACAAGTGGTATAAGTTAACTGCTATAGATGGAACTTATGATTCAAAAGATCCAGTTAAGAGTTTAGATGTATCTATACTACAAGAAAACCTTCTAAGACCAATACTTGCTATAGAAGATCCAAGAACAAGTGATAGAATAGATTTTGTTGGTGGAATCAGAGGTCTCAAAGAACTTGAAAGAAGAGTAGCTGAAGGAATGAAAGTTGCGTTCTCTATGAATCCAACAAGCATAGAAGAACTTATGAACATTGCTGATGCTGGAGAAGTTATGCCTCCTAAATCAACTTGGTTTGAACCAAAATTAAGAAGTGGAATCTTTGTTCATGAATTAAGCTAAGGTAAATTAAAGGTAAAACTTATTTGTATCTTATCTAAATCAAAAAAGCTAAATCTTATAAAAGTAATTATACTTTTTAAGATTTAGCTTTTTTGAGTATATAAAGTTCGAAATATAAACAGAGTTCTTAGCTTGTAATAAGCTTTAGAAATACTTAACATAAATACACAGTTGAATTATATTAGTAAAAAATATAAAATTGATATATTCAGAGAATAAAAATTTATGTATTTATTTATGATTTAAAAGAAAAAGTTAAAAATATCTTTAAGGTTATAAGGTAAATACCACATATTAAGGAGATGCAAAAATGTTACAACATTCATTATCAAGAACAGAGCTATTAATAGGAAAAGATGGTTTAAATAAATTAAAAGGCAGTAAGATTATAGTATTTGGAGTAGGTGGAGTAGGCAGCTTTACAGTAGAAGCATTAGTAAGAGCAGGTGTTGGAACTATTGTTTTAGTTGATGATGATACTATTTGTTTAACTAATTTAAATAGACAAATACATGCAACTTATGATACTGTAGGAAAAGTAAAAGTTGAGGCTATGAAAGATAGAGTTCTTTCAATTAATAAAGCATGTAATGTAATAACTCATCAAGTTTTTGTTACTAAAGAAAATATTCCAGAAATAATTAGTGATGATGTTGATTATGTTGTAGATGCTATAGATACTGTATCAGCAAAGATTGCTCTGGTAGAGTATTGTAATGAAAAGGGTATAAAAATAATCTGCTCTATGGGTACAGGAAACAAGTTTGATCCTACACAATTTAAAGTTGCAGATATATATGATACTAAAGTGTGTCCACTTGCAAAGGTTATGAGGCATGAACTTAGAAAAAGAGAGATTAAATCCCTTATGGTAGTTTACTCTGAGGAGATGCCTACAAAACCAAAACAAGATGATGTGGTTACTTGTAAAACAGGGTGTGTATGTACAGGCGGGACTAAAAAGTGTGCTATAAAAAGACAAATACCAGGGAGCATATCTTTTGTGCCACCAGTGGCAGGAATGATAATAGGTGGAGAAGTAATAAAGGACTTACTTAAAGAAAGCTAATTAAAAGGAATCTAATAAAAATCAACATTAAGTAAAACATACCTTTAGCAGAGTGTAATTGCTTATTTAAGTTTATAAAATAAAAATCCGTCAGTATAATACTTGACGGATTCTTATTTTAAAAATTATGTTTATCCGATAATTACTTGAACCGATACTTCTATTTTTTATGAAAGGTAAAGCAATTACGACTATTGATAACAATTTCTAAAGAGCAAAGCTCTAAGAATTCAGCTTATTTAGCTAATTTATATAATGCTAAGGCATAAATTTCTGTAGCTTTAACTAAATCATGCATAGTTATAAATTCATTTGGTTGATGTTCTGTCTTTTCTGAGGTAGGGAATACCATACCAAAGGCTACACAGTTATCTATAGCTCTAGCATAAGTAGCTCCACCAGATGATTCTGGTATTCCATCATATCCTGTTTCTTCATCATAGACTTCTTTCAATGTTTTAATTAAGAAATGGTCTGCAGGAACATATATGGATTCCATCCAGTCGAACTCATTATATTCTAAATCATATTCTAAAGCTTTTGCCTTTAATGGATTAACTATATCTTCTTTTTTATAGGTAACAGGAATTCTAATATCTAAAGATATAGTTTCTATATCTTCATTTAAATCAATTTTACCTACATTTACAGTTAGTTTTCCAGATACATCTTCACATTTTGGTATGAGATTTTTAATTGCAACATCTTCACCAATTACATTTGCTATAAATTTTATTGAGTTAGATGATGAGCCCATTTGTTCTAAAGCTATAGCTAGTCTAGAAATAGCATTAATCCCCTCAGCACTATCTGCAGAGTGAACACCTTTTCCAATAACAGAAATAGAGTTTTCATTTAAAATATATTTATAATTTAAACTGTTTAATACATTTTTAAGAGAATTAATTTCTTCTGCAGTTCCTGTATATGTAGCGTTATCAGGAACAGAATTAAATGCATTTCCTGCACTTAAAGTTAAATTAGAACTCTTTTTACAAGTTAAAGTAGATTGAAGTAATCCTTTTTCTGCATTTATACAGAAGAATTCACTATCGGGAGTTATTCCCATATCAGGAATTTCTTCACCATTCTCTTTATATTTATTAATACCTCTCCAAAGATTTTCTTCATCTGTTCCAAATATAAATCTTATTCTTTTATTTAATTTGATTCCTAAGTCCAATAAAGCTTTTACTGCATATATGCAAGCTATAGTAGGACCTTTATCATCTTGAGTTCCTCTTCCATATATTTTATCATCAACTATAGTTAATTCGTATGGAGGGTATGTCCAAGAATTCAAATCTCCTTCAGGAACTACATCTAAGTGGCCAAGAACTCCAACTAATTCAGGGCCCTGGCCAACCTCTGCATAACCATAGTAACCATCCTTATCATAGTAAGTTTTAAAGCCTAAAGACTCACATAAATTTAAGGTGCTTTTTAGACAATCGTCTATATTTTTACCAAATGGATAATTAGGGTTATCCTCGTCTATAACGCTTCTAAAACTTACAGCTTCTTTTATAGAGTCTATGAGTTCAGGTATTAACTCATTAACTCTTTCTTTTATTTCTTCTTTTTTCATCATGAGACTATCCCCTTTCATTTTAGATAAGCTTTACATATTGTTGACACATATGAAATTAAGGAAATATATCCTATAGTTTAAATTAAACATAGATGATAACATATGTCAATATTACAGTAGGTTAATATATCAGCCATTCTTGATTTGAATACTTGTCTATTATTCTTATTCATATTTATATCTTTTT
This sequence comes from Clostridium sp. UBA7791, assembly GCF_002480755.1. NCBI lineage: Bacteria > Bacillati > Bacillota > Clostridia > Eubacteriales > Clostridiaceae > Clostridium > Clostridium sp. UBA7791. The sequence continues at coordinate 2,765 of NZ_DLCT01000002.1, read as the reverse complement.
TATATTAATTAATGAATTAATATATACAATAGTATATTTTTGTTAGGATAATTACTTTACTTAATAGCTATAAAAAATAAAGGATTCAATTCAATAAAAACATATATTAATTATGATATAATATCATTGAAAAAGGAGTGATGTTAGTGAAGAAAAACCAAAGTTTTGCCATAACAATATTTATATTTATTATTATGGCTGTAATTGCTATAGTCGATAACACTAAGGGAATATTTGTCCCTGTATTTAAAGAGACTTTTAATACAAATAATACAAGTATGGGCATGCTCTTATCGGTATGTTCTTTAGGATACATAATATTTACTTATATAGGTGGACTACTATGTGAAAAATTTGGACAAAGAAATGTAATCTGTACAGGGCTGTTCACTATTATAGCCTCTGTTTTAATAGTAGGTTTCTCTAAAACTTATACAATACTATTAATTGGAATGTTTTTAATAAACATGGGTATTGCTTTTGTAATGATTGGAGTAAATACACTAATACCAGCTCTATTTATTACATTCCAAGCAATAATGATGAATTCAGCTCATTGTTTTTATGGATTTGGATCTACGGTAGGACAATTTGCTATTGGAAACATTTTAGACAATGGAGTAAGTTGGAGAAGTGTATTCTTTGGAATAGCAATGATTTTTATTGTAGTATTAATAATATTTTTCTTTATAAAAATCCCTAATTTTAATATAATTAAAAAAGAAAATAAATTTAATATAGCTATAGCTTTTAAAGAAAAGTATATGTATATCTATGCTATAGCATTAGGAACATACGTGTTTGCAGAAATGGGGATGTCTAATTGGATCGTTAATTTCCTCATGGAAAGTTATAACTATACTAGCAGTAGTGGAGCTATGTTTTTGTCAGCCTTTTTCTTTTTACTTACTATAGGTAGATTATTAGGTGGGTTTGTAGCTGAAAAGTTAGGATACTTACAATCAGTTTTATATTCTTTACTAATTGCATGTGTATTATTAATAATTGCTCTAATTGTTGGACATAATGCTCTCATTTTAATATGTGTAACAGGACTATTCTTTGCAATCGCATATCCTACAGTAGTAGCTACTATTAGTAAGGTTTTTAAAGATAATAGTTCATATATAACAGGATTAATTTTAACATTATCAAGCACTATAAGTATGATTCTAAATCTTATTATGGGAAGATTAAATGATATTATAGGGACAGCAAAAACTTTTTATTTAATACCAATAAGCTTGAGTATTTCTATCTTGTTTGTATTTCTAATATATAGAGGAAATTATAGTATTTTTAAAAGGGGAGGTAATGAAGTTGAGCAGTGAAAGGGAAGTAAGTATTAGTAATGCAACTGATGAAGCAAATAAATATATAATAAGAGATTCATCTGGAATTATAGTAGGAAGATTTATAATCTTAGATTTAGACCATGAGAATAAAGGTGTAATTATAAAATTAAAGTTTTATAAAAGTGGAAGAGATGCTAATAAAACATTACAAGATGCCCTAAAGTTGATGCTAAATAACTTAATAAAAAGCAAAGGTCTTCATAAAGTTAATATTATATGTGATGAAAAAATAAGTTTAACTCCTTTTACAAACTTAGGATTTCAATTAGAAGGATATATATCAGATAGTATTATAACAAAATTTAAATATGAAGGTAGTTTATTATTTGGAATAGTAGAAGAAGAATTTTATAATAATTCATATAAGAAGGAGCTAGAAATTCAAGGAAATAAAATAAGTATAAGAGTTCTTAATTCTGATGATGCAAGTGATTTATTAGAGTATTATACGAGAAATAAGGACTTTCTATCAAAGTTTGAACCGCACAGAGATGAAGAATTTTATACAGTAGAAGTTCAAAAGCAATCTTTAATAGAGAATTACAAAGAATTTATTAAGGGTGAAGGAGCTCACTTTGGAATATATAAAGCAGAGAAGATGATAGGAAGAATACGTATATATAATATAGTCCACGGTGTATTTAAGAGTGCATTTATAGGATACTCTATGGACGAACAGTATCAGGGAAATGGATATATGAAAGAAGCTGTTAGTTTAGTTGTAACATATGCCTATGAAGAATTAGGACTTCATAGAATAGAAGCAACAACTTTAGTTGATAATGAAAAGTCACAAAGAGTTTTAAAGGCATGTGGATTTAATGAACTAGGTATATGTAAAGAATATCTACACATAAATGGAAAGTGGAGAGATCATGTTATATTTTATAAAAATAATAAATAATTTTAATTTAGGAACTAATTAGTTTAATTCAAATATAATTTGTTATACACCATCCATATTAAAGGTGGTGTATTTTTATTTATTTAAGTGTATAACTTTTTTAGGAACGTGGTATTCGAGTTTATCACCTATATGTTGGAACTTTATATAGGTTACCTTTTATATAGTTAACTATTTAGCTATTTAACTAGTTAACTAGTTGTTTTATTCATGCGGGTTTCAAGGGAATTAGTATTTTGATAATAAGACTAAATACATTATAATAAGCAGCAGTAATAATGATATTGTTGTGTGCTTACCTATAATAAAAATTCAAATTGATATACTATATTTTAAATAAATAGTAAAAGTAATAGAATATAAACTAATACTTTACCTAGTGTATCAATATTAGGATAAGGTAGTATTTAAATGAAAATAGAAGGTATGTAAGGATAATTTTATATAAGAAGAATATTAGGTGGATTTTATAAGAATAAATCATGATAAGATAAGTCTTGTCGCTG
>NZ_DLCT01000006.1:0-2867 GCF_002480755.1 Clostridium sp. UBA7791 | reverse complement strand
CCTAATATTGATACACTAGGATTTGTTTATTTAATCTATTAATTGCATTTATACATTTATATCATTCATTTACTTATATTGTTTATTGGTATAAGCATAAATGAATAATTACCATTGTCTAAAATTAATTACCTCTTACCTTTTGAAAAAATATGTAAATTGAATATTTATTATTTTTTTGGACAGATTATAATTATTAATAAAAATTTTGGGAAATATGGTGATTAAATTTATGAAGAAGAAAGAAAAAAGTTTTATTCCTCTAGTTGTTATATTTATATTAGTATTGCAACTTATTAATTTATCAACCACAGAGCAAGGACAAAATACATCTAATAAAAATACAAAATTAATCAACAGTGACATAAAATCAATAAATACTCTATCTATAACTTATAGAGTTAATAACTCTAATACATTAACCACTGAACTTTCAAAATATAATTCTGAATATAATTCTTATTCTATACAAAAGTCTCAACAAAAATGTAAAAATTTGTATTACAATAATCAAGTAAGTGAAAAAGCGATAAACCAAACTATGCATTTACCTGATTGGTTTAAATATAAAGTTATAGATGAAAACTTATTAAAATCTTATTTAGCTAATAGATCTTCTATACTTAAGGATGAACCTTACTTTTCATCCATAATAGAAGTTGGTAGAGATTTTAATATTAATCCTATACTGCTATTTGCTATTACAGGTCAAGAACAAAGCTTTGTTCCTCAAGATCATGTAAGTGCTACTAAAATAGCTAACAATCCTTATAATGTATTTTGTAGTTGGCAAAGTTATAATACTGATATTGTAGATGCATCAGAAATTGCTTGTCGTACAATTATAAATCTATCTAAGGATAGACCTGATAGTGTCGATCCTTTAGTATGGATTAATAGAAAGTACTCTGCTGATCAAAACTGGCATTATGGTGTAAGAAGTTTATACAACGAAATTATTGACTTTATAAATGAGTAATAAAAGGTTTAGGTAATTCAAATAAGAACTACCTAAACCTTTTATTTATTTTCTATATATACACTTTTTGTTGGGAAAGCAATGCTTACTTCCTCATCACTTAGAATTTTCATTATATTATAATTTATATCTTCTTTAATCTCCATATATTCATTGAATTCAATTCTATTTATAAAAAAATACATACCTATGTCTAAACTACTTTCATTAAATGTGCTAAAGCTAACATGAATACTCTCACTATCTACTCCATCATGATTCTTTAGCATATCCTTTATGCTACTAACACACCTTTGAAGCTGCTCAGTAGCTGTATCATAGGTTACTCCTATATTCATAGTTACTCTTCTTAACTCTCTCTTGTTAAAGTTTAAAATTGAATCATTTACTAGTAATGAGTTAGGAACCGTTATTAACACTTTATCAAAAGTTCTTATTCTTGTACTTCTAAAACTAATATCTTCTACTATTCCCTCTATCTCCTTACACTTAATCCAATCACCTATTGTAAAAGGATTATCCATAAATATTATGACACCTGACATCATATTGGCAGCAAAATCTTTTGCTGCCAAAGCTATTACAACTCCCCCTAAACCTATTCCTGTTATAAAAGCATTTACATCTAGCCCCCAAATATTCGCTACTTGTATAATTGCAAAAGCTATAATTAAATACTTTATTCCTTTGGCCATCATAGGTATTAATACAGTATTAACTTTTATATCATATTTATCTGTAGCTCTAAATAAAAAATCATCTGAATTATTAGTAATGTTAATTAATCCATTAGCAAATAATACTATAATTGATGTCCCTAATAATTTATTAATTATACTGCTAATATTCCATCCCAGTGATGAATTCAGTATACTCATAAATATGTATACACCCATTACTATAAATGCCATTTTTATAGGTTTTTCAAATGCACTCAATATTTTTCTAGCACTTTTAATTTTTAAAGCTTTAAATATACCATCTAATATCTTTATAATATATTTAGCAAATATGTTCCTTAGGAACATTAACAATACGAATATTCCTACTCCTATTGCAATTGACTTCCACACTTCAAAAAATTTACTATTTAATATAATCTGTACATATTTATTCGTTAATATCTCTACTTGAGCTATTACCATTTATCTTTCCTCCTATATAAAAACTTAGTTTTCATTATTTATTCCTTTACAATTCCAAAAACAAAAACATCAACATATTCTTCTCCATCATAATATGCTTGTCTTCTTGTTCCTTCATGAAGAAAACCTAATGACCTTAATGTGCCTTGACTAGGATAGTTAAACATTAACACCTCTGCATCAATCCTATGAGTTCCAATGCTAAATAAATAATCTATAATTAATTTTAATCCTTCCTTAGCATATCCCTCTTGCCTATGACTTCCTAATCCAAACCTAAGCCAAGCCATTTCTTTATTTTCATCTAACCAGTTCATTCTTATGTATCCTATAGGTTCATTATTATCTTTTAATGCAATAATTAAATATAATTCTTCTCCTTCTTCTATGCTAAGCTTAATGTCTTGAAATTGATTTTCATAACTTATATTTGTATTTAATCCCACGGACATTTTTCTCATTACTATTTCATCTTTCCATTTAGCAACCAATTTAGCATCATTTAATTCTATATTTCTTAAATAAATTCGTTGTCCTTCACATATATTATACACTTCCTACCCTCCATACCAAAATGCTACTTCTCATATTATTATAAATTAAATTTATTATTTTATATATAAAAAAAGCACTCCATATGAAGTGCTTTTGGTGGCTCACCGGGGGATCGAACCCCGGACACCATGATTAAAAGTCATGTGCTCTACCGACTGAGCTAGTGAACCACGTTAAAAACCTGGCAA
>NZ_DLCT01000003.1:813039-824258 GCF_002480755.1 Clostridium sp. UBA7791 | reverse complement strand
CCATTGAGTTACACCCGCATATATTTAATTTAAAATGGTCGGGGTGACAGGGATTGAACCTGCGACCTCATGGTCCCAAACCACGCGCGCTCCCATCTGCGCCACACCCCGATATATCTTAATCAGTGCCGTTTGATTAATAACCTTAACGACAAAATTTATTATACAGACTTCCCTTTAATTAGTCAACACCTTTTTTGAAGTTTTTAATTAAATTTTGACAGTTTTTATTGTAAATTCTCTTCAAGTCCTTATTTTACCTTCTTTTCTCTTATATACCTTATAAATACTAATGACTTATATTGTTACTACTAAATTCTCTGTCTATATCAAAATAAACTTAAATGCAATTAATAAATTATGTAACTTAATACTCAACACACGGAATAAATTTAAATAGTTCACTATGTAAAAATAAATATATTTATACATGGAACTATTTAAATATATAACAAGTAAAATTATTATATGTAGACTATAAATATTTTTTCATCTCTTCTGTTAACTTAGATAATGCATTTCCTCTATGACTTATAGCATTTTTCACTTTAGAAGGTACATCATTAAATGTAGCCTTTAGTTCTGGCACGTAGAATAAAGGATCATATCCAAATCCTTCACACTCTTTGTATTTCTCTAATATTAAACCTTCTACTTCACCTTGAACTTTGATAATATCTTTATCATTAACTATTAAAACCATAGCACATATAAATTTTGCTTTTCGTTCATTAAAAGGCACACCTTCTAACTCTCTTATTAACTTTTTATTATTTTCCACTGAATTTCCATGTTCACCACTATATCTAGCAGAATATATTCCCGGAGCTCCATTTAATACTTCTACTGATAATCCTGAATCATCAGATAAAACAAGTACATCTTTACAAATTTCATGAATTGCCTTAGCCTTTATGTATGCATTTTCCATAAATGTAGTGCCTGTTTCTTCTACATCTATATCTATATCAGCTTCTTTTAAAGATACTACCTCTAAATCAAACTCTTTAAGAATCTCCTTTATTTCTACAATTTTATGATGATTATTACTAGCAACTATTACTCTTTTCATTACAAATTCTCCTTCTTAAATGTCTACTATATGTTAAATAACTCATCTGCTTCTGGCGGAGTCACTTCATTGATTTCTTTATCATCTATTACTATACCTTTACTCTTAGTTATTTCTCCTATTTCAGTAGCCTTAATTCCATTATCATCAAAAGATTTTAACAACTTTTCTGGATTATCAGTAGTTATAAGCATACTACCTGATGATATTAGTCTTAATGGATCTATATTAAATTCTTTACATACTTTCCTTGTAATTTCTGTAATTGGCATTTTAGATTTATTAACCTTAAATCCTACATTACTTGCATTAGCAACTTCCCATAATGCTCCTAAAACTCCACCCTCTGTTATATCATGCATAGATGTTGCTTTAGCTATTCCACCTATTTTTCCTTCTTTCACTACACTTATGCTCTCCACATAGCCTCTTGCTTCTTCAATCTCTTCATCTGTTAATATACTCCTGCATCTCTCTTCATAATCATTAACCAATATTGAAGTTCCTTCAAGGCATAGTTGTTTAGTAACTATTATGCTATCCCCTACTTTTGCTCCTGATGTGCTAATAGCACTATTAACATTACTTTTTCCAATAGCCGTACACGAAACCACTATCTTATTAACAGCTTCTGTTATTTCAGTATGGCCACCTATAATTTGAACATTTACTTTACATGCTTCTTCATGAATTTCTTTCATAAGATCATGTAATTCTTGTATAGTAGTCTTTGGTGGTGCTAATATGGTAACCAAGATTCCTAATGGCTCGACTCCACAGGAAGCTATATCATTACAGTTAATGTTAACTGCAATTTTACCTATATTTTCCTCTGCACCAGTTACAGGGTCTGTAGAAATTACGCATTGATTACTGCCAAAATTTATAATGGCACAATCTTCTCCTATGCCGTTAGATACTTCTACTTCCTTCCGCTCTTTCCCTTTATGGTTATCTATTATGTACTTTAGTTCATTCCAATTTAATTTTCCTACCCTCATATAAATTCTCCTAACCTAAAAAAACTATTGTGTTTTTAGCACATTTTCACTTCTCATATCATATTATTAAATATAACTAATATTCTGGTGGTGTTATTTTGAGATATATAGGACCTTTTTTAAGAATTAACATACTAAACAATGACAATATAAAAAGTCAATTGTTTCATTTTTCTAAAGAGTCCCTTAGACATATAGTTCTACACTCTGGATGTGGAATTATATCTAGAAATGCAAACTTAAAAATTAAACCTTTACCTAATGATGATGATATCACAAATAGCGTTATTTCTCCACTATTATGTGTATATAGAAAAGCTGACGGAAAACTTTTGAAAGAAAAAGATAAATTACTTTGGAATCATCGCAAGTTTAAAAGAGAAATAAACATATGTGCTAATGGGTATATGACCCTTGGTTTGCTGTACTTATCTGACTATTATAGAAAATTTAAAGATATTGATGAGGATAAATATAAACTTAGCAAATACTATGTTGACCTATCCATTGAGCAATTAGAATTTTTTGCTCTTTATTGCCGTAATAGTGAGGGGGTATTTGTTGATAAATATGATTCTACTGATCCTCTTCAAAAAGAATATTTTCTTACAGACAAGAATATGAAGTTTAAATTTTCAACACAAGCTCTTCTTATGGCAGCATATTATAAATGTGCTACACTTTCAGAAGACAATAATGAAAACTTTCAATCCTTTGCTCTAGATATAATGAATCTATTCTCAAGTCTAAAACAAGAAATATATAATACTTCTCACGATGAGTTAGTTAAAATATGTTTAGCCTTCAATATTCTTTATGAATGTTCAAAACTGGAGAAAGCTAAGGAATTACTAGTAGATTTTTCTGAATTAATGATTGAAAACATCAATCATATGCCACCTTCTGTAATTAGAGATAATATAGATATTTCTTGTTTATGCTATATAAACTCTATATTAACTTATAAAAATACCAATTTATCTCATTTTAAAGATGCAGCCTTTAAAATCTTTAATAACCTAGAAAAATTATATAATAATGATGATGGTATTTTTATAAAAGACATTTCTGAAAAAGAAAACAAATTTTCTTCAGATGAAATAATTCTATATCTTTATGTATTTATGATTCAAGAGTCTTTATTAAGTGACAATGAAAAAACCGAGCTAGCTTCTAAAATTCATGGTCTTTATAAAAAACAGGTAGTAAGCTCTGGAATTATACTTAGGTGGCCGGAAGCTCCTAGTCTTGATAACCCTGAAAGATATAGGAATTTTTCATGTAAGGCAGAAGACCTATTAGATGATAATTATTTTAGATTTTCTTCTTATGTAAATAATGATACTAATGATTTAGCACCTATTTTTGTTAAAAATATTTCTTTAAATAGAAAGAAAGAAAGTTATAAACATTATAAACATAGTTTTGATTCTTGTAAAAACATGTTTAACTTTTTTACAATTATTTATTTAAATACAATTTTAGATTTCTAATAAAGAAGTACCTTAAATTTAAGGTACTTCTTTAACTTTTTCTAATCTTATATTTCCAGTGGTAGTTACATACACTTGGTTTATACCTTCTTTAACGCAAATAACATTGTTAATATTATATATAGGTATAGATATTAACTGATTTCTTAGTATTTTTTCACATTCCTCATAAATAATTTTTCTTTTTTCGTCATTCATTTCATATTTTGCAGAATTAATAAGATTGTAATATTCTTCATTTTCATATGAAATAAGATTATTATTAGAAATCTTATGGAAACTCTCAAAATACTCTCCAGGATTTCTATAGCTGAAATCAAACCTCTGCAATACTATATCATAATCTCCTTTATCAACAGCATTTTTCAACTCTTCTTTAGAATATTCTTTTAAAACTATTTCTGAATCAGTACACTCTTTAATATCAATACTTAAATCTTCAACAATTCTCCTATTCAAGTTATTTTTTTCAAAAATTACTCTTATTTCAGGATTTTCATTGATATTGACCTTGTTAAAGAATTCTTTAGCTTTTTCAGTATCTCCAAAAATCGAGAATACTTGTTCTGTTTCATCTGTTTCCATCACATAGGATGTAGCTGGAGTAAGTAATTCTTTGCATATAAGTTGAGAGTAGTATTCCTTTGATAAAAGTGAGTTTATAGCTATTCTAAAATTTACATCTCCACCAACAGTTTCTTTATCCGGGTTAAAACTTAAATAATATACAGCTGAACCATTAAAACTTTTCACCATTGAATTTTGAGATAATCTTAAAAGTTCATTTATTGGAGCATCCATCATTATATCAATACCACCTGAAAAATAATCTGTATTGGTATCCGTCGACTTTTCAAAAATAGCTAAAGTATTTTCTTCGCTGTTTAAAAATGTAATTCTAATAGTTTCATCAGTAATTTTAATTCTTTCATAATGCTTTTGATTTTTTTCTATGTAGATCCCATCATTCTTTACATCTTTAATTACAAAGGGACCTGTATACCTTATTGAAGTAAAATTTTCCTTATACTTATCCAGGGTTCCGTAATCTCTAATGTTAAATACTGGGTTAGCTATGATATTAATAAAATAAGGATTTTTATAATTTAGTCTAATAGCTATGGTACTATCATCTTTTACGTTTATTGCCACATTTGAAAAATCACCAATTCCTTCTCTAAACTCCTTAGCTCCATATATACAATCTAAACTACTAGCATATACATTATTTCTATCACTTAAAAATCCTTTAAAAAAACTCTTAATTGCCTCTGCAGTAATTTTTTCTCCTGTACTATAATATATATCCTCTCTTAATATAAAAGTGTATTCTAAGCCATCTTCTGAAGTTATTATCTCCTTTGCAAGTGCTGGTACTATTTCTCCATTGTTATCTTCTTTTACTAAACCTTCAAAAAGTGTTATTAGCAAATCTTTATCTCTTACAGTATTTTCTCTTGTTAACTGTAAATCTTCAGGATTTACATTCATATTGTAAGTTATATAATTCACTTTACTATATTTTACAGAATTTAATTTATCTTTCTCAATAGATATTCCTGCTAAAATTATTATAATGCAAAGTACTGTAAATATTATTTTCTTCACCATAACACCTCCTATATTTAAAATTATTTACTTATTTATTTCAAAATAAACAATTCTGAGCAAGTTAACACAAAATTCTTCTTTTCCAATTGTAAACATGTGATATAATATTTATAATAATGTGTAAATAAATTGGAGGTATCTTATGGTTTACTTAGATATTATATTGAAAATATTAGGAATCTTATCTTTAATAACTTTTATGATAATAATCATTTGGGGATTTGTTGTTTTCAATTCTATATATAGTCAGCTGAGATATAGTAATTATATACTTGAAAAAATCTCACATATATTAAATATTTCATGTATAGATATGCAAGCTAAGGAAAAGGAACAACAAAAAAAATCTGAAATAATTGATGAAAACTCTAATTCAGAGCTTTTAGATAGCACTTCTGACTCTACTATCTAGAATAATAATTATTTAGTTATGGATGATACTCCTAATCAACAGAAAAATTTATATTGATTAGATGTATAGTACAATACAGATTATTTACTATAGCAATTAGCCCCATGGATAAAAACTCCATGGGGCTAATGCTTTCTACTTTAAATCATTCCCTTAAACTCTTCTTCAGAAATTACTCTAATTCCTAATTCTATAGCTTTATTATACTTAGAACCTGGGTCTTCTCCAACTATAACAAAGTCTGTTTTTTTACTTACAGAACCTGCTACCTTTGCACCGAAACTTTCTAATTTATCTTTAATTTCATTTCTTGAAAATTCTTTTAAACTTCCTGTAACTACAATAGTTTTATCTTTAAAAGGATTTTCATCTATTTGCTGAACTTGTTCCTCCCTTGGAGTTACACCCAAATTTAATAGCTCATTTATGGTTTCTCTAGATTTATCTAATGAGAAGAATTCAACTATAGTTTTTGCAACTATATCTCCTATATCGGGAACTGATATTAATTCTTCAAAGGATGCTTTCTCAATATTTTTTAAAGTTTTAAATTTCTTTGATAGATCCTTAGCTGTCTTTTTACCCACATTAGGAATACCTAGTCCATATATAAATGAAGATAATTCACATTCTTTACTATTCTCTAATGCTGTTAAAAGATTTGTAGCTTTCTTATCTCCAAACTTTTCTAATCCAACTAATTCATCTTTTTTTATTCTATATAAATCTGCTATGGACTTTATTCCAAGTTTTTCAAATAACTGTTCAGCAGTTTTTTCACTAAATCCAGCTATATTCATAGCTTCTCTGCCAGCGTAGTGAACTATAGTTTTTACCATTTGAGGCTTACATGCCAAGGTGTTTTCACAAAACAAATGCACTCCATCTCTAAATAATTCTTCCCCACAACTAGGACATACCTTAGGCTCTTCAATAGAAATACTTCTTTCTAATGACTCCTCTACTACTCCCATTATTTCTGGAATTACATCATTAGATCTTCTAACAAATACTGTAGCTCCAATTTTCACTCCCTTACGCTGAATATCATCTAAGTTATTCAAAGTAGCTCTTTTAACTGTTACACCACCTAACTCTACTGGCTCAAGAATTGCAGTAGGACTAACTCTTCCACTTCTACCTACATTCCATTCTACATCCAAAAGCTTAGTAGTTGTTTCTTCTGCTTCAAACTTATAAGCTATTGCCCATTTAGGAAACTTAATTGTATATCCTAATACCTCTCTAGTTTTTATATCATCAATTGCTATAACTACCCCATCTATGTCATAATTCAAGTTGTTTCTAATACTATTAATATATTCAACTTGTTTTTCTATCTCATCAATATTAGTGCATGTTTCCATATAATTATCCATAGGGAGTCCCATTTTTTTTATAAAATTCATCATTTCAGTATATGTATTAAATGGATTTCCTTCATTATATCCAACATCATAGAAAAAAGCAGATAAATTTCTTCTGGCAGTCTCCTTTACATTTAAATTTCTAAGAGCTCCAGCTGCTCCATTCCTTAAGTTCTTTAATGGGATAGAAGCATTTTTATTATAGTTTTCAAAAGCTTCCTTTGTCATAATAGCTTCACCATGAACTTCGATTATACTGTGATTATCTATTATGAGTGGAATAGATTTTATAGTCTTTACTTGACTAGTAATGTCTTCTCCAATTTCTCCAGTCCCTCTAGAGGATCCAACTATTAAAATCCCCTCCTGGTTATAGGTCAAATTTATAGAAAGTCCATCAAACTTTTTAGTAACAATATATTTAACACTTGGCAGTTTTTCTTCATTATTATTATTATACTCGTTTATAGCTTTAATATTTCTATTATGCCAATTCTTAATTTGTTCTATGGATTGAGCCTTATCTAAACTCCAAAGAGGAGCTCTATGTTTATATTTTCTAAATTCATCTAAAACTATATCTCCTACTCTTAACGTTGGTGAATAAGGTAAAACCTCTTCAAGTTCACTTTCTAATACTTTAAGTTCATCATATTTTTTATCATATTCCTTATCAGATATGATAGGATTATCTAGTACATAGTATTCATAGGAGTATTTATTTAACTCCTCTACTAACTTCAGCATTTTACTACGCTTATCATCACTCATTATAATGCTTCCTCCTATTAACTTAAAAATAGCTCTTATATATTTAAAATTTAATTATAGGCTATGTTTTATTAACATCTAAAACATAGCCTATAATAAACTTATTCTGCTGTCTTCGTGACTTTCTTACACTATATTAAGCTAGTTCCAGACCTGCCTTATTAAGCATAAGCTTTTTGATTCCCATATTGTTAAAAGCTATAGTAACTATAGTTTCTCCATTGTCTGAGGATATAGATACTACAGTTCCCACTCCAAATTTACCATGTCTTACTTTTACCCCTATAGTAAGTTCTTCTTTAACTGCACATTTGTCAACTCCACATTCAATGCCACTAATTTCACTTGAAGCAATAGGTTTCTTTGAATTATAAAAACCACTTCTAAAGGAGTGAGGATTATTATTAACCTTATTATTTACCTTATTGTTAATATTATCAAAACTTCCTTTGGATTGAGTTCCTCCATCATCATTCAAATCATATTTTAATTCCTTAGGTATTTCACTTATGAAGTCTGATATAGGATATCCCACAGTTCTACCAAATACCATTCTCTGTTCTGCCGATGATATATATAGCATCTCTTCAGCTCTTGTAATGGCAACATAGCAAAGTCTTCTTGATTCTTCCATCTCATTAAAATTATTTAAAGAAGCCATTCCTGGAAATATTCCATTTTCCATTCCAACTAAGAAAACTACTGGAAATTCAAGTCCTTTTGAACTATGAACAGTCATCATTACTACTGCATTATTCTCTTCATCTAAATTATCTATATCAGAAACTAAAGTTACCTTTTCTAAAAAGGCACTTAAGGATTTATCTTCTGAAGAATTTTCAAAGACTACAGCATCAGATACAAGTTCCTTTAAGTTTTCTATTCTACTTTCATCCTCGGCACTACTAGACCCCTTAAGCATTTTCATGTATCCACTTCTATCTAAAATATCCTCAATTAGTTCAGGTACACTTATATTCTCTGCATCCACTATAAGAGTATTCATTAAGCTCACAAATTTATTTATAGATGTTATAGCTCTTGCAGAAAGATTTGGTATAAATTCTGCATCTAAAAGTGCATCATACATGCATATATTATTTTCTGCTGCAAATTCCTGTACCTTAGCTATGGTTGTATCTCCAATACTTCTTTTAGGCTCATTTATAATTCTTTTTAAACTTATATCATCAAGAGGATTATTTATCACTTTCAAGTAAGCCATAACATCCTTAATTTCTTTTCTTTCATAGAATCTGAGTCCCCCTACTATTTTATAGGTTATCTCATTCCTTCTAAAGGCTTCCTCAAATATACGCGATTGGGAGTTCATTCTATAAAGTATAGCAAAATCCTTTAAGCTTCTATTTTCTTCTCTTATCATCCTTTTAATTTGAGTTGCTACAAAATTCCCTTCATCTATGTCGCTATAGGCTCTGTATACTTTTAGCTTTTCTCCAGATTCACTTTCAGTTCTTAACACTTTATCTTTTCTTTGCGCATTATTTCTTATAACCTTATTAGCAGCCTCTAATATGTTTGATTTCGACCTATAGTTTTGCTCCAACTTAATAACCTTTGCTCTTGGAAAATCCTTTTCAAAGTCCAATATATTATTTATATCTGCACCTCTCCATGCATAAATACATTGATCGTCATCTCCAACTACACATATATTTTCATTTTCATTAACTAAAAGCTTTATCAATTCATATTGACATTTATTAGTATCTTGATACTCATCTACAAGAATATATTTAAATTTTCTTCTATAAAACTCTCTAACCTCATCATTTTCTTTAAGCAGTTTAACAACTAAATAAATTAGATCATCAAAATCCAAAGAATTTGTAGTCTTTAATTTCTTTTCATAGGTTAGATAAACATCTGCTATCTTATTCATTCGAAAGTTTCCTTCATTTTCTTTTTTAAACTTCTTAGCAGATATTAATTTATTTTTAGCATCGGAAATTTTTGAGATAATTTCTCCATCAGTTATGTCTTTATCATTGATATTAAGTTCTTTCATGCACTGCTTTACTAGTGATTTAGCATCGTAACTATCATATATAGTAAAATTTTTATTGTATCCTAACTTATCAATTTCTCTTCTTAAAATTCTTACACAGCTAGAGTGAAAAGTTGAAACCCACATTGTATCAACTATATCTCCTACTAATGATTTAACTCTTTCCTTCATCTCTCCTGCTGCTTTATTTGTAAAAGTCAAAGCTAAAATCTGTGAGGGATATATATTTAAATCATTTATCATATGTGCCATTCTATAAGTAAGAACCCTAGTCTTTCCTGATCCTGCACCTGCTAAAATTAACAAGGGGCCTTCTACGGTAACAGCTGCTTCGTATTGCTCCTTGTTTAATAGCTTTTTTAAATCCATCTAATCACTCCTAAATTTATAGTTATCTAATGTAATTTATTAATCTTCTTTATCCTATAATATAATACTATACTATGAATATTTAACCTATTCTTTATTATACCATATACTATGAATTTATAAACGACATATAAATAATTACTCAATATGGTTACTACACCATAACCTTATATTGTAATTATTTTAATTTCTAATAAGTTGATTAAATAGAAAAAGCCTTACTCTCTTCAAAGTAAAGCTTTTTCTATTTAATCTATGATTACTTACAACTTTCTATTTATCTTCATATTCATTCCAATCAACTCTTTCAAATACTACCTTATATCCATTATTTCCATAATTTAAAGAACGATTAACTCTACTTATGGTAGCAGTGCTAGCTCCAGTACTACTAGCGATATCTAAATAAGTTCTTCTTTCTTTAAGCATTCTTGCAACTTGAAGTCTTTGCTCCATAGCTTTTATTTCATTTATTGTACAAACATCTTCAAGGAACCTATATACTTCCTCTCTGGTTTTAAGAGATCTAATTGCATCAACAAGATAATCCATTTCTGAAGTTTCAAGTTTTGAAACATATCCACTCATTATTTTCTCCCCTATCACTAAAAAATTCATCTATATACATTATAAAGTTATCATATTAAAGTGTAAACATTTAATCTTTAATATAATTTTATCAGACATTAAATACAAAAGCTATCCCCCTGGATAGCTTTTAGTTAAAGTATAAATATGTTTATTCCTATAATTGACCCTGCAAAAACAACTGCTGATACTATAGTAAGTTTAGTTAAGAATGATTCCTTTGTTTTAGTTTTATTTTTGCTATAAAAAGTTTCTGAACTTCCAGCTACTAATCCACCTAAGCCTGATGATTTACTTTCTTGAAGAGATATTGCCAATATAACTGTTAATGCGGAAATAATTATTACAACCTTTAATGCTGTTATCATTATTATGCCCCCTTAATTCTTTATCCTTATACATGTAATATATTTTATCACAGTAAAAATATTTTTACAATGGAAAGAGTAATAAATGTAAATATATATATTAAATTAATATATACTTCTAATTTCTATAATAAAAAC
>NZ_DLCT01000003.1:776106-812860 GCF_002480755.1 Clostridium sp. UBA7791 | reverse complement strand
GTTTTTATTATAGAAATTAGTTATCTTTTTATGTTAAAGAAAGATTTTAATCCTCTAAATTCAGCCATGTCACCAAGTTCTTCTTCGATTCTTAATAACTGGTTGTATTTAGCAACTCTCTCACTTCTTGCAGGAGCTCCAGTTTTAATTTGACCTGCATTTGTAGCTACTACTAAGTCAGCTATTGTAGTATCTTCTGTTTCTCCAGATCTGTGAGAAACCACTGCAGTATAACCAGCTCTTGCAGCCATTTCTATAGCATTTAAAGTTTCAGTTAAAGTTCCTATTTGGTTTAATTTTATAAGAATTGAGTTTGCAGTTTCTCTTTCAATTCCCATTCCAAGTCTAGAAGTATTAGTTACAAATAAGTCATCTCCAACTAATTGAATTTTTTTACCTATTTTATCAGTTAAGTACTTCCATCCTTCCCAATCTTCTTCAGCCATACCATCTTCAATAGATATTATTGGATATTTTTCACATAATTCTACATAGTAATCTGCCATCTCATGAGGAGTTAACATTCTTCCTTCTCCAGCAAGATTATATTTTCCATCTTCAAAGAATTCAGAAGATGCTGGGTCAAGTGCTATGAAAGCATCTTTTCCTGGAACATATCCAGCTTTTTCTATTGCTTCGATTATAACTTTTATTGCTTCTTCATTTGATGATAAATCTGGAGCAAATCCACCTTCATCACCTACACCTGTTCCAAGTCCTTTAGCTTTTAAGATTCCTTTTAATGCATGATAAACTTCTGCTCCCATTCGTAAAGCTTCGCTAAAAGATGTAGCTCCTGCTGGCATAACCATAAACTCTTGTAAGTCCACATTATTATCAGCATGTTTTCCACCATTTAAGATATTCATCATAGGTACTGGTAAAACTTTAGCATTAACTCCACCAATATATTGGTATAAACCAAGTCCTAAGTAATTAGCTGCAGCTTTTGCACAAGCAAGGGACACTCCTAAAGTAGCATTAGCACCTAATTTTTCTTTATTATGAGTTCCATCTAATTCTATCATAGTCTTATCTATAGCAACTTGATCGAATATATTCATTCCAATTAATTCTTCTGCTATTATGTTGTTTACATTATCAACAGCTTTTAATACACCTTTTCCATTGTATAGAGATTTATCTCCATCTCTTAATTCAACAGCTTCAAATTGACCTGTTGATGCTCCTGAAGGTACTGCCGCTACCCCTACTGTACCATCTTCTAGAACAACTTCAACCTCTACTGTTGGGAACGCTCTTGAATCTAATATTTGTCTTGCATAGACATCAATAATTTCAACATATTGTTTCATTTTTTTTCCTCCTTCATATTATGTTTATAATAAATTTAGCATGGCTAAATATTTTAACTTAACAACTTAAATTAATGATTTTCCACTCATTTCACTTGGAATATCTAATTCCATCTTTGTTAAGATAGTTGGAGCAATATCTGCAAGTATTCCTCCACTTCTAAGTGTTCCTACTTCTTTACTTACGTATGTAAATGGAACCAGATTAGTAGTATGTGCAGTCATTGGTTTGCCTGTAGAGTAATCAATCATAGACTCAGCATTACCATGGTCTGCTGTAATAAACACTGTACCATTATGGTCTAGTACTTTATTTACAACCTTGCCTAAGCAATAATCTACAACTTCAATAGCCTTTACTGCTGCTTCAATAACTCCAGTGTGTCCAACCATGTCTGGGTTAGCATAATTTAATATAATTAAATCATATTCATCCTTTTCAATACTTTTTAATACTGCATCAGTAACTTCATAGGCACTCATTTCTGGTTTTAAGTCATAGGTTGCTACTTTAGGTGATGGAATCAATACCCTATCTTCACCCTTATTAGGTTCCTCTACTCCACCATTAAAGAAGAAAGTTACATGAGCATATTTTTCTGTTTCCGCAATTCTAAGCTGCTTTAATCCTTTGCTACTAACATATTCACCTAATGTATTCTCATAACTCTCAGGTTTATAAGCTATTTGTACATCCTCAATAGTTTTATCATATTGAGTCATACATACATAGGTTACATCTAAACTTTCTCTTTCAAAACCTTTAAAATCCTTATCTTTTAAAGCTCTAGTTATCTCTCTTGCCCTATCTGGTCTAAAGTTAAAAAATATTATGGAATCTTTATTTTTTATAGTAGCTACCGGTTTACCATCCTTCACAATTACACTAGGAATTACAAACTCATCTGTTTTATTATCATGATAAGCATCGTCTATAACTGCAAATGGAGAAGTACTAGTATTTCCTTCACCTTTTACCATTGCATTATAGGCCAATTGTACTCTTTCCCATCTATTATCTCTATCCATAGCATAATATCTACCAGAAATAGTTGCAATTTCTCCTATTCCCTCACTATCCATATGGTTTTGTAACTCTTCTATAAATATTTTTGAAGATGTTGGTGATACATCTCTTCCATCTAAAAAGCAATGAACAAAAACTTTTTTTACAGCCCTTCTCTTACAAAGAGTTATAAGAGCTTTTACATGATTTATATGAGAATGAACTCCTCCATCTGATAATAATCCTATTAAGTGAACAGCTGAGTTATTTTTTAACGCATCATCAATAGCAGTATTAAAAGCTTTATTTTCAAAGAAATCGCCATCTTTAATTGATTTTGTTATTCTAGTCAATTCTTGATATATTATTCTTCCCGCACCTATATTTAAGTGTCCAACTTCTGAGTTACCCATCTGCCCCTCAGGAAGCCCTACATCTAGACCAGAAGCTGATAATGCGGTGTGAGGATATTTAGCCTTTAATCCATCGTAGTTAGGCTTATTAGACTCTCTAACTGCATTTCCATCCACATTATCGCTTATTCCAAAACCATCCAATATCATTAGCATTACTGGTTTTTTATTCATAATATTTGACCATCCTTTTATTAGTAATTTACAATAGCTGCGAAATCTGAAGCTTTAAGACTAGCTCCACCTATTAATCCTCCATCTATGTGTTCCTTTGACATTTGCTCTTTTATAGTTGATGGCTTAACTGATCCGCCATATTGAATTCTAACTTTATATGCAACTTCTTCTCCGTATAACTTGCATATAACTCCTCTAATAAATCCTATTGTATTATTAGCATCATCTGCAGTTGCAGTTTTCCCTGTCCCTATTGCCCAAATAGGTTCATAGGCTATAACCATATTTTCAACTTGCTCTTTTTTTATTCCTATTAAATCTTGCTTTATTTGAGCACCTAATACTTCTTCAGTTATTCCTAATTCTCTTTGCTGTAAACTTTCACCTATACATAATATAGGTGTAATCTTGTGATGAAAAGCAGTCTTTAATTTTTTATTAATAGCTTCATCAGTTTCATTAAAATACTGTCTTCTTTCACTATGTCCAATTATAACAAATTTTACTCCTAGTTCTTTAAGCATTAATGGAGAAACTTCTCCTGTAAAAGCACCTGACTCTTCAAAATGCATGTTTTGAGCCCCAACCATAATATTGCTTCCCTTACATTCTTCAACTATTGCTGGTAAACTTAAAAAAGTGGGACAAACTACTACATCACAGCTAGCATCATTTACTAAAGGCTTTAATTCCTTAACTAAATTTACTGCTTCTTCTATTGTATTATTCATCTTCCAGTTTCCTGCTATTATTGCTTTTCTCATGATTAATCCTCCTATTAATAACTTTGCAACACATCTTTAATGATGCTAATATATCCAAGTTTTTTCCTTAAGAGACATATTACATTTTTTTCTCTAAATCAAATATAATATATTACTCTCGAAAAGGAAAGTAAATAAACAAGATTTTATCTTGTTTATTATTTTCTTTATAGATTTTACATTTATTTATCATTTAAAGCAACAATTCCTGGAAGTTCTTTTCCTTCTAAAAATTCTAAGGAAGCTCCGCCACCTGTTGAAATATGTGTCATTTTATCTCCTAGACCAAATATATTAACAGCCGCAGCACTATCCCCTCCACCAATTATTGTGATTCCATCACAATTAGCCATAGCTTCTCCTACTGCTATTGTTCCCTTATTAAAGTTTTCAAATTCAAAAACTCCCATTGGACCATTCCAAATAATAGTTTTAGATTTTGCTATCACTTCTGCATATAATTCTCTTGTTTTGGGTCCTATATCTAAAGCCATATATCCATCTTGAATATTTTCATCTTCTGTTATTACTGGATTTGCATTTTTATCGAATTCCGTAGCTACTACGTGGTCTATCGGTAAATATAATTTTACTCCTTTTTCTTTAGCCTTATCCATCATCTCTAGTGCATAATCAATTTTATCTTCTTCTACCCTTGATATACCCATTTTATAATCTTTAGCTTTCAGGAAAGTATATGCCATGGCTCCTCCTATAAGAAGATTGTCTACTTTCTCTAAAAGATTATTTATTACATTAATTTTATCTGATACTTTAGAGCCTCCTAAAATAGCAGTAAATGGTTTCTCAGCATTTTCTATAGCTTCTCCTAAAAACTTAAGCTCTTTCTGAATTAAATATCCGCAAACTGACTCTTTTACAAATTCAGTTACTCCTACTGTAGAACAATGTGCTCTATGTGCTGTTCCAAAAGCATCATTTATGAATAAATCACAAAGAGAAGCTAATTCCTTAGAATAATTTTCTTCATTTTTAGTTTCTTCTTTTCTAAATCTAGTATTTTGTAATAGTACTATATCTCCATCATTCATATCTGAAATAGCTGACTTTGCTTTATCTCCCACTACATTATCATCCGCTGCAAAAATTATCTTCTTATTTAATAGTTCACTTAATCTTGCTGCTACTGGTGATAGCGAAAGCTCTGGTTTAGGCTCCCCCTTTGGTTTTCCTAAATGTGAACATAATATAACCTTTGCATTATTGTTAACTAAGTACTCTATAGTAGGTATTGCTCCTAGAAGTCTATTTTCATCAGTAATTTTACCCTCTACTATAGGTACATTAAAATCACACCTTACTAAAACCTTTTTACCTTTCACATTGATGTCTTCTAATGATTTCTTGTTAAATGACATATTAAAATCTCCTTTTTTAAACTTATTGTAATAAAAATCTAGTTCAATCATAAATCATAGAACTAGATTTTTATTACATACCTATTTTAACACATTTTGAAGATTATAATCTATCTGCAACATATTTTGTTAAATCTGCTAGCCTATTTGAGTAACCCCACTCATTATCATACCAAGCTACTACTTTAACTAGATTATCTCCCATAACCATAGTTGATAATGCATCTACAATTGAAGATCTCTCATCACCTCTAAAGTCCATTGAAATTAATGGTTCCTCAGAGAAGCCTAAAATCCCATTAAGTTTTCCTTCTGCCGCTTCTCTTAAAGCCCCGTTAACCTCCTCTACGCTCACAGACTTACCAAGTTCACATACTAAATCAGTCATTGAAACTGTTGGTGTTGGAACCCTTACTGCCATACCATTTAATTTTCCTTTAAGCTGTGGTAAAACTAATGCGACCGCTTTTGCCGCTCCTGTAGTTGTTGGAATCATTGATTCTCCTGCAGCTCTAGCTCTTCTTAAATCTTTATGTGGAGCATCCAATATTTTTTGATCATTAGTATATGAGTGTATTGTAGTCATAAGCCCTTGTACTATACCAAACTTTTCATCCAAAACTTTTGCAAAAGGAGCTAAACAGTTAGTTGTACATGAAGCATTTGAAATAATATTATGATTTTTAGCATCATATTTATCTTCATTTACTCCCAGTACAATTGTTATATCTTCATTTTTTGCTGGTGCGGAAATTAACACCTTTTTAGCTCCAGCTTCTATATGAGTCTTTGCTTTTGTAGCATCTGTAAATAATCCTGTAGATTCTATTACAATATCTGCACCTTGAAGTCCCCATGGTATATTTTTAGGATCTCTTTCTGCAAATATTCTTATTTCCTTTTCATTAACTATAATTGAATTCTCAGTAGCTTCAACTGTTCCATTGAATTTTCCATAAAGGGTATCATACTTCAAAAGATGTGCTAGTGTCTCAGGATCTGTTAAATCATTAATTGCTACAACTTCTATGTCATTTCCATATTTATCTACCAAAACCTTAAATACATTTCTTCCAATTCTACCGAATCCATTAATTCCAACTTTAACCATTATAAAATACCTCCAACATTTAATTTAATAATTTTTATATTAAACTTAATTGATATAAACAGATTTTTAGGAGATTTAATCCTAAAAATCCTTATCTAGAGATACATTTCCTTATATACATATTGATTTTAAAGCATAGAATCCTAAAAATCATAATATATTAATTTTAAAAACATATAAGTACTTTAATAAGTAACTCTAGGATAAAATCATTAAGTATTAACAACCAACTTTATTTAAAAATAGTTTTAAAATTTCTTTTGCCGTAGCTTCATCAGTAACTAATGTTGAATTTAATTTATCCATTTGTATAACCATGATAGCTTCTGCCTTTTCAACACCAGCTGCTACAGCTATTACATTAGGGATATTTTTAATTCTATCTTTAGTTATTCCAATTGAAGGCATAGAATATACAACCTCACCTTTGCTATTAAAATAATGTCCATAAGCTTCTCCTATAGCTCCTAATTCTAATATTCTTTCCTTTATGTCCTTACCTAGACTTCTCTTATCACACATATCTTTAGCCAGTCCTATACCATGGATAAGAATATTTGATTTCTCTATATGTTCAAAAGTTTCCTTAATATCTGATTCCTTAATCAACGCTTTAAAAGAATCACTACTTATGTTATCTGGAATATGTAACAATTCATAAGTAGCATCTAACTTATTTGCTAAAATCTCTACTAAGGTATTAGATTGTATTTCTGTTTCCTTTCCTATACCACCTCTTCCAGGTAAAACCTTTATATTTTTATATTTAGTCATTGGAAGGAAATTGTAAACTACCTCCTTAATTGTTCGTCCTCCTGTAAGGGATATTGTAATATCATCTTTAATAATACTTTTTAAATAATTACCCGCTACCCTACCAAGTTCAGTATATAATGAATTATCTTCTGTTACATTTCCGTTAATAACTATTACTTCTCTAACTTTAAGAATTTTCTTCAATTCCTCTTCTAAGTGATTTAACCCACTTAATTCCTTCATAAAAGCCTTAAGTCCAATAAAAACTTCATCACCTTCTTCAGTAATATACATACCAGAGGACTTAATATCAATTAATCCTTGAGTTTTCAATAGATTTGTTTCGCTTCTTACAACCCTTTCACTTAAATTCACTATGGTTGACAGCAGCCTTCTGCCTATGGGTTCTCTATACTTTATATTTTTTAATATGGTATATCGCATATCTAAAACTTCTAGCAATTCCGGCACTACTTTCTGTTGTAATTTCAATAACTTCTCCATCTTTCACCTCATTGACAAAATATGTCCCTATGGACACTATTTGTCCCATCAACATTTTAAACCTCTATTTATATTATATGCCAATATTCATTGTTTGTGAAGTACTTATGTTAATTTTAGTTTTATATAAGTTATATTTCTACATTCATCTACAATTTATACAAAAAAATAATTCCATATAAATCATAATAATAAATTAATGTTTCATATGGAATATCAAAATCTATATTAATCTTTTTCGTTGAGATGAGGATTTTATTCCTAACTCCTCTCGATATTTGGCTATAGTACGTCTAGATATATCTATGCCTTTTTCATTAACTAGTTTACATATAACTGAATCAGATAGTGGTTTTGACTTGTCTTCAGATTCTATTATATTCTTTATCATATCTTTTACACTAACAGATGATATATCTTGACTTAAAATGTTTACACTATTAGTAAATAAATCCTTTATTCTCTTAATTTCCCCTGTATGAAGAGCTACATATTTATCTCTAATAGCTCTACCAACCGTAGATTCATGCATATTTAGACTATTAGCTATATATTTAATAGTCATAGGTTTTATATAATTATTCCCCTTATCTAGATACTCCTCTTGATTTTTAACTATTTCCTCCATGACTTTACACAAAGTATTTTTTCTATTTTGTATACTTTTAATCAAAAACATAGCACTACTTATTTTGTCTTTTACATAATCTATAGCTTCCGAATCATTACTGCTATTAATTACATCTTTATATGTATTATTAATTATTAATTTAGGTAATAAATTATCATTCATTAAAACTACATATTCATCACTTATTTTTTTTACATAAACATCTGGAATCAAATATCCAATCTCTTCACCAGTAAAAAACCCCCTGGTAGGTTTAGGTTCCAATTTTTTTATTATATCTTCACATTCTTGAACTATTTTAGCCGAAACTCCAAGTTTTTTACCTATTAATTGATATTTTCCTTTTGATAACTCATATAAATAATTATTTATTACTTCCTCAACATAATTATTCATTATATTTTTCCTATGCAGTTGAAGTATTAAACATTCACTCAGTGACCTAGCACATATTCCAGGCGGTTCAAGTCCCTGAACTATATCTACACATCTCATCGCAGAATCCTTTGAAATACTCAGTTCTTCCATTAAATTATCTATAATCTTTTCATCTAAATATCCTCTATGATCAATATTATCTACAATATATCTACAAATACACTCATCTTGTCTATCTAAATTACTATGCATAACTTGTTCTCTTAAATAATCCTTAATAGTAGGCTTGCTACTTATAAAATTAAAAGGTGATACCAAATCATCTTCTTCATGTTTGTAGTATGATCTATCATTATAATTATCCATGGCCATGTCTCTAATTAATTCTCTATACTCTCTCAACTCATTATCAACTATTTCTTCTTTAGTTGTTTCTAAATTGTTTTCTACTTCCAAAACTACATTTTCTTGTAATTCCTTATCAATATGTTGTAAAAGTTCATAGGATGACATTTGTAATAACTTTATTGATTGTTGCATCTCCATTGTCATAATCAATTTTTGTTCCTGTGATAGCCTTAAATCAAAGCCTAAATTCATAAATATCCCTCCTACTCATATTAACTAATCATATCATAAATTATATGATATTTCTAACTAAATAGAGACAATCCATATTTCCCCGACAATAATTTATAAAAAGAGAGTTAGCCTATAACAAACTAACTCTCTAAACTATATTACAATTTAAATTAATTTAAATATTATCTACCATTCTTTTCATATGCTTCTCCTGAAGCAGCTGGAGCATTTGTTTTTCCTACAAAGCCAGCAAGTGCTAACATAGTTAATAGATATGGTATAATTGTAAACACTTCAGATGGTAATGACCATCCAAGCCCTTGGGCAAATATCTGGAATGATTCACCAAAGGCAAACAACAAACATGCTCCAAAGGAACCGATAGGTGTCCAGTTACCAAAGATTACAGCTGCTAAAGCAATGAATCCTCTACCTGCTATCATTCCTTCTCTATATATCGGTGTAACACCAATTGATAAAGCAGCTCCACCAAGACCAGCTAACATTCCTGATAATATTACACAAATGTATCTTACTAGGTATACATTTATTCCTAGTGTATCTGCAGCTTTTGGATGTTCTCCTACAGATCTAATTCTAAGTCCAATAGAAGTTTTGTAAAGTACAAAATGGGCTACAAATACCAATACTATTGCCATTATTACAAACCAGTTTAACCCAGATAAAATATCACCAATAATAGGAATATTCACAATGAATTCTGGTAAGTTGTAAGGAAGAAGGGTTACCAAGTCTGTTTGACCTCCCTTTCCATTGAATAATATATATATCAAGAAACTAGCTAGAGCTGTAGCAAACAAGTTAATAGCTGTACCAGAAATAACCTGGTCTGATTTTAAGTGGATACTAAGAACTGCATGAATTAATGCAAGTAATCCACCCGATACTAAAGCAAACACTATTCCTACTACAGGACTACCTGTTATATATGTTCCATATACAGCAAAAAATGCTCCTATGGTCATCATACCTTCAAGACCTATATTTACTACTCCTGAACGCTCAGAAAACACTCCTCCTAAGGATGTGAAAATAAGAGGTGTAGCTATTCTTAAAGTAGCTGTTATTAATGAAATGATACTAACAACAATTATATTATCCATTCATTATCTCCCCTTTCTTTTTCTTATTTCCAAAGTAAGTCACAATGTAATCTGTTGCTACAAATATAATAATTACTGATTGAATTAAAAATACTATTTCTTTTGGTATTCCACTAATTTGAAGAGCTCTTGAACTACTATTTAAAGCTCCGAACAATATGGCTGATAAAATACATGCTACTGGATTTTTCTTAGCTAACAGTGCTACTGCTATACCATCAAACCCATAGCTAGGAACCACCATAAAATCTTGAATTAAATGTTTCACACCAGCTACATGTGTAGCTCCACCAAGTCCAGCTATAGCTCCTGATAAAACCATAGCTAAAACTGCATTCTTAGCAACATTTACTCCACCATATTCTGCACCATGAGGATTTATACCAACGGCTCTTATCTCATATCCAATGGTAGTTTTCCATAATATAAACGCCATAATAATAGCTGTTATAATACCTATAAATAAACTTATATTAGCTGAACTTCCTTGAACAAATCTTGCAAGTTTTGCACTGTCTTCTATCATTGGAGTTGCTGATTTTCCATAAACTCCGAAAGAGGTTCTAAGTATAATATAGTTAGCTAAAGCTATAGAAATATAGTTCATCATAATTGTATTTATAACTTCATTAGTTCCAAACTTAGCCTTAAGAAATCCCGGTATTCCTCCCCAAATTCCTCCTGCAACTATACCACTTACAATTATTAATGGAATGTGTACTATAGGACTTAATCCTGGTATGGTTCCTACTATAGCAGCTGCAACCATACCTAATACAAATTGCCCACCTACACCAATATTAAATAGTCCACATCTAAAAGCTACAGCATTAGCTACACCTGTAAAAATCAAAGGTGTCACTTCTGCTAATGTAGTCATTGCATTTCTTGATGTTCCAAAGCTCCCCTTCCATATAACCGAAACTAAATCAGTTAATGCTGTAAAGTACTGAGTTATTGAATATCCTTTTGCCCACATAACAAAAAATACTGATATAAACAAAGAAAGTATAACTGCTACTACAGGAAAGAGTATAGCTTTAATTGTATCCTTAACTTTACTACTCATTTTATTTCTCTTCCCCTTTCTTATCTAAGCTTCCACCAGCCATTAATATTCCTAGCTTTTGCTCATCTGCATCTTTTCTATCTAAAATATCTACTATTTCACCGTCATACATAACAGCAATTCTATCTGAAAGAGCTAAAATTTCGTCTAATTCTAAAGATACCAAAAGTACCGCTTTCCCTTTATCTCTCTCATCTACAAGTCTACTATGAATATATTCAATAGCACCTACATCTATACCTCTTGTAGGCTGAGCAGCAATTAATAATGTTGGGTCTTTAGAAATTTCTCTAGCTGCAATTAACTTTTGTTGGTTACCTCCAGATAAAGCAGATGCATTTACTTCATTACTAGGTGTTCTTACATCAAACTCTTCTATAAGTGTGTCACAATGTTTTTTGATAGCCTTATAGTCCATCATAATACCTTTATTAAATTCTTTGTTTTTATGAATTCCAAGAATAGAGTTTTCAAATAATGAATATTTTAGTATAAGTCCTCTTTTATGTCTATCTTCAGGAATATGTCCAATACCTGAGTCAATAATTTCTCTAGGAGATTTTCCATATAAATCTTTTCCATTTAATAATACTTTTCCATTGTGACCTTTTCTAAGACCTGTAAGTACTTCTAATAGTTCTGTTTGTCCATTCCCATCTACTCCTGCAATTCCTAAAATTTCGCCCCCATTAACAGTAAAGGAAACATTTTTCACAGCAGGAATACCTCTTTGATCATTGGCATATAGATTTTCAACCTTAAGAATTTCTCCTGTTAATTCAGATTCTCTTTTTTCTACCACTAAGTTTACCTTTCTTCCAACCATTAACTCTGCTAATTCATCAATACTAGTATCAGTAGTATTAACAATACCGGTAACCTTACCTCTTCTAATTATAGTAACTCTATCACTCATACTCATAACTTCTTTTAATTTATGAGTTATAAGAATGACAGATTTTCCTTCATTTTTTAAATTATCTAATATTTTGCCTAGTTCCTTAATTTCTTGTGGTGTTAGAACCGCTGTTGGTTCATCAAGAATTAGAATCTTTGCTCCTCTATAAAGAGCCTTAAGAATTTCCACCTTTTGCTGTTGTCCTACAGATATATCTTCAATAATAGCATTAGGATCTATAGAAAATCCATATTTATCTGATAATTCCTTTACATCTTTATATGATTTTTTTCTATCCATACATAATCCTTTATTGGGTTCACATCCAAGTACAATATTTTCAGCTACTGTAAAGTTGTGAACTAACATAAAGTGTTGGTGAACCATCCCTATTCCAAGCTTTATCGCTTCACTAGGATTGTTAATTTTAACCAAATTTCCATTAACATAAATATCACCTTTTTCTTGCTGATACAAGCCATAAAGTATATTCATTAAGGTAGTTTTTCCTGCACCATTTTCACCTAGCAATACGTGAGTTTCTCCTTGTAATAAATCAAAGTCTACACTGTCGTTTGCAATGGTACCAGGGAAAACTTTAGTTATACCTTTCATTTCAATTACTTTTTCCATTTCCCTTCCTCCTTATAATATTACCTACGTTTACATATTACATTAAAATACTTAACATTAGTTAAAATACGATATGCACTTTATAGAATCCATCTCCCATTATACCATAAAAATATTTCATTGAATATTATTTTTATTTTTCATACTATTTTACTTTCATAAAAATATACTATCAAAAGGTATAAAAAAAAGCTAGATGTAAAATCTAGCTTTTTATCTCTTTTTCATTGATTATTTAAAATCAATAACATCTTGTCTTGTAGCAGGCACTTTAATTTTACCTTCTTTAATTTGAGTTTCAAACTCTTCTGCTTTCTTAATTACATCAGCAGCAGTATTGTCTTTAGTTGTTGCAGACATTCCTACTCCACCTTCAGCAATTCCTAATTCAATATGCTTGGCTTTGAATGTTCCTTCAACAATTGATTTTGTTACATCATAAGTAGCATTATCAACTCTTTTCATCATCGAAGAAAGAATAACATCTTTAAATTCTGGAAGAGAAACTGCTTGATCTTTATCAACACCAATAGCCCAAACTTCTTTACCCGAATCTCTTAATTCTTTAGCAGCTTGGAACATCCCTGTACCAGCTCCTCCAGCTGCATGATATATTACATCACATCCAGCTCCGTATAGTGATATAGCTAACTCTTTACCTTTGTTTCCATCAGCAAAAGAATCTGCGTATTTAACTGTTATTCCTGGGTTCTTGCCATCTGCACTTATAAGTCCAGCAGCCGCTTCTGGATTAACAGCTTTAACTCCAGCTGCAAATCCTGTTTCAAACTTTTGTATTGTTTCAGTATCTTTTCCACCTATAAATCCAACTTTGTTAGTTTTAGTAGTTAAACCAGCTATAACTCCCATTAAAAAAGAACCCTCTTCTTCTTTAAATGTTACTGACATTACGTTATCAGCTTCAACTACAGAGTCTATGATACAAAGTTTTGAATCTTGGTTGTTTTTAGCTACATTAGCAACTGCATCATATAATTGATATCCAATTGCAAAAGTTAGATCAGAACCACCATCTATTAATGCTTGTAGGTTTGGTTCATAATCTTCTTTCTTTTGAGCTTCAACTGAAGTGTATTTAACTCCAAACTCTTCTACTGCTTTTTTAACTCCTTCATCAGCTGATTGGTTAAATGATTTGTCATTTAATCCACCTTCATCTGTTGAAAGACCTACTGATACTTCTGATTTAGGAGTATCTTTGCCTTCACTTGCTGTGCCTTTGTCATCGTTTCCGTTACCAGCGCAACCTACAAGTAGGGATGCAGTCATAGCAACCGTTGCCATAAGAGCAACTATTTTTTTCATTTTCATCTTAAACCCTCCTGAAATAAATAAGTAATATAAATATATAAAAATTTTTATTATAGTATGTATTATAACCTAATAAAAAATTTTTATCATGTAAATAAATATATTCAGTATTATTTAATTTCATATATTTATATGCTGAATATACCATAATTATCCGTAAAAATCAAATAAAATTGACTGTAAGACTACAGTCAATTTTATTTTTATTATCTATATTTTAAGATACAAACTCTGCATTCTTTAATACCTGTTGAGCTTTTTCACCGTCTTCATCAGCTACAAGTACTATTGGCCCAGTACAACCCATTCCACTCTCTGAGTATATACCCTCTTTCCAAAGCGCTTTACATGCATTTTCAAGCTCTAGTATATCTATACCTGCTATAGAGAAAGTTACTACCTTTTTAGGTGGCATTTTTACCTCTTCCTCTTCTTGAGATTTGTTAGCTTTTTTTGTAGTCTTATCTATAAATTCTTTTAATCCAGCTACATTAGCTGACTTAAACTCATCCCTAGCTATATCCAAAACCTTGTTTTCTGCACAAGTTGCACAGAATCTTAATGCTTCTGCAATAAGCGGTGCTCCTGAAGCTCTAGAAACTATATTAACTAACTTATCATAGTTTTCTCCAATTCCAGGACCATATCCAGCTCCTACAGTTTCATAATTCCCACCTGTAGTAAATGAAGAGAATATCTTAATTAAAAGATTTCCTGTTAATGAATCACAAACCATAACGTCCGGTGTTCCTGCTAAAAGGTCATTTCCTCTCATTACAGCTCCACCATCAGCTCTTAATGATTCAGTAAAGGATATGTCATATCCACCTTCTTGAGTTTCTCTTAGAATTCTTTCTACTTGTCTAGCACCATCAAGATTTAGTATTCCAACTTTTGGATTTTTAATACCACTAGCTTTAGCTACAGATATCCCAGATATAGCATTTTTAACCATACCCTCAACTCTATTTGTAGAAGTAGTTCCTGTAGTTGTAGCAATTATCATTTCTTTTCCTTTTCCAGGAGTCATTACTTTACCTACTGTAGAAACTCCTATTGGAAAATCAAAGTGTTGTGTAACACAACCATCTAATTCTCCACACTCTAACATAGATGTCATTTTTTTATGACCTTCCTCAGCTGATTCTACTTCTATTACTTCAAAATCAGCATCTACTTTAGGTCCAATTAAAACTATATCAAAATCGCCATATTTTACTTTTGCAAGTTCAGCAGCTTTAACCATCTCTTCGACTCCATGTTCAGAACCTAGTATAGTTAAACCTATTCTAACTTTTTTCTTGAATTGTCCGCTTTTTATTCCTGTTGCTATATCATTAAATACTTCAGCAATCATTGCTTTAGTAGCATTTTGACTCATTTCTACACCCCGTTTCTTTAATAACCTCTTATATTTAAAGAGATAAATTAGTAATTGTTAAGCTTCAGTAGGAGCAATTATCCTTCTGAGTTTTAAGGCTCTATTTATCAGAGTTCATTAAAAAGCTTGCAAAATCCTTCATGGCATCTGCTACCATTGATTTAACTTCTTCTTTACTAACACCTGACTCATTGTCTAGTTTTCCAGTATTCTTTTCAACTAGTATAGAAACTCCATCAAATAAGTTAGTCATTCTTCCTAAGAATAAACTTCCTTTTCCTACGATCATAAAGTTATTTAAAATGCCATCTTTTATGTGATCTATTCCATGTCCCACTATTGGCACTCCAGATGGTATATGTCCTTGAGTTGGAGCGTAACCTTGATATCCATGTTCTTTTATAAATCCTGGTAATTCTTTTCTATCTAATTGACCCTTCTTAACAGCTAAAGCACCAATCATTTTATAGTTTTGAGTTGGAACATCTCCAGCTCCTGCAGGTTCAGTTATATCTGGAGTTTGCATTTCTGGTGCATACTTATCTACATCTGTTACTTTTAATCCAGCTGCTGTTAATGGATCAAGTACTAATGCTTCAAGTACAGCTTGTGGAGAAGCACCATGGCCAATTGTATGTTTTCCAATTATGTCAGTTCTTAAACTTGGACTTACTCCATCATTTTCTGAAACAAGAATAGCAAATCCTCCTAAACAATCTTCAAGTACTGGTAATTCTTTTTTTATGTGATCCTTACCATTCATTCCAAGCTTCGCAGTAGCTCCACCTGCAATTACTAATACATTTTTAAATATTCCACTCTTAACAAGTGACGCTGCATTTATTAATGCATGAGTAGGTCCTGCACAGAATCCTCTCATATCTGAACCAGTAGCTCCAGAAAGACCTACAACTTCACCTATAGATTTAGCTACGTTTCCGCCGCCTCTTTGGTTCATATCTCCTATTGCTTCTTCTGAACATTCTATTATATAACCTATTTCTTCTACAGGAATATCTAAATTGTCAACTAGATGCATTCCAGCAAGTACTCCTGATGATTTAACTGCTAAATTTTCAAGCATATAGTGAGCTGAAAGGTTTGGATCAAACTCATGTGCTCTTCTTACACAACCAACAAGGTTTCCATCTACATATAATCCTTCTGCTCCAGCATTATTAACTAACTCTTCAATTTTAGCCATTTTATCCCCAGTAATTTTTCCTGCTTTTTCTTTTAGTAATGGATGATTAGCTAATTTTTCTTTTATAGTCTCAACAAAAGACTCTTCTAATAAAACTAAGTCAAATACATCAGATATCTTCATTAATCCATAGAATTCATCTTGTGGCATTATTTCGCCGTATTTACCAAATCTATTAGCATTTTCTACATTCTTTCCAACCCATGGTCTTGGCATTTCGCCTAACTCTTCTGGTGTAATGTTTCCTATATAAGTTTGATTTGGTGCATAAGCTACAACATCCTCAAAACTTCTTAAATTATTTTTTATAGCCTTTAAATATTCTGAATCTGGATTTGTTTGTTTTTCTAATGTTTGTGTAGTTCCATTATGTATTACCATATCTGGAGTATTCACTAAAATATAAGATGCTTTCTTTATAACTGGAAAATTCATTTTTAATTCAACCTCCCTTAATAATGTGCGTTTATAATAATTTATTTTGTAATTTGCACAATCTATAATAAATAGGTACAAACTATTCATTGTACATTGTGCAAACTAGACATCTTCTTATTAATATATTTAGTAATTAGGGGTAATCCCCCTAATTACTAAATCATTAATTTTAATTATTCAAATATTTTTTGTCCATCAACTTCTGTTTCAAGAGCTTTTAAAGCCTTTTCAACAAGTTTTCTTCTTAATGTATATTCATCCTCTTTTGTTAAGTTTGGATTTCCAAGTGGATGAGGAATAGCTACTGTAGGAATTATTCTATTAGCTCCAACAGTTAAAGATACTGGAGTAATAGTACACATGTGAACTACTGGAAGTCCAGCTCTTTCTATTTCTTTAACAAGCGTTGCACCGCAACGTGTACAAGTTCCTCACGTAGAAGTTAATACAACTGCATCTACGCCGTCAGCTATTAATTCTTTAGCTGCAAACTCACCATATTTTTTAGAAGATGCAACAGCTGTACCATTTCCAACTGTAGAATAGAAGTATCTGTGTAATGCTCCTATTTTCCCTTCTTTTTCAAGATCTCTTAGAACATCTACTGGGATAACTCTATCTGGATCTTCATTAGCATACACTGGATCATGACCACCGTGTGCTGTTTCAAAAGTTTCTCCAGTTAAATCATTAATTCCTTCTATATCATATTTACCAATTTTAGAAGCTGAAGATGACTCTATGTGATCTGGGTTTCCTTTTGGAACTATACCACCAGATGTAACTATAGCAATTTTAGCTTTAGTTATATCTTTTATTGCTGGCATTGGATCAACTCTATCAAAGTCAGGCATTTTAAATTCTGTAACGAATTCTTCACCTTTTAATTTTTTAACAAGCATGTCAACTGCTCTCTTAGATCCTCTTTCAGTTGCAAAATAGTTCTTTCTTATTCCTCTTTCAATGTAGTTCTCTTCTACTGGAGAACCTACTTCTTCTCCCTTAGCTAATTTAATAGCTAATTTAGCCATTTTAGGTAATGCATCTCTCATACCTACAGCACTATTTCTTGTAGAGATAAGATATAAATCTTTTTTATACATGTCTGCACCTGGATTTTCAATGTACATTCCAGATAATACAGGTATATTCAACTCTTCTTTAACTGCCTTACATACATCTCCACATGCAACACCATATCTTCCAGCGTTAAATGCAGGTCCAGCTATAAATAAATCTGGATTATATTTTTTTACCATTTCGATAATTTCAGCTTGTGCTTCTTTTGTATTCTCAGCATAATAAGAATCTCCACAAATAACTGTAGCAACTATCTCAACGTCTTCTTTCTTTAATAACCCATTTAATCCAAGTCCAGGTCCTACAAACCCTTCACGAACCTCAGGTTTAATATCAGCTTTTTCTTCTCCGCCTATTCCTGCGTAGAATTGGTTTATATAATGAACAACTTTTAACATAGGTGTTCCCCCTTTCATGGGACTTGCCCTCTAGAAATTCTATTTCTTAGGTCAATTAATTTAACATTTTCTATTAAAATTATTTATTAAAGATATTTACAGAATTGGTCTCTTACATTTTTAACTTCTTCTATAATAGCATCAACATCAAGAACCATTTCCATCATTCCGCATTGTTCGTCATAAATAGCTTCATCACATTCTGCTTTCATTTCTGGCTCTACAACGTGGAAAACAGATAATCCAAGATCAACTCCTGCTAAAGGACCTGCAAATGTTGGGTCTCCAGCAGCAACTGTTTCAGCAGATAATCCAGATGCTTCCGCTTCTGCTCCTCCGATTACTACCACCATGTTCTCTGCACCATATTTTTCAGTTAAATCTTTAACTCTTTGTTGGATCTCCAGATCCATTGCACCTGCAGCTGTTCAGACAAAGCACTCTGTTGATGCAAAAACAACTTCTGCTCCTGCTGATTTAACACAAGCCTCTATAGCTGGTCCTGGTATTCCGTCTCTATCTCCTATACAGATAGCTTTTTTTCCTTGTAACATAGTATCTATCTCCTTTTCAATGTACTCATAATCATTAAACTAAACTTTTTAGTTATATTTTAAAATTAATATCCTTTTGCTGTTAAGTAGTTAAATCCTACTTCGCTAGTTGCTCCAGTAATAACTTGGATTTCAGCTTCAATTGATCCATCTTCTCTTAAGCTTCCCATGTGTCCACCAGCAATAGTATTTGCAGCATCTACATGACCAATTACTCTTTTCATAGGTGGTAAAATAACAACTTCGTTAGCATTACCTCCAGTTACTACAGCATCACCCTTTGGAGTTGAGTCTGCTAATGATTGAGACATACCATCTTGACCAGCATACTCATCTGTAACTAGAACAGTTTTAACGCCTTTAGCTGTAACCTTATTACAGTTCATAACTAAGTCCGCATCTGGATTTCCAAATCCTTCTTCAGAAATTATAGCAGCATCTGCTCCTAAGAATTCTACTAACTTAGCAACCATATTTGATGATCTCTCTTTATCAGCTAGATATACGTTTTCATTTGTTATAACGCAACCTAAGAAGTTAAAGTCCTTGCCATGTCTCTCATATAAATCTTCTATTATTGGATGATTCATATGAACATAAGAAGGGTTCTTATCACAAGCAGATACACAGTTTCCACTTACGATAGCTCCGTCAAATACTTCTGTTGGATAAATAAATGTAGGAATTATTTTCTTAGCATCTACACCATATACATAAGTATCATGTAATAATCCTTGTGTTTGAAGCATATATACATATACTACCTTAGGTAACTCTGGATATTGTTGAACTTGTTGTAGAAGTGGTAGTGTCTCATAAGTTTTCACTTCATCAGGTTCCACATTCTTACCTGCTTTTCCAAGGTATGTAGCTGCTTTAAATCCTATAGTTCTTACTGCTTCTTCATGATCATGTTGTAAAATTCCTTCTTTTGGTTCACATATAATCACAAGGTTATTTGTTTTTGAGAACGGTGTATATTTAGCACCTTCTCCACTCATATCAACTATACCTTCTTGGAACCCAACTATTTTACCAGTAGTTACAACTGCAGCTCCTTTTAAAACATGTGTTCTTCCAGAACCTACTGTATCTACCTTACTAATAAAACCTGGAAATATTCCACCATTTCCTTCTACTTTAACTCTTGGTTCAACTACGTCTTTTACAGGTATTATTCTAACTTCCTCACCTGGTCTTGCAATATCAAAATCGATACTTGCAATTCTTTCGTCACCAGATACCTCGTTTAATAACTCCTCTTTGTTTACATAAAGAACTCCGTTCTCAACTTTTGTTTCTGGTCCAAATTGAAGATCCTTAATAAATATCTTTCCAATCTCTAGACGCAAAACCTTCACCTCCTAAAAATATATAGGTCACTTTTTATTTATTAGAAGATGGGAGGTAATCCTCCTCATCTAATAACCTTTTAAACCTTGAAAATTGAAATTATAATGTTTCGTAGTATTCTTTAATGAATCCTTCGATATCATCTAGTGTAGCAATTTTATCTGGAGTTATTGTAGCTACACAAGCTCCACCATTGTAAATTTTCATAGTTGGAAGTCCTAGAACTTTTTGTCCTATAGCAACTCTTCTTGCTCCACCTATGTTTAAGCTAGCAAATTTTATTTTATCTTCATACTTAGGTTCTAAATCATGAACACCTGGCATTAAAGCTATACATATTTCACATTTATCTCCCCAAAAATCTACGAAAACTGGTTTATCACTGTTTAAAACTTCTGACTCAAAATTATCTTTGTTTAATTCTATCATTTTATTTTACCTACCTTTCATATTATAAATATTTATTAATATATAATTTACCTAAAGTAAATAAATTATATTCTAATGTAAATTTTCTATATAATGCTCTGCATTAGTAGCCGCAATAGCTCCATCTGCTGCCGCTGTAATAACTTGTCTTAATGATTTTTCTCTAACATCTCCAGCTGCAAATACTCCTGGTATGTTAGTTCTCATTTCTTCATCAGTTATTATATCTCCTCTTTCAGTCATGTTTACTTTACCTTTAAACAGTTCTGAAATTGGTAAATATCCAACAAATACAAAGCAACCATTAACTTCTAAAGTACTAACTTCACCAGTTTTTCTATTTTTTATAGTTAAGCTTTCTAGAATTTCATCTCCGTTAGCTTCTTCTACAACAGAGTCCCAAATAAATTTGATTTTAGGATTTGCAAAAGCTTTTTCTTGTAGTGATTTAGCTGCTCTTAATGAATCTCTTCTATGAATTACAGTAACAGTTTCACCAAATTTAGCAAGATATATAGCTTCAGTAATAGCTGAGTCACCACCGCCAATTACAGCAATATCAAGATCAGTAAAGAAATCTGCATCACATGTAGCACAAT
The DNA here is from genome assembly GCF_002480755.1 of Clostridium sp. UBA7791. Lineage (NCBI taxonomy): Bacteria > Bacillati > Bacillota > Clostridia > Eubacteriales > Clostridiaceae > Clostridium > Clostridium sp. UBA7791. The sequence continues at coordinate 791,351 of NZ_DLCT01000003.1, read as the reverse complement.
AAGAAACTCCTCTACCTCTTAACTCTATCTCATTTTTAAATCCACCAAGTCTTGGAGTCGCTCCAGTTGCAATTATTATTGTTTTAGCTTGATATTCACCTTTTCTACATTTAATAACTTTAATATCACCTTCTAAAACAGTTTCAACTACTTCGTCTTTAACAAACTCAGTACCAAAATCTTCTGCTTGTTGTCTCATTCTTTGACTTAATGTTGTTCCAGTACACTCTTCAATTGAACCTGGATAATTCTCTAGTTCGTCAGTTGTTGTTGCCTGACCACCATATTTCGCCCTCTCAATGATTAACGTTTTCATTCGTGATCTTGAAGCATATAGTCCTGCTGATAATCCTGCAGGTCCTCCTCCAATTATTATAGTGTCATAAATTTGTGACATATCAATATACCTCCCTTAGTTAATAGCATGATCTATTAAGTCTGAATCTATTACTTGAAAATCTGTTAATATTTTTTCACTCCATTTTGGAGTGTTAAAATCTCTTAAAAATTTTTCTGTTGTACCTATAGCATTTTCTATAATTTCTAAAGACTGCAAATCAACTCCATTGACAACCTCCGTTGAAACACAAACAGTTCTGTAAGGAGTTTCATTGGGCTTTACACTTCCCATCAATGGATGAGTAAGTATTCTATTGCCTTTATGAATATAATTTCTTACTTTTTTTAGTATATCCAACTGGGGCACATCTATAAACTCAACTTTAAACTTTTCTTCAAATTTTTCTTTTGACATAGGATTGTTAGTTACAATAAATAATGGTTCTATCATTTAAATTCCTCCTATTAGGTGCATATAAAAAAGCATAGCGCAAAATATTAATATATTTTGCCCTATGCCTCTGTATTTTAACCTGAGAGTTTTGCTCCTTCGGTGCATATACGCTTTCCAGAGTTTTGTCCATTTTCGGTCCTTTTGCCTGAGAGTTTCATATTTATTTGGCAAAATAAATACTTGCTTCTTCGGCTACCTAATTTAATAGATCCTCTCCCGAAAATATCATCCAAATTATTATTTTCTTTACTTGCTATCTTTAATACCAGTATATAATATATTTGTCTAATATTCTACATATTTTTATTGTTTTGTTATTTGATTTTTCTATAGTTTCTATAAAGTTTTTTTAATGAAAATATTCTGTCAATTGTATATATCATTATATCCTACATATATATCCCCTACTAATATGGAGAAATTCGTTGAATACCAACCCCTAGAGCATACTCATATACCTATTTTTTTCATTTTCAAAAAAATTTTAAAATAAATTTACTTATGATATATTCAAATGCCTATGCGTATAAACGTAAAAATACATTGATATTTTTTTAACTTTTTAAATATGGTTATTATTTTTTCTATAAATCAATTTCTGTACTTTATTGTTATTAAAATATATTTGAACCGCCCAATGTACAATAAATTTATTTGTATATTATAATTTAAATTATAAATTTTTATTCTGTTTATAATAATATGGAAGGATATAACCTTAAATCATATCCTTTTTAATACACTACTTCATATTTTTAAATCCGATTTGTCTCAATCCCTCATAAGCAATTATAGCAACTGTGTTGGAAAGGTTAAGAGATCTAGTTGTAGTATCTACCATAGGCACCTTTATAAGATTATCTTTATTTTCTTCTCTTATATAATCAGGTAATCCTTTAGATTCTCTACCAAATACTAAAAAATCACCTTCTTTAAAATTGGGTTCATTATAATATTTAGTTCCTTTAGTAGTACAAAAATAAAATGTTCCATTCTTATATTTTTCCCTTAAAGCTTCATAACTTTCATGAATTTCTAACTCTAACTGTGGCCAATAGTCAAGTCCAGCCCTTCTTACTGCTTTTTCATCCAAGCTAAATCCTAAAGGTTTTATTAAATGCAGCTTACAGTTAGTAAGTACACAAGTTCTACCTATATTCCCAGTATTTTGAGGAATTTCTGGTTGAAATAATACTATGTTTAAGTTCACTATTACGTCCTCCTAAAAATAAGCCTATTCAGGCTTGATAAAGATATAATACTTCATTTCTATTTCTATGTAAAGTTTATAACTTTAAAAACTTTGTTTAACATTCTAGTTTAACATTCTATTTTAATATAAACTCTTCAATGACATGAGCAACTCCATCATCTTCATTACTAAGAGCCACATAATCTGCTTGTTTTTTTACAAATTCTTCAGCATTTCCCATAGCTACACCTACCCCAGCAAATTTAATCATAGAAATGTCGTTTTCGTTGTCTCCCATACAAATTACTTCCTCTCTATGAATTCCATAATACTCGCATATTTTCTTTACTGCTTCTCCCTTGGATGTCCCCTTTTTCATAATCTCAAAGCTACTCTCCATAGAACTTACTACTTCAAAGCTTTTTAGATTTAAAAATTCTTCCTTTGCAGCTATAACTCTCTCTTTATCCTCATGTACTACCATAACCTTAATCAGATTTCCATTTTCTTCAAATAACTTTTCCCATTCATTTATAATTCTTATGGCTACCTGTCTATTTTTAGGTAAGGTTGCATTTGCTTTACTATATATTAATGCTGAATGCTTTATCTCTTCTGTATATATTGTGTCAGTACTATAAAATTGAGGCATAATATCATACTTTTTTAATAATTTTAAAATGACTCTACATTCTTCTTTATTTAGATACTCTTCATATATAGCTTTATCTAAATCTTTTTCTCTAATATAAGCTCCATTTGAAGCTATAATAGGAGTTTTCACCCCTATTATATCCCCATAATAATTGGCTGACACAAATATTCTTCCTGTGGCAACTACAAATTTAACTCCTTTATTATGAGCTTCATTGATTGCATTTAAATTTCTTTCAGATATTTTCTTTTTACTATTTAATAATGTGCCATCCATATCAACACAAATTAATTTATATTTCATTAGTCCCTCCATAGATTAAATACAAAATACTTATTAATAATGTATTTATACCATTTTTCTCTTTCCTTAATATAATTCTCAATATACATGAAATATTCTTTTTTTTCAAATGTACTTGATAATATTTCTCCATAAAATTCATCATAGACCAAATTTACAATATCTCTTAATCTATTTTGTAGTTCTCTATCCCTTATAGACTCTACAAATTCTAAATCTCCACTACTTTTACTTTTTACTATACCTTGAGTTCTTAGTCTTTTTAAATAATAATTATATAAAGGTATCATGCTTTTATTATTAACTATTCTCATCTTATTAATCTGATACAGTCCAGCAAATATAGCTATCATTACAGCTAATGCTCCTGTAGTTACATATATTCCTATATATCTATTTAATTTATCATCTTCTCCTATTTCACTTTCCTCTTCATTAAATCCTGGCTTATTTTTATTAATTTTATTATTATTAGATTCATTATTGGAATTACTTTCTGTTGCTGTATTTTCTAATTCAATTTCTTCTTGAGATTCTTCGTATTCTGTGGGAGTTGGTGCCGAATCTACTATGGCCCATTGATTTCTATAAGGGTTTATAAGTATTTCTGCCCATGCATGAGCGTCAGCATTAGTTACCTTATAGCTACCATCCTCTCCTTTATCATCTGACATCTTAAATCCTTCTACATATCTAGCTGGAACACCTGCAATTCTACACATCATTACTGTTGCAGACGCAAAATAAGTACAATATCCTTTCTTATCTAACAGTATAAAATTACTTACAAAATCGTTATATTCATCATTATCTCCAACATTAGTAACATACTTATAATTTTTCATCAAATAACTTCTTATAGCTAAGGCTTTTTCGTGAGTTGTTAGTTCCTCCACAGTCTTTTCTTTTGCTTGTGCTTCACCAATTAATATATCATCAACTATTTTATATACTTCATCATTAATCGGAGCATCAAGCTGAAGATAATTCATGTAATGTAGCATAAAGTTATTTAAAAAGGAACTTTCTTTGTTTACATACTCCATACCTTTAGATGTATCTATTGATGACATTAAATTTTCTCTATAAGAATAATCATCAACTCCAAACTCCCTTTGAGGCATTATATAAATTTCATTCAATGGAGTTTTTTTATACATAGAATTTTGAATTCCTTCAAGATAATTATCAAAATCACCATAAGATATATAACTAACCTTGTAAGGTTCTTTTATCTCTACATCACTCATAAATATAGGAATTAAATCTACAAACAAATCCTTACTATCATTAATAATATTATTACTATTATTAGGAGTAAAATAAGAAGTAGTTTTAAAGTTTTTTCCTGGAATTATAGTTAATGTTTTTTCTTCAGTCTGAAAACTTTCATCTTTTGTTGGTTGCATAAGTTTATGCATGGGCATATTGGAAGCTTCATTAATCTCAACCTTTCTCATTACTTTATCTTCAGATTTTATCCATGATCTTCCTGTATAATAATCCATAGCCTTTCCTCTTAAATAAAAAGGCTTATCTGATATTACTTTAAACACCTCTCTATGATTTAATGCTATTGATCCTCCTAAAATTGTAGATGAATCACTATACCCACTTTGCTTCATTGAAAAGCTTCCCTTCAAAGCTTCTAAAGAAGGATTTTTTTCCTTTTCTTTTTTTCTTGCAAATTCATTTCTAAAAAAAGTAGTAACACTGTCTACAGTTTTCCCTTTGTATTCCTGTGGTAACATAAATACTAATCCAGGAATTAGTAAAGCAAGTATTAGTATTAACGTAATCATATATGTTATATTAATATCTATTTTAACTTCTCTTCCTCTATATTCTCTGCATTTTTTAATATATTCTCCTGTTCCTAATGTTATAATAACAGCTGCTAAAAAATAAGGAATGTTAGGAATAACATTTTTATAGAATATTTGGTACCAGAAAATCACAAAAACACCTATTGAAAAAAACAAAGGAGTATATATGAATTTCTGAGTTATAGATATAAGCACAGCTATAAGTAAAGGAATTCCTATTGAAAATATATGAATAAACTCCTCAAAGTTAATATTTTTAGCCTTGAGGGCTGCATTATTTATATTTTTTAAATTAAGTGATATTACTTCAATTTCCTTCAATACAAATATTCCAGAAGTTTTATAGCTAATTATCCCTATTAAAATAAAAACAATAATAAAAAAGATTATTTTTTTCCTTATACTATTAAGTACTTTAGAAAAAAACAGGTAAATTAGTATACCCATGGCAAATAGTAGAAGTAAAAATACAAAATTTAGTTCCTCTATTTTAAAACAATCTACTATAAGCTTTATTACTAATGTAAAATTTATAATAACTAAAAAAGATTTTAATATTTTTTCTTCAATCACTCTCATGGCATCACCTTATTTCTTCTATGCTATAACAATTTATACCTTTATTTAACATATGTGAAATAGCATCATCACTAACCTTCGGTATTTTATCTAAATAAAATAATGTAACCTCATATCCCTCTGTAGATAAATTTATAAAGTAATCTATATTTTCTTTACTCATATCATAGGTTACTATGACAACAGCACTTTTCTTATTCACATTATACATAAACTTCTTCATAAAAAGAGGCAACTTACCTCTTCCCTCACTGTACTTACTTACCATATGAGTTTTTAATCCTTCTAAATGCTCTTTATTGCTAATATTAAAAACTTCAGTATTTTCTCCTATAATTATAGCTTGTGAATTAGCGCTTTTCTCCTGCATATATTTTATTAGAGATAAGAAAAACTCTACAAGTTCTTCCTCTCTTACTCCATCTTTATCCATACTAAGAGGATCTTTTCTTAAGTCTAAAAACACATGTATACGAGGACTTTCACTACTTTCATATTCCTTTACAAATAATTTTCCATGTTTTGCAGTAACCTTCCAGTTTACCCTTCTATAACTATCTCCAATTCTATATTCTCTAATATTTTTGATAGTTTCTAAGCTTTCTGGTCCTTTGTTTAGCTCCTGCATTATTGTTTTAGTATTAAACTCTCTTAAATTAGCTCCTTTAATTTTAATGCTCTTCAAAGTGTATATGCTAGGATATACCTTTATAGTTTCTTTATGGCTATAGGAACATTTCCAAGTAAAAACTCCAAATATATCACTAACTATACTCGTTGTGCTACCTAACCTATAGTCACCTCTAATTGGTATTTTTATATCTTTCTTTATAAATTTATTACCATTTATTTTTATAGAAATAATATCTCCTCTATATTTATTCATAATTCTTTTTAAAAGAGAATTTTCAATTTCCATATATGATATTGGAAATATTGAATCATTGTATACCTTTATAATTATATTATTATTTTCACCTGCAATTATTTCCTTTTTATCACTAACTACATCAATATTTAAATTTTTACTTACAAAATAAATATATATACTTGTAATGATCAACACTAAGAGAAGGCAATAAAAAATAGAATAGGGTAAATTCCCTCCTGAAAACAGAGCAAATATATAAGACAGAATAGTTAATATAAAATAGGACTTTTTAATCTTCAACATATACTCTCACCTTTGGAGCTATTACCACATTTAAAATTTCTTCTAAAACATTTTCAGCCTTTATTCCCCTTGCAATGGAGCCATTGGTTAATATTATCCTATGAGAAAGAACTAACTTAACATTTTCTTTAACATCTTCTGGTATTACATAATTTCTATTCTTTATTAAGGCTGTAGCCTGTGCAACCCTAAGTAATGCTAATGAAGCTCTTGTACTTCCACCTAATACTATCTCTTTATGGTTTCTTGTGGCATCAATAATATTTACTATATACTTGTTAATCTCATCATTAACCTTTATCTCCTTAACCTGTTTTTGAATATTTATTATATCTTCTTTTGAAGCCACTGGCATTAATTTATCTAATGGATTTTCTTGTCTATACAAATTTAAAATATAAGCTTCATCCATTTTGCTTGGATAACCAAGATGTACTTTTATCATAAATCTATCCAGTTGAGCCTCAGGTAAAGAAAAAGTTCCCTCATATTCGATAGGATTTTCTGTAGCCATTATAAAAAATGGCTTCTCTACCTCATAGGTTATGCCTCCTTCTGAAACTTGCATTTCTTCCATGACTTCTAATAGTGCAGACTGTGTTTTTGGTGATGTTCTATTAATCTCATCTGCTAACACTATATTTGAAAATATAGGTCCCTTATTAAAAGTAAACTTCCCTGTACCAGCATTGTAAATTGAGATACCAGTAATATCTGATGGAAGTAAGTCAGGTGTAAATTGAATTCTACTATATGTTAAGCTCAAACTTTCTTTTATGGCTTTTATCAAAGTTGTCTTTCCAACTCCTGGTACATCTTCTATTAAAATATGACCTCCTGAAATCATACCTTTCATGATATCATAAATCTCCTTTTGTTTTCCAACTATAACTTTTTCTATATTAGTAACAATATTTTCAATAAGTTCTACATTGTTTTTCATTTTAATCCTCCCAATTTTGTCCCTTATTTTATTCTTACTATTTCGGTAACATCACCAAAAAAACCTTTTAATTTTTTGAATTTTTTAAAAATTTTACCCAGATATAGACATTCTATGCCTATATCTGGGTAATAATTTTAATCTTTTCCTATTCTAACAACAGTATTTTTACTAGCATATATACTTTCACCAACTAAAATCTTTTCTACTATTTCACCATTTTCATATCTAATTCTATAGGTATTTACTATATATCCATTTACACCATTTTTTTCTATCACTATTTTGCCCTCTTCTAAGCTATAATCATAAATAATTTCTTTTTTAGGCTTTATTTCCTTTGCAATTTCACTTCTTATTTCATAATGGGGGTCCCGTTCTTCTTCATTAGAAAATATATTAAAAGTTATTTCTTTGTTTTTGACAATAACTTCAAGTAAAATAGGATAGCTATAATTATTTTTAAACTTAAAATCTGAAGCTCCATAAGCTATCATGGCATCCTGTCCCATGGGCACATATGATATTATCTTACTATGATTTTTCCTTTCCGTTATATATAAATTACTTTTTAGTACGGCATTATATAAAGTTGAAGAAACTTGACATACCCCTCCTCCAATTTCATCTATAAAGGCTCCGTTTTTAATTACCTTTGCATACTCAAAACCTTTTCCTGGGGTGGTTGCACCTACAACCTTATTGAAACTAAATTCATCTCCTGGCATAATTATAGTATTATCTATATACTTAGCTGCCATTTCAATATTCCTACACCTTCCAAAACTAGAATTTATAAAACTAGTTGTATAGGATGCTATCTTAGTATTTATACTTTTTAAGTCATCTTCCATAATCTTAGGAAACACCTTATTAAAATCCGCATTTATGATAATATCACCATCATCTACACTATTATTTATAGCTTCTATAATACTTTTATTTAATGCTTCTCCATTTATCTTTCTACCTATTTCGTGAGGCGTTATAAGAAATCCACTCCATTCATGATCTACTGTTGCATTTACCGGTGACTTATTTTGTTCTTTTTCTATAACCTTTAAAAACTTGTTAAAACTATCAGCCTTTAGACTTGTTTCCGTATAAAACTCCCTGTCTATACCTTTCTTAATATTTTTATATTTACCTATAAAACTGCCTTCCTTTCCCCAAAGTAATGCCATATCAACAATCTCTTCTATATTCTCACTAACACCTAGTTCACTAAAAGATATTTCATAACTCTTTTCATCAATTTGAACTTTTACATTTCTATTTAAATTTATATCTGTTATATCTTTATCTACTTTAAAAATAGCTTCTTCTTTACTTAATAATGAAACATCTATTTTGTTAATACTAATTCCTTTACATATAAAATTTTCATGATTTCTAATAATAATTTGTACCTTTATTAATATGAAAGAACAAACAATAAACAATATTGTTAGTAATAGAAAAGTTATTCCCATAAACTTTTTTTTCAAACCATTCACCTCCATATATAAAATATATGAGTCTAAGTAAGTCATTATAATATGTAGTTATAAATTTTCAAAAATAGGCACTTAGATTAAATCCTTAATCCAAGTGCCTATTAAAATTATTTAAGATATATTATATTGTACTATGACATTCTTTTTATTCTTCGCTTCCAGCTTGGAGATAAAATTTCATCTATAATATCTCCCATAACCGCAATCCCGCATAACCTATCTTCTTCATCCACAACGGGTACAGAGTATAAATCATACTTTACAGCTATAGCTATAGCAACATCGATTTCATCTGTGTCCACCACTTTAAATGGTTGTGTATTCATCATTGACTTTAGTTTAGCATCTGAATCAGATATCACTAAATCAATTAGAGGAACAGCTCCTTGTAGCCTTTCTTCTTTGTCAACAATATATATATAATGAGCTATTTCTTCATCTGGTCTAAGCTCTTTTAGTATATTAATGGTTTCTTTTACAGTTATATCTATATTAAAGGATATAAAATCAGTATTCATTATATTACCAACTACTTCATCCTCATATTTCATAAGATCTCTAATTTCAGTTTCATCATCATCATCTAAATTCACTAATACACGATTGGTAGTTTCTTCGTCCATATCATCTAGCATATTAGCAATTTCATCATTGGGCATAATATCCAATATTTCCCTTGCCTTATCTTCACTCAAATTTTTTAAAATATCCTTTACCATATCATGGTCAACTTCTTCTAAGGTATCTGAAGCTAAATCTATATCTAGTCCATCTATTACTTTAACTCTGTCTTCTAATGATAAATCTTCAAGAATTTTAGCAATATCTGCTGGATGTAACTTACTTAACTTATTGTATGGAGTTGTTAGCTTTAAAGAAGAATCTACCATCTCTAAAGATTGAACGCTCTCCCAACTTATTAAATTTTCTTTTGGCTCTTTATTAAATAGAGCATATACATGCTTTATTGGATTCTCAATTTTCATTTTTCTAGCAATTGCTAAAGTACCCGACTCTACTCCAATCACAGTTAAATAGCCATTTCTTTTAACCATTTTCAAATCAACAACTCTAACTATTTTTTTACCATTTACATCTACTATATCTTTATCTAATAAATGTTGAGATAAAAGATATGAATATTTCCTTGGAATTATATCTTTAACTTGTACAACCTTTATAATGAATTTACCATTTTCTTTATACACATCAATATTTCTAAATTCAAAGTTTTCAATTTCTCTTCCATTTTTAATCTTGTATCCAATAGCCCTTGGATATCCATAATCTGTAGTTACATAAATATCTTCTAACTTTCCTATACAATAATTTAATTCATCATAAACCCATCTGTTTAAAATACTACTTAGATAAAATTCTGATAGTCTATCCATGTTATTCCTCCTTCAATAGAGGAATATGTATATAAGTGTCTATAACTTAATAAACAGTACTCCTCTATTTCTATTCGATTTATAAATGTCATCACAGTCCTTACACAACAAAGGCCCACCGTCCATTAATTTCTCACCACCTAATTAAATATATTTATATTACTTATTATAGTCTACATCTTTAATTTTGTAACTATATTATTCAAATTTGGTTGAATTTCTTCATATTTATTTAATATCATGACTTTTCTCTATTTTTATTCAATTTACTATCTTATTCTAAGTCAATCTAACTTTTATATAAAATTTTCCTATGATAGTCCTATTCATATTTGTCTCTTATTATGATAATATAGTTTAATGTACAAATTAGTGCGAGAAAGGAGGTATCTTATTATAAACTTGCTGATATTATTGAAATTATTATTGTCATTAGTATTCTCTTTAAGAATTTAATTACTCGAAGTAAGTTTATATAAGAAAACCTATGAAAAGTAATACACAATTTTTACCTATTTCTAGAGAAGATATGAAAAAAAATCATATTTCTCAACTTGATTTTATAATAATAACTGGAGATGCATATATAGATCATCCATCCTTTGGAACTGCGATAATTGGAAGGCTTTTAGAAAGCGAAGGTTTTTCTGTGGGAATTATAGCTCAACCTAGTTGGGACTCTTGTGAAGACTTTAAAAAACTTGGTGAACCTAAATATGGATTTCTTATAAACTCCGGAAATATAGATTCTATGGTAAACCACTATACTGTTGCTAAAAAGAAAAGACATGATGATCTTTATTCTCCTGGTGGTAAGGGTCGTTATAGACCAAATAGAGCTGTTATAGTGTATTCAAACAGAGCTAGAGAAGCATATAAAAATACACCTATAATTATTGGTGGTATAGAAGCTAGTCTTAGAAGATTTGCCCACTATGACTATTGGGATGATAAAATTAGAAAAAGTATAATTCTTGATTCCAAGGCCGATCTTTTAATATATGGTATGGGTGAAAAACCTATAGTTGAAATTGCCAATTTATTAAGATATGGAAAACCAATTAATCATATTAGTTCAGTTAGAGGAACTTCTTACGTGACCAATAAATTAGATGACATTAAAGACTATATATTGTTGCCTTCATTTGACGAAATTACTTCTGATAAAAAAGCTTATGCTAACAGCTATTTTCTTTCTTCTAGAGAACAAGACTCCGTATGGGGTAAGCCCTTAGTAGAGCCTTATGGTGATAGATTTGTAGTTCAGAATCCACCTCAAAAACCTTTAAGTACTAGGGAAATGGATAGGGTTTATAATTTACCTTATACTAGAACTTATCATCCTATTTATGAAGAAGCTGGTGGTATACCTGCTCTTAAAGAAGTTAAGTTTTCTATAACTAGTCATAGAGGTTGTTATGGAAGTTGTTCCTTTTGTGCTCTAACTTACCATCAAGGTAGAGTTATTCAAAATAGGAGTCAAGATTCTATAGTATCGGAAGCTAAACTTTTAACTGAAGATAAAGATTTTAAAGGATATATACATGATATTGGTGGTCCAACAGCTAATTTTAGACAGAGGGCTTGTAAAAAACAAATTGAACATGGAGTTTGTAAGGATAGGCAGTGTATGTTTCCTACACCTTGTAAAAACTTAATAGTAGATCATACTGAATATTTAAGTCTTCTAAAAAAAGTTAGAACCTTACCTAATGTAAAAAAAGTTTTTATTCGTTCTGGTATCAGATATGATTATCTAATATACGATAAAAATCCAAAATTTTTTAATGAACTATGTGAACACCATATAAGTGGTCAGCTAAAAGTAGCTCCTGAACATATAAGTGATAAGGTACTTTGTGAAATGGGTAAACCTTCTAAAGATGTTTACGAAAGGTTTATAACAAAATATCATGCCATTAATAAAAAATTAGGAAAGAAACAGTTTGTGGTACCCTATCTTATGTCTAGTCATCCTGGTAGTGATTTAAATGCTGCCATAGAGCTAGGACAATATATAAAATCCATGGGACATATGCCAGAACAAGTTCAAGACTTTTATCCTACACCAGGTAGTTTATCAACTACCATATATTATACTGGTATAAATCCATTTACTAATAAAAAAGTTTATGTAACCAAAAGTCAAAAGGAAAAAAATATGCAAAGAGCTCTTTTACAATTTGGGAACCCTGAAAATCACAATCTAGTTAAATCAGCTTTAACTAGTTGTCATAGAGAAGATTTAATAGGTAACGGTAAGAATTGTCTAATTCCAACTAATCCTATTATAAAAAGAAAGTCTTCTCAAACTCCTAATAATAAGGAAAAAAGTAATGTAAAGAACACTAATTTAAAAAAATCATCTAAAAATACTACCCCAAATAAAAGAGCTAAGAAAACTTCTTATAGAAAATAACTTATTATCATTCATCTAACTGATAAAGGCTATTTAAGATTTTAATTAAACATAAATCTCAAATAGCCTTTTATTTTATATCTATCTTATGCCTTTTACTATTCTCTGTTTAAAAGTTCTAATGCTTCCATAAAGTACTATCATCCATGATAAATCACCTAACAACAAATAACCTATATTCTCACTGCTTTGTAATGTTACTGCAGTGGTTCCTACAAATACTAGAGAAGCTATACCAATTAATGCTGCCCCCCACTTTACACTATGCTTATACCTAAAGCTTTTTATCCCCATAAAAAACGATAATCCATTAATACACAATAATATTTTATATGGTAACAGATTACTTAGAATAACATTATATCCATAGGATAATGATATATAATACTCCATAGGAACTTTAAACATACATATCAAATAAATAACTATGCCCATAATAAAAATTCCATAAAACCATTTTATATCCATCCTTGTATTTCTATAAAACACATATAAACAAGTATATATAATTATAGGAATATATATAATGTTTAAAAACACTAAATTCTTCATTAAGTATACACTTTTCATGTTATCTGCTAGAAGAAGCACTAGTAAGCTAACTATTCTTAATATAATTAGGATAAAAGATATGGTAAGTACTTCTTTTATTTTAACAGGGCAATACCTTATGCTTGAGGTTATAGACTCATAACTCAAAAATATCATGGCTAAAATTAAAAACAAATATATATAAATATTCAATATCCACACTCCAAAATAATAATTATATTTATATATATTACTTTTTTATATGTTTTATGAAAACATTACTCCTCTTTGCATCCTATTATTTTAATAGACCTACGTTCGCAGGTGATTTTAAGTGGAAAATCAGGGCCTTTTTCTCCATCAATATCTGTAGCTATATTCTCATCACAATCTATGGTTAGCTCTTTACATTTGAAATAAAGTATTCCATCCATATCAGCAACTTGACCCTTTTTCATCATAATAATTAAATTATTAAAAGCATTTTTCAAAATTTCCTTTTTTATAACAACCACATCTAATAATCCATCATCTGCTTCTGAGTAATCTGCAAATTTAATATTTCCTGCTGTTTGACCATTAAATACTAGTATAGTATATATTTTACCTTCAAAATTTACTACTGGAGAAGTAATCTTAACATCTATTTTTTTTAGATTTTTAACCTCTTCTGCAGCTTTTACATAATAAGCCAGCTTTCCCATTGTGTTTTTAAGACTATTATCAGTTTTTTGAGATATATCTGTAAACAGTCCTGCACTAGCTACATTTACAAAGTATTTATCATTTATTCTACCAAGATCAAAACGCTTGACCTTCCCATCTAAAATTTGCTTACAAGAAGCAGATATATCATTAGGCACTCCTAAGTATTTAGCAAAATCATTAGCTGTACCTACTGGTAAAAAGCCTACAGGAATATCTACGTTATTTTGCTTCATCTTATTTATTACTGAATCAATAGTCCCATCTCCACCTGCTATTAGTATATACTTATAGCTTTCATCTATTTCAATGAGCGCATCTCTAATATCAGAATCATGACTAATTCTAAAAGGTTCTATAGTATATCCATACTGTTGATGAATTTTGATTACCTTATCTATGTTGTTTATTATTGAATTTTCTCCCGAGTAAGGATTATAAATAAATTTAACTCTTTTCATAATTTCCTCCTATATTATTTATAAACAATATAACTTAATTATGCCCATGAATATTATTTATAATTATATATAATACTTTATTTACCTTAATCTATATCATATTACCATTTTAAAAACCTTTTTTCAAATTTTAAAATTTATTCATGCTTTTTTATATTTAACAATTAATTTTTACTTTCACTGCATATATATTTTACAATGGTAACCAAAATGTATATAATAAAATAGAGGTGATAGTGTGAATAAATCTATTATCCCAAATTCTATGACTTTGGGTAACTTAATTTGTGGAGTTTTATCAATACAATTTACTATAAATAATGATTTTACTACAGCTGGAATTTTAATCTTATTAGGAGGAATCCTTGATAGATACGATGGTACTGTAGCACGTTTTTTAAACACTCATAGTGAACTGGGAAAAGAACTTGATTCTCTAGCGGACTTAGTTTCCTTTGGCGTAGCTCCATCAATTTTAGCCTTTTCCCTATATGGATTTAGTAATTTTGGACTTTTAGGTAAAATTTTATTAGTATTATTCCCTGTGGCAGGAGCTTTTCGTTTAGCTAGATATAATTGTACAGATTTTAATAATGTTTTTACTGGCATACCTATAACTATAGCTGGTAGTTTACTAGCTGTACTTGAGATTTTTTCTACGGTAAGACCCATCCCATCAATCATTCCAATGGTATTTATGACATTGCTTTCATACCTTATGGTTAGTCATTTTCAAATTAAGAAAAAATAAAATAGTAATATTAAAAGCGACTA
>NZ_DLCT01000003.1:703701-775944 GCF_002480755.1 Clostridium sp. UBA7791 | reverse complement strand
TAGTCGCTTTTAATATTACTTATGAATATATTCTAAACCACATAATAGTATGAAAGAGTAACCACTAAATATACTGCTATAAGTAACGCCCCTTCAAACCAATAGGTCTTACCATCTTGAAACACAAAATAAGACATTCCCATAGCTATAGACATGGTTACTATTTGAAAAGTTGAAAACAGTAGGTTTACTTGGAACCCCATAAAGGAAGAGCAAATAACTAATATAGGAATCACAAACATAGTAATTTGTATACTAGAACCTATGGCAGTTTCTAGACTAGCATCTATTTTATTTTCTAAAGCACATACTATGCTTGATGCACTTTCACCAAAGGAGCCTAAAAGTGGAATCAATATTATTCCTAAAAATTCTTGTGAAACTTTATATTCTTCAACAATGGCATTTACACCACCAACTAATCTTTCACTTATAAAATATAAAAGTATAGTTACAATAATAATTAACCCAAATACTTTTCTAGTGTCGTTCTTATCACCATTCTTAGGTAACATTTTTTTTTCATCTAATATAAATAAATTACTATGGGTATATAAGGAAAATATTAGCCCTAATATATATACGCATATCAATACAACACCTATGATTAAACTTATTTTTTGAAAACTACCATTATCAACAATAGAGTATCTATTTAAAGCGGATACAATTATTATAGTAAACATAACTAAAAATAACATATTTAAATTTGTACGTGCAATTATTTTATTAAATTTTTGTTCCCTATATTTTATACCACCACAAAACACTGCAATTCCTAACCCCAGTAGCATATTTGTAATAACAGCACCTAAGAGCCCTGCCTTTGCCATGGAAATCATACCATACTTTATAGACCAAAGTCCCATCATAAGTTCTGGCACATTACCTGCTGTAGCTGAAATAAGGCCGCCTCTTTTTTCACCTATATAATCTGATATTTTTGAAGTTCCTCTTCCTAATAAAATGGCTAAAGGGATCATTACTAATGAATACATTATAACATTAATTATGTTAGAATTTATATTTATAAAAAGCAGTACAATAGAGATTAATACTATGGTTAATGTTACTACTTCTTCTTTTCCAATAAAATCTTTTTTCTTAAAGTCTTTCATATTTTCCTCCACAATATAACATAGATATATATTTACTCTATTCATTTCATAAAGAAACAGTTACACCTATATTTTTTACTAAAGGTGTAACTGTAATGAAATACTTTATTTTAGTTTTTTATTTATTAGAAAATACTTTTTCTTTTAACTTTTGACCACATGGAGTTACTGCAAGACCACCTAAGGCAGTTTCTCTTAATTCACTAGGCAAGGCTCTTCCTATTTTGTACATAGATATGACTGTATCATCAAAAGGAATCTTACTCTCAACACCTGCCATTGCCACGTCTGCCATGGTAAGGGCACTTACCGCTCCTGCTACATTTCTTTTAGCGCATGGTATCTCAACTAATCCCGCTATTGGATCACAAACTAAGCCTTCCACATTTTTTATTACCATAGCCCCTGCATCAAATGCCATTTTAGGAGTTCCTCCCATCATTTCTACAATGGCAGCTGCAGCCATAGCAGCTGCACTACCACATTCTGCTTGACATCCACCTTCAGCACCTGCTAGAGTTGCATTTTTAGCAATTAAAATCCCAACCCCCGAAGCTGTAAATAAAGCAGTTATCATTTCATCATCAGTTTTATTTAATTTCTCCCCTGCTGTAATAATAGCTGCAGGTATAATACCACAGCTCCCTGCAGTAGGTGCTGCTACTATTCTTCCCATGGCTGCATTAACCTCAGAACAAGATAATGCTCTTGCCATAGCTTTGACTATAAAATTACCACATAAGGTTTCTTTTTCTTGGAAGTACTTTCTAATCTTAGTTGCATCACCACCTATAAGACCACTTATAGATATAATCTCTTTATCCATAGCTTCTTGAGTTGCAGACTTCATAACTTTTAGATTTTCTCTCATCATTTCAATTAATTTTTCCCTAGAAGTTTCTGAAGATTCCAGTTCCTCTCTTATAGTATATTCTGCAATGGTTATGTTCTCTTTATTACATAATTCAATTATTTCTGTTGCCTTTGATAAAAACATTAAAGCTACTCTCCTTTCATTGGTGGTAATATTTCCTCTACATTTTTCACATTTTCTATCTTTCTTATTTTATCTACCACTTGATGATTCACTATCCCATCAGTTTCAACCACCGTTGAAGCTTCTAATCCCTTAGCTTTTCTATATACATTCATTGAAGCTATATTTATATTTTCATTAAATAAAAGATTGCTAACATTATATATCATTCCTGGTACATCGAGATGAGTAATTATAATAGTTGGATATTCTCCTGTAAAATGGATGCTTTGTCCATCTAATTCGAATATAACAATATTTCCTCCGCCTATGGATGAACCTGTAACAGTGGTTTCTATTCCTTTGGAATCCTTCATTACAAATTTAACTGTATTAGGATGTACATCACCTAGATCCGTTTCTTCAAAGGTAAATTTTACTCCTCTTTCTTCTGCTATAGTAAAAGACTCTTTTAATCTATAATCCCAGGGATCCATTCCTAAAATTCCAGCTACTAGTGCCCTATCTGTACCATGTCCTTTATAAGTTTTTCCAAAGGAGCCATGAAGTAAAAATTTAACTTCCCTAACATCATCTTCTGCAATCTTTGCAGCTAATTTTGCAAGTCTTGCAGCTCCTGCTGTATGTGAGCTTGAAGGTCCAATCATTATAGGACCAAGAATGTCAAACACGCTATAACTTTTCATAATTTCCTCCTATAAAATACCACTATAGAATATACTAAAATTTATTATTTCATTGACTCCTGAATTAATAGTTATTACTTAGTATATCCATTTTATATAATACCATTAGTTAAAGATTAAAAATATGTAACTTTTAAATAAGAATTATGTAAAAATATATCTATAATATTTATACCATAAAACTTATTGACAATATATATATTTTTTCGATATAAATAGAGCTCGGTAATAGTGTTTTTTTGTATACCATTATTACCTAGCTCTATTTAATTAATATTCATTTTAAATTTAATATTGATAAAAACAACTTCCCCCTATAAATTCTGTAATTAAAGAATTTGTTGGAACAACATCCTTATCTACTTCTTTAAAAAAATGTAAAAATTCTATAAGTCTTCTTGCTTCATTGTAGACTGAACTTTCTGGTTTCACTTTATATAGCTCTTCTAATGCATATTTCTTTAAAACTGCTAACTCATATATAAGTGCTGAATTAAACATTACATCTGCATCTTCTTGATACGGAAATATATTCTTATCTTCTCCTCGTCTTATAGAAGACCACATTTTCAGTGTATATTCTACATCATATCCTCTTGACAAATAATCTCTAACTATTCTTCTAATCATCCTTACATCCGTTGTTGCTATTCTATTGTGAGCATCCATATTTATTTGAGTTAATGGACTAATATATACTTTAAATTTATGATTATGAGGAATTGAAGCTGTTAGGACTTCATTTAAGCCATGTATTCCCTCAATTACTATTACTCCCCTATCTGGAAGCTTCACTTTATTTCCTAACCACTCTCTTTTACCTGTTATAAAATTAAAGGTTGGAAGCTCAACTTCTTCTCCATTTAAAAGCATTTTTAGTTGTTCATTAAATAACTCTAAATCCAATGCAGTTATACTTTCAAAATCATATTCTCCAAATTCATCCTTTGGAGTAAGCTCTCTATCTATAAAATAGTCATCTAGTGATATTGGTACTGGAATTAATCCATTAACTCTCATTTGAATTCCCAACCTCTTACAAAATGTGGTTTTTCCTGAAGATGATGGTCCAGCTATTAATATTAACTTTATATCACGATTTTTCTTTATTTTATCAGCAATATTAGCTATTTTCTTTTCGTGCAAAGCTTCTGCAACTCGTACTAAAGTCACAATATCACCATGTTCTATCTCATCATTTAAAGCACCTACATGGGCTATATTTAGTATATCTCCCCATTTCTCAGCTTCATAGAATATCTTTGCTAACTTCCTATGTTTTTCAAATCGTGGAATTTGGGTTGGCTCTTCTTGAGTTGGAAATCTTAGAATAAACCCTGGATCATAGTAAATTAAATCAAAACATTTTAGTATATCTGTATTAGGTATCATTGGTCCATAAAAATAACCAATTTCTTCACCCAACTTATAAATTATTATACTGCTCTCATTTACATTTTTAAAAACACTAACCTTATCATCCATGCCAGCTTCTCTAAATAAATCTATAGCATCTTCCTTACTATAATTTTTCTTTTCAATTTCCATGTTAGCATCTACTATCTCAAGCATTCTCTTTTTTATGGCATATACATCATCTATGCTTAGATTTATGTCTTTATATATTTCACCAAATAATCCTTTACTTAAAGAATGTTCTATGGTTATTTTACTATCTGGAAATAAATCCTTGGTAGCTTTTATTAAAACAAATTGTAAACTTCTTATATAGCACATCATTCCTTGTTTATCTGTAATATCAACAAATTCTATATCACAATCCTTCTCAAGAACAGTTGATAACTCCCTAAGTTTACCGTCCACTTTAACCAAAACTATAGGTACTTTATTGTCATGGCCATATCTTTTTATCAAATTATAACACGTTATTCCTCTATGAACTTCTATGATTCTTTCTTCTATTCTTATCTTGATTTTATCCATACCCTCACCTCTATTATAATTATTTAGTTATCATATATTATTTCCTAATCCCTTAATTAACTAATAAAATCATAATCCTAATAAAATTTAAACTTAAATTATATTATATATTTGTATTACTTATTATATTACATAATTGTAAATATGAAACCAACAAACCACAAATAATTTATTATATTCTGTGCATACTATATTTAGCATTATATTAGAAATATAGGTGATATTTATGTTTATACTTATAATTAGAACAGTTATACTATATGTTTATTTAATTTTCATTATGCGAGTTATGGGTAAAAGACAGCTTGGTCAGTTAGAACCTGTAGATTTTGTAGTTGCACTAATGATTTCTGAACTTGCAACTCTCCCTATGGGTGATAACCGAATTCCGCTAATATATGCTATAGTTCCTATAACTACTTTAGTTTTTCTTCAAGTAATGACTTCCTTTTTAGAACTTAAAAGTGAACACATTCGATCTATTCTAAACGGTCAACCTAGTATACTTATAAAAGACGGACTAGTAAATGTGAAGGAATTAAAGCAAGTTAGATATAATCTTGATGACCTTTTAGGTGAGCTTAGACAAAATGGTTATTTTAATTTACAAGAAATACATTATGCAATTTTAGAAACTGATGGTTCTCTATCTATTGTTCCTTACAAAGACTATGAACCACCTACAAGGGAAGATTTTAATATAAAAATAGAAGATGAGCCTCTTCCCATTCCCGTAATATTAGATGGTGTTATAAACAAGGCCAATCTTAAGTCTATTAAAAAAAATAATTATTGGTTAGAAGAAAAACTAGCTAAAAATAATATTAAAAGCTATAAAGATGTGCTCATTGCAATAGTTTATTCAAATAACCAAAAGTTCTACTTTCAACTTAAAAATCAAACTACTAATGCTAGTGCTAATGAAAAAGAGAGTTAAGGAGGAGTTCCTATACAATGAAAAACATGATAGCAACATGCATCATCTTCTTTCTAATGATATTCATTCTTTTTTTTGCAAGCAAATATATAGTATTAACTTGTGATAAGCTTTTAGATGTTTCATCAGAAATAGAAGAAAACATAGTAAATGATAATTGGGATGAAAGCTATATGTTGTCTTTTGAATTGTTAAACATCTATGAAGGACACGTGGCAAACTTAACTTTATTTTTAAATCATACAGACTTTGATAACATTTATAGTGAAGTTATAAAGCTTAGTCAATATTCTAAATGCAAAAATAAAGATGAAGCTCTTTCATCTATTCACGTGGTAAAAACTTTAATTAACCAAGTAAAAGAATTAGAATCTATATCAATAGGAAACATTTTTTGATAAGTTTTTGGTTACGATTTCAAAATATGGTTTTCTATATAGCATTTAACTAAAGATTGAACTATAATAAAATTATAGACTTAATCTTATAAATAGAAGGGTGGAATAATGTTATGGCATTAGTAACTACTAAAGAAATGTTTAAAAAGGCTTTTGAAGGCAAATATGCTATAGGAGCTTTTAATATTAACAATATGGAGATAATTCAGGGAATTGTAGATGGAGCTAAAGCTCAAAACTCTGCTGTAATACTTCAATGCTCTAGTGGAGCTATAAAATATATGAGGCCAGCTTATTTAAGACATATGGTACTTGCTGCTGTTGAGGAAAGTGGAGTTGATGTAGCTCTTCACCTAGACCACGGCGATTCTTTTGAACTTTGTAAAGAGTGTATAGACAATGGATTTACCTCTGTTATGTTTGATGGTTCTCACTATGATTATGAAGAAAACGTAAGACTTACAAAAGAAGTTGTAGAATATGCTCATGCTCATGGAGTTGTGGTAGAGGCTGAACTAGGTAAACTTGCTGGAGTTGAAGATGATGTAAATGTATCTGCTAAAGATGCTACTTACACTGATCCAGACCAAGCAGTTGACTTTGTTAAGAGAACTGGTGTTGATTCATTAGCAATAGCTATTGGAACAAGCCACGGTGCATACAAATTTAAAGGCGAAGCTAAACTTGACTTTGAAAGACTTGAAACAATAACAAGAAAATTAGAAGAAGTTGGTTTTGAAAAATATCCAATAGTTCTTCACGGTGCTTCTGCTGTAGATCCAAAATATGTTGAAATGTGTAATGAAAATGGTGGAGACATAAAAGGTGCTAAGGGAGTACCTGTAGAAATGCTAAGAAAAGCTTCATCTATGGCTGTTTGCAAAATTAACATGGATACAGACCTAAGACTTTGTGTTACAGGTTCTTGTAGAAAAGTATTTGCAGATAAACCAAGTGAGTTTGACCCAAGAAAATATCTTGGAGTAGCAAGAACTAATCTTCAACAATTGGTAGAAGATAAAATTACAACGGTTTTAGGTTCAATAGACTCAATGAAATAAGATAAAAAAAACATGGAACTTTTATTCCATGTTTTTTTATTTTATCTACTTTTCAGTATAATTGATAATATGTTTTATTATCATATTAATACTACCATCCCCGACTCTTTCAATTTCGAATCTATTAATATCATTATAAGCTTCTTCTGATATATATAAATCTATATCTTTATCTATTTTTAGCCTAACTCTCTTCAATTTCTTTTCTACCCACTGCTTATCTAAATCTACAGTTTCACTTACTCCACTTTCAATTGCAAAGGTTCTAAAGTTCTCTTTTAGAGACTGATTTTCTTTAAAAACTTCTTCTGCAAAATTATTCAAGTCTATAGAATCTTCTTCTCTGAGCCTCTTCTTAACTTCTCTACGTACTGTTTCTTGTCCTTCTGCATTTTCACTAAGGGCATTTTGAGTCCATTTTTCTGCTACTTTCAAAAACTGCTTTGTCTTATCTCTTTCATTTTCTACTATAGTACAGCCTAAATAATTATCTATAAAATAATTAGCTCCATATTCTTTATTTTCTTTATTGCTTTTACTTTGCTTATCAATTACTAATAAATCATAAGGATTATCACTAGCCATAGCCTTGATAAATGCACACTTTTGTATCCTTGAACTACTTGAAGGCAGTCCTGTAAATTGAGGTATTATATCTATTCCAATCTTTCCATCTACAAACTCTACATTGTGCATATAATTTTTAATATAATCCATCTTAAATATACCTATAAATGCTCCATACTCTGTAGTAAAGGATACAGTAAGCAAATCACAGGAAGGTATGCTCCCCTTTGATCTCATCAAGATAAACATCTGACTAGCTAACTCCTTAGATACATTTGTTAGATTATTTTCTCCATTCAAATATTCTTGACATACTTCCTTTACAATATTTCTCTCCTTATTAAAAATAGCATATTTAAGTTCCTCATCCTTTAAACATCTTTGAATGTGTTTAAAAATAAAAGTATACACCTCTTCTGCTAATTCTAAGGGATACTCATTTAAAACTGGCTCATCGGAATTGTTATCTAAAATATGAATAATAGCTTCATTTATATTAATTTCATTTATATACTCCATCACTTACCTCCATAAATTTTAGTATACATATCTTTATGTATATTTACTATTCTAGTATATCTACTATAGATTTTTAACAGTATAAGAATAATTATATATTTTTTTTTAACAATATCAATAAAATTTGTTATAATCTTAAACATAAGGTATAATGTCATCATTAAAGAAAAAGGGGTGCTATCCTTGGAAGAAATGGAAACTAGAATCTTAAAGATAGATGTAGATGAAATAAAATCTAAACTTAACAGTCTAGGCTGTGAAAAAGTTAAGGATGAAAATCAAGTTAATAACCTCTATGATTTTCCAGATAGAAGACTGCTAAGTAAAAAAGGTTATGCTAGAATTAGAATAGTGGAAGATAATTTAAATAATGTAATAATAAATTATATGACTACAAAAAAACTTCTAAGCCAAGAAAAGTATAAGGTTATGGAAGAAAATGAAATTGTTATAGACAATAGCACCATTGGAAGTCAAATCTTCACCTCCCTTGGTCTTGAGCTAGTAGCATCAATAAAAAAACATAGAGAAAGTTATAAATATAAGAATTCTCTTATTGAAATTGATATAAATGATAAGAGCTTTTGTCCCTTTCCTTATTTAGAAATAGAATCAACGGATGAGGAAGAAATAAAAGAAATTGTAGCTTTACTTGGATATACTATGGAGGATACCACCTCTAAAACAATCTTTGAAATATTAAATGGTGAAGGATCAGTAAAAGGAGTATAATGTTTGGTTATGTAACACCCTATAAAATGGAATTAAAAATTAAAGACTATGAAATGTTCAAAGCTTACTATTGTGGGTTATGTATATCTATAAAAAATAATTTTTCTAATTTATGCAGAATGACTTTAAATTATGATATGACTTTTTTAGGTATACTTTTGGATAGTTTAGAATACAGTAAACATAAGTATGTAGTTACTAAATGTATAGCTCATCCTATGAAAAAAAAGCCTAAGGTTATAGGTAATAGAGCTTTAGATTATGCTGCCTTTTGTAACGTGTCCCTAGTATACTACAAATTATTAGATGATTATAATGATGATAATTCTCTAAGTAAAAAGTTTATTTCTATGTACATAAAAAAATTTATAAATAAATCTAAAGAGGACTTATCTCCAATTTTAGTTAATATAGAAGAAAATATAAATAAATTAAGTTCTCTTGAAAAATCTCAGAATGTGATATCTATTGATGAACTCAGTGACCCTTTTGCTTCTTTAACAGCTTTTATAATCTCTTACTATTATAAAAATGAAAACTTTTTTAATGATTTATATAATTTAGGATATAATCTAGGGAGATGGATTTATATAATAGATGCCTTTGATGATTTAAAGGAAGATATGGAGAAACATAAATTTAACGCCATTAACAAAGCCTTCAATGTTGAAAACCTACCCTATGAAGACTTAATTATTAAAGAGGGCAATAGAATAGAATTTAACCTAATAATGAGTGCGAATTCTACTTCTGAAGCTTTAGATAAACTTCCTATAAATAAAAATAAAGACTTACTATTTAATATTTTACAATTAGGACTTATGAATAAAATAGAAACTATAAAATCAAGGAGTGACAAAAAACATGAATAATCCTTATGAAGTACTTGGAGTTAAAGAAAATGCCTCTCAAGATGAAATCAAAAAAGCTTATAGAGAGCTAGTAAAACAATATCATCCAGACAAGTATGTTAATAACCCGCTAAAAGATTTAGCAGAAGAAAAACTTAGAGAGATAAACGAAGCTTATGACGTATTAAGTAAAAAAGGTAATACTAGTAATGGATCTTCTAGCTATGGAAATCCTTCCTCAACCTATGGTGGTGGTTCTAACAGCTACAATGATCCTAATCTTCAATCTGTTAGAATGGATATTAATAGAGGAAATATAGGCGGCGCAGAATCGAAACTTAATGCTATGACTAATAGAACTGCTGAATGGAACTTTTTAATGGGGGTTGTACATCTTAGAAAAGGTTGGTACGATAGCGCAAATAATTTAATAAATACAGCTTGTAGAATGGATCCTAATAACTTTGAATATAGACAAATGCTTAATCAATTAAATCATACACAAAATAACTATAGAAGTACCTATTATGGTCAAAGAAATAGTTCTAATGACATGTGCAATACTTGCTTAAATATTTGGATGTTAGATACTTGTTGTGAATGTATGGGTGGAGATTGTATTAGTTGTTGTTAAAAGGAGGTTACTATGAAAGAAAATAAGGCTTCTAATGTAGCAAAGGGCGGTATGCTTATTGCTTTGACTCTTATTATCTTGTATTCCGCTAATTTTATTACCTTTAACACTTTATTCTTATTAGGCTTAACTTCGGCACTTATTCCCCTGGGAATACTTATTGCTGATATGAAAACTACTTTATTAGTATATTTAGGCTCCTCTGTATTAGCTTATTTCATAATCCCAGACAAAACTCTTTGTCTTTTTTATGTGCTAATCTTTGGTCCCTATGGCATAGTAAAATTTTTTATAGAACAAAAAAGAAATACACCTATAGAAATCGCATTAAAACTAGTTTATTTTAACGTGATAACCTTTATAGCATTTCTTTTATATAAACAATTATTTATGGCTACTATTCAAATGCAATACCCTTTAATAATTATTTTTATAGGTGGTAATGTAGCCTTCTTTATATTTGACTATGTTCTTACGGTATTCATAAATAGTGTGAGAACTAAAAAATTTAAATTTTAGGAATATAATATTCAAATCCCTTGACATTTACTTAACTCTTAATGTATAATTTTTAAAAACTAAATTATTTATTGCAGTGATAAGGAGTAGTAATATAATTACTTATTTGAAGAGAGCTACAGCTTGGTGTAATGTAGTAATAAGCTTATATGAACTTGCCTGGGAGCTTACTTGTTAAAAGCAAGTACGGATTTAACCGTTATATTATCAAGGGAGACCTTTATGGTCTAAATAGAGTGGTACCGCGGAATTATAGTTTTCGTCTCTTTCATAAGAGATGAAAGCTTTTTTTTATTTAAAATAATATTTGATATTTATCAAACAAGGAGGATTACTATGGCTAGATATGGAACTGCTACAGATAAAAAATGGCAGGAAAAGTGGGAAGAAACAAACCTATATAAATTCGATGAAAACAATATGGATAAAAAATTATACGTTCTTGAAATGTTCTCATACCCTTCAGGAAGCCAATTACATGCAGGACACTGGTTTAACTACGGACCAGTCGATTCATGGGCTAGAATGAAGAGAATGCAAGGATATAATATATTCCAACCAATGGGATTTGATGCTTTTGGTCTTCCAGCAGAAAACTTTGCAATTAAAACTGGGATACATCCTAAAGACTCTACTGATAAAAATATTGAAACTATGGAAAAACAACTTAAAGCAATGGGTGCAATGTTCAACTGGGAAAATGAAGTTGTTACTTGTAGACCAGATTATTATAAGTGGACCCAATGGTTATTCCTAAAATTGTATGAAAAAGGTCTTGCTTACAGAAAAAATGCTCCAGTAAACTGGTGCCCTAGCTGTAACACAGTACTTGCAAATGAGCAAGTTGTAGAAGGTCATTGTGAAAGATGTGAAAGTGAAGTAACAAAGAAAAACTTAACTCAATGGTTCCTTAAAATCACAGACTATGCAGATGAGCTTTTAGAAAAACTTGATGGTCTTGATTGGCCAGAAAAAACTAAAGCTATGCAAAAACACTGGATTGGAAGATCAACTGGTTCAGAAGTAACTTTTAAAGTTAAGGATTCTAATATTGAATTCAACACATTTACCACAAGAGTTGATACTTTATTTGGAGTTAGCTACGTTGTTCTTGCTCCTGAAAATGAATTAGTTGAAAAGCTTACTACAGAAGAAAATAAGGCTGCTATTGAAGCTTATAAAGAAACATCTGCAAAGCAAAGTGATATAGAAAGACAGTCTATCTCTAGAGAAAAAACAGGAGTATTCACTGGTTCCTATGCTATAAATCCTATAAATGGCCGTGAGATTCCAATATGGGTTGGAGACTATGTACTTAATACTTATGGTACAGGTGCAGTAATGGCAGTTCCAGCTCATGATGACCGTGACTATACTTTTGCACAAAAATATAATCTTCCAATAGAGAGAGTTATAGAAGGTGGAGATGCTCTTCCATTTACTGAATATGGCCCAATGATAAATAGTGGAAAATTTGATGGTCTTAAAGGAGAAGAAGCTAAGGATGCAGTGGTTACTGAGCTTGAAAAGTTAGGTCTTGGTAAAAAACAAATTAACTACAGACTACGTGACTGGCTAGTATCTAGACAAAGATATTGGGGTGCTCCAATTCCAATGATTCACTGTGACAAGTGTGGAACTGTTCCAGTGCCAGAAGCTCAATTACCTGTAGAACTTCCATACAATGTAGAGTTTGCACCAGATGGAAAATCTCCTCTTGCAAAATCTGAAGACTTTATAAATGCAACTTGTCCTAAGTGTGGAGGTGCTGCACACCGTGATGAAGATACTTTAGATACCTTTGTATGTTCATCTTTCTATTATTTGAGATATGCAGATAATAAAAATAGTGAAAAAGCATTTGATAGTGAAATAATAAATAAGATGCTTCCAGTAGATAAATATGTAGGTGGTCCTGAACATGCTTGTATGCACCTTCTATATGCAAGATTTATCACTAAGGCTCTTAGAGATATGGGACTTCTAAACTTTGATGAACCATTCATATCATTAACTCACCAAGGCTTAATCCTAGGACCAGATGGACAGAAAATGAGTAAGTCTAAAGGTAATACAATATCTCCTGATGACTACATCAAAGAATATGGCTCTGACGTATTTAGAATGTACCTAATGTTTGGATTTGGATACACTGATGGCGGAGCTTGGAGTGATGATGGATTAAAATCTATTGGTAGATTTGTAGATAGAATAGAAAGAATTCTTGAAACATCAATTTCAGAAATTAACTGTAACAAGTCTTCTAAAAATGTAATAGAAGCACCTGAAAAAGAGCTTAACTATTGGAGACACTTTGCAATTAGAGGTGTTAGTGAGGATGCTGAAAAGCTTCAATTCAACACTGCCATTGCAAGACTTATGGAGTTTACCAATGCTCTTAATAAGTATCTAAATGAAGCTGTTAAAAATACTGATTTCTTAAAAGAAGTATTAGTTGATTATATTAAGCTTTTAGCTCCTTTTGCTCCTCACTTCAGTGAAGAACAATGGGAAAACCTTGGAATGGGTTACTCAGTATTTAATGAAAAATGGCCAGAATTTAACCCAGCTGCTTTAGTTAAAGATGAAGTAGAAATCGCTATTCAAATTAATGGTAAAATTAAAGCAAAAATAAATGTTGCAACTTCTTCTTCTGAGGATGAAATAAAAGAAGCATCTTTAAATGATGAAACGATAAAATCTAACCTTGAAGGAAAAACTGTAAGAAAAGTTATAGTTATTAAAGGTAGACTTGTAAATATAGTAGCTAATTAATCTAATAAAAAAACAGAGGAAAATCTCCTCTGTTTTATTTTTCACTATGATTTATTGGTAATTTTCTTTCACTATTATCAGAATTTTTACCTTCTCTTATGGTTATGCAACTATGTCTTGCTTCTTTATCTTTTATGGTAACAGGCCTAACATAAATATCATCATGCCATATTTTTATTAGATAGGTCTTATTTGGTGGTAATGGACCAAATAAAAATTGACCATATTCATCTGTAAAAGTATGGGTTATAGGTAGTATACTTAATGGGTCATTTGGATCTTCAAGTATGATTAACTTTACTACTGCATCACTAATTGGTTTATTATTTTTATCAATTACTCTACCATAGATAACACCTCTGTTATCATCACCAGTTTCAACCTTAGCATCTACATACTTATCTCCATAAGTAGTTGATTGAAATTTAATTAATTGCTCACTCATTTTATACCTCATGAAATATTGCTTATATCATCATATGAGGAATATAAAACTTTTGTACCAATGAATTATTTGTACCTTTCAAGAACCTTTTTAGTTTCTTCTAATAGGCTTGTAAGTTCAAATACATCTCCTACTTCTAATAACTTATTAAGCTCTTCTGTAAACCTTGATGCTTCTCCAGTTTTCCCTAGGGAAGATATAGTTAATATATTTTCCACTATATTACTTACTAAAGAAGATTTTACCTCAAATAGCTTTTGAGCATCCTTTATTTCATCTTTTATTGCTAACATTTCTGTATCTAAGTTAAAGGCTGCATCTGCTGCACTTTTAAGCTTTCCTTTAATGTCTATTGGTATAGCATGCTTATATTTATAATTTAAAGAATGTTCCACTGTAGCCCAGAAGTTCATTGCCAAAGTTCTTATTTGAAATTCAGCAAGCACTTCACACATTCCAGATGCCATATTTACTGGATACTTTATAATCATATGATAACTTCTATAACCACTAGATTTTACATTAGTAACATAATCTTTTTCATAAATTATATGCATGTCTTTTCTTTCACGTATTATATTTACTACTTTATCTATATCATCTACAAATTGGCACATGATTCTCAGTCCAGCAATGTCTTCCATTTCATACTGGATTCTATCTAAAGGTATATCAAATTTATTAGCTTTCTCTAGTATACTGGAAACCTCTTTAACCCTACCCGTTACAAATTCAATAGGTGAGTATTCATTTTTCTTTCTTAATTCTCTTCTTATACTTCTAAACTTTACTTTTAATTCCTCTACTGCTTGGTCGTATGGAATTAAAAAACTCTTCCACTCAATAACTGCCATATATGTCATTCCTTTACTAACCAATTCTATTAATCCGTATTTAATTATATCATATAATGGTATTTTTTATGGTATTTTATATGACTTTTATTGAATTTTTTATTAATCTAAAATCTTAATAGGAGCAAAATCTATATAATCACAGGATGTTAAAATATACTCAACCCCATCTTTTTCTCCTTCAAAGACATTTAAAAGTCCTCCACCATGAAGATGTCCATAGATTACCTTATCCACGTTATATTCCTTAAACATTTCTAAAAATTCATTTTCTTGCATATTAGGAAATATAGGTGGATAATGAATCATACATATTATTTTTTTAAAACCACTTTTTATTGCTGCATCTATGGAAAATCTTAATCTTATAAGTTCTCTATCATAGATTTTTTTATCGTGAGAATTAAATTTGGGATTATTCTTTAAAATCCATCCCCGACTTCCACATATAGCATAATCCTCATATACGAAAAAATTATTTTGGATAAACTCCATCCTCTGAAACATAGAATTAAGCTTAGTAATTCCAGTCCACCAATAGTCATGGTTTCCCCTAACAAATATTTTTCTCCCCGGAAGATTATTTATAAATTCTAAATCAGCCTTGCCATTTTCCATATTCATAGACCATGAAATATCCCCTGCTACTAATACTGTATCTTCATCTTTCACAATTCTAATCCAATTTTCTTTTATTTTTTCATCATGATTGCTCCATTTTTCCCCAAATATATCCATAGGCTTTTCTCCTGTGGAGGCTAGATGAAGATCTGAAATTGCATATAATGCCACTTAACCACCTACTATCTATTTCATAATCTTTTTATTTAAATTTATTTGTACTTATTATCTATCTCCATAACATAGGCTATAACCTTTGCCACTACATCATAAAGCTCATAAGGAATTTCACTATCTATATCCACTTTAGTAAGCATATCTGCAAGTTCATCATTATATACAATAGGTACATCACTTTTTTCTGCTTCTTCAAGGATTTTATCAGCTACATTACCCATACCTGCTGCTGTAACCTTTGGAGCATTCTGCCCATATTCATATTTTAAAGCTGCTGCTTTTTTTCTCTTTCTATCTTCCATATAAGCACACTCCTAGCTAAACTCTAGTATTAATTGTAGTGAAATCATCATCTTCAAAGAAACTTCTGCAATTTGAAAAAGAAAAATCATGTTTTTTCTCTTTTATAAAAATATTAAACATATACTTACTATCCATTAAGTCGTTAATTAACTTTCCCTTAAATCTTTCTAATATCTTTACATATGTGGCTTCACTCTCTATTTCAATAGTGGCTGAATTTTTATTAACGGTTAAATAAGCATCTACCTTTTCCATATTTACAGTGGCTACACTAGCCGCTATTTTAATATTTTCAGTATCTAACTTTTTTCCTTTACTTCTTTCATCCTTAATAATCAGCTTACAATCATATTCCTTATCTTTCATATCCAGTGGAACATTAAGAAAATAATAATTATTATTTATTGTATTAAACATTTTAAACTCTTGAAACTTGGTTTCTAAGTTTTGAATCACATTATTAAAAGTACTAGTTTCTTTCTGGGATAACTTAATTAATTCCATTAAATCATTTTTTATAAAGGATATTTTTTCTCTTAATTCATCCTTTACCATATTGCTTGTTATACTTCTATCTACCATGATATCTGATTTAAGCTGCTTAAAGAGTTTATTAGTGCTATCTACTTCGTCATTGCCGTGAGATGCCATTTTCCCCAGTAGATCATCTTCATCATTGACTATTCCTATTGTTCTTTCATTTATAATATCATTAGAATGCTTTACTTCTTTGTTTACCATCTTTTCTGAAGATAATATAGCTTCTTTATTTTCTAAGCTTTCCTTTATTGATACCATAGGTTGAGAACTATCTTTTTCAGAATATATTAATTTATCACCTTCAATGAAAGTTGAATTTCTATTAACAATAGCTTCTCCCTGTGTATCTTTATTAATATTGCCAATAATCTGCTCTTTAATAACATTGGTAGTTTCCTTTATCTCTGGTAAAATACTGTATTCATTAGATATAACCTTTGAAAAAGCTTTGATATTATGTTCATTTAGCTTTATATCTAGAGCTTTCATAACAAATACATCATCTATCTTTAAATTCTTGATTTCATTTAAAACTCTACCTAAAGTTTCTTTTATTTGTTTAGCTTCAGAACTATTATTTTGTATTCCTTTAGCTTCTATAAATTTATCAATGAATTTATTTAACTCCTTAGGAGAATTATTGCTTTGATCTATAAATTCCTTAAGTCCCTTAATTTCTAAAAGATTTTCTTCTGTAATTGGAATATTGTTCTTAAGCATAGATTTTAATATAGGCACATCCTCTTTGCCTACTGGAAAATCTAAATTCTTAAGTAGTTCTTCCATTAATGGATCTTTAATAGCTGAGTCACCATTGTTCCCAAGGCTATCTATAACATTTGATTCTAATATTCTAAGAAGGAATTTTCCTCCTTCAAATCCATCTAGTTGAAATTTAAACATATAATCATCTAAATTTTCTTGAAGTATTTCTCCATCTACCCTTGCCGGAAATACTCTTCCATCAAGTAACTTTATTATAACATCAGTTGTACTTCCCTCTAACCTTAAAATTCTAGCAGAAAATGAATCTCCTTTTTTAAAGGTGAGCTTGTTAAAATCATCTCTTGTTGTATAGTTTTGTACCATATTAATTTTCCATACATTTGACATAGACTTCACCCCCTATTAAACTAATCGTATCATTTTCATTTTAGTGAAGTATATTACAAAAACAATGAGTATACCATTAGGCATACTCATAATTTTTTTTACTAAGCTATCACTAATTTATAGAATTTTTTCTTTCCTCTTTTTATTAAGGCATATCCATCCTTTTCTAGGTAGCTTTCATTAAATATTTCATTAACATCTTCTATTTTTATATCATTTATAGTAAGTCCACCTTGCTCTATAAGTCTTCTTCCTTCTTTCTTAGATGGAACAATACCTGTTTGTGCTATTATATCAAGAATTAAAGCAGATTTCATATCTTCAGCAATTTCTACTGTAGGTACATTGCTCATGTCTACTCCACCACTAAATAGAGCTTCTGCAGCCTTTTTAGCTCCTTCTGCTTCTGCTTCTCCATGGATAAGTTTTGTAACCTCATAAGCAAGAACCTTTTTAGCTTCGTTAATTTCTGCTCCTTCTAAAGCTGAAAGTCTTCTTACTTCATCCATTGGAACAAATGTTAGTAGGCATAGACACTTCTCTACATCTGCATCATCAATGTTTCTCCAGTATTGGTAGAATTCAAATGGTGATGTTTTATTAGGATCAAGCCATACTGCCCCATTGGCTGTTTTACCCATCTTATTTCCTTCACTATTTGTAAGTAGTGAACATGTCATACCATAAGCTGATTTACCTTCTTTTCTTCTGATAAGTTCCATTCCAGCTAAGATATTTGACCACTGATCATCTCCACCTAATTCCATTGTGCAATCATACTTTTTATTCAATACGTAGAAATCATATCCTTGCATTAACATGTAGTTAAACTCTAAGAAGGATAATCCTTTTTCTAATCTTTGTTTAAAGCACTCAGCAGTAAGCATTCTATTAACTGAGAAGTGTGAACCTATATCTCTTATAAAATCCACATAATTTAAATCTAAAAGCCAGTCTGCATTATTTTCTAGGATTGCTTTATCATCACTAAAGTCTATTAGCCTTGAAAGTTGACCTTTTATACAAGATATATTGTGATCAATTTCCTCTTTAGTTAGCATTTTTCTCATATCTGTTCTACCTGATGGATCACCTATCATTGCAGTACCACCACCAACTAAAGCTATGGGTCTATGCCCTGCCTTTTGCATATGAGACATAAACATCATAGCAATAAAATGTCCTATATGAAGACTATCTGCTGTGGGATCAAATCCTATATAAAAAGTTACCTTTTCCTTTGCAAATATTTCTTTCATTTCTTCTTCATGTGTTAATTGCTTTAAAAATCCACGTTCCTTTAAAACGTCATATACATTGTAATTTTCCATAACTTCCTCCAACATCTTATAGTTTTTTTACTTTAATCTTCGGCTATGATTTCAATTTTAACAAATATAATTAAGAAACTAAAAAAGTCCCTAGTATAAAAATACTAGGGACGAAAATTTCCGTGGTACCACCCAAATTTATAATTTAAAATCTTTAAAAACATTTAAATTATTCTCTTCCTTAATAACGTTAGGAAACCGTAACAGCCTACTACTACTTCGACCTAAGACTCTAAAATGTATTTCATTAAAATCCTTTACTGATTTACACCACTCATCAGCTCTCTTTAAAATTCATTTAATTACTTCTTTTCTTCATCGTCTCTTACTATATTCTATTTTAAATACATATTACTATTATTATTATCATTTTTCAAGAGTAAATACTAATTTTCTCTAAACAACATATTTTTTAATAGTATCTGGTATATTATTTTCTTCACAACTAACGTTGGCATAAAAGTCAACTTTAAATTTTTCTGATAAATATTCTAATTTATTTAGTATTGAACCAAAATCATCCGCATCATTACATATGTCACTCAAAATACCGTCTATAAATATACTTTCCACATCATAGTCTTTAGATATTATGCCACATATAAAACCGTAAAAATCTTTGTAATTATGAATATTAAAGTCTTTAGAACATATAAACCTTATGTTCTTATGAATACGTAGGAGTCCTCTTGTGTCATCATCGATATACACTAGATTTCCTTTTGAGCTACTTACCTTTGAATTAGCTAAATTCATTAATGCTTTTGTTTTCCCAGAGCCTTTTTCTTTACAAAATACTTGAATCATTTTAAACGCCCCCAAACTTTTTAATAAAATACATTAACTTTAATAGTTATATTATATAATATTCAGAATATTTAATCAATAGTTCCTATTAACTTATATATTTCTGTTATTTTAATTATATGTGAATAATTATCACATTATTATTATTTTATATACATAATAGATTATTCTTAAATATACCTTCTTAAAACCATAGGTAATAAAAATGCCTTAAAGTTTACTTTCATAAAAATCTAGTAACCTTTAAGACATTTAATTATTTTTCTGTTATATAATTTATGGTAATTTTATTCTATGCCTACTACATCATATCCTTCTTCTTCTATAGTAGCTTTTAAAACATCATTACTTTCAGTAGCTTCTACTAAAGCATATTTCCCCTCTAAATTAACTTCTACTTCTGAAACTCCAGCTAACTCTTCTAGAGCATTTTTTACGTGAGCTACACAGTTTTTACAGCTCATTCCTTCAATTAATATTTTCTTTTTCATCGCTTTCTCCTCCTAAAATATATATTAGTATGATAATTTAATATTATCATTAAAATTATCAAATGCCTTTAAACCCTGATAAACAGAACAAATAGTTTCCTATTTATATAGTTTCCTATTTATATAGTTTCCTATTTATATAGCTTAATATTTATATAGTTTCCTATATAAATAGGAATATTAAGCTTTAAATCTTCTAAGTCTCAATGCATTTAATAATACTGATACTGAACTTAGACTCATAGCTCCTGCAGCTATCATAGGATTTAATAATGGGCCACCAAAAATGTGTAATACTCCCATAGCCACCGGTATTCCTAATACGTTATAACCAAAGGCCCAGAATAAATTTTCCTTTATATTTTTAATAGTTGCTTTGCTTAGTTTTATGGCTGATATTACATCCATTAAATCACTTCTCATAAGAACTATATCTGCTGATTCAATGGCTACATCTGTTCCAGATCCTATTGCTATTCCTATATCAGCCTGGGCAAGGGCTGGAGCATCATTAATACCATCACCAACCATGCCTACTCTATTTCCATCAACTTGAAGCTTTTTCACTTCATTTGCTTTATCCTCTGGTAAAACCTCTGATAATACTATATCTATACCAACTTGTTTTGCAATGGCATCCGCCGTTCTCTTATTATCTCCAGTTATCATAGCTACTTTTATGCCCATTTTGTGCAGACTTTCTATAGCATTTTTACTACTTGCTTTAACAGTATCTGCTACAGCTATAATTCCAGCAGCATTTCCATCTATAGCTATATACATTGGTGTTTTTCCCTCTGAAGCTAATCTATCAGAAGTTTCATCTAAACTTGAAATATTAATGTTTTTTTCCATCATAAGTTTTTTGTTTCCTAGAAGAATAGATTTTTTATCTATTTCTACTTCTATACCATGTCCTGGAATAGCATTAAATTTATCGATTACTTTAAGGCTCAACCCTTTTTCCTCTGCATCTTTAACAATGGCTTCACCAAGTGGATGCTCTGATCCCTTCTCTGCACTAGCTGCTAAAATTAGAATTTCTTCCTCTGATTCACCATTAGTTATAATATCTGTAACCTTAGGTTTTCCCTCTGTTATAGTTCCTGTTTTATCAAATACTATGGTTTTTAATTTATAAGTAGTCTCTAATGGTTCTCCACCTTTAATTAAAACACCATTTTCAGCACCCTTTCCTGTTCCCACCATAATGGCAGTTGGAGTAGCAAGACCTAAAGCACATGGGCAGGCAATAACCAGTACTGCAATAAATATAGTAAGAGAAAATATAGGTGTTTCACCAGCAATCAACCAACCCACTGAAGCAATTACAGCAAGCCCTATAACTACAGGTACAAAGTAGGCTGATATAACATCTGCTAGTTTAGCAATAGGTGCTTTTGAACCTTGAGCATCTTCTACTAGCTTAACTATTTGTGCAAGAGCAGTATCTCTACCAACTCTAGTGGCCTTATACTTAATAAATCCTGTTTTATTAATACTAGCCCCTATTACACTACTTCCCATAGATTTTTCAACGGGTATGCTCTCTCCTGTAAGCATTGATTCATCTATAGATGTATTTCCTTCTATAACTTCTCCATCTACTGGTAACTTTTCACCTGGTTTTACTAGTACTATATCCCCAACTATAACCTCTTCTACAGGTACTACAATTTCTTTGTTATCTCTAATTATAGTTGCTGTTTTAGGAGCTAAACCCATTAAAGCCTTTATAGCTTGAGAGGTTTTACCTTTAGATACCGCTTCTAAATATTTACCTAAGGTTATTAAGGTTAGTATTACTGCAGCAGATTCAAAATATAGATGCATTGCATACTCATGATCCCCTTGCATTATTTTATATATAGCAAATATACCGTATATAAAAGCAGCCAAAGTTCCTATGGATATTAGTGAGTCCATATTAGGACTTAGTTTAACTAAATTTTTAAGTCCTACCTTATAAAACTTATATCCAGCTATCATTACTGGTAAGGTTAGTATCAACTGAATTAATGCAAAGTTTAACGGATTTGTCATAGGATCTATTATAGATGGAAGATGCATCCCTACCATGTGACCCATTGTTATAATTAGTAGTGGAACTGTAAAAATTAGGGAAGATATGAACCTTGTAAGTAATTTACTAGCTTCACTTTTTTCCTCTCCTTGTTTTTCCTTATCTTTTACTTCCTCTTTAATTAACTTATACCCAGCTTTATCTACTGCTGCTTTTATATCACCATAGGATATCTCATCTTCATTTACTTTTATAGTAAGCTTTTCTGTGGCAAAATTTACCGTAGCATTTTCTACTCCATCTAGTTTTTTAGTTACTCTTTCTACTCTATTAGCACAGGCAGAACAAGTCATGCCTTCTACTTTAAAATTGTAGGTTTTTACATTTTTCTTTACGCCATACCCAGCTTTAACTACAGCTTCCTCAATCTTATGAGAATTTAAATTTTCCTTATTAAAATCTACAGTTAAAGTTTCTGTAGCAAAATTTACATTTGCTTTTTCAACCCCCTCTAACTTACTAATTGCTCTCTCTACTCTATTTGCACAAGCAGAACAAGTCATACCTTCTATTTTAAATGATTTATTATCCATGTTTTCACCTTCTTTATTTTGTAATTATCTTTTCTAATATATTATTTATTTCCACAATCTTTTCATCCATATTATTATTTATTGCTGCATCCTTAACACAATGATTTAAGTGTCCTTTTAAAATTTCTAAGTTTGATTTCTTTAATAAAGCTTGTGATGCTAAGATTTGATTAGAAATATCGATACAATACCTCCCCTCTTCTATCATTTTGATAATCCCATCTATCTGACCCCTTGCTGTTTTTAACAATTGCAAAGCTTTTTTTCTTTCTTCACTCATCATTTACCTCCCCTCCCCCCTCAGGGGGTATATCTACATAATAGTACTCCATTTATATATTGTCAATAGGTTAATTTTTTATTTTAATTTAGTTTGCCCCAAAATATAAAAAAATAAAGCACCAACTTTAGTGATGCTCTATCAATTATAAATATTTAGCTAAATATTTTTTTAACGGTATGGAAAGTGGTAATGCTATAGCAATTCCCCCTGCTACTTGAAGTATATTAGCTGGTATATCCTTTAAAGCCACTATAAATCCTTGTCCAATAGTTGGTATTCCATATACAAAGTGATTTAAGCAACCTCCAGCAAAAAAATATCCAAAAATCATAACTATTCCGGCTACAATGAATGCAAATAAGTTATTCCAAACTTTATCTCCTTGATAATCACCTCTATAGGCTATAGCTCCTGCTATATATGCCATAACTCCTTTTATAATAAAGGTAAATGGCGCCCATATATAGTATGGAGAAAACAAATCAAAAAATGTCATACCTATAGCAGCGGCCACAGCTCCTCGTTTTTTTCCTAGTAAGATGGCACATAAAAATAGTACTGCATCACCTATATGTAAAACTGCATTATCTCCCACTGGTATAGCTATAACTGCAGTTGCTATATATGTTAACGCTGCCATAAGTCCTATTTGAACTATTTCAATAATTCTAAAACTATTTCTCGATGCTTTTATTGATGCCTTTTCTTTCATTTTAAGTCCCCCTTTATGATTATGCAATATTGTACCCATACAACAAATTTAGTATCCATACAATTAAATTATACATTAAATCTAAAGAATTTCAACCTTATTTTTTAATATAAAAGAATAATATTAAATATTTTACACAAAATAATTTTAACTTTGACTTTCAGATCTTATAATCCTATATATTTTTGAGAAAATAGTCAAAAGATCTAACTTATTACTTTACTTGGATGTAGAAAGGATTGACATATATGATGTATCTTCGTTGGTTTGGTAGCTTTTTACTATTAGTAGTTTTAATTGGTTTATTTTTTGTTATGGGAGGAAATTTAATTAATTTAATAATTGCAGTAGCTCTTCTAACTATTGCCATGGACTACATAGAAGAATACCTAACTGTAAAAAATAAATTCAATAGTTAAATAAAAAAATTCCTCAAAGAAACTTGAGGAATTTTTCTATTATTCACCTTTACTAATATTAGATAAAACTAAGCCCTTATTGTGATCTAGTGCCCAACTAATACCCCAATCATTTTGGAATATAAGTAAGTCTCTATCTTTAATATCCTTAACAACTTTAGAATCACTTGTTAAACTTAAATCATCAACTTTACCTTCTAAAGCTTCAATCCATCTAATATTTCTATATGGAAGCATATCCATTTTTATATCTACATTATATTCATTTTTTAATCTAAATTCTAAAACTTCAAATTGAAGAACTCCTACAACTCCTACTATAATTTGTTCTGTTCCTATGTGAAGCTCTTTAAATACTTGAATTGCTCCCTCTTGAGCTATCTGTGTTACACCCTTTATAAACTGTTTTCTCTTCATAGTATCTACAGTTCTAACCCTTGCAAAGTGTTCTGGTGCGAAGGTTGGAATTCCTTCAAACTTAAACTTCTTGCTTGGTGAACAAAGTGTATCACCTATACTAAATATACCTGGGTCAAATACTCCTATAATATCTCCAGCATAAGCATTATCAACAATTTCTCTATCTTGAGCTAAAAATTGTTGAGGTTGTGCTAGCTTTATTTTATTTCCACCTTGAACATGATAAACTTCCATACCTTTTTCAAATTGACCTGAACATATTCTCATAAAAGCAATTCTATCTCTATGAGCCTTATTCATATTAGCTTGAATTTTAAATACAAAAGCAGAAAAGTTATCATCTGTTGCCTCTATCTTTCCTATATCAGAATTTCTTCCTAATGGCGCTGTAGTTAACTTTAAGAAGTTCTCTAAAAATGGTTCTACACCAAAATTAGTTAAAGCACTACCGAAAAATACAGGGGTAAGTTCTCCAACTCTCACCTTTTCTTCATCAAAGGCATCTCCAGCTATATCTAATAATTCTATGTCCTCAAGTAATTTTTCATATAGACTATCGGTTATAGCCTCTCTAGCTGCTGATTCATCCTCTAAATCTATAACAGTCTCACTTACTTCTAACTGTCCATGATCTCCAGCTTTAAAAATATGAATTTGTTTATTATTTCTATCATAAACACCTTTAAAGTGCATACCTGTACCTATAGGCCAGTTTATTGGATATGATTTTATACCCAATTCATTTTCTATCTCTTCCATAAGTTCAAAAGGGTCTCTTGTTTCTCTATCCATCTTATTTACAAAAGTAAATATTGGAATATCTCTCATACTACAAACATGAAATAGCTTTCTAGTTTGATCCTCTACCCCTTTTGCTCCATCAATAACCATTACTGCACTATCTGCAGCCATAAGTGTTCTATATGTATCTTCACTAAAGTCCTGGTGTCCTGGAGTATCTAATATGTTTATACAATATCCCTCATATCCAAACTGCATTACTGAAGATGTAACAGAAATTCCTCTCTTCTTCTCAATTTCCATCCAGTCAGAAACAGCATGCTTAGATGTCTTTCTTGCTTTAACAGATCCTGCTAGTCTTATTGCTCCCCCATATAAAAGTAATTTTTCAGTAAGTGTAGTTTTACCTGCATCTGGGTGGGAAATTATAGCAAAGGTTCTTCTTTTCTCTATCTCCTTTATATAATCACTCATTACCTTAACTCCTTTATTTAAATTTAAAATTATCTTCAATTTATATAGTATCTCTTTTTAGCACATTTTATATAATACCATATTAATTAATATAAACACAAATATTATTAATGTTTTTATGTATATCACATTTAAAATTAACACTAAAATTTTAGTTTAAATATCATACTAAATTTATCATTTTCAATTCAATTATACCAAAATAAAGCAGTAAGATATTTGTATCTTACTGCCATTGTAATAAATATTAAAATAATAAAATATAATTCCACAAATATATAATTATAATTTTAGTATGCATAATGGCTTAATAAGCCACTATAAACTACTTGTCCCTTTTCTATTCCATCGAAATCCTCTGGTTTCACTAAAGAAACATCTTTATCAAAGTTTATGATTTTACCTTCTTTTAGTACGTAAGCCACAAATTGTGAGCATAAAAAATGATATCTTCTTTGATAAGGTATGTGTAACATTATAGCTAAAATGCCTAAAAAATTATATTTATATCTATCATGTTCACTTTCAAATCGATCTATAATCTCTTTAACTTCATTATATTCATCTTCTGTAACACTTAATTCATAAACTCTACAGGATGTACTTTTATATAGCTTAAATATTCCTCCATCAATTTGTTCTCTAACAAAACCAGCATGAAGTGGAAAATATATTTTTCTTCTTCCAAAGCTATATAATTGCTTTAATTCTTTATCTAAGGCTATAGATGTATGATTATAATTATATCTAGTATATAGCTTTATAGCTCTTGAA
This sequence comes from Clostridium sp. UBA7791, assembly GCF_002480755.1. Taxonomy (NCBI): domain Bacteria; kingdom Bacillati; phylum Bacillota; class Clostridia; order Eubacteriales; family Clostridiaceae; genus Clostridium; species Clostridium sp. UBA7791. The sequence goes on along the minus strand of NZ_DLCT01000003.1, from coordinate 749,085 downwards.
AAAAAAGTTCCTGTCTGTGTCAATACAACATAGATTTTTCTATCCACTTAATCACCCCAATTATTATTATAATAATGTATTAATTCATTATAAATTAAATTATTTAATAAGTATACTATATTTAAAAAATATACTATAGATATATTATAATTTAAAAACCTTACAATTTCATTAAGAAATTATTACAATTTATACATTTTTCCTTTATTTCATTTTAACCATATATGATAATCCAATCTTTTGTTCCTTTGAAAAAGAGGATGCTTCTTAAGATTTTACAAAGGATATACATAGACAAGCTTCTACTATCTTAACCATAAATACTGATGTAGTAACAGATATTAACTTCAAAAAAATTAAAAGATACTTTATATAAACTAATAAATAATAGTTTATATAAAGTACCTTTAGTATTAATACTGATAATATTAATACTGAACTAATCCTATTTTCTTTTGCATCTTTCTTAAAGTCTTTGTAGCTACATAATTTGCCTTTTCTGCCCCAGCTTTGAAGATTTCTTCTAGCTTACCTTTATTATCTAAAAGCTCTTTAACTCTCTTTTGAACTGGTTCAAGCTCCTTAACTACAGCCTCTGCTACATCTAATTTAAATTGGGCATAACCTTGCCCCTTATATCTTTCTTCTATTTCTTCCATAGATATGCCCTCAATAGTGCTTAAAATTGTCATTAAATTTTTAACTCCTGGTTGTTCATCACAGAATTTAACTTCTCCTACACTATCAGTTACAGCTCTGGATATTTTTTTTCTTATGACTTCTGGTGGATCTAATATTAAGATATATCCATTAGGATTTTCTTCCGACTTAGACATCTTCTTTTCTGGATTTTGAAGGTCCATTATTTTTGCTCCAGCCTTACCTACGTATGGTTCAGGTATTTTAAAGGTTGGACTGTATAATTTATTAAATCTGTCAGCTATATCTCTAGCTAATTCTAAATGCTGTACTTGATCTATTCCAACTGGCACTACATCTGTTTGATATAATAATACATCAGCAGCCATTATAACTGGATAACTAAATAATCCTGCCCCTATACTTTCTCCACTATTTTTAGATTTATCCTTATACTGAGTCATTCTACTTAGTTCTCCCATATAGCTATGGCAAGTTAAAAGCCATGCAGCTTCAGAATGAGCTGGTACATGAGATTGTACGAATAGAGTATTTTTTTCTGTATCTATTCCTGCAGCAATATAAATTGCTAGTACTTCTAAAGTTCTCTTTCTAAGTTCAGTTGGTATCTGTCTTACTGTAATTGCATGCAAATCTGCAATAAAGAAATAACATTCATATTCATTTTGTAGTTTCACCCAATTTTTTATAGCTCCTAAATAATTTCCTAGTGTTAAATCCCCAGAAGGCTTAATTCCACTTAACATAACTTTTTTCTTATCTTCCATGTTTTTTCTCCTTTCAATCCGTAAAATTATTCCATTTAGTTATAAATAAAAGCCCTATGGAATAAATCCATAGGGCATAAATCACGCGGTACCACCTATTTTGAGATAATAAAATCTCACCTCTTTCAGATACAAACATATCCTAGCTCTATAACGTGAGCATCCGTGCTAGACTACTTTAAATTCACCCAACATCTCAGCGACCCATTCATATCAAGCATAATTGCGATAATCTCACCATCTATCACTCTCTGAAAATCTGTTTTTAATACTACTTACTTCGCCTCACCGATCAATTAATAATAAAGTTGTTTAATATTACATTAAAGTTATTATAATTCTAATATTATATTATGTCAATATTAGAAATTGTTATTCTATTTTTTAGTTTATCTATCTCTAACCTTACTATATGATTATTTTTATTTAAATTAGAACTATATAAAAGCCCATAAATTTCTAGTATTTATTTACTGTATTGAAGCAAACTAAACATATTAAATACATTTCAGTATTTTAATATAATTTTAAAATATATCACCACTTACTTTAAGGAGGTATTTTATATGGATTCAAAAAACAATTCTAGTAAGTCTAATGGTGCAAAACCTTATGGTCCTAATGAAAGAGACTTTTTAGATGCTAGTACCAAACCTGTAAAAGCACATTCTCTTGAAGACTATGTACTGCTTCCAAATCATGTTGTAGATCCAATTGTGGCAAACAACATCTCTAATGCAGAATTTGATTATACCTATAACGAGGAATCGGATCTTCTAGGTTTTGAAGATCAACCCTTAGCATCAATAAATAAAAACACTCCAACTAAATAGTAAAAAATATAGGAATTGCTTTAATGGCAATTCCTATATTTTTTATTAAATATTTATTTTTACTTCATGTTCTCCATCAGAGGTAACAGGTATTATATCTCCTTCTATAACATTTCCATCTAAAGTTATGGTAGAATTACCACTTCTAATTACTTTGATATGATATACAGCATTTCCATATACATAGTCTATAGAGTATTCTTTAAAGTCTTTAGGTACACATGGTTTAATTTTAAACCCTTTTCCCTCTATTAATCTAAAACCCAATATGTGTTCTAATGCGATAGTATACATCCAACCTGAGCTTCCAGTATACCAACTCCATCCGCCTCTTCCTTCATGAGGTTCCACCGAATATATATCTGCAGCCATAACATAAGGCTCTGTCTTAAATACATTTGCTTCCTCTATGTTTAAACTATGATTTATAGGATTTAGCATGGAATATATGTTATATGCTTCTTCTCCTCTTCCTAGTTTTGCAAGAGCTAAAGCTACCCACGCAACTCCATGGGTATATTGTCCTCCATTTTCCCTTACTCCAGGTACATATCCTTTTATATATCCTGGTTTTAAATCTGATTTATCAAAAGGTGGGCTCAATAGTAATATAATTTTTTCTTTAGGCTTTACTAAATATTTTTCTAAAGAACTCATAGCTATATTAGCTCTTTCCTTATCTCCTGCTTCTGATATTACAGACCAACATTGTGATAGGGCATCTATTTTACATTCCTGATTTTCATGAGATCCTAGTGGAGTGCCATCATCAAAGTAAGCACGTTTATACCAACTTCCATCCCATCCATGAATCTCTAGATTTTCTTTAATAAAATCCATAGTCTTAATATATTTTTCATAATTATCCTCATCCCTTTTATATATGCATAGATCCTTAAAATCTTTTAATATAGCATATAGGAACCAGCCAAGCCAGATACTCTCTCCCTTACCTTTATTTCCTACAGTGCTCATTCCATCATTCCAATCTCCACTTCCCATGAGAGGAATATTATGGGAACCAAACTTTAAGCTTCTATTTATAGCTCTTATACAGTGATTGTATAAGGACTCTTTTAAATCTGATTTTGATGATACATTATACCTTTCATCTTCTCCTTCTCTTAAAGGCTCATCCTTTAAATATCCAATCTCTTCATCTAAAATCTTATAATCTCCAGTGGTTTTAACATATATACAAGTAACATAAGGTAACCATAATAAATCATCACTAAATCTAGTTCTTATTCCACTATTTACAACTGGATGCCACCAATGTTGCACATCTCCTTCTTCAAATTGTCTAGTAGCACTATAAAGAATTTGATTTCTAGCAATTTCAGGCTGTATATAAATCATTGGAATGGAGTCTTGTAATTGATCTCTAAATCCATAAGCTCCTCCACATTGATAAAATGCTGTTCTTGAAAATAATCTACAACTGATAGTTTCATAAGGAAGCCAACCATTAATCATGAAATCTAAAGCTTTATCCTCTGTTTTTATCTTTATCTTAGTTAAAAGCCTTTCCCAATAGCCTTTTACCATTTCTAACTCTTTCTCAACTCTAGTTATATCTGAAAACTCTTCAAGGGAATTTTGAATTCCTTCAATACTGTCTTCTGCTCCTAAGACAATTACCAGTGATTTTTCTTCATTAGCTCCTAATCTTAAGTAAACTTTCTCACTAAGTACTGGTTCTAATCCTGAACCACACCTTCCTGATAAGCTTATAGTGTTCTGTTCAGGTAAAGAATCCATATATTCTTTACTTACAATAAAATCTCTTTCATCTCCACTAAAACTTTCATTTTTTCCTCCACTTATTTTTAAATAAACATGACTAGATGAAAAATCACTACTATATGGATTGATTCCATATATGTATTTGTTTTCTTTATCTATTACAGTGTAAATCTTCTTATAATTGTTTTCTCTTAAATCTCCTAGACACAATCTTGCAATATAAGTAATTGCTATATTTCTCTCCTTATCTACTAAGTTATTTAAGCTAACCTTAATAAGCTTTGCACTTCTCTCCTTTGAAGGAAATACAGTAATTTCCCCCAGTATTCCACTTTTACAATGAGTAAATTTGGAATATCCAAATCCATGAGTTATTACATACTCTCCTTTATCTCTTATTGGTTCAGGAGTTATTGACCAAAGTTTATCCCCTTCTTCTAGGTATAAAACTTCACTAGGGGTATCTTCAATGAAATCATTATTCCAAGGAGTAATTTTAAATTCTCTACTATTTTTATACCAAGTATAGCTACTACCAGACTCACTTATATTAAATCCAAATCTATTATTATTGGCTATAACATTTATCCAAGGAGCTGGTGTAGACATTCCGTCCTTTAGTATAATTGTATATTCTCCCTCATTATTAAAACCTCCATATCCATTAAAAAAACTTAACTCTGAAGTTTCTACTTTAGGGATATTACTATCACTATAACTTAAATTAGCTTCTTTTAGTTCACTCATTTCCCAGATATACTTTCTTGAGTCATATGGATAATCTTCATTTTTCATGGCTTTTTCAATTTGTTTTAATAAAGGCCCTTCTGATCCGTCTACGATTATTGCTGCAATAGAATAAAGCAAATTCAAATCTTCTTTAGACATTTTTTCATTATTAATTATAAATATGCCACCTGAAGTATTTTCTCGTCCATTTAAAGAGCTATTCAATATTATTCTTTTTAGTGCATTATCTAGAGGCTTTTCATAGCTTATTTCCTCTTCATTAATGACTACAATATCAAACTTTAATCCCTTTTCTTCTAAATATCCATGGCAATTTATAAGCTGTCTTAAGATATCACTTTCCTTTTCCTTGTTAATAGTTAACAATACAATAGGTAAATCTCCTGAAATTCCATAGGCCCAGAGATTTCTTTGACTTCTACTTAGATTAATTAGGTTGTTTATTCTCTTTGTATAACTAAAGTTATTAAATAATATACTACTTGCAAACCGCTCATAAATAATCCCTTGTGTTGGTTTTATTCCTTTATTAATAAGACTTTTTTCTACACTTAAAGCAGATCTTAGGGCACTTTCCTCTAGAATATTACTATCTTGATAATTTCTTGAATTATTTAATACATCCTCCCTAGAGTTTCCTGTAATTGTTATATATTTTATAGATTTGCTTTCACCTTTAGGAATTTTTATTATTCTTTTAATTGCAATTATAGGATCTAATACATTGCCTACATTATTTTTTAAAGGTTCATTTTCTTCTAAAGCTATAGGATTTTCTTTTGAATGATTTCTTCCTATAAAACTTAGCCTTGCCGTATCATACTCTGTTTTAAATCCCTCTTCACCTAGTGTACTTTCAAGAGTATATATGTCCCTGTCTTTTTCGCTACGAGGTCTGCGTTTTGCAAGTATTCCACTTAATTCATCTATATACTCTGTAGTAATAAATAAATTCCCAAAAGTAGGATGTGATATATCTCCACTGTATCCTTGTAAAACTACTTCACTATAGCTAATAACTTCTATGATTTTTTCTTCACTACCATTATTTTTTATATCAATAGTCCTAATTTCACAATTATCTTCAGGAATTACTTGAACTATAGTATTTATTTCTAGATCTCTCCAGTATTTTATGAATTCTGCCTTATACAAATAGAAATTAACTTCATATTTATCTCCTTGCTCTTTACAAGGTTCATAGGTAGAAGATGTATATTCATTAGAATTAGTGTCTTTAATATAAAAAAACTTTCCCCAACTACTACGAATCAAATCTTCTTTCCATCTATATACCATTACATTTTTAAACTTAGAGTAGCCACCACCTGCCGTATTTAATAGGATGTTATAATTTTTATTCCCCAGAAGTATGGTTTGGGGATACTTACTTTCTCCAAATTTAAATGTTCTATGGATGGAATATTGCCTTTGCACTTCTTTCACTTCTTGTAAATTATCTTCTTTTCTATCATAGACCACATTCTTACTTATCTTCTCTTGAAGCAATATATCTACAGCTCTGATCATGGGAATTCTATGAAATCTTCTTTGAATAATATTATTATTCATAACATTATCTAAAGCCAACAAACTCATTCCTAAATGATGTATCATATAGCATTTTACTATTTCAAACTTTTTATTTTTTATCCTTTTATCTGTATAATCTATAGCTTCATAAAATCCATATTTTCCATAACATTCAAGTTTTAATAGACTTCTTATATTTGCCATAGACTTAGGTATATTTTCCATAAGCCCCATGATAGTAGAATATGGTGATACTACTAACTCTTCTTCTAATCCTCTTTTTATACCAATTTTAGGTACACCGAAGGCTTTATATTGATAATTTAAATCTACATCAAATTTATAGTAGGCACTTTCTGAAATACCAAAAGGAACCTTCCTCTTATCTCCATATCTTATTTGACCTTCCATTACAGACCTATAAGTTTCATCTAACATAGAATTCCTATAATTTTTCATTAAAATCCTTGGCATAAAGTATTCAAACATGGTTCCACTCCAGCTAGCCAATCCTTTTCTACCATACATTAAAGTTAATGATCTATTTAAAGCAAACCAATGAGATGTTGGAACTATTCCCTTAGCCACTGCAATAAAACTTGTTGTTCTAGCTTCTGATGCCAATAAGTCATAGTAATTACTACTTAATGATTCATTGTCTACATCATAGCCTATATGAAATAACTTTCTTTCATCATTATACAAAAATTTAAAATCTGTATTATCTATAATTCTATTTATTTCGGCTTCAATTTTTGTAAATTGTTTTAATAGTGTTCCTACTCTTTCTTTACATAAATCTATATTCTTATTTATTCTTTCTAATTGAAATTCATTTAAATTATTAGATATAAAATTAAACCCTTTTATAATATCATATATATGCCCTAAACTATCACTACTAATAATTCTAATTATATTTTCATACTTGCTTCTAGGTAATAGCTTTATATCATCTATGAATGGAAATAAAAATTTAATTTCACTTAAATAGTCTTTTATATTATCTAATAGTTTTTTATTCCAATAAGTACTATCTATATTTTCTATATCTTCCTGTACAATATCTTCAAAGTTATTTAACATATTATAAAAAGTTAATATATCTTTTCCTTCTCTTTTTATTCTTTCAATAACATTAAGGTACATATATTTTTTTCTTTCATCTTCCAGCTCTTCCATGGCAAGATAAACAGTATCCTCTATGCCTTCAACTCTATTATTAAAGTAAGGTGTGTTTCTTAATTCTTTTAGTGCTTCTTCTATGGTATATAAATAAGATACTAGATTTCCACTATCTACTGTAGAAACATATTTAGGTAATAGAGGACTAAGTGTCTCCACATCATACCAATTATAAAAATGCCCTTTACAGGTTTCTAGCCTTTTCAAAGTATCTATGGTTTTACCCAAGTTTTCTATACCTTTAACCGTCCCAATGTACCCCATATCTATAGCAACAATATTGGAAATTAAAGTCATACCAATATTAGTAGGAGAAGTTCTCATAGCTAATCCTCTATATGGTTCTTCCTGATAATTATCCCCGCCAAGATAGTTAGTATCCTCAGTGACAAAGTCTTCAAAATATGCCCAAATCCTTCTAGTTAACCTTTTTAAAACCTTATTATCGTCTTCACTTAATTTTACTGTTTCATCATTAATATTCTGACCTATAATATAAGCTATTATTGGACTAATAACCCATATAATACAACTTGGTATCATTACATAAAAGGTATCCAAGCCACTTCTCCATGCTACCACCATAATACATAAAGCTATTACTATCTCTTGCCACATGTATTTAAAATAACTTATAAAGTCTTTTCCTGAAGACCTTTCTGCTTCCTCAGCCGTTTGCCATTGTAATAAGTTTTTTTTACTTATTATTAATCTGTATAGTGTTCTTATAATAGCATCTACCATTAAATATGCTTTAAAAGGAAGAAAAGCATATATAAAAAATACTTGCTTTAAAGCCATTTGGAAATTCTGAACTTTTCCACTTAGACTTATTCCATTTATAGGCGAAACTATATTTTCTGACATATTAAATAGAATAGGTGTTATTAAAGCAATGAAAGCTGACATATACCACTTATCTATACCATCAGGAAGGATTCCTGCTAAAGAGCAAAGTAATAAAATTAACATAGAAGGAGCCATTAAGCTTCTTCTTAAATTATCTATCATCTTCCACTTAGATAATCTATTTAATTTATTTTTCTTTAATATGTATGGTAATAGTTGCCAATCACCTCTCACCCATCTATGAAGTCTTTTACAACTTGCAATAAAGTTAGAAGGATATCCATCTACTAACTCCACATCTGTAAGCAAAGCCGTTCTTGCCAAAGATCCTTCTAATAAATCATGACTTAGAACTTGATTTTCTTCAATTACTCCATGAGTTACCTTTGTAAATACATCCACATCATATATGGCCTTACCAGTAAAAATACCCTCTCCAAATAAGTCTTGATATACATCAGATATTGCAAATGTATATATATCAATACCAGCTTCTCCTGAAAATACTTTAGAAAAATAAGTTTTATTAGCACTTTCTAAATCTATACCAACTTTAGGTTGTATTACTCCATACCCTCTCCAAACAGTTCCATCTTCCTTTGTATAAGCTCTATTTAACGGGTGAAGCATTGCTCCAATTAAAATCTTTGCTGATTCTCTTGGAAGTATGGTATCTCCGTCTAAAGTTATAACATACTTTACTTTAAAAAGTTTTTCCACACCTTCACTTAAAACACTATAAGTGGTATTTTTATCTCCTCTTATAAACTTATTAAACTCTTCTAGTTTTCCTCTTTTTCGCTCCCAACCTAGCCACTTATTCTCCTTTTCATTAAACCTTCTATGTCTGCATAAAAAGAAAAAACGACCACTATCTTCATTATACTTTGTATTTAACTTATTAATTTCTTCTAAACAAAATTTAGATATCACTTCGTCTTCTGCTTCTTTTTCTCTATGACTATCTATAAAATCTCCCAAGATAGCAAAATATAGATTTTCATCATTATTTCCTAAATAATAAGTTTCTAAATTACTCATTAAACTTTCAGCTTTCTCTATACTTTCTATTAGAGTAGGAACTACTACACAGGTGATTCCTTCTTTAGGAATTCTATCGGATATATTAATTTTAGGTAATACATTAGGTGTGCTTAAATTAGTAATACTCCAATTTAAGATGGATACCACAACCTCACTGAGCGGTATAATAGTAACTATTCCAGATAAAATATATTTAGATATTGATATATTTGTATCATTTATATAGCTCCAAGTTATAAATCCTCCCGATAGTATGCCTGTAAGAATAACAATAGTTCCTATATAAATACCAACAGCTCTTCCCTTTATCATATTTTTTAACTTTTCAAATCCTTTAAAATCAATATTCAAAATATGATTTAGCTTTTCTCTACCACTATCAGTTAGATAATATCCCACATGATTTTCAAATTCTTTATCATTATTTACTTCTGCACACTGTAGTACTTTTCTAGCAACAAATGTCTCAGAAATTTTATTTTGTCTAGCTATTTTTTCTAAAACATGTCTATAATAGTCCTTGGAATAAAAATCCATAGTACTATAAACCATAGCAGGATCTTTACTTAATATTTCTTCTACTTTATTGCTAATATTAAATACTTCTTCCCAATTTATATCATCTAAATTTCTTAAGCCATTAATGCTACTACTAATGGCTATAGAATAGATACCATCACTTTTATTAGAATCTATAATAATTTTATCTAAAGTAATTTCATTTTCGCTTAATTTATCTTCTATCCATAAATTTAATTCATCGTAATTTACTCCATTATCTCTTAAAACTCTTATTAATGCATCCGCAAAGTATTCTGTAAATTTAATATTGTTCTCAGATATGAAATCCATAGCTCTCTTCATATTTTCTTCATTATAATACTTAATAATCCTATCAGCTAATCTTTCTCCTCTATGTCTATCATTAGCTTTATCCACTATCAATACTGAGCTTTTTCCTATTATCTCTAAATAGGCTATTTTAAGCATTATAGGTAAAGCCCATAATTCTCCCATGGTTAATATGGTTGTTTCTTGATATCTTTTTAAAAACTTATTAATATTATCCCTAGTTAGCTTATCCCTATAAATTCCCAATATTTCTCTTGATACAGCATAAATTCTAGGATATCCTTTTAATGCTCCACTTTTTAGTATAGGTAGTGATTTTAAATATTTCTTTGATAAATGTTTTTTTATAAATTTATATTCTTTTTCAATAACATAGATATTATCTAATATCCATTGTGTTCCTTTTATCTTGAAATACTCTCTATTTTCATCCACTTTAAACAAATTATGGCACCCCAATATATTATTAAAATGCTTATCTAAATTGGAAATTAAATCATTCCTACTTATTTTTTCAATTTCTCTATGGTCTCTGGCTATATCATCAATAGCATCTTCCAATTTTTCTTTATTTTCTGCTAAAAAACTATTGTCACTAATCTTAATATAGGCTCTTCTCTTATTTCTATTTTTGATTACGTACATAAGAAGAACTATACTTAGTATAAGTATTAAATTTACTAAAATAAATATGTGCTCCATGGTGCTATCCCCTTTCAATGATGCTCAACTATTATTATTACCAAATTAACTTAAATCTATAATAGTAAATATTTTCCTATCCTATAGATTAGCTTTCTCCTATAGCTAAATAAAAGCCATCTAAGAAAAGTAACTTTATATCTTACTTATCTTAAATGGCTTCTTTATATATGCTATTGTGAACTACCTTTAGTTAATCCTCTATAACTACCTGGTTGCACATTAAATTTTACTTCTTTCCCATCACTAGTTTCAATAATTATTCCTTTGTTACAAGGAGTTTCTATAATTATATTATATTTTGTAAAACTCTACAAAGGATTTTGCTACATAACTATGATCCTTAACTCCTGCAAACTCTCTTATAGAATGCATAGCAAGGGTTGGATTTCCAATATCTACAGAACGTATATTCAAATGGGTTGAAGAAATTGGTCCTATGGTTGAACCACCTCTTAAGTCTGAACGATTCACAAACTTTTGTACTGGTACCCCTGCTTTATTACAAATAGATTCATATACAGCAGAAGAATCTGAATCACTAGTATATGCACAATTCGCATTTATCTTTATAACAGGACCTTTATTTACAATTGGTCTATTAGTCGGATCTGCCTTTTCTGGACTATTAGGATGAACTGCGTGAGCATTATCTGCCGAAATAATAAAGGATCTGCTAAGTGCTCTAAAGAACTCTTCTCTCCCTTTTCCAAGACAAAGAGCAATTCTTTCTAAAATATTTGCTAACATATCAGAATCGGCTCCTTGTTTTGTAGAGCTTCCAACTTCTTCATTATCAAAACATACCATTACATTTATGCCCTCAGTTATTGGAGCTTCTTTTAGTGCCTCAATTCCAGCATGAACCATTTGAAGATCATCTAATCTACCTGAAGATATAAATTCATCTTTTAATCCAACAATACATCCCTTTTCAAATTCATAAAGGAATAAATCAAAATCTATAATATCCTCTTTATTTACCTTCATTTCCTCAGCTAATATGTTTATTAATGCATTATCCTTTTCTAATTCTTCAGTTACCATTGCAAGTAGTGGAAGAGTATCTTTTTGTGGATTTAATTCTCCTCCAGAATTGGCTTCCCTATTCATATGAATTGCTAAGCTAGGTATTATTAATATTGGTTTCTTTATGTTAACTAACCTTAACTCTGGATTAAGTAAATTTTCACCTTTTAAAGCAACTCTTCCTGCTACAGCTAGTGGTCTATCCATCCATGTACTTCTTATTAAACCACCATAAACCTCAGTATTTAATTTAATATAATTATTTTCTGATATAATTTCACTATTTGGTTTTATTCTAAATGTAGGTGAATCTGTATGAGCACCTATAATTTTAAATCCATGGTTCTCAACCTCACCATTACCTACAGTAAATGCAATTAATGCAGAACCATTTTTAGTAGTATAATATTTACCACCCTTTTCTAATATCCATTTATCCTCTTCATTTAATTCCTTAAAATCACAACCTTCAAGAGAATCTTTAACATTTTTCACTGCATGAAAAGCAGTAGGGCTTTCATACAAAAAATCTATAAGTTCTTTAGCAAACTTCAATTCTTTTGACATAATTAATCCCCTCCTTAAAACGAAATACTAGTAATAGTATACCAAACTTTTACTACATTTCCTATGAATTTTGTGATTTTCCCTAATTTATAACATGCTCTCGTGTTATACTATAGTTATGAGAAAAAATATATTGATAAAGAGGTGTAATAATTGATTTCTCAAAAACTTATAACAAAATTTATTAAAAATAGTGAAGATATAAAAAATAAAAAAGTCAGAGAACGCTATGGATATCTTGGTGGAGTTGTTGGTATTTTAGTAAATCTAGTTTTATTTTTAATTAAAATCACTGCTGGACTTTTAGTTAATAGTATTGCTGTAATTGCTGATGCTTTTAATAATCTCTCCGATGTTGGTGCTTCATTAGTAACCATCTTTGGCTTTAAACTTTCAAGCAAACCAGCGGATAAAGAACATCCCTTTGGACATGGACGAATTGAGTACATTTCTGGTCTTATAGTTGCATTTTTAGTAATATTAGTTGGCTTTGAATTCATAAAAAGCTCTTTTGAGAGAATTAAAAATCCTGTTCCTGTAGAATTTTCACTACTTCCATTTATTCTTTTAATCATATCTATATCATTTAAAGTATGGTTAAGTAGGTTCTATAGAGGTATAGGTAACAAAATAAATTCTTCCGCTCTTAAAGCTTCTTCTGTAGACTCAATAAGTGATGTAATATCTTCTTCTACTGTAGTTATATCACTACTAATCTCAAAATTCACATCACTTCCTATAGACGGATATATTGGTTTAGTTGTTTCCTTAGTAATTCTTTATGCAGGATATAACCTAATTAAAGATACTTTAAACCCATTACTTGGAGTTGCTCCTGATAATGATTTAGTAGAAGATATTCAAAAAATGTTATTATCCTATGAACATATAGATGGTGTTCATGACTTGCTAGTTCATAATTATGGTCCTGGAAGAATAATTGCTTCTATTCACGCTGAAGTTCCTCTTGATATTTCTGTTGTTGCTGCTCATGAGGTTATAGATAGAGCTGAAAAGGAAATTTCTTCTGAACTGGGTATATATCTGCTAATTCATATGGATCCAGTAACTACAAAGGATGAAGAGATTCTTAGTGCAAAAAGAGAATTGGAAGAAGTTTTAAATAAAATTCCTCATATATCTTCTTTTCATGATTTTAGAGTAGTAGGTGAAGGTGACTATAAAAACCTAATATTTGATGTAGTAGTTAAGGATGATTTTATAATAACTAAAGAATCAGAACTTAAATTACAAAAACAAATAAATGAGGAAATTAAGAAAGTTTCTCCAAATCACAACGCAATAATTACCGTAGATGCATCTTTTATCTAATTAATTTGAATTTTTATTAACCATTTTTAACTTATATAATATTATGATAGTGTAGAAATCATTGGAGGATTAATTATGACTGGAATATCCACTCACTATTTTTTAGGTGGCAATACCGGAAAAGGCTTTTACTCTTACTTTAATTATATTATTTCCCAAAAGGATGCAACTAGAATTATTTGCTTAAAGGGAGGTCCTGGTACAGGAAAATCTTCCCTTATGAAAAAAATTGGAAAACACTACATTGATAGAGGATATGATGTAGAATTTCATCATTGTTCTTCTGATAGTGATTCTTTAGATGGAGTTCTAATTAAAGAATTAAAAGTAGCTATGCTTGATGGCACATCTCCCCATATGATAGACCCTATTACTCCTGGTGCTGTAGATGATATAGTAAATATGGGCATATGTTTAAAAGAAGAGAATTTTAAGAACATAAAATTTAACATTCTAGCTGTGAATAAAGAAATTGGAAATTCCTTTAGAAGAGCTTACAGATTTTTTGCTGCGGCTAAATCTATTTATGATGATTGGTATACCTTTAATAATGAAGCTTTAAATCTTTATGAACTTAATATTTTAAAAGAAAATTTGAAGAATAGAATTCTTCCTAATACATTCTCATCACTGGGTAAAAAACGCCACTTATTTGCAACAGGATTTACTCCAAAGGGAGTTATAACTTATATTCATAATATAGTAGAAGACATGTCCAGTGTTTATGTACTTAAAGGCTCTCCTGGAACTGGCAAAACTCGTGTTCTTGAATATATTGCAGATGAAGCTACTCGAAGGGGTCTAGATGTAGAGATTCTACACACTCCACTAAATCCTGAAAAAATTGAACATTTATTAATTCCTGAATTAAATGTTGCTCTAGTAACATCAAATGAAATTACCAAAATAGAATTTCATGGCGAGGAATATGATATGGATAGTCTATTAGATGCAAATTATATTGAAAAAAAACAAGATGATATAGACGATATTTCTTCCATTTTTTACATCCTACTTCAAAAAGGTCTTGATTGTATAAAAATAGCTAAAGATTTACATGATGAATTAGAGGAATTCTATGTTCCTAATATGGATTTTAATAAGGCTGACCAAATATATGAAGAAGTATTAAATAAAATTCAAGGATATGAAGATAGCTTATAATATATTAAAAATAAAAAGTAATAGCACCCTGTGATGCTATTACTTTTTATTTCTTAATAACTATTAAATTATGAAGTGCTCTTGTACACATTATATACATTAGATTGTCCTTGTATCTTTCTTGGATGTCCTCTTCAATTATAATAGCTCCATCAAATTCTAAGCCTTTTGCATAATAA
Organism: Clostridium sp. UBA7791; assembly: GCF_002480755.1. Taxonomy (NCBI): domain Bacteria; kingdom Bacillati; phylum Bacillota; class Clostridia; order Eubacteriales; family Clostridiaceae; genus Clostridium; species Clostridium sp. UBA7791. The sequence goes on along the minus strand of NZ_DLCT01000003.1, from coordinate 733,893 downwards.
CTAGGCATAATCATAGTTCCCTCAGCAATATGAAGATTCTCTTTATCTATAAGCTTTAATGAAATATCTTCTTTTAACAAATCATATATATACTTAGATTGAGATAAATTTTTAGTTATAATAGCTATATTTTCAAGTTTTTTTTTCTTTAAGCTAGTTGCTAGCTCTATAATATATTCTTTTATCTCTTTCTCATCCTTTACTAATATCTCATTAACAGAATCTCCAGTTCTAACCATAGGTACTATGGAAATATCATCTATATATATATTACTATATTCCATGATTTCTTTAGTTGAACGATAACTTTTATTTAACTTAAACATTTCAACTGAATCCTCACTAAATATATCTTTAATACTACTTAAAGAAGAATTATTTTCAATAGGTATTAATTGCTGATTACTATCTCCAACTATAGTCATCGATTTAGTATTTACAAGTTCTTTTAACACTATAAATTGTAGTGGTGAATAATCTTGAGCCTCGTCGATTACTAAATGTTTAATTTCTCTATTAAGCCTTAAGCCCATGAGTTTAGCTTTTAAGTATAATATAGCAACCAAGTCTTCTTCTGTATATTCTTTATCACCATTAAATTCTTCATATATATTTTCTATATTTTTTCCATCTAAATAACTTAATGTAGCTTTTACTTCTATTACATCTCTTACTAATTCTCTTATTTCTAATTTTCTTTTGAATTCTAAATCATTTATATGAAGTATTAATTCTTCAGGGGTAAACTCTTTCTTTTTCTCTTTATACTTCATTTCAATAAATCTAAATTCTTCATCTCTCGCATCACTAATTCTAGAGAATAAAATTCTTTTAATTTTTTTACTTCTTCTAAATAACGGTAGTGAAGTAAAGTCTTTTGTAAACATGGTTTTTATTTCTTCTTTAGTTGCTATAACTTTATCTCTAAAGAAAACTCCATGGCTAAAATAACTATCTTCTTCTAGTTTAATAACAAGTCTATCTAGATCCTCCATAAACTTTAAGGACCTCTTATAAATAATTTTTTTCTCAAAACCTTTATCTTTATTAAGAATTCTTTCCATAACATCTTTAATATCTATAACATCATCTACATCTACTAAATCTAAAGCTAAATCTAAAAATGTAGTTTGAAACACTCCTGTTTCTCCTAAAGTTGGAAGAACATTTGAAATATAATCTATAAATATTCTATTAGGCCCTAAAATTAAAACCTTATTTTCTAAAAGATTTCTGTAATTATAAATTAAATAAGCAACTCTATGAAGTGCAATAGTAGTTTTACCACTTCCAGCTACACCATCTACAACTAGTATCTTATTCTTATCTTGTCTTATAATCTCATTTTGTTCTTGTTGTATAGTCATAACTATGTCTTTAAGCTTATCTGAAGAGTTTTTGCTTAATACCATTTGAAGAATATCATCTTTTATATCGATATTAGAATTAAATAATCCCTCTAATTTACCTCTCTTTATGATATATTGAACCCTTTCTAAAATAGAAGCTGTAATTTCTCCTTCAGGTGAATTATACTGACCAATATTTCCTGAATTATTATAAAAAAGCGCTGAAATTGGAGCTCTCCAATCTATAATTAGTGGTTCAAAGGTTTCCTCTAAAGTTACTCCAAACCTTCCAATGTATATATCTTCTATCCCATAATCTTCTTCTCTAAAAGTAACCTTACCAAAATAAGGAGAAGATTTTAACACTGTTAGTTCTTTTAATTTTCTATCAGTACTTTTAAAATTTTCTTCTTTTACGTAGTTTTCATGGTCAAAATACTCTATTATCTTATCTTCATCATCTTTAAATTCTTCTAAAACATTTTTTCTGTATTCTAATATGGCATTGGTTATATGCTTTCTTTTCTCTATACACTTAAGAATTTCATCATTTATTATTTTTATAACATGTTCTAATCTTTCTTCTTCTATGGCAACCTCTAACTGTTTCTTTAATTGGTCTTTAAGATCATTTGACATAAAACCACTTCCTTTATTAGATTCTTATAATGAATTTTCATAGTAACTTATTATAAGTTCTATATATTAATCTTAAACCCTTTCATCTATGCAAAATTAATATAATATATAGATGGATAAAGTTTACTTATACTATTTCTTCCCAACCTCTTATATCAGTAATTCCAAGACCAGGTTCATCGGACAAAGTGATTTTATTTCCTTCAAAGATTGCTCCTCCAACTATAGGGTCCTCTGCAAAGTATATCATTGTATCTAAATCTGCTGTTATCATATTTCCTCTTGAAGCTGCAAAGCTTGCTGCTGCTGTGATTCCAATTTTACTCTCTAACATACAACCAACCATACACCTTATACCCATGGTATCTGCCATATTGTAAATTCTTATGGCATTTTGTATTCCTCCACATTTCATCAGTTTTATATTGATTAAGTCACAAGCTCTATTCTGAATTACCTTAAAGGCCTCTGGGGATCCAAACACTGATTCGTCAGCTAAAATCATAGTATCCACATTATCTTTAATAAATTTTAATCCTTCGATATCCCAACCTTTAACTGGTTGTTCTACAAACTCTATGTCTAAATCTAATTGCTCTATCTTCTTAATTATCTTTATTGCATCTTTAGGTGACCAGCCTTGATTACCATCAACTCTTACTTTTATTCCTTTTCTAATAGCACGTCTAATAAATTTCACTTTTTCAAAGTCTGATTCTACATTATTTCCAAGTTTTATCTTTATATTAGTATAGCCATCTCTAGTAGCTTCATAGGCTGCATTTATCATATTTTCCATCTTATCATCATCTTGTATAGTTATATCTGTAAGTACCGTTGAATTGAATCCTCCTAATAACTTATACAAAGGAGTATTTACTCCTTTACTCCAAAGATCATATATAGCAATTTCTACAGCTGCTTTTGCACTATTATTTCCTTTAATGCATTCATCCATAACTTTAAAAATGCATTGAAGACACGTAAGATCCATTCCCTTAATAAATGTAGTAATATGTTTAATAGCACCTACAATTGAACTTTCTGTCTCCCCTGTCACTCTTGGTGCTGGAGCTGCACTTCCTATTCCCACATCTCCATTTTCCGTAAAAATCTTTACAACTACTTCGTTAGAATAATTATAAACTCCGTTTTTAGTTACGAATGGTTTTTTTAATGGCATTGTAATTCTACCAACTTTAACATCTGCAATAATCATCTTTATACCCCTACTACTTATAAATTTATATTTTTAATATTATTAATCTATCCGAATTTTATTCATATAAAATATGCTTAAAATAAAATATGATAGATTTTTTACATTTCCGTAAAAATTTCTATCTAGTCAAGTCATAATTATACACCAAAGCCTAAAGTAGTCAAGCTATATAGTAGGTTGTTTTTGTTCAATTTATTTATTTAAATAGTAGATATTACTCTCAATGTCTACATATTTCCTAATATCAACCCTGGTTATGTTTTATTCCTATGAATTTTATCCACCTTTTTTTAGCAATATATCTTATGTACATTACAAGCCTCTCTATAGCTACTTCTTCCGTATCACCTAATCTCCTTGCCATCTCAAGTGCAATGTCATATATACTTCTTTTACCATCTATTAAAGCCCACGCCAGCGATGATTTATCATCAAAAACTATATCACTAAGATTATTTTTTTTCACTAACCATCTTGCGAACTTTTCTATAGGTTTGTTATGTTCAAAGTATAAAGTAACTATATTATTATCATTAATTTTATAGTTATCATGTTCAATTTGGGGAATATATAAAAGAAAATTCTTTTCTTCTTTATTTTGTGTTTTTTTACCTTTCATACAAATCACCTACAAATTAGTTAAGAGCCTCAATGGCTCTTAACTTTAATATTATTCATAATTATATCCATATTTTTTAATATTATAAGAAATATTATCAATAATCATAATTTACCTTTAAGTTCTTTCATTATCTCCACTACAAGAAATAAGATAAATAATTACTCCAAGAATTATAAATATACCTGTTGAGAATATAGAATTTTGGGTTAACCCTTCAAAATTAAGTCCAAAGGCCACATTAAGTCCTAAAGTAGCAAACCCTGCAACTACTATACCCATTAATGCATCTCCAGCAACTAATCCAGAAGATATAAGAATACCTCTCTCTACTTTTTCTTTCATAAGGGATTCATTTTTCTTAAATTTCTTCTCAACAAATATTCTAATTATACCACCTGATAATATACCTGCATTTAAATGTATAGGTAAGTATAAACCAAGCGCAACTGGTAGTACTGGTAGACCAGATATTTCTGAAAATATAGCTATAGATACTCCCACAAACACAAGTACCCAAGGTAATTCACCAGTCATAACACCTTCTATAACCATTGACATAAGAGTAGCTTGTGGTGCTGGCACTGCTTCTGAACCAATTCCATATGTATTATGAAGCATTAATAATACATACCCAGAAACTACAGCACCAAATATTAACCCTAAATACATTCCAATTTGTACTTTCTTTGGAGAACCACCAATTACAAATGTAGTCTTTAAACTTTGAGCTGTACCACCAGCAACAGCTATAGCTACACATACTATACCACCTACCATAACAGCTGTAATCATTCCCTCTTGCCCTATATTGCCAGTTATCTTTAATATGGCTGTAACAAATAGTAAAGTAGCAATAGTCATACCCGATACAGGATTATTTGATGCACCAATTATACCAACCATTCTTGCAGAAACTACTGCAAAGAAGAATGAAAATACTACTGCCATTAGTGAGCCAATTATTCCTACTCTAATTTGTGGCAATAACCATGCAAGAACAAATACCAATATTGCTGAAGCTATCACCCAAACAATTGGCGGATCTTCATTTATTCTAGTAGTTGCACCACTTTCCTTTTTACCTATACCTGACATGGCTTCTTTAAAAGATCTAATAATGGTTGGTGCAGATTTTCCTAAAGAAATAAATCCTCCTGCGGCAACAGCTCCCGCTCCTATATATCTTATATACTTACTCCATATATCTGAAGCTCCCATCTCAGAGATTAACATAGTTGAAGGAAATAAAGGTTCTGGAACTGTACTACCTATATATTTAATAAGTGGTATTAATCCAAGCCAAGCTACAAGAGATCCTCCAAACATAAATGCCGATGCTTTTGTACCTACAATAAAGCCGACCCCTAGAAGTGAAGCTAATGTATCTATTCCAAATACGGAATTTTGATATGCAGGTATAACCCATTCTGGTCTTTCACTCCAAAGAGCAAATCCTCCAGAAGCTAACTTATAACCTCCACCAATTCCGAGACCCATTAAAACCATTTTAAATCCACTACCACCTTCACTTCCATTAACTAAAACTTCAGCTGCAGCCATAGATTCTGGATATACTAAATTTCCATGCTCCTCAACTATTAAAAATTTTCTTAAAGGAGTAACAAAAAATATACCTACTATCCCTCCTAGAAGAGTAACAATAACTATTGTAGAAACCCTTAATGTAATTCCCCATAAAATAATTGCTGGTAGTATAAATATAATTCCACCTGCTATAGATTCTCCAACTGCTGCAATTGAAGCAACCATATTAGCCTCTAATATATTGTTTCTTTTAAACAATCCTTTTAAAATCCCTGTGGCAAGTATTGCCCCAGGAATACCTGCTGAAATTGTAAGACCAACCTTTAATCCTAAATAAGTGTTTGCAGCAGCAAATATCATTGTAAATACTGCACCCATTAGAATAGAATAAACACTTGATTCAGGCATTGCCGTTGTAGTTGATATAAAAGGCATATAATCATCACCTTTTATACCACCATAGGCAGTATGGGATAATCTCTTATTATCTTTCATTTATAATTCCTCCTTTGTAAAATATATTAGTCACATTGATTATGCATCTTTTGACTTATTTTTAATATTTACTTTTCCCCTCATTCCATTACTTACCACTTTATTTTATTGCTGATTTTAGTTATTGTTAAATTCCCTTATACCTTTAAATATATTTTATGGATATGAATTTATCTTTCCCTAAATATAGTTTAATTATTATTGTATTTAGCATAAATTAAAATAAAAAAATGGTGAAATAAATTTCACCACTTCAATACTTCTTTAACATTTTACTTACTTATACACTATTTTAGTTTACCAAACCTATCAAAAGGAAATATAATAAATTTTCCTTCTCCCTGTATGTCTTCAAAAGATATATAAGGATTTTCCCATAATCGTGCATCAATAGAATTTCCTCTATTATCTCCCAAAAATAAATAACAACCTTCTGGTACATTAAAAGAACCTGTAGTATCACTAAAACTACTTACATAACTCTCCTCTAGAAACTCACCATTTATATATACACTTCCATCTGATTGAATTTCTACATTCTCTCCTGGAAGACCTACTACTCTTTTAATCAAGTCTTTATTTAGCTCATCAGAATGAAATACTAAAATATCTCCTCTTTTAATAGATGATGGTTTATAAGTTCTCAATGAAAATATTCTATCTCCTGGTGTAATAGTGGGATACATAGATTTAGTTGGAACATTTACATTGAAAAAAATAAACTTATTTATTAAAAATCCTAAAATTATAGCAATTAATGCTGGTATTATCCATTCTTTAAGAAATTTTATCACTAATTATTCCCCCCAAAGTCATTTTAAGTTTTTTATATTACTATATTACCACATTTTAAACAATAAATATCATCTTATCATATATTCTTTTATTATCTAATTTATTCCCACTTATTAATTTATTTAATAGTAGGTGAAAAACATACCTACTATTAAATTATAAAAACTGCAAATACTAATATCGTAGAATAATTTTATATTTATTAAAATTATTTGATCATATAAACATTTAATTATATAGTGGGAGGTAATATTTTGATTAATAGAAGAATTGTTACTTATAATCAAGAAGAAGATTTTTCTTATTTAAAAACTACTTCTAATCTTTCTACTTCTATTGAAAATATGGATTCAGAACTTTGCATCAAAGAACTAAAAAATATTACCTTAGTTCCTAGAAGTGGAACTCATAATAATTTTAAAATAGGAGAAGAATTTATTATGTATGTAATCTCCGGTGAATTACTATATAGCGATAACATAGGAAATTTAGAAACCCTTTCATCTGGAAATTTTCTTTATATTAATTCTATGGATGGGATAACTTATGATATTTTTAATAGTGGTATTGATTTTCTAGATATTATTGAAATAACCTTATACACCAATAATAACTCTTATATTCAAAAAAAGAATAGTAAATCTCCTATATTAAATAAATATGACTTTAAAAATTCTATTGAAAATCAGTGGATATATGCTATTAGTCCTTTAAATGGTCTGGCTCCTATTAAATCTAATTGTGATATCAATATTTATTTTGCATTACTACATCCTAACAAGGATTTAACTTTTACAATTAACAAAGATAGACAAGGCTATTTATTTCAATGTTATGGAGAAACTGAAATTTGTGCAAGTAATTCTGATAATATTACCTTAACAGGCTCTGACAGCGCTTATATTTCCAATGAAACTTTTGAAGTAAAAGCAAATATTCCTAGCAATATACTTCTCATTGAAACTGCAACTTAGTAAATATTATGGCTATGTGAAATTTATTAGAAATTTTAGCTCTGTAGATTTTTTCTTATACATAGCCTTAATATTTTTTTCTTATCATATCTTCTTTAAAAACTCTTTCTTTAAATTTCAATAGTCTAATATATTTATTATGTGATATTTTATTATTTTTATCGTATAAATAATAAAAGAGTTTTTTGGGGAGGTATCAAGTATTATGAATATTATTGCTATTATAGATATTGGTTCAAATACGGTTCACCTACTAATTGTTAATATAGATGATAAGTCCAATCCAAAGATTATAGATGAAGATAAAGAACATTTAAGACTTGGAGCTACCTTAGCTACCAATAAAATTGTAAGTTCTGAAAAAACCATTCATGTAATAACAGTTTTAAAAAAATTTTTACGTTCTTGTATTATAAATAAAGTTTCTAAAATCATATGTGTAGCTACGGAAGCTTTAAGAGTAGCTGAAAATAGTAACTATGTTCTTGATTTAATAAAAGCTCATACTGGAATTTTAGTTCAGGTTTTATCACCTAAAGAAGAAGCCTATTTATCTTACCTTGGAGTTTTTTCTACTTGTAATCTAGATAAAGGTATAATAATGGACACTGGTGGAAATAGTACAGAATTAATTTTTGTAGAAGAGGGTAAATTTACAAATTACACTAGTATTCCTCTAGGTTCTATAAACATAACTGAGAAAATAAAAGTTAATAAGCGTGGCAGATACTTGAGCTGTGACTACAACGAGGACTTTTTCTATAAGCTATTTTCTAATATACCTTGGATTGAAAGCTTTTATGGAAGCTCTTTAGTTGGCATTGGCGGAACTTTTAAGAATCTCGGAAAGATATATTCTAATTATTTAACAAATTCATGTTCATCTACTAACACAATAGAATTTTCCAACCCTCATGAACTAAAAACTCTTTGTGAAAGCCTTAAAGTTATAAGTTTAAAAGAGAGAGAAAACTTACAAGGTCTTTCAAAAAAACGTGCTGATATTATATTAGGTGGATGTGAAATAATAACTCATATTGTAAACTATTGTAACTTCTATAACATTATTATATGTAGTGAAGGCTTAAGGACTGGTATATTAAATAATTATTTAAATTCCACTAATCAACCCATTGAAGCGCATATAAATGCATATGTATGTCCATTATAATAAAAATAAAAACCACTCTAAAAAGGTGGTTTTTATTTTTATATGAATTTTGATATAAGTAAATATATAAAGTGAGCTGACATACCTGCTATTAATCCACCAAAGGTATGACTAACAATAGCTTTACCTGTTAATTCTCTACACTTTAAACCATCCATCATCGCAACGTGAGTACTTAAATATCCACTCCAACACATCCCCATAGCTGTAAATACTGCAATTTCATTACCACCTATTAATCCATTTTGTAACATTTCCGGTACTAAACCAATTGCAGCTCCTGCTGCCCCTAAAGATGTTATCGGGAAAGCTATAGCTTCAGGACTTTGGAAACCAAATAACGGAACTAATATAAATTGTAGTTTTTCCCCAATCCAAGGTAAGAGTGCGATACCTTCTGATGCAGCTCCAGTGTAAGCTCCAGATGCAGATGGTCCATTAGTAAGCATTAAAACTAAAGTACAAATTATTAAAACTCCTGGAATTATAGCAAGTCCCATTTGTACTCCTGAAGCTCCTCCTTCAAGCATAGCACCAATAAATCTTTCTCCAACACTTCCATCTCTAATTTCTCTATAGTTCATCATGTCAAAACCAGTATCATTGTCTTGTACACACATTTCTTCTTTTCCATAAATTTTCGCGGTTTGTCTAAGCATTAATCTAGTACTTATAATACTTCCTATTACAGCTCCTACATTACCTATTATAGCTGGCAGTATAAAACTTTCTCCTATAGGTGACTTTTGTCCCATCATATAGGTAGTAATAATCAACCCCATTCCAAAGGCTGTTCCTAAATTAGTTAAAGCTGGCAACTGATATTTTTTAAAATATCTTCTAAATCCTTTATCATCTGCTAAAGTAAGTATAGCAGGATTATCAGACAGATAGGTGGTTAAAACTCCTATAGCACTAGCACCAGGCAAATCATAAAGTGGCTTCATTAATGGTGATAACAATTTGTTAATTAAAGATACCACTCCAAATTCTGATAGAAGTGCAGATATAGCTCCTGCCAATACCGCAATAGCCATTATATAAAAAACTGTTTTCATTAATAAGCTATACGCAGTTTCCATTAGGGTATTAAACATATTTATGGTTCCCATAACGCTTCCCATACCTATGAAAAAACCTAAAAATAAAATTAGAAATATAATACCTTCTTTGCTAACGGCCTTTTTCAAACCCTTCTTATGCGTCAATTATTGCTCCCCCTTATTTTAAATTTTAAATCTTTTATGAATATTCCATATTTATTATGAATTATTTACCCATTAATGTCAATGGTTATTATTCGTAAATTTTTTTCACTTTTTATTTCATATTTATAAATATTTTTAAATTAAATTTTATATGTGATTGTTTTCTAAATTTAATTTTCACTTTAATAAATTATATTCTTACATTATGTATTCCTTTACAGTTTTTTATTTATACTATATTAGTTATTTCTTAAAATAAAAGGTATCTAAAAATTTTATTATTTAGATACCTTTATCTTAATGACTTTTCAATACACATTTGTTTAAAACTTTAACCTACATTGAAAAAATTCTTGTTCTGAAATTTCTGAAATTCCATTAATGCAAAAACTATTACTTTCTTTATCCTCAATAAATTTATTCATTATTAACGAATCATCAAATTTAATTTCCTTAATAAAGTTAAGTTGCATATAAGATATTTTCTTTACTCTATGCCAATCTAAAGAAAAGAAATCTTCTATAAAAGAAATATATTTAGCATTATTAACATGATTATTTATATCTATATCATTGTAATATAACTTCCTATTGACAGTTTCTATAGCCTCACCTGGCATCTTTATCTTGTTAAGCTTATTATCAATGACATCCCCTACATTAATATTTATATCTACTGGGCACATGGACGGCTTTTGTGGAAGTCTAGTTTCAATATCTACAATTAAATAATATATCAAAACTCTACCAATAACTTGTCCATCCTTATCCTTAATCTTAAATCTTCTTTTCATAAAAACTTTTTCACGGCCACCTAAACAAGTTTCTACTGTTATATCTTCTCCAACCTTAGGATATCTTTCCATTGTAATTTCAACTCTAGATACTACCCAAAATAATCCTTTATTCATCATAGACTGAAAATCCACCCCCAAAATTTGAGAATGACTTTCTGAAACTTGTTGAACATAATCCATTATTGTAAATAATTTAACATTTCCCTTAAAGTCTCCTTCATGAAACTTTATAGTGAATTGTTCTTTATAATTTAGCTCCAAAATTACACCTTCTTACGCCACTTTTCTTCTTTATTCCTTATTTATATTATCTTACTATGTAGATTTAATAACAAAATTAGTATATCATAATTTATATATAACATAAAGTTAAGGAGAATAAGTTATGAATAATTTAACAAATAAGCACTTGGTTGTTATTTCAATTGATGGATTAAAAGCAGCTGATTTTGATATAATAAGTAACTTACCAACTTTTTCACAATGCATTCAAAAGGGGTCAGTAGTTAGAAATGTTAAATCTATATATCCATCATTAACATATCCAGCTCACACTACCATAGTTACAGGTAAGTATCCTAAAAACCATGGGGTTGTAAACAATAAATTATTAGAACCTGAAAAAGCTGCTCCAGATTGGTTTTGGTTCAGAAAATATGTAAATGGTCCAACACTATATGATATGGCAAAAAGTAGAGGGCTTACTGTAGGATCTATATTTTGGCCTGTTACTGGTAAATCTTCTATAAAATATAATATGCCTGAAATTTTCTCTAACAATAAATATATATCTCAAGAAATGGCATCACTTCTAGGTGGAAGCCCTATATACCAATTCAATTTAAACAGAAAATTCAAACATCTCCTTGATGGTATAAAGGAGCCTAACTTAGATAATTTTGCTACTGCTTGTGCTATAGAAACCATTAAAAAGTATAAACCTAACTTACTTTTACTACATCTCTTAGACCTAGACAGTCAACGTCATGGTTATGGTACTGATTCTAAAGAAGCTGTAGATTCACTTCATCGCCATGATGGAAGATTAGCTGATGTAATAAAAGCTCTGAAAGAAGCTGGTATATATAATAATTCTTCTATAGTTATTTTAGGTGATCATGGATTTCAAGACTTTAATAAAGTTATTACCTTAAACACCCTATTTAAAAATCAAGGGTTAATAAGCATGGGTGATGATAACAGACTTAATTCTTGGAGAGTATATGTAAAATCTTGTGATGGAAGTGCCTATGTATATGTTAAGGATGACTTTAATAAAAATCTCTCCTCAAAAGTTTATAATATTTTAAAAGCCTTATCTCTTGATGAATCTAAGGGAATTGCAAAGATATATAGAAATGATGAGATAATAGATTTAGGTGGTGATCCTAAGGCTACATTTATGATTGAAGCTAAAAGAGGTTTTATTTTTATAGATAAATTTAATGGTACTATAGTGACTTCAACCACTCCTAAAGAGGGAAAATCTAACGGAAATCATGGTTATCATCCTAATAGTCCTGATATCCATACTCTCTTTATTGGATGTGGTGAAGAGTTTAAAGAAAACTTTTTTATGAATAATATGAATTTAGTGGACATAGCCCCTACCCTCTCAAAAGTTTTAGGTATTAAATTTCCAAAATGTGATGGAAGGGTAATTGATGAAATATTGACTATCCATTAATTCTTTAAGAATAATCTATGATGTAATAAAGAGATAAGAATCTAAATTAAATTCTTATCTCTTTCCTAATTATTATACTATCATATGCATACAAAGGGCACTCAAAGTTCCAACTACAACTCCTGCACCTACATCTGTTGGATAATGTACACCAAGATAAACCCTTGAAAATCCCACAAGACTAGCAATTACTATAGATACTACTGCTAATCCAGTAAAGCTTAGTGCAATACTAACTCCAATTGAAAAAGCTGCAGTGGTGTGACCCGATGGAAAGGAATAATCATCTACACCTATCTTCTTTATGTTTAGCGTTGGAAACTTTATATATGGTCGTATCCTATTTTTTACTCTCTTTAAAAAGTGAGTAATACCGCCAGAAGTAATAATTGATAAAGATGCTAGAAATCCTAGGTTCTTAATTTCTTTACTTTTAGACATAACAGTCATCACAACAAAAACCATACAAAATGTGGCAGATCCTAAAAATGTTATATATGGCATAATTTTATCTAAAAACTTGCATCGTAATTTTTTATTTATAAACTGCAATAGTGTTATATCCACTTTTTTTATTAATTCTATCATAGATCCTCCTAAAAACATCATAAATAGATTATATATAAAAATAAGATAAAATAAAAGTTTTTCATTTAATTCTTTCTTATTTCTCTTTTATAATAAATAATTAGATTTTATGAATATATTATTTAGATTATTATTATAGTATATTTATTAGGATAAATGCAGTTTAAATGATAAAATATTTATAAGAAATATGTTTTATACATGTTATATATTGATGTTTAGGAGGTCTCTATGGAAATTTTACAATTAAAAGAAATAAAGAAAAAAATTTTAAGAAAGCTTTATAACTCTCATTTCTTAAAATCTGAAAATATATCACAAAAATTTCTTGATAAGCATATAAACTCACCAGTTTTTTTATACACACTCCAAGACATTTTAGTGGAAAAAGATTTTTCTCCATCTAAAGTTCTTTATCTATGTACTCCTTTATTAAATGATTTATATGAAGATGGTCCTAATGAATGGTTAGTATATTTATATAATTATGCCTTAAGCAAGAATTTTAAAGATGCAGTAACTATAGAATTAGATTCAAAATTAACTTCAGGATGTGAAATATTCCTTAGAATTTATAAGGTTCTATGTAATATAGAAAAATCCATATCTGATTCAGATTGTTGGCAAGCAAACTATCCTTTAATAACTTTAACAGATAGTGAAATTGAAGAACTAGAAAGAAAAGATGAATATTTAAAATTCATTAAAGCCTTTGACCGTGACTATGTATATGAAATGATGAAGCTTAATGGAGAAATATTTAAGTATAATACTTTAGATCACATCTGTGGTGTACATTACCTAGCTATGTTTTTAGCACGCCAACTTAAAACTAAAGGGTTACCTATAGATTTAGGAAGAGTCTCTGGAGCTGCTGCCGGACATGACATTGGAAAATATGGATGTAAAGGTGAAGAGCTAAAACGCGTTCCACATCTCCACTACTATTACACAGACCAATGGTTTAGAAACCACAATATAAATTATATTAGAAATATCGCTATAAATCATTCTACTTGGGATTTAGAACTTGAAAATCTATCTTTAGAATCATTAATACTCATCTATTGTGATTTTAGAGTTAAAAATGCATTTACTAATTCATATCCTACTATGCATATTTTTTCTTTAGAAAACTCTTTTAAAGTAATTCTTCAAAAACTAGAAAATGTTGATGCTAAAAAGGAATCTCGTTATAAAAAAGTATATGGCAAGTTAAAAGACTTCGAAGATTACATAAAGAGTATTGGTGTAAATGTTGATTTAGATTTTAAAGAAGACAATTTAACTTCTGCAAACCCTCCAATATATTCTTTGCTTAGAGGAAAAGAAATAACTGATAGTATGAAACATTTAGCAATAAATCACAATATAAATCTTATGTACTTATTACGTGATGAATATTCGTTAAATACTATATTAGAACAGGCTCGAAGTGAGAATAACTGGAAAAATCTTCGCCAATATATAAGAGTATTAGAAGAATATTGTACTTACTTTACTCAAAAACAAAAGCTACAAACTCTAGAATTTCTTTATGACAATTTAGCTCATAGAGAAGATGACATTCGCCGTCACTGTGCATATCTAATAGGAAAATTAATAGCTATTTTTGATGAAGATTATAGTAAAGAATTACCTAAAAACGTATCTATAGATAAACCTAACATAAATAGTTATCAATTATTTGAAGAGTATATTTCATTAATGCTTTATCCTAGCGGTAAACTAGTAAATGCTCATAAAAACTGGATTGGCTATAATACTAAAATCATGGTTAACTCTGTTTTTATAAATTCCAGAAAAATTTTTATGAAAATATATAGAAGTATTCTCTTGAAACATTATATGTCTCAAAATATAACTTCTTTTGAAACTCAGCTGTATTTACTCTATACCGCAAAGTATATATCTTTTGAGTCCTATGATGAAACTTTAGATTCACTCATAGAATTCATTATTGATAAAGTAAAAAAAAGAAATGTAGTTATAAGATTAGCTGCTCTTGAAAGTTTAAACGATATAATTCCTAAAATACCACCTACTCATTCTATACTTGATTATATGATTAAAAATCTTGGAGAAATTAAAACTAGAAGGAAAAATTCATCTGAAAATTATTTATACTTAAAAATTTTCACAACTCTTAATATGGATGACCATATATTTCTTTTTAAAACTTACTGTAAGGAAGATTATAATAAAATCCCAGATATCCTCCTTAGCAACTTAAAAACAGCTACTAATTGGGTAGTAAAAAAACATCAGATAGATATACTTCTTAATTATACACTCTATATTGCGCCAACTACAGGACTTCATACTTGCATTCACTTTTGTAATATGTTAAAAGTTAGTGCTATGGAAAGTGTTAGAAATAGTGCAGGCTCTTCAATACTTAAAATTATGCCTAACCTAAATGATTCAGAAAGAAATGAAGTAGCTATAGAGCTTTTACGTGGACTAGAAATTGAAGGCCAGAAATTCACAGAATATATATCACCTTTCTTAGGTCAGATAATCTTATGGCTAGCACCTAATGAATTAGATGAAATTATTGATGATTTAAAAAGCAAAATCAAAACTTCAAATGAAGATGTTAAGATACTAATTCTTAAAGCTATAGGAATCTCCTTGTCTAACTATGATGTATATAAATCTCGTTATAATGAAAATGAAAAAATTTATAATGAAAGATTAAAATCAATGTTATCTATTATTTTAAATGGTATAGGTGATTATAAGGATAAGGTTAAACAAGCAGCCATAATCACTCTTGGCAAGGATATATTTGGAAGTTCAACAATTTCTATAAATGATAAGTTATATGTTTTCAAATTAGTAGCTAAAAAAATTCTTACTCTTGTAGGTAATGATGACAATAATAGATTACTTTTACTAACCAATGCAGCTGCTCTAAATCACATCTATAGATTCATAGCAGACTATACTTTTTTAAATGGCGATATTCTTATAGATATACCTAAGAAAATAGCATTTTTCCCTGGTACCTTTGACCCTTTCTCTTTAGGACATAAGAATATTTCTAAAGCAATTCGTGATTTAGGTTATGAAGTATACTTAGCCGTGGATGAATTTTCTTGGTCTAAAAAAACCTTACCTAATCTTTTAAGAAAAATATTAATTAATTTATCAATTTGTGATGAATTTAATATTTATATATACCCTGAAACTATACAAGTGAATATATCTAATACTGATGATTTAAGAATGCTTAAGGAATCATTTTCAGATTCTCAAATATTCTTTGTTTCAGGTAGCGATGTACTTTTAAATGCCTCTTGCTATCGTAATCCTGTGGAAGAGGATTCCATTCATACTTTTAATCACATAATTTTTGAAAGAGGTAATTCAAAAAAACTTTTAGCTGCTAAATCTCTCATAAATGGCACTGTAGAAGTATTAAAACTTCCAGCTAAATACTCTACCATAAGCTCTAGTCAAATCAGAAACTATATAGATAGAAATAGAGATATTTCAACCTTAGTAGATCCTTTAGTTTCTCAATATATTAATGAAAATGGTTTTTACCAACGAGAACCCCTAGATAAGCTATCTCTAAATGAAAGTCACTTAGATTTTGAATTTGTTGATGAAGTTACTGATAATATAATATTAAAATTATTTTCTCATTTAAACCTTAGTAATGAAATGAAATCTATCTTATCAGAACTTAAAGATAAGGAAGCTCCTAAACTAGTAATGATTAAAGATTCTAAAAAAAGTAAAATTCTAGCTATTGCCGCAATGCATTGGGTTCGTTCAAATAATCTTTACGATGAAGTTAAAGATGAGAATATTTCTAGAGCACTTCGTTCCCTATCTACAGGAAGAATGATATTTATAGATGGAATTTATGTTACTGATAGAGAAAAATATAAATTTCTTGAGCAAATTATTTTAACTGAGGCTTTAGCTTATGCTATTTCTAAAGATTATGAATACGCTGTTTTTAATCCATGCCATAGTTCATTATCTAGCTCAACCTTAGTAGAAATAATGCTATCCCAAGGTTTTGTAAATATTGGCTCTGAAAATAAGGAGTCTCCTGTATTAGCAGTTAATATGACTAGTCCATGTATTTTGAACTTAGATGTAGAAAATATTTTAAAAGAACCTTTTAGAAGTAACTCTAAAATTAAGAATGTAATTAATTATAGAAGAAAATTATTGCAAGGTGCTCTTTCAAAATTATATCCTAATGAACTTTTACTTTGCTTTAATAGTGAAGTACTTCATCAAAAAATGATAAGAAATATTTGTGATGAAAATAGTATTTCTACTTATGTAAAAGCATCTAAGGAATATGGTGAAGCTATGTGTGTACCTTATGGTGATATTTTAGATAGAGATTTAGTACCAAATACTGTTACCAAATCCCTTCATACAGAAAAATATTATTATGGTGATATGAAGAACTTCTTTATAGGCGAATCTCCCTATTACCTATCTTTAAATAACCAGATGAAAATGATAAAGTCCTTTAATCGACCAATTTTTTTAGTAGATAACATTCTCCATAAGGGGTATAGAATGAGAGCCTTAGACCCTATACTAATTAATCAAGAAATTAATGTAAAAAAAATCCACTGTGGTATTCTCTCTGGTAGAGGAAAAGATTTAATGGATATGCAAAATAGGCAAGTTTCTAGCGTATACTTCATACCTAGACTCAAAATTTGGTTTAATGAGAATTCTTTATATCCATTTTTAGGTGGAGATGCTATATGGAGAGGAGAATTTCCTAAACGAAACTTAATTCCATCAATTAATAGTATATTACCATACACTTACCCAGTATTTATAAAAAATACTTCCCACGAAAATGTTTATAATTTTTCTAAGGTTTGTCTTGAAAATTCTATAGAAATACTAAAAATACTTGAAAGAGAATATCATAACATATATGGGAGAAATCTAACCCTTTCATCACTAGGCGAAGTTATAACTACTCCTCGAAGTCCAGATATTGGAAAAGGAATTGAATATGATTTATCATCTACTCCATCAGCCCTAGTTGAAAAGGATTTAGAACTACTTACCAGACTTGAAAATATGCTATAAAAGGAGAACTATACATGTTTTACTATATATTTAATAATAATTTAATTATAACTAATGAATTTATAACACGAGATGACTTTATCTCTACAGATGAAAATTTCTGTAAAAACTATACTGGTAAGATCTTTGCTTTAACTTCTATAAATTGTGAAAATTCTAGAAGATCCTTTATAGTCTCTACTGAAAATCTTTTGTTTTTAGAAAAAGAGGATTTAAGTATACTTAACTCCTCTTATAAAATAAATAAAACAATACCTATCTGGCTTAAAAATGCCATTAATGAAAAAAGAGTTATTTCCTTAAATACTAATTATCCAAACTTTCTAGATGTGATAGTCTATTCTACCCCTCTAAAGTGGAAAGTAAATGTAGTTGGTTTAGGAGATGTAGGTGCAACTCTTTTAACCGGCCTTAAACTTCTAGGTAATGATGTAATATCTAGTTTAGGTATTTATGATAAGGATTTTAAAAAAGTGAATCGACTTAACCTTGAATTATCTCAAATTTTATCTTGCGATGGTAAAGAAAACAATCTACAAATTCTTCCCTTAAGGGAAGAAGATTTGTTCAACTGTGATATGTTTGTATTTTGTGTATCTGTAGGTATTCCTCCTATAGGAAAAGAAGAAAAAGATGTAAGACTTGTTCAGTTTGATGGTAACAGAAAAATCCTTAAAGTATATGGACAAATGGCAAGAGATGCAAAATTCAAAGGAATCTTTGCAGTAGTATCTGATCCTGTAGATTTATTATGCAAATCTCTTTTTATTGATAGCAATAAAAATAAGGATAATACCCTTGATTTTCAAGGTCTTGCTCCAGAGCAGATTCGCGGATATGGATTGGGGGTTATGAATGGTAGAGCAGCTTATTATAGTAGTTTAAGGGAAGATACTGCGAATTATTTACAAGAAGGTAGAGCTTTTGGTCCCCATGGTGAAGGATTAATAATTGCTAATAGTATTGAAAACTTCAATGAGTCTGCCTCGGATTTTCTTACTGAAAAGGCTAAAACTGCAAATTTGGAAGTTCGTGCTACCGGATTTAAACCATATATAGCTCCAGCCCTATCTTCTGGTGCTCTCAGCATCCTTGATACAATTAAAGGTAACTTCCACTATTCTTCAAACTTTATTGGTGGTACCTATATGGGGTGCAAAAATAAATTTCTAAATGGATGTACAGAAAACGAAACATTAGATTTACCTTTAGAATTAATGAATAGATTAAAAAATACCTATAATCTTTTAAATGAATTGTATAATAAAAAATAATAAGAATAAACTGTTTATATATCTAATATTTTTTATAACAAAAATGTTATTAATAATACTTTGTTAGGAGGGATAATAATAGAAACTTTATATGTGATATTACCAAATAAAAATACATCTCCTATATTGAATACTATGGTGTCTCATTCACTTAAAAATATACATCATGTAATAATAGATGATGTATGTAATCTTCCTGATTTATCCTATAAAAAATTACTTTTTGTAGCTCAGGTTGAGGATGTTGGTTTTGATATCCCTATGATTAACCTTCTATCAAAACTTCTAGAGAAAGGTAAAGACACCTTACTTGGATCTACCGGTGCTATTCTTATATATAGTATTGATGACCATGGTACAAAACGTTTTGCTCAAGATATTGTATATATTGCTAATAATATGGGATGTGCTTTTATAGGCCATCCTCTAGTAGAAGCCACTAGTTCTTTAAAAAATTTTTTAACGTGGCAAAAGACTATGGATATGTCATTGAATGATATTTGTTATGATCTCTGTAGGAAACTAGTCAATCGCCTTGTAAAGGATAATCCTAAGACTCTTCAAAGTGGAAAGATTTCTGTTATATACTCTAGTCCACATAAATCATCTAATACCTTAGACCTATGGCACCTAGTATCTGATCATATTAATTATTTTCAAATTAATGAAATACAAATTGAAAGAGGAGAAGTGCTAGATTGTATAGGATGTCCTTATAAACTTTGTCTTCATTATGGAAAGAAAAAAGGTTGTTTCTATGGAGGTATTATGACAGAAAATGTTCTTCCCGCCATTGAAGAAAGTGATGCAGTAATTTGGCTATGCCCTAACTATAACGATGCTATAGCAGCTAATTTAACAGCTGTAATAAACCGTCTTACAGCACTATATAGAAGATGTAACTTTTATAATAAATCCATCTTTGCTGTAATAGTATCTGGAAATTCTGGTAGTGATTCTATTGCTAAACAATTAATAGGTGCTCTTAATATAAATAAAGGATTTAGGCTTCCACCTTATTTCTCTATTCGTGCCATAGCTAATGATCCTAAAACGATTTTTTATGTAGAAAATATAAAGATGAAAAGTGAAGATTTCGGTAAAATAATTATAAATAATATAAAGGTGTAGAGATTGCTCTCATACACCTTTATATTATTATTATTTTTATTTACTTACTAGCTACTTTAAATAAATTGAAGCTATTTTTTAAGATCATAACTCCAATTTGTAATACCACCTAAATCACACACATTAGAATAATCTAAGTATTCTAGCATCATTGCAGCTCTAGCACTTTTATTGCCGCTATAGCAATATACACATACAGTTTCATCTTTATTCTGAACTATATCTTCAATGTCATGAGAAATATCACTTAAAGAAATCAATATGGCCCCTTCTATATGTCCTTCTCTGTAAGCCTGTTCATCTCTTAAATCTAGTATAACTAATTTCTCATTGCCATCCATTTTTCTCCTTAATTCTTCTGCTGAAATTTTTCCCATACTTATTATCCTCTCTTTTGCTTCTATTTACAGTACCTACCCTTATATTCATAACTAAATCAGTTTTATTATACTATATAATTGACTTTTTTTTATAAATTCTGTGAACATATACACTTAGTATAGCTGCAATAGGTACTGCCACTATCATTCCAATAGCTCCTGCGTACCCTCCTCCAATGGTTAAAGCAATTAAAGTCCAAACAGCTGGAAGTCCTACACTACCACCTACCACCTTAGGTTGTATAATATTACCATCAATTTGTTGATATATAATTAAAAGTATGAATCCCCAAATTCCAAGTGTAATACTAGAAAACATCCCCAATATAAATGCTACTACTGCTCCTATAGCGGGTCCTATATAAGGAATTACATTGCTTATACCTGCAATTACTCCAACAAGTACAGCAAATGGATGATGAATCATTAACATAAGTATAGATGAAACTATACCTACAATAAGGGCATCAAGTAAAACTCCTCTTACAAATCCTCCTACAACTTCATCTAAATCTATAATAAATTGCTTAAGTACTGTTCCTAACTTTCCTGGTATAAAAGCTCTCCCAAATCTCCTAATAGTTTTAAATAACATCTCTTTATCTTTTAAGAAATAAAATGTAAATATTATACTTAAAACAAAATCTATCATAAATGAACCAAATCCATAAATGCTATTTGTAATTATATTAACTATCTCTTGACCAATAACTGCAAATGCTGCTGTTACCTTATCAATATAAGTACTAATTTGCTGATAATTTATATCTAAAGTAGCAAAATACGAATTCAAGTTATTTATTCCATTCCTTACTACACTCTCATATTGTGGAATATTATTTATTAATGATTTTGCATTCTCTAAAAGAGGTGGAATTATAAAATTAAATATTAATACTACTGATAGTATTATTATAAAAAAAACTAATACGATACTTATAATTCTATATATCCAATTAAATTTATTATTTTCCTTTACACTAACACATTTCTTAATAAAGATTTCAATACGTCTTACTAAAGGAAATAATAAATATGAAATTATAGCTCCTATTATTATGGGTCTTATTACACTTAAAAATCCTAATATTGCATTTTTAATTATATTAATAAAAGTACCACTTCTACTTACTATTTCATAGCCTATAAATAAGGCAATTCCAGCAATAACAGCTACAACTCCAATATTTATATACTTTCTATCTATATCTAACTTTTTATCTATTCTAAACCTATCCCACATATGATTTGCTCCTTTATAAAGCTTGTTTTTATGTTGATTTAATAATATTAAAATTTAAATAATCCATCATATCTGCATTATAACACGAATAACCTAAAATTAACAAAAAATAAATATATTATTAACTTTTAAATAATTAATTTGCAAATTAAAAGAGTTCTCAATATAATTAGAGTAGTTATTTATAACCTTAGTTTAAATTAACTACAAATTTAATTATATGAGGAGATAAAGTATGGAAAATATATTTGTTATTTTAAAAGGAATGGTTATTGGTGTCTCCAATGTTATTCCTGGTGTTAGCGGAGGAACTATGGCGGTAGTTCTAGGTATTTATGATAAACTTATATCTGCTGTAAATAGCTTTTTTAAAGATTGGAAAAAAAATATTTTCTTTCTTGGTGAAATAGCTATAGGTGCAGGCTTAGGTATAATACTATTTAGTAAATTAATTACAAATCTATTAACAAATCACCCTGAGCCAACCAATTTCTTTTTTATAGGATTGATTTTAGGTTCATTTCCTATGCTATATAAAAGAGCAACAAAGGGAAAAGTAAAAAAAATAAATTATCTTTGGTTTCTCTTAACTTTCACATTAATGGTAATTATGTCTATATTTAGTGATGTAGAAGTTAGCACTATAGCTATGACTAGTTTAAGTGTAAAATCTTTTATATCCCTATTCCTAGCAGGATTCATTGCAGCTGCCACTATGATTCTTCCAGGGGTAAGTGGTTCTTTAGTACTTTTGATTATTGGACTATATACTACTTTTACTAATGCAGTTTCTACCTTTAATATTCCTTTACTTATTCCTGGTGGTTTGGGTGTTCTTGTCGGTATATTGACTATGACAAAGCTCATAGAATCCTTTATGAGTAAATATCCTCAACCTGCATATTTTGCTATTTGTGGATTAATTTTAGGTTCTGTCTTTCCAGTATATCCTGGTTTTACTTTTAATTTATCAGGAATGCTATCAATTATAACTTTTTTAATTGGTTTTATACTTACATATATACTTGGGAAAAAAGAAAATAATTAGAACATAAAAAGTAAAGACTGTTTCTAAATTGAAACGGTCTTTATTTTCTATGATAGATTATTTTCGTCCTTTAACCAAATTTTCCATTGAACTTCAAAGTCATCAATAGAACACTTTAATATATTAAAAATATCATCTACATCATAGTTTCTTATAATTTTATTTATTGTTTCCTTACCATAGTTTTCTTCTATATACTTGACTATAGTCCATGCCCATATCTTATATAGACTTTCATTTTCTTGAATTTCATTTAATTGTGGTATCATGTCTTTCTTTATAGCTTCATTTATTACTTTTTTTACTTCACCCTCTTTCCATAATCCAGATAAATACATAGCTATTCCTTGTCCTATCCATGTAGATGAAACTTCTGAATTTAAAGATAGAAATTCATGAAATATATGAACTACCTGACTGTAAATTACTTTTTTAAGCTTATACTCATCATAAGTATAAGTAGATTCTTCTTCATATGCAAAAGGTGATAATATCAACAGATCATTTTTAGATGTAATAGCTACTTGACTTTTCTTAGATTCATTATTCCCCCTAAGTTTTAAAATCATTTTACTTATATAATTATATTCTCTTCTGTTCATAGCTATAATAGCCCTTATAGAAAATCCTTTATCTATTAAATGAAAATAATTTTCTAATTCTTTATATGCATAAAGTATTTCCTCTTTAACTTCTACTACAAATCTCATATCATTTCCAATATAATAAACCGTTATATTTTCATTTTGTACATACCTATAACTTTCTAACATTAATCTACTCCCCCAAACTCCAGTAATATACCCCATTTTTTCTTATATATTCTATAAATACGTTACTATTCCTTTTTATTTTTATAAAATATCTTTAATTAGTATATTATTAAATTTATTAACATTAAATTATACTTTAATTTTGTAAACTATCTTCTGATATACTTATAATTCTTTTAAAATATTTTATAATATAAAATAAAAAACATCACAT
Organism: Clostridium sp. UBA7791; assembly: GCF_002480755.1. Taxonomy (NCBI): domain Bacteria; kingdom Bacillati; phylum Bacillota; class Clostridia; order Eubacteriales; family Clostridiaceae; genus Clostridium; species Clostridium sp. UBA7791. The sequence continues at coordinate 709,653 of NZ_DLCT01000003.1, read as the reverse complement.
TAAATAAACTAAGATTCATTTAATGTGATGTTTACTTTAAGTTAATAATATTGTATTCTTATAAGCTTATTCAAAAGCAATTTCTAATATATTATAGATATCATCTCTTTTTAAAGGTTTAAGTGTTCCAATAGGTGCAAGGATTGCAGCATTATCAGCTATAAAATCTAATTCTTCTCTCTTAACTCCCACTTCTTTTAAAGTTATAGGTGCTCCTATCTCCTTATAGAAATCTCTCAGCGCCTCAATACCTTTTAGGGCCTTTTCTTCGTCACTACCTTCATTTATAGTAAATACATGACATGCAAATTTCGCAAATTTCTTAGCATCTTCTTTATAAACATATTTCATCCATGCTGGCATTATAATAGCAAGACCTGAACCATGGGCAATATCATTAAGTACTGAAAGAGAATGTTCTATAGAATGAGATGCCCAATCACCTTTCCTTCCAACTCCATTCAATCCATTTAAGGCTAAAGTTGCTGCAAAAGCAAGTTCACTTCGTGATTTATAATTGTTGCTATCTTTTAATAACTCTCTAGTATGTGTAATTACAGTTCTTATAATACCTTCTGAAAGTTCATCAAGCATATCAGTACTTTCTGTTCCACCATAATAAGCTTCAAATACGTGACTTATAGCATCTATTGCTCCATTAGCCGTTTGATTGGATGGAAGAGATCTTTGAACTGAAGGATCTAAAATAGATACTTTAGGATATAATAAAGGTGAACCAAAGCTCCACTTTTTACCTTCATCTTCATTAGTTACTACACCACCTGAATTCATCTCAGATCCTGTTGCTGATAGAGTCAATATAGTAAATAGAGGTAGTGCTTTTTTAACACTTCCTTTACCTTCAAATAACTCCCATACATTGCCCTCATAGCATACTCCCGCAGCTATAGCTTTAGACGAATCTATTACACTTCCTCCACCTACAGCTAAAACTCCATCTACCTCATTTTCTTTAGCTAACTTTATGCCTTCTTGAACCTTTGATAATACTGGATTAGGCTTAACTCCTGATAATTTAATATAATCTATGTTATTATTCTCTAAAGATTCTACAACAGTATCATAAACTCCATTTTTCATTATGGAGCCTTTTCCATATACTATTAATACCTTTCTAATTCCACTCTTAACTAAATGTTCTCCTATAGTTTCTATTGTACTTTCTCCAAATACTAATTTAGTTGGATTATAAAGTGTAAAGTTTAACATATGCTTTCCTCCTCTTATACTTATATTGTTTGTAACAAACATCTCTTTATTTAATTCTATCGTAAATTAAACTTTATATTTAATTCTATTCTTCGTCAAAGTTAAATTCTCTATTTACATAATTCACTAAAAGATCTATGGATGCATTTGTATCATCCATACTTAGTAACGCATTAGGTCCATGTACATATCTAGTTGCTACTGATATACCTGTGGCCCTAACTCCAAAGTTGGATTTATTGATAGCTCCTGCATCTGTACCACCACCATCAATAACATCCAATTGATATTTAATGTTATTTTCCTTAGCACAATTGACCATCTCTTCTACTAAATATTCATTGCATATAACTGAACCATCTGAAACCTTAATCGCAGTTCCTTCCCCAACTTTATTGCTACCTTCTGGGCAATTAGGAAAATCATGCGCAGTTGTAACATCTAGAGCTATTCCTAAGTCTGGATTAATTCTATTAGCTGCAACAGTAGCTCCTCTAAGACCAACTTCTTCTTGTGTTGAAAATACAAAGTATAAATCATTATACGGCTTATTGATTTTCTTTAAAGCTTCCACTAATATATAGCATCCAATTCTATCATCTAGCGCTTTACCTGTTATATTGTTTTCCTTAAGCTCTGCATAATCTCCAACATATGCTGCTACATCTCCAACTTTAAGATATTTTTCTGCTTCTTCCTTACTACTAGCTCCAATATCGATATACAATTTTTTAGTATCTGTGGTTAATTCTTTTTCCTTAATTGTGCTAGCTACTAGTCCAATTATTCCATTTCTAAACTTAACTCTATTCATAGATGTACCAATAACCGGGATTCCACCTAATGCTCTAACTCTAATATTCCCCTTATCTTCTATTTTTACAACTTGAAATCCTATCTCATCCATGTGAGCAGAGGCCATAATTTTCTTCTTATTTTCTCCAACTCCTGATTTATAAACTATTAAATTTCCAAGGGCGTCTACAGTAATTTCATCTGCTAACTCCTTAATCTCTTCTCTTATTACGCTTCTTATGTCTTTTTCATATCCACTAACACCAAAGGCATTGATTAATTTTTCTAATAACATAATATTTCCTCCTTATATATGTAAATTTATTCTATATTTATTATGTTATCATAATATTCTATGAAATTCTATAATAATTTCGTATATCGAAATTTTAATTCCCATAAAATTTTATACTTTTAAATATTGATTTTATTTTTAAACATTGATATACTCAAAATATAATTTATGGTGATGGAGTTCACCTTAATCGCAATTGCTAATGACTCCTACAGACAACGCTATGAGTATGTCTGTAGGAGATTTTTATGTGTAAAATAACTAAATTATTAACACCAAATAAATTCTTTCAATATTTTGTGTTAATAATTTATGGTCTTAATCTTGGCATTGTAAAGCTTTAATTTAAAAGGAGGGCTATTTTATGGCTACAAGTATAGCAATTATTATATTACTTGCTATTGTTTCTAACTTTATATTTGAAAAAATTAAACTTCCTGGACTTTTAGGTATGTTAATTTTAGGAATCACTATAGGTCCCTATGGATTTAATTTGGTTCATGGAGATTTACTAAATATCTCTTCTGATTTGCGTAAAATAGCACTTATTGTTATCTTATTAAGAGCTGGGATGGGTATAAAAACGTCCGATTTAAAGAAAATTGGAAAACCTGCAATAAAAATGAGTTGTATACCTGGAATATTAGAAGGTTTTTTTATAGCCTTTATTTCTACTAAATTACTAGGATTCACCTTTATCCAGGGAGGAATCCTTGGATTTATAATTGCTGCCGTATCTCCTGCTGTAGTTGTACCTCAAATGATTAGCCTTATAGATAAAAAAATTGGCACTAATAAGAGCATCCCTACTTTAATATTAGCTGGTGCTTCTATTGATGATGTATTTGCAATTACAATATTAACTAGCTTTCTTGCCTTATATTCTGGTAAGAACGTTAATATCGCTTCCCAACTTTTACAAATACCACTTTCCATAATATTAGGAATAGTACTAGGATTAATATTAGGCTTTGTAATTATATATTTATTTAAAAAGTGTAGTATTAATGATGTAAAAAAGATACTAATTGTGCTAGCTATTTCTATACTTTTAACTACCTTAGAAACTATCTTTAAAGATAAATTATTAATTGCAAGCCTTTTAGGTGTTATGACTATTGGCTTTGTTCTTACTGAGAAACTTCCTAATGTTGCTGCTCCCCTTTCTCAAGGACTTAATACATTATGGATATTTGCAGAAATTCTACTCTTTGTTTTAGTGGGCGCTCAAGTAAACATATCTGTAGCATTCACCTCAGGCGCAATAGGTATAATAATTATTTTTATAGGACTAGTAGGTAGAAGTATTGGAGTTATAATTTCACTTATAGGTACTAATTTAAACGTAAAGGAAAGGATTTTCTGTGTCATCTCCTATATACCTAAAGCTACAGTTCAAGCAGCCATGGGGGCCTTGCCTCTGTCTCTAGGTGTTGTTTCTGGAGATTTTATTCTAGCAATATCTGTATTATCCATTTTAATAACTGCACCTTTAGGTGCTATTGGAATAAAGGTTTCAAGTAAATTCTTATTACACGTTGAGAACTAAAAATGCAATAATACATAATATAGGACTATTTCTTTTAAAATAAATAGTCCTATATTTTATCAAATGAAATGATTTAAAAAAATTCACCTTTTACTGTTGACTTATTTTAAATAAAGTAATATAATTATTTAGTGGAAAATTTTATATACCTCGGTAGGTGAGGTTACTACAAGGATACGGGTTGCTACCGTAAAAGAGTGGAAACACTCTTAACTGGTTAGCAGATTTTGCCGAACAAAGAAGGCTTAATCTAACGCAATTTCATTGCCTTGCAGAGCTAAAACTTGAACGAGACATACTATTATTAGTATTTGCCTGCGTTTTAGTTTACGGAGGTTTTTTTATTTGATAAACTTTAGGAGGTGTAAGAAGCATGGACGATGGTAGTAGTAATATTGACAATGAAGATTTAATAAGTTTATTGTTTAATCCAAAAATAAAACTCTATGTAACTTCTTACCCTCTTTATGGCATAATTTAATTTTACTTTAACTTTTTCAAAGTTAAATCTATCATTAAGAATTTTATGTCCATAAACAGATAGAAATATTACATAGTTATTTATCAAGGCATTAAACATGAGGTTTAATGCTTTTTTATGTCTTCATTGTTTTTTACCCACTACAACCTAGAAATTATAATTTTTCAATTTTAGTCAATACTTATTTTGAACGTTCATAATGTATTGAATTAATAGGAGGGGTAACAATGGAAAACACAATAAAACTAATCAATGAAAAAAAATTCATTGATGCAAGAAAAACTCTTGAAAAAAAGAATGTAGTAGATATAGCTACTTTATTAGGTGAAATGGATAAAGAATCTGTAGTTAAAATTTTTAGAGTACTTCCTAAAGACAAAGCTGCACATGTATTTTCTTATCTAGACCACGAGGAAAGACTATTTATAATTGACTCTATTACCGATAGTGAAATTTCAAATATTATAGATGATTTATTCATTGATGATACTATAGACTTTCTAGAAGAACTACCTGCTAATGTGGTTAAAAAAGTTTTAAAAAATACAGATGAAAATACTCGTAAGATTATAAATCAATTCTTAAAATATCCTGAAAGTTCAGCTGGAAGTATAATGACTATAGAATTTGCTGATTTAAAAAAGCATATGTCTGTAAATGAAGCTATTGCTCATATAAAGAAAACAGGCATAGATAAGGAAACTATTCACACTTGCTATGTTTTAGGCGATAACAGAGAGCTAGAAGGTATTGTTTCTTTAAGAAAACTTATTTTAAGTGATGAAAATATGCTAATAGAAAATTTAATGAAAACTGAATTTATACATGTTAATACTTTAGATGATCAAGAGAATGTAGCTCAACTATTTAAAAAGTATGACTTGTTATCTATCCCAGTTACTGATAATGAAAAAAAATTAGTTGGAATAATCACCATAGATGATATAGTAGATATTATAGACCAAGAAAACACAGAAGACTTCCAAAAAATGGCCGCTATGGAGCCAAATGAAGAAGAATACTTAAAGACCAGTGTTTGGACTCTTTCTAAGCATAGAATAGTTTGGCTTCTTGTATTAATGATTTCAGCAACTTTTACAGGAAACATTATAAGAAAATTCGAAGATGTCCTATCCTCAGTAGTTATTCTTGCTTCCTTCATTCCAATGTTAATGGATACAGGCGGCAATGCCGGATCTCAATCTTCAACTCTTATCATAAGAGGTCTTGCCTTAGGAGATATAAAATTATCTGATGGATTTAAAGTTATATTTAAAGAACTAAGAGTTAGTATCATTACAGGTTCCGTTCTTGCCATAGTAAATTTTATAAGAATATATTATTTTGAAAAAATTAACCTTTTAATTTCTTTCACTGTATGTATAAGCTTATTCTGTACTGTTGTTGTAGCTAAAATAGTAGGTGGTATACTACCCATCTTAGCAAAAAAATTAAAATTAGATCCTGCTATTATGGCAAGCCCATTAATCACAACTATAGTAGATGCGGTTGCACTAACTCTATACTTTACATTATCCGTAAATCTACTACACCTAGCAGTTTAATTTATATTTTAATATAATAAAGGACTATTCTAAGGCA
>NZ_DLCT01000003.1:684714-703531 GCF_002480755.1 Clostridium sp. UBA7791 | reverse complement strand
TGCCTTAGAATAGTCCTTTAACTAAAAAAAGAACTACAAGACCTTAGTCTGTAGTTCTATAGAAAATAGATTATTATCTTCTATTTCTTTCTGCTTTTCTTGCTCTTCTGCAATCTGGGCATCTTACTGGCTCATTTTCGAATCCTTTTTCAGCGTAGAAAGCTTGCTCTCCCTCTGTAAATATAAATTCTTTACCACAGTCTTTGCATAATATTGTTTTATCTGCCATTTTAATTCCTCCATTTTTAAAGATTTACATTCAATTAACCAATTCCCTAAAAACGGAGAAAGTTATAATAGATGTGAATCTTTTTATTTTATGGTTTCAGTTTATCACTTTGCTAGTTAAATTTCAAGTATTTTTTGAATACTTATATCCATTTTTATACCAATTATAGGATTATTTTATTTTTAAATAACTCATATACTATATATAAAATCAATCCTTATATTTTAATAAATTATTATAATTTTATATAAAAATAAAGCTATAAGATTAATTCTTATAGCTTCTATTGAAATATTAAATATTACTATCTTCTATTTCTTTCTGATTTTCTTGCTCTTCTGCAATCAGCACATCTTACTGGGTCATTTTCGAATCCTTTTTCAGCGTAGAAAGCTTGCTCTCCTTCTGTGAATATGAATTCATTTCCGCAATCTTTACATGTTAATGTTCTATCTGCCATTTTTCATTCCTCCATTTTTAAAGATTTACTTTTAACTAACTGATTCTCTAAAACTGGAGAAAAGTGTTATTAATCTTAAATCTTTATAATATATTTTTGTATTTACTACTCTTTTAGTATATCATGGCGATAATAATAATTCAATATATATTTTAATTTTATTTCCTAGATTTTTGCACTTTAACTTTTTTACCTTTAATAATTATCTCTCCATATTTTTTTAAGAAGTTCTCACCTTTATTATTCAGTATATCTACATAAGAAATATTATCTTGTATATCTATTATACCAATATCGTCTCCATTCAAATCTGGAAGATTACTAAGAGCTCCCACTATATCTATATTCCTTATTTTCTTTTTTTTACCAGCTCCAATGTATACTTTTAAGATATCTTTATGAATTACTTTCTTTTTATTTCTCTGTCCTACTTTAAGTTCTTTCTGACTCTCCTTAAATACACTCTTACCTTCTTTAATCTCTAAATCACTTGGGAAATTCCCCTTTTTAATACTATACCCTAAGTATTCTTCTATAGAAGTCAAATACTTCTTTTCATATTCAGAAACTAAAGTTATAGCTGTTCCTTCCCGTCCTGCTCTTCCCGTTCTACCTATTCTATGAACATAACTTTCCCTTTCCATTGGAACTTCATAATTAAATACATGAGTTATATTATCTACATGAATCCCTCTTGCTGCAATATCCGTAGCAACCAGTACTTTAAAATCCTCATTCTTGAACCTTTCCATAGTTTCAATCCTTATTTTTTGTTCCATATCTCCATGTAGTTGTTCTACTGAAATTCCCTCTGACTTTAATTCTTCATACACTTTTTTAACTTTATCTTTGGTATTACAAAATATTATAGCTGCATCCGGTGTGCATGCATATAAGTTCTTCCATAAGGCTTTAAACTTATCTTTATGTTCAACATTTAAATATGATTCTTTTATTTTATCGCGATTAAATATCTTGGATTCTATTTCTAAAAATCTAGGGTTTATCATATAATTAGTGCATAGCTCCTCGATACTTTCTGGTATTGTTGCAGAAAATAGAGCTGTTGTCCTTTTTTTCGGTAGTCTATCTAGTATATCACTTATCTGATCTATAAAACCCATATTTAGCATTTTATCTGCTTCATCAATGATTACATATGTTAAATCCTTAAAGTTTAAGTTTCCTTTATTCATATGGTCACTTATCCTCCCAGGTGTTCCTATTACTATATGTACCCTCTGCTTAAGTTCTCTAACCTGCTCATTAAAAGGCTGCTTTCCAAAAACAGCAGCACATCTAACTTTTTTTATTCTCCCTATATTGGATATATCATCTTTAACCTGTAATGCAAGTTCTCTTGTGGGAACTAGAACTAATGCTGTTATTTTTCCCTCTTCTACCCTAACTTCATTACAAATAGGAACTCCAAAGCTCGCTGTTTTCCCACTTCCAGTTTGTGATTTTACTATAATATCTTCTCCATCCAAAAGACTTGGAATTGTTTTATCTTGAACTTCAGAAGGATTTTCAAACCCTAGATTGTTTAGAGCCTGTAATATGTTTTCACTTAAATTATATTTTTTAAATCCACTTTCCATAACTATCTCCTTGTATCTAATTAATATCTAATCATTATTCCTATTTTACATCATATTAGATTTATATATATATTTCTACTTATTTTTAAAATTTTATACATTAATACTTTTTATATAAATAGTTAATTCTATATAGCTCAAAAATAAAAGCTATAAGAATCACTTCTTATAGCTTTCATTGAAATATTAAATATTAATTATCTTCTATTTCTTTCTGCTTTTCTTGCTCTTCTGCAATCAGCACATCTAGTTGGCTCATTTTCGAATCCTTTTTCAGCGTAGAAAGCTTGCTCTCCCTCTGTGAATACGAATTCGTTTCCGCAATCTCTGCATGTTAATGTTCTATCTGCCATTTACAATTCCTCCATTTTAAAGATCCACCTATTATTAACAAATCCTCGAATTGAAGAAAATTATTATATATGTTAAATCTTTATTTCAATTTTATTTGTGTTTAACCACTTACTCAGTATAACATACACTTTACGTATAATGCAAGTAATTATATAAATATTTTATTTTATCTTTATTTATACAGTAGTAATCCCTTTATTACTTATTTCAAATACTATTTGTTCACCCTTACCATCTACTAAAATATTACATCCATCGTAAACTTCCCCAGCTATAATTTTTTTTGCAATCATGGTTTCTAAAACATTTCCAATATATCTTTTTAGTGGTCTTGCCCCATAAACTGGATCATAGCCTTCTGTTGCTAAAATCTCCTTAGCTACGTCAGTAATTTCTAAACCTATATTTTTATCATATAATCTTCTTCTAACATGGTCAATAAATATATCTATAATTTTCTTTATACCTTCAATATTTAGTGGTTTAAACATTATAATGTCATCTACACGGTTTAAAAATTCTGGCTTGAACCTACTCTTCATTTCACTCATTACTAAAGCTTTAGTTTTTTCAGTAATCACACCACTATCCTCTAGTAGATGACTACTACCTATATTAGAAGTCATAATTATTATAGTATTTTTAAAGTCTATAGTTTTGCCCTTATTATCAGTGAGTCTTCCATCATCTAATATTTGTAGAAATACGTTAAATACATCTTCATGAGCCTTTTCTATCTCATCAAATAAAACTACTGAATATGGATTTCTTCTTACCGCTTCAGTTAATTGTCCCCCTTCTTCATAACCTACATATCCTGGAGGCGCTCCTATAAGTCTTGATACTGAATATTTTTCCATGTACTCTGACATATCAATTCTTATAATATTTTCTTCACTATCAAATAAATTTCTCGCTAAAGTTTTAGCCAGTTCTGTTTTACCTACCCCTGTAGGCCCTAGGAAAATGAATGAACCAATAGGCTTATTTTCATCTTTCATCCCTGCTCTAGCCCTAATTACGGCATTAGCAACAGCTGTTACTGCTTCATCTTGACCTATTACCCTATTGCTAAGTTCCTCCTCTAATCTTAATAGTTTTTCTCTTTCCCCTTCTACTAATCGTGTTACTGGAATTCCAGTCCACTTAGATACAATTTGAGAAATTTCTTCTTCTGTAACCTCTTCTTTGAGAAGGGCTGTTTCATAATTATTGTGCATGCTTTCTTCTTTTTCCTTTATTTCTTCTTCAAGACGTGGTATAACCCCATATTTTAGTTCTGCAGCACTATTTAAATCATATTCTCTCTCATACCTTTCAACCTTACCTCTAGCTTCATCCAATTGCTCTTTCAAAGTTCTAACTTCAAGAATCTTGCTTTTTTCTTGTTCATATTTAGCAGTCATTTCATCATTTTTTTCTTTTAATTCTGCTAACTCCTTTTGAAGTTGTTCAAGTCTCTTTTGAGATGCTTCATCACTTTCTTTAATCAGAGCTTCTCTTTCAGTTTCTAATGTAAATAGCTTTCTTCTAACCATATCAAGTTCTGTAGGAAGAGAATCTATTTCACTTCTTATCATAGCCCCAGCTTCATCAATTAAATCTATGGCTTTGTCTGGTAAAAACCTATCTTGAATATACCTATTAGATAATTTGGCTGCTGTTACTATAGCTGAATCATGAATTCTAACTCCATGGTGTATTTCAAATCTTTCCTTAAGTCCTCTTAATATTGAAATTGTATCTTGTACTGTAGGCTCTTCTGCAATAACTGGTTGAAATCTTCTCTCTAATGCTTTATCTTTTTCTATATATTGTCTATATTCATCAAAAGTAGTAGCTCCAATACAATGTAATTCTCCTCTTGCTAGCATAGGCTTTATAAGATTTCCTGCATCCATAGCTCCATCAGCTTTTCCAGCACCTACAATAGTATGAATTTCATCTATAAATAATATTATCTTCCCATCAGAACTCTTAACTTCCTTTAGTACAGCTTTAAGTCTTTCTTCAAATTCACCTCTATACTTAGCTCCTGCAATTAAAGCTCCCATATCTAAAGAAAAAATCATCCTGTCTTTTAATCCTTCTGGTACATCTCCACGTACAATTCTTTCTGCCAAACCTTCAACTATGGCAGTCTTACCTACTCCAGGCTCACCAATAAGCACTGGATTGTTTTTAGTTCTTCTTGATAAAATTCTAATTACACGTCTTATCTCTTCATCTCTTCCTATTACAGGATCTAATTTATGTTCCTTAGCAAGGTCAATTAAATTCGTTCCATACTTAGCAAGAGCATCATAAGTTCCCTCTGGATCATTAGTATCTACCCTTTGATTTCCCCTAACCTGAGATAACACTTCCATAAATTTTTCTTTATCTATGCCATATTCCTTAAGTATTTTCCCTGATATACCTTTTGCATCAACCTCCATGATAGCCATCATTATGTGTTCTACACTTATATAGGAATCATGAAATTTCTCTGATATATCTTGAGCCTTAACTAAAACTTCATTGATTCTTCTAGTGGCAGTAACTCCAGATGAACGAGCTCCTTCTCCTAATACTTTAGGCATTTTCTCTAGCTCTAAATTTACTTTTCTTTTAATTCCTTCAACATCCACACCCATTTTTTCAAGGACATTAGGTATTAATCCATCTCTTTGATTTAGAAGTGCAGAGAATAAATGAATAATATCTACTTGTTGATGATTATTTCTTACTGCTTCCTCATAGGCATCATTTAAACTTTGTTGAACTCTTATTGTTAATTTTTCTGTCTCCATAACATCACCTGCTACTCCAATTTTATATCTAATTAAGTAGCATTTCTCCCTTCATAAAACTTAAATATTATTAACTATCTTTCTAAATAGCTTTAAAAATTCTTCTCTTTCACCATTTGTGTCTAAGGCATTTAAAACATATCCATACAATTTTCTTTCAAAAGCTATATGTTCATTCTTCACTTCCTTGCCTTCATCTGTAAGTTGTAATCCATAGGATCTTCTGTCTCTCTTACTAATAGTTCTATTCACATAATTAAGTCTTTCTAGCCTATCTATAGCACTGGTTAAAGTACTTTTAGGTATGTCTAACATATTACAAATTTCCTTTAAAATTATATCATCCCTATCATAGACAATTCTTATAATACTAATTTCCATAGTATTAAGTCTTTCTATCCTAGGAAATTCCTCCATAGTCCTATGTTGATTTGAAAAAGACAAAAACATTTTCCATAAATTCGAAAATTCTTCAATTAACTTGTCATTATCCTCCATTACACCTACTCCTTTAAAATCTTCTTATATCCTACAATCATCATAATTCAATTATTAAATCAATAGATTACAACCTATATTATTGTTTGCTAAACGTAAAATTTAATTAGTACGAATTTCGTACTATATCTTTAAATAAATAGTACTACCATCGTACTATTTTGTCAATAATGAAATTTTTTTAATCAAAAATAAAAGTAATAATGAAAATCTACTATCATTATTACTTTTATTTTATATTTACAATAAATTTTGATTTAATTATTTCTTATTTCTTATTTCTTATTTCTTATTTCTTTTCCCTAACTACTGACGAGTTTTCTTCATAGATTTTCTCTTATTAGTAGAAGTGTTTTTACCCTTTTTTCTTTCTAAAGAAGTTCTTCCATGACTACCTCTAGGTAAAACTGTTTTACTATTACTATGTTCTTTACCAACCTTTTTATGCCTACTGTAATTTCCACCATGGTTAAGATTTTTTCCTTGTGTTTTAGGCCTTATTAAACACTTCGGTCCATTTCCTATTAAATCTTCTCTTCCAGCTTCCACTAAAGCTTCATATACTATATCATACTTTTTAGGGTTTCTATATTGAAGAAGAGCTCTTTGCATTGCTTTTTCCCTCTTGCTCTTAGGTACATATATCTCTTTCATAGTTAATGGATCTACCCCTGTATAAAACATAGCTGTAGATAAAGTTCCAGGTGTTGGATAAAAATCCTGAACTTGCTCTGGCTGATAATTAATATCTCTTAGATATTCTGCTAACTCTATAGCTGATGCTAATGTACTCCCTGGATGACTAGACATTAAGTAAGGTATAATATATTGTTTCTTTCCAACTTGCTCAGTAAGATTATAAAACTTATCTACAAATCTATCATAGGTCTTCCCAGATGGTTTTCCCATATACTTTAAAACATCAGCACAAACATGCTCTGGAGCTACCTTTAATTGTCCACTTACATGATGTTCTACAAGTTCTTTAAAGAAGGTATCATTTTTATCTGCCATTATATAATCATAACGTAACCCTGAGCGTACAAATGCCTTCTTCACCTTAGGAGTAGCTCTTACCTTTCTTAGTAGTTCTAAATACTCAGTATGATCTGCATCTATATTTTTACATGGTTTTGGATATAAACATTGCTTATGCTTACATGCACCATGCTTAAGCTGAGTTTTGCATGCAGGGCGTCTAAAGTTTGCAGTAGGACCTCCCACATCATGAATATATCCTTTAAAATCAGGTAAATTTGTTATTTCTACAACTTCTTGTAAAATAGAATCTTCGCTTCTACTCTGAACTATTCTTCCTTGATGGAAAGTTATAGCACAAAAAGAACAATTTCCAAAGCAACCTCTAGAACTAACTATACTAAATTTAACCTCTTCTATAGCAGCTATTCCACCTGCTTCTTCATAACAAGGATGATAATTTTTTGTGTAAGATAATCCATAAACATGGTCTAACTCTTCCCTAGTTAGTGGCATCTCTGGTCTATTTTGTACCACATATCTATTGGCATGCTTTTGTACTAGAGCCTTTCCTCTTACTGGATCTTGTTCTTCATATTGAACCTTAAATGCTTTGGCATACTCCATCTTATCTATAGATACAGCTTTATAGGACGGTATCTCAATATACCCGCTTACATATTCTAAGTCATCTATCATATAGCATGTTCCAGGCACATGTCTTATATACTGAACTTCTAATCCATCATTTAAACAATTTGCCACTTCTACTATTTGCTTTTCACTCATTCCATATATAAGTAAATCAGCTCCACTATCTACTAACATTGATTTTCTTACCTTATCACTCCAGTAATCATAATGGGCAAATCTCCTAAGACTAGCCTCTACTCCACCAATTATAACCGGAATATTCTTATATGCTTCTCTAATTTTATTACAGTATACAATAGTAGCTCGATCTGGTCTTAAACCTATTTTCCCACCTGGAGAATAAAGATCCTTTTCTCTAACTCTTTTAGCTACAGTGTAATGATTTACCATGGAATCCATGTTACCACCATTAACTAAAAATCCTAATCTAGGTCTTCCTAATTTCATAAAATCTTCAGTGTTATGCCAATCAGGTTGAGGAATTATTCCTACTTTAAATCCTGCATCTTCAAGAACTCTAGAAATTATAGCAGTACCAAAGCTATGATGGTCTATGTATGCATCTCCTGTTACTATTATAAAATCTAACTGTTCCCATTGTCTTTCTAACATATCATCTTTACAAATTGGTAAAAATCTATTTTCTAACATTTAATCACCTACTCAAATATAGTTCAAATTTATAATTCAACTCAAGGTCTAATTATACTATAAAAAGAATCAAGAGACTATTTCTTTTACAAAATAATCTCTTGACTCTAAATTAAATATATTGGTATTTTATAATAGTTGGCTAAATTAATTTATATTGTTACTTAAAACCCTTAACACCTTAAGCTATTTTAGTAACTTTTTCTTCCTTTAACATCTGTGCAACGTAGTTAGCTAAATCAACAACTCTTGCTGAATATCCCCACTCATTATCATACCAAGATGCTACTTTAATCATGTTTCCATTTACCATAGTTGATAATCCATCTACTATAGAAGATCTACTATCTCCTTTAAAGTCTACAGATACTAATGGTAATTCACATAAACCTAATATTCCCTTAAGTTCATTTTCAGATGCTTCTTTAATTACTCTATTTATTTCTTCTACGGTAGTTTCTTTTTCAACTTCGCATACTAAATCTGTTATAGATACAGCAGCTGTTGGAACTCTTAATGCAAATCCATCTAATCTACCCTTTAATTGAGGTAATACCTTTGCAACCGCTTTTGCAGCTCCAGTTGTAGTTGGCACTATAGATTCCCCTGCCGCTCTTGCTCTTCTTAAATCTTTATGACTCTTATCAAGGATTTGTTGGTCATTTGTATAAGAGTGAACTGTAGTTATAAATCCTTTTTTAATCCCAAATTTATCATCTATTACTTTAGCTACAGGTGCTAGACAATTAGTAGTACATGATGCATTTGATATGATTGTATGTTGTGATAAATCTAAATCAGAATCATTTACACCCATTACTACTGTTATATCTTCATCTTTACCTGGTGCTGTTAATATAACTTTTTTAGCTCCTGCTTTTACATGATCCATAAGTTCTTCTTTTGTTTTAAATTTTCCAGTAGACTCTATAACTAAATCAACCTCTAAGTCCTTCCAAGGAATTTCTTTTGGTGATCCACATCTTGTTATCTTTATTTCTTTATTATTAATTATTATTGAATCCTCTGTTGTCTTAACGTCTCCTTTGAAGGTACCAAAGCATGAATCATAAACAAATAAATGTGCAAGTGTTTTTATATCTGCTCTAGCATTTATAGCTACAATATTAAAATCCGTCTCAGGACTTTCACATGCTATCCTTAAAAAAGTTCTTCCGATTCTTCCGAATCCATTTATTCCAACGTTTATCATAATTGAACCCCCGCAATTCATTGTTATACTCTTTATATCAATATAGTATATCACATTAGAATATGTGTCAAATATAGTATATCATATTTTTTCTTAATTTCCCGTTGAAATATAGTATTTACTTTCATTTTCTTTTATTTACTACCATTTTCATATTTATATTTATGTAAAAAATATTTAATTTACTAGGTTGATTATTAAATTTCATTAAAAACTAATCATTTAAATCTGATATATATGCTACACTTTTACTTTTATAATATAAATAAAAATCCCACCAAGTTGGTGAGATTTTTATTTGTTATTTTTAAAGATGAGTTTGAAGTTTAGCTTTAATGTCTTCTGGAGACATATAGCCTACCATTCTATCTACAGGAATTCCATCTTTAAGTACTACCATAGTGGGTACACTCATAACAGAGAATTTTTTAGCAAGAGATCTACTTTCATCAATATCTGACTTTAAAAATTTAACTTTACCATCAAAATCTCCTTGAATATCTTCTAACACTGGAGTTAATCTTTGGCATGGTCCACACCAAGTAGCAAAGAAATCCACTAAAACTAAACCTTTGCCTGCTTCATTTTCAAAATTATTTTCATCTATAACTTTCATAATAATCATCCTCCTATTCTTTTAAAGGTTAATACCTTTATTTTACTATAAATACATAAATTAAAAAAGCCTTCTTTTCATCATTATCCCATTTTATTTCGTACATCTAAGTATAATCCTTAAAAATCCTTTTAATATCATCATCAATCTACGAATTTCAAAGATTATACCATATCAATATTTTTTATATGCTATTTTTCTAGCCATTAACCCTATAATAGGAATTTCATATTCTTTATATTCATAACACTTCACCATTGAAATAATTTCAAATATAGTTATAACTATAGCAACTATACCTGTTATTATTGCTGATAGTAATATAGTACCTAGGGCCCCATATGCTAGAGGTCTAAAAAACATTAATCCTATACTACCACCTATAATCATAAATATAATAGAACTAAATATAATACCTACAATATTTATTAAAAAAGCTTGCATAGCATGAAACTTCACAAAACTGCTATCCTTTTCTAAAATATAAATTACAATAGGAGCAAGCCATGCTATAATCTTTATTCCTGGAATAAAAATTACTACTATTGCTGCACCGTAAGCAATCAGAGCCATAACATTAGCATCTATATTTCCTATAGAAGACTTATGTGGTTCATAAATATTCATATAATACCATCTCCTTTTATATCCATATAATTATATTATTCCTTAATATAGTTATAATTACAATATATTTAATTCCTTATTTTTAATTTTTAAAATTTATAAAAAAAGGAATGGAAAAAGCTCATAAATAGTTAATTTCGATTTATGAACTTTCTACATTCCTAATAAATATGAAATTATATATGTTTATACTTACTTAAGCTCACCATGTTTTTCATAATGTGCAATTTCTTTTATTTTATTGCTATGATCTACAAAAACCACTGTTGGTTTATGTTCTTTGGCTTCTTCTCCATTCATTTCACAATAACTCATAATTATAACCTTATCTCCTACTTGAACACATCTAGCTGCTGCTCCATTAAGGCATATAAGACCACTACCTCTTTTTCCTGCTATAGTATAAGTTTCAAATCTACTTCCATTGTTAATATCTACAATTTGAACCTTTTCATATTCTAGAATTCCTGCTGCATCAAGTAAATCTTCATCTACTGTAATACTCCCTACATAATCAAGCTCAGCTTGGACTACAGTAGCTCTGTGTATTTTTCCCTTTAACATCGTTATTGTCATTGTTTTTCCTCCTAATTATATGTGATAAGTAAAGTTATCAATTAATCTTGCTTTTTTAAAGTACACTGCCAATGCTACTAGGACATCCTCCTTAATCTCTTTTACCATCTCTAAACTTTCACTGCTTACCACTTCTATATAATCTATTTTGGCTAAATCTTCTTTCTCTATATTTTCCCTAATTAGCTTTTTAATATTATCTGGATTTCTTTCTCCATCCTCTAATAGTTTTTTAGCCATAGAAAGAGATTTATTAAGCACTAATGCAGCCTTTCTTTCTTCTGGAGATAAATATATATTTCTTGAACTCTTCGCAAGTCCATCAGTTTCTCTAATAATTGGACATCCTACTACTTCAATATCAAAATTCAGATCTCTTACCATTCTTTTTATAACCGCTAATTGCTGAGCATCCTTTTCTCCAAAATATGCTCTATGGGCAGGTATAATATTAAATAACTTAGAAACTACAGTGCAAACTCCTCTAAAGTGCGTTGGTCTGCTACTTCCACAAAGTCCAGTGGTCAAACCACCTACCTCTACAAAAGTTGAAGCATCTTTATAATACATATCTTCACTTTCTGGATGAAATATTAAACTTGCTCCAGCATTTTCACAAAGTTTTGAATCCCTTTCTAAATCTCTAGGATATTTATCTAAATCTTCATTAGGCCCAAATTGAGTTGGGTTTACAAAAACACTAACTACTACTCTATCATTTTCTGATACAGCCTTTTTAATCAAACTTTCATGACCTTCATGTAAATAACCCATAGTTGGAACTAATCCTACTTTTAAACCTTGAGCCTTCCACCCTTTAACTACTTCTCTTACTTTTATTACATCATTTAATATTTCCATAATTTTACCTTCTTTTTAGTTTAATTTTATTAATTCACTCAGCACTGAGTTTACTTTTAATATAGTTTAGATATAACTTCTTCACTTATTTTAAATCCATGCTCTAGTGCTGGAGAAATTCCCTTACTTACATCTTCAATATAGGCTTTAAAAGCTTCTGTCATTGTAGCTCCTAAATCCGCATATTTCTTAACAAACTTAGGTGTAAAATCATTAAACATTCCTAACATATCTTGATATACAAGAATTTGCCCATCGCAACTAGCTCCTGCTCCAATACCTATTGTTGGAATTGATATTTCTTTGCTAATTATCTCTGATAACTTAGCTGGAACACACTCTAAGACCACTGAAAATGCGCCAGCTTTTTCTACCGCTTTTGCTGCTTCAATAAGTTCTTTAGCCGCTTCTTCACTTTTTCCCTGCACCTTAAATCCCCCTAAGGAATTTACTGATTGAGGGGTTAATCCTATATGTGCCATTACAGGAATAGACGCTTTAGTTATAGCTTCAATTCTATCGCACATATCTACTCCACCTTCTATTTTTACGCATTGAGCACGTCCCTCTTTCATAAGGCGTCCCGCATTAAAAACAGCGTCATAAACAGAAGTTTGATAAGACATAAATGGCATATCTGCAACTACTAAAGCATTTTCTGTTCCTCTTGCTACGGCCCTTGTATGATGAATCATATCCTCCATAGTTACTGAAATTGTATCCTCATAACCAAGACACACCATCCCTACTGAATCTCCAACTAAAATACCATTAATCCCTGAACTATCAATAATCTTAGCCATGGAATAGTCATAGGCAGTAAGCATAGTTATTTTTTCACCCTTTGCCTTTGCTTCTCTAAATGTTATAGTCGTATTTTTCATTTTATTTTTCCTCTCCTAGAAATTGTTCAATCTCACTATAATCTCTATTTTTATTTTTTTTCTTTGCCACCTTTAACAAATTATTATTTAACATCCTATATAAAACTTTATCTTCCTCACTTAAACAAGCTATATGAGCCTTCATAGTAGATAAATCACCTCTTTCCAATGGTCCTGTAAGGCTTTTTACCATTCCTGAAGATTTTATATTCTCTATATTATTGTTTATAAGAGGATATAAGGCTTCAATGGCTAAATCTTCACTAAAACCACACTGTTTAAGATAATTTACACCATTATTAATAAGCCCTAGAACCAAGTTACTGCTAATAACCGATGCTAAGTGATATAAACTCTTACTTTCTTTTTCAATAATTTTTACCGAATTACCCAGAGAACGAAAAATTTCAGCTAATTTATCAATATATTTTTCATGTCCTTCAATAGTTATAAAGGCTTTTTTAAAATTTTTATAGGAATTATATTTGTCTGATATGGCAAACATAGGATGTATAGAATATGGGTAAGCACCAAACCTGCTTATATCTGAAAAGATTTCCGAAGATAACAAACCACTACAGTGGCATATTAATTTATTTTTTATAGACAACTCTTTAAGCTCATTCCAAACCCCATGAATTTCTCCATCTGGGGTAGTAATAAAAATCACATCACTTTCTTTCATTAACTCCTTTAAGTTTATGAAAGATTTTGTGCCAGTAAATTCTGCGGCTTCCTTAGCTGAGCTATGATTCCTACTATAATATCCAATAAGTAAGATACCATTCTCTTTAAAGTATTTCCCTAGCGAAAAACCAACCTTCCCGGCTCCAATGAATCCAAATTTTATAACAATCACTCCTCACTTTATCTGTTTTCTAAGTTAATATTAAAACAATACATAAATATTAACTGAAATTTAAAACTAAAAATCATGTGAAGTAATTTGTTATCTAAGTCTCATTCTAAAAGATATGAGCTGTCCGTAAAACTTTTCCTTTATAGCTGCTTTCCCTAGAGAATAATAGCTATATACAAATTAGAATATTATTTTTCAATCTATATATTCTAATTTAAAGATATAATCAAATTATAGGTGCAGTTATTCCTATACTGCCCATAATTACTTATATCACAATTATATAAGTAATTCAATGTCTAGAAATTGTATTTTTTAGTTTTAAAATTCTATAAACACTCTCATTAATTCTTTTTTCAGTAATGATACCATTTCTAACAGCTTCTACTACTCCATCTATGGCACTATTTTGATCATGTATACCTGA
The DNA here is from genome assembly GCF_002480755.1 of Clostridium sp. UBA7791. Classification (NCBI taxonomy): domain Bacteria; kingdom Bacillati; phylum Bacillota; class Clostridia; order Eubacteriales; family Clostridiaceae; genus Clostridium; species Clostridium sp. UBA7791. The sequence goes on along the minus strand of NZ_DLCT01000003.1, from coordinate 689,251 downwards.
TGATACTATTATTATGTCATTCCCTGCTTCTATAGCTTTAACCGCTGATTCATTAGTTGGATACTTGCCTTTAACTCCCTCCATAATCATATCATCTGTGACAACTACTCCATTAAATCCTAACTCTTCCCTTAAAAGCTTTGTGACAATATTTTCAGATATACTTGCTACGTAATCCTTATCTAATTGAGGTAAGTATAAATGACCTACCATTATCATTTCAACACCATTATCTATTGCATATTTAAATGGAATTAACTCTAATTTTTTTAATTCATCAAGGGATTTATTTATAACTGGCACCCCCACATGAGAGTCAACATCTGTATCCCCATGTCCTGGGAAATGCTTTCCTACTCCTAAAACACCTGCACTCTTCAAACCTTTATATACTTCCGTTCCCATTTTCTTAACAATTTCAGGATCATCTGAAAATGCTCTATTACCTATAACTGGATTATTAGGATTAGAATTCACATCTAGCACAGGTGCGAAGTCAAGATTAAAACCTAAAGACTTTATAGTTTCACCTATAGCTTTTCCATGTTCAAAAGCATAATTTAAATCTCCAGTAGCTCCTACATCCCATGCAGATTCAAAACGTCCCATTTCCTTAGGAATTCTACTTACAACTCCACCTTCTTCATCCACTGACATAAAAAGTTTAACCTTGTTTTCATTATTTAACCCATTCAAACTTTCTATTAACTTTTTTGTTCCACTTACAGTGTTAATATTTTTACTAAATAATATTATACCTCCTACTTTTTTATTTTTTATTAAACTAATAATATTATCATCCACTTCATAACCATCAAATCCAACAATAAACAGCTGACCTACTTTTTCCTCTAATGACATAGCATCTATTTCATCTTGTATTGGGTCAACTTGAGGCTCCTCTTCACCGAATTCTTCCACCATATTATTATTTTTCAAATCCTTATTAGACTTATCTTCTATATCTATTTTATTATTATACTTTGATTCTTTACTTATAAAGCTACATCCATAGAATAAAATATTTGATGTGCAAATAACTACGACGATCATTATAACCTTTGTTAATTTACTAATTGTCTTGAAAATATTTCTATTACTTTTCATTTATTTTACACTCCTTTAATTTCCTATAATAAAATACACAAAATAAACCACACTAAAATTATATTCAAATTTATTTTTTTAGGAGGAATTCTTATGACAAAGGATAGTCAACCAGATAACAAACAAGCTAGAATGGAAAAATGTAATTATCAAACACCAATTACTAGTGAGACAGGAAAAAATCATAATAGAACTGCTAAAAAGCATTCTATTAAGAGAGAAGGATTTCAAAGCCCTCATATAAATTAAAATTATAACCGATCCTTAAGTAATGGGGAAATTCCCCATTACTTTTTTAATATATTTTAATATATTATTCTTTTATCACATATTAACACCTTTGTTCAACTGTAGTAATATATTTATATACGGAGGTGTATAAATTATGATTTATTTTGCTCATAGAGGTGCTAGCAAAAATTATCCTGAGAATACTTTGCTTGCCTTTCATAAGGCTATTATTGCAGGTGCAAAAGCAATTGAACTAGATGTTCATAAAACAAAGGATAATAAGCTAGTAGTTATTCATGATGAAGATGTTGCAAGAACCTTTCAGGGTAAAGGACTTATAAAAGACTTAACCCTCGAAGAAATTAGTTCCTTAAAATCTAAAAATATTGATTATGAAAATAGCAAGTTATGTAAGATTCCAACTTTATACCAGGTCTTAGAGTTACTTAAACCTAGTAAAGTCCTTATAAATATAGAACTTAAAACTGATGTTATTCACTATAATAATATAGAAAAAGATGTGATTGATTTAATAAAAAACTATGGTATTGAAAACCATGTATTACTTTCTAGTTTTAATCACACTTCCCTTGAAATATGTAAGTCTATAGATAAAAATATAAAATTAGGTGTGCTAATTGATAGAAAAATTGATAATATAATTGCCTATGCTAAAAATCTAGGTGCTTATTCTTTAAATCCTAATGTTTATTTAGTAAATGAGCCTTTAATCAAATTGGCTCATAATAATAACTTAAAAGTATTCACCTACACCGTAAATAAACCATTTATAGCCAATCACCTTGATAAAATTGGATGTGATGGTATCTTTACCGATAACATAGAGAAATTTATTTAAGTATGATTTTAAGTTCAGTAGATAAAAGGAGTTAAGTTACTTGCTTTAACACCTTTTATTATACTTTATATCAAATTACTAATTTAATATTCATAATTTTAAAAATAATTATAGAAGTACATTTACTTATAATGGTATAATTACTTAGAGTCCAAAAATAATTATTGAAAAGGTGTGATAAAATTGAAAACAAAACAAATAGTTTACAGTGGACTTTTAATTGCTTGCAGCATTTTACTTCCCCAATTGTTTCATTTAGTGGGAGGTCCCGGTATTGGAACAACACTTCTTCCTATGCATATTCCAGTTTTAATTGCTGGATTTATCCTTGGTCCTATTACCGGATTAATAATTGGAATTTTAAGTCCTATTTGTAGCTTTTTATATACTGGAGGAATAATGCCTGCAATACCTATGTTATATCTTATGATAGTTGAACTAGGTACTTATGGATTATTTACAGGTCTTATATTTAAGAAATTTAAATTCAACATATATGTATCACTTATTGTATCTATGATTGCAGGTAGAATAACTAGAGGTTTAGTTTTTGTCGTTGCTACAAAATTTTTGGGAATTTTTCTTCCTCCTGCTATGGGTATATCTATAGCAATAACTCAAGGTATTCCCGGAATAATACTTCAAATGCTAATTATCCCACCAATTCTCTATTGGTTATGTAAGCTACCATATACTAAAAACTTAATGACTCAATAAATTTGGAGGCGTATTAAAATGAAAACCCGTATAAAAGCTTTACTTGAAGAATATAAATATAGCTGTATCCTTATGAGCAAAGAAAAAACTGTGATGACTTCCTTTGATAAAGGTGTAAGCCCTATATATAAATATATCAAAGAAAATGGAGTGTCTCCTATACCATTAATAATGGGTGATAAAATTGTTGGAAAGGCAGTTGCTCTGATGGCTATTTATGGTGGTGTGGAATATATCTACACACAAATAATTAGTCAAGGCGCTATAGATATTTTAAATTCCCATAATATTAAATTTGACTACGAAGAAATAGTTCCTTATATAAATAATCGTAAAAAAGATGGGCAATGTCCTATGGAAGCATCTTTGTCTGGCACAATAAATCCTGAAGAAGGATTTAATATAATTGATACATTTATTAAAAATAGAGAATTAAAGGAGTGTCCAAAATGATTTATAAACCCTATGGTAAAACTGGTAAAATGGTTTCTGCCCTCGGCTTTGGTGGAATGAGATTTAAAGATGATTGTTCCATTGAAGAAGGAGCTGAAATAGTTAGGTATGCAAATAGCCTTGGTATAAATTACTTTGATACTGCACCTAACTATTGCAATGATAGAAGTGAAGATATCTTTGGAGAAGCTTTTAAAAATATGTCTGGTGAATTCTATGTATCTACTAAAAGCAGTCTTGGTAGTGAACCAGATGCAGATTCAGTAAGACGTAGAATAGAAAACTCACTCAAAAGACTTGGTATAGACAAAATTAACTTTCATCACATGTGGTGTATTATGGACCTTAATCACTATAAAAAAGTTATGGCCAAAGGTGGTCCTTATTGGGGAGCTCTTAAAGCTAAGGAGGAAGGCTTAATAGACCACCTAGTATTTTCTACCCATGCTTCTGGTGAAGAAATTAGAATTATGGTAGAAGAAGGTTATTTTGAAGGAGTAACCTTAGGGTACAACATTTTAAACTTTCCGTATCGACAAGAAGGTATTTTAGCTGCTCATCAGCATGGTCTAGGAGTAGCAACCATGAACCCTTTAGGTGGTGGATTAATTCCTGAAAATCAAGAATATTTTTCATTTGTAAAACAAAATCAAAATGAAAGTGTTGTACAAGCAGCGCTGCGTTTTAATGCTTCTCATGAATGTATTTCAGTAACTCTATCTGGTATGGGTAGTAAGGAAGAAGTTAAGCATAATGTAGATGCTGTTAAAAACCTTACTATTCTCAAAAACTCTCAAATAGAAACTTTAAAATCTTCTCTTAGGCAAGATATGAATCAACTATGTACAACTTGTCAATATTGCAAACATTGTCCTAAAGGTATTAATATTCCTAAATATATGGATTTATATAATTATTACGTATTAAAAGGTATTAATGGTATAAAAGAAATGTATGAATTACTCTCTAAATATGGCGATATTGACTTTGATAAAGATATGGCTCCCAGCGATTGCATTGGGTGTAAAAAATGTGAAACTCTGTGTACACAAAAGTTAAATATAGTAGACAGACTAGATTGGATTAATCGCAATGTGATTAGAAACTAGTTATTTATAATATGTTAGTTGAGTAGTTTAGCTTTAAATTAAAAATATATGGATTTATTAA
>NZ_DLCT01000003.1:405034-684517 GCF_002480755.1 Clostridium sp. UBA7791 | reverse complement strand
TTAATAAATCCATATATTTTCTTTGTTATGTACTTTAAAATAATAATCATAAACTTTTTATAATTTTATTAATCTCTTAACCTATTTTTATTAACAACGGTAGTATTCCTCCCCTTTTCCTTAGCCTCATAAAGGTTTATATCTGCTCTATATATTATATCTTCGGTATTCATATCTAAATCTCTAAAGCCATATACTCCGAAACTACAGGTTATACTAAACTTATTTCCTTTATGTTCAAGGGTCGTTTCCTCTAAATTCTTCCTAATTCTTTCTGCAATAATTTCTGCTTTATCTTCATCTGTATCATTTAAAACAATTAAAAATTCTTCTCCACCATAACGTCCAATCCAATCACTTCCATTGCTTCTAATATATTTTGAAGCAATTCTCGTAAAATCTTTTAATACATTATCTCCAACTATATGACCATAGGTATCATTAATTTCCTTAAAATAATCTATATCTGCCATTATAACAGACATAGATTTTTGTTCCCTTATAGATTTCTCAACATCAACTTCTAATCGCTCTCTTATGTACCTTCTATTATATACACCTGTAAGATCATCTATTAGGGTAGTTTCTTGTATATTTTTCAAAAACTTCTCAATAGATTCTGCATATTCCCTCTCTCTATCTATAATAGCTCCTCCTTTTGATATATCCTTCACTAACTCAACTATATAGGTTTCCTTGCCAATATTTATAGGAGAAGCCATAACTAGAAAAATCCTGTTTTTGTTATACTCTATTTTTACTACTGTTTCATTGCTTTCATATGCTTGTTTAGAAATACAATTTTCACATATACCATTCCTATTCCATAACTCATAGCAATGTGTATCAGTATTTATAGTATTGTTATCTGTTGATAAAATTTTATTATTATTGGGATTAATTATTCTTATCATATCATATATATTTTTAAAGATTGAAAGTCGCTCTTTCACATCATCCATTATATCCATACTTCAAAAACCTCCTTGTTTAAAATATGGCTTCATTTGTTATGTATTTTTTATTTTTCAGCTGTAATAAAGTACATCTCTACATGTAATTCTAAAATATCTTTTATATATATTTTGAAAAAATGATCTAGAATATACTTCTATTTAACTATTCATCTATAGAAAGTACATCTATATATTTCTCTGATACATCATTTGTCAAACTTTCTACACTCATAAGTTTTTTATTAATCTGCTTAGTCCTTGTACCTACAAGCTTATCTAAATCTGTACTTGCTTGATTTAACTTTTTCTGTGTAGCTTTAAGCACCTCTTCAAATTTTCCAAACTCTGTTTTAACTGCTCCAAGTACATTCCAAACTTCACTAGATCTTTTTTCAATTGCAAGAGTTCTAAATCCCATCTGTAAACTATTTAAAAGTGCTGCTAAAGTTGTTGGGCCTGTTATATTTATCTTATATTCTCTTTGAAGAATTTCAACTAAATTAGTTCTTTTAACTACCTCTGCATAAAGACCTTCTATTGGTAAAAACATAATTGCGAAATCAGTGGTGTAAGGTGGGTCTATATATTTATCTCTAATATCCTTAGCTGATTTCTTTATAGCTGTTTCTAACTTTTTATAACCTTCTTCTATTAAACTTTGGTCTCCAGTATCATAGGAATCCACCAAATTGTGGTATACATCCAAAGGAAACTTTGAATCTACAGGAAGGTATACTACATCAGAGGTTTTATCCTTACCTGGAAGTCTTATTGCAAATTCCACATTATCTCTAGATCCCTTCTTAGTTACTACATTTATATCGTACTGTTCTTTAGTAAGAATTTGATCTAAAATTCTTCCCAATTGAATTTCTCCTAAGATTCCTCTAGTCTTAACATTGGAAAGAACTTTTTTTAAATCTCCTACTCCCATAGCTAAGGTTTGCATCTCACCTAGTCCTTTATGCACAACTTCCAATCTTTCACTTACCAACTTAAAGGATTCTCCTAATCTCTTCTCCAATGTACTTTGTAACTTTTCATCCACAGTTTCCCTCATTTTTTCTAACTTATCCTCAGTAGACTTAAGCAACTCACCTTGTTTTTGGGATAAATCATTAAATTTTTCTTTTTGAAGATTATTAAACTCATTAACACTTTTAGAAAATTGATTTTCAAAAGATTTAAGTGATTTTTCTATAGTATTAGAATATGTATCTAGTTGATTCTTTTGAAAATTTGCTATTTCACTCATTCTACCTAAAATAGCATCACTTAACCTTTGTATTTGAAGGTTCAACTCAATTCTAGCTTCTTTTTCACCTTTACGAGATTCTTCCCTATTTCTAGAGATTTCATCTCTAAAGGCTTTTTCTAATTTATCAACACTTTTATCTATATCTCCTACCCTTTGTTCTATATGTAAGATTGAATTCTCAATATCGGCTGCACTGCCCTTTTGCATTCTGCTTCTAGAATCCTTTAATTTTAGAGTAAAATATATATTTATAATTAACAATATAATTACAATAACCAATAAAACTTCCATTATCTCATCCCCAATCTTAAAATTTATATAAGAATATTACTCTCAAATACCGTTTAAAGGCTAAATAGAAAATTTTATCTATTTAGCCTTATATTTAAGGTAAAATAAGAAACATGAAAATATGTTCCCTTGGTCATTATATCATTTTTCAGTATAAAATTACAAATAGATTAAATTGTTAAACTCTTCAATGTTTTTACTATCTATTTAATTTATATTAGATACTTTTCATAAGTACAATTTTAAACTCAGTACCTATGTCCACTTTACTTTTAACTTCTATATATCCTCCTTGGGCTTCAATAATTGATTTACTAAGAGATAATCCAATTCCAACAGACTCAGATTTTCCCCCTTTATAAAATCTCTTAAAAATATTAGGAAGATCCTTTTCACTAATTCCCACTCCATTATCCCTTATTACAATTTTTGTATTTATGGGATTTTCTTCAAGTTCTATATGGATTTCACCATTATAACTATGTTCTACACCATTCTTAACTATATTAATCAACGCTTCTCCTAACCATTTCTCATCATAATTAAACATAAACTTATTTTTATTTTTTTTATTAATCTCTTCTATATTACTTATTACCGTTTCTTCATACATATTACTTTCAAATACTATATTAACTTTATTTTCTGCTGCCATCATTGCAACATTGTCTATAACTTCATAAATAGTATTAACTAAGCTATTTTCCTTCATGTTAAATTCAATTGCTCTTGCATCTACCTTGGCTAGCTTCAATATACTTTTTATAAGCCAATCCATACGATTTAATTGTGTCTTGCTATTATGTAAGAATTTTTCCCTATTATCTTCACTAATTTTCTTATTACTTAAAATATCATTATAAATAATAAGGGCAGATAGTGGTGTTTTTAATTGATGAGATATGTCTGATAATATATTTACTAGAAACTCCTTTTCTTTTTTTAAATCTACCATCTGACTTTGTAAAACTTGTCTCATATTTTTAAATCCATAGGAAAGTTTTGCAAAATCTCCTTCCTTCTCTTCATAAAGATTTACATCATAGTTTTCCTCTAATATTTCCTTTGAGGCTCTTGTCAAATTTCTTACTCGACTATATATACCTCTATACTGAATATAATTTAATAATATTAATAAACCTCCAAATGTACTACCTATAATTATAAATATAAATTTACTATTTTTAAAAGCTTCATTTATTCCATCTATATACATTATATTTATATTGTCTTTATAACCATAATTATCTATAATTTTTTCTCCTAATTTTATCCCTTCCTTTGTTGGCACTTTAAAGGTTGCCTCTACTAAATCCGCTTCAAGATTAGGAAATTTTTCTACCATTGTAGATAACATTGCGGCCTTGCCATCTATATATTGACTCTTTATGTTATTAAAATAAAAAGTAATCCACATATTAACGATAAATATAAATATTATAACTATAAATAATAACACTACGGAACTCTTTTTTAATTCTGGATTTATAAGCTCTTTCATTAATTTCTCCTACTTTCCATTAACAACTTCTTTTATCCACATATAGCCTAGTCCTCTTTTCGTTATAACATATTCTGGCTTACTAGGATTATCTTCTATTTTTTCTCTAAGTCTTTTTATATAAACTGAAAGAGTATTTTCCTCTACATATGCGCCTTCTTCACCAAATAATTCCTTTAATATATGATCCTTGCTAAGTAATATTTCTGGACTCTGTAGAAATGCTAAAAGAAGCCTATATTCCTTTGCCGTTAATGATATCTTTTCATTACCCTTGGATACTTCTGCACTAGATGTGTTAATAATTATATCTCCGGATCTTAAAGTTGTTATATTATTATCACCTTTGCCAACTCTTCTTAAAACTACACGAATTCTTGATAATAACTCCTTTACTCTAAAAGGTTTTGTTATATAGTCATCACCACCTATATCTAATCCCAAAATTATATTTACCTCTTCATCTAAAGCAGTTAAAAATATTATAGGTGTGTCCTTCTTTTCCTTCACGTATTTACAAAAGTCATATCCACTTCCATCAGGTAAATTTATATCTAGAAGTATTAAATCAAACTCCTCATTATTAAATTTTTCTTTTCCATTCTCTATAGAACCCACTCTAAAAACCTGATACCCTTCTTCTTGAAGGGTATATTCTACTCCTAAAGCCAATGCCTCATCATCTTCAACTAATAAAATTCTATTCATTACATAACCTCCTCCATAAAAAAATTTTCAAATTATTTATTAACACTACTTTAAAACTTGCATTTATAACTTAATTTTATCATTAAAATCATATAACATTATAGGGATTTTAAAAAGCTTAGGTTATAATTATATTAAAACAAAAATCCAAAGAATATTTCCTTGGATTTTTGTTTTATCTATTTCTTATTCTTATTTTGGAATAACTGTTTTATTTAATAATATGTCTATATTATTTACTCACCTCTTATACTATCAATAATATTTTGTTTACTTAATCTTCTAAGAGGTATTAATGCCGAAACATATCCCATAATAATTACAGCTACAATAGAAATAACAATACTATTCCATGGTAATGTAAATTTGAAATCCCTAATATTTGACATAGGATTATATAGTATATATGCTAGTATAGTACCTGCTACTGAACCAATAATTCCTCCATATAGTCCAAATAATACACCTTCAAAAGTTATCATTTTTCTCACTTGTTTCCTTGTCATCCCTATAGCTTTTAAAGCTGCTATTTCCTTATTTCTAAGAAGAATATTTGTAGTTACCGTATTTACAATGTTTACTGCACTTATTAAGGTTATTACTATTATAAATCCCATAAGCAATATACTCATTTGCAATTTATACGCCTTTTCACTTTTAGCAGATTCTATTTTATTATAATAGCCAATTCCTGCATTAGTATTTTCTATCTTTTTTAGCGACTTATCTATTTTATCTAAATAGCTCTCATCATTAATTTTTATTCCCATATCTGTAACTCTAAAATTTTTCATCTGCTGCTGATTGCCTTCTATTATATTCTTAACAGTATTCTTACTTCCTATAACATTTAATACTCCTTGATAATCTAAATCACTAAAAGGCTGAACATCCATAATTGCTGCTACCTTAACCTTCTTAAGCTCCTTACTATTAAAGTTCTCTTGTCCATCTGAATATTCCACATCACTAATTAGTATCTCATCTCCTACTTTAAGTTTAGCCATGGGTGCAATAAGACTTCTCTTATCTCCAAAGAATGTTGTTTCTCTAACTATAATTACTTCTCCATCTTTAAGATTATCAATGCTACCTTCCTTAATATATTTCTTAGCCACATTTAACTTATTTTCTTCATAGGCTTGAAATACAACACTAATTTTCGATTTGTCTTTTCCATCAACTTTACTCTTGAATAAATCTTCATCCCTATTTTCTGCTGCCCACTGTCTTACTTCCTTAGGTATAGCAGAATTCTCAACAAATCCTTGAGTTAATATGAAATTATAATGTTTATAGATTTCACTTACCCCTGAAATATTTCTTACTTCTTCAATTAATTTATTATTTATAGCATCTAGTTTTTCAGTATTACCATTATCATGAATGGTAAATGCAATGTCATTATCTTCAGTAACCTTCTCAGAAAAATTATCTGAGAACTTAGCAAAGCTCATAAACGTTACAAATAGAGTTACACTTATAGCCATAGATAATACAGTGATATAAAATCTTCTTTTATTTCTCTTAACATTTTTTAGAGCCATGGCTGTATCTATTTTAAAGAATTTCCCTAAAAATTTACCACTCCTATTTCTCTTTTCTTTCTTAATTAAAGATTGACTACTTATAGCTATTAATGGTGAAATCTTACCTGCACTTCTAGCTGGTAGATAAGCTGAAACATATATAGTTGCTGCTCCTATACCACTACTTAATAATAGTACAAATGGTGATGTTACTACTTTAAGGTTTGAAAATTCACCCAATCCTGACATCTTATTAAAGGTAAATGCAATACAATATACAGCCACTATTCCAAAGAATACTCCAAGAGGAATACCTATAAATATCATAATAGATGCTTCTCTAATTACTAAATTCATAATTTGTTTTTTAGTAGTTCCAATAGCTCTTAACAATCCAAACTGCTTCATTCTTTCTGCTATGCTAATATGGAAAGCATTATAAATAACCACTACTGTAGCCAAAACAACAATTCCTATAACAATGAAAACTATCATAAATAGAGATTTATTCATATCCGCATTACTAGACTCCCCTATAAGTCTTAGTAAATCTTTATTTTGTACTACTTTACTTTTACTACTAACAAGATTAGATACTTCCTTAATCACTTCTTGTTTATCAGCTTCATCCTTAATTTCAACTAATACTGTGGAATCTTCTTTCACATTACTATCATTCTTTATTAAATAAGCCTTTGATATTCCTTCACTTTGATTTTGCCAATCATCTTTAGCTATTCCAGATAAGGTATAATCTTTTTCATCTCCATCTTCATCTTGTATTTTAATTATATCGCCTACTTTAACTTCTTCATCAAAATATCTAAGAATCCACCTTTCAATAACAACTTCATTATTACTCCTAGGTAATTGGCCTTCTTCTAAATTTATATTCATAAGTTTAAATGCAGCTTCATTTAAATAGTTAAGTTCAATGTTTTTATCCTTTATAAATGGAACAGCATTTTTACTAATCATAACCCCTAAACTATTAACATTTATATTAGTTTGAATCTTATTTATTTCATCTTCAGATACATTAGTTATAGCAAGATGAAATGCCCCCATACTTTTCTTTGAATTTTCAATCATAGAATTCTGCACTGTTAATATAAAAGTACATATTGATGTTATAAGTGCTACTGACAATATTATTCCTATTATAGTTAATATTGTCCTTTTTTTATTATCCTTTAAGTATTTTCCACTTAAAGCTTTATAACTATTAATCAATGTTTCTTCCCCCTATGCCATAGTTTTATCACTTTCAATTTTTCCATCACTTAAAGTTATAACTCTATCTGCTTGTTCAGCCACATTCCTATCGTGAGTTATAAGTATTAGAGTTTGATTATACTTTCTAGCGGTAACCTTTAAAAGCTCTATAACTTCCTTAGAATTCTTACTATCTAAATTACCCGTTGGCTCATCTGCAAGAATTATAGATGGCTTATTTATAAGTGCTCTTGCTATTGATACTCTTTGTTGCTGCCCTCCTGAAAGCTCTGATGGAATATGTTTTCTTCTATCTTCAAGACCGATCATAGATATAATTTCATCTAAATATTTTTTATCTACCTTCTCACTATCAAGAAGGGCAGGTAAAGATATATTTTCTTCTACATCGAGAATAGGCATTAAATTAAAGAATTGAAATATAAATCCTATATTTCTTCTTCTAAAGATACTAAGACCAGTTTCATTTTGCTTGTATATGTCTATATCATTTATAAATACTTTTCCACTAGTAGGTATATCTAATCCTCCAATTAAATGAAGTAATGTAGACTTTCCAGAACCTGAAGCTCCTACTATAGCTACAAATTGTCCTTTATCAATGCTAAAGCTAATATCATCTAAAGCACGAACCTGACTATTTCCTTCTCCATAATACTTCTTTAAGTTTTCAACTCTTAAAATCTCCATACATAATTCTCCTTCAATCTATATTAAAATTTTGTAGTTACAATAATTTAACTCTTAGCCTCAATAGTATTTAGATTAAGGTTGTATTAATCACTACACTTCTCTTTACAAATATCATTATATATATTTAACTATTTTTTCACCATAAACCTTACCTTACATAATTAATAGTTTTCTTACATTTTAGTCATATAAGAAAGAGTGTAGCAAATTGTCATTAAACAAATTTAACTACACTCTTCCAATTCTAAAAGTTAATTATATAACTCCATTTCTAAATCAGTAGTAGATGAATGTTCAAATTCACATATATCATATCCAGATACACTTAATTGAAAATCCTTCTTTTTTCCTCTCCCTATATACCCTTCATAACTACTATTAGAAGTTACTGAATTAAAGTTTTCTTCATTACCTAAATCAGCTCCATCAAAGTATACTCTACCTCCAAGATTATCTTTTAAATTAACCTTCATAGCATAATTGTCAAAATCAGTGGTATACTCTACATCCCTTCCAACTAATATAACATTTTTTCCTATTGGCATGTAGGATTCTATATTTATATAATTAGCATTGATGGTAACATTATTAGGTAGCACTTTTCCTTCTCCATAATCCTTATAAGTACCTCCTGAATATACCCTAGCATTATTACAATCTATTTTAACATTTTCAGCATTTATAAATTCCCTTAAGTCTATTTCTAAATAATTGCTAGTTTTAATATTAATATTTTTAAGAGTATTATTATGTGGTAAATTTACATATCCCCCTCTAGGACTTGTAAAAATCAATGTATCTTTCAAAACTTTACTATCCTTTATTGTTAGGTTTGTATAATAATTACTATTAAAATTAATGTCTACTCCCACTGGAACTTCTATAACAATTTGAGCATTATTATTTTTTTCTTCCATAAGTGTGTAAATAATTGCATCATAAGATTTTTCAAAAAATCCCCTTATATTTTTTGCTTCAAAAAAATTATACATAGTTCTGTCTCCTACAACTTTAAGACCCTTTGTATTAGCATCATAGGAAGTTTGTACCTTCATATCATTTTCTATATATTCTAGTACCTTAACCCTTGTATTTTTATCTGATGAAGATTTAATTTCTACATTATACCCTTTATTTTCTAAGGATGAAATATCAACAACATCAACTTGTTTATCTGTTGCGAATACTTCTCTTTCCGAAGGAGTTGCATTTATTATTTCTCTTTGAACTCTATAAACTTCATTTGCAATTTTAGGCATCATATATGCTCCACTTATAATGGACCCTGTAATTCCTACTGCAAGAAACACTCCAGCCACAATAAGAGATTTTTTCCATCTATTCATTAAATTTTTCCTCCTTATCATCTATATTTTCTGCTTTATAATCTACATCTATATCTTCTGTAAAAATAGGCTTTTCTTCGTAAGCCTTATCTTCTACAGAAATTTCTTCTATCTCTTCATTTTTCTCAGTAGCACTTTCAGTATTCTTCTCATTACCTTCAGTGTTTTCTTGTTGATTTTTAACTCTTACATACATATTTCTAGTTTTAACCCAAGATATATAGCTCACTACTAAGTATTTTAATCCTTTATATACTAAACAGTATAAGATCCAACACAAAATAATAAATCCAGTCCATGCTATACAAGCAAAGAATCCAAACACTCCCATAGATATATCAATTCCACACAGGAAGGCAGCTCCTAGATAACCTATAAAGTTTGCAATTGACATTCCAACAAGTCCTAAACCACTGGCTATCATAGACATAACTATTGTTAAAGCTGGGAAAAATAATAAAATACTTATAACAACTATTATTAATTTTACTCCAGCAGAAGATATCTTTCCGTTAATTACTGAATTGGAATCTAAAAATTCCTTAGTCTTATTACCTGCCTTTTTTCCTTGTCTCTTTACATTTTTCCAAAGATTTTTAGCGTCCTTAGAAACTTTATCTTTAAGTTCACTATTGCTACTACTTGTAGATTTGCCTTGTCCCTTCATCTCCTCAGTTAATTCTTTTGCAATGCTCTTAGGAGAACCTAATGTTTTTATAATCTCCTCATCACTCTTTCCCTGTAATTCTCCATTTAAGAAAAATTCTTCATAGTCTCTTAATATATCATTTATCTCAAGTTCACTAAAAGCTCCCTTTAAGTAATCCCTAAGTATATCTAAAAAATCATTTTTAGTCATTATTCTTATTCTCCTTCCTATAACATCCTAATATTAAATTTACATCCCTTACAAACTCATCCCATTCTTTAACTAAAGTACTTAAATTACCTTTTCCATAGTCTGTAATCCTATAGTATTTTCTATCTGGGCCACCTTCTGACTTCACCATATAGGTTTCAAAATTTCCTTCTGTAGTAAGTCTTCGCAATAATGGATATATAGTGCTTTCCTTTACTGACATAACTCTTGAAATATTTTCTACAATTTCATACCCATACATATCTCTGTCATTTATAAGTGTGAGAACACAGATTTCAATTACACCCTTTCTGAGTTGTGTACTCATATCTAAACCTCCTTTATTAAGTTTTAACAACATACTTTTCTTTATATATATTTTAACTATCCTTATACTATGTAAAACACAATAGTGTCTTAAAAAATATAGAAGTTACTGTGTATTACACAATCCTTCTAAACCTTTAGCAACTTCACTATGTAAAACATAGTAGTCCCTTTTAAATTTGGTACTACGTTTTACATAGTACCCTTACATACTTATGTTATCATAGTATTGTGTTATACACAATAGATACATATTAAAAATTTTATAAATATATTTAACTCCTATATTCTAATTAGTGTACAAGTTCTTTATATTAAAATAACCAAGGCTTTAAGCCTTGGTTATCCAATGTTAAACTAAATTATTTATAGCTTTCATATACTTCTTGAATCTTATCCCAGTTAAATAAGTTCCAAATACTATTAACATAATCTGGTCTTACATTCTTATATTTTAAATAATAAGCATGTTCCCAAACGTCGATTGTTACAAGTGGTTTTTTACCTTTACTTAAAGGAGATTCTTGATTTAAAGTAGCCATAACTTCTAGCTCACCATCACTATTTAAAACTAGCCATCCATAGCCTGAACCAAATTGTCCAATAGCAGCTTTAGAAACAGCTTCTTTCATATTTGCAACACTTCCAAAAGCTTTATTGATTTTTTCAAGTAATTCTCCCTTTGGTTCACCTTTTCCTCCTGGTGTTAAAATACTAAAGTAAAAATTGTGGTTTGCCACGCCTCCACCTTGATTAATAACTGCTTGACGAATTTCATTTGGAATACTATCTAAATTCTCTAACAATTGTTCTAAAGTTTTACCTTCAGTAAGAGCTTCATGTCCTTCAAGTAATTTGTTAAGATTATTTACGTATGTTTGTAAATGTTTGCCGTAGTGAGTTTCTACTGTTAAAGCATCAATGTGTGGCTCTAATCCATTGTATTCATAAGGTAATTTAATTTTATCATATGTCATTTTAATCCACCTACCCTTTCCATTTATAACATATGCTTATATTTTACCACTTTTCATCCATATAAGCACTAATAAAAATTTTTACTTACAATTTATTATTATAAATTATTTAATATATTATTCATTAATATTTCATATACATTAATATGTTCAAATTTATTTTAAAAATCAATAATTAAGGAGCGATATTTTATGAAATCCACACTATTAATGTGGGAATGCATTGGTGCAATCATGATTTTCCTAATAGGTGCATTAATACATTTTGGCTATGAAGCAACAAACAAATTATCTTTTACTTCTGGTATCTTTGCCGTTAATGAAAGTATATGGGAACACTGTAAGCTTACCTTTTGGTCTCCTCTAATCTTTGCTATTATAGAATATTTTTTCGTGGGTAAATATGTAAATAATTTTCTCTTTGCAAAGACTCTAAGCGCTTATATTACAACAATTTCAATGTTAGTTCTTTATTATGAAATGCTTAAAAAGAATGGCCATCACTCACTGCTTAAAGATTTAATTATCTTTGAAGTTAGTATTCTAATAGGACTATTAGTAAGTTATAACTTAATGTTACTACCTGAATTTCCACCAATAATGAATAAGATAGCCATTATTATGTTAGTTGGAGCTACATTCATATTTTACCTATTTACTTATTGTCCACCGAAGTTACCTATATTTTATTGTCCCGTATCCAATTCCTATGGTATCAAGAATTAAATTCTCACAACAAATATTATTAAAAATGACTGTATCAAAATTAACTAAATGTTAATATTTAATATAGTCATTTTTAAAATTTATTATACCTTAGGTATTTCTATTATAAATTCCGTTCCTTCATTAACTTCACTTTTAACTTTTATATTTCCTCCATGAGCTTCTATTATTGCCTTTGATATGGTAAGACCTATACCAGCTCCTCCTGTAGCTCTAGTTCTTGATTCATCAGCCCTGTAAAATCGCTGAAAAATATAAGGTAAGTGCTCTTTAGAAATTCCTATGCCACTATCCCTTATGTGTATTATTGCTATATTTTTTCCTTCATTACAGGTAATTTCAATTATTCCCCCTTGTTCAGTATATTTTATTCCATTTGAAATGATGTTTATTAACCCTTGAGTAATTTTATCTCTATCTACATTTATAATAAAAGTTTCTAATTTATTGTTCACACTGATATTTTTATCATGAAGTTCCTTTTCAAAATTAATTAGAATCATTTCTACTAATTCCTTTATATCAACTTCATTTTTATTTAAAATCAAATCTTCACTTTCATATCTAGAAAGATGCTCTAAGGAACCAACTAACCTACTTAATCTCCGTACTTCCTCATGAATACTTTGCAGCCTTTCTTCTGTAGGCTCCCAAATTCCATCTATTAATGCCTCCAGTTGTCCTTGCATGGTAGTTAATGGAGTCCTAAGTTCATGAGAGATATCCTTAGTCATGATTTTTCTTATCTTTTCTTCTTCATCTAAACTAAAAGCCAAAGTATTTACTGAACTAATCATTTCATTAATTTCTTTTATATTGCTTTCCTCTTTTATTTTATTTTTATATTTGCCTGTAGCTATGGAATTTGTGGCTTTAACTACGCTTCCTATAGGTTTACTTATTGAAGTAGAAATTAAAATTCCTATAAATATGGAGATACCTAAAGAAAAAATCCCCACAAAAATTAATATATTATCTAAGGTTTTAAAAAAAATCACATCAGAATCATTATAATAAAGGGGACCATAATAGCCTATTTCAAGAATCCCCGCATATTTTTCATCTATTTTCAAATTATATACTTCCTCAGTATAATCACCTTTATATCCTGGATTTACAATGCTCATATTGTAACCCATTCTACTCATCATTGCCTCACACATACTACTATTATGAGTTTTAGCACTCCATATTACATTATCTGAAATATCTTTTATGCTTATAATAAATCCATTATTTATAGCTTCAATCCCTATGTCTTCTATATTTTTATTATCCCATTGTCCATTTTTATAAGTATTACTTATATCTTTAATCAGTGATTTTTTTCTTCCTTCTATAATATCCTCTAGATATCTATTAAAGTTTTTTTTCATAAATATATGAGATGAAAAACTAATTAAAAGAATAATTGTCATAGAAAATAATAAAAAAGTCAAAGTAAGCCTATGTTTCAATTTCATCAAATTATTCACCACCAAACTTATATCCAATGCCGTGAACTGTTAATATATATTTAGGATTTTTACTATTTTCCTCTATCTTACTTCTTAAATTCTTAATATGAGAATCTATTATTCTATCATAAACATCACTATCATCCCCTAGAGCTCGATCAAGAAGTTCTCCTCTAGAGAATACTTTCTTTGGACTTTCACATAAAGCTAAAAGTATCTTGAACTCCGAAGGAGTTAATTCTACTAAATTATTACCTTGTCTTACCTCATAAGTATCTAAATTTATAACTAGGTCTCCCTTATTAAAGGATAAAACATTATCCTGTTTATAATTCAATGCTCTTTTTAACACTGCATTTACTCTAGCCACTACCTGCTTAGGGCTAAATGGCTTTGTTATATAATCATCAGTCCCTAGAGAAAAACACTTCAAGATACTTTCTTCCTCTACCTTGGCTGTTAACATTATTATAGGAACCTCTGATTCCTTTCTTATGATTTCACAAATTTTTTCTCCTGATATATCTGGTAACATTAGATCTAGTATTATTAATCTAGGATTGTATTGTTTATATTTATATATAGCTTCACTTCCATTTATTGCTGTTATAACACCATAACCAGCTTTCTTTAGATATGCTTCCAAAACTTCTAAAATTTTAACTTCATCTTCTACAATAAGTATATCCACTTGCATCTATACTCCTCCATTAATTTAAAACTTATTATAATATACTTTCTAATTATAATAAATCATTATGAAGATTCTATGTAGAATTCCTCCATAAAATCTACACAACTTAAATATATACTTTAGCTACTATCTTAAAATTAAGTATGAGGTGATAATTTTGTCTAATAAATCTATAACCCTAAATATTGATAATATGGTATGTACGTCTTGCGAGAATACTATAATAAGACATTTAAAAAAGATTTCAGGAGTTACAATTGTAAAAGCAAACTATACTAAGGGAACCGTCCATGTTGAATATGATGCTGAGAAAGTATCCTATTCTACCATAGTTGCTACTATTGAAAAATCCGGCTACAAAGTTACTAGTGATAAAAAAAAGAGTAACTCAGAACTTTTACCCATTATGGGAATAGTCCTTATAGCCTTACTTATGATACGCCTTGGCAAAGGTACTGGCGTATTTGATATGTCTTCTGCTTTAAGTAGTAAAGTTAGTTACATTGCTCTATTTACTATTGGTGTTTTCACATCTCTACACTGTGTGGGTATGTGTGGTGGAATAATGATGTCCCAAAGTATTACATCTTCTATTGTACCTGAAAAAAACAAATTTAAACCTGGACTTATGTATAATTTAGGCCGTTTAATTTCTTATACGGTTTTAGGTGGTATCGTAGGTGGTATTGGTAAAGCTTTTTCTCTTTCCTTTGGAGTTCAAGGCTTCATAGCAATAGTTGCAGGTGTATTTATGGTAATTATGGGTTTAAACTTATATGGTTTTAAAGCCCTTAGAAAATTTTCTATAAAGCTTCCTTGGAGTAACTGTAACTCCCAGAAAAAATTTAGAAACCCTCTTATAGTAGGATTTTTAAATGGGTTTATGCCTTGTGGTCCCCTACAGACAATGCAGCTTTATGCTCTAGCTTCTGGAAGTGTCATAGCTGGTGCAACTTCAATGTTTTTCTTTGCCCTAGGTACAATTCCTTTAATGTTAGGCTTTGGAGCTATTGCTAATGTACTTAGTCAGAAAAATTCCAAAAGATTAATTAAATACAGTGGTGGTATTATCATAATTTTAGGTATTATTATGGCTAATCGTGGCTTGTCTTTAATAGGAGTTAATTTAATGCCTAATTCCTTATCTTTAGGTGGAAATAATAATACAACTATATCCGATAAATCTTCAGCTAGTAAAGCAACAATTTCTAACGGAAAGCAAGTTATAAAGATTGCAGCTAATAATCAAGGATATACTCCAAATGTAGTTTATATTCAAAAGGGAATTCCTACAGAGTTTATAATTGATGGTGAAAGTATTAACTTCTGTAATAATAAAATTGTTATTCCATCTATGAATATTGAAAAGACTCTATCCTCTGGAGAAAATGTAATAGAATTTACTCCAGACGCTGGAGACATAAACTACAGCTGTTGGATGGGCATGCTTAGAGGAACAATAAAGGTAGTAGATGATTTAAATTCTATAAATGATTCTACTATACAAAATGATATAGATAGTGAATTTTATTATCCTTCTAATGATTCTAATAACCAATTTTTTAATGGTGGTTTTTCTTGCCATTAATAAAAAAAGAAGTATTAAGGAAATTTCCCTTTAATACTTCTTTTTTATATGCATTTTATATAATATCTACTTTTAAATAACTCTTTAATATTAATTCACTTACTAAATTCATCTATTAATATTATACTTTTATTTTTAAATCTAGAACTTCAGAAATAGTTACTAGTACCTTACTATCTACTTCAGCAATTATACTATGGTCTATTCTTGCATCGAAAGGAAGGAAATCACCTTTTTTTAATCTAAACTTTTCTCCTGTTTTAAATTCCATAGTTATATCACCTTCATATATTTGAATTGATGCATAACCATTATGAGTATGATAAGGCTTACCACTCCCTGCTACAAAGTTGAAGAATATAGTCTTAAACTTTTCATTTGATGCTATAACTTTAGTCCTAATATCTATATCATTCATACTTATAGGTACTAATATATTTTTATCTAAACTCATTTTTATTTCCTCTTTTCAAACTTATTTTGCTTCTTATAATACTTGTATACTAAGGTTCTATTATATATACATAAGTAAAATCTATGTGAAAGATATTAATTTAATGCAGCTAATAATTTCTCTATGTCTAATCCATGAACTATAGCAGCTTCTGCAAGAGTTTCTGCTTGAGCTGATGGGCAACCTACGCAACCCATACCAAAACTCATTAAAATTTCAGGAGCTCCTTCTTTCATTCTTATAACTTCACCTATTGTCATATCTTTATTTATCATATTCTTTTCCTCCTATAATTTGAATTTTTATATATAACTAATAATTTAAAATTATTAGTATCTCTTACAAGTTAAAGTATACTAAAACACTCTGCTATATTCGGTAACATAGGTTACAGAATAGAAAATTTTTATAAAAAAAGTATTCAAAGGTAAACTCCATTTACCTTTGAATACTTCATTACTTGTAATTCTAGCTTTCCATGAACATTTTCATATCATCTTCTACATTAGTTATTCCACCAATACCAAAGTTATCTACAAGAACTTTAGCAACATTTGGTGATAAGAATGCTGGTAATGTTGGTCCTAGATGAATATTTTTAACTCCTAAGTATAATAGTGATAATAATACTATTACTGCTTTTTGCTCATACCATGCAATATTATATGATATTGGTAGGGCGTTTACATCATCAAGCCCAAAGACTTCTTTAAGTTTTAGAGCTATAACAACTAATGAATAAGAATCATTACATTGTCCTGCATCTAGAACTCTTGGGATTCCTCCAATATCTCCTAGGTTTAATTTATTATACTTATACTTTGCACAACCTGCTGTTAAGATAACTGTATCCTTTGGTAGTTTTTCAGCAAATTCAGTATAGTAATTTCTTGATTTGGCTCTTCCATCACAACCAGCCATAACAAAGAATCTTTTTATAGCTCCAGTTTTAACAGCCTCCACAACCTTATCAGCCAAAGCTAATACTTGATTGTGAGCAAATCCTCCAACTATTTGTCCTTTTTCTATCTCTGTAGGTGCTTTACACTTTTTAGCCATTTCTATAATCTTAGAAAAATCTTTTATGCCATCTCTATTAGCTTCTATATGTGCACATCCTGGCATTCCAGTTGCACCAGTTGTAAATAATCTATTCTTATAAGACTTATCTGGAATTACTATACAGTTTGTAGTCATAAGAATTGGACCATTGAACTTTTCAAACTCTTCCTTTTGCTTCCACCATGCATTTCCATAGTTTCCTGCAAAATGTTTATATTTTTTAAACTTAGGATAGTATTGTCCAGCAAGCATTTCACCATGAGTATAAACATCTACCCCTGTTCCTTCTGTCTGCTCTAACAACATCTCTAGATCCTTTAAGTCATGTCCTGAAATTAATATTCCTGGATTTTTTCTAACTCCAATATCTACAGTTGTTATTTCTGGATGCCCATAGGTTTCAGTATTGGCTTTATCTAATAATGCCATACCATCTACTCCATATTTTCCTGCTTCTAATGCAAGTGCTACTAAATCATCAACAGTTAAACTATCATCTAAAGTTGCAGCTAATGCCTTAGCCATAAATCCATGAATTTCTTTCTCATTATATTTTAGGTTCATAGCATGCTTCATATATGCTGATAATCCTTTTAATCCATAAGTTATAAGTTCTCTTAGACTTCTAATATCTTCATTTTCTGTAGCAAGCACTCCAACTTTTTCAGCTTTAGCATCAAATTCTATAGTATTATCTGCTGTCCAAGCTACTGCATCTGCCATTACTATTTCTTTCTTTTGTAGACCAAATATCTTTTTAAAGAAGCCTCCAGTTATTTTTACTTCTCCAACTTGTCCACCAGCACTAACAACTTTTCTTTTTAAAGTTTCTCTTAATTTTAAAGTTTCTTTTACTCTATTTAAAATAGCATCTCTATGGAAGTTAGCATTAGTAATAGTAATAAATAAATTTTCTGTAATATATTTATCTACTACACTATCAGTAACATTTACTTTTCTTCCTTCATTACTTACAATAGCTAATCCTTTAGTTACATATACTAATAAATCTTGAGCCTTTGCAACTTGCTCATCTTTACCACAAACACCCTTTATAGTACAGCCTTTACATCCTGCTGTCTCTTGACATTGATAACAAAACATTGACATAAATTTCTCATCTCCTATTAAATTGTTATTATTGCTTTTCACAAGTTAAAGTATACTAAAGTACAAAACAATATTCGGTAACATTCGTTACCAAAATTCAAAAGAATATATATTTTAATATGCAAATAAAATTTAGATATTAATAAAAATAAATAAAATGAACTTTAAGCACAAACTCTCATGTACTCAAAGTTCATTATTCCGATTATTAAAGATATTTTTTCTCTAACTCCTCTAATATTGAAGTATATTTTTTCATAACTTCAGTATTTGCATCTTCAAATTCAACACACTCTGCATTTATCTTTTCAATGATTTCTTGCTTTAATTCTCTAGTAGCAAATTTATATATTACATTATCTTCTTTGTCTATATGCCTTTCTAAAAGATGAGTATAAGAAATGGCATTAGCAATAATATCTAATATAGCTTCTTTATTACCTGATTTTAAATTTTCAAGTGCTTCACTTAGTCCTGTAATATAAAGTCTTCCTAAATCATGTTCTACAAGCATACCATATTTCACAGTCTTCTCTGCAATAAGTCCAAGCTCCTCCACCATCTTATTAAAAAGAATTACTTCTTCTTTTTTATGGTGATGTGCATCTGCATAATTTCTAATGAAATCTATCATCTTATAGAAATCTTCATAATTTACATTCTTTTCTTCTAGAGATTTGTAAGTAGCTTTTCTAACTACAGTAAGCATACGTTTAATATACTTATGCTCTTCCATCATTAAATCTATAGCATTCATCTTTTCTCCTCCTACTTTCTTTTAATGATTTGAGTTCCATCTCCTAATTCCTCATATTCATAGTTACCATTAACTTCATTAACAAAGGCCTTAATCCATAGTCCTCTTAAGCTATAGAAATAAGAAACATCTCCAGATTCTCTATTCCATATGTCCTTATGAACACAAATTCTTCTACTCCACTGTACCATATATTCTGTAGACACTAGAACCTCATTCACTCTATCACATGGCATTCCATCTAATATATAGTCATTTATTCTATCATATATATCCATAGCATTACTTGCTGGGTCTAACTTTTCTTTAACTTCCTTAGCAGCTTTCATTCCTTGATGAATATAAATATTTTCTAATTTAGCCTTAACTTTTTCATTACTATTTAGTAATTTAGTTGTCCAAGCTGCCATTCTTCCCTCTGCTGAATGTATTTTCCCTTGTAGCCACCCATGGATATTACTTGTATCTATCATATCTTCTAAAGGAAGATTTGGCAGTTTTTCTCCATGATTTTCATTAATCTCCTTAGCTAATGAAGATACATCTAGTCCCTCTTCCTTAGCTAGATTAATTATTTCTTCCTCTAATCCTTCAAACCATAATATTTTGTTAAATAACCAATAATGTACTTTTCCAAGATATAAACTCATATTTTCTCCTCCTACATTTAAATAATTTTAAAACTCAAATCATGTTTATCTTCTATATTGAAATTACTTTATAACGCTAGTTTCAATATAATTGTAAATCATAATCCTTTAGTTAAATATATTTTAACCTGCTTAATTTATATTAACCTTTATAAGCAGATTATATTTTATTAATCTCTACATCTATGAGTTTATATTAATATCTTTATAATTTCGGTAACATTGGTTACCAAATCAAATTAAAAGCCAATATATCAAAACTCTTTATGATATATCAACTTATAAATTATATATTCATCCTATATATAATTTACATTTAATAGTTCTTCAAAATCTTCCCTAGGCATAGGTTTTGCAAATAAATATCCTTGGGCCATTTCACATCCTATCTCTTTTAAGAAATCAGCCTGTTCTCGCGTTTCTACCCCTTCACAAATTACTTCCATATTAATATTTTTCGCCATATCAACTATACTTTTAACAATATCTTTACTCCTCTGTGAATTAGTTGTTTCATCTAAAAATGCTTTATCTATCTTTAAGGTATTAGCTGGAAACTCTTTTAAAAGATTTAATGATGAGAATCCAGATCCAAAATCATCAACAGAGATTTTAAATCCTACCTTTTTTAAACCTATCATTTTTTCTATAAGCCTATCAGCATTTTTCATAAAAGCACTTTCCGTTAATTCAAACTCTACCAATTTAGGATCTATGTTATAGCTTTTAACTAACTCATTAATATCCTTGACTATATTGGGATTATTAACATGAAATCTAGAAACATTTAATGATATTGGAACTACACTTTCTCCATTATCTAATCTTTCTCTTAAACACTGCAATACACTTTTATAAACATACATATCTAAATTTACTATAAACCCATTTTTCTCAAACAAAGGTATAAATTTCACTGGAGGAATTAACCCTTTCTCAGGATCCTGCCACCTAACTAAGGCCTCAGCACCTACAATTTTCTCTGTATTTAAATCATATTTAGGTTGATAATAAACCTTATATTCTCTATTTATAAGAGCCTTATACATTTTATTTTCTATTTCTAATTCCTCAATAATTTTATTTTCAAAACACTTATCATAAAAGGCAATTTTATTTGTATGAGAACCTTTAACTGATTTACGTGCTATATTAGCTTTATTGATAATATCTTCAACCTCTATATCATTAGAATTAAATATATAGATCCCACTTACAACTATTAACCTATAATTTTTTGCAAAAACTTTTTCTAATTGTCTAAAAATATTTTCAAATTTTGTTAACCTATCAATTAATTCTTTTTTATTTGTGTATTCTACAAGTATTAAAAAATTATCTGCAGATACTCTTGCAAAAATTTCATTTTCCCCCATTGAGTTGTATAATTTATTGGATATTGCACAAATAATTTTATCTCCTTCTTCATATCCTAAATTATCATTTATAAACTTAAATTTATCTATGTCACTGTATATAAGCGCATAGGATTTTCCTTTATTAGTCTCAAGTATCTTTTTAGCTCTAACTTTAAACTTATTAGCATTCCATAGACCTGTAAGTGGATCTGTAAATGCCATTTTTTCATAATACTTTGTTCTTCGTTGTTTTACATAAAAAAATATCAAAAGAGATATTATTACTAATAAAGATATAAAAATAATAATTTCTAATCTATATTTAACTAGTACTACCTTTAAATTTATTGGAATAGATTCTTGTACTACATTTTTCATAATAATATCTACTCTAGTTTTTTCATCTATAACATTAATAGCCTTATTAAGTATAGGTATTACTAATGAATCTATATTAGGATTTACTCCAATTGATATATTATAACTTAAATTCCCAATATTCATTGATTTTAAATTATTATCTTTTATACTGCTAATAGCAATATTGGCTGTGTAGCTGTCTAATACTGTTATATCTACTTTTCCCGATTTAACTGCATTAATACAACTAATATAATCATTGTAATACTCAATGTTGTATTGTCCAAATTTATTTTTAAAAGCTTCTTTGTTGATTTTCATATCATTAGGTATAGCTATATCCACATTCTCTGTTTTTATATATTCTTCTCCTTTTCCAACTATAACTAAAGGTAAGGATATATATGGGTTAGTTAATATAATGTCTCTAGAATGTGTATTTTTTTCAATACTAGATTCACTAGCTATTAAATCTACTTTTCCATTTGCCATTAATTTTATAGCTTCTTCCGTATTTTTTACCTGTACATATTCAAATTCTATACCTATTTTTCTAGAGATTTCTTCTAACATATCTCTTACTATTCCAGAGAAGTCACCCTTACTATTCCTATATTCTATAGGACTTAAATAATCTTTATAAGCCACTTTTAACACCGGTTTTCTTTTTATAAAGTCAACCTCTCTTGGAGTAAGTAATGGTTGTTGATTTAAAATACTATTACCATAATATTTTTCTCGTAATTTCATATCAAAATTTAAATCATCTAGTTTTATCTTCCTTAATGCTTCATTAAGTTCATTAGTGATATCATTATTACCCTTTTGCGTTATATAATAAAAAGGGTGAATATCGCATTTGGCAACTAATCTACCACTATTCTGATTTGAAATGCTTCCTAAAACTATAGCATCCACATTACCTAATTCCATATCCGCTATCATTTCTTCTTCAAAATCATAATATACTTTTTCATAAGAGAAATTATTTTGTTTTGCATAACCTTCAAAGACTGTATTTTGAAAACTTTCCTTTAAAAATCCTATTTTCAAGCCATTGAATGCTTCAAAATCTTCATAAAATACACTGTTATTTTTACTTGAAACATACATAGTTGTAAGTTCTATTCCATTTGAATATTCTACATAGTCATATATCTCGCTTCTATCCTCGGTGTACTGAGCCCCACATAACAAATCTATCTCTCCTTTAGATAGCTTGTCTAATAGTTCTGGCCATGTATCATATACATATTCATAATTCCAATTAGTATATTTTGATATTTCCTCGAGATACTCTACTCCATACCCTGAAAAAAGTCCATCTTTATCTTTTTCAATGAAAGAAGGATAATCATAATAACCCACTTTAATTATCTTGCTCTCAGTATCTGAAAACGCTATCATCGTCATAGCTATATTTGTACTTATCAAAAATATTAGTGTTAAGCATAGTAATTTAAATTTTCTCATCATATCCTCTTTTCCTATTGCAAATAATAATATATTTACATACCACTATAATTATCGTACTTTAAAATTATATCTTAAAGCAACATTTATTATAATGATGAAATAAAATTTTTATTTCACTTTCTCCTATTAAAAACAGGTTTTAGATTCATAAATACAAATCTAAAACCTGCTTTAATTTCTTTTAAAAATATAATTATATTCAAAAATTAAAAATTTGATGACTATCCTAATACATTTCTATCTAATTTTTTGAACTCTACCAACTATTCCACCTTCAAGCATTACCTTAATACCTCTTGGATGTACTGAAGAATTAGTTAATAACCTTGTAACTGTTCCCTCTGTCAATTTTCCTGTGCGTTGATCTTCCTTCTTTACTACTGAGACCTTTGAGCCTATTTTTATGTCTGCTCTTTTAGTTCCATCCATAGTTATTTCTCCTTACTTCTTGAATAGATCTCCAAGAGCTGCAAATGGATTATCATTAGCCGCTTCTTGTTCTGCTTCTTTTTTCATTTTCTTCATATAGTTATTAACATCCCTCTTATCAACTTTTCCACCTTTTTCGAATCTCTTATTAAATTGGGATGCCTTTTCTCTAAAGTTACAGTTTGCCCCTGGACATACATAGATTTGACCTTCTCCGTGTCCTTTAAGGGTAAGTTTTTTCTTACATTCTGGACAACGAGCATTGGTAGTTCTACTAACACCTTCTCTGTGACCACATTCTCTATCTTGGCACACATTCATAACTCCAGTTTTAGTCTTAACCTCTAACATGTATTTTCCGCACTTAGGGCATTTTGCACCTGTGACATTTTCATGAACAAACTTATTACCATTGACTTTAACATCTTCAACTAGAGCTCTTGAATATCTTCTCATCTCTACAATGAAGTCCATGGCATCTTCCTTGCCTTTGCTAATATCCTCTAGCTGACTTTCCCACTTAGCTGTTAAAAGTGGTGACTTAAGGTCACTTGGAACTAATTCTATAAGTTGTTTCCCCTTAGATGTTGGAACTATTTCCTTACCTCTTTTTTCTATAGAAAATGAGTTAAATAATTTTTCTATAATATCTGCTCTTGTAGCTACAGTACCTAATCCACCAGTTGCATTTAAGGTCTTTGCTGCATCCTTTGAAACATTAATATACTTATGTGGATTTTCCATAGCTGAAAGTAATGTCCCCTCGTTAAATCTTGCTGGTGGCTTAGTTTTACCTTTATTTATATCTACAGAGTTTATCTTTAATTTATCTCCAATATTAAGCTTTGGAAGTACTTGATCCTTTAACCCATCTTCTTCGCTAGGCTCCTCCATATCTTCTCTATCATATAGTACTTTCCATCCCTTAGATTTTATAACTTTTCCTTTAGCTACGAACTTCTCTCCAGCTATTTCTGTCACTATATTAGTTTGTAAATATTCAAAAGGTGGCATCATAACACTTAAAAATCTCTTGACTACTAAATCATAAATATTTCTTTCCTCTGAACTTAAGTTAGACATATTAGGACTTTCCTCTGTAGGAATTATGGCATGGTGATCTGAAACCCTGCTATTATCTACAAAGCTCTTGCTTGGAGTAATCTTACCTTTTAGGATATTTGTAGCTGCTGCCCTATATGCTCCTATAGATATAGCTCTTAATCTCTCTGGAAGTGTAGCTACTATATCTGTAGTTATATATCTTGAATCCGTTCTTGGATAAGTTAATATCTTATGATTTTCATAAAGTCTTTGCATTATAGAAAGGGTCTGCTTTGCAGAATATCCCCAAATTTTGTTGGCATCTCTTTGAAGCTCTGTTAAATCATAAAGAGCAGGTGATGGCTTTTTCTTTAGGCTTTCAGTTATATCTATAATACTTGCTTCTTGACCTCTAACCTTAACTAGGGTTTTATTAGCTACTTCCTCATTAAAAGTGCTTTGATAATTATTCTTATCAACCCACTGTAGTGAAAATTCTTTAGCCTTGGCAGTAATTGTATAGTAATCCTTAGGAATAAAGTTTTTAATATCTTCTTCTCTTTGAACTATCATGGCTAAGGTTGGAGATTGAACTCTTCCTGCTGAAAGCTGGGCATTGTATTTACAAGTAAGGGCACGAGTAACATTAAGTCCTACAAGCCAATCTGCCTCTGCTCTACACACCGCTGCCTTATATAAATTATTATAATCTTTACCTGGTTTTAAATTTTTAAATCCATCTAAAATTGCCTTGTCTGTCTGAGAAGAAATCCATAATCTCTTTAGTGGTTTTTTTACTCCAGCCTTTTCTATTGTCCAACGTGCCACTAACTCTCCTTCTCTTCCCGCATCTGTTGCAATAACTATCTCATCTATATCATTTCTTAGCATTTGCTTTTTTACTTCATAAAACTGCTTTTGGGTCTTTTTTAAAACTGTAAGTTTCATATGCTTTGGAATCATTGGCAAAGTTTCCATGCTCCACTTTTTATATTTGGCATCATAGTCCTCAGGATCTTGTAGTCCCACTAAGTGACCTAGTGCCCAAGTTACCACATACTTACTACCCTCTATGTATGCACCCTTACTCTGATTGCATTTTAAAACCTTAGCTAAGTCTCTACCTACTGAAGGTTTCTCTGCTAGTACTAATATCTTTCCCATCTTTTACTTCCTCTCTTATCTACAGTATCTATATTAAGTATTATTAACTTATTAATCTAAATCTTATCTTTTGTATTATATCATACTTTATCTTAGGATAAAGAGAAAAATGGTAAAAGAAGGCTATGAACCAAAGTCCATAGCCTTCTTAATATATTTATTAAACCTATTTTTCATACATTCCACTTGGTTTTTCAGATAAATTAACCATAATATTCTTCATTTGAGTATAAGCATCTAGGACAGATTTATGAGTTTCTCTACCTATTCCTGAGTTCTTATATCCTCCAAATGGTGCTCCAGCTGGGAAGCTATTATAAGTATTTACCCATACACGTCCTGTTCTAATACCTCTAGCAACTTGTATAGCTTTATTTATGTCTCGAGTAAATACCCCTCCACCTAAGCCGTATTCGCTATCATTTGCCATGGCAATTACTTCATCTATTGTCTTGAATTTAATAACAACTCCTACAGGTCCAAAGATTTCTTCTCTAGCAACTCTCATGTCATTAGTAACATCAACAAGTAGAGTTGGTTTCATGAAGTAACCATTAGCAGCATCGCCTTCAGTGTATCTTTCTCCACCTGTAGCTACTTTAGCTCCTTCTTTCTTACCGATTTCTACATAGCTAAGAATTTTATTAAGTTGAGCCTCACTTACTTGTGCTCCCATTTGAGTATTATTATCTAATGGGTTACCCACCTTAACCTTTTCAAAAGCTTTAACTGCTTTTTCTATAAATTCATCATAAAAATCTTCTTGTACAAAAATTCTAGATCCTGCTGAGCAAACTTGTCCTTGATTAAACAGAATTCCTAGTTGAAGTCCTTCTAGAGCTATATCTAAATCTGCATCTTTAAAGAATATATTAGCAGATTTCCCTCCAAGTTCTAGAGTTGCAGGAATGATATTTTCTGCTGCTGAAAGTCCAATTTTTCTACCTACTTCTGTTGATCCAGTGAAGGCTAATTTATTAAGGCCTTTATGATGTTGTAGATATTCTCCACTTTTAGAGCCTCTGCCTGTAACTATATTAATTACACCCTTTGGAACTATATTCTCTATTAATCTCATAAGCTCAAGTACACTTAATGAAGTTGTGCTTGATGGTTTAAATACTGAAACATCCCCTGCTGCTAATACTGGAGCAAGCTTCCATGCAGCCATTAAGAATGGGAAGTTCCAAGGTACTATTTGTCCTACAATCCCAATTGGTTCTCTTAATATTATGTTTAAAGTATTTTCATCAAGCATTGTTGAGCTACCCTCATCTGAACGAATAACTCCAGCAAAATATCTAAAGTGATCTGCTGCAAGAGGTATATCAGCTCCTGTAGTTTCTCTAATTGGTTTTCCGTTATCCATAGTTTCAATAGTAGCTAAATACTCTGCATTGTCATCAATGACATCTGCAATTTTGTTTAACACATCTGCTCTTTCAGCAACTGTTGTTTTTCCCCAAGTTATAAAAGCTCTTTCAGCTGCTTTAACTGCATCATCTACATCTTTTTCTGTAGCATCTGCTATTTCAGCTAAGAATTCTCCGGTAGCAGGATTGTAAGTTTTCAATACGCCTCCATCAGAAGCCTCTCTCCATTGACCATCAATATATAGTTGATATTTTTCTTGTAATTTTATATTCATATTAAATCCTCCTTGTCCACTCTTATAATGATTTAGATTTTTTCTATCTCTTAATTTAATTTTATTATAATCACAAAATATCTTTCTAGGAAGTAGGCACTTTATTCTCATTAACTATACTTTTTGTGACATAGTATCATAAATGATACTATTATATTAATAAATAATAGTAGAAAATCTTATAATAATGTAAATAGTGGATTTAAAATTTAACATATATAAAATTCATGGTATAATGCAGAGTATGTTATAGACTTTTTTATATGTAGTTAATTCTTTATACTATAATATAATAAATATACTATTAGGACGGTGAATATAATGGATAAGAATTTGCTATGCATATTCCCTAGACATGAAGAATGTCATATGAGGAATCAATGAACTAAGTACTCTACGTGCCCCATGGTTGTGGTACAAAATCTTCTATCTGGTAAATGGAAATTATTAATTTTATGGTACTTAAGTTATGGTACCTTGAGATTTAGTGATATTAAAAAGAGGTTACCTAAAGTAACTCAAAAAATGCTAACTTCACAATTGAGAAGTTTAGAAGAAGATAAGCTTATATCTAGAAAAGTATATCCTGTAGTCCCACCTAAAGTTGAATATAGTTTAACTGAAGTTGGTAAAGAAATCATACCAATTCTAGAAATGATGCATTCCTTTGGAAGTGAATATTTAGATGCTGGTTTATTAAATACTGAAGAAAAGGATGAAGATAACACTGAATTAAATTAGTTAGATCTTTCTATTTAAACCTATGTAATAATTGAAGAAATACATATAAACAGATTTCTAAGTATCAGTATTTTCGATACTTAGAAATGTTATCCAGGGACGTAGCAGCTCTAATACTCCCACTTTGAAGAGATGGGAGTATTAGAGCTGGTAGTCATCAGATAAAAAGTGCACAATGCTAATTAGCATTGTGCACTTTTTATAACAGTTGTGTAATCTCAATATATTGGTAGCAGAGTGGTACAACATTTAATTATTTTTGTTTGTCCATTTAGATTTTAAAATTGACATTTCATATAGGCTCCAATAACCATCCTTAGCCTTTCTTACATCCTTTAATAATTTTTCTATTACAAAACCAACCTTTTCATAGCATCTAACTGCACCCTTATTAAAATCAAAAACTCCAAGAGTTATTTTCTCAAATCCCATATCTTCAAATCCACTTCTTAAGATTTCCTTTAATGCCAAAGCACCTATGCCTCTACCTCTTTCCTTTTCTTCTCCAATTAAAAATCTACATACCCTAGCAATCTTATTTTCTCTATCTATTTCACGCAACTCCACTGTTCCTATAATTTCTTCTGTACTAATGGAAATTATCTTATATATAGAGGTATCCACCACTTCCTTATTTTTCTCATCTAAGAAATACTTTTCTACTTGAGAAAGGGTTAATGGATACTTATATAAAGGTCCAGCCCATTGCAATAGATCATTAGCAGATTTATTCCTATTCCATTCCACAATTTTATATAAATCTTCTTTTTTAATTAGTTCTAATCTTATCATTTCATATCCTCTATTTCTTATAATTAGTAACTCTAAGACTTATTAGAGTATAGTGTCTTATTTAAGATTTTCTGAATAAATTTTGTCTTTCTCTCGCAGTAAGTATCAGCATCGTATCTATATTCTTTAGCTAGCTTTGTTTTCAATGCTGCATAATCCTCTCGTGCATCTCTATTTGTTCTAAGATGATTTCTTAATGCAATATGCTCTAAATATCCTTTACCATCTTTAGGACATACATATAAGTGATATGGCATAAATCTATTTTTCACATAACTAAAAGCCTCTCTATCTTCAATGCCTAAATTCCCTTCATGATGATATCCAGCTTCTTCTAACCTCTTCTTTATTTCAGGGAAATTATCATAACTATCCATAACCACATCTATATCGATGATAGGTTTTGCAGAGAGCCCTTCCACTGAAGTACTTCCAACATGTTCAATTGATAAAACTAAATCTCCAATATAAGAATCTAGCATGTCCCTTATTTTTTCAAATTCTAACTTCCATTTTTCGTTATAAGGCTCAATAACAATAACTTTTGTTCTAATTGACATAGATTTATACCTCCTTTACACATCTAATGTAGTACACCCTACTTATTTTATATTTGCTTCATAATGATCTTCATTAAGTCTCACTATTTCAAGTTCTTTTATATTCTCATTCAATTTCAATGCTAAACTTTGAATTCCAAAGAACTCAGTGAAAGTATGACTACCGATAATAAGATTTATCCCTTTAAACTGAGCATATTGAATGGTATACAAATTACATTCACCTGTAATGTATACATCACACTTATTTTCAACTGCTTCCTTAAGGCAATCTGTTGGCCCTCCATTACCACAGACTAAACCTACCCGCTTCACTTTTTCGTCATTAAACTTCCAAGACTTAACTGGTTCTTCAAGTAGATTTTCAATTTTTTTTACTAATTCATTAAACTCAATTTCTTCATCATATTCTGCCACTCTACCAAAATATAATCCTTCCCATTGGTGAGTTCTTTTAACATTTTCTAAATTCAATTTTTTTAACAGACTATCATTTGTTCCAAAGTTACAGTCATCAAGTGGCAAGTGATTATAGTAATGACTTATACCATACTCTTCCAATTTCTCTCTGCATGCCTCTTTTAATCCATATATTTCATCCCATGCATCGTGGTGTGTCACCATCATATCAACTCCATGAATTCTTGCTTCTTCTATAGTTTCAAGGGTTAGGTTAACACAGTATCCTAATTTTTTAACTTTTTTACCTGCATGATATGTGATCCCAGATTCATTAGAAAAGATTTCCTTACTTGTTACATTAAAAAGTTCATTAATTCTTTTAACAATATGTGAAACGTCCATATACTTCCCTCCATTTTCTTCCTTGCATTCAGGTATATTTTCAACTGTAGTACAGAAACTTGTACAAGTTAAACAATGACTAATAATTGCAAAAACAATTATCCTAGTCTTAAAAATTTCATTGCCTATAAAATTAAATGTTAAATCACCATCTATAAAAGACACTAAAAATGTCCATATTAAAAAGTCTTAACTTCTTTTCTATCTATATCAACAATTCGAGTTCTAGTATCAGCTTTAGATATAAATATTTCTTCTCCATTACTATCTATGCAATAGGAAATAGGAATAGATATACCACAATTTCTATATGAACCATCTGCATGACTTGTTCCAATTACAATGGTTTTATAGATTCTAGCAATATTTTTCGCCTCTGTTATCCACTGTTGAAATTGTTCATCACTAAACATTCCTACACCAATTGGATGAGCAATAAAGTTTATAGTTTCATTAACTCTTTGTAAATCTCTAACACCTTTCAAAATTTCCATACATAGTAAATAACCAATATTCATTTTATTATAATTAACCACTAAAGGATTATATAATTTCTCATTATCATCTGGTGGTGTTTTAGCTCTCTCTAATATTTTCTCTCCATGATTATTGATTATTACTGCTCTATCTTTGTTATTCATTCTATAAGACGTAATAATCATCACTCTATATTCTTTTGCAATGTTACAAACATCCTTTAATAATTCTTCATTAGCTAAATACCCTTCAGGATATAGTACAATATCAACTTCTCTATTATTTATTATTTCATTACTAATCTGCTTAAGCCCATTTTCATGTAGTGGTTGTCCTATTAATATCTTCATCTTCGTTCCCCATTCCATAGTTAAATATTACCTTGCCATTAGTTTAATCATAGAACCCTCTACTAATTTAAATCATTTAAAGATTTAATTATAGGGTACTTACTTTCAATATCATTCCTATCATATCTATCAATTAGAATTGGAATCATACCAAAATCTTCTGCCGCAATAAGATTTGATTCACTATCATCTATAAAAATTACTTCCTCTGGTTTTACTCCGATTTCTTCAATAGCTATTTTAAAAAGTACCTTTTCAGCTTTATAGGAGCCATAAATTGATGACATAACAAATGTAGAAAAATATTTTCTTAGACTCTTATTAATAAATACTCTTTCTAAGGATGGCCATGTATCTGAAACAACCCCTAAAATATATTTATCTTTTAATCTTTGTAGCCCAGGTTCCACATCATCAAAAAAATAAAATTTATCATCATTATATACATTATCACTTGCCAAAGAATTAATTATTTCCTCATTTATACTCGTATACTTTATTTCTTTTAGTACTATTTCATAAAACTCCTTGAACATCGCAAATTCATCTTCTTCTGTTTTTACTAATAATATTTTACTAATATGATCACAGGCTTTATTCATTGCTTCACTTAATTGATCTTCTGTATATTGAAAGCTTGTGTCATTAAAAATATTAAAGAAGTTAGGTGTAATAAACCAATGCCCTGTCCTAGGTACATTTAAGGTTCTTCCCGAATCAAATAAAATAGCTTTAATGTTGTTCATATTCATTATAAATTTCCTCCAAGCCCACAGTAAACATTTTCATTGTTTCTGTGTATACTTATTTATTTTCCCTCATATTAAATTCTTCTACATTTAGCATAATTATGGAATTTTCTATTTTTCCATCAACTGTTGAATATTGAAGGTTGAAATAAAGATTATTCTTAATAAGACCCAACTGTTCTTTATTGAATAATTGTTGTGAACTAATTTCTCCTATACTTTTATTCAACAAAAGTTCACCAGATAAAGATGTTCCTTTATTATCCCATCCATTTGAAACTGCTTTTGATAAAACCAAATATTTATCTCCTTCTTTATCTAAATAGATATTTTGAGAATATGATTCAATTTGTTCTTCTTTGCTTCCTATATACTGTATATTGCCGCCAATAACTATATGCCTGTTAGGAAATAGAATAATTAACCCTTCTGTTAATCTTATATCTGTGTTTTCTCCCTGAAATGAATACACTTTAAATTCTTGGTTATCCAGCTTAGTTTTGTACCAAATAGTTGTACCAATGAATATTATATTAGTTATAACTAAAAAAAATACAATCCAAAATATAAATGATCTCTTCATACATTTTTCCTCCTATTTTACTACCAAATCAGCATTTTCAATTGGTGAATAATCTAAGATATATCTTTCTTCCGCTGGGAAGTAACGCCTCTCATATTTACATTTTATATCCTTCACTCCACCTATATACCCATCTCTTTTTATAACTCTACTTAATCTTATTTCTTGTGGTACATCAAGATAAATTATAAAGTCTATATAATCTTTTATCTCATTTCTTTGTAGAAATATCCCTTCTAAAAGCAAAACAGTACCACGTTCTATTAAAACTTGTTGTTTAATATATCCATCATTTTCTTTATCATATAACTCTATTAATTTATATATTTTATCTCCTCTTTTTACAGGTGATAAAATTTCTTTCACTAAATAATCATATCTCCACTGTATATTGTAATAACAATCCCATTCTTCTTTAGACTCATCATATCTAATATGTTTTGGATGTATAAAGTCATCAATATGCAACACATAAGTATGATACTTTTCCTTTTGTAATTGCACTTTTAATGAATTAACTATTGTGCTTTTACCCGCTCCTCCTAATCCATCGATTCCAATAACATAAATTCTATTAGAAATTTTTTGGTTTCTTAATTCCCTTAATAAGCACTCCATTTAAGACTCCTCGCTAAATAATATTATTATTTTGCTTTTTTATCATTTCTTCAAGCTTATTCATCCGTAAATTAATCTCCTGAAAATGTTGTAACATTCTTTCTTCATGCTTTTTTATCTTTTCGGGAATGTAAACTGTAATATTATAAATTACCCATAATATTAATATAATTAAAATGTATTCCAATGCTTTGCCTCCTACATAATATCTAACTTGTAAATAGCAATTCTTTTATTGCATCTATAATTGCATCTGGTTGAGTTTCATTTATACAGTGATTACTATTTTTAACTACTCTTACATCACTCTTACTTGATAACTCTTTTAACCCACTAGAGAGTTCTTGTGATAATCTTTCAATTCTTTCTGCTTCTATTTTAGGTATTCCTTCTTCAATCATTTCATTTATAGAATAAACTGGGTCTTCAATTAGTACTATTAATGGACAATCTGGAAAATTACCATATTTACTCATATACTTTACATTACTTCTCAAGTCTTTTATTTCAGAGAGTTGATTTATATATATTTCTGGTCTTACATGAAACTCCATAAGTTCCCTTTTCATATTAATTGGTAATTTAAAATCTACTTCTGATAATTTAGGTTTCACCTCTTCTATTAATTGTTCTTTACTATACTTAGAATATGTTGTCCATAACTTTATGTAAACTTCATCTGAGGTACTTTCATCCGATATTGGAGTTTCTAACTTATCATATCCATCCTCTCTATTCATTGAAGCAGATTCAACAAGTACTACACTATCAACTTTCTCAGGATACATTCTTGCAAAGTGTTGAACACACAGTCCGCCATAAGAGTGTCCTACCAATATAACTTTTTCTTTAATATTTAAGTTATCTAATAATATATTTAAATCCTTTGCAGTTGTCATTGTATTACTACCTTCACTATTAAGCCCACTATTTCCAACACCAGCTCTATGAATTGCAATGACTTTTGTATATAAGGATATATTATCTATAATATTTATCCATTCATAAAAACTTCCACCCATTCCTGGCATAATTACTACTGTTTTCTTACTATTTCCTTTAATTAAATATTCTAACTTTCTTCCCTCGATATCCATTAACTTAATCATAATCTAAACTCCTTAGACTAATTATTTTTGTATATTTTTACAATATATAATTATTATACCTTATTATTAACTATATCCCTATAACTTTTACACATTTTTACTCTTTTAAATCTTAAAAAGATTAATTATAATAAATCTAATTTACTTTTTATAAATCATACACTTTAAAATGAATAATGCTATAATTTATTTATTAATGATAATATTGTATTGGAGGGAATTTTAAAATGAAAGTCTTATTAATAAACGGTAGTCCTAATGAAAAAGGATGTACTTATACTGCTTTATGTGAAATAGCAATGGAACTAGAAAAAGAAAATATACAATCAGAAATATTCCATGTGGGCAAGGCTCCTATTAGAGGCTGTATGGGATGCGGTCACTGCTATAAAAGTGGTAGTGAAAGATGCGTTTTCAATGATGATACTGTTAATATTGCTTTAGAAAAAGCTAAGGATGTTGATGGATTTATCTTTGGTTCTCCAGTTCACTATGCTGGTGCTTCTGGTATGATTACATCATTTTTGGATAGATTTTTCTATGCAGGTAGTGGATTTGAATATAAACCTGGGGCTGCTATTGTAAGTTGTCGTAGAGGTGGTTCCTCTGCTACCTTTGACCAATTAAATAAATACTTTACTATATCAAACATGCCAATAGTTTCTTCACAATATTGGAATATGGTTCATGGCAATACTCCAGAAGAGGTAAAACAAGACCTTGAAGGTATGCAAACAATGAGAACTCTTGGTAAAAATATGGCTTGGCTATTAAAATCTATAGAGACTGGTAAAAAAGCCGGAATATCCTTACCTAAAAAGGAAGAAAAATTAAGAACCAACTTTATAAGATAAAATGAAAACAAAAGTGCTTTTCAAAATATCTTACTAATTTCATGTAAGATGTCTTGCCAAGCACTTTCAATTTATTTATATAAAGTTCACTTTACTCTTCATATCCTTTTGGATTTTGGCTTTGCCATCTCCAAGAGTCTTCACACATTTCTTTTATGCCTTTTTCAGCTGTCCAGCCTAACTCTTCATTAGCCTTTCTTGGTTCTGAATAACAGGTCGCAATATCACCAGGTCTTCTTGCAGTAATTTTATAAGGAATTTCTCTTCCACTAGCCTCTGAAAATGCCTTAACTATATCAAGAACACTATATCCATTTCCTGTTCCTAAATTATAAGTTACAAGACCTGAATTAGTTTTTAATTTTTCTAATGCTTTTAAGTGACCTTTAGCTAAATCTACTACGTGAATGTAATCTCTAACTCCTGTACCATCTGGTGTGTCATAATCATCCCCAAATACACTAAGCTCCTTAAGCTCACCTATAGCAACCTTTGTAATAAAAGGCATTAAATTATTTGGAATACCACATGGATCTTCTCCAATAGTTCCACTTTCATGGGCCCCTACTGGATTAAAGTAACGAAGTAATGCTATATTCCATGAATTATCAGAGCTATATAAATCTCTTAAAATTTCTTCTAACATTAGCTTTGTTCTTCCATATGGATTTGTAGCAGATAGTGGTGCTTCCTCTGTAATTGGAATAATTTTTGCATCTCCATAAACAGTAGCTGATGAGCTAAATACAAAATTTTTAACTCCATATTTTCTCATTAATTCTAAAAGTACAAAAGTGCTAGTTAAATTATTGTGGTAGTACTCTAGGGGCTTAGCCACAGATTCTCCCACAGCCTTAAAGCCTGCAAAATGAATTACTGAATCTATAGTATTTTCACTAAAAACCTTGTCCATATCTTCCTTGTTTAAAACATCATATTTATAGAATTTAGGCTCTTTTCCTGTAATCGCCTTAATTCTACCCTTTACTAACTCTTTACTATTACTTAAGTTATCTACAATAACAACTTCATACCCCTCTTTTAATAGCTCAACAGTAGTATGACTACCGATATAGCCCATTCCTCCAGTTACTAAAACTGCCATGTAATACACTCCATTCTACTTTATTTATGTCAAATTTTAATTTATATCATAGCACTCACCTATATTGACAATACTCAGATAAATATCTTCTTATACAATTATATCTCAAATTGTAAAATTATTAAAGAAAAAAGAGCTATTAGTTCAGCTCTTTATTTAAAACCCTTAAGAATTCCTTAATAGTATCTTTATCTACACTATAAAAAATTTTATTATCTACCTTTTCCATATATACTAATTTAGCTATAATTAAAGCATTCATGTGATAAGAAACAGTAGCTGTAGTAAGAGAAAGAGCCGCTGCAATTTCTTGCCCAAACATAGATTTTTTCTTAAGCATCTTTATAATATTAAATTTACTTTTATCGCTTAGACACTTTAATCTATCAATTAGGATTTTTTCCTCATTATCATTTCCTACAGAAGCACTCAAAAGTTCATAAAACTTCCATCCAAAGTACATATATTCTCTTCTTTTATTATTAAAAACAGGGCTTATGGTTGATAAAAATGATACTGAATTAAATCTAATTATACTTGGAAAGATATAAATATCATCTTCCCACTGATCAAAGATTTTAATACCTGTGGAATCAGAGATAAATTTAGGGTTTTCTTTAATTAACTCTCTAAAATCATATATAAATTTTTCTACTTCTTTTTCCATAACCTTAAAAGCTTCCTTAAATACATCTATAGAATTTATAATCATATCAATAAGTTCGCTTAAATACTCCTTTGGATTTTGAGAAATAACCGTAAGCCACCACTTAGATTCACTGTCTAAAGTACATCTTTCTATAAGATAAGGCATAAATTCTTTTTCTGCATCTAAGCTAGATAAATCATCCTTATCAGGAAAATCATCTCTAAGATAATCATCTTGACATAGAATTTCCTTCATAGCAAGTTCCTTTAGTTCCATGGAATCTAAATTGCGAATTCTACTACGTCCCTCAATTAGTTCCTTCTCGGTTATGTTGTTAACAAAAATACTAGCTATACAATGTGTTTTTTCATGAACTTCACTAATATCATTAAAGAATATCTTAAGTCTATCCATAGGTATCTTATTTCTAGTCTTAAATTTTTCGATAAATTTAAAAAAGCTTTTTAAATCCTTATTCATATATTTATCTATATCTTCGCCATACTTTTTAAAACTGTCCCTGAGCTTGTTAACTATTTTTTCTTCATTAACTATAAAATAAAGAGTATTTTTCACTTCCTCAATTAAATTAATGTTATTCTCTACTATATATTTCATATGAAACTCCTTCTCTCGTCCTTCAGATGAGTAAGTTCCAATAACTAAATCAAATATTTAGATTGTCACTTAAATTTCCTGCATGCTTTTATTATAACGTTGACATAGGAATAATACCACCATACCTATTCCGAATATTAAGAATAGTTGAGCTGTGCTTAAGAATACACAAAGACTCCCTACTACTAACGATCCTACTGGTGTAGCTGCCATGCATAATGAATTAAGTATTCCTGCTGCTCTTCCCAAATATTGTTGTTCTGTTTTTTGCATAAAAGTTATATTTACTATCATCATAAATATACTAGCAGATGCACCAAATAAAAAGCCTACTAAAATGATAGTTCCATAAAGGACTAAATCAACACCTATCATAGGTACAAATGCTAGAGATAAATATGCAGTTCCTAGGATTACCCCCGATATTATAAATAAATTAATTCCTTTAAATTTTTCTGCTATTTTAGGATATATAGCACCACCAATAAGCATCCCTGCAGTTAAGCTAAAGCTAATCATAGCAACTACTTCAGGCCCCTTTAACAACTCTTCATTTACATATGCAACTCCTAAAGTGTTAAAAGGTATCATAAATAAATTAATTAATGCGGCAAATATGGTTATTGACATCAAAATTTTACTAGTCTTTAAATAGATAAATCCATCCTTTAAATCTCCCAAGTACCCCTTCATATTTAGCTGTTGTTTCTTTAAAATCTCTTCTTTATATCTGACCATAGCCATAAATATCCCGCAGAGAAAAAAACTAACTGCATTAACAATCATTCCGCCACCAATACCAATAACTGCAATGATTCCAGCTGCCACAGCAAGTCCTACTAGCTCTACAATTCTAGATAAAGTAGATTGTACAGCTCTTGCATATGCAAACTTTTCTTTTTCAATAATTAATGGATAAGCTGCTATTGCGGCTGGTCCTTCAAAGGACTCAAAGGTAGAATTTATAAAAGTAAATATAAATAAATGATATGGCTTAAGTATGCCAAATATAAACATTAATGCTGTGATAGTTACTACAGTGGCTCTTCCTAAATTACAAAGGACAACCACATTTTTTTTCTTTTTATAGTCTACAAACACACCAGCAATAGGTTGAAATAATATTGTTGGAATAGCATTAACTCCAAAAATTAAAGCCATTAACGCAGTACTGCCTGTAATTTCATATACCATCCATCCATAGGCAATGGTGTCAATAGAATCCCCAAATCTTGAAATAAGATTACCAATGATAAATAAGCAAAAATTTTTATCCATAAGTATGTCTTTATATCCTATTTTTTTCTTTTCTACAGCTAAATCCATAACTATACCACCCTTACATAATTTATATATTATTAAATTTTCTTCCTATTATTAGTTTATGATTATATTAGATAATTGTCAATGCCAATTAGATATATATCTAACATAAATTAAAAATAAAAAGGTCAAGAAGTATTTATTCAACATCACCCTTTATTAAGGTGTTTTGCTACTTCTCAACCCTTTATTTCTTAATTGTTTTTTTCTTCATTGTTATCTAAACATTTTAAAAATAGCTCTACTAGTTCTGGATCAAATTGGGTACCTGCACATCTCTTTAATTCTTTAATAGCCTCTTCTTTATTCATAGCCTTTCTATATACCCTATCATGAG
This sequence comes from Clostridium sp. UBA7791, assembly GCF_002480755.1. Classification (NCBI taxonomy): domain Bacteria; kingdom Bacillati; phylum Bacillota; class Clostridia; order Eubacteriales; family Clostridiaceae; genus Clostridium; species Clostridium sp. UBA7791. The sequence goes on along the minus strand of NZ_DLCT01000003.1, from coordinate 645,190 downwards.
TCATAACATCATAGGCATCAGCAATAGCAATAATTCTTGCCATAAGCGGTATTTCTTCTCCTGCAATGCCTAAAGGATATCCACTACCATCCCATTTTTCATGATGAGTTAAAACACATTTTGCCACATTCATTATTTCACTAGAAGCATTGATTATTCTAAATCCCTTTTCTGCATGAGTTTTCATCACTTCAAATTCATTTGTTGTAAGTGGACCTGGTTTTAAAAGTATATCTTCCTCAATGGCAATTTTTCCAATATCATGAAGTCTAGCTATTATCATTAATTCATCCATTTGTGAGCTCTTAAATCCATATCTCTTTCCTATTTCCAACGCATAGGATTCTACCCTTTCAGTATGCTCTTCTGTTTCCATATTCTTAGCTTCCAAACTCTTTTTTAATGAGTTCATCATGGAGCTTCTAACACTATTATGTTCTAAGAGTTTTTGCCTATATACCCTCTCTTCTACTTCTTTAATACACTTATCAATATCTTCTTCTACAGAATGCTTAACCACTTCACCAAGAGCAATACTAAGTTCAATGTAATTATGTTTATACTTCCTACATTCACTTTTTATTTTTTCAACACTTCTCTCACAGCCGCTTTCATCACAGTTTGGCAGAAGTATCATAAATTCATCTCCACCCCATCTAAAAACAAAGCCTTTATCACTACAAGCTTTATTAAGAACACTAGATATACTTTTTAGTAGCCTATCGCCTTCTAGATGTCCTAATGAATCATTAACTAGCTTTAATCCATTTACATCACCCATAATTATTCCTAAAGGAAGGTGTTCCTCATTATTTAATTCACATATCTTTTCTTCAAAATAAGTTCTGTTATATATTCCTGTTAGAGCATCATTATAACTCAAATATCTAAGCCTATCCTCTAATTTTTTTTGGCTAGTAATATTTCTAGCCAGCCCAACAATTCCCAAAACCTCACCTTTTTTATTTATGACAGGAGCCTTAAAACTTTCTTCTATAATTCTATTTCCATTTTCATCTAAGGTAACCCCTTGAATATATTTTGCTTCTTTACTCTCCATTATTTCTTTATCTACTTTAATAAAATTTTCTGCAATTTCCTTATCTGGATAAACTTCTAAGTCATTTTTCCCAATTACATTATCTACTCCAAATTGCTTATAATAGTCATTAAAATTTTTATTGCAACCAATATATCTTGAATCTTTATCTTTATAAAAAATAGCCTCTGGTATTGAGTCTATTATAGTCCTAAGAATACTTTTTTGATTTTGAAGCTCTATTTCTCTTCTTTTTTCTTCTTCAATATTTACAATAATCCCACCCATAGCATTAGTATTACCGCTATCATCAGTGATTGGAAATACATAACACTCTTCTGCTATTTCTACAGTAGTTTCATCATAAGAATACAATTGTAATTTATCTAAACATTCTCTTACTCTTTTATTATATATACTTGCTACTTTCTTCGGAAAGATTTCTTCATAGGTCTTACCTTTTACTTCTTCTAGCTTTAAATTATAACTTTTTTCACAGGCTTTATTAATAAAAATAATCTTTTTATCTATATCTGCAATCCATGCAGCCCATGGCATATTCTGTAAATACAATTCAGCTAACCCCATACTTATCCCCCATATTTATTCCCAATAATTCATCATCACCTTATTCTACCACTTTTCTTCCTATAATATCTACATTTTCTTGTCATACTATGTATTTTTATTCATCCCATATTTATCTAATCTCAGATCTATACACTATTTAATATAAATCTATATAAACTTATAATATATACTCATATTAAATTATCTTATATTATTTAATATGAGTATATCAGCCAAGAGGACAAAGAAAATTATTTCCAAGTTATTTGGTCCTATTAGAAGCTTATTAATTTCTATATCGCCCTCTAATTATCTTTTTCCTTTTCTTCGTAATTCCTTTTGTAATTTAATCTGAAATCTAGGATCATTAGCAATGTAGTAACTTAAAATATCACTTATAGTTTCTCCATCTAACCCTTCAATTCCACCTCTTTTATCTACTTCATCTTCTATAATATCTAAAATATATTCTTCTAGAATTTCTCTTGTTAACTCCTCTCTCTCTCTTATTTCTTCTTCCAGTTCCTCTCTTTTCTCTTTTTCCTCATCAGCTTTTAATCTTTCTTCTATTGATATATATTTATTATTTCTTTTCTTTTGTTTTTTCCTCTTTTTCTTAATTTTACACAAAAAACACCTCATATTAATCCTCTCTCTTTAAAACTCTTTCATTATAAACTTCACCTACTAATCCTTTCTAGTTAATATCTTCCCTAAGAACTCTATTTATATAGTAAACTCCATATCTTTGTTATACTCTGTTCTAGCAATCAAATATCTTTTTAATATTTTAGAAGTGTATACTCTAAAATTTAAGGAGGGTTCTATTTTTATAGAATAACCTTCACTAGTTATAGCTAATCTAAGCTCTTCTATGGTATAACATGGATTATCTAGTTTAGTATATATCCCACCCAATTGTAATGGAGTGTGACTATCACTACCTGTAATTACATTAACTCCTATTTTACTAGATAATTCATATAACTCTCTTCTTACCTCTTTTTCACCTTTTTTGAATATATCTTTAGCATTTAAATCTATAGCATCTAATCTCTTTAGTAGTTCTTCAGGATGATTACATAACTTATGTCCTCTTCTAAAAGGATGTGCTCCTATTTTTAAACATCCATACTCATCAGCTAAATCTAATAACTCTTTAAATTCCACTAAGTTTTCTCTATTCATATAAGGTTCTAGCCTTTCATGAATCTCTAATATAGCCTCTCTCCTTCCTACTAAAACAACATGTCCCTTATCCTTTATGCTCACTTCCATAGCAGGAAAAACAGAAACTCCTTTAACTAAATACCTATGATCTTTGTATTCATAGTTTTCTTTAAGATATTTATATATTTCTTTAAAATTTATAGCATTAAAATGTTCACACATAATTATTCCATTTAATTTATTTTGCTTTGCATATTCAATTTCCTCATTAAAAAATCTCTCATTAAAATCTTTTCTTTTACTCAACAATCCATGGACATGAAAATCTATGTTCATATTAACTTCTCCTCTTAAAATTACTGATAAAATCTAGAATCTAAACTGTAAACTCTCTCTTCTTATCATTATATAGAAATAACACCAGTAAGTTCCCCATATCTGAGTTGCTTCTCATCCATTACACATAAATAAAAGACTGACCCAAAATAATTTTGAGACAGTCTTTGTGCAAAACTAAAATCCGATTTTTTCTTTTCTAAGTCTTTGTATGGCTCTTTTTTCTGTAATTACTGCTACAACTTGACTTTTTAAATTCTTATTTTCTGAGTATTTTCCATGGAAGGATAAGAAATTGAAATTTCCAATAAGAGCAAGATTTTCATCACAAATCAACACCCTTTCACAGGTATCACCCTTCTTTATTTCAAAAAGTTTACCATAGTTATTAAAATCATCTTTAATGATATCTGCTATTCTTTCTGATCCTCTTTCCATTTCTTCCATATTCAAATCCTTATTGGAACCTAAGCCATAAACTATTCTAACCTTAACCTCTCTGTTTAATGCCTCTTTCAAAAGACTATATACTTTTTCCTTATACATTACATGATTATTTATCCAAGGAGTAACTATGTCTATTTCGCTTTTAGCTGCAATTAAAGCTTCTTTGAAAATATCAATGATTTCATCATCCTTTATAGTTTTATAATCAGCTACCCCTAGTCGAGATAAGCTATTCACTATTTCTATAGTACAATCTACATTTTTCTGAACTGAAGTCATATAACTCTCTTCTAATTCTTCTATATTCTTTTTAATATTTTCACTTATTTTTTCATAATTTCCTTTTTTCTTTAGTTCTTCAAATTCATCAGTAATGTTATCCACCATTTGATTAATTTGTCTCTCACTTTGTCTTATACAAACATCCATAACATTATTAGTATGACTCTTTAAGCTTTTTTCAAAGCCATCTAGATTTATGTTACTACTATTTTTAATTTCTCCCTTCATAGACTTGAACTGCTTGTCTATATTCATTCCTATTTGCATCTTTAATGAAGTGCTCTGTCTAGTTAAAATTTGTTCTACTTCTTTAGTATAAATATTCATACTTTCATTTAAAAGCTCATTTATTTCTTTATTAATTCCCCTATAATCTTTTTCACTATTATCACTAACATAATTTTTTATTTTAGTTTCTATAATTTCTATGAGCTCCTCATTATTCTGTGAAAATTTGTTTCTTGCCTCTTTTATTACATCTTCATAAGTATTATTAACAGTTTCTCCCATTTCATTGACTATCTGTTTCTCCACAAATCTTTTTTTCCCTTTCATAGTGGTTGCTAAAACATCAGACATACTATTATTAACTCTATCATTTGCATATTCTATAACATCTCTTTTTACTTTACTTATCTGATTATTAACTTTTTCCCTTATATCATCTTTAATGTCAAAAGTTTTTTCATCAACTGTAACCACTGCTTCTACTTGTTCTTCATGACTCTTCTTTTTTTTCTTTAAATTATACCCCTCAAGCAACTTTGAAAATAGAAATACACATAATGTAGCTAAAGCTATTACTAGTAAAATAGTAATTACTAAAGTTATTGTGCTTTCTCCTAAACTTTTAAACATCATTTTTCCCCCACAATCCTATTTGCATTTAAATTTACTGTAAACACCCCTAAAACAAATAATATATACATTCATAATTAATATACTATATATTATAATATTCTACCAATATATATAAATCTTTATAGTTAAAAGAAAATATGATGAAAACTTTCAAATAAGTATGCTATAATCTATGTTATCCTATTTAAATCTTATGAAAAGGAGTAATAAAATGGCAACTATAACCTTTAATAATATTGTTAAAAAATATGATGAAACCAATATTGCTGTTGAAAACTTTAACTTAGAAATAAGAGATAAGGAATTTATTGTTTTAGTAGGACCATCAGGATGTGGAAAATCTACAACTTTAAGAATGATTGCAGGTCTTGAAAGTATTACAGAGGGTGAAATATTCATTGGTGATAAATTAGTAAACAATGTAGCTCCTAGGGATAGAGATATTGCCATGGTATTTCAAAGTTACGCTCTATATCCCCATATGACTGTATATAAAAATATGGCTTTTGGACTTGAAATGAAAAAGGTACCAAAGGATGAAATTCATAAAAAGATCACTGAAGTTGCTAAAACTCTAGACATTGAAGAACTATTATATCGTAAACCTAAGCAGCTGTCAGGGGGGCAATGTCAACGTGTTGCACTAGGACGTGCTATTGTTCGTAATCCATCAGTGTTTCTACTTGATGAACCTCTATCAAATTTAGATGCAAAGCTTAGAACTCAGATGAGAACTGAGATAATCAAGCTACATAAAACTTTAGGTACAACCTTTCTATATGTAACCCATGATCAGACAGAAGCAATGACCATGGCAGATAGGATTGTACTAATGAAAGATGGCCTTATTCAACAGGTAGATACCCCTATGAATCTATATAATAATCCTTGTAACTTATTTGTAGCAGAATTCATGGGATCTCCTAAAATGAATACCCTAGAAGTTACTCTTATAAACAACTCTAACAATTTTTATGCTAAACTTAATTGCATTACAATTAAATTACCTAATACAGATAAAATTAAGTCTTTATTTAACAACTACGCAAATAAATCTATTATCTTAGGCTTTAGACCTGAAGATATATATGTTGAGAATAACACCATTAAAGATAGTCTAAGCAATATTATTTCAACTAAAGTTGATATTACTGAACTAATGGGATCAGAATCATACTTATATCTAGATTGTAACGGTAACAAGTTAATAGCAAAAGTTCCATCTTCTACAGATATAAAATCAGAACAAATAAATATAGCAATTGATACTAGCAAACTTCATTTTTTTGATAAAGATACAGAAGAAAGAATAAATATCTAATATTATTAAATTTTAAAAGCACCTTCTTAAAGATTATTAGGAAGGTGCTTAATTATTAACCTTTACTTGTTTATCTAATTTATTATCTCTATATTATCTATGCTTTCAATACGGATAATATTAGTTTTAGTAACATTCTTTTTATCTTTATAGGTTATCTTAACCCACTCATCATCTACATCAAGAACTTCACATTCCATTTCGCTTTTGCCTGTAAATACTACAGCTCCATCACAATCAATAATACATTTCACACCAATTAGATCCTTTAACAACTTTGACAAGGCCTCTTCCCCCTTAATCTTTCTTTTTAAATTCTTTAATTCACCTTCTAATTTTTTTATTTTTGATGAATATCCCATCTGAGATAGGACTAGTACAAATGCAATTAACCCAAAATACTCCAAGGAATTAATCCCCTTTCTATAACTTAAAACTTTACTAAGTTGTCCATATCCTCTCATAGATATGAAACTATATAAATATTAACATATGAACCTAGTTATATAGTCATATATAAACCTATATAACTATATAACTATTTAAATAGTTGTTCTGTTCATGCGGGTTTCAGCGTCTTTGCTACTTAAATTAGCTCTTTATAAATGCTTCAATTACTGACTTAACTTCCTCTTTATTTTCCATATATAACATGTGCTTTCCTGAAATAATTTTAATCTTCATGTTAGGAAATATAAAATTTTTATGATGATCTGGTCCTACAGCATAATCTTCATTGCCAGCTACTACAAGGACTGGAATGTTTATTTTTTTAGTAATATCAAAATAATTTTTTAAATACTCTTTATTGCTAAGTCCTTGATTTGCCATAGATGGATTAAAACTATCTATTGTATTACTTACTTCCCTTAATTTTAAAAAATTATCATATTCCTTATATTGAAGTTTATAAAAGATATCTTTTTCAATAAGTCTAGTAACTATCTGTTGCCATTTTTCCATATATGATTTAGCCTCTATGGACTTTAATTCATTTTCAGATAATAATTTTGATCCATGATATATTTGACTCTTAAAGGAATCTTCCATGCTAAGAGTAACATTTAATAAAATAAGCTTGTCTATAGCCTCTCCATACTTATGAGCATAGTTTGTTGCAATAATTCCTCCAAAGGAATGAGCCATGACTATCCACTTTGATATGCCTAATTTTTTTCTAATTTCCTCTATATCCTCTACAAGCCTATCAATAGAGTAATCAGTTTCCTCGTCTCCTTCTGATCTTGCACTTCCTCTTTGGTCAAAATATATCATATTCATAAAATCTTCTAATGCAATTCCACCTAAAACTTCAAAATCAAGACTTCCTTCCCCTGGTCCACCATGGACAAATATACACGGAATACCTTGTCCTGATTGCTTTACATACAAGTTAACCTTATCCCTCATTTCTAGATACATTTATTTCACCTCTTTAAAATATCTTCCTGTTATTTCAATAGTGTTCCCCTCTGGATCTTCTAGTATATCATCCACTTTTTAGTTCTAGGATTATAATCAAGGCATATTCCACATCCAGGTATATTTCTCTTTCTATCAAGACTTTTGTGTATATCATCAATATAACCATCTTTTTTAATGGGATATATGTTGACACCATTACTATATGCATTCTCAAAATCAAATGCTGCCCCACCCTTAAACATATCATAAAGTTTATCTAATATCTCTGATGTTACTGGCTCAATACTTCTTTTTCTTCCCTTTAACTCACTAAGAATTTTGTGATGAATAACCTCTTTATAAACTTTTATATCATTCATATAAACCTTTACTATATAATCATCATCATGACAAAGATAAGCATATCTATTTTGTAAACTATCGAAAGTAAACTTCCTTAAAGGTTCAACTCGATGTGCTAAATACAATAACTCTGCCAGTTCCTCATTACTAACTTTCTCAAGATCATCTTCACATTGAAAATCTACCCAACAAAAATCCCCATAACTATATACATCTTCTTCTATAAAACTTTCCATGTTATTCTGCAAAATATATTCAAACCCTAACTTATGACTCCAATTGCCCTCATCTGGAAATCCCTTTAAAACTAGAATGTTATTAGGTGTTTCTTTAATTCCACTCATAAAGTCCTTAAAGGTCATTCCTGATGTAAACACAGAATTACTTTCTTCATCTATTTTTATATAACAAAACCATGTATTCTTCATTTTATTACGCCTATCCTCTCTAATATGTTCTCTCTATTCATCCATTATATATTAATATTTTATCTTTTTAAAAATATACGTAACAATAAAGCCCCTATCATCTTGACTTTCACTATATTTAATTAACTTAAATGACTTATTTAAATCTTCAAAATCAGTTTGCTGAATCAAGTCATCTTTTCTAATTTTAGTATCTACTTTATGCTTCCATCCAAAACCACATACAAATAAAATGCCATCATCAGCTATACATTCTCTCACATATTCAAGCTGGTTCTTGCTTAATCTATAATGGTTAACTAGAACATTATCAAATGTTCCAATATTTTTTAAAGCATTTATTACACTTAAATCAATTTGCTTTGTATGAACCAAATAATTATTTCTTTTTGCAAATCTATTCAACCTTTCAAGTGCTTTATTGCTAAAATCAATTCCTGTTACTTGAAATCCTTCTCCAAGAAAAAATAAAGTATTTCTACCATCTCCACATGCTATATCAAGAACAGATCCTTTTTTAAAGTATGCTATATTTTCAATTATTGATTTTTCAGCACTCAACGGCTTGTCACTTCTATTTTTAAACTTATCATCCCAATATTCCTTATTTCCCATGTACTCCATACTATGCCCCCTAATTTAACCAAGGTATATTGATATATCCTCTAATTAATCTTGAATCTCCCTTATAAATGTTTTAATAATATTTTTTCTTTTATATCCACTTATATTATGATAAATATCTTCTCGCTTATAATCAGGTTCTATAAAACTGCTATCAATATTCATCAATTTTGCTAAATGTATGTTAAAATCATAATGACTTACTGGTTTTTCGCATGCTATATTTATTGTTCCTTTAAAATGGCTATATATAAGTTCAATTATAGCCTCTGCTAGATCTTCTACATTAATAAAACTTGCATAGAAATTTGCGGTTCTTGAATAACTTCTACCCGTTTTTGAAACTTCCAATAAAGACTTCATTCTAGTATCCATTCTTCCATCATAGTCATAACCATATATACTCCCTGGTCTTACAATTACATGATTAGAATGCCTTTTAACTATACTTTCGCCTTCAATTTTACCGTTAATATACTTTGAAAAATATTCATTAGGCATACGTTTATGAGTAATTACATCTTCAGTTTGATTCTTTCCTTTTCCAAAGGTAGTAGAAATATAAATTAAACGTACATCTTTAGAGATATTAGTAACTATCTCATTTATACCTATTTTAGATAAGGACATCTCTTTTTCCACATCAATAATACTCCAAATAATTATATCAGGTTTAAATGAAAGCAACTTCTCTATATCTAATTTATTCAATACATTGATTTGTAAAAGTTCATGATTCCCTAATCTATAACAAGTTCCATAAATATCATCATTATTACATTTCTTAAGTTTCTTATATATTGTATTTCCTAAATATCCACTTGCCCCTATAATTAATATTTTCATAGTTGTATTCCCTTCTAAAAAATATAGTAAATACTTTCTTATTCTAATATTGTAAAAAGTTTTATACTATTCCATTTTTTCTTTTTTTATAATCTTTTTAAGTATAATCCAAATGGAATCTCGTAGTAGGTCGGGTTATTATTGTTATCAATATAATGATAATCGTAGTTTTGAAACTTTACCAATTCAATAAATCCCCAAGATTTATACATAGCTGTTAATCTTTCTAAATCATTGTTATCAGCTGCAATTGTTACTTCTTTAAATCCTTTTTCTTCAACTCTTTGAAGAACCCTTTCCATGAGCTTCTTCCCAAGTCCTAACCCCCTAAAGCCTTTTTCTATTCTGAAAGCACAAAGATAAGCTCTGTCTTTACCATTAGCTTCATTCTTATCTTCCGAATTCCAAAATATATAAAGCTCTCCTATTAACGAGCTATCTTTCTCATTTTCAATTGTCCAAAACTCTATATTATCTTTTTCAATTTCTTTAATGAAATATTCTTTAGTGGGAGATTCATTTTTCCATAAAGCCTTTAATTCATTCAAATTACCCGTCCTAATTATCATATTTATCTCTACCTTTCATGTAACTATTGAGTTAAATACATATTAAAAACCACATTCCTCATTAACTATAAATAATTTCATCCTATTTTTATCCGCTTGTCCCTCAATTATGGAAAGCACATTACAAACCCTTTCCTTTGATTTACAATCTACACATCTATTTATTTCTACACAGGGTGGATTATAACCTGCTCTTTTTGCATTTAAAGGACATGCTATGTTCTTAACTCTTTTCATTCCCTCTTCAACATTGTCTACAATTTTATTTTTACCTACAACTACAATTACTTTATCTGGTCCAAAAGTAATTGCTGCTACCCTATTTCCACTATGATCCACATTGATAATTCTCCCATCAGTGGTCACAGCATTAGAACCAGTAATATACCAATCAGTTATAAGAGCTTTCTTTTTCAGCATTTTAGTTTCATCCTTAGTTTTTCCAAGTTCTTTATCATAAACTATATTTCCTCTGTCCATCAGTGATTCTACTATATTCATTTTCTGAAGGGTAGCTGAATGACCAATTCCAATGATACATTCTTCATGTATAATTTTTAATATATGATTCTTAACTTCAGTTAAATCTTCAAAACATTCAACCTCTATATTTCTCATCCTAAAGTTTTCTTTTAACTTATTTATAGTATTTATATCCATGATTATACCTCCATAATAATTTCATATAGAAAATACCGTATATACATAAATGAATAGTACGGTATTCTATAGATAAACATTTTAATTTCTTATTAAATACTCCTATGTTATAAGCTTCTATTCTTCAACAAATCTCATTAATTCTTCATTAAATTTTTCTTTCTGATCGTAAAATACTCCATGACCACTATATTTGAATGGTACAAGTTTTGAATTTCTAATACACTGATTTTGAATTTCAGCTAACTCAAATAGAACCACTTTATCATGAATGCCATGAAGAATTAATGTTGGAACTCTTATAGTCTCTAAATCAGAAAATAATTTTTCCTCACCTAGCCACGTGTTTGCAATAGATGCTGTGGCCCATCCAGCTGCCTGTAGTCCGAGATTAAAAAACCACTGAGAAAATGGTTCAGATATATATTTAAAGAAAAATATATCTCCGAAATCTCTCAGCATTTTAGGCCTATCATTATATGTCCCATCAATAATTTTAACAACTTCTTCTCTATCCAATCCATATGGAAAGTTTTTACGCTTAATAAGACTAGGTGCTGCTGCAGATATAAGAACTAGCTTAGATACTCCATATCCTTTATGACGAGCCATATATCTAATAGCTATAGCTCCACCTGTTGAATGCCCTGCTAGTGTGAAATCTCTAAGACTTAGTGCATCTACTACACATCTAACATCATCAGATAAACGATCATAATCATATCCATCATAAGGTTTATCAGAATCTCCAAAACCTCTGGTGTCTATTCCGATACATCTATACCCATACTTTGGAAATTGGTCAAACTGATATTCAAACAGATTATGGTTACCAGGCCAACCATGTAAAAATAGAATTGTTTTTTTTCCTTCTGGATTAAGATCCTCTACATAAATTTTCACATTTGGTTCAACTTTAATATAATATCCCACTCATTACCTCCATCAATGAAATAACTATATTGATAGATTATTCACTCAGAAGTTTTATGTGAGTATTTTCATGATGATTGTCCAATATATTGTTTGGTGATATTATAGGAATATTAGATTTACTTAGCTTTTTACTGTATTATAGAATTCTTTTAGATCTCGCTTTACTTCCTCTGAAAGAGAATGCCATCTGATTTCTTGTATTGCTCCCTCTAATGCACATAACCTATTGATACAAGCAGAATCGTCTATGGCTTTAATATCTAACCATGCTTGTTTACTCCCGACTGTTTTTAATTGTTCAACAGTTTTTATGCCGACTTCATTAAGTTGTTCTTCTAGTTTCTTACCTATATTAGGTAATTCAGATAATTTACTCATAGTTTCCTCCTATTTAAAGTTATTTAAATTTTAAACTTATACTTTTGTCCTTATAAAATAATCATCATATAGCATCATTTTTCTATTTAATGGTACATAATATTTTTTCTTTAATGACTCAATACGCTCAGTTGCATTTGGAATTGCTTTTGTAAGAATTCCCTCAACATTAAAGAGTTCAAAAAAATTCTTATTTACAATTTCTAAAATATCATCTATATATTTTTGTTTTTCATATTTACTATGCAAATCTATTCTCAATAATCCATAATGGTTAAACTCATCTTCTGCTTCTCTTTTAAACATTTCAATAGTTCCAATTCTTTCATTTGTATCATTCAAAATTATCGTCCATCTCACAAAGTATTTATTCTCATAGGAAAAAGTCCAAAATTTAATTGCCTCCTCCATTCTTTCAACTGTTGTATAATAGAAATCATCACCATTACAGTTATCAGAATTAAACAATTTCACAGCCTCTTTATCTGAATAACACTTTAGCAATTCCTCTGCATCTTTAATTGTTGTCTGTTTTAATGCAGTCAAATGATTTTTTAATATAGGGCACTGCTCATAAACATTCCTTATCATTTTAATCTTCTCCTTAAGTTAGTGCTTTTGCCTTAACTTTATCCTCATCTATCTTGATTCTAACTCTCTGAAGATTATTTCATAGAATTTATCTTTACTATAAACTTCATTCCAAGGGTTATGTCCACATTTCTTTAATAATATGAATTTAAAATCCTTTATGGTTCTTGTCAGTGGCTTTTCAACACCTTCAAAAGAATGAGAATCATATTCACCATGTATAGCAATTACAGGACATTTTATATTCTTTCCAAAATCCAAAAGCTCTCCATTGCTTCTTAATTTATTAATTTCTTCCATACAACTTTGAAAAACTTCTGGTTGGAAATCTAGAGATTCATTTTCAATAGAAATTGGACTAAAATAATCCGCCTTTGCCATTAATTCTCCAAATTCACGCAATACTTCTTTTTTGTTTGGATTATTATGTTCATTTAATAATTGAAATAATGTACCAACTCTTAAGTTTTCTTCTTCTGTAAGTCTGTTAGCTCTTTTACTATTCATTGATGAAAGATAAATATCTTCATAGGATCCACTTCCTATAAGTATAACCTTACTTACTAACTCTGGATATTTCCATGCAAAAATATAACTTAACCATGCTCCCCATGAATGACCAATTAGTGTTACTGGAAATTGTCCATTATTTTCAAGCAATTCTTTAAGTTCAGAAACTTGTCCATCAATAGAATTTGCTGATTGCATAGGTTCAAGAACTCCATATTTCATTGACAATTCTTTTGCTACTGGAGCCATTCCCCCTGGAGCACCAGGTCCTCCGTGAATAACTGCTATATTATATGGTTGGCTTCCATACCTTCGTATCTTAATCATATAATTACTCCCTTTTATAAATATATTAGACAATTTTTATATTATCTCTAATATTTTTTGAATTTTAATCCTTATCATTGTTAATCTTTACAATTATTTATTTTCTTTATTATACAAAACCTTAAAGTTTATTACAAATTTTTTCTATTTATGTATATTCATAATAATTATCTATTCTTATCAGTAAGTATTTTTCTTAATCTATTTCCCTAAATATAAAAAAATATTTTAAATCAATATATATTCCAATATGGTAAATAATAGTATAATAGACTTAACCCTCATTAAATCTTAGGCTGAATAAATGTGTTATTAAATGTTATGAAAGATGTGGATTCAAGGCTATAAAAATCCTTAAAAAAAGAGAATTTCATGAAGGTCAGTATAGAGATAATTTGATAATGCATCTGGTCAGGTTTTAATATATATCTACTATTTAATAAAAATATTATATAGAAGGATGTGCTTGTTTTGAAAAGATATTCTTTCCTAGACTTAGGTAAATGTTTATTAGTTGCTATTCCTACGGCCTATTTATTAGGAGTAGTAATTATGTTTATAATTCAATGTTGGAGGTTTTTCATATGAAGGAGTGGTTACAACGAAAGTCTATATCTAAACCAGAATTCCTATTAATAGTTATTTTATTATCTATTGCTTTTATCCTACAAGGCGGACTTTTAGTTTTTAAAATAGGTATATACTATTCAACTGTTTCTGGGAAATCTATGGAAAAAACTTTATCAGATGATTCCAAACTACTTCTTATTAAATCTGATTTGAAAAAAATTAAGCGTGGAGATTTAGTTTCTATTAAAGCTGATAATGAAGGTAGTTATAACTTACTTAAGCGTGTTATAGCACTCCCTAATGAAAATATAAAAATCAAGGAAAACAAAGTATATATTGATAGGCAGCTTCTAGATGAACCTTATGCCTATTATAGTCAATCCAGCAAAGATGATTTAAACCTTACGATTCCACCTGATGGATACTTTGTCATGGGGGATAATAGATTAGATAGCGTAGATTCTCGTGACTTTGGACCAATATCAAAAACTTTAATAAATTCTGTAGCATTAAAATTTAGAAAATAACTCAAAGAATAATCATTATACATTAAAAATAGGAATAGATATGTTGCTAGTAATATACCTACTCCTATTTACTATTATATCCGATTTAACTTTATCTCTTAATTTTCTTTTAAAAATCTAGCTAGTAACAATGTGTTTTTGTATTCACCTTTGATTTTTATGTTTTTATTTTTTCTTCCCTCTTCAATAAATCCGAACTTTTTATAAAGTGCTATAGCAGGTGTATTTTCTTCAAAAACCTCTAATTCAATTTTCTCAACTTGATTTTCTTTGCACCACTTTATAACCTCTTCCATTAACAAAGTTCCTATTTTTAACCCACTGTATTCCCTTAAAATTGTTATACCAAAATCTGCAACATGACTTGTCCTTTTAGTTCTACCCCTTTGTAATGTGGTAGAACCTACTATTTTCTCATTTATCTCTGCTACTAAAAATAAAGATGTATTTTTAATATATTCTGCCTCGTCTTCAGCTGTTAAGTCAAATTCGTCTGGGTCTTTAGGAAAGAAACTTACCTCGCCCATTACTTGTTTCACTAACATTACAATTTCATTAGAATCTTCAACTGTTGCTTTTCTAATTATAAGTTCATTGTGATTTTTTATCTTCATCATAATTATAATACCTTTCTACACTTTAAATATTTTCCAATTTGCCATTTGTATTATATTTTCCAATTTCAATCAAAAATTGATAATTGAGTATGGCATTCTTGATTTAACTTTTCTTTCATTGGTTTGGAATAACTACTTGATAAACCATATTTTTCTCTCAAAGCATTTACTGTTTTATATAAATTATTTTTATATTCCTTATTTGCTCCACCAGTTTTATATAATAATAGTAGGTCATCATATATCTTTGGAAATTCTTTCTTTATGAAATCTAAAAATACTTTTCTTGTACTACCTCTTAAATAAAGAGTTCCTGGTAGAACGTAATCCACATCACATTCTTTAGCATGTAAATATAGAGAATTTATATTTTCAAAAGTATCTGTTATATATGGAATAATAGGCATAAAATGAAGTCCAGTAGATGCATTAGTTTTACTAAATTCCTTTAACATTGCAAATCGTTTTAAAGATTCTACTCCATTTGGTTCAATTAATTTTCGTATATTTTCATCCATAGATGTAATTGTAGCTGCTATATTTACATAGGTAACCCTAGAAAGATCATCTATTAAATCATAATCTCTTAAAATTAAATCTGATTTAGTTGAAATAATGCATGGTGTTTTATACTTTATCATAAGTCTTAATATATCCGGCATTAGTTTATACTGTTCTTCTACTGGTTGATAGCTATCTGTTACCCCTCCAATATTAACAACTTCCCTTTTCCACGAAGGACTACTCAGTTGTTTTTCCAATTGTTCAACCACATTAGTTTTTACATATATGTCTTCAAAATATTTATCTGAATCTAAATATTGATGTGAATACATAGCATAACAATATTTACAACCATGTTCACAACCTCGATATATGTTTAAATCCCAGGCAAAGGGTATTTTTCTTTTTAATTTATTACACGCTACATCACAAGTAATTTCTCTAATCTTTGCCATTTATTCACCTCCAATATAACAATTATAAGGAATATAAAAACTAATTATTTCATTTTTTACTTATGGGTAATATTTTACCATACATATGTATATTAAAGATATCTTTAAGAAAAAAAATTATTTTTATCCATGAATAAGTTTCTATATTTTCACTTATGTAATCATTTACTATAAACTGAAATTAGGTTAATATTATTATATAAACATCTTTTATAAAAAATTTAATGTGCCTTGAACTTAACTATTATCTATTACTTAATGAAGGGGTTGTTTGAAATGAATAAAGATTTTTTCAAGAAGAATAGGCTAAAGTTATCAATGGAATTAGCTAATGGATCCATATTAATAATGTTTGCTGGAAAAGCACCGAAGAAATCAAATGACTATAATTATAAGTTCACACCAAATAGAAATTTCTATTACCTGTGTGGAGTTGATGAAGAGCATATAAATCTTGTAGTTATTAAAGATAGAAATGGGAATATAGAAGAAAGACTTTATATCAGAAAATTTGATGAAAAAAGAACTAAGTGGGTAGGTAAGAGTATTAATGTTGAGGATGCTAAAAAAATATCTGGAATAAATGATATTAGATTTATAGATGACTTTAAAACAGATTTAAATAGTTTAATATCAACTAAAAATTTAGTCCATATATATTTAGATTTAGAAAAAGATGCCTATGAAGATGATTTAACTACTAATGGTTGCTTTGCCAAAGATTTAAAGGAAAGATACTCTCAGGTATTTATACACAACGTATATCCTAAGTTATCCATTCTAAGAATGTGCAAAGAAAAAGAGGAAATTAAAGAAATTAAATCTGCTATAGAGAAAACTAAATTAGGAATAGAAGCGATGATGAAAAATGCTAAACCTAATATTATGGAATATCAACTTGAGTCCTATTTCGATTTTTCATTAAAAAACAATGGTGTGAAAGATTTTGCCTTTCCAAGTATAATTGCCAGTGGGAAAAATGGAACAATTCTCCATTATGAAGATAATAATTGCGAAATTAATGATAACTCTTTGGTTTTATGTGATGTAGGTGCAGCATGGAATTATTATCATGGAGATATAACTAGAACCTTTCCTGTTAACGGTAAGTTTACCGAAAGACAAAAACAAATATACAATATAGTATTAAATGCTGAACTTGAAACTATAAAAGCTCTTAAACCAGGTCATACTTTTCAGTCAATAAATGAGGTTACAAAAAAAGCTTTAACAGAGGGATTAATTGACCTTGGTATAATAAAGGATGAAAATGAATTGTCTAATTATTACTATCATCAGGTAAGTCATCATTTAGGACTAGATACCCATGATGTAGAAGATTATGATGCGCCTTTTGAAGAAGGCATGGTAATTACAGTAGAACCTGGCCTATATTTATCCCAAGAAGGCATAGGAATAAGAATTGAGGATGATGTAGTTATAACTAAAAATGGATGTAAAGTCTTGTCTGATGAGATTATAAAAACTGTCGAAGAAATTGAAGAATTTATGAAGAAATGTTAAAAACAAAGAATTTTTTAATCCTTTAAAATATGAAGGAGAGTAAGTAAGTTTGTGTAAACACAAATTTACTTCTCTCCTTTTTTAATATATAAACTTTTATTTAATAAGTGCATATCCAAAGAGAGAATTGAAGGTTTCATTTGCTATTTTTGTAAAGTTCTCAGGTGTAGAATATTTATTTTCTAGATTAAGATTTTCCCATGTAGCAGTCCAGATTAGATATTTATCTAGGGGTAACATGCCCTTTACCTTTAGATGACAACCATCACGAACTAATAATCCATCTTTAGCTATTTTTTCAATATCAAAATATAACCTTGCACCTGTTTTATATTTCATTTTCTCATCCATAATAATTTTATTATTTTCCTTGGATAATACAACGACTTCACTTGAAACATTCCCATTAGAAAACATAATATAATCACTATAGTCCTTTGGATCACCAAGAAGCTCACCTATAGGCTTGTCCTTGTAGTTGCTACCTTCTTTTTTTAGTATATTCCACGACTTTAAACATCCATCGCTTTTAATTTTTTCCCAATTCTCCATTGTGGTACTATGAATAAGAACCCTAGGTTCATTTCCCCTTAAAAAAGCTTCATTATAATGATGATTCTCATATTCTTCCTTTGCTTTAATTAAGTCTTCCTCATCTACCGACAAAATCATATTCTTACAATAGCTATTTTCATATTCTATAAAATCCATAAGATTAAATTCCCACTGCTTACACTTTTTACTTACCTTTAAAGTATATACAGATGAATTGCCTCTTCCATTGGTTATTTCATAATTCTTAGAATTAGTTAAGCAAAATACAATCCAATCATCAGTATATCTTTCATCTGTAAATGGATTTATATGCTTCGGTTCAAATCCAGGTTCTGTAATGTATATCAAAAGCCTTCCTCCGTTCTTTAGATAATTGTTACCACTATTAAAACTAAATTATAATTATTCTGTTTTTAATATTTCTATTATAGCATATTTTCTAAATATTCATTATTATTTTTTATTTAATTTAATTATTAATATCTATGGCTTTAATATACTTAACATTATTCCTTTATTAAATTATATTCTCAACTTCAATAAATCCAAATTTTTTATATAGATCATAAGCAGGTTTATTGTCTATATGTACATCTATAATAATATCTTCTATATTCTTTTTATGCATATCATTTACACAGGTAGCTAATAGTGTAGAAGCAACTCCTTTATTTCTATGATCTGGTGCAACATGCAGTGAATAAATATGCATCTCATTCACACTTCCAGGTAAAGCTATTAAAATACCTATTACATCATCCTTACATTGTGCAGTTATAATATATCGTTTCGAAAAATCTCCCAAAATATTATTCCTAAGATTTTCAATAAACTTATCTGGTTTTTTACCAGAAAGGTCAGTGTCTAAGGTTCCCTCTATAAACATTGATAGATAAGTATTTAATTTACTTTCTAACTCTGCTCCTTCTAAAACTAGGTCACTGATTTTAAATTGAAATGGTCTTTCTATTTGGTTAATTAACCTCTTTCTAAGTTGTATGCTCATTTACTTATCCTCCTTTATAAATAATTAGTACAAGATATCAAACTCAAAAATTTTATAACCTACATACAAATATATTTCACTTAAAAATACATAAATTTTATAGTAATAATAAGCGCTGGTAGGGTTAAAACTACAATACCAACATTTATAATTAGGGCAGCGATTGTTAAAAATAAATCCACTTTAGGAACACATATATTACTAATCTCTCTTTCTCTTAGTGATTTTGAACTTAAAATGCTATATATCATTCCAATAATACTAATTACTAAAATTAATGATATGGTGATTAGTAAAAGTAACTCATTATCTTTAGGTAGATAAAATATATCCATGATCATAAATATAAAATATATAACTGCACTAATCCCAATAGATATAAAGGAATATAAATTAAGTTTCGTATGTGATTTTATTTTCATTTTAACTCCCCCAATGCTACACAATATTTAATAAGCACAACCTTGTTTTACCATATTATAACATATGTTCAAATTAAAAGCTAATTATCTCCATGAATATCATTTTTTATTAGCATAATGGAGTTATAATACCACATGAAATTATATTAAATTTTCCTCTTAAAATATACACCATTTAAGTTAATTATAGTAAAATATTCTTATACTATTGTACAACTATATATTTTTTGATTACCAGATATGTATACATTGACGTATTATGACCTCAAATCATGCTATATAAATTGGTCTAAAATTTAAACTCAGAATTATATTTATTTTAATAAGGAAGTGGAAGAATTGGATAGAGAAATTGAGAAATTATTTAATAATCAAATTTTAGGAGAAGCGGCAAGAAAGTTTAATATAGATATGTCTACACTAAATTTAATTGGAGGTTTTCAAAACTATGTTTATGAATATAAAAAGCAGGAGAAATCTTATATTTTAAGATTTACTCATAGCTCACATAGAAGCGATAACCTTATAAAAGGTGAACTTGACTGGGTTTTATATTTAATTAATAGTGGAGTGTCAGCTTCAAAGCCCATCTACTCTATCTCTGGTAATTTATCAGAAAAAATCCATATAGGAGGATCGTACTTTACAGCTACTTCTTTTGAAAAAGCTACTGGAAGAAAGATTGGATATCCTGAATGCATTAGTAATAAAGATTTATTTGAGAAATGTGGTAGATTAACAGGGAAAATGCATTTTTTATCTAAGAAGTACATACCTTCATCAAAAGAAATTAAGAGACCTGATTGGTCACATAATTACTATCTGCAAAACATAAAGAAATATATTTCTGCTGATCAGTTCAAGATTTTTGAAAGTTATGATGATATAGTGAATAGAATAAATAAGCTCTGTAAGGATTCTGATTCCTTTGGAATTATTCACGGAGATATTAATGTTGGAAATTTTTTCCTAGATAATAAAGATATTAATATATTTGATTTTGATGAGTGTCAATATAGTTGGTTTATTGAAGATATAGCTATTCAATTGTTTTATATTACTTATGTATTCTTAGATGATAGCATGGATGAAAGACAAGCTCAAAGTTGTATTTTTATGAAAAGCTTTATGGATGGTTACCTTAAAGAAAATCATATAGATGAATATTGGCTAAAACAAATACCTCTATTTCTTCAACTAAGAGAACTTATCGTCTATATAGGTATATGTCGTAGCACTGGTTTTTCTAACATGAGTCAATGGATGAAAAACTATATTTCTCAGAGCAAATCTAGAATCGAACAAGGAATTTCTATAGTAAGTGAGAACTATGTATAAACTACATAATTCTTTTATATACTTAAATATTTATTTTAGGAGGATAACATTTTGGATCTTTTGGGGGCATTTTCATATGCATGTTTAGCATTTCTTATTTTCAACTTATTATATATGATACTTATGAAATATAGAGGTAAAGCCATTAATTCCTTTATTATTATAGTAAATTCTCTATTCTTAGTACTTATATCAAATTTAAGTATATGGCAAGGAGGAATATATGTTGATGAATATAACCTAAGTGGTAGCAGTATAGATTTCTACATTAACCTTGTAAATATATCTATTTTTATTATCATAGCTTCTATAGCATCTTCCAATAAAAATGGACGTAAAAATCATTAGAAGGAGTTCTAATAGTATTGAACACTTAAATGATTATATTTTTATGAAAGTATGAGGGGCCTTCGCAAAATAAGCTAATCTAAGTAAATGTTGAGCTTGTACTTATATTATTGCTGTTCAGCCGTTTCGAAGCATTGATTTACTAAAAGGATTTATTCAAGTTAAAATCTACAACACAACAACTCGTATTCACTCAAACAAGTTGCGTTGCTTTACGATTTTACCATTCATAAATCCTAAGTAATAAATGTTCTAGGAGGTTCTTCTAATAAATTAGAAGAACTGAGTTCGAATAACTAAATCAAAGATTTAGATTCTTACTTATGCAAATGGCGTTCGTTAACAATAATATTAAAGTACATGCTCAACAGTTTATATAAGATTAGTGATATATTTTGCGAAAGCATCTTCCTAACCTTCTACTCTCCTATTTCCTCCAAGTGCCCTGTATCATTAATGCATTTCACAGCTATCGTATTGCTTATCTCATCACATTTAACAATACTTATACTACAATTATCAAATTCCATGTTATATCTTTTAAAAATCATTATTACAAACTACACCATTAAAAATAATATGGATTATAAAGAAACTTTCTAGGAAACCAATGGTCTAATATTATTTTAAACTTTGAATCTGATAGTATAATCCATTCCTTAAATTCAAGCTCTTCTACAGAGTATGCACCATACAATAGTGCGGTAAGCCCTTTTATGTCCATCTTTACATCTGGTTTTTTACTCTCATATTTGCTCATTTTTAGTTTCTTATTCACAGCTTCTAACTTATAAATACCATTATTCCACTGACAATGTTCATCATATAATTCTAAAATAATATTACCTTCTAAAGCTACATTAATATCATTCATTGCTTCTACTGCATCAATAATTCTTACCATCCATGGATTATTGTTAATCTTTACTTCAAAAGGCCTCATTGGATCATTCAACCATGTCCAAAAATTAGTACCATATGGAACTCTTAATTCTATATGTGAAAATTGGTCTTTGTGCTTTGCAAAATATCTGAATAACATCACTCTGCTTTCTATGTCTTTCCAATACATTTCTGCCACAAAAATTTTTCCATTTTCTCCTGATCCTATTTTAATATACTTTGCTGCTGCCATAGTTTTATTATTTTTCTTTATAAATACTACAATTACACCACCATGATCTTCTATCCAATACTCCTTGGACATATTATTGAGAAAAACAAGTCCATGATGCTCCAACAAATCAAGTTCAAATTTAAATGCTTCAAATTCCTCTTGCACCTCAATAGCTCTTACTCTTTTCTCTTCCCATTCACCATTTATTTTTGATACATCTTTTAAATAATGAAAAAATCCATCTAAAGAAATTTTAACTAGCAAATTGTCATTTGTACCCACATACCCAAAAGAATTATAAAAACTTTCTTTAAAAGGATGTAATAAACTAATAGATTGATTTTTTTCTTTCATATCTATAAATGCTAATTTTATCAAGTCCTTTACATATCCCTGCAAACGATATTCAGGAAAAGTAGCCACATGGGAAACCCCTCCCATCTTCTTAATTACACCTCTCACTGACTGATTAAATGTATAGTTCCTTATCATAGCTACTAGTTTCTCTTCATCAAACATTCCTAATATTTCATCAGGAGTATAAAATGATAATTCATCCTTTGCTGGTTTAGTATCAGTCCACTGACGGCCTGTACAATATACGTGTAGCTCCCTTACTTGCTCAATATTCTCAGCTTTAATTTTTTTAATTTCCATAGGCATATTCTCCTATATATTTCTTTAGAGATTGCTCCATTCTGCTTTTCATTGATAATATGTCTATTAAGAATACATCCACCAAAAGTTTACCCTCCATCTGATATTCTTGTTTGGCAACTTGTCCACAAAATTTGTGATAAAACTGATTTGATGCTGCATAATGATGGTTATAGATAACAATCTTTTCCATACCCATAGACATGTAGAAACTCAATGTATAAATAATCATCATGAGAGAAATCCCCCTATTTCGCTGGTCAGGATATACCCAAATCCCATTTAACTCTATACCTTTTTCAGGTATATCAAAGGTTTCCGCAAAACTGCTAAAGGCTACTCCAAGCATCTTGTCATTTTCAAATGCTCCAATTAACAAGCGAACATCATTATTTTCTTTCCCTGTATGCATCCACTCTACCCAGAAGTCTAATTCTTGAGAAACTGAAAGGATGTTTTCAGCCTTACCTGCCAACTCTTCCGTCCAGCACAAAATCTTTAATTCTAAGGCCTGCTGCATGTCAGATTCCTTTAATTGTCTAATTTCAATCATTGATTCATCCCCCCAATTATACAACTAATCTTATTCAATTACTTTTTCACTAGTATATATTCAAGATAAACTGATGTATTTTCTCTATCATCGATATTTCTTTTTACTGATTTCTTTTCCTTATATATAACTTCAAATTTTGTAAGGGCTTGCTCAATTTCGTTATCCTTATAATGACAATAGATCACTTCATCATTATTTTCAATTTGTAAAAACTCCCCTTCACCAATTTCTTTTCCTATGCCATAAGTATCACACTCTTCACCTAAAAAATTCACATAGCATAGTCCTCCAGGTTTTAACACTCTATAAAATTCTGATAAAGCAAGTGAGAAATCTTCTTTTTTCATATGAACAGATGTATTATAAGAATACAAAAAACTAAAAAACTCATTTTCAAAAGGTATTTTTCTCATATCACCAAATATGATATTTAAATCTTTATCTTGTTCTATACAAAATGCCCTTGCTTTTTCTAGTTGATCTTCAGATATTTCAATTCCATAGGTTTCATATCCAAATTCATAAAACAAAGAAAGAGGTGGATTAGAACCACCAGCACCACAGTCTAATATAATTTTCTCAGAGGAATTGTTATTACAATATTTTAAGAAATTATATAACGGAATAGCATTTATAAGGTTATGCATATTTTATTACCACTCCTTATATTTAAAATTTATACTATTTGTTTACTAATAAAAATAATCTATTATACTGTTCATGTTGATTATAGTAAATATCCTTTTTAAGATATATATGAAAATATTTTTCCAATATACTACACCATTTTTCTGTTTCTAAATTCCACAAGTAATAAATCATTGTCTAAGTGTGTAATTCCCCACTTCCACATCCATATAATCTACAATGCTATTTGTTCCACTACTTAACCACTTTAAAGCTTCATTTAAATCTTCTTGTCCCAAATCTGCATTTTCATATTTATTTGGTATTACTGCTTAAAATATATTGTCCCAAAATATTTTTGTGCTATTATAATTCTCCATTGATATTTCTCCCTTCCTTCAATAGAGTTCTTCACTAGTGGACTTAGCTTACTACACGTTATGATTATAATCTTAGATTAGTCATTTCATATGATGGATGATACAGTCCTGTTGGTTCATAGAAATTATCTCCTATATAATGAAAATCTAAGCATACTAAAAGTTTTTTAGATCCAACATTATGTGGGTGATGTCCTGCAAAAAGCTTGTCTGCATTTAATTTAGAAAAACAATAATTGATTACTGCTTTTGCTGCTTCATGGGCATAACCTTGACCCCAGTATCTTTTACGAAGATGAAAACCAATTTCATATGAGTGTTGTTTAGATTTAAATGGGCGTGCACCACAGCAGCCAATCAGTTCTCCTGTTGTTATTTCAAATATAGGCCAATATTGAACATGAAAACCCTTGCCATTACAAATTTCAATATTTAAACGATTGTGAATATCATTTTCTGTAAATTCCCCTGTAGCACAAATAAATTTAGTAACATCCTTTTCTCCCCAAAGCTGATGTGCTAGTGTAAAGTCGCAATCTGACCAATTTGAGAAACCTATACGCTCTGTTTTCATAAAGTAATCTCTCAAACCTTTCACCTCCTATTATGTGGATAATATTTCTATGGCATTATGATACTTCCTATTAATAGGTTAGCTTATTTATTCTATTTTCATCTCAAATAATGCAAATGCTCCACCATTATCTAATAAGAATTTATCAACTATCTCAAATCCTAGACTCTTATAAAGATTACATAATTTCTTATTAGTCCATCCTGTATCTAATCTTAAGTATTTAATATTTCTTTTTTACATTCTTCTATTGCAAATTTAACCATTTTGCCTGGTAGACCCAATCCTGCATACTCTCTTCTCACGCACAGTTTATGTATATATCCAGCTTCATTTTCCTTTGAATTTGGCCAAAAGAAAGTATCACTCCATTGCAATATCATACAACATGCATTAGCTCCTGAAACTTTTCCCACACAAAAATCTTCTTCCATAACATTTACCATTAATTTTTCTTTTGTAAGGTGTTCATCCTTCCATACATTTAATCCAACAGAGCGTCCCCAATAAGCGACTTCTTTCATAATATTAATTACATTATCAACTTCTCCGGTAGATACGATAAAATTCATATTTCTCCCCCTCAAATTTGTAATCTGACACACCATAAATTGTCATCAACTTAATTTAAAATTTTCACTATATAAATATAAAGATATTTACATTTTATTTTTTCTTCAATAATGTTGTCCACATAAAAGATTTTCCAAATATATTGTCATTTTCGATCTCTTTCATCTCTCTAAATTCAAGTATATTGAAGTGTAGTTTTAAAATTGTTTTTAGCTTATACTCAGAAAATCCAAGTCCACCATGCATTGAATAATCTCTATACACATCATAATCAGATATATTTGCACCTCCGTTTAAATTAAAACAGTTCATGGAAAAATATCCATCTGGCTTTAAAAGTTTTAAAACAGCACTTAGGTATTGATTTCTCCTATGAGGTTTTATATGATGAAAACATCCTGAATCATAGATAAAATCAAAACTCTCTGGTTCACATTTAAAGTCAAATATTGATTGGCATAAAAAATTCACTTCTATAGATTGTTCTTTCGCCAATTGTTTTCCCCATTCAATAGATGTTTTTGAAAAATCAATTCCATAAACTTCAAACCCTTTGTGTGCAAGATATAATGAATTTCTACCATTTCCACATCCTATATCAAGTGCTTTTCCTTGTTTTAATAAATCTAACTCAAAATATGAAGCAAGGTTTTCATCAGGAATATTTTTAAAGAATGGAATTGCTTTTTCCTTATCAGAATAAAAATTGCTCCACCACTCATTATCCCGTTTCTCTACTAAATTATCTAACATATCAAGTATGTCATTTTCACTTTTAATAATCTCTGAATTGATTTTTTCTATCACACATATTCCCCCCTATACATTTATAACGGATATCAATCATTAATTTTCAAAGAAAAATATATCTCCCATTATCATCTCTCAATTGTAATTTTATCCCAATGCTCCAAGGATTTAGATATAGTTAAATGTATATATCATCTATTTGGATTTTCATTAGGAAAACAACAAATTACTGTATCGAGATACTCAATACCACAAAAATATTCACATATTGAAGTATTTTTCACTGCACATTTATGTGTATTAGAACCTTCTTTTTCATTCCAAGGACAACGACTTTGCTTCCAATCAACCTTGTCATTACTTGTTAAATCTATGTCCATATTTGCACCTAAAAGTTTTTTTATTTTTTCTTTCATAATCTTTACTCCTATTTGCCTAAATCAAAACTTAGTTAATATCTTCAAAGCTTCATTGACCATTATTAAAATATTATTAGTAATGTTTTAGAAGTTCATATTAAATCATCTTTGATATACAACTTTATAGTTTAACAAATTAACTTTTCATAAAAGAACAGAAATCCATCTTCTGATTGTCCAGTTTTTTTATAACCAGCTTTTTCATATAAATATTGATTTCTTACACTATAATAAGGAGTTCCCAATATCCATCTTTTTATCTGCGGATGCATTTCTTCCATTAGACTCATAGTCTTAAATCCAAAACCTTTATTATGATATTTCGGATGAATACATAGATCTTCCAATTCATAAAACTCTTGTTCTACTCCGTGTAGCCAAAAGAATCCAATTATATCATTATCAAGGATAATCTTATAGCATAAATAGTTTTTAATAAGTCTTCGTGTTTCTTCTTCTGAATCATATCCTGGAGGACCACCATCCCTTCCTGGTCCAAATCTACTTGTTTCATCATTATATGCAAATTTCTTAATTTCAGTTATAACTTTAGAATCTGTTAATTCTGCCTTTACAATGTTAATCATATTCATATTTCCTCCCCAACTATCTACTTTAATTCATGTTATAATCTATAACTATCTTATAAATAATATAGATGTCTTAATACCGCATATTGAGAATCCACATTTTTTATACATATCCTTTGCTGTATCGAAATTGTCTGTTATTAAGTATGCTATATCAGCTCCTGCATTAAGAGATTCTTCTAGCAATTTATGCAACATAGAAGTGCCATATCCTTGTTTTTGAAATTCCTCAATAATATCAAAATCCTCAATCTTTGCAATGCCATCTTTTATGAAAAGCTCACACTTACCTATAGGTTCCTTTCCCTTGTAGCAAACATAAAGGTTCAAATCAGGATTTTCCTTATATACCTCCATCTTTCTTTTGCTTCTTTTTATAGCAAACTCTTCTCCCATAGCTGCCTTATTGGCCTGTACATCAGCTTTGTATCCAGCATCAAGTATTTCAAGAGTATCTGCTTTTAAAGCTATGCAATCATCTTTTACTTTTAATTTCTTAAAATCTTTTGGCTCTATAGCCATAAAACAGTATTCTGTAATCTCAGGCTCTTGAATCAAGTTTTTTAACTCATCCCATTTCACACTATAATCCATCATGATATGTAAATGTTCATTATTTGACTTTTGCATTTCACCAAGCTTATTTTCAATAAAGCTTCTTAGTTCCCCCATCTCCATTGACTCTTTAAGAAAAGTGAAATTATGCATGTACATATCAAGTAGTTTTTTGTCTGTGAAAATGATTGATTTCTTCAGTTCAGCATAATCTGAAAAACATTTTATATATTTCAATTCAGTTTCCAAAATTTTTTCATATAATTCTGCCTTCATAATATAAATCTCCTTAACATATCTATTTTTGAATAATTACTATATATTTAAATTAATTACAAATAATTCTTTAAGAAAATTATAACATATAATTTTAATGAAAGTCCCAAAATATATCACATTCTTCTAATTTCTACTATTCTGTTTCCAACATCAACTATTTACATTTCAATGTTTGAATTGTAATATAGCTTGGTTATTAAATGAAAAAATATCACACATTCCTTTTAGAACATGTGATATTTAAACTAATTATAATTAGTATTATTAAAAATATTTTAGGATTTACTTAATAAATTTACCTATTGCATCATTTAAATCTGTGAGAACTTTTTTATCTCCTGTTTCTACAGCATCAACAACACAATTT
Source organism: Clostridium sp. UBA7791 (assembly GCF_002480755.1). Taxonomy (NCBI): domain Bacteria; kingdom Bacillati; phylum Bacillota; class Clostridia; order Eubacteriales; family Clostridiaceae; genus Clostridium; species Clostridium sp. UBA7791. The sequence goes on along the minus strand of NZ_DLCT01000003.1, from coordinate 616,218 downwards.
TCAATATGATCTTGTAAAATTATTTTACCAATATTATTAATTGCAGATTTTACTGCTGAGACCTGTACTAATACTTCACTGCAATCTCGCCCATCCTCAACCATCTTTTTCACTGCCTCTAAATGTCCTATAGCTCTTGATAATCTATTTATTACAGCTTTAGTATTTTTATGTGTATGGTTATGTCCATTTTCATCACTCATAAATTTATCTCCTTTTGTTTTATTTTAATTATATGTTAATTTTCTGCCATTTTCCATTTAAGAAACGTTTTAGCAAAATAATACCTCTAATTGTAATATCTAAAGCATACCCAAGCCATACTCCCAATAATCCCAGCCCAAATGTTACTCCTAGTAAATATCCAACTATTACTCTCCCACACCAAATTCCTATTAGTGTTGCATACATTGGAAATTTTGTATCTCCAGCACCTTGCAACGCGCTGGTAAATACTTGGGTAATTGCTGCAAATGGCTGAAATAACGCAATCAACCTTAATACTCTTATAACCATTTCTTGTATTTCTTTTGCATCTGTAAAAATCATTGCAAATTGTGGGGCAAATATAAAAAATATAATTCCAATACAAATCATAAAAATAGTTGCAATGAAATCCGATAAAAAAACAATATTTTTAGCTTTATTAGTATTATCTTCACCAAGACTTATACCAACAAGAGTAGCTGTAGCAACCCCCAAACCCATTGCAGGTATATAGGAATAGCTTTCAATATTGCCTGCTATATTATGGGCTACATATGCTGATATACCAATAGAAATAATCATGCTATTGTATACTAATTGACCTAATCTCATAACTAATTTTTCAATTCCAGCTGGTATTCCAATTCTCATTATGGATTTTATTATATCTTTTTTAATCTTTATATTTGTCAAATCAAGCTTGATAACACTACCATTTACTAGTTTTAATAAAAGAATTAAAACATTTACTATACGTGAGATAGTTGTAGCTAAACCTAACCCTAGAATTCCTAATCCTAATCTCATAAAAATATAATTTAAAATTATGTTTAATATATTAGCAACACCCGTTGCTATCATTGGTGTACTAGTATCTTTAGTTGCTCTTAAACAACTTGATAGAATAAGTGATAAGCAAAGAAATACTGATGGTACTGCAACAACCATATAATATGGTACTGTATAACTTAATATTTCATTTGAAGCACCTGAAATCATTAATATCGGTTTATAAAATATTAAATTGACTGCTCCAACCAATATTCCTATTATGATACCTAATATATTGGATTGTTTTATGGTCGCATTGGCTTCCTCAAAATCACATCTCCCAACATTTCTTGAAATAATTGCGTTAGTTCCTATACTTATAGCAGTATAAAAAGCAATGAACACATTAACAATTAAATTAGTTACACTAATTGCTGCAATTGCACTATCATTAATCTGTCCTGCAAAGTAGGTATCTACCGTTCCCAGTAGTGTTTGAAGAATATTTTCTACTATTACAGGAATTGATAATAAAAATATAGTAATAATATTATCTTTATTTTTCTTTACCCAATTCATTCTATCCCTCCTTATATCATCCCCCCATAGGGGATAATATAAGGGTATCATTTATTAAAATACACTTCAAGGATCTTTGTAAAATTATCCATTTAACTTCTATAATACCAAACTTAAAATATTTTCTTTGACTTTATTAACGCATATGATAAATTAATCGCCTATATTCAATACCATTTTGCATGGTTATTATATGTAAATTATACCATATAAATTATAGGTAGCTTATTTATAAATTAATTATTGAAAAATAAAAATACCGTAAAATTCATCACTAAATTTCACAGTATTTTAGAAACCCATTTATTCTTATATCAATTTTATATATATGAAGAATATGTTTTTGTTTTGTAATTATTTAGCAATCTTAGATAATGATTTGCTTCTCTTAGAACATGATCTCCTAAGAGTGGTAAAATTATGGACTTAATCTTACAATTTAATAATCCTTCTGTTCCTTTCATCTTGAAATCTCTAATATCTTTAGTGGCCTCTCTACTCTCCTCAGTTACAGTGGATATATGTGCTAATGAAATTGTATTATCGTGCATAGTAAGTGCTTCTTCTGTCAATCTATCAAATTGCTTACCAAGCTTGTTAGCAACATTAAATAATTCCTCTTCTGTTGGATCTAAAAAGCCTCTAATAAATTTAGAATGCTCAGCCATAATTCTGTTCCAGAAAGCTTCCTGATCAACCATTTCCTTATTAATGTCCATCTCAACTCTTTCCTGTAACCTTCCTAACATTCTAAGATAGAACATTGCTTCTCTTAAAATATGATCCACTAAAAGTGGATAAGAACCTGTAAACATCTTGCACTTTAATACATTTACTTTTATTTTATTTTTTAACTTAGCTGTTTCATTTACTACAGGAATAATCTCTTTATTTAAATAAAATACTTCTTCTGATAAACCATCTAGAGTTTTACTATTTTGATAATCTCCTAAAGATAATTCCATTTCAGTTGTATTTGTATTGATATTAATTCCAGTGTAAAATTCTGTAGCTCTTTCTGCTTCTAGTGTATAGTTTGTAATTATTTCTCCTGTATTACCAATGTTTGGATCGATAATTCCACTAGATAATTTTATAGTCTTTCTAAGCAATCCATCTAGTTGTTCCTTTAACATATCTGCGTAATGAAGGTAATTTTGAGATCTAGGCATTAACGATGCACCAACAAAAACTAGATGCTCCTTCATTATTCTTAAAAAGAATAGATTTAATTCTAGCGATTGTTTAATAAACTTCTCCTTAGATAACATATTTTCTCCCTTTAAATAATACTTCATTAACAATATATGCTTATACCTATATACTGACATTGCAATTTAATTAATTTTTATTACAAAATATACTAATACACCTTGTTAATATTAAATTTACCACAAATTACGTTCTTACTGGTTGTTTTTCTTTTTTGCCATTTTATACTTTTGGTAAAGAATATCTTTTAAAACTAAAACAGTATTTACGTCATCAAACCCAAACTCAATTTTAAAAGCATCATATAACTCAGATATTTTCTCACTATAAGTATATATTCCTTTTATCCCTTGATATGAAGCCAAAATTGGATACTTTTTACTCCACGCACCTGTCCAGTCAATTTCATCAACTATCATTTCAATGCCAGTAACATCACCACTAATATGGCTTCCACTAATAAGATAATCATAACTTACATTATAAAGTTGACTTAGTAATTTTGCTTTAATAAGTTCAGGAACCGTTTGGTCGGTCTCCCATTTACTTACCGTTTGTCGAGATACACCTAATTTCTCTGCAACATCCTCCTGAGATAAACCTTTCTTTTTACGTAAATATAATAATTTTTCGCCTAATGACATAACTATCACCAGCCTTTCCTAAAATCCAAGTTAACTTGTAGCTATAGTATACTAAACACTAAACACCTTTTCTATCAAGTTAAAATGGAAATTTGTCAACTAAACTTAACATTCTAACTCTCTCGTATTTCCTTATCAACCCTAAAATATTTAATTTAATCGTAATTATTTATCATGCTCTCTTCATTAATGGCAGTATCTCCACTTACCTTTTCATCAGATTCCCCTTTAGACTTCATTAATTCATTAATGTATAAAGAATCTGCTATTGTTAAGCATTTCACTCTTGCCAATAATTCCTTTGATGCAGATTTTGCTGGAATACTCTTTATACACTTAGGTGGATTTTTACCATCACTAACATAAACTTTTATAATACCACCTTCAAGTATGTACTCTATTTTCCTTTTACCTGATGTTTTTATTTCAGTATTACTAGCTTTTGATTCTTCCAATAATTTCAAAAATTCTCCTTTTGAATTTTGCTTTTTATTTCTATCTTCATAATTTTTTATATAATAATTATTTAAAGTAACTTTCATTATGAATACTCTCCTTAAATTTATAACTTAATAACTCTTTCTAAATCCCATATTCGTTCTAAAACTATTTCTTTGATAAAAGTCGTCTGCTCCATCTGTTGAAAGTAAATCTAATCTTGTATTCGGATATAAATTATGACATATATCAATTAAAGCTTTTCCTATTCCCATTCCTCTATAGCTATTATCAATTATAATTTCAGCTATATAAGTAGTAATTTCTCCATCTGTTAATGCACGAACTAATCCAACTATTATGTCTCCATCTAATACAACAAGTGTAATATTAGAATTTTCCCATGCCTTTAATGCATTTTCTGATCTTTTTAAGAATGTCATCCATCCTTCTTTCTCATATAATACTTGAATAGAAGAAAAATCTGTTTCTTTAAATTGCCTAATATAAATTCCTTTTGGCAATTTTACTTGTCCAATTAATTCCTCTGTTAAAATAAATTTATTCATAAAAGAATTCCCCTTATATCTTTCTACTAACTTGTAAGTCAAATTCTGGCTTTGTAACATATGCTAGATATTGAACATTACCATCAAAATCTAAATATGCTTGAAAACGTTGACGAATTGATGGTGCCGTAATCATATCAAGAACTTTATCCTTCTTTACCCAACGTGATTCTGAATTCTCATCTGAAATACATAAGTCACCATCTACAAATGTACAAATAAAATCCATCATCACCTTTGTAGGTACTGTCTTAACTCCATTATATCCTTCATGTGTGGCTGTATTTGAGGAAATAGCAAAAAGTTTTTTTACTGTAACATTAATCCCACTTTCCTCTTTTATTTCTCTTACAACTGCATCAATAACGTTTTCTCCGACTTCAACTTGACCACCAGGAAAAACCCAGCCCCCATGATGAGTTTTGACTAATAAAATCTCTTCTTTATCATTTTCAACGACTCCTGCTCCTGTAACAATATGTGTTGGCATAATCATATATATCTCTCCTTGGTAAATTACTAGCAATTACTTTACATAATAAAAATTAACTATAGTCTAGCCTTTTATTTTCCTCCATGAACTTTCTTCTAATCCATCTGCTTTTAGATACTTACAGAATCTTTCAAAGCATCCCATCATAGCAGCTATAGACTCTTCTGTTACTTGATAGTTCTCTTCCCACCACCAATTTTTTATTATCAATGGTTCATTTCCTCGATGTATTTCAGGTTCAAATCTTGCTACAAGCTTATCTCCATATAAAACTGGTAATACATAATATCCATACTGCCTCTTTGAAACAGGTTTATATACTTCCCAACTATATTCAAAATCAAAAATATCTTTAACTAACTTTCTGTCCCAAAGAAGATTATCAAGTGGAGCCAGAAAACTTGCTTTTTTATCAATACTAGAATTAAGATTATCTAACATTGATGTATCGTCAGCCCTTATATAAAAAGTTTCATTTAGTCCTTCTACTTTTACAAGTATAAGCTCACCATCCTCTAGTAGTTCCTTTAATATTTTCTTTCTAAGATTTTTATCGGATACAAAATGACCAAGCCATCCTTCACCACTTCTCTCCCAATAAATCCCTATACTTCCTATTCTCCTTTTAAAATACCACTTATAAAAATCATCACCACTATTGAATGGATCTTTCATTTCCAGTATTTCTTTAGGCAATAGATTTTCTATCAAGTCATAAACCTTTTGTGTGTTCTTCTTTTCTTTAACGCCTAAAATTCCACTATTCCACATATAATCCATAGTAGCACTAGAAAGCTTTCCATGCCCCCAAACTCCACTTTCTACTCGTCCAAGATCCAACTTTGAAGGCAAGGTAGCACCATTTTTCCCTATATATTCCTTTGCTACACCAACATAGTTAATTGCTTCAATTGAATTCCTATGATGCAATACTCTCTCAATCTCTTCTTTTCTCCTTAATCTCACCCTCTCAAAATAAGGCCAGTCATTGACAGAATAGATAGCCATCATTTTATCCCAACCATCTATGATCTCTCTTTTATTATAAAGAAGAGTTTCTAGCATCATAGGGTTATAATTTTCAACTCTGGACTGAAGCACCAAATCAGCATTTCTCCCTACCATATTTAAAGGATCATATTGTATGCACCCTACTCTATTTATAAAATTCTTAATACCCTCTTCACCATCAAAAGATTTTGGTGAAGATAAACCCTGATACATAACCAGAAATTTTCTCAATTCGCCCTTTGACATAGTAATTTTTTTCATATTACTTCCTCACTAAAATTTTTATTTATTATATTATTTTCAATTTTAAGACTAGATTTTAAAATAAATTATTCTGAAAAACTTCTTATAATAATTATATTTACATGAAAATATTGAGCTTATGAGGTTTTGTTTCTTTTACAGGCATTACAACTTCAACAAAACCAATTTCTTCATATCTACTGTTTGGAAAAACCTCATAGTTTTCGATTATGTATTTTGTAGCTTCCACTAATGCTGATTCTTTATCTTCACTTCCCAGCATAACAGCACAATGAGGTACCCATTGTCCAGCTGTGTAATATTCCCAACCACTATGATCACAAAATGCAAAGGTTTCGTGTACATTTTTATGTAAAGCAATTAATTCATTACATACAACTGGTGCAAGATATACAGTTCTAGTATTATTAAACACCCCAATACTAGAAAGTAATGTAGGAAATGATTTTGTATCCTCAGCAATTTCTTTTAATAACTTGTCACACTTTTCAATATCAATATCATTAAATATAGCTATGGTAATATGAGGACGAGTCTTCCATTCTAAATACTTTTCACTGATTCCCTCTCTTGCAATTCCTTTAGCCAATTTAAGAATTTTTTCCTCTGTTTCCTTATCAAAATATAATTCTATTGCATATTTCATGCTAATTCTCCTCCAATATAAAGATAATTTATTATGAATGTGGCTATGAATTTCATGTTATTCAAACATCAAAGTCGCTGAAACCCTTGGTATGACAACAACTATTTAAATAGTTAAATAGTTGTATAGTTTCCTATGTAACTATTTTCATATATAAATAGTTACATATTTATTTTATTCTACTTAAAATTTAAAATAATTTCATTAACATAGTCATTCATAACTGTTCTATATTCTTCAGGTCTGTAGTCCATGGATTTTATCAAATTAATCATCTCTTGGGCTGAAATAAATTTAACATCGTCTACCTCTGACTTTTGTAAGGTTAAATCTGAAATATCAATATCTTTACATAATACAAAAATATCAATGAAATGATTGTATTTTTCCCATAAAACTCTTTTAAGAAAATTTATATCATCTATCTTTATACCTAATTCTTCATGTATCTCTCTAATAATAGCTTCTTTACTTGTTTCTCCAGCTATAACGTGCCCCATGTGAATATCCCATCCACCAGGTAAGAACTGTTTTGATTTTGACCTTTTCTGAATTAAGAATTCGCCCTTTGAGTTATGTATATATGCATGTGCTCCTAAATCATATTGTCCTTCTAAAAGCTCTTCATCTTTTGGTGCTATTTTACCACTTCTACTACCATCTCTATTTAAAATATCAAAATACTCCATGTGTTTTCCTCCTATAGAAATATTATTATTTTATCACCTACATAAACACTGCTTAAGCATGTTTTCATTGTAACATTTATTTTAATGCTATGTATATATTTTGTATATAAGTTAATTTATTCTACAAGAAAAAGCAAAGTGGTTACTTCAAAATAGAAGTAGCCACTTTTATAATTTTTAGAACAAATATCAGATATACCTATATTAATAAATCTCCAAGAATGATGTTATCTTTCCATCAGGACGACATTCTTCAAGAAGTCCAAACTCTGGATCATAAAATTTGCCTTTATAATGTACTACCCAATGTGTATACTTTGGCATGTGTACTGTCAAAATTGCTACTTCTGAAATCTTAGGATTCTTTTTAGATAATCTTACATTTTTATCAGCATGTTTAATGTTATAAAAATCAAGAGCTTCAATTAGCTGTCCAATGGATGTTGGCCCATGTGTATGCATATTTTTAATAACTTCATCAACTGACACTCCCGCAAGCATAGCTATGCATGCTTGTCCACATGCACATGGGTTTGGTTGCATTATTAATTTTATACTCATTTTCTTACTCCTCCCTAATGTACAAGTATTTAATATTACTATTCTTATTCAAAACTAGAGATTAATTTTTCAGGATTTATTATTTTTCCCTTATATTTTTCTGTTCCCTTTTCTATTTGTCTGCTATCTCCTGTTGCAAGAGCTTGTTTCCAAAATTCTTCTGGCGTAATATCTGGTTTTACTTGACAAGCTAAAGCATAAAGTCCAGCAAGATAAGGCATACACCAGCTCCATCCACCTTCTCTATAAAATACATAATCCTTCTCTCCTGTAGGGCTAGCTACGGTTTTAGAATCAATAGGAATAAGTAATAATTCTTCTGGTTTGTCCATATTAAATTTCTCTTCATAATACTTATTAAGTTCATCAATATGCTCTATTTTCGATACCCACTCTTTCCATTCTGTAACTTTATAATTAGAAATATCATTTTTATCTGCAAGGGAATCTATATCTAATCCATGGAAATAAAACTTATCCTCATATGTGTCAAACATATTTACTGTTATAACAAATATATTTTCTTCAATTGCTTTTTTTATTGCTTCTATAAATTCGTTATACCCCTTACTTTCAGGTTTGCATCCTGCTGATATAGATAAAACTCGTATCTTATCATCCTTTGGCAAAGATTTATTTACTTCAATAATTCTTTCAATTGCTTTTGCTGTCCAAGAAAAATCTATTTCCATTTCACTATTAACAAAGTTATAGTTTTCACATGCTATAAAATACAAATCTGCTTCTGATGCAACTCCAATATTCTTACCTGCTGCAATGGATGCCACTGCTGGAGCATGCATCTGTGCTTCTTCTGGTTCATAATGAATTTCTTCATACATCTTTACTCTATCATGATATTCCTCATGATTTACTAAAAGAGAATAATCGATAAATGCTATGTTTATCCCCTTACCAGTTATACCTCTTTCATGAAGTTTTTTTATTTGAAGACCTGGATTTTTATGAAACTCTAAAAAACTTTCAGGGTTAAACTCCTCTGGAAGTTTCCCTGGCCATTTTGTTTTACTATCAAACACTGAATTTAAAAGCTTATCTTTCTCCCCAGATAAATCAAGTTTCTCAAGGTCATATCCTCTTAAATCACTACTATTTTTTCCCCACTCATCTTTGAGTTCTTCAATGTTATTTATACTCCCTCTTCCAAAATCAGCCATGTACGGAAATCTTTCAATTTTTACATCTTCTTTAATATTATTATTAGTAGAAGTTGTTTCTTTGCTGTTAACTTTATTATTGCAGGCAGTTATATTTATTACAAATACTGCTACCAACAACACTATTGCTAACTTCTTTTTCATTTAATATCCACCCTTTCATTTTTCTCCACAATATTATCATCTTCTTTAGTTAGTACCGTTGCCTCTGGATTTCTTAATATATAATTTAGCTTATCTTCCCATCTATCATGCATATCATAAAAATGCTCTTCTCTATTTATAAACTCAAATCCAAATTTATCAAATATACTTTTCATTCTCTTATTTGAGCCCATTGTATCAGCATATATGCATTTAAGTTTTAATGTATTAAATACATAGTCTATTGCCAATTTAACTGCTTCAGTTCCATACCCTAATCCCTTATAATTATTATTGGCAAGGGTAATCCCAAGTTCACATCTGCTTTTTTCATAATCAATTCGCTTAAAAGATAATTCTCCAATGATTCTTCCATCCCTTAAAAAAATTCCAACCCTAGGATACCATGATTCCTTTTCTATAATAGAATCATACTTTTTATCAACCTTTTCTTTATCATAAATATAGGTATTTGGATCCATAATTGGATCTGTAACATAGGATTTATAGTGTTCATGATATTTATCTCTAGTATATGTTTTTAAATAAATCTTGTCTCCTTCAATTCTAATCATAGACTCCTCCTTAAAATAAGGTATACCTCCAGCTTTCCTAGCTTTACAGTTCATGAAGATTATTAGTTAACCTTTTTGACCACATAAAATATTTTATATGCTTTATCATCAATTGGAGATAATCTGAAATCTTTATACCTATTCATTATTTCAAAACCTGAAATCAAAAGAAATGCATCCATTTCTTCAACAGTATATGCCCTTTGAATATGTGTTTCACATTGATTATCACCAAAGTCAAAGACAGTTTTACCTATTTTACTTACCTTATCATATTCTAATATTTGTTTGAATTCTATATTATCAAACTTTCTATCAATTATTCCAAAATGCCTTTCTTCATATAAAACTGGAGTATTAATATCAAATATAAAAATTCCGTTATCCTCTAAATGTAAAAAAACATTTTTTAAAGTTTTTTTCATGTCTGAATCTGTTACTAAATAATTTAGTGCATCAAATGCACAAGTTATAAGCTGAAATTTTTTATTCAAAGTGAAATTTACCATATCTGCAACTGCAAATTCTATTCCCGTTGTAGTCTCCTTTGCTACATTAATCATATCCTTTGAAATATCAATTCCACTAACTTCAAAGTTTTCATTATATAGTTTCGATGCTAGTATGCCTGTACCACAACCAACATCTAACACAGAATTAATATTTAGATTGTAAATATTAATTACATTGTAAATTAAATCTACGTATTTAATACTCTCTTTTCCCCAACCTTTTTTATAAAACTTTGCTAATATCTCATAAGGTTTCATTGATTATTCTCCTCCTTTTTACTTCACAATATAATCTACAGATTGTTAATAAATCTATGTATTATAATTTATAAACATATGTTCTTATAGTGTTACACAAACTTTAAAAGTTCGTGAAAGCTATTAATTACATAATCATATTCTTTAACTTCCCCAAAACCATATTGTGCATAAATAAAAGGTATATTAGCAATTCGTGATGCTTTTAAATCTCCCTCAGTATCACCAACATATACTGAACTAATTAAGTTATTTCTTTTTATTATTAGTTTTATATTCTCACCTTTACTTAAACCTGTTCTTCCTACATTCTCATAATCTATAAAATATTTATCTAACTTATGTGATTTAAAAAAGGCTTCTATATATCCACATTGACAGTTACTAACAATAAATAATTTATATTTTTTAGATAATTCCTTTAAAGTTTCCTCTACCCTATCATATAGAATTGCACCATGTTTGCCTAAATGATTACATTCATCCTTACAGCAATGCTTAACTATTTTAAGTCTATTTTCTTCTTCTAAATATGGGAAAAACTTTAATGCAACATCCTCTATTACTAACCCCATAACACCCTTCATATCATCTAGCGTAAGTTTATTTATCACCTCATCATAGTTACCTATAGTTTTATTCCATGAATCTATAACACTAGATGTTGAGTCCCATATAGTTCCATCTAAATCAAAAATAATACTATCTATGTCCATATTTTTACACCTCATTTAACAGAATAAATGTATTTAACTCTATAAATCTAAAGCCATAATTATTTCATCTTCATCTACTTCTCCTGTATGAAGAAAGCCTAACTTTGTATAAAGATTTTTAGCAGCAATATCACCATCACAGTAACATAAAACTATTCTGCTGTATTTTGCATTATTTCTCATCAGTTCTATTGCTTTGAATACCGCTTCTTCTCCATATCCATTTCTCTGATATCTTCTATCAATCATCATTTGATCAAATACAAAGGCTTGTAATTCATCACACTCTCTATACATTAATAATCCTACTATTTCACTATCATTATATATTTCTTTAGCTTGACTTCTTTGAGGTCTAAAAACATAAGCTCTAGCCAAAATACCAACATTAGAGCATACATAATGTTGCTGTTCTTTTTCCACTTCTAGTAAGTTAACATCTCTCCAACTTTTCTCCGTAACTTCTTTTAAAAGTATCATTAAACTCCCTCCCTAGCATTCTCCAGAAACAGTAATCTTAATAAAATTATACCATATTACACCGGATTATCATCCATATATTTGTATATGTAGTAAAATTAGAAAATAAAAAAATATCGTATACTCATTTCTGAATAATCCGATATTTTATAACCTTACTATTTAATATAATACATGTTCAACTCTAAAGTACTTCCACAATTACTTTCTGCTTTATTGAATCCACCTTCTATTCCACCTAGAGCTTTAACTAACTGAATACTATTAGGATTACGACGATCTGCCTCATAAATAAAATAATCTAAATCCATATGTTCACGAAAAAAGTTAGTTAGACCAGTAATAGCTTCATATCCATACCCCTTACGTTGCTCATTCTTTCGTATCCATAAACCCACCTCAGGAGTCTTAGTATCTATCAGATGAATCTCTATACTTCCAATGAATTTATATTCCTTATCTAAAATACAACACACCAAATTTGTTCCCATTTCTTTAAGTTCTGTAAACTCATCAATAAATTTTCTTGTACTATCTAGGCTTTTAAAAGGCTCTGGATACTGGTATTTTGTTATTTCATCATTAAATTCAGTAAAATAATCATATGCAAATTCTTCTGAAATAGGCACAAGAAGTAACCTACTTGTTTCTATATTAAATCCTTTTTCATTAATAATATCCTTTATCATTCTTACCTCCGTTATATCTGAAAAACCAAATATCTTATCTAACTCATTTATCTACACTAGAGTTTTATCAACCATTATTTTTTGTTTCTTAACTATTTAGTTGAATTATGTATTATAACTGTTTCAAATCATTAACAGTCATTCCCTTTAATCTAGTACCATGGTTTTCACTATCAAAGTGAACATTACTATGTTTAGGATACATAAATTCGATCATTGCGAAGTTTGCAACATCAACTAAAAATTCTGTATTACCAGTTTCTTTATACTTTTTTAATCTTATTTCTAGATTTTCAACTGAATTAATTAAACCCTCACCATAGTTATTTTTTATAGGACCGTATTTATGATAACTGACGAACATTCTATTTTTTCTTAGTTTATCAAATTCTTCACTATATTCTGTCTGTAATACTTGTTCTATATCATTCATAATTTTCTCCTTAACTTTGCTTCACTATCTTAGAAATGCATCATTCATAAAAATATCATGAACTATTTAATATTGTTTATTCTCTTTTTTTATATTTACTTACTAACATCCATACAAATAGTTCAGGCATTAAATTTAATAAGCTAATCATATTTATTCATATGTATGTTCTGAAAAATAAGCAATTTCAATAAAACCATTTCTTTCATATAACTTTTTAGCACCAGTATTTGACTTAGCTACTCGAAGTCTTATGTTTCTAATAGATTCATTCATACTCATATTTCTAATACAATGTGCTAATATATAACTTCCATATCCTTTATTTTGAACTGTAGGTTTAACTACAATATCAGTTATATAGTTTTGGCAGAAAATATATGCACCTACCAACTCATTATTTATCCAGAATGAACGTACTTGGCTATGCTTATCTAAATCAATAAGCTTTTTGTAAAATTGTTCTTCATTTATGGCATTAGTATTTACCTGCCAACCATTATCTTTATATAACTGATAATATGAACTATCAAATAAGTTAATAAATTCTTTTAACATATCACTTTTGAATCCTTTATCAATTAAATTACAACAATTTAAATTAGGTAACTCCTTACCAATGAATTCAAGATGATATCCTTCAACATCTACTTTAAAACCTAATTTTCTTACTTCATTAATTATTTTTAGATTATTACCGTACACGTTAAAGCATATTTCTTTTGAGTCAAATTTTAAAATATATTCTTTAGTCTTATTTTTTATAATATCTAAAATTTGTTCTATATTGTTTCCATTAAGAAAATAAGCATAAAAAATGCAACAATCTTTATTGTCAACAGCTATAAATACTCCTATATTTTCCACTGTTGATACAGAATATATTATATCCACTTGATTGTTTTCAAATGCTTTTTCTACATACTCTTTTGCATGGGGAGATATATTATCTATGAGCATTAATATTTCTTTAGACTCCATTTATACTACTCCTTCCATAACATGCTTATTCTTCTGTATATATGGTTTCCCATGGATATTTAGAGTAAGCCGTTTTATGCCTTTTAAAACCAATTTTTTTATAGAAATCCTCATTTCCAAAAGTAGCGGTAAGATGAATAGGTATATAGTCTTCTCCTTCCAAAAGTGTGTTCATTAAATTCTTTCCTACACCCTTTTTCTGATATTCAGGCAATACCCCCACATCAAATACTGAGCCATAACATATGCCATCTGATATCATTCTACAGGCTCCTATTAATTTTTCATCATCCCATGCTATAACAACTTTATAACTATTTTTAAATGCTGATTGAATTTTGTGGTATTCATTATTTTCCATAAACCGTTTCAATAATCCAACTCTTTTATATAGGTCAAAAAGTTTATCCCACTGAATATTTTCTAATCCTACTTTATATGATATCATCTATACTTGCCCCTTCCTACTTTTCACTATTAAAATAATTATTTTATTTTAAATAAACATCACATTAAACACTAAAACTCATAATACTTTTTCCTATATGTGACCTGTAAAACAAGTAAACTTAATGAAATTATACCATATTAAACCAAATTATTTTCTATATATTTTTATAGTAATTTATATTTTAAATACCATGTTATTCAACTCTCAAATAATATTACTTTAATTATACAATTTACTATATAGTTAAATCATAAAATAAAAACACCGTGTAATCATTATTGAATACTACGGTATTTTAACCAATGAATATTTATTTTTTATAGATATTTTTAATTTTAGAATATATATATCTACTTCTTAGTAATAGGAACCCATATTTCGCAGGCATAATCATCATCATTTGTATCTCCTGGTAGATAAACTTCAAGTTCATAGTCTGCTGCTCTTTCATATCCACAGTTAGGAAGCCATTCTGCTGTTATTTTTGTCCACATGACATCAATTGGGTGCGCCTTGCCATTGAGGCTTCCTCTTGCAGTAAATACTGCCCATTTTCCTGCTGGTATAGTATAACTTTGCAAATCCGTTACAACATTTTCATCAACTTCAGCACCAATAGCCAGTATAGTTTCTCCATTTTCTAAAGTTTTGGTGAAACCCATCTGCCACATGGGGCTGCGATAAAGTTTGTATTCACATGCTATCTTCCTATCAATATCACCATCCAAAAATTCATCCCAAATATCCCATACTTCACCTAAAGCTTCTTTCCAATTATTAGCTTCAGCATTAGCAGACTGCCTCTTTATTTGTTTAACAAGTCCAACCAATTTTATTTCTTTCTTTTCCTCAATACGATACTCCATCTCAACATCTCCTTTTATTGAAATATGAAAAGTGATGGGTGGGTAGGCTTTAAGTTTTACTCCCAAAGTGCGCGCTACCTTAGGAGTTACACCATGCATTCCAACGAAAGCACGAGTAAATGCATCGGGCGAATTATATCCATACTTTATAGCAATATCAATAACTTTTTTATTGCTACTTTGTAAATCTAATCCTGCAAGGGTTAATCTTCTACGACGAATATATTCAGATAGAGATACTCCTACAACATAAGAAAAAACACGTCCAAATTGATGCATTGAGCAACAAGAAACTTTTGCTACTTCATCATACATAATATCATCAGTCAAATGATTCTCAATATAATCTATTGTTGCTGTCATTCTATCAACCCATTCCATTTTACCTTCCCCTTTCATATTTAATTGTAACAAAGGAAATATAAGACTACCCTACATTCCTAGTACAAATATGTAGGGTAGTCATCGGATAACGATTTACCCTAATGGACAACGAGTTCTAAGTATCGAAAGTACTGATACTAAGAACTCTATTTATAATTCTTTTGACATGGTTATAAATTCCATTTCTCCCTTAACTGTTTTTCCTATGAATTCATTTATAACTTTAAAATCTAAACTTTTATATAATCTTATAGCTCTTTCATTAAATTTAAGAACTGAAAGCTCTATATTTTTTAAATTGTACCTTTCCTTAGCAAATTCTAAAATAGCTTGTAAAAATTCCTTTCCCATGCCCTTGCTTGTTAAACTTGGTCTCATTTGAATTGAAAAGCTTACTTTATCATTAAGGTAAAAAGCACAATTTCCTACTAATTCATTTTTATCATCATAAATTGCGTACACATTATCATCCATAGGAAAACTTTTTACATAATTTATTTTTCCTTCTGAGAAGTCATTATCAAAAAATGAGTAAATTCCTTCATACTTCCATGTAAGCATATCTTCAACATCATTATTTGTTACTTTCCTAAATTCATATTTTGTAATTTTATTCATCCCCAAATCCCCCTAATTAAAATTTAACATTTTGTAAGTTTCACTGCTTATATGTAATTTAAACTTATATATTACATATTTATACATATTAGAACATACTTTTCAATATATTTATATCTATTACTATTTCAAAGAATACTGCTCTTATTTACCTTCCTAATGTACACATTGCTATATTCTTATAATTTCTCCTTTATTCCTATAAGTGAAATTAATCCATGTGCCAAGGTTTCTCCCCAAGATAAGTAATCATGTCCTCCATTAAACCATCGCAAATCAACTTTATATCCTTTAGATATCAATGTATCTCTTAAATTTATATTAGGATCTATAATTTTATACTTAGTTTCTAAAACCCCCATATCTAGGTAAAATTTAAGAGGAAGCCTGTTTACTTCTTTAAACATTTTGCTCATCCAGCAATCCTCATCAGGTACATAGTCTTCTGAATTATACCAAAAATAACCTGATTGAGAAAGGACATTTCCAAAAACTTCTGAATAGTTTAACCCTAAATAAGCTGCTGTTAATCCTCCTAGACTAAGTCCACAAATTATAGCTTTTTCTGGCATGCTAGAAATATTATAATTTTTTTTAGCCCATGGGATTACCTCCCTTGCAATGCACTTACAAAATGAATCATTACACTTTAGTTCTTTTCCTCTATTTTTTGTTGAATCAATAAATATGGCAACTATAGGTGGTATTTCTTTAGTGGCAATAAGATTATTCAAAGTTTCTATTGCAGAAAGATTAGAGATATAATCATCACCATCAGTTAAAACCATAAATCCATAAGGTTTTTCTTTCTTATCATATCCATAAGGTGTATAAACTCTGATTCTACGCTTATCCTCTAAGTTTTTACTTTCAAACCTATGTTCCTCTATTTTTCCTTCTGGTACATCTTCTATTTTTGTTGACCAAATATCTTCAGGTGACTTAGGCATTAATACATAAGAACCCTTATCTTCTGGATTCTCTTTATCAAAACTCAATGCTTTTTTGCAAAACTTATCATACTTAACTCTACTACCAAATCTTTCATTCCAATCATCATCCAATGGATCATTTGGTGAAAAGTAATATATAAATCTTAAATTATTTCTTACTTCATAAGTAATAAACCATAGATCCGTTTCCATTATTTTTTCCATTTGAAAATCTCTATAGTTATCTTTAAATTTATCTAATCCTATATCAGGTATAAACAAAACATTTTTACACTCTTTAATCCCTTCATATATAAAAGTAACTAAGCTATTCTTATCATCATTTTCTATATGTTCTATTATTGGAGAACCCTTATGTTGTAAATCATGTGTAAATTCTTCTACAGCCTTATGTCCATTCTGTTTAATCCTTTTTTCTAATTCAGTAATAGTTTTACTTTTTATTAAAGATTTTTTCATATAAATCTTTACTCCCTTCATTCACATAGCACTAAAAAAGTGAATCCTCATTTTATAACTCCCATAAAGTCATTAAAAGTAAGTATTAAAACCAAAAGCAGCTCCAAGGAAATTATACCATATTATACAAAATATCTATACTTGGTAATTTATATATAACACTTTAGCATTCAATTATTAAAAAATACCGTATATTCATTTTAAAGAATAATACGGTATTATAATATTCATTTTCTATTTATCTTTATATACATTTGAGTAGTCTATTTTTATTAAAAATTAATCATATTAATCTATAGGAAATTGTAGCTCTGTTACATATTCATTGGGATCATCTGTTACCCATTCACCTTCATGGTATATTTCACGCACTGGTCCACAGATTGAATACTTATTTTCTGAAATCCATTTGTACATTATTTCATAGGTTTCTCCAATTGTAGCAAATGAGCCATTATGAACTATACAAGCCATTTTTTCTATCATGGGCAGTTCAGATACTTTGACAGTATCACCTTCTGGGATTAATTTTGTTATAGGTTCTACAACCTCCATATCCTGTATTGAAGTATTATCTTTATGATAAAGTGTCATACACGGAATTGTACGTTTTCCTTTTACTTTATCTATATATTCATTAACTTGTACCCATAGGCTTTCACAAAATTCATCATAAGTTTGATTACCATCCTTCACAAAACATTTTCGCAATGATGCAACTAAGATTTTTTCTACTTTTTTAATTGAAATTTCATTCATAGTAGGTATGCCTCCATTCTTTATTAAAAATATATTTGTACGAAGACGTTGAAGCCTACTTGTTTCTAGTTCTAGTGCCTTTTCAAGTAAATCTGCTTTCACTTCCAAAACCTCTATAAGCGACTCATTACTAGAATTATTATTAAAGAAATTGCTAATTTCAACAAGTGAAAATCCAGCATCCTTTAAAGCAATTATTTTATTTATGGTTATAAGTTGACTTGCATCATAGTATCTATAACCAGTAAATTTGTCTATATATATAGGTTTTAAAATTCCTACATTGTCATAATGATACAGTGTATTAATTGAAAGTCCACTCATACGCGAAAATTCACCAATCTTAAACATAACTTCACCTCAACAAATAAGCTCTACAAGTGTGCACCTTGCCATCTATTATTATTATAAACCCTTCGGTAACCCAAGAGTCAACTACTATAAAAAAGTTAGAGGTTAATCCAACTTCCTCTCTTTTCATAAATTTATATCGGCTTCTAATAAAGTAAGAATATAAATTATAAAACATATAAAGTAAATCGAATTGTGACGATAATAATAGAGTGATATCAAAAATATAATACTATATTATATTTTAAATTTATTTTATTTGAAATTTTTGTAGAATAATAAACTCAGTAGAATATATTTTTTACTATATTTATAATTTTTACATATATATTGTACCATTTTGTTTATATGTAATATATATATTTAAACATCAAATTCAAATGTGAATGGGGAGGACTTTATGGGAATAAAAATTCAAGAAGTATCAATATATCATCCTAAAAAAAGAATAGAGAATCAACACTTCATTAACAAATATGGACAAGATTTAGAAAAACTTTTAAATCACTTAGGAAGAAAGTCTAGGTATTTAGTTGATAACAATACAGAAAATTCTCTTACTATGAGTGTGGAAGCTACTAAATCCTGTTTGAAAAAAGCTAATGTTAAGGCTTCTGAATTAGACATTATTGTATTTGTTAGTGATTCTGTAGAACATTTAATACCTACTAACGCTCTTTTGATACGAGATACTATAGATGCATGTAACTGCGATTTAACTTATGACATGAACGATAATTGTATAGGAATGATAACAGCTATAGATAGCATTGCGACCTATATGAAATCTAAAAGTAAATATAAAAAATCTTTAATCGTTGGTGCTTCATATGGCTCACTCCTTGCCAAAAGTGATTGTGAGTTAGTAAATTCTACTGTTGGAGATGGTGCTGCCGCAATATTACTTACTAGTGATGAAGAAACTGGTGGGGTTCTTAATTCTGCCTTCCATACTGATTCTAAAAATCATAAATATATGGTTTTCCCTGAATGTGGATTATCCCATATATATGATGAAGAACTGCCTATAGATAGTAAAAAATATGCTTGGGTAAATCATGATGTGTCTTACTTTAGTGATGAATGGGTAAAACTTATCAATAAACTCTTAAAAGAAGGAAATGAATCTATAACAGATGTAAAACACTTCTTATTTTCACAGTTTTCCCATGCTGATATAAAAGAAACATTAAATAAATTAAATTTAGAGGTTAGTAGTGACACTTATACCTTTGTTGCAGATGAATATGGTTATACTGGATGTACAAGCCCGTTTTTTGCGCTTAATAGAGCTATAGAAACTAAAAAGATAAATAAGGGAGATCTCGTTATTTTTTGTTCAGTTGGTTCTGGATACACAATGGGAGCTTTTTTATATAAATTTTAAAGGAGGAATTTTAAATGTATAAAGTAGAAGTTAATAATGCTAAGAAGGTCTTATTTATCACTGTAGGAGGATTTTTTCAAGAGGAGGATGGCAAAAATTTCTTAAATGATTATAATAATGCTGTAAAGTCTATAACTCCATCAAGCTTTACTCTTGCACTTGAAAGTTCAGAATTATCAACATCAAAAGCAGAAATGATTCCAATTCTTGAGAACTGCATTAAAATGTATAAAGCTACTGGGTTCAAAAATATAGTTTCAACACCACCAAGCTCAGCTATTGCTGCAATGCAATTAAAAAGATTATTAAGTTCATTAAATGTAGATATTGAATTTGTATCAGATTTATCTAAATTATAAAATACATATCTTAATTTTAAATAAGTGGTAAATAGCTTATCGACATGATTAGTTATTTGCCACTTATCTCTTGTATATTATAAATTTTAAGCAAAATAGTTATTAAATATATTTCACCTTATTTTTTGATATAATAAAATTAAGTTATATAATAAAGTATATTAAGGAGTGATATTATGAAATTCCCAATGGGTTTTATAGGGCATGGTTCACCAATGAATATCATAACTGACAATAGCTACACAAAAAGTATTTATAATATCTGTGAGACTCTACCTACACCAAAGGCAATAATGGTGGTTACTGCTCACTGGATGTCAGACGGTGCCACTGCAGTTACTACATCCCAAAATCCAGAACTTATATATGATTTTTATGGTTTTCCAAATGAATTATATGAAATAAAATATCCATGTCCAGGTTTTCCTGAAATCAGTAGAATGCTTGAAAATCTTGACATAAAGCCTATTAATACATATGGTCTTGACCATGGAGTTTGGTCAGTCTTAAAACATATGTATCCAA
This sequence comes from Clostridium sp. UBA7791, assembly GCF_002480755.1. Lineage (NCBI taxonomy): Bacteria > Bacillati > Bacillota > Clostridia > Eubacteriales > Clostridiaceae > Clostridium > Clostridium sp. UBA7791. Next base: position 595,056 of record NZ_DLCT01000003.1, on the reverse strand, counting down.
AGGCTGATGTTCCTGTAGTAGCCCTTAGTATTGATATGGCACAACCTGCTATATATCATTACGAAATGGGTAAAAAATTAAAATTTTTAAGAGAGCATGATATTTTAGTATTAGGCAGTGGAAACATTGTCCATAATTTATACTTAGCAGATATGAATTATGATACTACTCCATATCAATGGGCTATTGATTTTGAAAATGAAGTAGTAACAAATCTAAAATCAAGAAACTTTGAATCTCTAATTGAATATGGAGATAAAAAAAATAACGCCATTCCTACTAAGGATCACTATTTACCATTACTATATATACTTGGCATGGTGGATAAAAGTGATACAATAGAAATACTCTATAAAGGTATTCAAAATAAATCTATATCAATGTTAAGCTTTTTATTCAAATAATAGTTTAACATTACCGCCTCCAAAGTATACTAATATATAAGGATTTTATGGTTATATAAATTATTGAATATATTTAAATATTAAGAAATATATTACTGAATATTCCCTTTAATTATATCATTTATATTTTTACTCATATATTCCCAAGTATCCACAAAATCCTTTAGTTCTTCACGGCCTTTATCTGTTAAACTATAATATTTCCTAGCAGGGCCAAGGGGAGACTCCTTCATTTTTGACGATATAAAACCATTCTTTTGCAGGCGTGTATACAGTGGATATAAAGTTCCTTCAGAAATATCAGTAAAACCATTATCCTTTAATATTCTAGCAATGTCATATCCATAAATCTCATCTTTTAAATCTATAATTTTAAGAACACAGCCCTCTAAACTTCCCTTTAATAACTGTGATTTATTATTCATGGTTCCCTCCTTCTATTGATTTTTATTTTCAAAGAAATACTGTATCAAATAAATAGTTATAAGTATGCCCATGAATATTAAATAGTTAACTTCAAAAAGTACCTTTGTTAAAAACAGTTTAGTTAATACAAATATAGCTGTTATAATGCAAAAGCCTATCCATAATAAAAATGTTATCTTTCTATCTTTCTTTTTATCCTCTCCATTAAAAATATTATACATATATTGTATTTTAGATAATAAATAATTAGTTAATATAATTACAATTATAGTATTAACTAACATTGAAACTGTAACTGAAACTGTAAAAAGTGTTGTTTTATTTACCCAACTATCAATTAATTGTCCTACAAACATCTCAAACACGCCAGTAAAAATAATCAATATTATTGGTAGCTTAGAAACCTTCCAGTACACTTTTTCTAGCACTGAGTACCCTTCTATTGTTTCTGATATAAACTCATCACAAAAGGAATTTATATCACTATTTCCTAGTACTTCTTCTACGTCAATTCCTCTTTCCTCAGCTTGTAAAAATAAATCTAAACAATGGTGTATAAACTCCTCAGCATCATGATCATTAATATTTGAAAACCGTATTTTAAATAATATATTTTCAAACTTTTCCTCATTTTCTTTACTTAGTTTATTAATAAACTTATTAACCTCTTTTATATACTGTTTTGTTTTCATAAACTGCCCCTCCAAAACTTATTTCCAGTACTATTTATCACAAGGTATATTGTAATGCATAATAGTCCTTTTCTATATTGTATTGCATGGTAGTATTTTTGTCAATAAAAAAGCTTCAACTACATTTTAAATCTTACATTGTAGTTGAAACTTTATTATTTATCAAGTATAAAAAACTATAAATTTAGTTATAACTATTAAACTTACGCTATCTTTGTCTTATACCATCAACTTTAATAGTATAGTCAACACTGCTAGAGTTATTTAAAGAGTATAGTTTAATAAAATATTTACCAGGTACAGCCTTAAAGCTTCCACTAGTTCCATCTACTTCACTATTCTGACTCCAGCATACATAATTATTTAAGTTATCTGATTTACACACTATCCAAGTGTATCCTTGCTGAGTACTTCCAACCTTTATATTTACATTAGATGCAGTATCTACATCAAAGTAAAAAACGTCAGTGTCTCCACCTGTAGGTAGTTTTCCTTTTGCATCAATGTTGTTGTATATAGCTACATTTCCAGATTCAAAGCTATTATTTGGTTCTACTTCTGTAATATTACTTGGCACTTCTGGGTCATTATTATAGGACTTTATACCATTGATATTTATACTATAGTTTCCATTTTCTATAGCTTCATCTGTTGAGTATAGTTTAATATAATACTTTCCTGGAGTAGCACTAAAGCTTCCTTTACTTATATCTCCTTCAGTGTATTGCTTCCAACAGACGTAATTGTCTAAGTCATTCTCCTTAGAAACTATCCAAGTTATTTTAGATGAATTTCCTGTAATCTTTATATCAACTTCACCAGCATTATCTACTTCAAAAGCAAATGTATCCTCATCATTAGCATTTTGTATAGTACCAGTTACATCTTTATTATTAGCTATAAAGTAATTAGCCTGATTATAATCATTATTGGGTTCTACTTCTGAAGTTATTCCATTTTCTCCAGATGTTTTGCTAGCTTTAATATTAAATGTTGTTTCTCCAATGGCACCTTTGTTATCCGTAACTTTAAGGGTAACAACATAATTTCCTTCTTTATTATAAGAGTGAGTTGGATTTTTAGTTGAACTCGTAGATCCATCTCCAAAATCCCAATCATATGCTACTATAAATCCATCTGAATCTGCAGATTTATCTGCACTAAATAAAACCGTCTTATTTACTTCTACATTATCTGGAGCATCTATACTTGCAGTAGGAATTTTATTTTCAGGATTTACTGAGCTATCATTTAAAAGTCCTTTAAACACTAAGTTATATTCATATTTACCATTGACAACTTTATAATCAGTAAAATAGCAAGTTACTGTTTCATAGCCTGTCCAACCCTTTAATAATAGGTTTTTAAGCATTTCATTAGCTTTTTGATTCATTTCATTATTATCCTGTAATCTTCCTTTTGAAGTTCCACCTACATACTTACCAGATATCTTAAATGTGTTGAAATCTGCTGAATAAGTTTTATCTTGATTTACACCACTAATTCTACTTATACTTACTATGTCGGAAGAAATTTCTTCTATAGTTCTTTTAGGATGAACCTTTGTATAACTATCTGATACTAATGGAGTTCCTATAGTAGTATCCCCTATTAATTGCTGCATATATTGTTGATATTCTACATTTTTGTTTGAGTCAACCTTTAATTGTGAAATAAAATTTCTGTATGCTTTTATGTCAGTATTAATCACATAATCATTTATTTTATTTAATGATTCCATATCATTATTATACATGTAGCTTACAAGGGCAAAGCCATAATTATAGAATTGCCATCCACTATTGTATCCTGAAGATATAGTTTGACTTAATGTAAATCTGTTGGCTTCTTCCTTTGCAAGTTGATTCACTATAGCTTCTCTTGGTTTTACTCCTTCTGTACGAGTAGATCCAGCAAAGAACTCTGCTGAACCTTCTTCAAACCAAGTCAAATCTTCATTTTCATAAAATGGGCCTTGTCCCCATAAACCAGGAACTAAATATCTACCCTGTAGATAGTGAGTAAATTCATGTCTAAATAGTTCTTCTAAGCTATAAATACTTTCGTGAATTGTTCTTTCGTAAGTGTAAAAAGTTCCTATAGGTTCTATATATATTCCACCATTATCTGTACTAACATTACCTAAATATTGATTCATTTTATACTCTGATGGGGAGTTGAAAATTTTTATAGTTAGAACATTATCTTTATTTCCAGCTTCTAAAACTTTATCACTTCCAATATTTCTAAAGAATTGAGCTTCTACTTCCTTTGCTGCCCAATAAAGTCTTTTTACCTTTTCTTCTGAAACATTAGATCCAACTTGCATTACTATTGAGCCATTATCAAATGTATACTTATTAGGTAGGTACTTGTTGTAGCCCTCTTCTTGAAGTTGGGTATAGTTTATATTTTCTCCACGTGAGTTGATGCCTTTGTATAGATAATCAATTCTTTCTGCTGCTATAAAAAATTTCTCTGAATACTTATTTGAAGTATCCATAACATCAGTTAATAATCCAATTGCCATCTTCTGATTGCTGTGGAACACACCTAGTTCTCCTATTTGATAAATGGCATTATTAACTAACCATTGGTTACCACTACTAGTATTTTTCATCAATGCTATTTCTTTTAATTCATTTATAAAGGTATCAATTTTACCGTAGTAAGGCATTGTTGCAGGATCTTTTCCGTAGGCTGCAGAAGTTAAATCATAGGATATACCTTTAATTACTCCGTAGATAGCATTAGCCTTTGATAAATCAGTGCCATATATCTCTATATTGATTTTATAATCTCTTAATAGTGCTGCTGACTTATTAACTATTTCTACACTGGAAGATGCATTTCCAATTAAAGATCCAAAACTTTCAACTACACCATTTTGAAGTTTATTTCCAAACTTAAAGTTAGGATTGTCAATCATTGAGTTTAATGCTGGTAAGCATAAGTCTTTAAAGTTTCTATCATTTAGATAACTTAATTCAGTATTATAATATCCTAAATAGAACCCTGATCTTAAAACTTCTACTATAGTGGGAATACCATTGTTATTAGTGCCTGTAAAAGTTTTAGCTCTTGTATCTAGAGCCTCTATTATATACTTTACACGAGCTCTATCACCGTAAAATTCTTGTGAATCTGCAGAATACTTAAATAGTCCATCGATATTTCTCCACTCTAAGGATGCAATAGTATTAACCATTTCTTGATAGCTCATCGCTGAAAGTTCTTTTAATGTATAGTTGCGCTGAGCTTCAACTGCTTTTGTATCTACCCTCTTCTCTTCTGAAGGTTTAAGTAAACTGACATCATCTACTTTAGCCTCTGCTAATGTTTTAGCTTGAATAATTTCTTCATTATTTGAAATCCCATTTTTTAATACTCCATATGGTTTTAGCTTTTGTTCTAAATTTTGCTTTAAACTATCCTTATTATTTTCTGCTGCTATATTTATTGGTATCTTGTCCATATCTTCCATAGTCATAGCCATAACTCCAGTCGATGTATTTACCACCATAAATACACTTAAACATGCTAATGAAGCATTTCGCTTAAAATTTTTCCTCCCCATAAATCGGATTAAATTTTCAATTAATGTAATTTTAATCTTTTTATTCATTTTAATACCTCCATTGTAATTTTTTATTTTTTATATAATTATACTACTTTCATGAATAATTGCAATGTTTTTTAATCATTTTTTATATAATTATGAATATTTTTTATATTTTTTCAATATTTCAAAATACTATAATAAATTTATATATAAATATTTTCTATAAACAAAAAAATCCTTACATCAATCTATTACTTGATATAAGGATTTATTAAAGTCTATTATAGTATTGCAGACTAAAAAATTCATGTTCTATACGAACTATACATTATTTAAAATTATCAATAACCTAGTTGTTCTCCCACAATAATTACTTTTATTCTATTTTTAATAAACTGACCTCTTATAATTGTGAAATCATTACATATTCTGTTGGGACTTTTACAATCTACACAATAGCCTAAGGTAGTACATGGAGTATCTTTATTTAACCTCTTGGCATCAATAGGAGCAGCATAATTTCTAACTCTTTTTTCTGCCTCCTCTATGTCCTTTACAATCTTATTTATTCCAGCTACTAGAATAACTTGCTTTGGACCATAAAGTATGGGTGCAACCCTACTTCCATTACCATCAATATTATATAGTTCACCATTCTCTGTTAATGCATTAGTACTACACATGAATGTAGTTGCAGAAAAATTTTTTAGATAAATTTCCCTCTTCTCTTCACTAGTAATATCATCTCTATACTTGTCCCAAAATACATAATCACCTTTGCGTAGAAAATCTATAACTCCTGTTTCAAAAAGTGTCATAGAGTCTCCTACTCCTACTGTGGAATTATCATCTATTAGATTCTTTAAAAGCATTATTAGCTCATTTTTATCTTTAACAAAGAATCCACCCATGTTTCTTCTGTTCAGATTTTTTATAGTTCTATCAATTCTTTTCTCCATATACCATAAAGTATTGTTATCCATCTTAAGTGCTCCTTTCTAAAATAGAATTTTACATTTTAGTTGCTTTTGTAGATTGTGTTTTTTCATAATACTCTCTTTTCTTCTTTCATAATTTATAAATAACTAGCTGCTATTCTAATAATCTTTTTGAATTTACTTTTATATTTCACAATATGATTGAAAAGTTCTTCATGAGTTGGTTCTTTGTATCTATGAGCAATTCTATTTCTAATTAACTTAGATTTTTCTAAGAATTCATAAGTATCCTGATCTAAAATTCCCTCTTCTCTAAATATTTTTAAGCTATCACTTAAGCTTATACCTATCTTAAATCTTTTTATTTCCTTTAGTATAATGGAGCATAAATCCTCAAGTATGGTATGAAAACTAACAAATAACTGCCTTAAACTTGATTTTGCTAACTTTAAGAGTAATCTATCATTGCTAGTTTTAATAATTTCTATACATTCTTCTATATCACTACTACATTCCTTTAAATCCTCAATTATCCTCATAAGTCTTTCTTCATTCATACAAAACATCAACCTTTCTAAAATGAATAAAATTTTCATTTTCTCTATATATCCACTCCACGTCATCGCAAAACTCTTCAAAGACCTCATTATCAGTTGAATATATAATTTCGCAAGAGTTTAGAATACTTATCTTAACAAATATATCTAAAGTTTTACTCTTTAAATCTACAACATCAACTTCTCTTTCTAAAAACTTTTCTAAAAATAATTCTATTTCTAAAATATCATCTAAGGAGAAACTACCTCTTCCTAATACTGCAATATCTACATCTGATTCTTCATTAAACTCTTCAGTTAAAACACTTCCAAATACAACTATATTTATAATGTCAAATTTCTTTATAAAACCAGTAAATTCTTCTGATTTTAACTTATTTAAGATTTCTTCTTTAATTAATTGGTTTGACAATGTGATCACCAACTTTTCTAATATTCATATCTTTATTATATACAACATTTGTAAAATAATAAACCGTATTGTAAAATAAAATACGTTATACTACTTATCACTTTTTTTACTTTATATACACACTCTATTAATATATTTCACAATTACTTAATAGCTTTTAAAATTTATTGTAAATAGTTAATTTAATTAATTTATTTATAGTGTTTTATGTTAAAATAAAACTATAATATTACTTACATTAAAATTTTACGTTTTACATTTTTATTTAATTTTAAACTCTTATGAGATGAATGCTGGTTATGTTTTCGTTTCCATTTCCAGCATTTATCTTATAACCAAAATGTATAGATAATCAACATACCCTAAAAATATATAAGAGTAGTACTAATTTAATTGTGGTACTACTTTTTTTATTTAAGCTTATCTTAACTTTTAGTCATAACTCTGCCTTTCTAAAAATATATTTTTAAAGAAAGGAGCGATGAGAAAATGGGTAAGCAAAGAAGAGGTAAGGTTATTAAGAAAATAGTAGGTTGGAGAGGTACATGCCCTCTATGCGGTAGAAAAAGAGTAAAATTAGTTTGGACTAAGAAATGTGAAGACGGAAAAACTATAAACATCTGTAAAATCTGTTCATCAACAGTAGCTCAATAATTTCAGAACTTAAAAGGATGTTTTGAAATAACCTTATTTCTAAACATCCTTTATATTTATTTTAAAACTCACTCTTTTAACTTTCTTTAATGTATTTAACTATTGCCCAGACTAATCCTTTATTTGATATAACATAATAAATCTTTCCATCTTTATATAACTTATTTATCATTTCAAGCTTTTCAAGATAGACTAAGTGGGACATACACTCCCCTAACGCAAAGAATCTTTGAGTTATTGGGAAGTCTTCCCAGTTTTTAATTGTTATACTCCAGTGCATTCTTCCTGCAATTTCATAAGGGGAAAGTTTTTCTCCATTAGCCAAAATATCCATGATTTCCTCTAACCTAAGATCATAATGATCCTTGAGTTCTCTTATTCTCCTTTTAGTATTCCTTATAATAGCTCTATGAGAAGAAAGTGTTACGTCTATAGGTAGAGATGCAACTCTATCTAAGCTATCAAAGTATTCGTGTAAAGGGTTTTCCATCCATTGCTCAAGGTTATAGGCTATATTTGGAGTTATCTTTGCTAATATTAAATCTCCACCAATTAAAATCCTATGGTTTTCTTCGTATAAGCAGCAATGAGCTGGGGTGTGCCCTGGAGTCAAAATGCATTTAAACTCATACTTTCCTACCTTTAATGTTTCCCCATCCTTAATATCTGTATAAGTTGGCTCAGTGAAACTTTCTTCAAAACCTTCTTGATCTCTTAGAGCTTTTAGTGCTGATACCGCCTCGCCCTTAGGAAATCCCATTGCTTCATTAAATATATTAATTTCTTCCATATAAGTTACTTTTCTTAAATTATATATCTCTTCACTTTCTCTTGGATGAATATAAGCCTTATTATTAGAATTTAAAAGAAATGGTACAAGACCTGTATGGTCATCATGAAGATGAGTTAAAAATATATCCGTATTGTCCATATTTACATTCAATTCTTTTAAACTTTGTCTTAAGCTTTCTAAAGATTTAACCTTGCGAAAGCCTGTATCCACAAGTAGATTTCTTTCATTACCCTTAATTAAATAGGCATTTAGTGCCCTTAAAGGATTATCCGGAAGTTCTACCTCTATTTGATATATATCTTCAAATAATTCTCTTATCATCAGTATCTCCTTATCTTTTGCCTCATTACTAAAAACTATTTATAACATTACGCTCTATAATTTTAATCATACTGACTAAAATATAGCTAATATTTTTACTTAACAGACTTAAGAACAATTCCTTCCTTAAATCCCCCACGCTGCTTTAGCTTCCAATTTCTTTTCTCCACTAATTCCTCTTCAGAATATCCTAAATTATGAGCTAGCCCAAACAGCACTTCCATAATATCCGCTAGCTCCTCTAAATTTTTATCCTTTAGATATTCATTTACCTCTTCTTTTAGCTTATCTTCTAATAAAGAAATCATGTCCTCTTTAGATGCAATTTCTACATCACACTGATTTCCATCTTCAGCTATCACCTGTGGAATCTTATCTCTTACTAATTTATTATATACTTTCATTATCTATTACCACTGCTCATAATGAACTATTTCTTCTAAATTCTTTCTTGGACGAGGACTTGGTGCTTCATCTGGATAACCTAAAGTTAATACTGCAACCACATACTTATCATCAGGAATATTTAAAACTGGTCTAAAGTCCTTCTGTTCAAACCAAGCAATCCAACAAGTTCCCAACCCTAAATCTGTTGCTTCAAGTGCCATATGTTCAATGGCAATAGATGTATCTCTAATAATTTGCTTAACTTCGAATTCCTTACTATATTCATCAATATAAAGGTCATCACACTTAGGTAACCTTGATTTTATATCTGCAACACACACAAGGTGGACAGGTGCACTAACCATCCACTTTTGATTATACGCAGCAGCTGCTATTTTTTCTCTATTTCTCTGCTCCTTAACCACAATAATTTGCCATGGTTGTGTATTACTACCTGATGGTGCTAGTCTTGCACTATGAAGAATTTGTAATAACTTCTCATCTTCCACTTGTTTATCCATATATCTTCTTATGCTTCTACGCTCTTCAATTGCTTTAATCATAACTCTACCTCCAAACTAATTTTTATATTAAATTATGTAGGTATTCTATCTTTAAAATACGCATTTACATGTATCTATTATAACATGTTTGCTACAATTATATAAATCATCCATAACACTTATTGATTGCCTTGTATATCTTTGTAGTATGAAATATAATTTAAATATTATATTTCTGTGTTTGTTTTAATAAAATTCCCCATTATACCTGCCACTATAACTGGAACTATCCAGTTAAAACCTAAATTCGCAAATGGAAGTTTAGTTACTATTGGTACTCCTATTGAACTGCCTATTCCCATATGGTTTAAAACCGTTAATACACTTATAAACAAAGCTGTATATGTTGAAAAAATAAACACATAATTGTTCTTAATTTTTTCTTTAAATAATGTTAATATTACTAATGTAACTGTTGGAGGATAGATAACACTTAATATTGGTGCTGAAAATTTTATTATAGTACTTACTCCAAAATTAGCTACTATACTACTAAACACGCATACGAATATAACTATATCTCTATATTTCCATTTTCCCTTTGATACTTTACTAAAATACTGGGCTGTTGCAGACGTAAGTCCTATTGCTGTTGTAAGACATGCAAGACCTATTATTATTGCTAATAATATCTTTCCTGGTTTTCCAAGTAATATATCTGTTATATGTACTATTAATGCAGTTTGAGATATTTCTCCTAATGGTATGTTTGCATATTGATTTGAAATGGTAGCTCCTAAATAAGTCAACCCACCATAGACTAAAACTAGTCCTATTGAGGCAACAATAGATGCTTTTAAGGTTAATTTTATTTTTTCCTTTATTCCTTTATATCCTTTATTACTTAATGTTGTTATTACAACAGTAGATAATGCTATAGCTCCTAATGCATCCATGGTTTGATAGCCTTGGATTACTCCTTCTGCAAATATACTTTCTACTCTTGGCGCTATACTGATAGAATCAATTGGATTTATTATTCCAACTAATATGAGTAATAGTAGAGTTATGAGAAGCATTGGGGTTAAAAACTGACCTATTATATCAATTACTCTAGATGGTTTTATAGATAAAACCAATGTTATAGAAAAAAATATTATTGAAAATACTACTGGGCTAAATCCTTTGAATATTGGCACAATACCCATTTCATAGGTTGTTGCTGCTGTCCTCGGTATGGCTAAAAGTGGTCCTAAGCATACCATTATAACAGCACCCAAAATTATTGATAATTTTTTACCTACCTTTCCAAAAATTTCACTTACATCTCCATTGCATTTAGCTGCAGCTATAATTGATAGTATAGCTAAGCCTACATCAGCTAAAACAAATCCAAACAATCCACTACTCCAACTTATCCCTGATTCTAGTCCTAAAAATGTTGGAAATATAAGATTTCCTGCTCCAAAAAACATAGCAAATAAAGCAAAACCAATTACTATAGCATCTCTCGTCATATCTTTAGTTTTCATTTAATCTACTCCTTAACAAATTCTGTCTTTAAATATAATTATTTAACCTCTTAGGTATACGTTCAACCAATCTTAAAATGGGACTTTAATTCATTCTAAAATTCAGTTGATATTGCTCATAAATAAAAAAAGATTATCTCAATATAAAAATATGAGACAATCCTTTTAGCTCTAATTTAATAGGTCTATTTTAATTTTATCTCTATCTTGTCTACACTTGGAGTTAATTGAGTTAATTTCACATTAGCCTTTTCAAACATATATTTAGAGGCTTTTATAGAATCTGTTTCAGCATACTTATCACTAAGATAATAAACTTCCTTTATGCCTGATTGAATGATATTTCTAGCACATTCATGGCAAGGGAACAAATTTACATATAGTCTACAGCCTTCTAAAGACTTACCTCTAGCATTTAAAATAGCATTTTGCTCAGCATGCACTACATAAGGATACTTAGTTTCTAAAAATTCTCCATCTCTACTCCAAGGAAAATCTTCATCACTACATCCATTAATAAATCCATTATATCCAATAGAAACTATCCTATTGTTGCAATCAACTATACAAGCTCCAACCTGTGTTGATGGATCCTTACTTCTCATTCCTGATAACAAAGAAATACTCATAAAATAATCATTCCAAGAAATATAATCTTCTCTCTTCATACGTAACCTCCTTGAAGTATTTATTACTATTTTATATTAAAAACCTTCATAATTAAAGATACTTTTCTAAATCTGTTATGGATTTCATATAAAAATATCTGTTTATTGTGCTCATTAATATCACATGGTAAAGCAAAAATCCCAAATATATTGATTAATTTTTTTCTATAATGACAATAATTATTATACGAGGTGATTCTTATGAACAAATATGAAATTTTAGTACTACTTATAGTACTCATAATACTTATAAAGAGCTTTACTCAATTTATTGAGAAAATAAGAGGCTTTAAAGATGAACAACTAAAATTTACTATGAGGATTAAAAAAGAAAATATTAATAGATTAACAGGACTTCAATTTGAAGGCTTCTGTCAATGGCTTTTTCATAATAACCCTGAATATAAGGATATAAAGCTTACACCTCCTAGTAATGATGGTGGAGTTGATTTGATTCTTACAAATTATGACGATGAAAAAATCTATGTTGAATGTAAAAGATATAATTCTAATCCAACTCTAGCCTCTAATGATGAAGATAATGCTTCTGATGAGTTTTTTATAGGAAGAGTTATATGCCAAAAACTTGTTGGTGCTATGATGGCAAACAATATAAAAAAAGGTATTATTCTTACTACAGGCAGTGTGTCCCCTAATGCCCTAGAATACATTGGTAAACTAGAAGACAACAGTGATCTATCTCTTAAAATATATACTATGGATAATATTTTAAAGCTTATTGAAGAACGAGAAAATCAAGATGACTATGAACTCGCCGTAGAGATTTAAAGACTCAACTACTCCTGATATAAATACATAATTATATATATTTACTCTAACATCCATGTACCTATTATTAATTAATTTTCTAATTTTTGCGTATATGAAATCAATTACTGCAAACACTAATCTTGTTAATATATTAAAAACAAGGAGGAGTAAATATGGAAGCAATCGTAAATAAAGATACATGTATAAGTTGTGGAGCTTGTGTTGGTGTCTGCCCTGAGATTTATTCATTCGATGATGATGGTAAAGCTGAAGCTATAGATGGAGATGTTCCTTCTGATCTTGAAGCTGGAGCTGTTGATGGAAGAGATCAATGTCCTGTAGATGCCATAGATATTAAAGAATAATGAGCTAGGCTTACTGCCTAGCTTTTCTTATCTTAATACTTAGTTATGATTATATTATTAGTTTTGATAATAAAATTTAAAAGTATAATTTAAAATTTATAACATACAATAACTTTACTAGTTCATAGTGAATTTCTTTACCTCTTAGTAATAATAATTATCTATTGTACAGAAACTTACTATGACTAAAAATTAAATTAGGTATTAAATTTTATCTTAATATCTGAAAATAAAACTTAGGAGGAAATTGTTATGCAACAAAATCAAGGAAAAAATGCTAAACAACATGTTCAGGATGTACAAAGTAAACTTCAAGATTCAACAAACTGCTTAAATCAAGCATTAAACTCTGTTGAAAAACCACAAAACAGACAAAAAATCCAAAATACTCTTAATTCAGTAGAAAGTGCATTAAATTCAGTAAATAGTACTCTTTCTAACTATCAAGAATAACAAAACACAAGGTTAATCCCAAAACCTTGAGTTCTATATGAATACCAATTAATTTAATAGAGAGACTGAGATATTAAATAAAATAATTAATATCTCAGTCTTTTTCTATATTATATTTCATCATTTTAACAAACAAAATTTATCTTTTTATATTGGTTATATCAATAGATATATATTATATATAGGATAATTCAATTATACATATTCATTTTTGTCTTATATAATTACTTTAGAGTTATGTAACTAATATGTAAAATATATTTTTGTTAGGAGGGAACCTTTAAGTGATTAAAGAAGAAATGACTCCAAAAGAGAGAATGGATGCATTTTCTAGAGGATTAGAAATTGATAGACTAATTTGTATCCCCGACATGGGAGCAACTATGGCGCCATTCATTGGTATAACAACTAAGGATTACTATCATTCTGCACGACTAATGGCAGATTTAGAAATAGCTTTGTTTAAAAAACTTCGTCATGATAGCGTAGGCATATCTACTAGTCTTAGAGGAGTGGCTGAAGCTATGGGAGCCAAGGTATGCTATCCTGATTATGCTATCTCCTATTTACTAGAACCTGCTATTAAATCAATAGATGAAATTGAATCTCTCAAAATAGTAAACCCTCTAAAGGATGGAAAATTACCTATACTACTGGAAGCATTAAAACTTACTAAAGATGCACTTATAAATGATGTAGATGTCAGTGCCTCTATGTCTGGTCCTTTTAGTGTTGCAGCCTCTGTAGTAGGAACTGAAAATTTATTAAAATGGATGATTAAATATCCTAAAAAGGTTCATACTCTTATGGAAATAGTGTCAGAATCTAATAATAGATACATAGAAGAAGTTGCTAAACTGGGTATCTCAATTAGTTTTGCTGATCCAGTCTCATCAACAAGTCTTATAAGTCCAAAGCAATTCAGAGAATTTTCCTTACCTGCTCTTCAAAAAAACATAAATAAAATAAAAGAAAAAACTGGTAGTTACCCTGGTATACACATCTGCGGAAAAAGTAGAGACATTTGGGAAGATGTTGTGAATACTGGAATTTCTAATTTTAGTATTGATAATATAGAAGATATAGAAGAAGCTAAAAATGTGATTGGTGATAAAGTTGTAATAACCGGAAATGTTCCTCCTGTTGATGTTATATATGCTGGAACTAAAGAAGACATTTTTAAGTCAGTAAAACACTGTATTAGAAAAGGTTTCAATTCTCAAAAAGGTTATATTTTAAGCACTGGATGTCAAATTCCAATGCACACTCCAATGAAGAATATTGAAGCCTTTATGGATGCTGGTAAACTATACGGAAAGTATCCAATAGATCTAGAAGAACTAATGAATGATTAATAGAACTTTTTACTGAAACCTTAAGAAATAGATTCTTTAATAATCTATTTCTTAAGGTTTTTTCTTTCATAAGCTAAACTTTCCAAGTATGATTTTAAATTTATGACATATAATAATTTTGATATTCCATAGTGAAATTCTTCTGATAATAATGGTGTTAATAGGACTGTTGTAGATGAAGAAATTTACTATGAACAAAATTTCACTCTTGGATTGAGCTTAAGCTTATTTTCATAATATGCTAGCTCCATACCTTAAAAATAAAGTTTTAGGAGGTAATTGTTATGCACAATAATGAAGGAAAAAGCGCTAAACGCCATCTACGAGATGTACAAATTGAACTTCAAGATTCAAAAACTTGCTTGGATCAAGCATTAAAATCTGTTGAAAAATCACAAAACAGACAAATAATCGAAAATACCCTTAACTCAGTAGAAAGTGCACTACATTCATTAAATAACACACTTTCTAACTATGAAGAATAGTAAAAACTAGTGCTATTGTATTCCACTATTTCCTCTTCGCCAATATCCCTTTTAGGGTATTGGCGAATTTTATTTTACTCTAACTTCACTAGTTATAACAACCTGATGCTAAAATCTTATACAATCTCTGTCATTATATGCTCATAGGTTGGTGGTAAGTCATAACTTTTTATATGTTCAAACTTTTTCACCTTAACCCTTCCGTTACCTTCTACAGTGAAATCAATATTATCAGTTCCTACAAGAATATGAGGTCCTATATAGGGATTTACTTGAAGGCTTATATCAAATACAAAGGAACGATAACCATTTGGTCTAGAAATACTATTTATATATATGGAGTAAGGATCAACTAGTGGCGTTTGAGATAAGTATGTAGAATAATATTTTTCCACCTCAATCTGGATATAAGGCATTAGTAAAGCTAAAAACACATCTTGATACAGTTCTTCTGTGGACTCCTTAGGTGGTTGATGAGGTAAGTCTACGGTTGTAGATACATTCATAAAAATCTTATCACCTTCCATCCTTCCATGTACTTCATCATTTTCTACTCCAAATATTATTTTCTCATTTATATTATACATTAATACCATAACAGCCAATAAAATTTGTCCCTTCTTAATGTACTTTTTAAAATTAATCATTACTTATGCCCTCTTTTCTTTAATTCTCATTCCCTTTATGTATATAGTATGTGTATACTTACAGCCAAGGATACACTACAATAAAAACTCATATTGTAAAAACTTCTTACAGAAACCTATTTAAAAGGTTAAATATTTTGTTATTTGTCTATATAAATAAAGCAGTAGAAAGCTAAAATTCTACTGCTTTATTACTTAATCTAACCTCACCTTTCTATTTCTAAAAGCTTTACCTATGATGTAACTTAATAGCAATATTGCTACTAAAATCATGAATGTGTATAATGAATTAATTTCTACAACAAAATTTGTAATTAAGATAAAGTTTAGAATTGCTCCTGGTATCACAAATAAAATATATAATAATAACACCTTTATTATTTTTTTTGTATTTCCTTTATTTTTTATTATTACTTTCCTTAATCCTATACTAAAAATAAACCTACAAAACAAAAAGTCAACTATAAACATAAAAATTATATTTAAGGTGAATTTCATATGAAATATATAATATAATAATGACATCATTGCTGACATAATTATAGCCCACCTAGTACTTTGATATATATTAAGTATTGTACTACTATTAATATCCTTTGATTTTATTATTTCTTTACAAAATTCTTCAATATTATTACCAATTATACTCTTCACATCAATACCATCATCCTGTGCACTTATTAATAAGTCCTTTACATCCTCACTTACTTCATCCATAAAGTTACCTTCCATACCACTACTTGATAAGTATATTACTATACTGGTGTATGCTTCCTTATATTCATCCCTCAATATGCTATTACTCATCGTCCATCCCCCCTATAATCTTATTTACATTAACATGTAGTTTATTCCAGTATTCTATAAAACCTTCAAGTTCTATACTTCCCATTTCTGATAGTTTATAATATTTTCTATTAACTCCCGCGGATGATTTCCTTCTTTCAGCAATTATTAACTGATTTTTTTCAAGCCTAAGTAATAATGGATAAAGCGTTCCCTCAACAATATCTTCAAATCCACATCCTTTTAATTTTGTTAGTAGTTCATAACCATAGGTCTCTTCCTTTGAAATTATACTTAGTATACATCCTTCAAGAATACCTTTAAGAATTTGAGAATTATTATTCACAGCAACTCCTCCCTTACCTTGTAATACAAAGTATATTATTATTATATTAAAATGTACTTTGCATTGCAAGGTATATTTTAATAAATCCTGCTATTACTTAATACTTACTAAAAATAATCACTAAAAAAAGAAGGTGTAGCCTCTACGACTACGCCCTCTTTCCTACTTATATAATCCATAAAACTATGATTTATTTAAATCATAGTTAGCCAATTCTTTTACCTAAATTCTTTTGAGAAAGGCTTGCTTCATAAACAATCATAGTAGCTGCTACTCCTACATTTAAGGAATCTGCACCTCCAAACATGGGGATTATTATTCTTTCACATTCATATTTATTCCAAATTTCTGAAATTCCATGTATTTCATTTCCTACAATAATAGCAATTCTCCCCTTATAATTAGCATCATAGTAATTGTTACTGGCTTTTAAATCAGTAACAATAATCTTAAATCCGTTACTCTTAAGCCACCTTACAAGTAATTCTATGTCACTACTTACAACTGGCAACATAAAACTAGATCCCATGCTTGACTTTATCAGCTTTTGATTTGTTTTTCTAACTTTACTATTACAAATAATTACTCCATCTCCACCAGCACCATCAACTGACCTTATAATTGTTCCAATATTTCCTGGTTTCTCTAATCCATCAAGTACTACTAACAAATTGTTTTCCTTCAACCTTATATTCCCAAGATTATACTTTGGAAAACTACATAATAGAAAAAATCCTTCTCCACTATCTCTGCTACTCAATCTTTTACACAAATTACTTGATATTAAACATGAATTCTCTGCTATCATAGAAATACTCTTAACCATATCAAAGGTAGATTTGTTTTTAATAAACTCTAGACAAAATACAAAGTTTATTATTCTAATATTACTTTTAATTATCTTTTCATAGGCCCATAATCCCTCTATAACAAATAAATCTTCATCTTCAACCTTTTTATTCTTTATTATTCCATTGATTAGTCTTATTGAATTGTCCTTACTACCAACAAGTTTTAAATGAGAAAATTCTTCACCTAATTCCTCTATATCTAACCCCATTTTAAATATTATTCCTTTCTGTATACCTAATTCAAAAAATTTATTATTTATATTTCACCCCACAAACATAAATATCTTTAATTAAGAATTTCACATGTCAAAATTTATCATCATACTTATTTTAATATACAGAGATCATCAATTAATATATAAAGAACAATTCTATATTATTCTTTGCACATAAAAAGCTACCACTCATTATTAGAGTGATAGCTTTTCATTTCTATTTTTACTATATACAATTTTTTTAATACTATCTATAGAAAGAAAAAATTCTTCTGACAGCTCATCAATGGTATATCCACTTTCATGCTTATTACGTATAACTTCATTTCTATTTTGTATACGCTGCCTGGTTCCTGACTTTTCTCCCCACTTTTTCCGTGTTGTATGTTCAGATGGAATATATACATATTCTCCTTGAATATACTTTTGAATTTCTCTTAATAAATTATCTGGTAAAATTGTTTCAGCCTTTACATATCCCATAAAGCTCAGCTCCTTAAATTTATACTTTAAATTAAGGAAACAAAGCCTGTATAAGTATGAATTTATTTAGTAATGGCGACTAGATATTTACCTCTGTGCAATTGTCGCCTTAAGCCATACTTACAGACTTTGCACAGAGTATTTTGAGTTGTTCTTTCTTAGCTAATTGAAATCTCATATTTACTACCCCCAATAAACCTTATTTTCTATATAATACCAAACACTGTAGAAATCATCAATTAATTTTCTAAATTATAAATCTAGATATCTAGATTTATAGATAATCCAAGGTATCTACTAATTCAAAATCATTATACTCTGATACAAAATCCTGAAGTATTTTGCAATGCCCAGCTCCATAAATAACCAAAACTCTATCTCCAGATTCAACTATATCTTGTAGATTTCCAAAAATATAAAGATTTCTCCTATACCATTCTGTAAGCATGTCCACTCCATAATATTTACCTCCAGCTCCTATTTGAGCCATATCTAAATATAAATCACTATGCTCCTTTGCAATACGCGTAGGATCATTAAGATGCTTTAGGATTTCAATAACTGTACTATTCTTCATAATTTCATTTTCACTTATATTACATTCCTTTATTTCATTCATAAACTTCTCATAGAACTTTGGACAATTCTTTTCAGCATATTCAAAAACCTGCTCCGGTAAATCTACTGGATAGTCTATAGGATAAATTTTATTATGTTTTAATATTTGTCCTAACCTAAACCCTAATTGAACAATTTCATTTCTATGACTTATTATTTTGTTAGATGAATTATAATTATTTATACAATACTCGGAATAAGCCTTATTTAATTCCTCTTCTTTTCCTCGATTTGCTTCAACAGCAATTTTATTTGGTTTAAATTGCATTAGCTTTTCTATCACTACCTTAATTTCTTTTTGTTTTTTTTCAGTAGTCATATCTTCACATTGAGTTTTAATTAAATGTTCTCCACCATTTGCAAAATGATAAGTTCCTAATATAAGTATCTTGGCTTTTTTCTCCATAAATACGCCCCCTTTTTCTATATAATACCAAATATTGTAAAAATCATCAATTAATTCTCTAAATTACATTGAAACTCAAGAATACTATGACTTATTTTTATTGGTTAAGTTCAAAATATAATGCTTATATAATTTTTAATTACCATTAATATCAAAATAAGAAGCGTACCCACCATCATAAATAATTACATAATAGTAATCATCCTTTTTGCTATCTTCGTCCAATATAAAACTTTTATGCTCTAATAATTTACTATCAATTTTACCATCACTTATAACTCCAACCTCTATAGTTGGAGGATTATCTTTCTCTTCTATAGTATGAAAATCTCTTGATTTATAGTAGTTTTCTATATTTTCGGTATCCAATTCAGATTTTAATACTATAACAGTAGCAAAATCTAATCCATTACCATTACCATTTAATTTACCATATACAGAATCTTTATCAATTAACTGGGTATTATTTGGCAATTTACAATTATATAATTGCTTTGAAAACTTATATAACTTTATATTATTACTAATTGGAAATACTATCCAAGGCAATATTGTAATTGCTACTATTATAATTACTAATACTATAAATAATTTTTTAACCATCCTCATATCAGCTAATCTCCCATTATATATTTAAAGCTATAAATGTTATTAACAATTATTTCATTATCCAAAACATATACTTATTTACTCTTCTTATGTGATATATTTATGCCCTGCATAATACAAATAACAATTCCACTAAATTATTAATTTATCTCCTAATCAAACTCAATTATAATTATAGGAACAAATGGATTAAGCTGAAGTTATTCTATTTCTTTTTTGAAATATATACACTATCATTAAAACAAGTAATGAGATTAATAATATGTGTAAAATTATATGGTATAAATCAGGTATCAATATACTATCAGATTGTGGAATAATATGGTATGTGTTAGCAAAGAATTTATTATACCCACTTAATTTCCTCTCAGTTACACCAAAAATTGTGTAATTCCAATGTGAAAAATATTGAACTATAACCCAAACCGTAAGAAATACTGATAATACATATTTACCTTGTTTTTCTTTTAAGAAAAATAGCATAGAACAAACAACAAAAATTATCCACCAAGTAGTATCAAAACTCAGTATGCCTGGGCTTTCAACTAAGCAAGAATTTCCTATAGAAAACCCTGTAATATCCAACGTAAACCAAAACAGTAAACTAACCAATAATATATTTATAATTCTCTTCATAACTCCCCCATCTACACAATCAACTTTTTTAATTTTGAAAAAAGTTAAACTATTTCCTACTAAATATTTGTGTATCTCCAAGTAATGTAATTGCATTATTATCAACAATTATCCCACCAGTATCTTTAATTGCATATACAGTATCTGTTCTTTCATTTAATACCTTATTTATATAATTTTTTTCTATTTCTGTATCTTCATAATGAACTTCAATATCAAAGTCTCTAATCAAATTTAATCCTCTATTATATGAGAATGTATCATAATCTTTATCAGGAGTAATATGGTAATCTGCTATCTGAATTATTGCTCCAGCACTAATACCTATAATTACTCCTACAAAACTTTCAATCTCATTTATTAAATCAAACTCCTTTAAGCGATACATCATTTTATCAGGTAACCCTCCGGTAAAAAATATTATGTCACTGTTTCTTACTTTCTTTTTTGCACTTTCTTCTGTATCTTTAAAATAATTTATCCAGTCTATATTTTCTTCCCTAATTTCATAACTTAAAAATGGTAGAACAATAGTGTTATAATACTTTCCTTTATATTTACTATAGGCACTCTGCCACTCCATATCATTGCTTATATTTTCACCGAAAGAAAATGGAATTACCAAAACCTTATCATTACACTTTATATATTTTTCCATCGTATCTTTTGCCCAATTTTCATGGAAATTATATAAACTAAATAATATATTAACCATTAATATTCTTCCTCTCTTCATAATTCACAAAGTAATAATAGTTCCAATTATTATTTATGTAAACTACTTCATTTTGCAGTAGTATACTACTGTTTCATAATCAAAAATCAATGTCCCATTTTTATTATACTTTTTAAATAGAAGTTCAAGTTCCGTAATCATATAATTGAATTTTGGGTCTTCTTCATTTGGAATATACGAATAAGATACTAAATCCCCTTTTAATCTTTCCAAATTATACACTTGAGGATTAGAAAATATTTCTTTATCGATTGTTTTTAAACCAAAGAATTTGGGTAAATCCGTATTAAGTGAATTCCCCCCCTCACGTTCTGAGTATTTTTCAATTAGTTCCATATATTCATTCATAAATTTGCTATTGCTAAATTTTCTTCTATTATTGATAATTACTACGAACCCGCCAGGTTTTAATATTCTGAGAAATTCTTTTTTTGTAGCTTCTGGTTCAAACCAATGGAATGCTTGTCCTGATGTAATTATATCTACTGATTCTGATTCCAACTTTGTATATTCAGAAGATGCATCTATTGAATGAAAATTTGTGTAATTAATTAGATACTTCTCTCCAGCGTACCTCATTTCTGCATTAGGTTCAATGCCGTATACTTCGTTTCCATTATCCAAAAATAATTTAGCAGAGATTCCTGTTCCAGAGCCAATATCAGCAATAATTGCTTCTTTAGTTAAGCCAATTGATGTATTTAGAAACCCTATTATTTCATTAGGATAGTTAGGTCTATATTTTGCATAGTTTTCTACTCGACTACTAAATCTACCTTTAGGATTAAGTTCTGTTAAATTCATAATACCCTCCAAATTAAAAAATTTAATGTTTCCTTGTAAATTTTACTTGTATTATAACTCCCTATCATCAAATACTTTTATGATAGAATTTTCCTTTTTTGCATCAATATTTATAGGAACATGTTCTTTATCAATTATGTCTTCATAGTTAATGTCAGAAAAACAATTAATACCTTTCACATTTATTCACTCCTAATTGAACTCTATAAGTATTCCTTATTTCATATTTCCAAATTTTTATATTAACTCTATTCTTAATATAATCATCTATAATCTTAATATCCTTAATATCCTTCTCTCTTCCTAATTGTGCCTTCTGCTTTTTTATACTTTCTAAACTTCCTACAGGTAATCCATCAATAAACACTATTTCATCTACGAACCAATTTTCTAGTATTTCTATTGTATTATTTATCTGAACAATTCTTGAGTTATCTTTTTCTAATGTGTACTTACAACCTTTTTTTACAAATAGCTCAACTAAGTTTGTAGTACCCCCTAAATCAATATCATTTGTGGTTTCTTTAACACCATGAATTACTAAACCTGCACCAGAGGTTATCCAATATTCATTTAAAGGTAATTCCATGTCTTTAATCATTTTAATTATGTCTTCTTTTCCTAACATCTTAATCCCCTTAACTACATTCATTTTCATCTAATTTCTAATACTCTATAATCCATTATAAATTTCAATTAGTAACTTTATATTATCCCTATGATATGGACTATTGCCCCTGATAATAAAGCAACAATAGTGCCAATTACTATTCCTATAACAGCACCCTTTATGTGATGCCAGGGATTCTTATATTCTTTATCCATATCCTCAGTTCCAGGTATTCTTGTTCTTTTACTGTGACAAAAAAGTCCAATATCTAATACTATCATATCGTAAATATTCACCACAAAAAATAATATAAAAACGTGGATATATGCAGACTTAAAGTTTTTTGCACCAGAGTAATATGCCACTACAGCAAGAACAATTGCAAAAATCAATACTGCAATTAATTTAACTGATAAATGTCTTTTTTCTTCAACTTTAATAACATATTTATACTGAGGCAGATTTTCTACCCTATCTATAATTTCTTTAGGGTAAGACATAATATGCTTAATAGGGTCTTTATAAAGAGAAGGTAATATAATTAGCGTGAAAACTGCACAGGAAATAACACATTCTATAAATAAAATCATATTTTATCCCTCCTTCAAAATGAAAATAACTATAACATAACATATTTTTAGCTTTTATTATTTTTATGTTCTTCAATCTACAAAGCGTTGATATAACTATCATTAAGCCTCCTAGATATAAATAAAATTTTATAAACATATAATTATTTTTTTCAAAAATAATTTTCAAGAATTAAACTTTTCTTATGTCAACCAGAAATATATTTTATTTTCTTGCAGGATCATCCATATAAACTTTTTTTACAATCCCACTACCACTATTATCAGGAGTATAAAATTTTATTTTAAATCAATAGTCATTTCCCTCAACTATCTCGTCATATTGCTCTGATGTTAATATTAGTGTGCTATCAATAGGTTTTAAAGGATATATATAATCATGATATTTTAATGTGAATTGATTATTTTCTTTTTCTTTATATGCATAAGGATTTTTATATTTTTCATATTTAGCTATATCTTCCTTGTTATTGACATCAACAATTTTTATAGCAGATGTATAGGTTATTGTTTTTGGTTTTTCCCAAATCATATATCCAAAGAATGCCAATACTCCTACAAAAACCATTGCTATTAGTAATAACTTAATTCTAATTTTTGAATCTGATTTCATTCCTTTAACCTCCCAATTATTTACTTATATATTGTGAATTCATTAACTTTTGTTTAGCAGCCTTATAATGCCTCCAGTAATTAGTATAATACTTATGGTTATTATCACCACATTATTAAATATAGTTTCAATGCTAAAATTCTTAACTAAACTAAATATTATTGGTATTGCAAATATAACTCCTATTATTAACATAATTATAGGAGACTTTAATATATTCTTCATAGGTAATGGTGCTTTGCCTGAGCCAATAAAATAACCATGATTATTAGCGTTCTTTTGCCACTCATTTATCTCCTCTACTTGGTTTTCTAATGGATTTAACTTTGATTCATTATTTTTATTATTAATAATTTTCACCCCCTATTAAATCTAGATAAAAGAATGAAATTTATGCTCCTTCGACATTAGTATTTTATTCAATAAGTCCTTTTTCCTTTATAAACAATTTAAATTTATCAATATCTCCATTTATAAAACCGTTTTTACTAAGAATTATATTTTGTTTTTCTATCATCAATGAAAATAGATTTTCTGTTTCTAATACTTTAGTAATTTGACTATACTCTAATGTTAAATTAGACCTAAATGTAATAATATCTATTTTTTCATCGTAAAAATTTAACGTTATTTCCACTGATTCACCATATACCCCTTTAAAGTTTTTATAACTCTCTTTTAATTTTAAAGTATACCCTTTAAAAAACATAAAAAGGAAAAATACTGTAGATAAAAACATGGACACAGAAACCAAGTATACTCCATTTGTTATGAAGTTTATAACAGTAAAAAATGCAGATATAAGAAACATTAATAAAACAAAACTGCGATATTTCTTATTACATTCCTTATAATTTTCTTCTGAAAGCTCATTTATTACTTCTTTTGTAATTATTGTTTTATTTTCAAATATTGGCATCAATTCAACTCCTAACATTCCATTCTTTATTTTATCCCAAGTTTCTCAATCATTTTATTTATATTTTAATTATAACATTAATTTCAATATGATATATATACTTGTATATTAGTTAATTAATTCCTAAACAAAATAGAAAGCATTAATTTACTTAATGCCTTCTATCTCCATCTGTAACCTATTAAAATATTTTTCCATAAACTTAATTCTTTCTCTACCAATTTCTTTTGCTTTCTTTGTATATAACTTATCTTAAATTTTTACTTAACACTTCCGTTAAAGAACCATCATCTATTTCATATACCTTACATGATACAAAACCATTCTTTAATAATATTTTTCTAGATGCTATGTTATTAGGATCTATCATTCCTATAACTTGTTGTATACTCTTCATTTCTTCAGCTTTATTTAATAATTCCCTTAGAATCTCACTTCCATATCCCATTCCCCAATACTCAAGGAGCAGTAAATACTCAACCTCAGCCTCGGTAAAATCATCCTGAGAAAGAATTTTTTCAAAATATATTCTCTTAGCCATATTTACCACTCCTTGTCTATATTATTAAGCTAATATATTTATTTTTCTCCAAATGCATATATCACTGACATATTAAAATGAAGCCCGTCACCTTTGCCGAAACTTTCTAGTCCTTGAAATATGTCTTTTTTAAACTCTTCAAATACATAACAACCCAAATCTTCTATTTTTTCAAATATTCCTCTAACTGCATTGGTGCACATTTCTTGCCACCATTCCTCTTTATCCTTATACACAACATCTGTACTTTCTTCATGAACTTTAACATTTTTAAAACCTGACTCATCTAATATTTTTTTCACATCCACTACTGTATCAAACTTTGGAATATCTGGCTTTCTATCTTTATTTTCTTTCTGTATGTTCGTAGGTAAATATTTATTAACTATTTCAGTTAACCACTTTTGATCTTCCTGTTTACCCCATATACTAAATCCTACTCGTCCTCCATTTTTTAGTACCCCTAGTATTCCATTTAATCTATTTTCACTAAGTAAAAGATATCCTATTCCAAATCCACAAATAACATTATCAAATGAATCTTTTTTAAAGTTTAAATTCTGAGCATTCATATTTTTAACTTCCGCATTACATATTTTATTATTTAAAATATCTTTATGAGTTTCACTTACCATAACTTCTGAATTATCTATACCTACAGCATATCCATCTGTACCTATTTTATCTATTGCAGCAAATAATGAAGCACCTCTACCCATTCCAATATCTAACACTTTAGCTCCTTTGTTAATACTTGAAAGTTCAACTAATCTATCTCCAAAACTATTCCAATACTTAGGTCCAACTTTTCCAAAATCAACGGCAACCTTGTCCCATATTGTTACTAACTTCATTTTACTCCTCCAGTTATATTCCTCTATTGCTCCTTTATAAACATATCACCATATTATTTTGTAATACTCTATAATCCATTACAAAATTCAATTAATAGCTTGATTGATGATTTATCTGTAAAATCTACTACTTTACCATAGGTTTCAAGCATCATTTTTGCTTCATCATCCATTTTATCCTCAGGCATTTTACTTACTTTCTTTTTTAATAAAGCCATCATATATTTGTGGATAAAACCAAGATTTTTATAATCAATAGCACCTCTAAAATGATATAATTTAATCCTATCCTGCATTTCCTTTGTAAGATTCTTGTTAATAACAGGGATATATTGATTAGTGTTACTTGGATCAGCAAGTCCTACAGTAAATACAACTAAATTTTTATCTTTTAGCTTATCAAAGGCTTTAGTAATTAATGAAACACCCAGTATTCCACTTGCATAAAGACCGCCTCCATAAATAATAGTAGAATAATTTTGCATATCCGCTACATCAATTTTAGATGCCTCAAAAATATCCGCATCAAGTTCAGTAGCAATCCATTCTGCATATTTTTTTGTTGAACCATATTTTGATTTGTATATAACAACTGTTTTATTCATGTATTTCCTCCTATGATTTTATATGATAATTTACTTTATTTAATTATATTAGGCATATCCACATTAGTATTATCTATAATTAAATCTACAAAGGAATAAGGGTTATCAATCTTTTCATATAATTTATATGCTGGAACATACCTATCATTATATTGGTTTAATAACATTTTCAAGTTAACATTCTTAAATATATCTCTTTCAGAAGCACGTCTGAATTGTTCATCTATTTCAACTATAATCATAATACTATAATCATAATATTTCTTAAATTCATTTTTAAATATAAATATACCCTCAATTATGAGTATCCCTTCACTATCTAAGGAAACATCTAATTTTTTTGTATATTCATCCTCTAGTGTATCTAAAACAAAATCACTAAATTCTATTTTCCCTGTTATTCTGACTTTTTTTAAAATATCTCTTTCAAATTTTATATAGTCAAAGTTGTTATAATAGTGTTGTTCCCAACATGGTAATTCACCAGAATAGCGTATAGCTCTTTTATTACAGAAATCATCAATTGAAACCACTTCAGCTTTTACTCCTGACTTTATTAAAGAATCTTTAATATTTTGAGATAAAGTGGATTTTCCTGAACATCCTTGTCCATCAATTCCAACTATTAAGCATCTATCTTTTATCATTAATTTCTGAGTGATTAATTTTTCTACTATATACTCAGTTAATTCACTACACCTCAACCTTATTCCTCCATTTACTATAATTAGTAATATATATTCTAATTATAACATTAACTTCAATATAATGTATATTCAGCTCAATTTCTTTAATAATAAATATTAGCTAAATAGAAATGCTATGTTGTTCTCAACATAGCATTTTAATAATTAAGACTACACTCTTAATCTTAATTTCATTATTCTTATTATCCTCTTGATTTCCCAGTAATATGTTCTATTTTAATTTCTACTATTTTTGCACTATCTTGTGCTCTTTCAATATATCTTTTACCTTCTTCTATGAAGCTTTGAGAATATTTTTCAATAAATTTAAATAAAATATCTCTCTTTAACTCTCCAGTTAGTTCCTTCGCTTCTCCGAAAGCTATAATGCTTTTATATTTTGTACTAAACTTACCTGGTAACATTTCAGTATCCGTAACAATACAAAAGGATACTTTGTGATTTTTTTCAATATTATCAAGCTTATGCCCTTCTTTAGCACAATGAAAATAAATAGTGTTATCTTGATAAACATAACTTAATGGCACAGTATAAGGATAGCCATTTTCACTAACAGTTGCTAGAATTCCATATTCTCCATTAATTAAAATTTTTTCTATGTCTTCACCAAAAACTTCTCTATCCTTTTTTCTCATTTCTCTAAACATATACACAACTCCTTTAAATTTTCTTCATAATATTAACAGACTAAAAATACCTACACAAAACTACTAAAATAACTTTCCCCGGAAATAATTAAACCTTAATTATTTCCGACATTTTCAAATTACTTATTATCAATTATCCTCAAAAATCTATCTACATACCTTTGATCAAAGTCACATAGTTCATAATTTTCTTTAGATGATGTCTTTTCAGCCTTACCTGTGTCCATAAGAAGCTTATCAAATATTTCAAGTTCTAAATAAGTGTCTTCAAATTCACTATTAGCTTGATAAAAATTTACTTTATTACCATCATTAAAGAATACAGTATAATAAAATTCACCTGCTCCTTTTGGAAAAATGCCAAACTTCTTTCCATTAAATCCAGCTTCAACCTTAGAAATATCTTCATAGGAATAGGTTGTCCCCATTGGATTATAAAAACTATAGTCAGTAATCTTATTTTCTGTTACCACAGTAATGCCAGTAATGCACACATATAGTAGAATAATATTTATAATAATAGTTACAAATATATTCTTCTTTACAAAATTGCAAAAGTCTACAGTCCATTTTAACTCTATATTCTTTATTTTTTTATACACTCTTGATATTAAAAATGCAATTAATTCTATTTCATAGAAGAAGATAAAATAACTATATGGTGGTTTAAATATAAACATTAAATAACTCTTTGGTACAAATATAGCTTCTTGTAACGTCCCTATACCCACAAAAATTGAAATAGTTAAAACTATTGCAAGAATTGAAATTAAAAATACAGAGGCTGTACCTTTAGTCTTTTTATTAGGTTGCTTTAAATATTTTCTCCAAGTTAAAGTTAATATTACTGTACTAAATATTGCCATGATGCTATTAAGCCCTATAGAATCATAATTTTTATTAGTAATATTAAGCCAAAGCCACAATAATGGCCCACTAAGCATTAAAGTACCAAACAGTTGAGCTGTTAATGAAATTTCACTTAGCTCCTTAACTTCACCTAAAAATTCAGTGAATTCTTCACTTTTAATATATTCAAAGTCATCATGATAATAATCTAAATCTGCATTAGGATTTTTCTTTACTTCCTTTAATAAAACTTCAATAGTAAATTTCTTGCTTTGAATATCTAATTCACCTTTATTTAATTCTTCTAATTTTTCTTTTAAAATATTTTCTAATTGTAAGTCACCGTTTTTAAACTCTCTTATTTTAGAAATTGGGATTTCTAATTGTCTAAGAATTTTTATCCTTTTCAATTCCTTAATATTATCTTCATCATAATCCCTATATGTGTTTGAATTTCTTCTTACAGAAATTAAACCTTCACTCTCATAAAACCGAATTGTCTTAGCTGATAATCCTGTTAACAGTTCCGCATCTTTTATTTTCATCTATGGTCTCCTTTATGTGATTAATTATAAATATATTAAACACCTTACATCTACTGGAATGTCAATAACTTTAGCAAAAATACAAAATTTATCTATATATTATCAACTAATTTAACCATCAAAAGCCTCTAAAGCCCCATGGTGACAACAACTATTTAAATAGTTAACATTTTAAAATTTTATCTATATAACTTTTAAAAATTTAAAATAGGAAACTATGTAGATAGTTTCCTATGCATATATTCAATATAACTTTATCTTATCCTTCAATAAAATATAAGTCCAAAACTTACTTACAATCTTTTTAACTCTTAATTAAACTAATATAATTATTTTTCCTATTTATATATTTGACATTCTTCCAACGAATCCTTTTTTATATTTAAAAATCAGAAAACTTCTTTGTCTGATCTTAATTATAATGTAATTAAATTATACAACTAGCTTCACAATGCCCCAAATAATACTGTCTACTCCTCTTCTTGCCATGTCTAACGGAATATCTAAAAAATTAAACATTAATAATGCAATTATAATTAATTGACCATACCTTTCATACTTCATAAACTTAAAGTATTTCTCCTCTGGTAATAATGCTCCAATAATTTTAGCACCATCTAGTGGTGGAAATGGTATCAAATTAAACACGCCTAGCCCTATGTTAATTATATAAGTATAGTTAAGAAGATTGAATATGAACAAAATCACATCTCCACCATAACCTCCTGTGATTTTTAGAATTATTTCTATAACAAAAGCGCATATAAGAGCTATTAAAAAGTTCATCATAGGACCTGCTAATCCTACCAGTGCCATGCCCTTTCTTTTATCCTTATAGTAATACGGGTTTACTTGTACAGGTTTTGCCCATCCGAATCGAAAGAATAAAAGGCATAGTGTTCCTACTGGATCCAAATGTGCTAATGGATTTAGTGAAAGACGTCCCGTTACCTTTGGTGTTGGGTCTCCTAGTTTATAAGACACATAACCATGGGCAAATTCATGAAGAGATACTGCAATAAGAATAGCCGGTATAAGATAAATTAGTTCTTTTATATTCATAATTACTTTGCTCCTTTTGAATTCATATTTTACTACATATTGCTTCTTTATATAGTATATTATTATTTATTTGTTACATTTTCAATAAGTAATTTATTATGTTCACATATTGGTTTTATTTTAAGTAGGGCGCATACTTTATATAATTAAAAAAGTCCGAAATAAAAATAGAAGAATATCGAGTATTCTTCCATTTTATAACCTATTCTTTTTCTTTTAAAAATGATTTCAAGACTTCAATTGATTTCTCTGAATTTGTTATCTTATTCTTAATTAAATTTACTTCCTGTGATTTATCTTCTAAAAGCTTTAACTTTTCTTCGTATTGCTTATCAAATTCAGATGCATTATATGTTACTCTACCAGTTGTACCAATAGCAACTCCTATAATAATTCCTGTAATAATTACAAATGTTATGGCCAACTTTCTAAATAATGATCCTTTGTTTTCCATTAACCTACACCTCCTAATAACACTTAGAGCATGGAGTTAACCCTTGTGATTCTGCCGATTCTCTGGTTATATATGTGGCATTGTTAGGATTTGTGTTACCACAGTTATTAATTTTATGATACTTCTTACCTGTAGCAGTTCTCCACACCATTACTCCTATGGGTTCTTGATTTGCTACTGAATTCCCATTGTTTCCACTATTTTGACTTGCAGTGTTAGCAGATGCTACTTTTTCATCTTCTACTTTATCTATTTTTTCTTGTTCAGCCTTTGCTTTTGCAATTCTTTCAGCTTCTGCTTTCTCTAATCTTTCTTTCTCTGCTTTAGCTTCTTTTTCAACCTTTAAAATCTCTTCTTTTTTATTTTTAAGTTCAGTTTCTTTGCTAGCTAAGGTATTTAGATATACTTTACTTTCTTCTAATACCTTCTCTTGAGCATTAATTTTAGCAAGTATAACTTCATTTTTCTCATTTATTTTAGAAAACTCATATTTTGATATACTTCCCACAATTCCAAGACCAGAACCAATAAAAATACTAATTATAGCTAAAATTAAAACTTTTTTTATACTTACTGAGCTATCTTTAAACTTCAAAATTATCCCCCCATAATACCCATTCTGTTAAGTAATAAGTAGTATATTAAATATTAACCAATATTACAGATTTATTCTAACATCCAATTTAACTCATTTCAACCATATTATTATATAAAAGTTGACATATTCCAACATTAACTATTTATATATTTAATGAAAATATCAAGACTTTCAACAGTTCCTTGATTATATAGAAAAGCATAAAAATAAAATGTTTTTACCTGAACAAGATGTTATAAGTAGCTTGTACTCCTCTAAATCTAAAACTGCAGAATCTATAGTCATCACTTAGGGATATATATTTAGCTCTTTATAACATAAATCCTGAAAACTAATAAAAATTTCTTAGTTGCATGGCCTTGCTATACTATACTATACTATAATAGGTAATGAGATTATGTTTTTCTTAGATTTGGTAATTTAAAAAAGATTGATTATTTTATCTAAATTTTATGAAACTAAATATAAACAGAAAGATTAAAGGGTGTTTGATTATGGAATTTCAAAAGTGTATAGAAACAAGAAGAAGTATTCGTAACTTTAACTCAAAAGAAGTAAGTAATGATATTATAGAGGAGATAGTAAACACTGCTGCTTATGCTCCGTCTTGGAAAAATTCTCAAGTAACTCGTTACTATGCAATTAAAGACGCTAAAGTAAAAGATGCAATAATAGAAGCAATGCCCGACTTTAATAAACCTTCATGTAAAAGTGCTCCTGTTATTATAGTATCTAGTGTAGTTAAATTTAGATCTGGTTATACTCGTGATGGTGGCTTTGACTCTGCTAAGGGTGATGGTTGGCAAATGTATGATTGCGGATTATCTAACATGATTTTCTTATTAAAGGCTAAAGAACTAGGTCTAGGTACAGTTATTCTTGGCATCTTTGATGAAGAAAAGGTAGCTGAAATTGTTGGAATCCCTAATACAGAGGAAATTGTTTCAGTTATTCCTATTGGATATTATGATGAAGAAGTAGCAATGCCAAAACGTAAGTTTTCAGATACTATTTTAAAAGTAATAGAGTAATTATATGGAGGCTAACTCAAAATTCTGAGTTAGCCTTTTATTAAAATTATAAAATAATTAGTTTTAACTTGGATCAGGTATTCTACATAATCTTATTGGTCTGCTAGAACCATTATCTCCGCAACATACTTCCGTTACTCTTATTCTTACATCTTCTGTAACTCCCCTAATTTCTATTTCATAAGTATCTGGAATGTTACGGAAAATAACTTCCTTACATGAGCATGGTCCTACTGTTATACAAATAGTGCAAACCCTGCTTCTATCATTACATATATTTTTTCTGCGTATTTCTAATTCTACTGGGGTCCTAGAATTATTTCTTATATTAATAAATAAATTAGCTATTCTACATTCTCTTCTTACTCTACCAGTAGTTAAAGCAAACTTTCTTTTACAATTCATACAAGCTATTATACAGTCTAGTTTACATTGGATTTCTCTATTTCTAGCTTCTAATCTACATATGGTCTCCTTAACATTTCTTTCTATAGCTCTAACTTCTCTTTTTATCTCTGCCAATCCATAACGTGGATTTGTAATAATATTATAAACATCTTCAATGTCTGGTTCTTTATGATGACCACTATCCAAAACATTCAATTCACCGTCACCACTTTCTCTTTTAATATTGGATTCTTTTTGTTCCTCAACTGGTAAATCACCTTGACTATCAGTCATTATATCAGAAGAATTTGTTATATCCTTTAATTCAATGTTTTCTATGCTATCATTTTCTATTATATATTCCATACCATCACTTTCTCCTCTCATATATGTGAAGTATGATAGTGCTGATTTAATAACTAGAGGAAGAGTTTTATCATAATGACCTACATCTATATATAAACTATTTCCCTCAATTTTAAATTCACTAGCTACTTCTATATTTATTTCACTATAACTTTGATAAGCATTAGATTTTAGAACTGATAATTTACATTCTTTTATATTAACTTCTGCATTTTTATCTCTATCTAATTTAATGCGGTCTATACCTTCAAAAGTCATATTAATAATTTCTGGATTTGTTCCTTGCTGAAGTATAAATTTATAGTCTAGCTCCCCATTATTAAAATCAAAACATAAATCTATACCGTGATAAATTCCTTTATACCTTATTTGTGAATAAGTAGGTACATCTATAACTTCTTCATCAGGTACATCAAAATCAAAATAATTTTTCTTTTCATCACCTTCACCTTCTCCAATTATTTCAACATCAGGTAATGAATTCTTAAGTAATATCTTAAAAAAATTAATAGTTTCGGTATTCTTAGTTTCCTTTAATTGTTCTTCATCGTAATTAAGTGTTGTTACACTATTAGTATCTTTGAGCCCCATAATTATCTCATTTTTAAGAAACATTATAATATATCTATCATTAGTAACTGTATATTTTACATCTTTGTGATTCTGTCCATTATTAAATTCAAAGGGATAAATATTATTTGAATTTACTTTCTCATCCATATCATTTAACATTCTAAAACTCCTTCTTAATTCATTTAAAAGTTTATCATTATTAATGTATTCAAAAGGAATTTTATATGTGAAGCTAAATTCATGATTATGAGAAATTTTTATATTTATAATACTTCTAAAGTCTTAATTATAATTATTCAATTCTTTAATTATAAAAATAAATTGTTTGATATTAAATAATTCTATAATGTCAATGAACTTTTAATGCTTCAAAACTAATAATACCCTTTTTAGCTCCCTTATATTTCATTATTTTTCATTTTTGCATAAATATTGACAATATATTAATAGGATGTACAATATAAATAGAATGTTTACTTTATTTTTAAAATTTTATTATGATTGGGGGGAAACGTGTAGGTATGTCTCATTCTGATATAAGAACTGCTATAATATGTAAAAATTTATCTAAATTTAATGATGTATGTGAATATCTAAGATACAATTCTGATAATTATTTAGAATCCTCTATTCGTAAAACAAAAGCTATAGAAGAGATTCATAATACTTATCTATATCCTAAAGATAAAAAAGTTAGAAGACCTGCAATGAATATTTTATTAATAATTGCATTTATATGTTTTATATCTCCTTTTGCTTACACTTATTTTTTTGAAGGAGAAATTTTCTGGCCTACATTAGGACTAGGTGCAGGGTTATGTCTTGTTCCTCTGTTTATTTGTCTGTCATTTGCAAATCCAGATAAATATGCTTACTTTCATCTTGATGAAAATACAGAGGTTTTCATAAGAGGTAATATTTTAATAAAATTAAGTCCAAATGATTTAACTAGAACAGATTTTACTATTAATGTGAAATATATTGATTTAAAGAGTATTACTAAAATCAAATATAATACGTTTTCAAAACTTTACTCAATTACGGGTATTAATTATTGTTGTGATTTATCACCTAACTCTGCAAACGAAATAATAGATACCATAAATCCTAACTATTTCCAAAGATATTATAAGGAATTTCATATCTATGATACTTTTTATAATGGTGACTTTATTAATGAAATAACTGAAAAGTTCTCACTACCAGATATAGAGGAATATTGTGAATTCCCTGATAAAGAAAAAGAATCTCCAGAAGACTTCAGCTATCTTTCTATTGGCTTTTGGGGGTGTATTGGACTCTCTATCATCTTATTTTTTGAACTTTACTCTTCTGTAGGATTAATTCTTAAAACTCACTATTACTTTAATGACCTTATTTTAAATATATTATTTATATTAGTTATAATTGGACTTTTAACTTCCTTAAAAGCCTTAATCATTAGATTTAAAAAATGCAAATTAGAAATTTG
Organism: Clostridium sp. UBA7791; assembly: GCF_002480755.1. Classification (NCBI taxonomy): domain Bacteria; kingdom Bacillati; phylum Bacillota; class Clostridia; order Eubacteriales; family Clostridiaceae; genus Clostridium; species Clostridium sp. UBA7791. The sequence continues at coordinate 559,219 of NZ_DLCT01000003.1, read as the reverse complement.
CTGTTTTAGTTCAGAATTGAAATATTTAATAGGATTAACAATATCTTCATTAATATTATTTATAATAACAAAAATATTCTCTTCATCATATATAGAAAAATTTTCCTATGTAAGTTGTATTATAGTTATTGTTTTCGGGTTAATTTGCTTTTCTTATTACTATTTTGGTATAGGACATAAATTATCTCATTATAGGTTTTTAAGTTCTAATCTTGCACTTTATCTTATAGTTTTGTGTCTTATTTTAGGAGTTATAAAAGCAAATATTGAATTTGGGTTTATTCCCGGTTTATCTATTATAAATTTACTGGCTTTTTTTTATTCTTGTAGTAGATTAGGCAATATAATACGAAAATATTTGAATAGAGATAAGGTTGTTATACCACCTTATAAGAATTCCACTAATAAGACTAGAGGATTTTTGGAGTAATTTAACTATATAGGAGGGGATCTTATTGGTAAAAAAGTTTTATATACATAGTAACATAGATAATATAGGTGAATGGGTTATGGCACTAATATTAATGATACCTATAGAAGTGCTAGCGATGCTTGTATGTGTAAGTTTTATTAAGAATGAATATATAAAAGAAGGTATCCTTAATGACTTTTTAGAACCCATATTTATAGGTACTGCTGTTTTAAGTGCTACTGTTTTAATTTTGATTGCTATTATTATACTTATAGTTGGATTTAAGGTTTCCAAGCATGTACCTATAGATATATTTTATGGTCATTTATATGAACCTGCTGAAAGCTTAGTCTATGCTATTGATTACGATAAAAATATCTTATTCGCATATGAATATGAAGATTACAGCAAGAGCACAAAGTCACCTTCATTATTAAAAAAAATATTTGGTAACACTCTATTGAAAAAATTAACAAATGAAAAATCTAAGAGAAATCCTAAAACTTTAGATACATGTACAAAAATTAGCAATAATGGACCTACCTTAGTTATGAACTTTGAAATGCAAAATTTTTCAGTTGTAGAGAATAGAAGAGGTTATATTGTTCTAAAGACTGATGGAATAGAACATGGTGAAACAGAAAAAAAATCTAAACGTAAAACTTTTATTATAACATCTAAATATAAAAAATATAGAAGACTTAAAAAATTTATTTTAAAAAATGAGGTACAATAATGAGAAAAAAATTATTACTCTTCATTATAATTCTAATATCTGGAACAATAATTTATTATAATAAATATAGCAACATAATGGAATCATATACATTAGAAACTGAAAAAAAAATACATGATGCAATGGGTAAAAATTTACCCTATTATAATATAGATAAAGACTGTAACTATATTACATGCGAGTGGAAGCCTACTTCTAAGTCTGAAGATGATAAAAAATGGCTTAGCCATATAGATAACGCTTATCATGAATTTTACTTTATTTCTTCTACTACTAATAATAACCATATTCTAAAAAATACCACAAGTAGTAGATGGGACCTTTCTGAGCTTACTGAAAATGCTTTTAATGATTGTTATGAAAGTGGTAAAGCATTAAATAACTTTTTTGGAGAGGAAGTTATTAGATATGAAGATTTTTTACAATTTAAAAGTATATATGAAGAAAGTGAAAATCATGATGCTTATTTACGAAAATTAAGCCCTAACTACGAATCTATTTACACTATTATGATACATGGTTTATACCTAGATGAGGGCGAACTATCCTATACTATAGACCTTAGCATAAAACCTAGAAAATAGTACTTCTAATAACATTCAAAAAGAACTATAGGAAGGACACATATCCTTCCTATAGTTCTTTTTCATTGTTTGTGTGTTGTAATTTAAGGTTAACTGTCTACTGTAACATATTAAAGAGTGATAATGATTTAACATGTCGGGGATATCAATAGACAGGGGATAACTTTAATAGCTCTACATTTTTCCTGCCTTTTCTACACATGCCTTCATAGCTTCAATGACACTGCTACGTAAACCTCTTTCTTCTAAAACTCTCACCGCTTCTATAGTCGTACCTCCTGGAGAACATACCATATCCTTTAATTCTCCTGGATGTTTACCTGTTTCCATTACCATCTTAGCACTACCATAAACTGCTTGAGCTGCAAACTTGTAAGCTTTATCCCTTGGCATGCCTTCCATTACCGCTGCATCTGCCATGGCTTCAATAAACATAAATACATAAGCCGGTGAACTTCCACTTACAGCCATAACTGCATCCATCATTCTTTCCTCTACAACTTCTGCTTTTCCAAAGCCACTTAAAATATTACATATATAATTTAATTCTTCTTCACTGACTAAAGCATTTTTACACACTCCAGTGATTCCTTCTCCTACAAGAGCTGGCGTATTTGGCATAGTTCTAACTATCTTCACAGCTCTTCCAAATTGACCTTGTAATTTTTCAAGACTTTGACCTGGTGCTATAGTTACTATGATAGTTTCATCCTTAATCACAGATGAAATTTCTTTAATTACATTATCATAATATTGAGGCTTTATAGATAAAACTATCACATGACTATTCATTGCTACTTCTTTATTATCAGCAGTAATATTTATACCTAGCTCCTTATTTGTGTTAGCTAATCCTTCAGCATATGAATCAGAAGCTATAATTTCCTCTGCACTAAGAATCTTAGATGAAATAATTCCTCCGATCATAGCTTTTGCCATATTTCCACAACCAATAAATCCTAACTTCATTCCCATTTTAAAGACCCCTTTATATTTATATTTTTATAATATGCTCCGCCTCGCATTCACTCGGTGGAGTAACTTCCACTAACCAAATCATAGATTTGGAGTGTCAGTTAAATCGCTGTTCTGTTCTGTTTATTATTTCGTCCTGAAGTTCTTTGCTTAGATTTCTGAAGTGGTCACTGTAACCTGCAACTCTTACTATTAAATCCTTATAATCTTCAGGATATTTTTGAGCTTCTATTAAAGTTTCTCTATCAATTACATTGAATTGAATATGATGGCCATCCATATTGAAATAAGCTCTTACTAAGTTAGCCATGTGGTCTAGTCCTTCTTCTCCTGCTACTACACTTGGGGTGAATTTTTGATTTAGAAGAGTTCCTCCAGTTCTTAGATGATCCATCTTAGAGGCTGATTTTATAACCGCCGTTGGTCCATTAGTATCTGCTCCCTTTTCAGGTGATATCCCTTCTGATACTGGTTTATGAGCAAGACGACCATTTGGACTAGCTATCATCACTTCTCCAAAGTAAACATGGCAAGTAGTCGGTAGCATATTGATTCTATAACATCCGCCTTTAACATTTGGTCTACCAGTTATTATTTTATTATAGGCATCAAATACTGATGTCATGATTTCATCAGCATAATCATCGTCATTACCGTATTTGGGAGTTTTATTTCTAACTAGATTTGCAATTATCTCATTGCCTTTAAAGTTATTTTCTATGGCTTCTATCAATTTTTCCATGGTAAATTTCTTTTTATCATAGACATTATATTTTATAGCAGCTAGAGAATCAGTAATAGTTCCTATACCAACCCCTTGTATATAGTTAGTATTGTAACGAGCTCCTCCTGCATTGTAGTCTTTTCCTTTTCTTATGCAATCATTAGTTATAATTGAAAGAAAAGGTGCAGGCATATAATCTGCATATATTTTTTCAATGATATTACTTCCTTCTATTTTTATATCTGCAAAATACTCTATTTGTTTTTTATAAGCACTAAATAACTCTTCATAGTTTTTAAATTCCTTAGCATATCCTAATTCTAATCCTAGTTGCTTACCACTTACTTTATCATATCCATTAAATAATGTTAATTCTAATATCTTCGGTAGGTTAAAGTATCCTGTTAAAATATAGGCTTCATTTCCAAATGCTCCAGTTTCAACACATCCACTAGTACCACCTCTTCTTGCATCCTCTATGGATTTACCTGCATTAAGAAGTTCTTGTACAATGGCCTCTGTATTATAAAAGGCAGGTTGACCCCATCCCTCTCTAGAGATTTCACAAGCTCTTTTCAGGAATCTCTTAGGGGTTTTTTTACTGATTTGTACATTTGAGCTTGGCTGAAGCAGCTGCATTTCATCCATGCAATCTAGGATTAAATAGCTTATATCATTTACTCCATCTTGCCCTTCAGGTGTAATTCCACCAGTGTTAATGTTAGCAAAGTCAGTGTAGGTACCACTTTCCTTTAAGGTTACTCCTACCTTTGGAGGTGATGGTTGATTATTAAACTTAATCCATAGACATTCCAAAAGTTCCTTAGCCTTATCTTCATCTAAAATACCTTCCTCTGCATCTCTTTCATAGAAAGGATTTAAGTGTTGATCAAGTCTTCCTGGACTATATGCATCCCAAGGATTTAATTCTGTAGTTACTCCTAAATGAACAAACCAATACATCTGTATTGCCTGCCAGTAAGTCCTTGGAGCATGGGCTGGTACTACTTCACAGTTCGCTGCAATTTGAAGTAGCTCCTTTTTTCTTTTCTCATCTATTTCTTTGCTAGCTAGATCTCTAGCATATTTAGCATATCTCTCCCCTAGAATCATAATAGCATCACAGCTAATACTCATAGCATTTAGTTGCTCTCTTTTTGAAAATGCTTCTTTGTCATTTAAAAAATCCAATTTACATATAGCTTCCTTAATTTCATTTTTATAATCTAAGAATCCTTTTTTGTATATATTTTCAGAGCCTACTGTATGCCCTGGACCTCTTTGCTCCATGAACTCAGTAAAAATTCCACTTTCATAACACGACTTCCACTTATCACTCATGGCATTTATAATTTTATTTCTAATAGATCTTTTTTCCCAGTAAGGAATAATTTCTTCTTCCTGAGTTTTTAAATCCTCTTCATTTACTTTAAAGCAAATTAATTCTCTATCATTCATTATGTGCATATCTTCAAGGGTATGACAACATAGTTCTGGAAATGTTGGAGCTGCCTGTGGTCCATCTCCTTTTTCTCCAACTATAAGTTCCCCATCATTAATGCATAAAGTTTTGTTCTCCATAAAATACTTAAATGCTAAAGCTCTCATTTCTGGAATTGATACAGAACCTTCATACTTCTTATAGGCCTCAGTCATTAGCTTAGCTCTCTCCATATATATATGAGGAACAGTGTTTACACTTTGAGTCCTTAATTTTTTTATTCTTTCATTCATGCCTCTTTCCATGAATTAACCTCCTATTTTTATATTTATAAATCCAGCCTTTTCAAATTTCCCCTTTACAGTCTCCATTCTTTCCTTACTAGGTGCTTCAAAGTTAACTCCTTCATAGACCTTTTGAAGTCTTTGATATTTGCTCTTCCCTGTATTATGATAAGGAAGTAAATTTATCTTATGTACATTTATATTATTCTTTAAAAATTTTATTAATTCTTCTATAGATTCATCATCTGCATTAACCCCTTCTACCAAGGGTATCCTTATATTGATATTTGCTCCAGCTTCACTTAACTTTTTTAAGTTTTCAAGAATAAGATTATTAGACTTTCCTATATATTTTATATGCTTTTCATTATCCATAAGTTTTATATCATATAAAAAAGTATCTACATACTTAAGTATTCTATTATAATTTTCGTAGGGAGCTTGACCACAAGTATCAATGGCAATGTTATATCCCTTTTTCTTCAATTTTTTTAATAATTCTTCTATATAGTCCATGTTTTGAGTCATAACCTCTCCGCCAGATAATGTAATCCCTCCACTTGATTCCTCATAAAACATTCTATCTTTTTCTGCTTCCTTAACAAGCTGTGCTACTGTATATTCTTTCCCCACAATTTCACGAGCATTATTTACACAATAGTCAATACATTCCTTACAAAGATCACACTTGATTTTATCTGTAACAACGCATTTTTCTTCCTTTGAAATTGCCCTTTGAGGACAACTATCTATACATGCCATACACCCTGTACATTTTTCTTCATTGTACATAAGTTCTTCACTATAATTTTGACTTTCTGGATTATGACACCATAGACAAGATAGTGGACATCCCTTGAAAAAAATGGTGGTACGAATTCCATTCCCATCATGGATAGAATACTTTTGAATATTAATAATCTTTGGCAAGTTCAACATATCACCTCAACTCACATTGATAAATAAAATTTATACTCTTAAAAACAAATTCATATATATGAATTTATTCAATTATATTTTCACTTTAATTATAAAATTTATTATATCTAATGTCAAATAATATATTTTCATAAATATGTTGTAAATCTATAAAACTTCATACATTTTTTTATTCTTACTATATCTTTAATTTGATAGACTAACTTTAATCAATTACTGCGTCAACCGTTGTAGCACATAATTCTTCACATGACTGTGTAAAAGTTTGCATTTGCATAGAATTCTATATATAATGATATTTATACCTTATTATTTGTTTGAATAGTAATTATTATATACATATAGTGATTTTGGAGGAATTTTAATGTCAAAGGAAAAAAAGATTGAAAAAGCAAATGCAAAAGCAAGAAAAAGATTAGAAAATGCCATGAATAATATTTATGTAAAGTTCACTTTATTTAAGGAAGTTCATGAAACTGCATATAAATTAAACCCTGAATATAAGTACTTCTGGGATAAACATCCTGCCGAAACTAAGCAAGATATACTAAAAAATCAAAAACCTATGGATATGAATCTAAGCAAGGGCAGAATTCCAGAAATGCAGTTCGGCTTTGGAACCTTAGGCTTTGGCTATGGAATAAAGAGATTATTCTCTAGTGAAAGGTTATCTTCAGAAGAAAAAATAGAAATTTCTGTTACTTGTGAAAAGTTTACTAAAACTGTAAGAGCAGTAAATGAAACTCTTTGGAGAAAACCACCAAAAACTTTATAATTAGTTATAGAAAAAGTGTGCAAAATCATATGATTGTGCACACTTTTGTTATATTTAATTTATTTTTATTATCTTAATTTATACACCCTTTTATTACTATCAACATCTTCCATGATTAGATTTTTATTCATCATAAATTCTATTAAAGTTCTTGTAAATTCTTTTTTGTCAGTGACTACAGCTTTTTTTCTGCTATAGAATTGGGAAGCTGTAACGCCTAAAACTTCTTGCTCTATTTCCGATTTTGTAATGAACTTTTGTGTTTTTAACTTCTTAATTACTTTTTGGGCACCCTTGCTATATAAGATTTGTAAAAGATCCTTCTGTTGTGCACCTGATTTTTTTAGTCCCCATGCATATATAATAGCAGTAGCTACTGCAAATAATAAAATACCTATAATTGTTTGAATTCTAATTGGCATTATTTATTCTCCTTCCCTATGTAAAGAATAAATTTATTCTCGTGAAGAATTTGAAAAAATTTTACTAAACGGTTTAGTAAAGGCTCTGCTTCTTTACCAAAGTGTTTCTTTACCTCTTCCGAAATACCAAAAATTGTATTCATTCCATCGATATAATTCCATATGAAAGTTCCATAGGCATCTAGCTCTATATGGCTAACTTTAGGTTTGTGGAAGAATTTTTGAGCAATTCTATTATGAAGTCCTTTATTAGGTATATCTACTACTACTAGTTTTTTTTCATTTAAAGACCAAGTGTATTCTTCATTTTTCTTTGGAATGTAATCTAAATAATTTTCCTTCTGTGCACTTTTTTCTTTATTTAACATGACTATTCACTTCCTATTAAATAATATCCGGCCTAGGTTTTCCCTAGGTCGGATAACTTATTTTTTATTTTAATAGACTATTGCAAGAAATAATTTCTATTTTCTAATCTTATTTTTAGATGCACTGAATTTGAATATTGTGAATATTAAGAACAAGAAGAAGATTAAACCACCAATATTGCCTAAACTTATAGTTTCTGAAATATTAATTACATCACCAAGAGTAGATGCTCCAATTGGGATAATTGCAAATACTGCAAGTAAAATACCTACTAATCCTTCACCAGCAATTAAACCTGAGGTGTATAAAATACCATTCTCAACAACTTGACCTCTTTCTTCTTCTGAAACATTTTTCTTCTTATCAAAGTATAATCTTACTAATCCACCAGCCATAATTGGTGTACTTAAGTGAATTGGTAAATAAAGTCCTACAGCAAATGGTAATACTGGAATTCCTAGTATCTCAATTACAATTGCAATACCTGCACCTGCAAATACTAGTGCCCAAGGAAGATTTCCTTCCATTACACCTTCTACTACCATCTTCATTAATGTTGCCTGTGGCGCTGGTAATTCTGTAGAACCATAACCCCATGCCTTATTTAATAGGTATAACACTCCACCTATAGCTATGGCAGATACTAGCACTCCAATTAACTCGCCGATTTGTTGTTTTTTAGGTGTTGCACCAATGATATAACCAGTTTTTAAATCCTGTGATGTATCACCAGCAATAGCTGCTATAATACATATAATTGAACCAATTGCGATTGCAGCAGTCATACCCTCTTGTCCAATAGTTCCTGTAGCTTTTAAAATAATTGTTGCAAACAATAATGTTCCAATTGCCATTCCTGATACTGGGTTATTACTACTTCCTACTAATCCTACCATTCTAGAAGATACTGTAGCAAAGAAGAATCCAAATACTACAATTATAATTGCACCAACTAGATTTACAGGAATTACAGGTACTAGCCACATTAATATAATAATTATTAAGCAAGCTGCTAAAATACCTTTCATAGGTAAATCTTGTTCTGTTCTAAGGTCACTAATAGTGTTACTTCTACCGTAGCTCTTCATCGCTTGCCTAAATGTTTTCACAATTAATGGTAGTGACTTCACTAAGCTTAAAATACCACCCATTGCAACAGCACCTGCACCGATGTAACGGATATATTTACTCCAAATTGTAAAAGAATCCATAGCGCTTATAGGATCTGCACCTGGGTATATAACTGCATCTCCGCCAAATAAACTAATTAATGGCATTAATACAAACCAAGCAACTATTCCACCAGATAACATGTATGCAGATATCTTAGGTCCACATATATAACCTACTCCTGCTAGTGCTGGAAGTACGTCTATACCTACTCCAGATCCCTTATAGCCTGTAAGTTCATAATGTACTTCACTTGGAAATAACTTTAATCCATCAGCAATAAATTTGTATAATGCAGCTATTCCAAGACCTGCAAACACTGTAGAAGATTTTGCTCCTCCCTGTTCACCAGCAAGTAAAACTTCTGCACAAGCAGTTCCTTCTGGATATGGAAGCACTCCATGTTCTTCAACAATAAGAGCTTTACGAAGTGGTACCATAAATAAAACACCGAGAATACCACCACAAAGTGCGATAATTCCAATTTCCAGTAAAGATGGTGCTTCTGTTCCCCATTCTGATGCCCACATAAATAATGCTGGTAATGTGAAAATAGCTCCAGCTGCAAGTGATTCACCAGCAGAACCAATTGTCTGAACTATGTTGTTTTCAAGAATGGAGTCTTTTCTTAGAATAACACGTATAACTCCCATTGAGATAACCGCTGCTGGAATTGAAGCTGATACTGTCATACCAACTCTAAGACCTAAGTAAGCATTGGCTCCACCAAAAAGTACTGCCAGTAAAATTCCTAAAATAATAGATGTTAATGTAAATTCGGGTACGACTTTTTCAGCAGAAATGAACGGTTTAAAACTGTCTTCTTTTTTCATCAAATTCCCTCCCTATATATTCATCTTATTACATATTGTAGCATCCCTTGTTTTGTTTTACAATATGCTATATTACATTATATTATTTTTTATGAAACTTATAACTAATATACTATTTATAGTTAATATTTTTTATAAATTATTATTTATGTTAAATATTTAACTATAACAACTTTTATTTCTTATATTGCTAAATCAAAAGAAATAACTATCATATATATAAATACCCCCTAGGATAGACTATAATTAGCCTATCCTAGGGGGATTTTTTAAAATTCTATAAAGTTTTACTATTTCATATTAAAAATTAACTTGTATTAATAGCATTATTGCACTAAATGCTGCTATATATCCCATTAGAGGCATTATAAATTTTAACCACTTGTCATAAGTTACATCAACCATCTCTAATGTTGCAAGAATTAATCCTGTTGGAGTAATAAATGAAATTAATCCTAATCCGTATACATAAGCTGAAATTATAACATCTCTTGAAAGTCCAACTGAATCTGCAAGAGGAGCCATAATGGGAATGGATAGAACAGCCAGTCCTGATGAAGAAGGAATAAAGAATCCAAGTACTATAAATATTAAAAGCATTAGTACTATAAATATATTTCCGTTCATACCTGCTATAGCATTAGAGAAGAAGTTAAGTATTGTATCAGAAATCATACCATTTTCTAATACAAGGTTAATACTTCTAGCAACCCCTATAACTAATGCAACACTCATTAAATCAGCAGCTCCAGTTACGAATTGGTTTACAAACTCTTTCTCCCCTAATTTTGATAGGAATCCAATAATTATACCAGTTACTAAGAATAGAGCTGTCATTTCTGCGAACCACCAATCCAAAGAAGAAACTCCATAAATCATAACTACAAAGGTTAAAAGGAATATTAACAATATAATTTTGAATCTTAAAGTTAATTCTGGTGCTTCTCCTTGACTAGCAAATTTAGCTTCAATTTTTTCTTTGTCTGCAAATGTTAATGATTTACTTGGATCTGCTTTAACTTTCTTAGCATATCTTAAAATATATATTATAGTTATTAAAGTACCAAGAACAAAAGCAATAATTCTGAAGTTAAGTCCATTTGTAAAGCTTATTCCAGCAGCATTAGAACCTATAACTACTGAGAATGGGTTTACTGTTGAGAACATACTTCCTATAGAAGAACCCATGTATATTGCTGCAATACATACCATAACATCATAGTTTGCAGCTAAGAATACGGGAACCATTATTGGATACAGAGCTATTGTTTCCTCTGCCAGTCCAAAAGTAGTACCTCCAAGAGAAATCAAGAAAGTAATAAATACTATCAATATGTATTCTTTTCCTTTAGTTAATCTTGAAAGACTTGCAATCCCTGCATTAAATGCACCAATGTTATTTAATACTCCAATAACTCCACCTATAATAAATACAAATAAAATTATATCTATAGTATCATATACTCCGTTAATAGGTGATAGAATTATATCAATTATACCTTGTGGACTTTGTTCAACTTTTTCATAAGTACCTGGTATAGCTACTGGTTTATTAATACTACCATCTTCAAATTTAGAAATGTCACCAGTAACCTTAAGTTCATCTAAAGTTTCTTGAGTACCAGGCATTTCTTTTATATCTCCATTGGGAGCAGTAATCTCAAACACAGTGCTATCTGCATTATAAGATAACTTTGAATATGAACCAGCTGGTATCACATAAGTTAGCGCTGCTGCTAAAAGCAATACTATAATTAATACTGTAAAAGCAGTTGGAAATGATAATTTCCTTTTATTCTTTGCCATGTAAATCCCTCCAATAATTTAGTATTAGTGCTTGCCACATATAGTAGCTTAAATTATTTATATCTACTTTAAGCACATAGTTAATATTTTATTCATAAGCCAATAAAGATTTTATATTAGTAACATGCTCTTAAATATACACACTTTTATGAAATAATGAGAAACATTCATGTATTTTTGTATAATTATCCTATGAATTAAGAATTTTTATGCTTTAATTTAAGATTCTAGTCCTCATCGCTCTTTAAACGTTTTCAGACCTACGAAAAAATTTTTAGCCATTTCACGGCATAAATTCTATAATTTCCAGCATTTCCCCATCTTATCAATTTCTTTATTTATTTCATAATAATTTTATATTGTATATTATACTCATAACTTTCTTTACACGTATAAATAATAACTTGTCCTATGTACTTTAAGATTTTAGATATAAATCCAACAAATTTTGACTTTGAGAGTCAATATTTATCGATATTCTATAATTATATTACTATAAAATCACAAAAAAATAAAGTATCATATTCGCTCTTTTTCCCCTTTTTCCCCCTTATTTCTTATTAATTCTCAGCATTACACCTGTATATTCACATTTTTGTTCATTCTATGTTCATTTTTATAAGTTTTGAATTTATATTATAAAAATATTATCGTTTTATATTTTAATTATTTTTTTTAAAAGAATTGACATTAATTCCTAATGATAATATACTAAAAGTACAATACTACATTACTCATGTAATGTAGTTCCTGAAACAAAGGAGGTTTACCCTTGAAAATAGATGTAAATAGCCTAGTTCCTATATATGTTCAAATTGCAAATGCTATTGAAGATGATATTCTTAGTGGAACTTTGGAAGAAAGTGGTACTTGCTATTCTCAATTAGTAATTGCCAAAGAGCTTACAGTTAACCCTGCTACTGCAGCTAAGGGAATTAATTTATTAGTAGGAAGAGGTATTCTTGAAAAACAAAGAGGATTAGCTATGATTATAACTCCCAATGCAAAGAAAAAAATTATGAATAGAAGGAAAAATGAAACCTTTGAAAAACTGGTAAGAGATCTAGTCAATACAGCAAAAAAATTAGACTTATCTGAAGATTATGTACTTGAAACTATAAAAAAACACTATAAGGAGGATAAATAATATGACTTCTTGCATTATAGCTAGAAATCTTTTTAAAAGATATAAATCTAAGGTGGCTATAGATAATCTATCTGTAGAAATTAATGAAAATCAACTCATAGGTTTAATCGGTAGTAATGGCTCAGGTAAAACTACTTTTATGAAACTATGTGCAGGTCTAATTGAGAAAACCGAAGGAGAATTAATGGTTTTAGGTGAAGAACCCATGGATAATTTATCGGTATTAGAGGAAATTGTATATAGCTATCATAATATGTCCTATGAATCTAACTTATGTCTAGGTAGAATTGTTGAGTGTTATAATATGATGTACCCTAACTTTGACCTTAAGTTTGCAGAAAACCTTTTGAAACATTTTAATCTTAAAATGAAAATTAAGTATAAAAATTTATCTCAAGGTATGAGAAGTTTATTTAACTTTATATGTGGTATTTCCTGTCGTGCCAAGGTTACCATGTTTGACGAACCAATTTTAGGCATGGATATTAAAACTCGTAAATCTGTTTATGATATCATACTACGAGATTATATAGAACATCCACGAACTATAATTATTTCTAGCCATATTTTATCAGAGTTGGAAAATATTCTTTCAGAACTAGTAATAATTAATAATGGGTCTTTAGTTTTATATGAAGCTATGGATACTATAAAGGAGTCTGCCTATAGAGTAGATGGAAATCCTGATAATTTAGTAAATTTCATTAAAGATAAAAAAGTACTATATAAAGATTTTAGTAACATAACCTCCTTTGCAATAATAGAAGGCTTAATTACAGAATCTTTAGAGATAGAGATATCAACTAACAATTTGAATATTTCAAGAATTAGTCCCGAAGAGCTATATATTTATCTGACTGAAAATAATTATAATGGAGGCATGGAGGAGTTATGGATAAAAGACAATTAAAAAATATTAATAATCTATATAAAATACGCTCAAAAGAGCATAAAAAGGCACTTTGGATAATTTATATACTACTTGCATCCTTTTTTGCAATTGATTTAATTGCAACTCTTATGGATATTTTCACTTATTCTAAAGATGTAACTACCTACAGTCTACAGACCTATACCACTAATGGTCTTTTCCTAGCAATTAGTATAAGCATTGGAACTTTATTGTGGTATAACTCCTTCAATAATCAACATCAAGCTTTTCCCCAGGATAATAAAACAAGATTTATGTCTTATGCTCTGTTTAACTACATTACTCTATTAAAAGTGTCAGTAACTTCTTTACTTTTATACCTAATTCAATATAACATTTGGGCATTAATTGGAAAATTAAATTCTAATATATCTTTTGCTTATCCTATAAATTTACCTTTCTTAATCTCTGGTTTTATAGTTAATTTACTCTATGGCTCCATGTTAATTGCCCTGACTTTGTTAATCAATGTTTTGAGTAAAAAATTTCATATGTATTTCTATATTACTTTCATAATGTTTATAGTGGCTGCATTCTTTAACAATGGAGCTCTGTTCATTACCATTGGAAATCTTTTTAGCTTTTGGACTAAAGAACCTTCCCTTGGCATATTTGTTGTAAAGTGTACTATAACACTAGGAATTTTACTTATTTTGTCTGTAGTTATAAATAGTACTATAGTATATTATAAAGCTGAGACTAAAAATACAACTAAATCTAGATTTATTTTATGTGGAATTGCCCTTTTCTGTTTTATCATTGTGATATCTTTAAGTGTTTTTACCCATAATTATCCATACAATAGCAATAGTGAAATGGGATCTGATTCCATAAACTTTGTTAACGATAACCCCTTTAAAAATTTTGAAGAAAAAGAAATAGAAGTGGCTCTAACTAATCTTAACACTGATATCCCTATTGAAATAGTAACTCAATTTAATGAAGATGAAGAAAATATTTTTACTACTCGCTATAGCGACTCCTCAATAGAAGAAATTTATGAAAATATTATTGTAAAATACCATCTTCCCTGCAATGAAGTGGACTATATAAATCTTAATTATTTCAAAAACCCTATAGTTACAGCAAAACTTGAGGATAACAAACTATATATTAACTATACCTATGACGAAAACCAAAAGGTTATTCTTCTTAGCTCCTATGGTACAATGTCTCAATTTGATTGCTTTAAAGGGAAAACCCTCTTTAAATCTAATGCAGGTCACATGACTGGTAGCAGTGATGGTAGGATAGAAATAATCTATCCTAAGGGTACAAAATTTAAAAACTAAAAAATTAAAGCCATCTAAAAGGAGTAATTTCTCCTTTCGGATGGCTTTATTATGTTATTTTAAAATCTGTTTTTTTATATAATCTAGAGTTATCTGTTCACCTTCACTTGCTAACTTATTAAGTAAAAGCTCTAATAATTCCCTACTGTCCTCATGAATAATTTGATAATCCTTACCCCTTTCATAATATATTAAAGCCGAATTATCTTTATACTTCTCTTTTTCATAATTCATACAAGCGCAAATTCTGTCAATAAACATTTCAACTACATAATTATTGGGCATTTTCATACCAACTATTCCATCTTGTATTTTCGTACCATAATCAATCCAATATTCTAAGTGATGCTTATTTCTTCCCTTATGATGAAGCCAAGCCTTAGAATATCCTTCCACCTTCTTTTGTATTCCATTAGGGCTAACATCTCCTCTGTAATACTTTATTCCTGCTGAAAATTCTACCCAAGAGTACTTAGAAAGATCATGTAATATTCCTTGTTTATATAACCCCACCTTAAAGCAGTATTTCATAACTAATAACTTATGCTTTGTTATAGTCTTAAAGTGATTAATTGCGTTCATTGTATTTTCATCCCCTAAAAATTATGTTTTCTCTAGTCCTATATTAACATAATTTCCTTCTCAAATAAAAACATTGAATAATAAACTAATTTAATTTATAGATTTCTTTTACCTTATCGGGTAGTTCTTTTATTTCAACTTCTTCATAACTCTTTGTTTTTTCACCCTTAACATATACCTTTAAATATCTATCAACCTTTAGTATCTTTGACGTTGTAAATGTAATTGATTTCTCATTTCCTTCTTTATCATACCCATTTATTTTATACTCATACGTATTGTATCCTCCACTATTCTCACTTGTTATATCCTTATATTCACTTACAGTTTTAACGTAATACTTTGTTGAACCTAGATTAATTATACCGTTAGAACTTACTAACAATAAAACTCCACCTACTATTATTATACTTACAATAATTCCTATTAATTTTTTCATTTTATATCCTCCTATAGTTTCTTTTAAGTAAATTATATGTTTTTTATAACTAACTTCATATTTACATCTATTACATTAGTCTTTCATTATTGTCACCTAACTTAACACTTTTAAATGAATAGATCAATTCAAGTTGAAGGTACTTTTGGAGTGTTGAAAAGTGACTATAATTTCACTCGTTTTTTTACACGTGGAAAAAATAACGTTAAAACTGAATTTATTATGCTATGTTTTGGGTGCTAAACCCCAACAAAACCTTCGGTTATTTTTATTTGAAATAGCAAAAGGAGCATCACTCCATAACTTAATTACTTATTTTGTGATGCCCCCATTAAAATTATTTATGCTGTTTTCTTAATACCCTTAGAGCTTCTGCCACTTTTCTAGCAAAGTCTAATGGCCTATCAATTGACTCAAAATGAATATACATAAGTCTTGGATCCTCAAATAACCAATGGTTATGCAGTGCAGTTACTAGTATTCCTCTTGCTCTTAGCGCAGATATAAAATCATTTATTTCATTCTGAAGTATAACTGTTTCACCTAAATTAAGAGTTCTACCATTATTATCAGGAGATTCAAAAGAAAATAATGCTGCTAAAGCTAGTGGTGATTTTGTTCTTCTTCCTAATATTTCTGCATTTATATTTCTCATAAATGTTACTGTACAAACATTATTTTCTGTACTTAGAATTTCTGCTCCAAGTATCTCAGCAAATTCATCACAAATCCTACAAAAACTTTCCATAATATTCCTCCAATTATTAGATAGGTTCTATTATATAGTTAAAAATATTTTATCTATATATACATAATATGTTCTTCTTTACAATTTTGATAAGCATTGATTTAAATAAAGTAATTATTTGCAAAAAATATAATATAACATTAATGGACATTAATATCTTTTCCTATTTCTTTTATAAAACTATCCTCTAATAATAAACGAAATGAAAGAAGGATAATCCCATCATTAATAGATTATCCTCACTTTAAATATACATATGTTCATTTTTTAATACTCCGTTATCCATGGATAAAATTCTATCAGCTACTATAGTTGCAAAAGTCATATCATGAGTAATAATTAAAACTGTCATGCCCTTTTCAATACTTAATTTTTTTATAAGATTCGCTACTTCTTCAGTGATGCTTGGATCTAGGGCAGAGGTTGGTTCATCAAAACATATAAGTTTTGGATTCATTGCAAGTGCCCTTCCTATGGCAACTCGCTGTTTTTGTCCCCCTGAAAGTTGAAATTGATAGCTATTTTCTTTATTTTTAAGTCCTAAAAAACCTAATATTTCTTTAGCTTTATTTTTAGCTTCTTCAATACCAACTCCCAATACTACCCTTGGAGCTTCTGTAATATTTTCCAGAACATTCATATGTGGGAATAAATTAAAATTTTGAAATACTAGCCCCACATCCATCGGTATTTCCAACTTTTCCTTTCTTTGAGCCCCTTCTCCATCTTTGTATAAATACTTGTTGTTTATTATTATAGAACCCTTATCAGGTTTAGTTAATCCACTTATACACCTAAGAAGGGTGGTTTTTCCACCACCAGAAGGTCCTACTATAACAGTAATTTCCCCTTCTTTTACTTCAAGGTTTACACCTTTTAAAACTTTACTATCACCAAAACTTTTTTCTAATCCAATTACTCTAAGCACAATATACCCTCCTCTATTGATAGTAACTATACCTTTTTTCTAACTTTTTAAAGATTTCACCAAATAATGCAATTAAAAGTAAATATATCATTCCTACTATTAAAAGGGGCATAAGAGAAGCTTCTGTATTAGATGCTATTTTACCAACTTTTAGTAGTTCGTCTAATCCAACTACATACACTAATGCAGTATCCTTTACAAGTGTAATAATCTCATTTGCCAGAGCAGGAAGTATTCTCTTAATAGCTTGTGGAAGAATTATTTTAAAAAATATGTATTTTTGAGAAAAGCCAAGAACCTTAGCTCCTTCGTATTGTCCTTCCTCTATAGAAATTATTCCAGCCCTAAATATTTCTGCAAAATATGCTGCATAATTAAGAGTAAATGCTAATATAGCAGCGGGAAATCTGTTAAAGGTTATCCCTATAATAGGTAAACCAAAAAATATAAATACAACTTGTAGGAGTAGAGGGGTTCCTCTCATAATTAAAATGTACCCGCTTGTTATTTTGTTCAATATTTTATTTTTAGATAATCGTCCCTGCGCAACTAGTATTCCAAGAGGTATTGAAATTACAAGGGTTAATATAAATACCTCAATGGTTACTTTTAATCCTTGGAATACTTGTGGTAATAGGGTAATTAAATTATTCATATAAATACACTCCTATTTAATTATATCTTTTCCAAACCACTTTTCGGAAACTTTCTTAGCTGTACCATCTTTTTTAATATCCTCAAAGGCTTCATTAAGCTTCTCAAGCAATTCTTCATCACCTTTTCGTATACCAACACCATAAGATTCATCTCCAAAATCATCATTTAATATTTTAAATTTACCTTCACCTTTTTTGTTTATATAATATCTTGCTAAAATCTCGTCAGCTACAACAGCATCTATTCTTTTTGCTTCTAAATCCATTAATGCTTCATTATTTGTTTCAAAGGTATAAACCTTACCATCCTTAAAGGTTTTTAAAAGTTCCTCTTCCTTGTTTATTGCATCTACTGCACTAGATTGATTTTGTGCTCCAACATTCATACCTTTTAAATCAACTTTACTATTTATTTTTGAATTCACTAAAGTTATTATAACTTGTCTATTTTCCAGATAGGGATTTGTAAAATTCACCTTTTCTTTTCTTTCTTTGGTTATACTATAACCATTCCATATAAGATCTATTTTTCCTGAGTTAAGTTCTGATTCTTTCATAGACCAATCAATAGGCTGAAATGTTACTTGTTTACCTATTCTTTTTGATACTTCCTTTGCAAGATCAATATCAAAACCTACTATTTCTCCATTATTATCTTTAAATCCCATAGGAACAAAAGTATCATCAAAACCAATTATAAGCGTTTCCTTATCCATTGCATCCTGTGACTTATTGTTACATCCTGCTATTGATAATGCCATTACTGCAATAATTCCATAGATTATTACATTTCTTAATATTTTACTCATTTGCTTATCCCCCCCACTTAATTATAATCTACTACTTTATTACTTTACCATGGTAGAGTAATAAAGTAAATACATTTCTTTTTTTATTAATATTTAATCCATATAAAAAAGCCATAAAACTAATTATGGCTTTTTAACACATATAATTTTAAAACAACTTGGCAGTATCCTTAGCTACTTTTATTCCTTGTTCAACTTTCCCTTCAACATCTGCCCCAACAACATCTAAACTTTCTACAGCAATAGTCTTCATATCTTGAATTCCAAAGAATCCTAGGATTGTTCTTAAATATCTATCCCCCATTTCATATGGTGCATCCCCATATTCTCCTCCTCTAGATACAATGTGTACAGCTTTTTTATCCTTTAAAAGTCCAACTGGCCCTTCTGCTGTGTACTTAAATGTTATTCCTGTAACACTTACATAATCTATATAAGCTTTTAAAATTGCAGGAATACTTAAATTCCACATTGGTGCTGCAATTACATATTTATCTGCTTCTGCAAATTGATATGCATATTTTAGAATTGGGTGCTTCCTACTTTCTTCATTTTTAGCTCCAAATATTTCTCCTAAATCCTCTGGTTTTAGAAAATCTATATTTTCTTTATATAGATCTAAAGTAATTATTTCATCATTAGGATTACTACTTTTATACTCCTCTATAAAACTATCCGATACCTTAAAAGTTCTTGATTCTCCATCCTTCTTAATATTTGCTTTAATGTATAATACTTTACTCATATCTTTCTCTCCTTTTTTATCTTGTATATATCATCACACAAGACATAATTTTATTTTTGTTCTTAAATTTTATATTGTAGTTATCATATATATAGTGCTTCTGTTTTATTCATTTCTATTACAATTAAATGTGAGTTTTCATTAGCTTCAATTTTAATGTTTTCTTCAACTATTTCTAAGGCATCTTGTTCATTTAAATGCACATTATTAATTTCTGAGTTACCTTCAATTTGTACTAAGTATGCCTGTCTTCCTTTATTTACATTAAAGTATATCTCTTTATCCCTTTCTAAATAAGTTGCATACACATTTATATCTTGATGAACATTTATAGGTACATCCTTTAAAGTGCCAGATACCATGTGGAGCCAATTGTTGGTTCTATCTCTCCAATTAAATCTATAATCTCCGTAATTAGGTTTATATCCTTTCTTATCAGGCATAATCCATATTTGAAGAATCCTTAAATCCTCATTGCTATGATTAAATTCACTGTGGTATACTCCTGTGCCAGCACTCATATATTGCATTTGACCTCTCTCTAAGCTTCCAATATTGCCCATACTGTCTCCATGAGTTAATTCTCCTCTTACAATGTAAGTTATAATCTCCATGTCATTATGAGGATGAATATCAAATCCTGAATTAGCCTTCATAACCTCATCATTTAGTACCCTAAGCACACCAAAATTAATATTTGTTGGTTTAAAATACTCTGCAAAAGAAAAATGAAAATTTCCTTTTAACCATCCGTAGTTACTTTTCCCCATGTTATTACTATCTATTCTCTTTAACATAACAACCTCCATTTTATCACTAATTAGTGATAAATTTTTATAAAAACTCATTACAAGTTTTTAAATTTCTTTAATATACTTTTTAATATAATTTTTTCTTCATCCGTTAAAACACTAAAGATCCTATTAATATTTTTAATATGCTTTGGAAAAATGTCTTCAATAATTTTTTTCCCCCTATCTGTTATAGAGATTATAGCAACTCTCTTATCTTCTGGATCTATAATCTTTTTTACTAATCCTTCCTTCTCTAAATTTTTTATAACCACAGTTATATTACCAGAAGTAGTTAATATTTTTTCTATTAACTCATATATTTTTAAGTCTCCCTTATTGTATAAGGCCTCTAAAACTCCAAACTGAGCAACTGTAAGTCCAGTTTCCTTTATAGTTTGAAACTCCCTTTTATGAATTTCATGCTCTGCTCTAGTAAATACGACTAAAGTTGATAGGTCTAAGTTATTTTCTTTAATTAATTTCTTTATATCTTTCATAATCTAAATTTATCACTAATTAGTGATAATGTCAACAAATAAAAATATGATTTAAAAATTTATATTTTAAGTATAATAACCTTATCAATAATAGTAATATATATTAACTCATCATCAATCTTCTTCTAGTTTCTTCATCAACCTTCTCTAAAGCATACCTAAAAGCTACTCGTGGCATAATATTTTTATTCTTTAATAAATACTCATATACCTTATCCTTTTCAACCTGTGACAGCACTTTTAGCATCCAGCCATACCCTTTCAATACGAGATGATGTTCATCTTTCATAAGCATATCTGAAATTATGTAAGGATTGATTCCATGATACTTATCTTTTTTAATAGGATAAATTAAGATAACAGCAGCTGCACGTCTCACAAAAAAGCTTGGATGATTTGTCCAAATTATCACATATTTAAATAGTTCATTATTTTGACTTAATAATTCTCCAAAGGCATGTGTGCAAAAATCATCACAATCTCCCCAGCCTGTAACATACTTCTTTAACCAACTTTCAAATACAAAAAATGTGTCATTATTATACTGATTCCTAACTCTATAAGCCCAATCGTATGCAATAACCCCTAATTCCCATTTATGTTCATCAAGTAATTGTTCACATATATTAAAAATATTATCAATACTTTTATCTTCTATAGTTTTATATAGCTTTGATGAAAACGCTCTAACTTTACTGGTAGTTAGACCATTTTCTTTTGATAACCCTTTAAAATAATGCTTTGCTATTAAGATAATATCATTCACTCGTATCACTACTTTCATATAAAATAAATTCTCTCGTCCCAGTCTCATTCCTTTATTTTATTGTATAGGATATTAATACCATATTCAAATATAAATATATTAACATAAAAAACTAGTAGCTTTAGCACAAATGAAGCTACTAGTTTTTTTGACTTAGTGGAAGTTTTTATCCATAATAACCATTAATGAACTATGGATAATCTGTTTATCTATAAGAAGTTTTTAAAGCTTCTTTTAGTATCCTAGGATTCTTTTTATATGGAGTTACCGGACAGATTTTCTTATTCTTCACTTTGAATAAAGTATATACTGCAATTCTTGCTGCACGTACTGAATATTCTTCAGTAAATACCATGTCCTCTGGTATTTCAACGAATTGACTAATCATAGCAAAGTTAGTTGATCCTTCTGGTACAACCTTTGGTCGATCAGACATCTTACGAGGTTGGAATTGAGAATCTATATAAGGCATCATGCATGGAATAACATTCACCACATCTTCCATAATTTCATCTATCTGATCTTCTAAATGTAAATGATGTAAAAGTTCTATTAACATTTCTTCACCAGTACAGTCTCGCATTGGTTTCTTTACATAATCTCCAACTTTATCTGTATATAACCCATAACCCCAGAAAATAGTTGTATCCATTGTTTGAGCTTTAAAGTGTGGTTGAGCTGCAACTACAATACTCATTAACCAATTAGAATCTTTAAAAGTCATCAAAGCACCACTACCTGGAATATTAGTAGAAATCTGCTCTATTAATTTTAATAGTTTATTTCCTTTACAAGTTACAGTGAAGCTTTCCCAGTTAGTTTCATCCGGATGATTAAAGAAAGGATCCGGATTACCAAGTCCTGGTTTTTTATTAGCAACTTTTCTCCAAAGCTCACCTGAGATTGGAGCACTAGGGTCAAAAGCTGCCGGTGTATGAAGATCACCTAAAGTTGCACTATCAGTCATACAACCATTAGTCATGATACAAACATCACCTTCATTTAGTTCAATAACTCTTTCTCCATTTCCATCTTCTACATGAATAGCTGTTACTGTAATTTCATTACCTGGTCTAAAATCTAAATCTGTTACCGTTGCATTTATACTAAAATCAACTCCATGTTCATCTAGATATGCCTTTATTGGTAAAATCACAGATTCGTATTGGTTATATGGTGTACGAGTAACTCCTTCTAGTGTTTCTATACGAGAGAATTCAAAAATCATACGATTCATATAACGCTTTAATTCAAACAGACTAGACCATTTTTGGAAAGCAAAGGTTGTTTGCCACATATACCAGAAGTTAGTCTCAAAGAAATGAGGGGTATGACTAAACCATTGCTCTATAGTCATATCATCTAAACTTTCTTCTGGAGTAATCATTAATTTACCAAGAGCCATACGATCTTCATTGTTGAATCCCATGCTTTTTACATCTTGAATTACACCATACTTATCTACTAAACGAGCTTGAGCATGAGTTGGATGTAAATGGTCAAAGTTAAGTATTTCTTCTGTAACACTTTTACCTACCATATCTAAAGATGGAATGCTTGAAAATAGTTCCCAAAAATTTTCATAAGTTTCTTCATTTAGCATTCTACCACCACGACATAGGAAACCATTTTGTACATCTCCAGCACCATCATTGCTACCACCAAGAATTTGCATTCCCTCTATAATATGAATGTTTTCGCCTTTAAAATTACAGTCTCGTACAAGATAAGCTGCTCCTGCTAAAGAAGCTAAACCTCCTCCAACAAAGTAAACTTGTTTTCCTGAATGATCTATATATTCAATTTCCGTCTCTTGACTTTGTGATTTGTTCTTAAGTTTTTTAGCTCCTAAAGTAGCTATTGTTGCTGCCCCTGCTATAGCTCCTATAGCCACTAAAGGATTTATGCTACTTTTATTTGATTTTTTACTCATAATAATTACCTCAACTTTCTAGTTAAATTAATTAATGAAGATTGCTTATTTATTATTATAGTTTAATACAATTAAAATGTAATTATACAGATTTACTTATTTGTCTAAAAAAGTATTAAGAAATTTGAAATAATAAATGTACATTTCATAAACTCATAATTTTTTAAGAACAATAATAGACTTTCATTAACTTTAGATTAACTTCTATCAAATTTACTGGTATAATTTATTTAATATGTAATATATTATCCATGTTTTTAGGAGGATTTAATTTTGAGTAAATCTGTTTATAAATTTAAACCAGGCTCTCCTTGGAAAATTGGTGTTACCGAAAGCTGGCTTAATTCCATGGCTAAAAGAGGACTTTTCATAGAAAAAATGGGGAAATATTTCGCCAAATTTAATAAAGATGAACCTAGGGATATGTACTATAGAATAGAAATGTCTAAGGAAAAGAATGAATTGGGAGAAGAACAAATTAGAATGTATAAAGCTCATGGATGGGAATATGTTACAAACTATAACAATTTTCATATTTTCTCATCACCCTATGAATTCAATACCACAGAGGTTCATATTATCCCCGAAGAATATGCACAGCTATTAAAACCCTTTTATAAAAAAGCTTTAACACAACTTCTTATTTCTTTTGCAATTCTATTTGCATTTTATGCAGTTATCCCTATGTTTATTGATAAAAGATACGTTAGTGTTTTAGTAAATATGAGTTTTCTAGAACTTCTTTCCCAATTAATAATTATTTCAACCTTTATTAATGGATTGTTTGAAATTATATATATAGGCAAACTTAGAAAGTGCCCTTTACAAGGAACTTCTGTGGATCATAATGCACCTTGGAAGTCTAATTATATAGTATCTATTTTTATTAGTTCTTGTCTAATTCTACTTTCAATAACTTTAGTAGTTTTAACCTTCACATCATTGTTTACAGGTTATGATGATGAAAAAACTATTCCTGATGATACGACTTCCATGGCAATTATAAGACTAAAGGAAATAGAAAACTCAGAAACCTTAGAAGAAACTCCAATTTCCACTTCTGAGGAAGTTAATTATGAACGTCACTACAATTTGAAAAAAACCTTTTTTGCTCCATTAAAGTATACTAGTTTTGAAATGGGGGCTATAATGACTAATCCTACTACAACCTATTTAAAATCTCATGATGCTATACTAAATAATGAAGTATATCAAGTAAGATTTAAATCCATGTCCCAAAAACTACTCTTAGAATTATGGGAGGATGGTGATGACTCAAGAACGGATGATACTACGCCTCCTATTTTACATGATGATGAGCTAGATCTTTTAATTGTTCATAAAACAAGTGATGGATACGAAATCTATGCTTGTAAAGGAAAAGGTGTTATCCGTGTGATATATACTGGTAAAGAAAATGTAAATAAGATAATACCATTGATAAAACAAAAGATTTCTTTAATATCAGAATAGAATTATATAATGAATTTTCTATGTTAGTATAACTGTAATAATATAAATAAGGACTATATGGAAATTAACTAAGATTTCTAACTTAATTATTTTCATATGTCCCTTATAAACGATTTAATATTAGTCATTATCTACTTTTCTTATCTTAACCTGTTCATCCTCTTCAGTTTTAATTGAAATTTCAATCTTTCCCTTTGCTTTATTTCCTACAAATTTAAATCTATATTTTCCCTCTATTAATTTTATTGTTCTTTCTCCAGTTTTAGTGCCTACTAGTATATCCTCCACCTGTTTTTCTGGACTAATTAAAACCCCTTTAAAATCACCACTTTCAACCTTTGAATCATATTTAATGGTAATTTCACTTTGTCCCTCTGATTCTATATTCCAAATTGTATCTGCTCCTGAAAACTTCCCATATTTAACGGTAATTTCATTTTTAGAACCCGATTCATTCCTACCTACATAGCTATAGCTATCTCCATCTTTTGCAATTTTTTCATTATTATCATAAACATCTGCTTTCCCTGTATCCAATGTACAACCACTAAAACTGCATAATAATAGTATTAAGCAGATTCCTAAAAAAGTTTTATTTTTTAATTTCAATTCTACTCCTCCTTTATATAGTTTTCACTTACACCATAAGTGTTTTTATAACTTTTCATATATTCTTCACCATAACCCCAATATGCTTCCGAATTTATAGCAATATTACTTAAAATACTTTCTTCCTCTACTTTAGCTCTACAAATATTAATCATTCATATTCCTCAAGACTAACGTCTTATACTTGAGAGTATATTAAAATTATAGAATATTTTGTATGATAAATCTACAACTGCATGACAATTAATCTCTCAGATTAGCATAATACTAATTATAAATTAGTATTAAAGCACCTTGTTAAATAATTAATTAATTTACAATTTGTTGAAGTTATGCTACTATATTATTATAGCAAGTAAATATCTATTAATAATATTTGTTTATTGATAATATTTACAAGAGATTTATATTTTAGAAAGGATTTGATGTTATGAACAATTTATTCAATCTTACTGGTAAAGTTGCTATAGTTACAGGTGCTTCTAGTGGACTAGGAGCTGATGCCGCTAGAGCTTATGCTGAATATGGAGCTAGTGTTGCACTACTTGCAAGAAGAAAAGATAAACTTGATAATGTAGTTAAAGAAATTGAAAATAATGGTGGAAAAGCTCTAGCTGTTCAATGTGATGTTGCTAATGAAGAAAGTGTTATAGCAGCAATAGACGAAGTTATTAAGCACTTTGGACAAATTGATATCCTTCTTAATAACGCAGGAGTTGCAACTGCAGGTTCTGTTGAAAACATGTCTGTTGAAGCTTGGGATAAAGTTATGGACATTAACGTTAAGGGAATTTTCTTAATGAGTAAATATGTAGTTCCTCATATGAGAGACAGGAAATATGGTAAAATTGTTAACATAGCTTCTATAAATGCTGTTATTGCAGACAAAGATCCTTCTCTTTTCCGTCACTCCTACAATACTTCTAAAGCAGCTGTTAGAGGCTTAACTATGGGTATGGCTGCAAGCTATATGCAAGATAATATTACAGTTAATTCTATAGGTCCTGGCCTTTTTGAATCTGAGATGACAGAAAATACTCTTTTTAAGCATGAACCTTTTCTTAGAGCTTACAATGCTATTTCTCCTGCTGGAAGACCAGGTAAAAAAGGTGAACTTAATGGAACAATTATTTATCTATCATCAGATGCTTCTAGCTACGTAACTTCTCAACATATTCTTGTTGAAGGTGGTATTTCTATAGTTTAAAAGCTACACGACGTATAATTAAAATATAAAGACTTTTTAATATAAAAAAACTGTTAACATACTATTATGCTAACAGTTTTTTCATTTATCTAAGTTGAGAAACTTAAATGGCCTCTCCCATAACTTCTCCATCTTCTGAGTTAGGATTATCTAACTTCTTTATTTCATGTTTAAAGATAAAGTTAGTGATTATAACAGATATAAAATCACTAGTTGGCCCCGCCAACCATACTCCTGTTAATCCAAGAGTTTCTCCATTAGGAAGTGGTATCAAAGGAAGAATTATAATACATGGTATTAAAAGTATTACTTGTCTTAATAAACTTAAGAACATGGATTTCTTAGCTTTTCCAATACAAGAGAAGTAATTAGTTCTTATAATCTGCGGCCCTACAAAAATAATCATAGAAAGGAAAATTCTCATTCCATACTTTGTTATTGAAAGTAGATGTGGATCTGAGTTAAATGACTTTACTAAAACTCCTGGAATAAGTTCTACCATTAAAAATCCTATGGTAGCAATAATTAAAGCTGCTATTTGAGGATACTTTATAGCCTCCTTAACTCTATCATATTTTTTAGCTCCATAATTATATCCAATAATAGGCTGTACTCCTTGATTTAATCCAAAAATCGGCATAAGAATTATCATAGTTATGCTACTTATTATAGTCATTGCTCCTATGGCTAAATCTCCACCATAACTCCTTAAAGCATTGTTTGATATTACTTGAACTATACTTGCAGCAATTTGCATACTAAATGGCGACATACCTATAGCAAATATAGCTAGTATCAACTTTTTTTCTAGCTTAAAGTTTTTAACTTTAACTCTAAGATTAGCATTTCCCCTTAAAAAGAAACTTACTCCCCATATAGCTGAAGCAATTTGAGCTATTACTGTGGCTATAGCTCCTCCTTTAACTCCCATTCCTAATGTAAATATAAATATTGGGTCAAGAATTATATTTGTAATTGCACCTATAAGCATAGATGCCATGGCTATATTAGGACTTCCACTAGCTCTTATGGTATGGTTAAGTCCAAAACTTAACATGTTAAATATAGTACCTATAAATATAATCTGCATGTATTCTTCAGCATATACTAGGGTGTTTGAACTAGCTCCAAACATTCTTAGTATATCCTTTCCCCAGATTAATCCTATAGCTGTTATAGCTAAACTAATGATTATAATTAAAGTAAAAGCATTTCCTAGAATCTTCTCTGCTTCTTCTTTCTTATTTTGTCCTAATCTAATGGAAATAGTAGTAGCAGTACCTATTCCAACTAACATACCAAAGCCTAATATAATAGTTGATATTGGCATAGTTACTCCAATACCTGTAATTGCTAAATTTCCTACCTCTGGAATGTGTCCTATAAACATTCTATCTATAATATTATATAGTGCGTTAACCAACATCCCAATGATGGCTGGTATAGAAAACTTAAGTAATAATTTTGTGATTTTTTCTTCACCTAGTGCATTTTGTCTACCCATGTAGTATCTCCCTTCTAAATTAAATTGTCTATTTAAGTACTAATGCAAGGTTAGAAAAATCTTAACCTTGCAAAATACATCTTAATATATTTATTACATAACATATAATTATGGCTAAGATAATTCTTAACCTTTAAATTCTCATGTTGTAAACTTTAAGTACCTTATATCTAAACACTATTCTTCACAATATAATTATACTTCATATCCCTTATATTTTCAATGATTTATTTCGACAAGCTAAAAATTTCATTATCTAAATATAATTAATTGGTAATTATCTTCTTAAAATACGCTGTAGTAAACACTTTTCATATAGAATTTCATTATGAAAATAACTCTTCTAGTTCCTTTTCATTCATAGAAGATAAGGTCAATTCCGTATGTTCTTCTCCATCTATTACTTTATCTATGATTTCTTTTTTCTTTTCTTGTATATTGTAAATTTTCTCCTCTATAGTTCCCTTGGCTATAAGTTTTATTACCTCCACAGTATTCTTTTGTCCAATTCTATGAGCTCTATCTTCAGCCTGTTCTTCCACTGCTGGATTCCACCATGGATCAAAATGTATTACCATATCAGCTGATGTAAGATTAATTCCTGTTCCCCCAGCCTTTAAAGAAATTAAAAATACTGATGATTCCCCCTCATTAAACTCTTTAACTAAATTCATCCTATCTTTAGATGGAACAGAACCATCTAAATACATAGTGTTTATGCCCTTTTTATTTAACTTTTCTCTTATACTCCCTAGAATTGTAGTAAACTGAGAAAATAATAGTACCTTATGATTATTCTCTAAAGCTTCTTCTAAAATATCATAAAGAGCATGATACTTTCCACTATCACCTTTATAATTTTCTATAAAGGAAGCGGGATCACAACAAATTTGTCTAAGTCTAGTAATAAGTGACAGTATCTTCATCCTACTTTTGTTAAAGCCTTTTTCCTTTATTTCCTGCTCCATCTCTTCTTTATAGGCATCTACATAAGAATAGTATAGTTTTTTCTGTTCTGAAGTCATGTCCACCACTATTTTATGTTCTATCTTTGGTGGTAGTTCAAGAGCTACATCCCTTTTAAATCTTCTTAAAATAAATGGTTTTATAAGCTTCAATAATTCCTCTAAAGCTTTATCATTCTTTTCTTTTACTATAGGCAATTCAAAGTTTTTATTAAACTTTCCATGGGTTTTTAAATATCCAGGCATTATAAAATCAAAAATAGACCAAAGTTCTGTAAGTGAGTTCTCTATTGGTGTTCCTGTCATAGCAAATTTACTCTTAGCTTGAATTGACTTCACAGATTCTGCATTTAAAGAAGTTGGATTCTTAATATATTGTGCTTCATCGATAATACAAATATCAAATTTCATCTTCTCATAATATTCAAAATCCCTTCTTATTAATGCATAAGACGTAATTATTACATCGTACTCCTCTATGTTTTCTATTAATATTTCTCGCTCTGCTTTATTTCCACTTACAGCTACAATCCTTAGACCCTTAGAAAATTTTTCAAATTCCATAACCCAGTTATAAACTAATGAAGTGGGACATACAATTAGTGCCTTATTTCTCAAATTTCCTTCTTGTTTTTCTGAATTTATAAATGTTATAGCTTGAAGGGTTTTACCAAGTCCCATCTCATCTCCTAGAATTCCACCAAATCCACATTGAGATAAGGTCTTAAACCACTTAAATCCAATTTCTTGATAAGTTCTTAATACTTCACCTTGTTCTTCTGGAACCTTATATTCATTACTTTTTACATCTTTTATATTATCTATAAGATTTTTAAAGCCTTTATTTCTTGTAACAAAATTCAATGCCCCCTTATTGATCTTTTCATCTATATATAAGGATGCATACTTAGGTATTTCTACACTTCCACTAGCTAACTTTGAAATTGATATATCAAAGTTATCAATAACAGAATAAATATCTTTAAATTCACTTCCCTGAAGTGGAATTATAGAACCATTCTTTAGTTTATAGTATTTTTTCTTCTGTTTAACTGAAGTTAAAGTTGCCTTCAATTCTTCTTTAGAAATTCCTTCAATATTAAAATTAAACTCTAAAAGATCTGAATCATTTAATCTAATGCTAGAATTAAAGGATTTAGGCGTTAATATTTTTATCTCCTTAAAGCTATCAGAGTAGTAAACCTCTCCTACCTCAGCTAATTCCTCCACACCATAGGTTAAAAACTCTACTAATTCATCTTCATTTTCAATATAAAAACTTTTATCTATATTTTTAAATCCAAGTCCATTAAGCTTCTCTATAGTCTTTCTTTCCTTCACTAAATCTCTAATAATTATATCTTCACTAATATCTTCAGATACGCCCACTTCTTTTTCATTTAATAATTGTTGATTTTCTTCTTTGATATTTTTACTTTCATTTTCTAAATTATAATAAAAGCTTTCTTCTCCATAATTAAACTTCACATCACAAGTTACTCTATCTTTATCCTTATCTAAGTAAAATTCTGTTACTAAAGGCTCCTCCTTTATAAGTTCCTTTACACTTTCATCTTTAATAACAATGGGGCTTATACTCTTTAATTTAGGTAGAAGAAAATTTGCCACATCATTAATACTACTTTTTTTAAAGGATATAGTATTATTTTTTGATTTCATAAATGCTCTATGAAGTGGAGTAAAATCACTTTTTTCCTTTTCAGACAATAGATATAAAGTATTATTTAAATAATAAAGTCCTGTATTCTCACAAATGGCCTGTGAGATTTCACCATTCATATCTATATTTAGATTTTCTCCCTTCATAAACATATAAAAACTAGTAGGCATGTTTCCTAATGAAACAGTTATATCTTTATAATGCTCTCCCTTATAATCTAAATTGATAGTCTTCCCATTTTTAATGGTTAGAATATTTTTAAGTTGTCCTTCTGAAAGAAATACCCTTTTCCCACTAAAGAATACAGAACGATTAGTATATACCCTATTCATTACTTCTAAATTTAAATCATAAATTTCCTTTATAATATTCATGATTTCTTGATCCTTATCTTTAAACATATATTTAGTGTTATTATACTGAAGCTCTTTTCCAAAATTAATAGTTCCACCACTTGTATACATGCACTCCATAAGTTCACGAATATTTTTTACCACATATAATCTACTAGTTCCTATCTTTAACTCTAAATAAAAACTTTTTTTCTTACTTCCGTAGTGCTCATCCTCTACCACTAAGGTAATATCCATATTTAGAGGTTCTTTCTTAACTCCTCTAATAGCCTTGTCAAAGGTACTTTTATAGGTTTCAAGAAGCTCTTCTTCTCCAGACTTAGGAATATTTATACCCCTGCCTCTTACACCTTCCTTATTTAACTTTATAAGTACAGCTCCTACATGCTTACACATATGATATTGACTAAAAGCTTCACAACTACAGTTGGGATATAATTTAAAATTTTTATTATTTATAAGTACACTAGTTTTATAATTATTTACATCATAGGCTGACTGTACTATGGCTGTAACTGATAATATATTTATAGAGTTTTCATTGATCCTTATACTTCTAACTTTATTTCTAAGGTACATATCCATGGCTCTATTAAAAATAACATTTCCACATATATCCTTTATCTCTCTCAACTCTAAATCAAACTTCATTCTCACAATTCTCCTAATTAAAATTTCTTCCTTTTTCAATAAATTTACTCTACCTTTTATTATATACCTTTTTACATCTTTATAGCGCATTTATTTTAAAGTAATTCACCTTTTCTATAATTTCCAACTATAAAAGAAATATGAACTATAAATAATTACATAAAAAATGGTGAGCATGAATCTTAATATAATTACATGCTCACCATAAATTTAAAAACTAGTTTAGACCTTTAATCAAACCAAGATTCACTATATCATTTTCATCTACGTCTTCAGTATTTAACTCAATATATATATTCCATTCTGCCATATCTGCAGTTCCAATTCCAGGAACCATTCTCTCAATCGCTATAGAAATTTCATTGCCCTCTTTAATTACCTTTTTTACTTTATGCCTCACAGATCCACTTGATTCATCTAGTGTTACAATAATTAAAGCTTTTTTAGAAAAAAACTCATCATCATATTTGCTTGCATCTACGTCACGGTTTTCATTTACACATGACAGCATACTTACAGTAAGTCCTTTTACTTTCCCTTCATGCTCCCTTAAACATTCTTTTGATTTGCAAATAGTGATAATAGGATATTTTTTACTTGAATTATAATATGGAGATCTTTCATAACTATCCTTAAACTCAAGCTCCCTCGCAAAATCACTAGGTTTTTTAATAATCCCCCCTTTATCTTCTGTGCTTGCTGAAACTTCATCATTATCTTGATTTTCTGTATTTCCTACTTCAACAGTTTCCTCCTCTTTTTCACTTTCACCTGCATTTATATTATTACACCCTGAAAAAAGTACCACCGTAGTTAAAACTAAAGTACTACATAACAATTTAAATTTATTCTTTTTCATATATATACCTCCATATTTCATATAAATAGAGTTCTTTGCTTAAGATGGAGTTTTCTCCCACTGAAGCTTACTAACAGACTTCTAAGTATCAGTATTTTTGATACTTAGAAGTCGTTGTACTTTAGTGAAGATCGTTATATAAGAACGTATTAACTCTCTACTCATACTTTAAATCTTAATACCTATATCTTAAGAAATATCCTTTATTTATATACGCTTATTTATACAAAAAGATTTAAATTTTTTATTTCTAGCCTCTATTTAAAATTACATTATTATAATATACAAGCTATAGGAATATTAGTAGTCCTTCTTTAAAGGTCGTATTAAAACATTATTTTTGCAATAAATAATAAAGACTGAGTCAAAATTTTTTATTTGACTCAGTCTATCTCAGATAATTTTATTTAAATTTTACTGCAGTTCCATAACAAATAACTTCAGATGTACCATTCATTATTGAGCTTGTTGCATACCTTATATTTACTATAGCATCAGCACCCATAGTTTCTGCTTCGTCAGCCATACGCTTTGTAGATATGGCTCTAGCTTCATTCATCATTTCTGTATAGCCTTTTATCTCTCCACCTACAACGGTTTTAAGACCACTAAGAATGTCCTTACCTATATTTTTAGACCACACCACTGACCCTTTAACCATTCCTAACATTTCTAACTCTTTTCCTGCAATGTAATTAGTATTTACTAATATCATTTTCGTCTCCCCCTTTTATTTCTTTTATTCTTTCTATCATATTATAAATAATTGCTCCTGCTATACCTATGGCAATTAAAAGCAAAATTATTGGCAATAACTTTATTCCTTCTGCAAAAGTAACAAATATGATACCTCCAAAATAGAAAATTGCAAATAGGAGCATCAATACTGTTATTACTATGGTAAGTATAATTTTTCCCATACTCTTATCATCTCCCTAAAAATATGCTATAAATATTAATTATTCCATTTTACTAGACTAATATTATCATACTACAACTACTAATACAATATGGATAAAAATAGTTATTGATGCATAATGATTAAATTTTATTTTTATCCAATCAACCTCATCTATACCTAATATTTATCCGTTCTTTGTATACCTGTATACATATTTACTTTTCATAATAGTGTATAATTTTAAAAAATTATATAAATTCATGGGAGGAAGGATAATAATGATCAAATTAATCGGTATTATAATTGTTATCATTGGTTTTACGTTAAAACTCGATACTATTGCTGTGGTTCTTTCTGCGGGGGTTTTAACAGGGCTCGTTGCTGGTTTGAGTATTAACGAAATATTGACTACTCTAGGACAAACTTTTGTATCTCAAAGAGCCATAACATTATTCATATTAACATTACCTGTAATTGGTATGTGTGAAAGATATGGACTTAAAGAAAGAGCTGCAACTCTTATAAGTAATGCTAAATCTCTTTCTGCTGGAAAGCTATTAAGTGTCTATGCCCTAGTTAGACAAGTGGCAGCTGCCCTTTCTATTAGAATGAGTGGACATCCTCAATTTGTTAGACCTCTTGTTAACCCTATGGCACAAGGTGCTGCCGTTAGTAACTTTGGAGAAATTGATAAGGAAGATGAGGATAGAATTAAGGCTTCTTCTGCAGCTATGGACAACTATGGTAACTTCTTTGGACAAAACTTATTTATGGCTAGCTCAGGAGTACTTCTAATAACCAGTACACTTCAGGAACAAGGCTATGTAGTAGATTCTCTTGATGTAGCTAAAGCTTCTATCCCAATAGCTGTAATACTATTTATAATGGTATTAGTACAAAATCATTTATTAGATAAATCATTAATTAAGAAATATTCTAAAAAAGATAATTAAAGGAGGAATCGATTATGGATATGGCAGCACTATCAAATTTTTTATTGGAAATCTTTTATGCCTTAGTGGGCTTCCTAATGATTTCCCTATCAGTTTATACATTTACAAATAAAGATCATAAAGCTAGAATTGGTACTTCAATATTTTGGTCAATTCTAGGTATTATATTCATAGCTGGACCTTATATCCCAGCTAATATAGTTGGGATTTTAATAATAGCCTTAGGTTTCTTGACCGTTTCTAAGCAAGTTAAAATGCTACCTACCAAACCCCTCGATGGAGAGTTTGCTAAAACTCAATCTGGAAAACTTAAAAATAAAGTTTTCTTACCACCTCTAGTAATCGCAATTGTAGCTCTAGGAATAGCACAATTTACCTCTATTAGCGGAACAGCTGCTATTGGTATAGCTGCTGTGATAGCAACTATTGCAACCTTAATTATCACAAAAGCTAATCCAAAGTTCATTTTAGAGGATGGAGCTAGAATGATTGACTCTGTTGGACCTGTAAGTATCTTGCCTCAACTTCTTACTGCATTAGGCTCACTATTTACAGCTGCTGGAGTTGGTACTGTTATTGCTAATGGTATATCAAGCTTCATACCTGAAGGAAATCTTTTAATTGGAGTAGCTGCTTACTGCATTGGTATGGCTATCTTTACAATGATTATGGGAAATGCCTTTGCTGCATTTGCAGTTATCACTGCTGGTATTGGAATTCCATTTGTATTTGCACAGGGGGCTAATCCAGTAGTTGCTGGTGCCTTAGCTCTTACTGCTGGATATTGTGGAACACTAATGTCACCAATGGGAGCTAATTTTAATATTATGCCTGCAGCTCTTCTAGAAATTGACGACAAAAATGCAATTATTAAACGCCAATTTCCTGTGGCTATGACATTACTAATAGCACACATAGTTTTAATGTATTTCTTAGCATTTTAAAAGTTTATATAAGATATAACTAAAGGAGGTGAATTTTAATGAAGCTAATGCTTCATTAAATATATATATGAAAGTTTTAATAAGTGGTTTTGATCCCTTTGGAGGAGAACCTATAAATCCAGCTCTTGAAGCAGTAAAATTACTTCCTAATAATATCGCTGGCGTAGAAGTTATAAAGGTAGAAATTCCTACTGTCTTTAATAAATCAATAGAGGCCCTTGAAAGCTCTATCAAAAATCATAACCCAGATGCAGTTATTTGCATCGGACAAGCAGGTGGTAGATTTGCAGTTATGCCGGAGAGAGTTGCTATTAATATAGATGATGCTAGAATTAAAGATAACGAAGGAAATCAACCAATAGATATAAAAATTAAAGAAGATGGAGAAAATGCTTATTTCTCTAACTTACCTATAAAAGCAATGGTTAAAAACATGGTAGATAATGGCTATCCTTCTGCAATTTCTAATACTGCTGGAACATTTGTTTGTAACCATATAATGTATGGATTACTTTATCTTATCGATAAAAAGTACTCTCATATGAAAGGTGGATTTATTCACGTTCCATATATACCAAATCAAGTGGTTACAAAGCCAAATACACCTTATATGAATCTTCAAGATATTTCAAAATGTCTTGAGCTTTGTATAGAAGCCCTAGTTAATAATGGAAATGAAGACATTAAAACTATAGGAGGTACAATCTGCTAATGACATACCCAACAGAAGAAAAAAAAGTATTTGTATATGGAAGCTTAAGAGAAGGTTTCTTTAACTATGATAAATACTTAAAAAATAAAGTATCTCCAGCTTCTCTAGGCGAAGTAAGGGGAAAGCTTTTCCATCTTCCTCACAAGGGATACCCTGCTTTACTAGATGGAGAAGATACTGTTATTGGAGAAATTATGACACTAAAAGATTTTTATGAAGATATAGTTTCCTTAGATCAAATGGAAGGATTCAGATCCTTTGAAGATATATCAATCAATGAATATATAAGAACTACTATAAATGTCAAAAATCTTGAAACAAAGGCTATTGAAAATTGTTATGTATATAAATACGTAGATGGCAATGATAAAAACTTTAATTCCCATGCAATCTATATTCATCATGGAGACTGGAAAAAGTATATGAATAGCCTATAATAATACAAGTAGAAAAATCTATCATTTATTTGATAGATTTTTTATTGCAATAAACTAAAATTATATTTAAATTTATTGACATCTCTATTTCTATTGCATAATATATAAAATAATAATTATTTTCTTAAGGTGAATTTATGTCTTATAATCTAAACCCCGAAGAATTAGTTGTAGCAGCTGCTGTTCTCTCTCTATATATAGCTAAAAATAGAACTTCTGATGAAATTAATCTATTAGGAAATCTTTTTCAAGCTATAGGTACAAACCTATCAACTATTGCTACTGTTACTCCACAAAATGAATCTACTATTAATAACAAAAATAATACTAATGAATAAAATTTAGTTTAAAAATAATTCCTATAATATGAGGAATTATATTATACTATAGACGTTTTTTAAGATTTAACATAAACATTACTTATTACTCTATTAAATTGAAAAGGATGATTTAATATATGTATGAAGAATACTTTAAACATATTCCACAAGAAAAAATGAGAACCTTTTTTCTTGAAGAACTTGCTCCTTTAGGAATTATAAAACATTATAAAAAAAATGAGCATATAGATTACTTTCCTGGGGGTAAACTCTCAATAGTTACTGAAGGAAAAGTGAAGGTTTGTATCTATACTAAAAATGGTCTTGAAAAAATTTTATTTTTTTTAATACCAGGAGAAATATATGGGGAGGAAAGTTTATTTCATCACTCTCATATAGGCATTACTCCAGTTACATTAGAAGATACTTCAATCTCATTTATTGATTATGAAACTTTATATAATTATTTAAATGATAAACCTAAAAATTATGAGTATTTTCTTCAAAGTATATTAAGAAAATATCAAATTTCTTTATTTCAGATGGGAGACCTTTTAAAGAGATCACCACGAGCTCAAATTTGCTCTGCTCTTTGTAGAATTGTTGCTCAAACTATAAATAATTATTCTAAATGTAATGATCCAATTGAACTAAGTCTCCCGCTTACCCATGAAGGATTAGGAAATTTAATCGGCTGCTCTAGAGTTACCGTTACTAGAGTTCTTAATGAGTTAAAATCCCAAGGAATATTAGCAAGCACATCTAAAAAAATAGTTATTCTAGATTTTGAAAGATTAAAAAAATATTGTGACTAATAACAAGTAAATTAAATGTAACATATAATTACTTATTTAGACTTATATTACTTAAATTCTCTAAGTAATTTTTATGTAACATATAATTTTTTATTATTTTTCATCTAATTTTATGTTATTATATTATTGTAACCGCAAGGTTAAAAATTCATTGGTTAATCAGTTATAAGTTTAAATTCAAATTATAATTAAACTATTCTAAGAAAAGTAGGTTGTTTAGTATGGATAATAACTCAAAAGAACTTTTTAAACTTATTGATGATGGAAACACTATTGTACATAGCGATCCTAGAAAAGCTTATGAAATAACAAAAGAAGCATTAAAATTAGCTGAAGCGTTTAATAATAAATCTGCAATGGGCTATTGCTTTATTAATTTTGCTTTAATTTACAGATCACTATCAAATCTTGCCAACTGGGTAGAATATGGTCATCATGCTCTAGATATATTTATGGAATTAAATGAAGAGGAAGGCATTGTTGTAGCTTTAAATCTTTTAAGTTGCGCATATTTTCACGTTGGACTTTATGAGGATTCTTTAATAAATTGTCTTAGAGTTCTAGATTTGTGTATTGATGATAAACATAGCTTTATTCACACCTGTTCCCTTAATAATATGGCAGAGATTCACAGGATAACTACCCAATATAATAAAGCCTTGAAATATTATGAGAAAGCTTTAGCTAAAGCTAAAAAATTTAATTATACTTCACTATCTGCATCTATTTTATTTAATATAGGACAAGTTCTTCTAGAGAAGAATAATTACCATAAAGCTTTAAAAATATTTTTTGAAAGCTATGATATAGCTATTGAATTTAATAACTTTATACTCCTAGGTGAAATAGAAAATAATATTGGTTTCATTCACTTTAGAAATAAAGAGTTTGATAAAGCCATGGAATACTATAATAAATCCTTAGAACACTTAGAAACCATTAGTAACAAATTTTATATCATAGATTTATACTTTAACATTGGTTTTTTAAAGCTTTCCACTTCTTCTGGTGATGCTATAGAATATTTAAATAAAGCTATACATTGTGCTGAGGAACTTAATTCCAAACATAAGCTTAGTAAAATACATTTGCAGCTTTCTAAATACTACGAATCATTAGGAGATTTTAAAACAGCCTTAGAATATTACAGGCAGTACCACCTTTCAGAAGAAGAAGTTTCTTCATCTACTATGAAATCTAAACTAGAAATTATAAGAATTCAATGTAATCATGCTATAGAAGCTGAAGAATTAGAACAAATTAAAATAATAAATCAAAAACTAGAAATGGAAATAGAATCCCAAAATAAAAGGCTACAATATATGAAAAATGAGAATAAGAATTTACGATTTAAAGCATTGAAAGATTCTCTTACTAAAATTTCAAATAGACATGCCATTGACCAAATGTTTAGTAGACTATGGAAATATTCTAAACTCAATAAAAATAATATGGTTTTATTTATGATAGATGTAGATAACTTTAAATTATATAATGATTATTGGGGTCATATGCATGGTGATAAATGTCTTGCTAGTATTGCTCAATGTTTAAAAGACATTTCTACCTCCCGTCACGATTTTTGTGGTAGATACGGTGGAGAAGAATTTATATATCTTGCTGAGGATTTAACCTATGATGAAGCTATTTACCTAGGTAATCTAATAAGTTGTAAAGTTAAGGACTTAAAAATAAAATCTACTCATGATAATGAGAGTTCTGTAATTACTGTTAGTATTGGTGGGGTCTATGGAAACCTTTCCTCTCTTAGATCAACTGACTATATGATTGAAATTGCAGATAAACAATTATATATCTCTAAAGAATCTGGAAGAGATAAAGTTACGTTAATAAACACCTTAGAAGATGAATTAATGCTAAATTCAATAAATTCAGTGAACTTAGCAACTGCAGATATATATTAATAATTTAAACTTTAAAACAGTTATTCCTTTATTATTAATTATATTATTCAAGTTATTAAACATAAAAGTATAATAAAGAAGGACACTCTTAAAATTACTAAGCTTAAACTACCAATAAAAGCTTAATTTTTAATAGTGTCCTTTTATTAATTATTAATCATCTTCTCTTAAAAGGTTAATATCTTTTCCACTAAGAATCTTGTTCATATTTCTCATAGAACACATTTTACCACACATAGTGCAACTATCTTCATGATGAGGTGTAGATTCTTTTCTATATTTTCTTGGCTTTTCTTCATCTAAAGCTAAGGTAAACATCTTCTCCCAATCAAGTTCCTGTCTTGCCTTACTCATTTCATTATCCCACTGCGATGCACCTTTAATTCCTTTAGCAATATCCGCTGCATGAGCTGCAATTTTTACTGCTACTATACCTTCCTTCATATCATCTAGGTTTGGAAGTCTTAAATGTTCTGCTGGAGTTACATAACATAAAAAGTCTGCTCCATAACTTGCTGCAATAGCTCCACCAATGGCAGAAGTTATATGATCATAACCTGGAGCTACATCCGTAACTAAAGGTCCTAAAACATAAAATGGTGCTCCGTGACAAAGTCTTTTTTGAAGTAACATATTAGCTTCTATTTCATTTATAGCCATGTGCCCTGGACCTTCAATTATAACTTGTACATTTCTCTCCCAAGCTCTTTTTGTAAGCTCACCTAATACCATAAGCTCCTTAATTTGTGAAGCATCTGTGGCATCAGCTATCGAACCTGGTCTACATGCGTCTCCTAAACTTAAAGTTAAATCATATTTTTCACATATATCTAATAATCTATCAAAATATTCATAGAATGGATTTTCTCTCTGATTTAATTCCATCCAAGCAAACAAAAGAGATCCTCCCCTTGAAACTATATTAGTAATCCTCTTATTTCTTTTAAAAGTATTTATAGTTTCCCTGTTTAGTCCTGCATGGATAGTTACAAAATCTACTCCATCCTGTGCATGCTTTTCTACTACTTTAAAGAATTCATCTACAGAGATATCCTTTAGTTCCTTATCATAAAAGCCAACTACATCATACATTGGTACTGTTCCAATCATCGCTGTAGACATTTCTACTAACTTTTCTCTGAACTTT
Organism: Clostridium sp. UBA7791; assembly: GCF_002480755.1. Lineage (NCBI taxonomy): Bacteria > Bacillati > Bacillota > Clostridia > Eubacteriales > Clostridiaceae > Clostridium > Clostridium sp. UBA7791. The sequence goes on along the minus strand of NZ_DLCT01000003.1, from coordinate 518,026 downwards.
GCAGTTTTTCCATAATTAGAAAGGTCCATAATAGCCTCTGCTTTCATATCTAAAGCAACTTTTACCTTTTCCATTTCTTTATCTATATCATCACAATCTTTGGATATACCTAAATTTACATTTATTTTAGTTTTGAGACCTTGTCCTACTCCCTGTGGTACAAGGGATTTATGATTTTTATTAGCAGGTATAGCTACCTTTCCTTCCGCTACTAAAGCCCTTAACTCTTGAATATCCATATTCTCTGACTTAGCTACAATCTCCATCTCTCTTGTTACAATGCCCTTCCTAGCGGCATCCATTTGTGTTGTAAAATTCATACTTTCTTCCTCCCTAAGTACAATAATTATTTAATTTAATAATTTAGCGCCTTTCTTTAGGAGAAAATAATTGCTTACATATTTTTTTACAAACCTTTATTAATTCTTATCTAAAAAAATAAAGGCTTACACAAGGTAAGCCTTTAGATGAATTCATAAAATAAATATTTATAAACATTTTTATAAATAAGCTATTATTAAAATCTTTTAAAGCTTTCCTTCGATGGCATTATCCACATCAGGTTCAAGGGTTAAAGCAATTATTGCTTCTCTCAGCATTAGGCACCCCTAGCTAAATAATTATTAAATTAACTTCATTATAACATAAAAACTATAATTTTCAAATTTACTTTTAATTTATTATTATCCACATTTTTAATGGAAAATTTTTAATAACATATTTTTTCTTTCTAAGGATAAACTAAAGTCGAGTTTTCTTAAACCTTTTATTTTTCAATAGCTTATCCTTATTCTTGTTGTTCTCATCAAATATACTCATACTTAAGAATTTAAGTAAATACTTTAAAAGGACGGTGTATTACAATGAAAAAATCTTTAATTATGCTAACATTAGTTGGTGCCATCATGACTTCTTCTACTGTAGCCTTTGGATATGATAATATATCAATGGATTCTAATAGTGAAAAAATGACTACTATAGAGACTCCAGCAGAAAAATCTAAGGATGAAAAACCCACTGAGGAAAAGAAACCAACTATGATTGAGGAAGAAGAAAAGACAAAAAAACCTGATGAAAAGAAGCAAACTATAAGTGAGTCTAAGCCTGAGAATGAAAAAGCTCCTAAAGAAGATGAAAAGAAACCAACTCTAAACGAAACTGATGAGAAAAAACAAAATACAAAGACTCCTGGAAAACATATGAGAAAACCAGAGTGTGATAATAAGTGTAACCCTGAAGATAACAAGGAAAACGAAAAGAAGGCTCAATAATTAAGTATAAATTTAAACTTAATTTAAATATAGGCTATGTTTTAACAACAGTTTAAAACATAGCCTAATATTTTATTTTATTTTATTTTGTGCTGCTTTCTTTGTTTCTATATCTCTTTGAATTTTGCTAAAAAATTTATAAGTAGTTGAAGATAACATCATTCCAAAGGCAATAGCTCCACCTACTATAATAGTTTTCATTGCACTGCTATAAGCAAGGTCATAATTTTGAGCTACTATATATAATACTGTGTTATAGGCCATGACTCCTGGTACTAACGGGAATATTCCTGGTATTGAAAACTGCATACTTGGAGCCTTTAACCTTCTTGCCATTACTTCACTATAAACTCCTACTACAAATGCCCCCATGAAAGTAGCAATAATTACACTTCCTCCATAGTTGAACACTATTAAATAGCTTAACCATGCAAGAGTTCCTGAAATCCCAGCCCAAGCTAATTTTTTTCTATCTATATTAAATAATATGGCAGGAAATACACTTCCAAAAAACGCTAAAACAATTTGTCTAATCATAACATAGCCTCTACTTTCATCTAAATATATTATATCTAAAAGATTCCTAGAAAATTTCTAAAGGCTAATGCAGTACCAATTCCTGAACCAATTGCTGTAATTATTAAAACAGCCTCACCCACCTTTGAAATTCCTGATGTAAAATCACCATAAATTATATCTTTTATTCCATTAGTAAGGGCTACACCAGGTAATAGTACCATGATAGACCCTAGTATAATCTTGTCCTTGTTCACTATAGTTATAATATTTTCAAATAAAATACTTATACTAGCTATAAGAAATCCTGAGAAAAAGAAGATAAAGAACTGAAAAAATCCTACATTGGATACCTTATCTACCATATAATATATTATCATACCAATAATTGTAGATATAAAGGCTGCAAAAATTGTTCCGTTGAAAAATAATGAATAAATAAAACAAGTCATTCCACCAGCTAACACTCTAATAGGTAATTTAAAAGTAGGCGTTTTTCTTATATCTTCTAGTCTTTCCATTGCTTCCTCATAGGAAATCTTCTCTGACTCGATGCTTCGAGAAAAACTATTTACTAGCTCTATGCTATATAAATCAACACTCTTGCTTCTAACCTTTTTTAGTGATGTAACCTTTTCTTGATCCTCATCTAAAATAGATATAAAAATTCCTTTTCCTGTAGTTATGCATTCACTTTTATAATTATATGCTTTACATATCCTTTCAATAGTTTCCTCTACTCTATAGGATTCTGATCCATTACTAATAAGTAGTTCACCTGCTGAAAGAGCTATATCTAAAACCTGTTTTGCCTTCATGATAAATCTCCTTCTAATATTCCATATATTTAATAAACATGAATTTTATTCAGTTTACTATAATTATTTTTTAGCATATTTAATATTACACATTTATTAATGGTAATTATATCATCTTTTTCATATTTGTCTATTAATTATTTATATATTAAATGAACTTATATTTATTATATATTTAATTAATTACTTTATTATTATTTCCTAAATACTAGGTTATACTTATCTCTAAAATAAAAAGAACTAACTCAAATTAATTTACTTAATTTAAGCTAGTTCTTAAAAACTATGTCAATAAACTTCAGATGGAATAAACTCTATCCTAGTTAAAAAACTCTATTTACTTTTTATTTAGTTATTAAACTACATCTTCTTTAATGTCTTCAAATTGACTATTATATAAGTTTGCATAGAAGCCATTGGCTGCAAGTAACTCATTATGATTTCCTTGTTCTACTATATCTCCATCTTTCATTACAAGGATTAAATCTGCATCCCTTATAGTAGATAATCTATGAGCAATTACAAAACTAGTTCTACCCTTCATCAAATTATCCATTGCCTTTTGTATTAAAACCTCAGTACGAGTATCTACAGAACTAGTGGCTTCATCTAAAATTAGAATCTTAGGATCTGCAAGAATTGCACGAGCTATAGTAAGTAATTGCTTTTGACCTGCAGACACGTTATTAGCTTCTTCATTTAAAATCATATCATATCCATCAGGTAAAGTTTTTACAAAGTGATCCACATTGGCAGCCTTAGCTGCAGCAATAACTTCTTCATCATTGGCATTTAATCTACCATATCTGATATTTTCCTTAATAGAGCCATTAAATAACCAAGTATCTTGAAGTACCATACCAAATATACTACGTAAATCTTGACGGTTGAAATCTTGAATATTATGACCATCTATTAAGATAGCTCCACTATTCACATCGTAAAATCTCATAAGCAATTTAACCATGGTAGTTTTTCCTGCTCCAGTAGGTCCAACTATAGCAACCTTCTGTCCTGGTTTTACATGTGCTGAAAAATCATTGATAATAATCTTATCTTCTTTATACCCAAAGTGAACATTTTCAAAGTTTACTTCACCTTGAATTTCTTCTCCCTCATCTTCTGACAATAACAGATTTTTTATTTTAATAGGGTTTTCTGCAAATTGCACTTCCTCTTCTTCTGCTAAGAATTCAAAAACTCTTTCTGCCGCCGCTGCTGTAGATTGCATTAGATTTGCTATCTGAGCTGACTGAGCTATTGGTTGATTAAAAGATCTTACATATTGAATGAAGGATTGAATATCTCCAACTTCAATAGTTTTCTTAATAGCCAGCCATCCACCTAAAATAGATACTACTACATAGCCTATGTTTCCTACAAAGGTCATAATAGGCATCATCATTCCAGATAAAAATTGAGACTTCCAAGCCGAGTCGTATAATTTATCATTTAACTTATTAAATTCTCTAATTGCCTCTTCTTCTCCATTAAAGGCCTTAACTATATTATGACCTCCATAAACCTCTTCTACTTGACCATTAACATTTCCTAAATATTTCTGTTGATTTCTAAAGTGTTTTTGAGATTTCTTAACTACTACCGATATTAAAAACATAGATATTGGCAATATAAGGAGAGTTGCCCCTGTCATGATACCACTTATTGAAATCATCATTATTAGTACTCCAATTAATGTAGTAATTGAAGTTATAACTTGAGTCATACTTTGGTTTAAGTTTTGACTTACGGTATCTACATCATTTGTTATCCTAGATAAAACTTCACCATGAGTCTTATTATCAAAATATTTAAGAGGCATTCTATTAATTTTTTCAGAAATCTCTTTTCTAAGATTATATGAAACCTTTTGAGTAACTCCTGACATTATAAAACCTTGTACAAAAGAGAATAATGTACTAATTATATATAAAATCAAAAGTAATAATAAAATTCTTCCTATATATTCAAAGTCTATGCCTACTCCTGAACCTGTTATCTTACCTACAAGTCCCTTAAAAATGTTAGTGGTAGCTTTACCTAAAACCTTAGGTCCAATTATAGAAAAAGCAGCACTTCCAACGGCAAATATTATAACAATTATTATGGATGCAGTAAAAGGTTTAAGATAACTAATAAGCTTTTTCATGGTGCCCTTAAAGTTTTTAGCTTTTTCTCCAGGACCTCCCATTGGTCCACGTCCCATAGGTCCTCCACCACCCATAGGCCCTTTTTTCATATTTTGCTCCTTACTCATTAGCTAACTCCTCCTTTGAAAGTTGAGATAGTGCTATTTGTTTATACACATCACAAGTTTTCATTAACTCATTGTGAGTTCCAATACCTGCAATTCTACCTTCCTCTAAAACTATTATCTGCTCTGCATGTAGAATCGTACTTATTCTTTGAGCTACAATTAGAACTGTACTATTTAATGTTTCTTTTTTAAGGGCTTTTCGTAATGCCGCATCAGTCTTAAAATCTAAAGCTGAGAAACTATCATCAAAAATATATACCTCTGGTTTTTTAGCAATAGCTCTTGCAATAGAAAGTCTTTGTTTTTGGCCCCCTGAAACATTAGTACCCCCTTGAGATATTTCAGTATTATAACTCTCCTTAGTACCTTTAATAAAGTCAGTGGCTTGTGCAATCTCTGCAGCCTTTATCATATTTTCGTCTGTAATACTTTTACCTGAATATTTTAAGTTACTTTCAATGGTACCAGAGAATAGCACTCCTTTTTGAGGTACATAACCTATCTTTTCTCTTAAATCATGTTGACTTACTTTTCTAATGTCAATTCCATCTAAAAGTATTTCTCCCTCAGTCACATCATAAAATCTCGGTACAAGATTAATAAGGGTGGATTTACCGCTTCCTGTACTACCAATAAATGCGGTAGTCTCTCCAGGCATAGCAGTAAAAGTTATATTACTTAGAACATTTTCTTCAGCATTTGGATACTTAAAGGAAACATTATTAAATTTAAGAAATCCCTTTTTATCTTCTTCAAGTTTTATTGGAGCTACAGGATCCTTAACTACATATTCAGTGGATAATACTTCATCTATACGCCCAGCTGAAACTGTAGCACGAGGTAACATCACTGAAACCATAGATATCATTAAGAATGCCATTATAATTTGCATTGTATATTGAATAAATGCCATCATATCTCCAACTTGCATGGTTCCTGCATCAATGCTATGTGATCCATTCCATACTATTAAAATAGTAATTCCATTCATAATCAACATCATAGTTGGCATCATTAAAGCCATAGTTCTATTGACAAATAAATTATTCTTGGTTAAATCATTATTTGCTTTATCGAATCTTTTTTCTTCATGTCTTTCTGTACTAAAGGCACGAATTACCATCATACCAGTCAAAATTTCTCTAGTTACAAGGTTAATCCTATCAACTAGTTTCTGAACCCTCTTGAATCTTGGCATAACTACTGTAAATAAAACAATTACTACTGCTGAAATAGCAACTACTGCAACAACAATAATCCAAGCCATTGAAGTTTCTGTATTTAAAACCTTTATTACTCCACCAATTCCTAAGATTGGTGCATAGAATACTACTCTTAGAAGCATTACCATAAGCATTTGAATTTGCTGAATATCGTTGGTACTACGAGTTATAAGTGACGCAGTAGAAAATTTATCTAATTCTGCATTAGAAAAACCTATAACTTTAGAAAATACTTTACTTCTAAGGTTTTTACCAAGGTTTGCTGCCACTCTAGCCCCAATAAATCCAACAGTTACTGTAGCAGCCATACTTAGTAGGGCTATAAGTATCATTAATCCTCCTGTATAAAGAAGATAGTTAGTTTGCATTTTGTCTATATTCAAACCAATATTATTATACTCATTTTTTACATAACTAATAGCTGCTTGGTCTATCATAGTATTAGGTAAGTTCTCAAAATTTTTATCTATATCTTTCATCATAGTATCTCGCTGTTCCTGCGGTAACTGTGACATCACTTCCAATATATCTGCATTTTCATCTATACCCATATTAGGAGGAAACTCCGCTATAATTGCTGCTTTCATGGCCTTACTTTCTTCACTGTCACTTTCAAAGCCTTGCACTACTAACATTGGCCTTGCAAATATTCCATTTAACTTTTCAATGGTTTCTTTATCCTTTTTCTTAGTTGTAAGCTTATATACACCTTCATTTTCTAAAGAAGGATACTTCTTCACATATTTATTGTATTCTTCATCACTAAGAGAATCTTTATCTAACAAAGTATAATTACTCTTAATTTCTATTCTATCCTCTTCACTAATAAATAGTTCTAACTTTTCTAATTGACTCTTTCTAATTACTTCTGGTGTAACTTTTTCTACTCCCCCCTGCTGAATTCCAACATTTACTATATTAGAAGTATAGTCAGGTAAAGAAAGGTCACAGACTGCTTGAACAATTAGTAATCCAATTATGATGATAATTGGCACCACTGAGTTCTTTAAATATTTAATTAACTTGAACATATTCCTCCACTCCCTCTTACAATAATGAATCACTAAGAAATAAACTAAAAACAAAATACTTTATTACCTATGCTATATGAACATAGATAACAATAGTATTTACAATTTATCAGTTTATTTGCAATTTAAAAAAAATTTATTTATAATAATCTTATAAAATACTTATTAATTTATATAAATTATGATATTATATTATTTATAAGTATATAACAGTTATAAACATATATTAATTATAGTTTTATAACTATTATAAGTCAATAACTATTTTATTGTGGATTTTTTAATTTTTAATTAACGATTTTAATATAGAAATTCAATACTGCAGCCAAAGGAGAATTATTATGGATGAAAAAAATTTAACTAAACTATCTGAGGACTTTTTCCTTCTTATGATGCTACTTCATAAAAAGATTATAAAATTAGAAGACTTTATGAAAAATACAGTTGTGCCACCATCTCATGTAAAAGTGGTTTTTTACCTAGCTCAAAATGGACCTTCATCGGTGTCTAGTATAGCCCGAGACCTTTGTATATCTAAACCCAATATGACCCCAATAATAGATAAACTCCTTGAGTGTGGTTATGTTAATAGATATGAAGATCCAAAAGATAGAAGAGTTATTAGAATTGAAATAACAGAAAAAGCCAATGAAGTCTTTAAAATCAAAAAGGATTTAATGAAAAGCTTTCTTAAGGAAAAGTTATCTGTGCTACCAGATGAAGATTTAATTTCTCTTAATGGTGCAATATCCGAATTTAAAAGAGTTATGTCTAAAATAAATTAAAATAAAAGGTATAAAGCTATCATAAAACTAGCTTTATACCTTATTAATACTATAAAATTTTATACTTTAATATTATTATAGATTGTCTATTCTCTTCTCAAATACTCCTCTCTCAAAGATTATGTCATTAAGCGACAATAAAACTCCAATTAATATACCATACCAAATGTAATGTAGTTCAAAACTATCCTTAATTGTCAAAGCAATAAAAACAGCAATACCATACCCTATAGCACTCCATATTTTCTTCTTCTTAGATTTTGATACAAATTTCTGCATCGGTTTAAAAAGTCCAATAATGCTATCATTAAGTCCTTTAAACAATATTGAACATATAAACTCAGCCACTATAACCCCTATAACAATATATAAAAAATCCATATAACACTCACCCTACCCTTTATCTAAAGTTCATCCATTATATATTAATTTTATCATATATACATTTAATATTCCCCTTAATCTCGGGATTTTCTTTTAATATAGCACTTATGGATCTACTACCTAGCTCATAAAAGATTACTCTACTAAAAGGTTTTTCTAATTTATTAGAATTTAATTTTACTTGTAACTTTTCTCTAATAAGATTTTCAATATATCTAGCAAATCCTTCTATAAACTCTTGCCATACCATATATTCAAAGTCTATTTGATTTAAATGGTTCTTCATAACTTTATGATAATCTACCATATCTTTATATTGTAGTTTTTTATCCACAAATTCTAGTTTAGAAGTTTCATTTATGAACACCTTATCCTCATAAGGAAATGAATGATTTATCTCCCACATAAAATCTTTTTTCTCTTTAGCTATTTTAGCAATTTCTAGTTCTTCTCTAATTTCACTATCTCCTTGCTCCCATTGATAGCAGTGAACAAACTCATGAAATATAAATATATATCCCTCCAAGGTATTAAATGCATCCTTAGATACTACCGCCGCAGGCTTCATATCATAAAAATCTAGTGGAAAGGAGGCCAACACTTTTTCTGGTACAATCATAGGTGCTTTATATTCACCTTTAAATTCATAGCAAGTACCATTGTCAGATAAATCAAAGATAAAAAAATACCCCTCTTCTACTACAGCTACTGTATAAAGCTTTAATAAAGATGTATCTATATCCTTTATTATTTCATGAATAGAGAATATCTTATTTACCTTAGCTATGGTATCTACTATAAACTGATTCTTTTCTTCTTTATTCATAACCACTTACTTCCTTCCTTGTATTACAATGACCATCTAGCCATTGTTTTCCTTCTATAAACCATTTATGTGGATATAATATTAATTTATTATCTACAATATAATTCATATACGTTAAAGCTGCATGATATAATGACTTGTCTAATTCTTCTTTTATCAAATCATAAAAAGGAGGTCTTCCATCTTGATCCCATGAAAGTTTGTCAGCTATAAATAAAGTCATCTCATATGGTGTAGGATTTAATTTTAAAGTAGTATGACAACCTATTGCACCTAGTATATTATTATCTTCTATGTTAAAAACTTCCTTTGCTAATTCAACTGAACAACGTTGATGTAATAAAAATGGGTACTTTTTTTCTGCCTCATCTATATACCAATTATTATCCTTAGCATACTGTAGCATGTCTTCAGGGCTAATAATTGCACTAATATCATGAAGATATCCAGCAATTTCACAAACATCTTTATCTAAGTTATATTTTTCTGCAATTATAATACTAGTTTTAGCAACATTAATACTGTGCTCTAAGGTCTTTTCTCCATTATTCCCCATGAATATTCTTTCAATATTTTCTTTTATTTCTCTAGACATATCCAAATTATTTAAATTTGTGTACTGTTTTATCATAGCTATCCTCCAATGTATTTTTAATTATCACAGTATAATAAATAGTTTTTCTAAATCTAATGATTATCTTATCTTGTATGAACTCAATAGCTTATTGCTAACCATTTTCAATATTAATTTTCTATACTATTATTTCTTTCACTCCTAATAAATCCTTTGAGTAATATCTAACATTTTCTTCTGTATTAGATCTTACTAATACTGCTTTAATTCCAACATGTTCTGGACCTATTACATCAGCTAAAATACTATCTCCAACCATCCATATATCCCTATAATTGCAATGCTTTTTCAAAGCATAATGATATATTTTAGGATTTGGCTTCTCATATCCAACATTAGCAGATGATATACAATCGATTATATACGGTGATAATCCTAATTTCTCTACTATCTTAGGTAATTCAGGAATATGATTTGAGAGTATTACGTTTGAATAACCCTTTTTCATAAAGTACTGTAATACTTCTATTGTATCTTCATATATTTGAAAACTTTCTCCTGATGCAAGGACTTGTCTAATTTCTTTTGAGTAGATAGCTGCTTTTTCTTCTGATATATTTAACTTTATATATCCCTTTATTAATATCTCTTCAATATGGTTCCACCAAGCATCGCTAGAAGTGAGATTCACATATTCCTTTTCAGGTTGTTGCCAAGGAAATCCCACTAATGAGATTTTCTTAAAATCTTCAATACTTATTTCCGTATATGGTTCATACTTACATAAAACCTTGAATAAAGCTTTACTAAGCATCCACTCATTATGAGCTAATGTACCTTGAAAATCCCAAAATATTAACTTACTCATTTTAATCTCCATCTTCAATTTCTATTAAACTTTACAAAATAGAGAGTTGTCCATTGTCACAAATAATCATTTCTTCATCAGTAATTTTATAAACATTATATTTTTCTTTTTTTATTGCTTCGAAATAATACTTCTCTCTGCTTTCATTATAATGACAGAATATTATGCCATCAAATAGCCCCATTGCATCAAAGTTTTCTAACCCAATTTGATTCTCATCAAAAGGTAAGACATGTTCTATATTTTTTGTCGCAATATGAGTGCCAGCGCTTCTTCCAATGTATATCACATCTCTACTTAAATATTTTGCTATTTCTGAACCAAATCCACATTCATTTATCAATTTTACTAATGTAAAAGTGTTACCGCCACATACGTAAATAATATCAATATTCAAATTGTAATATTCTTTACAGTTGTCTTCATCAAAAACAATGATATTGTCTTTACTGAAGCCAGCAACAAGCAATTCATTTATATATTTATCAGGCTGGTGCATTCCACTCAAAGCTGTTGGTATGAGAAGCAGTCTTATTATTCCTACATCCTTCTTTAATCGGCTTAATATTTTCTTTGTTATAACGGAATTTCCAAATGCTTTTGATGATAAAAACAACTTCATATAAGCTCACCTCTTCAAGTAACTTAAATAATTAATTCTTCGCAATATCTTACGATTGCGACTTACTTCATACTTCTTAATTTATCTAATTGTTCTCTTATACCATTTATTTAAATTATTCTAAAGTAATTAATTTTATCATATAGTTCATTCAAAATTAATTACAAATTATTTCTCTAGTAATTTATAAATTTCTTCTTCCTTTTCTGCTACATGTTTTTTCATCATAACCACCGATTCATTGTGAAGATACCATTGATAAGAATTCTTTAAACCTTCCTCCATAGAAGTTTCTTCTTTAAATATTCTATGGACTTTTTTTACATCTAACACATTATCATAATCAAAGAATGGGAAAAAGTCTCTCTCCTTATATCCATTCTTTTCATAATAAAAATGATGCTTTATTGACTTTTGGCCAGCAGCCTTCTCACATAGTTCTATCCATCTATTAAAAGTTACAGCCTCACTATTTCCCACGTTATAAATAGATAGATTATCCTGCTTTGTCTCTAAAATTCCTGCTACTATATTGCCTAAGTCTTTAGCATAGATAAATTGTATCTTAGTTTCTCCATCATTAGGAATTAGGATAGGCCTATCATTGATAATATGATGGAAAATAAAGCCTTCCCTTGCTGCATAATTATTTTCTCCATAAACATAAGGAGGGCGTAGTATTATAAGCTGAACATTACTATAGTTATACTTATCCTCTAAAAACTCTTCACACTCTATTTTGTTTGTTCCATAATCTCCCCAATATTTATTTTTTCCTAGCATAAATGATTCCTTAAAAGGTATTTTATAATTTTCTACATCATAGACAGCACTTGAACTAATAAAAATAAATTTCTCTAACTTTTCATAATTTAAGGCTTCATGAAGAATTTCTAACTGATTTACATTAAGTCCAGACACATCAATTATATAATTAAATTCATGCTCTCTAAGACATTTTTTCATTTCATTTAAATCTTCTCTGTCACAAATTATATTAGTAATTCTTTTATCTTCTGTTTTTCTGCTTCCTCTATTTAAGGTGTAAATTTCATAATCTTTCTGAGAACCTAATAAAGCTTCTACAATGGCTTTTCCTATAAAATAGCTTCCTCCAAGAACTAAGACTTTTTTCATTTTCTCCACCTCTACATCTATAAATTAAAAGCTTTTATAAAAACTTTCCAAAAACCGCCTTAACATTCTTTTTAAATAAATTTTTATATTTTCCATTTGTCTATCATAATATTATTTTACAGGATTAAATTGTATAAGTATATAATTAATGTAATATCAGTTAAATATAAATATAAAGGTAGCCATTAAGGCTACCTTTACTACTAAAAAATATATTCATTTCATTCCCTGGAGTAAATAACACTTAGCCAAATCATAGATTTGGAGTGTTAGTTACATTCTTATAGCCTATATAGGTGGCGTAGAAATAGCCTCCATATATAGCTATTATCAGTAGTGCTGTTATAGTGGCTGAAGCCCCTATCTCTGCATTGCCGTAAAGAGATATAAATTCATTAGCTACACTAATTCCAACTATGGAGTGAATTATAGCTAATACTAATGGCATTGCAAAGTATATTAAAGTTTGAATAAATATGGTTTTATTTATCATCTTTCTTGAAGCTCCAATCCTTCTTAGAGCTTTATATCTATCAATGCTCTCACTAGCTTCTGATAATTGTTGAAGAGCAAGGACTGCTGCACTAGATATTAAAAATACAATCCCAATATATATACCTATATATAAAATTGTGGTAGTAGCTCCTTTTGTCATACTGTATATGCCAGTCTTAGTATCACCTAATATTATAAAGTCTTTACCCGAAGCATTTTCATCTCTGCTATTTTTGAATATTTCTCCTATTTCTGATTCTCGTTTTTCTCTATCTTCACCTACAAAGTTACAATTTAATATAGAGTCATAGGGCTTAAGGTTTTCTAATTCTTTATCTGGAAGTATTACTGTAAAGAAATTATTAGCAAAGCCTGTGCTTTCATAAGCTTCTGTAATAAGCTCTTGATTTTTTATATTATAGTTTATATTATTTATTTTAATTACTGTGTTTTCCTTCATATAGCTTTTAACTAAAGGCACTAATTTACTAAAGTTAGAGGTTATTAATACTTCATCTTCTTTTAAGTCTATGGAACTTTGTCCATTTAACTCTCTTAGTTTATTATAATCACTTATTTTTAGAGCTGACATGTTACTATAATCGTTATCAAGAAATTTATCTTCTTTATCATATCCTCTTAATATATCACCATAACTTTCTTCTAGTCTATACTCTTGTAATACTACATACTTTTCTTTATCTGTGAAATTGAACCCTAATTCTTTAATGGCCTGTTCTATAGTTTTGTTTTCCGAGCCTTCAAAATTTATAATTCTAGCTGAGACATCAAAAGGTACTGTATCCTTAAGACTACTTTCTAAAGAATTTTTAAAACTCAATCCCGTAGATAATATAGAAATAGTTATAAAGAGCATTAAACATATAACTGTTATAGATACAAAATTTGTGTTAATTTTACTACTTATCTGTCTAGTAACAAATATATTTAGTTTTTTAAGGTATATATTTTTACTATTCTTGATTACATACAATATAAATCCAGCTAATCCATAATAAAATAATATAGTTCCTAGAATCCCCAGTATTATCGAAATAGTAAATCTAGAATCAGTTATGTCTAATCCCACTTCTATTATAAACTTATAAGCAGTTATAAGTATTCCTACTCCTAAAATAAAAATAATAATTGATACTATAGGATTTTTAATCTTTATATTTTCACTTTTCTTATTAGCATTTATCATATCTATAAGTTTGTATTTTGAAATTACAAAGGTATTAAATATCATTATAAGTAAAAACATTATTCCAAAATAAGCTATAGTCTTTACAGCAGCATTTTGTGAAAATACAAATTTGTATTCACTCATGCCTACCTGAAATAACTTCGCTGTAAAAAGAGATAATCCTTGTGATAAAACTATACCAAAGATTAACCCTGCTACTAAAGACATAAGGCCTATGAAAAAAGATTCAGACACTAAAATACTTGAGATTTTTCTTTTACTCATACCCAATGTCATATATACACCAAGTTCTTTTTTTCTTCGTTTTATCATAAAGTTATTTGCATAAACAATGAGTCCACCCAAAATTACTGACACAAATACAGATACCCAAGAAATAACTGTAGTTAACATATCTATAAAACTAGCTTCCTTCTTACTTATTTCAAACATTGCCTTTTGTGATTCTATAGAGTTAAAGCTATAAAATATACAAACGGCAAAGGTTAAAGTTAAAAAATATATGGTATAGTCTTTAAAACTTTTCTTTACATTATTTAATGCAATTTTAGAATACATCTCCACTGTCACCTCCAAGTAATGTCACTACCTCAATAATTCTATTAAAGAATTCTTTTCTACTATCATTTCCTCTAATTAGTTCATTAAATACTTTTCCATCTTTTATAAATAAAATCCTATGAGCATAACTAGCTGTAAACGCATCATGTGTGACCATGAGTATAGTAGCTTCTAGTTCTTCATTTAATTTCTCAAAGGAGTCTAGTAATAATCTAGAAGACTTAGAATCTAATGCTCCTGTTGGTTCATCAGCTAAAATTAGTGATGGATTAGTAACGATAGCTCTAGCTGAAGCAACTCTTTGTTTTTGACCACCAGACATTTCATAAGGATATTTATTTATAATTTCACTTATACCTAATTTGTTTGCTACTGCTTTAATTCTTCCATCTATACTTTTAGGTTTTACATCTTGTATAGTAAGTGCCAATGCAATATTTTCATAAGCAGTTAATGTATCTAAAAGATTAAAATCTTGAAATATAAATCCAAGCTCATCTCTTCTAAACTTTTCAATATCATTATTCTTAAGACTAGTTATATCTTTATTATTTATAATTATATTTCCTGTAGTCACTGTGTCAATGGTAGATATACAATTTAAAAGTGTAGTTTTACCACTTCCAGAAGGTCCCATTATTCCAAGGAACTCCCCCTTCTCTACCTCAAAACTTATATTATCAATAGCCTTAGTCACATTTCCCTTTCCACCATAATATTTTTCTATATTTACAACCTTTAAGACATTTTCCATAATTCATCCTCCTAAAATACATTTTAAGTTTTTCCTTAACTTTATGAGCTTATTATATATTTTTCTAAAAGTATGTTGTATTTAATTTCATGTCATTAATCTTTCATTTTCGTAAGATAATAATGAAAGTCTAGAAGTTCATCTATAAAATTAGGAGTAGCCCTGTTTTTTAGACTATTGAAGTCCTAGGTATAAGTATAATATAATCAAATATTTACCACAAAAAAACTGATTGAGATTAATTTTTATCCAATCAGTTTTTATTTTAGCTATTATTAGAAACTAGTAAATCTTCCTAGGGGAAAATTTATATACACCTTAGTTCCATATTCTAACTTTGACTCAATACTTATCCCCAATCCAAGTCTATTACAAAGTTTTTTACACAGATATAATCCCATTCCTGTGGATTTACCAAACTTTCTTCCATTATCCCCAGTAAAACCTTTTTCAAAAACCCTAAAAATGTCTCTTTCTGAAATTCCAACACCATTATCTTCTATAGTTAAAGTTATTTTATTTTCTGTAGAAGTTGAATATATTTTTATTATCCCATTTGATTCCTTAGAGTACTTTATGGCGTTTCCTAAAACTTGATTTAAAATAAATTCCACCCATTTTATATCACTGAAAATTTTACCTCCCATATCTCCTATCTCTAAGGATATTTTTTTATTTATGAAATCTCTAGAATTCTTTCTTAAAATCTCCATAACAGCTTCTTCTAAATTAAATTCTCTTATAATATAGTCCTTACTTACATCGTTGCTCTTTGAGTAATAAAGGACTTGTTCTATAAAATCTTCTACCTTCTTCAATTCATGTCCAATTTTATTTGTTACCGTACTTTCGTTATTATCTATAATAAGTCTAGCAGAAGCAATAGGCGTCTTTACTTCATGAACCCACATTTCTATGTATTCTCTATATTCTTTTTGGGTACATTCATACTTTTTTACATTTTCGTGCATATTTTTATTACATTCCTTAAGAACTTGATAAACTATTTCACCTTCTAAAAAATCTGGCTTTCCCATAACCTCTGGAAGCAAATACTTTTTATCCAAGCTATCTATAGTTCCTGTAATATTGTCTAGAAATTTCTTATGTTTAATAACTTCAAGGGTTAAATATGTACTTAATGGAGTAAACCATAATATGAAAGATAAAAATATTAGTCCACTCCCTACATTTAAAAATATTAAAATAGATACAAAAATCATAAATAGGACTCCATTAATTATTAAAAAGCCAATTCTTGATTTAAGATAATCCCTAACTTTCATTTTATCTATTCCTCTCTACTATTTATAGTAGAAAACTCCTTCAAACCCGCATAAACAGAACAACTATTTAAATAGTTTTATTTTTCCATATTTAAATAGTTTTATGTATAAATAGTTCTCTACATAAATATTTATATATTTATGGCATTATATATCCAAGTCCCCTTCTTGTTTCTATAACATCTTTAATTCCAATTTCCTCTAATTTTTTTCTAAGTCTTGTCACATTAACTGACAAAGTGTTATCATCTACAAACAAATTAGACTTCCATAGATAATCCATTAGATCCTCCCTAGATACAATGTTTCCTTTATTCTTTATAAGGTAATAAAGAACTTTTAATTCATTTTTAGTGATTTCTAAAGCATTATCTCCACAGTTTATGGTCCCATTAGATAGATTTAACTTTAAATCATTATATACTAATATTTCTTGATTCCCTTCATTCCCTTGATTTACCCTCTTTAGCACTGAATTTATCCTTGCTAAAAGTATTTGTGTATTATAAGGCTTAGTTATAAAGTCATCTGCTCCTAGATTCATACTCATTAGCTCATCCATATCACTATCTCTACTTGTAACCACAATTATAGGTACTTGAGAAGTTTTCCTCACTTCTCTACAAATGTAGAATCCATCAAATACAGGTAAGTTTATATCTAAGAGTATGAGATTGGGCTCTTCTTTTTCAATAATAGATATTATATTTTCAAAATTAGTAGGGGCTATTACCTCATATCCATATCTATTTAAAAATGTTGCAAGCTCCTGCCTAATAGTTTCTGTATCCTCTATTATAATAATCTTTGCCACTTTATCACTCCCAAATTTTTTTATACTATATATTAACATTAATGTAAAATTAACATTTATCTATACTAAAACTAGTTGAAATACTTTTCCAATTCTTATTAATAACATTATAACCAAAACATAGTCTAACTAAAAGGCAGTCAATTATTAATTTGTTTTATTTTTATTCATAAAGTCTTTATTTTTTTACATTTTATGGTATAATAACCTTATTTAATAGAATTATAGGGAGGTGGATTTTAATTTGAAAAAAACTTTTAAAATTCTTTTTATTATAATTTTAGGTTTAATTTTAATTTATTTACCTTATTATAAAAAAGATATTTCCTTTGAAAAAGCTTTAGAAAAGATAAATCATAAAAATTTAAATATTCCCATATCTAAATTAAATATTAGAGAATTTATATCCGAAATTCCAAATGAAGATATACTAACTGCTAAAGAGCACGCTCTACTATTTTCAACACCTCACGTAATATCTCCTACTGCTATAACCAGAAAAGAAGCTATTTATGATGTAGAACTATATTTTAAGGCTTTAAAATCTAGCTACGCACCATATAATTATTATGGTAGTGATAAATTATTTTTACAGGCTAAGGAATCAGTTTTAAGTTTTATTGGTGATAATGATGTAATTAATGTAGCTGAACTAACAAAAACCTTAAAAGATAATCTTGCTTTTATTCCTGATAGACATTTTTATATAGGTAACAATGGCTTTGACTTAGAAAATACCTCTAGATATTATACAAATTCAACTCTAGGAATTTTCAAAAACAGAATAGGCTATTATGTAGAATATGGAGGTGTTCTTTACTACATTAAATCTATAAATAAAGATGAAAACATCGAAAATTATTTATATCTTTCAATAAATACTGAAGGTAAGCTATTATACAATTTAGGTGTTTTAGCAAAATATTCTGGACAAGCTTCAAGGAACTTAAATGTTGTTTTTTATAGAGGTGAATCAGAATATACTAAAGATATTGAACTGAAATTATCAAATACTTTTTCAGATGAGTCTATTTCACCTTTAGACTACACAACTATAGATGATGTTCCTATAATATCTTCCAGAGAAGTTCCCTACAATATAGGTTTAGAACGAATAGATTTCATTAATACTGCTTCTAAAGTAAAGGATTCTCCTGTAAGTATATTAGATTTACGTGGTAATAATGGTGGTGATATATTGACCGCTTTAAACTGGATAAATGAATATTTTGGAGTTTCATCTCAAGGGAAGGGTCTTTTTCTACTTCTTTATGGAAGATCTAAGGATGCCCCCTCCTACTACGATTTTAACACCTTTCATAAGGACCTAAAAACTTTACAACTTGAAAAAATTCATGCTTATTATTATGAACATATACCTAAATCTAAAAAAGAGCTTAATAAAAATTTAAATACTATCTTTGTTCTTACAGATAAAAAAACCTCCTCAGCTGCTGAATTCTTTGTAGAGCATCTAAAGGATTTTGAAAATATTGTAGTAGTTGGTACTAATACTCATGGTACTCTTGAAAGTTCTAATGTAGAACTGGGTTACCTTCCAAATTCCCATATTGAATTTTCCTATGGAAACTGGTTAAGGCTATATGATGAAAAGTTCTTTAAGGAAGGTGAAGGTATCAAACCTGATATATGGGTAAATGGAGAAGATGCTTTAGAACTAACTCTAAAACTTATTGAAAATTACAATTTAAAGTAACTATTTAAGAGGTTGCCTGATTTTTTAGGCAACCTCTTATTATAAACCTATAATTTATTTACTTCTCTTTCTATTCTTTCTAAAGCTTCTTGAAGAACAACTCTACTAGTTCCTATATTCATTCTTTGGAACATAGCTCCATCATGTCCAAACATGCTACCATCATTTAACCATACTTTACACTTTTTAAGGAAGAATTTACTTAATTCTTCTGGCTTCATATTTAATCCTGAGCAATCAAGCCACAATAAATAGGTTCCTTCTGGTTTTCTAATCTTAATTTTAGGAATTCTTTTATCAAAGAATTCTAAAGTAAAGCCTATATTTCCTGCTAAATATTCCATAAGACCTTGATACCATTCTTCTCCACTAGTATACGCTGCTTCTTGTGCTACTGCACCTAAAGTAGTTGCTCCTTCTATACAGTCTTTTTCCATTTGCAATATATATTGATTTCTTAATTTTTCATTTTTCATAATTATATTTGCAGTTTTAAACCCTGCAATATTAAAGGTTTTATTTGGTGCTGTGCATATTATAGAATTATCAGCAAATTCTTCATTGATAGATGCAAATACTGTATGTATATTAGGTTTATAAACTATATCTGCATGAATTTCATCTACTACCACTAGTACATTATTCTTTATACATATTTCTCCAACCATTTTTAATTCTTCTACAGTCCATACTCTTCCTACTGGATTATGAGGACTACAAAGAATTATCATCTTAGTTTTTTTAGTAATTATCTTTTCTAAGTTATCAAAGTCCATTTCATATCTACCATCTTTACAAGTTAAGGGATTTTCTACAACCTGACACCCATTATTTTTTATAATACTATAAAAAGGATGATATACCGGCGTTTGAATTATAATTTCATCTCCTGGTTTTGTGTAAGCAGCAACTATAGTTTTTAGACCTGGTACAACTCCCGGAGCAAACTTCATCCATCCCTTTTCAACTTTCCATTGAAATCTTTTATCAAACCAATTTATAGCAGCTTTATAGTATGATGGTGGTGTAAGGGAATATCCAAAAATAGGATGTTCTAACCTTTTTCTTATAGCATCTCCTATTTCTTCTGGCACTTTAAAATCCATATCTGCTACCCATAGAGGTATAATTTCACTATCATTATATGTTCTATTTATTAAGTCCCACTTTAAACAGTTACTACCTATCCTGTCCACTTTTTCATCAAAACTGTATTTCATTTTCCCTACCTCCTATAAAATCCTAATAAATTAATAATAATTTTTACTACTTAAACTACTATATACAATATAATTTTATCACTATTTTTATCAATGTAGTATTATAACATTCTATAGATAGATATAAATGTATAAAATAACACTATAATTCATAATATTACATAATTTCTATGTATAATCTTATTAGATAGATTATTTTTAAATAACCACGTAAAATGATAGGAGAATTAAAATGAAAATAAGAAAAGAACTACCTGAAATATTTGAAGACTTTGCAGAGGCTAGGAGAAACTCCTTTATTGCAGCAAAAAAACTTAAAGATGAAAATATACCTTTAGTAGGAGTATTTTGTACTTATATGCCACAGGAATTACCTCTTGCCATGGGTGCAAGTGTTGTATCTCTTTGTTCTATGTCTGATGAGACAATTGCAGAAGCTGAAAAAGAATTACCGCGTAATCTATGTCCACTTATCAAATCAAGTTATGGATTTGCAAAAACAGATAAATGTCCATTCTTTTACTTTTCTGATTTAGTTGTAGGTGAAACTACTTGTGATGGAAAGAAAAAAATGTATGAATATTTAAGTGAGTTTAAGCCTGTTCATGTTATGGAACTACCAAACTCTCAAAGTGAAGAAGGTTTAAAGCTTTGGAAGAAAGAAGTAATAAAATTTAAAGAAGTTTTAGAAAAACAATTTGAAACTAATATAAGTGATGAAAATATTAAAAAAGCTATTAAATTAAAAAATGAAGAAAGAAAAGCTCTTAAAGCCTTCTACGGTCTTGGAAAACTTGATCCCCCAGCGATATTAGGACAAGATATGTTTAAAGTTCTTTATGGTACTACATTTAAATTTGATAAAGCAGAGGTACCAAAAGAAATATATGCCCTAATTGAGAAAATTAAGGGTGAATATGAAGTAGAAAAAAAATATGAAAAGAAACCTCGTATTCTTATAACTGGATGTCCTATTGGTGGAGCTACAGAAAAAGTTATAAAAGCAATAGAAGATAATGGAGCTCATGTCGTGGCTTTTGAAAACTGTACTGGTGCTAAAGCTATCGATGAATTAGTAGATGAAAATAATCCTGATATCTATGATGCTATTGCTCGTAAATATTTAAATATTGGATGTTCTTGTATGACACCTAATCCTAACCGTACAGAGCTACTTAATAGAATGATAGATGAATATAAAGTTGATGCAGTGGTGGATGTAGTACTTCAAGCTTGTCATACTTATAGCGTAGAAACATTGCAAATTAAAAGATTTGTTAATAACACTAAAAAAATACCTTACATCAGTATAGAAACAGATTATTCTACTGCTGACATTGGACAACTTAACACTAGAATGGCAGCTTTTATAGAAATGTTATAGAGCCTTAAAATATTGCTTAGGTAAAAATTAGCTATGCAAGTTCATAATAAATCCAAAAACCTCAAGAAAAATAGTTTCTTGAGGTTTTCCCCTTTCTCACTTTTATTCCCCTAGCATGTTTTTTCTAATTAATGCTATAATACTATTAATACTAAAGAAACTGGCAAGGAGAGTTTATAATGCATAGACAATATATTAATTATTCTGCAAATATGCCTGTATCTATTTCTTTTAATACCATTAAAAATTATCCAATCCATTGGCATTATTGCATCGAAATTCTTTATGTTATAAAAGGCACAATCAATCTATATATAAATACTGAAAAATATGTAATAAGTGAAAATCAAATTGAAATTATAAATATAGATGAAGTTCATAGCATTGAAAGTGATGATCCTGACAATAAAGTACTCATATTTCAAATAGATCCATACTTTTTTCAAAAGTACTATAACGATATTGAGAATATGTTTTTTTATACAAACTCTTCTAGTAAGGCTTCGCAATTAGGTGAAGAGTATGAAGATTTAAGAGTATTTCTTTGTCAAGTGCTTTGTGAAACAGTACAAAAACAAGATAATTATGATGAAGAAATCGAAGATATCCTTGTAAAACTCCTTTATCATCTAATAAATAACTTTAACTATTTAATTCATGAAAAACAAGAACTTAAAGAAAATAAAGATCAACTTCAAAGATATCATAGTATATCTAAATATATTTATAATAATTATCAAAATAATATAACCCTTAAAGATATATCTAGTAACGAATATCTAAGCACCCATTATTTATCAAGAGAAATAAAATATGCTACAGGATATTCCTTTACTGATTTTCTAAATCTTATTAGAGTTGAAGAATCTATAAAATTAATTTTGGATACAGATATGACACTATCTGAAATTTCTGAGGAAATTGGCTTTTCTCATACTAGATACTTTAATAAGCACTTTAAACTTCACTATAAGCTTACGCCTTTACAATTCAGAAAAAAATATAAATCTACTCCTGAAGTCCTAGAAAAGTTGACTAAATATATAACTCATCCTTTAGAAGAAAGTCTAGATGAAGTAATATATTATCTGGAGGACTACGACAGGTTTAATTATGAGGATAAAATTCATCAGTTAAATATTAATATGGAAAATTGTATAGGTGAATTTGATAAGAATTTTAATAGAATTATAACCATCGGTGATGCCTTTGACCTCTTAATTGAAGATAATAAAGATACACTAGAAGAACTTCAAAGGGAAATGGATTTTGAATATGGACGGATCCTAAATTTATTTAGTACTGATATGGCTATTTTCCCTGGCTCTAAATTTCATAACTGGAATAGAGCAAAGGATGTACTAGAGTTTATAGAATTTTTAGATATAGTGCCTATAATTGTTTTAGATATGAATAGCACCTATGAAGAACATATAAATGACATTAACGATGAAAGCTATGAAGTTGCCTCTAAAAATATATTATCCCTTAAAAATTCTATAGATATACATGAAGATTTTAAAAATATTCTTCTATCCTTCATGGAATATTTCAGTGCAATAGAAACTCTTAATTACAAAAATTTTAGATTTGAATTTTCCTCTACCTTTCCTGAAAATTTGAGGATTTCAATTGAAGAAATATTAATTTACAATAAATTAGATTTTGAAGAAGAACCTTTTATGATAAATAATGAAGTAAATAATATATATGATACAGCCTATATGATTCCATTTATTATTGATAATGTAGTAAATCATAAGGGAGATTTAAGCTTTATAAGGGCCTTTGACGTCCTTGATAAGCAAGTAAATATAACCAATGAACTATTCTTTGGTTATCCTGGTCTTATAAATGATAAGGGAATAAAAAAACCTGCCTTTTATGCCTATTCACTTTTAAATAAATTAGGTAATACATTAGTAGCTAAAGGTGATGGATATGTAGTTACTAAAACTAACAATCAATATGAGATTTTACTTTATACTTATCATGATAAAATCAATGATTTAATTTCTATGGCAAGTTTTTCAAAGCTTAGAGGTATAAAAAATGCGACTTCGAAAAAACTTTCTCTTAATATAACTAATATTCACTCAGATATTAATGTAACTACCTATGAAATAAATGAAAAGATTGGTTCATCCTATAACTATTGGATTGATATGGGGAGACCAACTAGACTTAACAAAGATGAAAATGGTATTCTTCATAAAGCTTCTTATCCTAATATTAGATTTAAATACTTTAAGAAGAGTACAGTTATAAATATTTTAGTTACCCTAAAAACCTATGGAGCTACATTAGTTATAATCAATGAAGTTCAGAAGCCTATTAAGATTAATTAATTTTACCTCAATTTATATGAATATATATATACTTTCAGTTAAAATATATTATGTTATGTATAAAATATATTGATTTTAAGTACAAAAGCATCCTAATTAAGGTGCTTTTGTGCTTTTTCCTATTTTTAACCAATAACTATTTGGGCAGAATAGTACTTTTTGATGGACACTTAAGTGAATGTTTATTTAATTGTTTTCAACTATAATATTAATATAAGATAAAATATTTTAATAATAAATTAAACATGAAGACAAAACGTATTTTTCTATAAAAATAAAGAGAACTTTTTATAAAATAAACTCAAGAAGAATATGCAGAATTTTCAAATAAATGAGGTGAGACTAATGGGAATTAACCCTAAAATATTTTCGGATGGAAGAACATACAGAGTATTATTTAAATTTGCCATACCTGCAATTTTTTCTTTACTAGTAGCAGAACTCTATAACATGGTAGACACAGTTTTTGTTGGTAGATATATTGGTCCTAATGCTATCGGTGCCTTAACAGTTGCATTTCCAATTCAACGTTTTCTTATAGCAATCGCTTTCTTAATTGGTGTAGGAGCTTCAACCTACGTTTCAAGATATTCCGGTGAAAAACAACCTGAAAAGATTAAATCCACAATAATTAATTCAATATCTATTACAATAGGATCTTTAACAATAATCCCTCTACTTTTATTCTTATTTAGAGGTGGATTATTATATAAACTTGGTGCAAGTGACGTTACTTTTGGGCTAACTAATGATTATATATCTATAATTTTTATAGGAGCAATATTTCAAGGATTAACTATAGTATGCTCTCAAGTAATGACAGCCTTAGGAAACTCTAAAATAGGACTTTATGCTAACAGTATCGGTGCACTTCTAAATATTGTAGTTGACTACATATTAGTAGCTCATTTAGATATAGGTATAGCTGGTGCAGCTATTGCTACTGTAGTTTCTCAATTTGTAGGCTTAATTTTTGTTCTATACAAGTTTAAAGATGTAACTAAACACTTTAAAATTAAACTTTCAATAAATAATATTCTACCAAATATAGATATTACATTAATTAAAGGATTAATTGCTGTGGGATTTTCAACCTTTGTTATTGAAATATCAGATGCAATAGTTTCTGTAGTTTTAAATAACTTATTAATTTCTAGAGGTGGTAACGAAGCTATAATAATAGTAGGTGTTATTACTAAAATATCTATGTTTATGTTTATTGCAATAATTGGTATAAGTTCTGCTATGCAGCCGATTGTAGCCTTTAACTTTGGTGCAAGAAACTTTGATAGAGTTAAAAATACAGTTAAAGCATCTATAAAAACTGTAACAATAATCTCTTTAATATTTGGAGTATTTATTATGTATTTTGCTCCAAAAATGATAGGTTTGTTTTTAACTGATGCAAAGTTATTACCTGAGGCTGTTAAGGCCCTTAGAATATGTATATTCCTTCTTCCTTTAGTTGGTTTATATTATATAGGTATATACTACTATCAAGCAATTGATGAAGCTAAAAAAGGATTTAGATTATCTTTATTTAGACAGTTAATAGTATTCATTCCTTTAGCTATAGTTTTTGTAAATATTTTTGGTACCATAGGTGCATGGATAGCATATCCTGCTTCAGATTTAATTTCTGCAGTAACATCTTTCTATTTATTAAATAGTACTTGGAAAAAGGATCAAAAAGAAGAGACTACTAAAACCGTAATAGCTTAATAAAAAAAATTACTCCTTAGAAAGTTATATTCTAAGGAGTTTTTACATAATAATTATAAGTTAGGTACTAGGATGACAATCTTAGCTCCTATTATTTTATTAAAGTTACCTAATAATATTTCAAAACTATAATTCGCAAGAATTCACATAGTTTCCAGTAACATCAAAGCCTATATATTGTCCAGAGCATAAAGGTTCTTTAATAGCTAATTTAAAATAAACTATATCTTCTCCACAATTGTCGCATCCAGTAAATTTTGCAATTTTGCAATCTTCTGCGATAGGTACTCTAACCCATTTATGAGGCCAAACCCAAACCCACTTATATAATACTACATCAACTAAATATTCTTTTCCTCTACAAAGATTCTTAACTTTAATAGAAAATTTAACTATTCTGCATTTAGTTTCAGCATCTATTATTTTTACTTGTCCAAAATCTTGTGGGCATTCGCAAGGATTTAACATTTTATCTGTCCCATATTTAGGAGGTGTGCCTTGTGGCCCTGGATCTTTACTCTGTTCTTGAATTAGATTTGTCTCTAGTTCTATGGAATCAGAATTTTCATTTGTCACATATTTTAATTCATTTTCAATTGTATCCATATATTACACCTCATACACTAATATATTTTGTTTTAATTACAGTACTTCCTTCGATTATATATTTAATTCATCTGTAATTTTCGAATAATTTTTTATCCTTGATTTTATTCTATTAGTATATTATATGTATATAGAATTTCAATGCTACTCTATTCTTATATAAATAGCATTTTAATATCATTAAACTAAAAAACTATCTCAAAATAAGCTAAACCTTAATGTAAAGTTTAGTAATTCATTTTGAGACAGTCCCTTTTTATTACCAATCTAATATATATTATTTATTAGTACCATTAGTAGTAGAATATACACCTCTATTTAAAGCATCATGTATAGCTGATGTTACCTTACCTACTTCAACTTTTTGATCCATATCCTTAACTATAGAAGAAGGGTTATATAAATCATTAAGACTTTGTCTTATATCTTTATCCTTTAAATAGTTTATCAAAGCTTCGTAATGATTTTTCACATTCTTGAAATTACTATCTTTTAAATAATTATCATCATTATTAGATAATGCTATAAATTTAATATCCTTAATTTGATTATTAGCTAAAGTAAATTCAACTGTTAATTCATCCTCATCTATATATGAACCACGATATATACCGTTAGAATAATTATTGTTAGTTAAGTCCATACCAAAGAGTGTATTATTATTACTATTCGTATCATTTATACCTAAAACTCCACTCTCTTTAATTCCGTTATTATTAGTTGCATTATTAGCTATTCCATTTTTAGTTTGATTCTGAGCAATTTCACCACCAGTATTTTTATTATTTCTTGCAGTGCCATTATTAGTACATCCTACAAGTCCTGTGGTTAATGCTATTGTTGCAATTAAAAGCGCTATTTTTTTCATAATAAACCTCCTATGCATATTTTTATAATTATAGTATAAGCATATACACAGTTATTATTCTTTTATTGCTTTTCCTATTATATCCTTTCTTTCTACAATATATAAGGATAATTAAATTTTTTAATTTCTAATAAATTAAAGTTATATTTATTTTTAAATATAGAATTTTTTCACTTTATATTGTTAAAATAAAATATTGCAAGTTGTGTTCTATCTCTAAGATTTAATTTTTCTAAAATACTACTTATATAGTTTCTTATTGTACCTTCACTCAAAAATAATTTTGCTGATATTTCTTTATTTGAAAGTCCTTTAGAAACTAAAGTGATTATTTCAATGTCTCTATCAATTAAATCATACTTTGATATATCTTTTTTATTTTCAGTACTATTTAACATGGTAGGAATTTTAGATATAATTTCTTGTCCAAAAACACTTTGTCCAAGTTCTACTGCCTTTAAGGCAGGTACTATGCTTTCAAAATGTTGTTTTAAAATATATCCCTTAGCACCAACTTTTAATGCAGTTATAATATATTCATCATCCTCAAAAGTGGTTAAAAATAATATTCTCCCCTCATTATGAGATTTTAAAATCTTCTGTGCAGCCTCTAGCCCTGACATTCCCCCCATACGAATATCCATAAGTAATATATCTGGAGTATACTTATTATACAGCTCTATAGCTTCTTCACCACTATATCCAAGAGATATAACTTTTATATCACTTGATGTCTCTATGATTGTCTTTAATGATGCTGCTATAAGCTTATCATCATCTATAATAATTATTCTCATAGTTTCCCCTCCTTCATAATAGAAATAAATATTTTAAACCCTTTTGAATTATCAAAATTCACAATACCATTTAGGCTATTTACTCTCTTTTCAATGCTTTGTAATCCCATTCCACCATCCATACTTACCTTCTTTTTACTTCCATCATCTAAAATAATTACTTGATATAATTTTGGATGTTCATATAAACTTACAGTTACTGTGGTTGCATTTGAATGTTTTATTATATTAGATAGTGCCTCTTTTACAATAGCAATAATAGCATATTTAATCTTAACATCTGGATTAGAAGAAAACTCATAATTTAAAGTAGCCTTACAAAACTTAAATTCATTTATAAGCTTTGAAAGTTGTACATATAAGTCGATAGAATCTTCATGTAAATTATGAACACTACTTCTAATAGAATCCATACCTTGGTCCAAGGTAGATTTAATGTCCTCTAGAAGCCTTTTTGTTTGTTCCTCTTTAGTAACTACCATAATAGCACCAATTTGCAATATAGAGCTAGTTAAAAGGTGTCCTACATTATCGTGAATTTCTCTTGAAATACGATTTCTCTCCTTTAATGTTGCAAAATTGACTTCAAAATCTTGTTTATATTGTAATTCCTTTACTTTCTCTTCTAATACTATAGATATCTCAGTTAAATCATCTCTTTGTTTTATAAATTTATCATGCAATTTTTCATATTTCACAGTATTAAACTTTAAGGTTGCTGACGTAATAAGAAGTCCAAGAATCATTATACTAATAATATGTGAGTATTTATGTATATTCATAAGGTACGGAATTAAAGTTAAGATGCATATATATTTATACTTTGAAAAAATAGTATCATAAAATATTATAGGAATGCCCATAAGAAATTCAGGATATAAAATGCAAAGGATACTATATATTATTAATACTATTACATTTAATTTATCCTGGCTAAAATATTCTAGAAAACAAGTTATTGCCACTGTAACTAAAATGGGTAAGATTAATTTTTCTATACTATAATTTTCTATAAGTAATAATGCCGAACCTATAATCAAAATAATTTTATTTAATATATTATTCATCTATACTCCCTCACTTTATATATCTATAATACCATATACAAATTTCTTAATGTGACAAATGTAATGTAATATTAATGACAAATAGCACTTACCTACAAAGAGATTCTCTAATAAACTATAAGTATAAACTAAATAAAGTAAGGAGTATTAACTATGATTGTAAAAATAGAAAACCTGGTAAAAAGATATGGTGAACTAATTGCTTTAGATCACTTAAATTTGGACATTAAAAAAGGTGAAATATTTGGTCTTTTAGGTCCAAATGGTTCTGGTAAAACTACTACTATAAACTGTATGCTATCTCTACTTAAATATGATAAAGGGACTATTGAAATCCTAGGAGAGGAAATGACTCCAACAACTTATAAAGTAAAAAAAGATATTGGAATCGTCATGCAGAATGTAGCCGTCTTTGATGAATTAACAGTGTATGAAAACATTGATTATTTCTGTGGATTATATGTAACCAATAAGAAGGAACGGAAAGTACTTGTGGAGAGGGCTATTGATTTTGTTGGTCTTTCAGATTACAAAAAATTTATTCCTAAAAAGTTAAGTGGAGGACTTCTTAGACGATTAAACATTGCTTGTGGTATAGCTCATAATCCAAAACTAATCATTTTAGACGAGCCAACGGTAGCTGTTGACCCTCAAAGTAGAAATCACATTTTAGAGGGAATAAAAAAATTAAATGCTGAAGGAGCCACAATTATATATACCTCGCACTACATGGAAGAAATTGAACAGCTTTGTACTTCAATCGCTATTATGGACAAGGGAAAAGTCATTGCTAAGGGCACAAAGGAAGAACTAAAGTCAATTATTGATTTAGGTGAGAAAATAACTATTGAGGCCTTTAATTTAAATGAAAATCATATAAAAAATATAAATATTCTCCCTAATGTTATATCAGTAGACTATAAAAATAATTTACTAAATATTAGAACAAAAAGTGGACATAGTTCTCTTGGTGACATTGTTAGTTATATTGGAGATAATAAAATAAGTTATGGGAAAATTTACTCAGAGCAACCTACCTTAAATGATGTATTCTTGGAAATTACAGGTAAAGAGCTTAGAGATTAAAGGAGGAATATAGAATGTTTTGGCATATTTTTAAGTATCAACTTAAATGTCGTTTTAGAGATAAATTAAGTGTCTTTTGGACCTTATTATTTCCAATTGCATTAGCTACAATTTTCAATTTAGCCTTTTCAAATATACTCACCGGTGAAGAGTTTGAGAATGTTAATATTGCTCTTGTAAGTAATAGCAATATACCTGAAAGCTTTTCTACAGCTATGAAGGAAAGTGATTTATTTAATATAGAAAGTACTGATGAGAATAGTGCGAAAGAATTGCTTTCTAAAGGTAAAATTTCAGGGTATATAACTTTTGTAAATAATATTGAAATAACTGTTGCAAAGTCTGGTATTAACGAGTCCATAATAAAAACTTTTGTAGATAGTTATAGTCAAAAGTATTCCACCATATCAAATTTAGTATCCATAAACCCAAGTATTATGAATGAAGATTTTATGAATAATATTGCTCTTTATAATAACTACACTAAAGATAAAGAATTGAATAGTTCTACAAACGTTGTTGTAATTTATTTTTATACCCTTTTAGCTATGACTTGCATTCTAGGTTCAACCCCTGGTTGTACTGATGTTATAAACATCCAAGGAAATCAATCTCAAAGAGCAGCAAGAATTAATATAGCTCCTGTGAATAAAATAAAAACCTTTTTAGCTGCAATTAGTGCTACTTTATTATTTTATTTTTCAACAGTGCTAATAGTTATACTATATATTTCTCAAGTTTTAAAAATAGACTTTGGTAACTCCATAGGTTATGTAATTTTACTTTGCTTTGTAGGCTGTTTTAATGGAATAACTTTGGGTGCCATGGTAAGTTCTTTAATTAATAAAAAAGCTAGCGTAAAGGAAGGCATTTTACTGGCATTTACAATGGTATGCTCTTTTTTGTCTGGAATGATGGCAGTTCAGATTAAATACTTCATTCAAGATAAATTTCCTATCTTATCCTATATAAATCCTGTTAACTTAATTACTGACGGATTTTATTCATTATACTATTATAGTACCTATGATAGATATTTTCTTAATCTTGGTCTTCTATCCTTGTATGGAGTTATATTCTCAATAGTTACTTATCTAGTTTTAAGGAGGCAAAAGTATGCAAGTATTTAAACAGTATTTTAGAATAGTAAAAAAAAGTGCCCTTTCCTCTTTATTGCTTTATATGGCTATATTTATATTTATGACAATTATTTTTAGTAATGTTGGGAATTCTACAGATTCAACCTCTTTTGAAACTGAAAAATGTAAAGTAGCAGTTTTAAATAATGATAATTCTCCTCTTTCAAATAATTTAGAAGCATACATTGAAGAAAATTCTAAATTGGTAAAAATTAAAACTACCGATGAAGGAATAAGAGATGCATTATTTTTTAGAGAAGCAGAAATTGTAATCACCATCCCTAAAGGATTTGAAGATAGTTTTCTTAAAGATAATTCCTATACTTTAGAAACTCAAAGTATACCTAACTCTTCCAGTAGTATTTTTATAAAATCAATGATAAATAATTATCTTAACACAACCAAAGTTTACATTGATAATACTAAGAACTTAGATTTTGAAAAAATAAGTGATCTAGTAAATAAAGATTTATCTATAGATACAGAAGTTACTTTAGCAAAGGATAATAAAGAAGATACTAAAAGTAGCGTTACCTATTACTTTAACTATTTAGCTTATCCTATGCTATGTATGTTAATACTTGGAATATCTATAGTATCAAATATTTTCAATTCTCCAGATTTAAAAAGGAGAAATTTATGCTCACCTATTAATTCCTATAACTTCAACATGCAGATATTTTTAGGAGATATGGTTTTAGCATTATCTACTTGGACTATATTCATGGCACTAGCAATAGTAATGTATCCTAAAGACATGTTTTCTTTTAGTGGAGTGTTACATGGTATAAACTCTCTAATATTTACAATAACTTGTTTATGCCTTAGCTTCTTAATTAGCAATATATCCACTAAAAATTCCATAGGGCCAATTTCTAACCTTGTGTCTTTAGGTTGTTGCTTCTTAGGAGGTGCCTTTGTTCCTCAGCAACTTCTCAGCGAAACAGTAAAAAGTACTGCTATATTTAATCCAGTATATTGGTTTATAAATGTAAATGATAAACTTAATGCCCTATCAACATTTAATATGGATACTCTCACTCCACTCCTATTTGAAATGTTAATAATGTTAGCTTTTTCAGTAGCTTTCTTAGGAGTAGGATTAGTTATCATGAAACAAAGAAGAACTAAATATTAAATGAAAATAAATACCTAGCTCTTTAATTAAAGTGCTAGGTATTTATTTATATAAGTTTATCCGATGACTACCAGCTCTAATACTCCCATCTTTCTTCAAAGTGGGTGCGAAGATCTGCTACGTCCCTGGATAACGATTTCTAAAGCTTCGAAGAAGCTAAGAACTCTGTTTAGGCTAAATCCTTTTTATTATAAATAGCATAAGTAGTTACAATAGATATGGCAATTATTCCTAATCCTAAAAGTACATATTTCACTTCAAACCCATTCTTTAGCAGCTTAGCTGGAACTACATAATCAAAGGGTGATAAATATAAAAATCCTTCTAGTTCATCTTTCATCTTCCCTATAATTCCAAATATATAAGTTGTAAAGAATACTCCTAGTGCAATAGATGTCCCTTGTTTGCTAGATTTTATTATAACCGATAATAAAAATCCTATGGCCATAAATATATATCCGAGAAAAGCCATTCCTATAAATAAAGTTTTTATATCCATTAATAGTGTCATAGTCTCAACCTCTTCTGGCTTTACAGCCATAGAAATTCCCATAGTTACAACTCCAACTATAACAATAAATAAGTAAAATATAATTGCTGAGGAAATTAATTTTGAAGTTACTATTTTATTTCTCGTAATTGGCTTTGAATATAAAAACTCAATGGTACCTTCACTTTCTTCTTTTACTAAAGCAGTTATTCCAAGAATTATTCCATATATTCCAGCTGCCATAGATATATATTGAATTGCATAGGCTAAATAATCTGAAATGTTTCCAAAATCTACAGCATCTTCAAGATTAAAAGCCTCTAATAGTGCAGGTGGCAAAGCATCTAGTTTTGTAGCAACAATTTCTTGCATTCCACTATCCTTCATGCTAGGAAATAATGCCATAAACATTATTACTAGTCCTACACATACTACAGACCAAATAATAGCAGATTTTAATAGTCTTCTAAATTCAAACTTGAATATATTCATCCTACTTCTCCCCTTCCCTCTTATAATAATCCATAAATGTATCCTCTAAAGTATGCTCACCTATAAGTAACTTCTCAACATTAAACTTAGCAATTTCTTTAATTAATTCATCAATATCTCCTATAAAACTAAAAGTTATTTCACCTTTATTATTTTCTATAACCTCTCCCTTACACTCTTCAACCTTCTTATTATCTATCCCCTCAGCTTTTAAGGTAATTTTTACTCCCGTTTTTCTGGCAAGCTTATCTATTTCAATTACATCAATAATCTTTCCATCTTTTATTACTGCAACTCTATCACATAGATTTTCAACTTCAACTAAATTATGAGAAGATAAGAATATTGTAGTTCCCTTAGCTCTTTGTTTTTCTAGTATATTGAAAAGTTTTTTTTGTATAAGTGGATCTAGTCCATTAGTAGGTTCATCAAGAATTAAGAGCTTAGGATTATGAATAAGTGCTTGTACTATAGCTACCTTTTTCTTGTTTCCAAGACTCAATTCACTCATTTTTTTCTCTAACTCTACCTCTAGTTCTTTACATAGTTCATCAGTATCTTCTTTATTAGTATTTTCGTAAAAACTCTCAGCATATCTTATAATATCTTTAACCTTTGATTCATCATAAAACTTTACTTCACTAGGTACATATCCAATATACTTTTTTATTTCACTACTTTCTTTAACTATATCCTTTCCAAGAATTGTTCCATACCCAGAAGTCGGAAAATTAAAATTTAAAAGAGTTCTAATAGTAGTAGATTTTCCTGCTCCATTTGGACCTACAAATCCAAAAATTTCTCCTTCTTTAACCTGCAAGTTCACATCTACTATTCCTCGATTTTTTCCATAACTCTTTGTTAATTTGTTAGTTTCAATTATATTCATTACTATCCCCCTATTTATCATCAAATTTTGAACTTTTATACAGTTTCAATTTTTCATTAAATCTTTCTCCTGAAACCTTATTGTATAATGCAATAGACCCAGTAAAGGAAATAAAACATACAGTAAATATACTTAATGCAATAGTAAAATTATTACCACTACTTAAGTCAAACCAATTAAAGATCATAGCTAATATATAACCTATAAAAACAAGCAGCAAATAATGAACAATTATCTTAATCCAAGTCTTTACCTTCATAAATATATTAGATGCATATATAACATATTGGAGAAGAGTTAAAATTATAGATATAAATATCATCTGCCATATTAAACTTAGCTGAATACTTTTTTCTCCTAAAAAAGGAGCAATAAGAGTATAAATAACAACCTGAGATGTAAAGAACATACATGTTATTATCTTTATTTCTAATGTGTTCTTAAAAAATTCTTTCATACAATACTCCTCCTATAAATCTAACTTATTTTTTAAGATAGGTACATACTGTCTTGAAACTACTAATTTTTCATCATTATCTAGAAGTATCTCTATTCGTCCTCCAAACATAGGGACTATATTTCTTACCTTTCGCAGATTTATAATAGTAGATTTAGAACCTCTAAAAAAATCTGTATTTTTAAGTCTTTCTTCTAATTCATAGAGTCTTAAATGTGTCTGTAAAACCTCCTTATCCATATAAATAAAGGTTTTCTTATCAACTGACTCAAAGTAAAATATCTCATTTGTATCTAGAATAAATATCTTTCCATCCTTATTCCCTGTTATTTTTTCTTCTAAGGCTTTAAGTTTAGATATAATTCTTGTCACATTTTTATCTATTGTTTTGCAGTTAATTACTATTTCTACATCTTCAATATCTTCAACTTCATTTATTATAATCTTCATTTAACGCCTTCCTTTCTATTCAAATTCTTTAACCAGTTAAAAAATTTGAATTATCTATAATCTATAATTTAAGTATATTCTTTAAAATTTATTAAGACAATCATATCCTTCTAAGCTGCATAAATCCTATGCTAAGTTGCATATAAAAAACTTCATCCTAAAGCTAATTATCTTTAGGATGAAGTTATTTTGAATTTATTATTATTTGTTTTCAGAATTTAGTTTAACTCACTGTTAAAATGTGTTTAAATATTATAATGATATATTCGTTTACTATTTGTTCTTTTTGGCAACTTTTCTCTTTTCTGTTTCATCTACTACTAAAGCTGCCACTGCAGAGCCTGTAACATTAGTTGCTGTTCTCATCATATCAATTATAGAATCAACGGCAATTATCATTGCCATACCTTCTATAGGTAATCCTAATGTTGCTAATACTACTGTTGTAGACATAGTTGCTGAACCTGGAACTCCTGCAATACCTATTGAAGATACTATAGTAGTTAATACTATTAAAGCATATGAGTAAATTGTCATATCCACATTAAATACATTAGCAACAAATATAGCTACTATAGCTGGATACAATCCTCCACAAGCATTCATTCCTATAGTCGATCCAAGAGGTGCTACAAAGCTAGCTATATTTTCAGAAACTCCAGCTCCTTCAACTAAAGATTTTATAGTTACTGGTAGTGTTCCATAGCTACTTTGACTTGTAAAAGCCATTGTTTGAGCTGGAAAGATTCCCTTGAAGAATTTTAAAGGATTTTTCTTCGCTACAAAAGCAATAAGTGGAGTATAAACCACTATAAACTGAAGTATAGCTGCTATATAAACTGCCGCAATAACCCATATTAAGGATTTAATAGTTTCTAATCCATTGCTTGCTACAGTCTTTGCAATTAAAGCAAAAACTCCATAAGGTATAAATTTTAATACTATTTGAGTTATTCTTGATACTATAGTATGAGCTGATAACACAAAATCTTTAAAAGGTTTTGCTTTAGTTGGATTTATATTATCTTCTGTAACTAAAGCTATAGCTACAAATAGTGAGAATATAACTATGGGAATTATTCTATTATCTACTATAGCTGCTATTGGATTTGATGGTAGCATGTCCACTAGCACTTGAGTAAATGTAGGTATTTCCCTAGCTACAAAGTCTTCTGCTCCCGGAAAAGTTAATCCTTGTCCTAAGTTAAATACCTTAGCTACTACAATTCCTATAGCTGCTGCTATACCTGTAGTTCCTAATAAAATCCCTAGTGTTTTTATTCCTATAGACTTTAATGTATCTAAATTTTTAAGTCTAACTATACTTGTAATTAGTGAAACCATAACTAAAGGTACAACTATCATTTTAATTAAGGACATATATCCTTTTCCAACTATATCCAAAAACAAAATATTTTCTTTAAATATTGCTCCTAAAATAACTCCTAAAGTCAGTGCTGTTAATGTAGTATAAGTAAATTTATTAGTCTTTTCTTCAACTGCATATATGGTAAACACTGCTAGTAATGATAGTATTACTGCTAATATTAAATTTATATTCATTTTAAAATCTCCTTTTATTTTTATTTTGTTTAGTAATTTTGAATTTACTTATAAGCATTTTAGTAGAGCTTCCTTATTTTATTTGTTCTTTGCTGGCCAGCAAAATTCTATAAGCTACTAATTTTACCCATAAACTTATAGAACAAAAAACCTTCTGCCCCTGTAATATACAGAGGCAGAAGGTATACTTCCGCGGTTCCACTCTTATTAGATATAAAAATATCCATCTCATTTTAGGTACTACATACCCTAACTCTGTAATGGGAGTTCCCATAAAAACCTACTTGCTTCGGCTTTTCTGCTCCAAGGGGCACTTCACTAATACTTATTATAGGTTATCTCAGCAAACTAACCCTCTCTGTAATAACTTATACTAATTACTTTCCCTTTTCGTTGCATTTGTAAATTCATATTTAACTGTTATCATAGTATCCTATTTTAATTTAATAGTCAACACCTTTTATTCATGAAATTTTTTCCTATAGATTTAAATATATCTGATAATACTCATTTTATTCTTCTTGTTAAAGTCTTATTTTGATTCTATCTATAATATAATTTTGTTATCATCTACTAAGATTTTCATTTTACATTCTGGGTTTTTCAAACTAAATAATTTAAGTATATTGTGCGATACATCATCAATATTACTAACATTTTTAATATGAATTTCTATAGGATAAACTTTCTCAATATATAAAAGTAAACTTTCGAAAGAAAAATAAATTCTATTCTCTTCGTTATAATGGTTTAAATTATCTTCAATTCTTAGATTTTTATTTATTAACAAAACTTTTGGCTGTATTCTTAACAGGTCCTTTAGAATAAACTCATCTAAATCCATTAACTGCTCAATTGAATACCTCTGCATAATTTTTTCCACTATACATGCTATACCAAAATATTTAATCTCATTTATAGGATAACACTGTACAATTATACTAGTCTTTTTAACATTATTCACATTAACTTTATCTACCCTATAAAAATTTATTTTTGTATTTTCACTATTACAAATAATACTTTTGTAATAGCTTATAACTTCTTCACTAGGACGTATATTTAACTCCTCTCTTAAAATATACTCACATTTCTTATATTCCTTTAAAGCAGCTTGTATATCATTAATTTGCATATATAAATTCATTAACTCCAAATAAATATCTTCTCTATAGGGATTAATTTTTAGCACTTCATTTAATACTATAATAGATTCACTATACATACTATTTTCTGAATATAGCTTAGCTAATTTAAATAACAATGTGCTATAACACTCCTGATATTTTTCTCTCTCAAAGAAAATCCAATCATTAAAATCAGGACAATTCTTCAAATAAAATCCTTGAAGAAATTCACCATTATAAATATCTTTACATTTTTCTAAAGATAATATAGGATTTTCTTCATTTTCTAAATTTTCCATTACAAAATTTATTTGTAGAACATCTATATAATAATCAAATTCTGGATTTATCATGCAACTATCTTTTGAACTAATAAATAAATCACAATCCTCGCGATTAAATATTTTACGTAATACCCAAAGGCTATATCTTAGATTATATCTAGCATTTTCAATAGTTGCATTATTCCAAAAAAACGTACAAAGCCTATCTCTAGTAAATTTTTTACCTTTATTAGTACATAAAAAACAAAGCAATCCTATAGCCTTATTACTAAGCTTATCGGTTACACTTACACCATCTACTTTGATATCTACTTCACCTAAAACACATATATGAACTCTACTCAATATTTATCACCTACTAACTAATAAGTATCCTGCCTAAGTCGACATTCATATAGTATATTACCTTCTTTAATAGTTGCCACAACACCTATATCGTTAATTTCCTTAGAATCTATGCTAAGGGGATTTTTGTCTAATATAACTAAATCAGCATATTTTCCGACTTCTATAGATCCCTTTTTATCCTCTTCAAATACAGCATAGGCACTATTAATAGTAAAAATTTTTATAGCTTCTAACACAGTTATTCTCTCATTTTCATTAGGATGATTTACTGCAGAATAAATACCTAGTAATGGATTAATAGGAGTTACATCACTATCAGAGCCTCCACAAACTATAAGATTATTATGAATCATAGTTCTATATGGATTTGTCTTTCTAGTTCGTTCTTTTCCCAATCGCTTCTCATACATCTTCCCTTTTCCCCCCCAAAAATATTCATAGGTGGGTTGAACAGATGCAATCAATCCTAACTTTTTTGCACGATTAATATGCTCATTAGATGGAAGTTCAAAATGCTCTATTCGATGACGAAGATTTTTATTTGGATATATACTATTTGCAAATTCATGGGCAGAAATTATTTGCTCAATAGCTAATTCACCTATAGCATGGGTACCTAACTGAATATTATTTTCATAGCATTTCAATACAAATTCATTTAATTCTTCTTGAGTATAATATAATATACCTGATTTGGTAACATCATCCTCATATGGTTCACATAACGCTGCTGTTCTTGAACCAAAAGATCCATCTAAAAAAATACTTCCACCAATCCTATTTAATTTTTTCTCCATCACCTTATCCACATTAATAGTTTGATAAAATAATATGATATCTATTGGATAATCATCCTTTGTATCAAAAATAAACTCTGCATCCTTATCATGGAAAGTATATCCCCCCTCCATAGCATTAATTGTAGTTACACCTTTCGCAATAGCACTTTTTAAAGTATTATTTACTGCAGAAAATCGCGCTTTATTACTAATACTTTCCAATATCTGCTTTCTAACTAATGCATTCGCAGTATGGGTAAGGACACCAGTTGGAATATTAGCTTCATTCTTTACTACACCTTTAAGATTTAAAGGTATAGTAAATTTGTGTAATGCTAAGGAATTTAAAATACTAGTATGATACTCTTTTCTATTTATCCAAACTGGATGATCTGGAGAAACTTTATCAATTTCATATCTTGTTGGAAGTCTCTTCTCTTTAAGTTTAGTTTCATCTAGACCTGTTGCTCTAACTAAGGTATCCTTTGGTTCAGTATCACAATATTTCTTAATAAGCTTAAAAATTTCATCAAAACTTGTAGCATTGCTTAAATCAACACTGATAGAATTCAATCCCGTTTGAACAAGATGAACATGGCTATCATAAAATCCTGGAAGCACAGTCATTCCTTTTAAATCTATTAGCTCTGTGTTATTATCTGCTATATGTAAGTAATCTTCTTCAAATCCCATTTGTGTTATCATTTTATTTTTAATTGCAATCCACTGAAAGCATTGCATCTCTGAAAAAGTTATTATATTCCCATTATATAAAATTAAGTCAGCCATATTAACAACCTCGAATTTTCATTATATACCCCATTATAACACTTATAATTTTATTAATACATATTTAAAAGAGGCCGCTAAAATGTTTTAATAAAACTTTTAACGTTACCTCTCCTTAAAATCTTTTAACAATCTACAGAATTCTAATTACATAGAAGGTTACATAAATAATTGTAAATAGACAAAGCTGTTTCTGTTACAGTATCTATTATCACATATTCATTACTTGTATGATAGTTACCTCCATCAGGACCAAATATTATAGTTGGAACCTTTAATCTTGAACCTACATAATTAAAATCTCCTATACTTTTAAAATAGTCAATAGTGCACTTCTTCTTAGAAGCTTCCTCTACGCTTTCTATGAATTTTTCAACATATGAGTTATTTTCATCAATAGTATATGGAAGAAACCCCTTAGTCTCTTCATTGGGATGTTCTCTTAATGAATATTCAACCTTAGAACTAATACCAGCTCTTGCTACCGCATTAAATAATTCTTTCTTAACATAATCTTCATCCTCGCCATTAACTACATGTCTAAATACTGTAAAAGATGCTTCATCTGGTACACTACAAGCTTCATTTTTGCTATTGCATCCTAAAATACATATTGAACCCTTACCTAACTTTTCATCTTCAATAAGAGATGACTTTTCAAGCTCTATCATTAATTTTGCGGAATCGACTAATGCATTTATTCCTCTTTCAGGATTTGCTGCATGTGATGATTTTCCCTTTAAAGTTACAATATAATTGAATCCACCTCTTGCCCCTAAACAAACACATGGAAAAGGTTTCTTACAAAATCCACTACTAGGTTCTGTTACTATTGCCACATCAACATTGTCTGCAATACCATCCCTTATAACCGCATCTGTACCTAATCCATATGGTCCTTCTTCGTCAGAAACAATTGAATAAACAATTTCTCCATTAAAATCATTATGAAGTGACTTGAATGCTTCAAGGGCAAGCATTATAGCTACCACTCCTGATTTCATATCTAAAGCTCCTAATCCATAAAGCTTTCCCTCTTTAATTACAGCTTTAAAAGGGTCAGTATCCCATCCATTACACTGATTTACAGTATCTATATGTCCATTGAAATAAACTTTAGGTCCATGTTTTTCCCCCTTAATAGTACCTATAACATTTAGTCCTTGAAATTGAGTAATTTTCTTTTCATTGTAGTGATGAAATTGTGGGCTTAGGTTATGCTCTTCTAGCCAGGTATAAACAGTATCCATAATTTCCTTTTCATGAAAGTAAGGACTCGGAATATTAACAAGTGTTTTTAAAAGACACGTAACACTTTCTTTATTTATATAATCAATTGCTGTTCTTTTCATAAGTATATACCCCTAACTATACAGATTTATTTTCATAAGTACTTGAAGATTTTATGTCGCCTTCTTTAAATACAAATTTATCAGTATATGCATATATAATTGTAATTAAAGGACAAAGTAATGCTAAAAATACATAAGGTATATATTCAATGGTAGAGACCCCTAAAACTCCTGAAAAATATACCCCGCATAATCCCCATGGAACCAATGGTGAAGTAACCGTTGCAGAATCTTCACAAGTTCTTGAACAAACTTGAGGAAGAATTTTAAGTTTTTTATAAGCAGGTACAAGCATTCTTCCTGGAATTATTAATGCTATATATTGACTTGCAGAGAATAAATTAACTGCAATAGATGAAATAACATGTGTAGTGATTAATCCTCCCTGTTTACTAACTAGCCCTGACATCTTTTCTAATAAAACACCTAAAACTTTAGTTTTTTCTAGTAGTCCACCAAAACTTATTCCAATAAATCCTAGTGATATTGTCCACATCATGCTTTGAAGTCCTCCTCGGCTTAGAAGTGCATCGATCTCTGCAATTCCCGTGCTAGATATGAATCCATCATTCATAAATCCAAGCATTTCTCCAATTCCAAACCCCTGAAATATCACAGCAAATATTAATCCCACAATAGATGCTATAACCATTACTGCAAGTCCAGAAACTTTTTTTACTGCTAAAATAGCAACTATAATTGGTGGAATTAACATTAATGGATTTAATGTAAAGTTATCTTTCAATCCGTTAAGTATAATATTAATTTGTGAAGCATCTATAGCATCCGCTTTAAATTGAAATCCTATAAATGCATAAAGCACTAATGATATTATAAAAGCCGGTCCTGTAGTATAACACATAGATTTAATATGATCAAAAAGGTTAGCTTCTGCCACACCAGCTGCCAGATTTGTAGAATCTGACAATGGAGACATTTTATCACCAAAAATAGCTCCTGAAATTACTGCACCTGCTGTTAATGGTGCTGGAATTCCTAGTCCCATTCCTATTCCCATGAATGCAACTCCAAATGTAGCTCCTGTAGTGTAACTGCTTCCTGTTGAAACTGAAGCTATAGAACAAACTAATGCTGATGTAACTAGAAAGAATGATGGAGATATTATTTTTAACCCATAATATATAAGAGTTGGTATAGTTCCGGCTGCAATCCATGTAGCAATAAGAACTCCTACAAGCATAAGTATAAGCATTGGTACTAATGCAATATTACATCCATATACAATCCCATCTTCAATATCTTTCCATGTAAACCCAGATATTAATGCTACTACTGCAGCAACAGCTGTTACTATGATAAGTGTAATATGAGTAGCATAGTTTTGTTTAAAAACAAAAATTTGTAAAGCCATTGCAACACATAAGAAAAGAATTATAAATATTGCTGCTCCAAAGCTAGGTCGTTTTTCCTGAGAAATGTTATTCGTTTTCATTGTCTTTATATCCCCCTTAATTTATATAATAATTATCTTAATATCATCTTAACTTTTCTATGTTTATTCTACTGTTTTATATAATGTTTTATAAACAAATAAATTTTCTTAATTTATTAAATTCATTTTCTTTTTATAATAAATTATTGTATTTATGTGTCTATTGTTGGTTTTTCTGTTGTTATTATATTTTACATAAAATA
Organism: Clostridium sp. UBA7791; assembly: GCF_002480755.1. Classification (NCBI taxonomy): domain Bacteria; kingdom Bacillati; phylum Bacillota; class Clostridia; order Eubacteriales; family Clostridiaceae; genus Clostridium; species Clostridium sp. UBA7791. Next base: position 474,826 of record NZ_DLCT01000003.1, on the reverse strand, counting down.
AACAATTCCACCTAAAAGATACCATTAAGTAATCTTTTAATGAAATTGTTTATCTAATATACTACTTTTTAAATAGCTTTTATATCATTTTAATATTCAACACATTTTTTATAAAAATTTTTCCTAACTTATTCACATGTTACTTTAAAATATTCACCCTTAGCTTTTACTATATGACCTGAACTATAAGGCTTATTATCTATAGTAATATAAACTTTATTAACTCCGTAGTATTTTCCTATAGTATTTACAATGCTCTCTAAGATAGCACTTTCAAATCCTGAGCCTGCATTCATTTCTTTTACAAAATTACTGCTAAAATCTATATATACCATGCCATCATCATTTAAATATAAACTATTTATAGTTACATTTTTCCCTAACAATTGTCCCTTGTTATTTCCTGGAAAGTTCTTAAATAAATTTTGAATAGCTATTTTAGTTATATCATTAGTGGAAAAAGTAAGTTTTTTATCTTCATAATGAATTTTATAATTTTCATCTGGATAATAACATCTTATACTTTGATTTAATCTCATATTCTCTTCTATACTTTTTAAAGTTGAAGTAACTTTCATGGTTTTAATATCATAAATAGATTTAATTAACCCCTTGTTAACAGCGTAATACTGTAAATCAATTTGGCCATTTGTATTTTCTGTTGTAACTTCAAGAGCTCTACAATCTCCATTGCCTATTGAAATCTTTACATCTACCTTTGAAATATATCTTTTACTTCCATCTGATAATTTCCATGTAGTACCTACCACTAGTGGCTCCTTTAGTAATACTTCACTTACGTTATATGGTTTATTGGTGAAATTTTCTCTATAATAACACTCATTTCTTTCAAATATTTTTGCAATTTCTCCATTATTATTTTGTAAAACTGTGACCGTTTCTGTTCCTCCATTATTACTTCTTAGTTGAACCTTATTACCATTTATATAATCAACGTAGGTAACATATTCTGCATACTCTGAATTTGTACCAGTATAACTGTATTTTACATTTCCCTTAAATTTAAAATAGTCATCTATACTATAACTTGACTTATGGTTATTATTACTTTCTTCTGGTTTAGTAGTGCTATTCTCTTTAGTAGTTTCTTTAGAACCTGTATTTTTTTCTTCTTTTAAGGTATTATCAGTGTTGTTTGTTACAACATTATTATTATTATTTATATTAGTATCTACATGAATATTCTTATCTTCTTCACTATTTTTATTACCACAACCAGCAAGAAAAACTGCTACTGCAAAAATTATTACAGGAATCACTTTTCTTCTCACAACAATCACTCCCTAAAATATTCTCTATATAATATACGTAAATATAACCAAATAATCCCACAAAATAAAAATAAATTCATTCCATATAACACCTTTTTCTGAATTTACTATATTTTTAAAATCAGTAGACTATAAATTTATCGCTTTCTATATTGTAAATTTATAATATTAAAGATAATATATAAGTGAAATTTATTTATATGGGGGATTTTTATGGACGTAATTTTAGGGCTAATCATTTCTACAATTATATTTATAACAGGAGTAATTAGAAATATAGATACTGTTCTATCTTTATTCATGGTACTATGTATATTCTTTATTATAGCAATAAAAAGAGGCGTCTCCATTAGGGATGGATTTAGATATTTAATTGAAGGAGGCAAAGAATCCTTAGGGGTATTAAAGATATTTATTCTAATAGGAGCAATCGTTTCTCTTTGGATGATTTCTGGTACAGTTCCTTCAATTGTTTATTATGGAATTAATCTTATTCATCCAAGCTTCTTTGCTGTAAGCGCCTTTATTTTGTCAGCTTTTATATCCATGCTCCTTGGAACTTCTTTTGGTACCATTGGTACTGTAGGTATTTCTTTGATAGTAATGGCTAGAGCTGGTGGTGGTAATACCCTTATAATAGCTGGAGCAATTCTTTCTGGTGCCTATCTTGGAGATAGAGCATCACCTATGTCTTCCAGTGCAAATCTAGTTGCATCTATTACAAATACCAATCTCTACGATAATATTAAGAGAATGACTAAAACTTCTTTAATGCCCTTAATATTATCTCTAGGTTTATATTTAATTCTATCCTTATTCATGCCTGTAAATTATAGTAACTCAGATATATTATCTCAGCTAACCGAAACTTTTAATATAAATATAATAGCATTGCTTCCTGCATTAATTATAATTGTACTATCATTCTTTAAAATTGAAGTGAAAATTTCTATGTTTATCAGTATGACTGTTGCTGCTATTATATCCTTCATTTTTCAACATGCTACCTGTAGTGAAATTATTAAAACTGCCATCTTTGGTTTTCAATTACCTATTGATAACCCTCTTTACAGCATCATAAAGGGTGGAGGTATAATATCAATGATAAAGTTAGCCTTTATAGTATTTCTCTCTTCAGCACTTACCGGAATATTTCAAGGGGCTAATATGCTAGATTTTATAGAAGAATATTTAAATAAAATAAAAAGACCTGATACTTTATTTCTCACTACAATAATAACTAGTATCATTAGTTCCATGGTTGGCTGTACTCAAGTATTGGCAGTAATGCTTACAAAAATGACTATGAATGATACCTATATTAGATTAGGTTATGATAAAGAACGATTGGCACTTGATCTAGAAAATTCAGCTATTGTAATAGCTCCTTTAATACCTTGGAATGTAGCTGTATTAGTACCTTTAACCACTTTAGGTGTAGATGCAAGAGCTATTTTATTCTCTTTTTATTTAATTTTATTACCACTAATAAGCCTAATGTCTACATATTTAAAAAGTCATAAAGAATATAATTTTATGACATATAATATTGAAAAATAACTTAATAAAAAACTTATATAACATAGTTTTTAAAACAAAACAATACCTATAGACTAGGCACACAACAGTGTTTTAGTCCATAGGTATTTATAATAATTATTCATAAATTCATCTTACATATTACTTGAATTTATTCAAATATTATCTTAGATTCTTCCATAATATCAATTTCTATGCCTTTAGCTTTGGCTGCTTTTATAAGCTCTTCATTAACATTAAGTGGTGAATATAATGATATTTTCTTCAATGTAGGCATACTAAGCAATTTATCATAATTCTTAATAACCTTATCATGTAGTGTAATTTCTTTTAAATTAGTAAGGTTTTCTATACCATCCAAATCTGGAGTTCCTGTAACAGATAAAGATAAATCTTCAACTTTAGGGAAGTTTTTCAACCCTAAGAGACTAATTGGTTTATCTGCATTAATATACAATATTTTTGCATCTGGAAAATATGGTATATCTTCCAAAGAACCTTTTTTTATGTAATCAATACCCACATCTTCTATATTTTCAAAGGTTTCAACTTCACCTAGCTTATCTAAACAACCATTATAAATGTTTAATATTTTTAGGCTTTTACATTTTAAAAGAGGACTATAATCTATAATAAAACCATCATCATCTATGCTTAACTGTTTCAGAGCATTCATTTCTTCTATCCCCCTTAAGTCCTTTACTTTATTTATACTTCCAATAGTTATTCTATTTATCTTATTTAACTCATCTTGTTTTAAAGGTAAAAAAGTAGGTCTATATATTTCTTGAGAATGTATTACTTCAGTTTCCAAATTTCTATCTTTTATTATTTTATTAGAATAATGGTAATAATTTAAAGAAAATAATAATATACCTAAAGTTACTACAAAAGCAATTTTAATTTTCTTTTTATGGGAATTTTCTTTAACTGCATAAAAAATAGTTAAAACTGATAACACTATAAAAATTATAATATAGTTAGGAATATAAATATAAGAAAATCTAAATATAAAATAATTTAATATTGGAAAAATCAATATCATATATTTCTTCCAATCTTTCCTGTGAAACCCAATACCGCTTACCATAAGTATAATCCAAAACACTGGTGAATCATCATAAATATCATGAAATCCTGAAACAAATAATTGGAGAAATATAAATCCTATTAAAATACATATCCCTATTAAGTACTCCTTTTTATAATTTTTAGGTTTATCTTTAATTTTATCATTATTAATAGTATTATCCATTTTAGACCTCCAGCAATAATTAAAACTACATTTACATCAATTTCAACTTACTCATATTTACAGTTTATCTTTAGTCAATATAACAGTATACCCTACATTTTACAATATATAGAGTTATAATGCTATAAATTTAATGAATAATTCATTTTAGTTCATATAAGTTAATTCCCTAACCATCCTATCTTCTCCTATGATACTATTTTCAAATATCTTTTTAGCATTATCTATAAACTGTGCTGGTTCTCCCATAATAGGACTAAAATGAGTTAATATAAGCTCTTTAACTCTCCCTTCCTTAGCTAGAGTGGCAGATTCTCTAAAAATCATATGCTTATTTTTGATAGCCTTGTCTATATCCTCATCCTTACCATAGGTGCCTTCACAGATAAACAAATCACTTTCTGCAATGAATTCCACCATTGAATCCATTGGTCTGCTATCAGTTATTAAACTAATCTTAACTCCTCTTCTCTCATCTCCTAATACCATATCTCCAGTATATGTTTTCCCTTCAAAAGTTACTTCTTCCTGCCTTTGTAGCTTACTCCATAGATTTTTAGGAATGTTATTTGCCATAGCCTTTTCTACATTAAACTTTCTTTCCCTTTTAAAATAAAAACTATATCCCTTGCAAGGTGATGAATGGTCTACATCTATAGCATTTAATATTATTTCACTACTATGAATTTTTCTATGCTCATTATTCTCTGCCACATATATCCCATCCTTTGATACATTAAGCTCTACCTTTGAAGGGGCTTCTATAATATTTACCTCATAGGGTAAATATTCTGCAACAACCCTTAGACCATTTACAACCCTAGTAATTCCCTCAGGACCAATTATAGTTAAAGGCTCAGTTCTACCACTATTACCTATAGTTGAAAGAAGCCCTGGAAGTCCTATGATATGGTCTCCATGGGTATGGGTAATACATATAATATCAATGGACTTAAACCCCCATGCCACCATCTTCATAGAAACCTGAGTCCCTTCACCACAATCTATAAGTATCTTTCTTCCTTTATAATTAATTAAAGTAGCTGAAAGGTTTCTTTCCGGCATTGGCATAGATCCTCCACAGCCTAATAAACATACATCTATCATTGTTTTCCTCCGTTATACCCATAATTTAAAATCTAGTTAACAACATTTTCAAAAACCTTTAACTTATTTCGCCCTAGGATTACTAGTATAAATTTTTTTAACAACACCACTATTATCTTTCTCTGGATCATAATTCTTTACTTTAAACCAATAGTATTATCCTTCTACTAATTCATTGTACTGTTCCTCTGTTAGCATTAATGTTTCTAAATTACTTTTATTATATCCACTTTCATACTTTAATAAAAACTTATCTTGTTCTTTTATTTTGTATCCATAAGCATTATTATACTTCTTATATATGGTTATAGATTCTTCATCATTTTCTCTTACAATCTTCACCATACCTATATAAGATATTGCCTCAATATTGCTCCCAATTATATATCTAACCCCTAATAACATTAATAAAAAACAGATACCTATAAGCAATAATTGTAATCGATCCTTTGTAGCAGATTTCATTTAAACTCAACCCCTTTTTAATATAACTCTGTATTAAAAATTTATAATTCATACTAATATTATATATGTTACATGAAAATAATTATATAATTTGAAATTTTTTCTATAATTCTCTCTTATCTGAAATACCATGAGATATTCTAGACTTTTAACCCCTCTCATAGTACAATTTAATTATGACGTAGGGGGGATATGTATGAAATTTATCGATTTAAGAAGTGACACCGTAACAGAACCGACGGAAGCTATGAGAAAGGCTATGTATGAAGCTACTGTAGGTGATGATGTATATGGAGATGATGAGACTACTGTAGAACTTGAAAAATATGCTGCAGAACTTGTAGGCAAAGAAGCTGCACTATTTGTTCCTAGTGGAACTTTTGGTAACCAACTTTCATTACTTACTCACTGTAGACAAGGGAATGAGGTTATTCTAGGAAATGACTGTCATATAGTTTGTCATGAAGTTGGAGCAGCATCAATTATTGCTGGAGTTCAACTTAGAACCTTAAATAGCAATATGGGTGAACTTTCACCTAGTGAAATAGAAGCAACCATAAGAAAAGAAGAAGATATCCATTATCCTGATACTGCCTTAATATGTCTTGAAAATTCTCATTCAAATGGAAGAGTTATTTCTCTAGAAAATATGGCTGAAATACGAAAAGTTGCTAATAAATATAATTTACCTATTCATTTAGATGGTGCAAGATTATTTAATGCTGCTGCTTATCTTGATGTAGATGTAAAGGAAATCACTAAAAATGTAGATACAGTAATGTTCTGCTTATCAAAAGGACTTTGTTCTCCTGTAGGATCTATTTTAGCAGGTAGCAAAGAATTTATTGATAGAGCTAGAAAATATAGAAAACTAATGGGTGGTGGCTTAAGACAATGTGGTGTAATAACTGCTGCTGGGCTTGTGGCATTAAAAGATATGAGAGAAAACCTAAAAGTAGATCATGAGAAAGCTGTATACTTATCTAAAGAACTAGCAAAACTTCCTGGATTTAAAGTAATGGAAGATAACCTACACATAAATATGGTATTCTTTGAGCTACCTACTTCTGTAAATTCTCAAGACTTAGTTCAACACCTTTTAGAAAGAGGCATAAAGGTTTGTGATATAGAAGATGGCTTAATGAGATTTGTTACTCACTACTGGATTAGTTATGAAAACATAGATTTTATTATAAAAACACTAAAAGATTACTTAACTACTTAATGATTATATTTTAACCTAAGGTTGTAGGTTAAGTGATTATTCTATTCACTTTTTACTACAACCTAGGTTATTTTTATGTTATATAAATACAATTATAGAAATTATGTATACGTTGTAGTAAAATTATGTTGTTGTAATAAATATATTGGGGAATACTATTTTATTATAATTACACTCACTAACTACAATGGCAAAATATTCAACTTATATGGGAGGATTAATCATGGAATTTCTACTGAAAGGCATAATGTCCGTCACCTGGCAACAACTAATAATGTGGGGTATAGGTGCAGGGCTAATATGGCTTGCAATTAAAAAAGGTTTTGAACCGGCACTTTTACTACCAATGGGGTTTGGTGCAATTCTTGTAAACTTACCGCTCTCTGGAGCTGTAACTCAACTTATTAATGGTCATGAAGAAATCGGAATAATAGACAATTTATTTAATATGGGTATAGCTAATGAGCTGTTTCCACTTATTTTATTCATAGGTATTGGAGCTATGATCGACTTTGGTCCATTGCTTACAAATCCGAAAATGCTTTTATTTGGCGCTGCAGCTCAGTTTGGTATATTCTTTACCATTTCTTTAGCGGCACTATTAGGATTTTCATTAAAAGATGCAGCTTCCATCGGAATTATAGGAGCTGCTGATGGACCTACTTCTATCTTTGTTGCAAACTATTTTAAAAGCAATTACATAGGACCCATAACCGTGGCCGCCTATTCTTATATGTCTTTAGTACCAATTATTCAACCAGCTGCTATCAAGCTAGTAACTACTAAAAAAGAGAGACAGATAAAAATGAAGTACAATCCTAAATCTGTTTCTAAAACTACAAAGATATTATTTCCAATAATAGTTACTGTTATTGCTGGTCTTATTGCACCAACCTCTGTAGCTTTAATAGGTTTCTTAATGTTTGGTAACCTAATTAGAGAATGTGGTGTTTTAGAAAGGTTATCCAGCACTGCACAAAATGAATTAGCTAACTTAGTAACCTTACTTTTAGGAATTACTATAGCTTCTAAGATGAAAGCTGAATTCTTTGTAACCTCTCAAACCTTTATGATTATAGGTCTTGGTCTAATTGCCTTCATATTTGACACTATTGGTGGAGTTTTATTTGCTAAATTTATAAATCTATTTGCAAAGGATAAAATTAATCCAATGGTTGGAGCAGCTGGAATATCTGCATTTCCTATGTCCGCTAGAGTAATCCAAAAAATGGGTCAAAAAGAAGATCCTCAAAACTTCTTATTAATGCATGCGGTTGCAGCTAACGTATCTGGACAAATAGGATCTGTTATAGCTGGTGGATTAGTTCTCTTCTTAATCGGAGGTGGCATGTAATGAATATAAATATAGAGGCATTCATGGAAAGTTTAATTGTAATGGGTAAAGGTATGGGCGGAATCTTTGTAGTAATGCTTATAATATTTTTAGCTATTAAAGGATTAGGCTCCATATTTAAAGGTGAAGAATAAACAATATATAGCAAAGCTCTATGACTAAAAGTCTTCAGTCATAGAGCTTTTATGATTTTAATTTCCTGAAATAGTTACACCTTTAATTTTCATCCAAGGAGTTACGGATTCTCCAGTATTTAAAGTTTCTATAGAGATTTCTTCTATATTATTAAACATATCCTTTAAATTTGAAGTTATCATAGTTTCAGTTATGGCATACTTAATTTCTCCATTTTCAACATAAAAACTATTTTTAGCTACTCCTGAAAAATCTCCATTTGATGCTGGCATATCTCCTGAAAATCTTCCTAGAATTATTCCTTTTTTAGTCGATTTTATTATATCTTCTATGGATTTATCTCCATTATCCACAACTATATTAAAGTCAGTTTTAGTAACTGGCTTTCCAATTTTCTTTGCAGCATATAATCCTATAATAAATGACTTTAATATCCCATTTTCTATGATACTTATATTTTCTGTTTTATAGCCATCTTTAGTTACAAAACTCTTATTAGCTATTTCATCATTTAGAGGCATGCATTTAACCGTAAAATTATGATTAGCAACCTTCTCATTTAATTTATCCTTTAAAATACTTGTACCACCAATTAGTGATCTATCTCCAAGAAAATTTATATTATAGTAATATAGCATTTCTACTACTAACTCTGGAGTTAAAATTATATCTCCAATAAATTTATCCTTTATTCTCTCGCAATTAAGTTGACTAACTATATCCTTAAATCTTTGTCTAACATCAGCATACTCCATAAAATCTAAAGGTAATTCATTAAATAAATAACTAAAACCTGTAAAAGATGTAGATTTTTCACCCTCCTTTGCCAAGAACCCTATGTCAACTCTATATATTCCTTCTACTATTTTAAAGTCTACACCATTAGAATTTAAAAAATTAGTTTCACTACTATTAAATTCTAAGGTAGTTCCATCCGAAAACTTAACCTGTGGAAACTCTTCCTTTAGTTTCTTTAAAAATACACTTGTAAATTCATACATCTTATCTAAGTCTGGCTCACTAGCTCCACTACTAAATTCCTCTTTAGGTTGCTCTTCTGCAATATCATTACACTGATCACTCTCTGCTGATTCACACATCTCCATTAACTCTTTAATTTTTGTATTTATTGCTTCTTCTTCTAGTTTATTTAAGGTTATAGTAGATTTTTTATCATCCTTTATAGCTACTAAATCTATGTTAGTATCAATAGTTGTTCTTAAAAGAGTTATATCTTCATTTCCAAAATTCAACTCATATTTTTTATTACTTTTAAGAATGCATTGAGACTTATCCGCCCCTTGCTTCACTATATTATCAATACAATATAAGGCTATTTCTCTATTTCCCATACTATTTTCCCCCTATATTTACACTACATTTTATTGCAGGTCCACCCATACCTACAGTTATAGGTTGTTTCTTTCCACACATTCCACTATTTGACCATGAAAGGTCATCAGATACCATAGTAACAGTCTTTAACATATCAAAGGCCACTCCTGATATAGTGGTATCCTTTATGGCTTTACCTAGCTTTCCATTCTTTATTTCATAGCCCATAGTTACTCCAAACATAAACTCACTAGTAGCATCAGCTTGACCATTACCAGGATTCATTAGATAGTATCCATCCTCTACAGAAGCAATCATTTCTTCAAGTTTATTCGTTCCTGGAAGGATACAAGTGTTTCGCATTCTTATTATAGGCTCATCTGAAAACTCATAGGCTCTTGCATTTCCCGTTGGTGCTACATTAAACATATTTGCACTTTCTTTATTATGCATATATCCCTTTAAAATGCCCTTATCTATTATAGTTACATCCTCTGCCTTAGTTCCTTCATCATCTATATATATAGGTACTAGACATGTATCACCAAATGCTGTATTAGCATAATCCACTAAAGTAATTAAGGGACTAGCTACCTCTTTGCCCATATATTCATTTGCTATAGAGCCAGCTAGTACAACGTCTGCCTCTGTAGTGTGTCCAACTGCTTCATGGGCAAGGATACCAGCTAAATCTGTAGCCAATATACACTCTTTTAATCCACCACTTGCATATACTCCCTCAGCCTTTTCTCTTAGTCTTTCATAAGTCTTATCTATTTTTTCATATAGATCATCTGGTTTTAAAAACTTATCCTCAAATTGACCCAATCCACTTATAATTTCATATAATTCTACAGGTACACCATTATTATCATTAACCACTAATTCTATCATTATATTTGCTCTTGGTAAAAATGAATATAACTCAGCTCCTGAAGATGTAATAAGACTTTTTTCCATATTTAATTCATTAATTCTTATACTTCTGCTAACTAAATTACTATATTTTTTTATAATATAATTATCTATCTCTTTAGTAAATTCTATTAATTGTTTTTGAGTTAATCTTGCCTTCTTTGTAGCAAATGATTTTTCTATAGAATAGTTTGAAATTATTAACTCTCTATGCCTACTCACTGACTTAGAATTTAAAAATTCCCCATTTTGCCTTGCAATATTTAGTACTTGTCTAATACTTTCATCCTTAATATTAGAATTAGAAGCAAATCCCCATGCTCCATTTACATTTACTCTTGCAGAAATACCACTAGAATTTGTTCTAATATTCTGAATCAAACTGCCATTTGTCATCATTATACCTATGGATGAATTTTCTTGGCATCGCAGTTCTGTATACCCCTTTAGCAAATTAGAATATTTACTGAAATTTGATATAATCATAAACTTCCCCCCTAAAATGAGCATTTACACTCCCTTGTTATTATTATACATTACTTACATTTATTTTAAAATAATTTTATATATTACTTGCAACCTCAAAAGCTATCATCATATATCTTTCTCTTTCACTTAAATCAAGATTACCAAGAATTCTTTTTTCCCACTTTTCACTATCTAAGTTATCTGCTGAGTATAGAAATTGAAAAAACTCTACTCCTCTAAACTTGCACATAGCTGCTAGTGATGCACATTCCATATCCACAGCAATACATCCTTCAGCCTTTCTTTTTTGCATATTTCCTATGGTTTCTCTATAAATTGCATCAGTTGTCCAAATCTTTCCTTTAACATAGGGAATTTTTAAATCATTTAATATACTTGCCAATTTATCAGCCTTTTCAATAGTTACATAATCACTTGGTTTCATATAGTGATAACTTACCCCTTCATCTCTATATGCATCAGTTGGAACAATTAAATGTCCAGCTGTAATATTTTTATCTAATGAACCACAAGAGCCATATACTATAACCTTCTCTGCCCCCATAGCTATAATTTCTTCAAGGGTACCTGTTGCAAAGGAGCCTCCTACTGGAGTCATATAAAATCCTATATCCTTGCCCTCGTAATTCATCTTATAAATAATTACGTCACCATTTACTGACCTTGTAACCCCTACTTGAACTACACCTTCTAACTTTGAAAAAACATCCATTACTTTATGAGAAAAAGTAGCTATTATTACTTTAGGAAAACCCTCAATTCTATCTACTACTTCCTTTGGATTTATTATAGCCTCCATGCACTCATCAAAACTATGAATTATACTCATTCTTTCATCTCCTTTACACTCTTATCAACTTTACTTACCATTCTAATTTTCTTTTAAATTCTTAAGAAGTTCATCTACTTCTCTTAGATTATTAAGTACTATTATCTTTTTGTCTTCATAGTTTTTAAGCTTTTCTAAAATCTTAGGTCTTTCATTTTTATTGAACTTCAATACCCATTTAACAAACTCTAAATCTAGCTTTTCTTCACATCCCTCTGTCATATCTGGCCTTTTCTTTCCTTTGAATATGAATCTTCTCTTTACAATTCTATAGATGCAAAGTAGAGTTGACATATTAAGAAATATTATTGTATCTGCTGAGTTTAACCTGATATCCATAGTTGATCTATAGTTTCCATCTATAATCCATTGATCATTATCAGCTAATTCTCTTACTACACTCTCCCATTTATCCTTTGGTGTCTCTATCCAACCCGGATTCCAATACAAAGTATCTAGATGATATACAGGAAGATTTAATATGCTTCCTAACTTACGTGAAAATGTAGATTTACCTGAACCGCCACTTCCTATTACAGCAATCTTATTCATATTTATCAATATTCTCCTTATCCTTAATAATTTTTTACGTGATAAACACTATACTATCAAATGCTCTTATCTAAGGATAAATAAACCAATTCTTCATCTTCTCTAACCTTAGTCATTCCAACCTTATTTAATAAATTAATAGATGGCATATTATCTCTTAAGCATTCTGCCATAATTACCTTCACAGATTCCTGAGAAAATGCCCATTCTATCAAAGCATTAACGGCTTCATAGCCATACCCAAGCATTCTTTTGCTTTCAACTATGTTATAACCAATTTCAATTTCTCCAATATCATTTGGAGAACCTTTAAATCCACCATCTCCAATTATGGTATTGTCCGCCTTATCAATAAAAATCCAAGGTCCATACCCATCTGGAAGTTTCTTTTCTAGCTGAGCCTTAAATATTGGTAACGCAGGCATTATATCGGAACTTGGCCATTCTTCATTAAAATTTACACCTATATGATCATACGCATTTATATCATTTTTTAAGACTTCTGTTATAAATCTAAGTGACATTGTTCTAATAATTAATCTCTCAGTTTCAATTCCTATAACTTGGTTTAAAATCATAATTATCTCCTTCTGATGTATCTGTTACAATACTTCTTCTCTAATATCAATCCATTCTCTTTTCAATAAATCCATGTACATTACATCTGAAAACTTTCCTGTTCTACTATCAAAGAACCCTTCCCTTACAATTCTAATTTCTTTGAAGCCTAATGCTCTATATAAACTGTGAGCGCGTTTATTATCTATCATGCTAGTAAGTTCAATCTTATTTAAATTTAAAAATCTAAACATGAAATCTATGAAATGACTTAAAGCATCCTTTCCATAGCCCTTTCCTTGCTCTTCCTTCCAAATCTTTATTCCAAATTCACATTTTTGCTCCCTTTTATCCCAGCCACAATAACTCATCTCACCTATAGGAGTCATATCCTCCTTCTTGCAGATTATAAATCTTTTACTTGCAGCATATAACTGTGAATTTAAAACTTCCTTCTCTATACTATTTCTTATTGCAGTCTTACTCTCTAAAGTACCATAGGCTAAGGCAGCATGAGACATAAAACTTCCATCATTCCACCATTTATATAAATACTCCTCATCTCCTAGTTCAATTTGCCTTATAACTACACTTTTCCCCTCTATCATAAATATCTCCTTTAATATTTTATAAAATCAAAACCTAAAACTTCTATATGCTCATCCTTATCTAAGGTTTTATCATAATTTTTTCTAAGCTGTATCATGTTTAAGTGATCAAAACCACATTCCTTATACAATTTAATGGCACTAGCATTCCTTGGAATTACTTCTCGAATAAAGTTCCGCCCATGCTGGGAAAAAGCCTGAATTTATGGCAATATTCTGTGAGTGAAAATGAGATTCCACCGTTCCATAAAAAGGAACCTTTCCTCTCTTTAAAATTTCATTCTTTAAAAGTTTAACTAAGGTTGTTCCTATTCTCTTACCTCTATATTCTGGCAAAATATCAATACCTATTTGCCACATAGTTTTACTATCTGCACTTGCACCCGCCATACCAATTATTTCATCACCATCCCAAGCAGAGACTGCAAGCATATCTGGAATATTTTTATCAAATAAAAAAGCTTCTCCAAATCTCTTATCACCCTTAAACTTCAAAATTTCTTCTTGCTCGTACCATTTTATATCATAAATAGGTTTATCCATCTCTTGAACATCAGGATTTGGTAGATAATAATGGTGAGCATCTGCTATCTCATGTCCAACCTCCTGTAGCTTTTTATCAATAGCCCTAAGTTTAGGATATTCAAATAGCCATGCCGCACTTGCATTAATAAATTTTTCTTCAAGCCATGGCATCAATGTAGGAGTTGTACTAATAATTGCTTTGTTTCCAAAACATAGTATTTTAAGAGCACATCCATCAGTATCATAAATTCTTCTACCTTCAACAAGTTTATTCTCAACTATTGTATTTACTTCTTTTTCAAAATCAGATACCTCACAGTTATAATCCAGAGCTAACTGAGCCTTAGCAATTTCTATAATTTCATTTTTTGTATACATATCAATATTCTCCTTTATATTCATAGAACTTTCTCTATTTTAACTTCTACTTTCACTATTCCATTCATCTTTTAATATGGCATATATCGCTAAATCATAAAAGCCTCTTTTCTCACTGAAACTAGCTTGTCTTAATGTTCCTTCATACTTCATTCCACTTTTATTCATTACCTTTCCTGATGCACCATTTTTAGTATCATGAAGTGCTACTATTCTATTAAATCTAATTTCAGAAAATAAATAATCAATCACAGCCTTCAATGCTTCAGTCATTATGCCCATATTCCAATATTTTCTTGACATACAATATCCTACTTCACAGGAATAATGTTTTTCATTTATTCTCACCAAAGAAATTTCACCTATAACTTCTCCAATATCTTTTAACACAATAGCCCAATTATAGTTATCATCATTTGCATATTCCAAAGTCCACTGTTTTATAATTTCTTTAGTTTCTTCTACATTATCATGGGGCTTCCAAGATAAAAATTTTGTTACTTCACTATCTGTTGCCCAGTTTTTAAACATGTCATTGGAATCTTCAATTTCAAGCTTTCTCAGTAAAAGCCTATCTGTATTTATTGTTTGTGTCCCCTTATGTGTCAACATATAAATTTCCCCTTTTTAATTTAAGTTCCTTTACTTTCCTTTAGTATTGTTTTACTACCATAATATATAAAATATAATTATTATGAATGACTATTATATAATTTATAATAATTAAACTTACACATTTCACCATCATATAGTACTACTCTGTCGTCAACATAATTAAATCCAAGTTTATTAATCACAGTTTTAGATGAAGTGTTCTCTGGCTTTACGATTGCAGTTAAAGACTTTAATTCAGTATTTTCAAAAACCCACTGAATTAGCGCTTTAGCTGCTTCTGTTGCATATCCATTCCCTTGGTAGCTATCAGAAATACCATATAAAATCTCAACTTCATTATCTATTTCAGCTTTTGCATGAACTCCCACAACACCAATACATTTATGCTCCACTTTATATTCAATTGCCAATATTATAAAAGGCTCATTTATATTAAACTTTTCATTTAGCCAATTTATCCAAGAAAGTGCTTCTGACTCATTATGCAAAACCATATCAGACAGCCAGTAAGACACATTGGGTTGTTGACTATAATATACTGCATCCTTTGCATCGTATGGTAAAAATGGTCTTATAATTAGATTTTCTGTTTCTATACTAATATTTATCATTTTAAAATCTTCTTTCTTTATTGTAATTCTCATCATTATCTTTAGTTAAACTTGTACAATAAGTGAATAAGCTTAACTAAAATTTATCTATTTTATTTTTGTACTACTACATCTTTATAATTCGTCAAATAAGAATTTTGTTTATTTATATAATTAACACTTAAAGTCATTCCAATTTACTGGGGTAGTTTTTCCATTTTGCCAATCTTCTCTTGTAATACCATAACCAATTGCATCATATAGTTTTCCATTTTTACTTCCCCATGCCTTTCGATGATGTGCCTCTTTAACAAAACCACACTTATGGAATACACATCTCATTGCATAATTATCCTGCCTTGTATTTCCCTCTATCCTTTCCTTATCAGAGTAATTATTAAATATATAATCAACAAGCCAGTTCACAGTAATTGTCCCGATTCCCATACCTTTGTACTTGCTCAAAAGTTTTATGTCAAACAACGGGCTATCATCTTGTAAATCATAAATTCTTATCATTCCCACTTTTATACCCTCATCTAGAATAACCCAAAACGTTTTGCAGTCATCCCCAGTATAATAATGTTTTTCATAGCTCTCTCTAATTCTTTCAGGATTTTGGTTCGGTGTTCCATAAAATTCCCAAGTATCTGATGTTAAAAATCCTACAAGAGTATCAATTTCATCTTTAAATTCTTCAAAGCATATTTTCATGATTTTATTTTCTCCTTTAAATTTATTACAATTGAATCTTTTCTTTTAATCTCTCCTTTGGTTATTCTTCATTTATTTTTGCATAGAGCAAATTATCATAATAGTTATTCTCAAACTTCATAACCTTTTTTAATAAGCCTTCTTTTTTAAAATTATTCTTTATAGCAACTCTTTCACTTGCTTTATTTCGTGGATCCATACGAATTTCCAGTCTTATTAATTTCAAATTATTAAAAGCAATATTTTCTAACATCTTTACAACTTCAGTTGCAATACCCCTATTAAAAAAATTTCTATCTATAAAATAACCTATTTCTCCTACGTGAGGACTATCTTGAAATATTTTTATATTACATCCACCAATCACAGCATCTTCATAGATCATTCCACTTTTAATAATTACTTTTCCTGAGGTAATATTATTAGTATCATGAACTGCTACTATTCTAATAAAAATCATTGATTACCCTAAATACATTTTTTCAAATTTATCCAAATTTTTGTAATATTCAATCTCCATACCAAGTGTTTCATAGTTCTTTTTATATTCTTCCATTGAATTATCAAATTCTTTTGCTGATAAAGCTAAGTTGTCTGGAGTGATATTCTTCATTAGGTCTGTTCTAGCAATATCGTATTTACTATACATTTCGTCATAGAATTGTTGGCAACTGGCAGCTGTCATCAATGATAAATAGGTATCACCCTTTTCAGCAGCATGATACATTTTATTCTTCCAATTAGAATAAATTTCTTCATATGTGCCAATAATGTCAGCTTGGGAGATTACCTTTTTTGAAATAACTTTATCCTTCATTTCCTTTGCAAAATCTTTTAGTGATTTCATTAACATTGTTGATGATTCTTTAACCTCTTGAATACTTGTCGCTTTGATTAAATTCCAATATAATTCATTAAAACCTATGGGAAGATATTTCATTGTAGAAATTTCTTCTGGGACTCTTTTAACACCTCTTTTTACATATGACTTATTATACATATAAATAGCAAACTCAATATAATATAAAATACTTGCTGCCTCATATCTACATTCACCGTATTTATTACTCAGCATTACATTTCCATATCCTTTCATTGCTTCATTGACAAAATTTTCAGCCTTCTCAATATTTTCTATTGAATACTCTTCATTTAGTTTATTTATAACAACTGATCTTAATTTCATATATTTCTGCATGTACTTCTCATCATCACAGTAAACAATATCTAACTCTATTAGTTTTGTAATATAGGGATCATTATATTTTGACATTTCCTCGAGTCTATTCCATGGAGTACAATATATATCAAAAGCTACATCCTCAATGATAAAGCACGATGCAACTTTCCAACCACTATCATCATTAATAACGATACATAAATCTAAGTCGGATTTTTCATAGATATCACCAGAATGGAACGAACCGGCAATTCCTATTAATGCAATGGAGCCTGGACATACATTTTCTGCCTTTTTGATTATAGCTTCAATTATTCTATGGTTTCTTTCCTGCAATTTCTTTTTTATATATGTTTCCATAAATTCTCCCTCCAGTAATTAGTAAACATTGTTAAATTCGCAATACCCTATAATCCCCATTCCTCAATAATACTTACTTTCTTGTTTGTAGCATCAAGTTCAATCTCACATCCTATTGGTAGAGTCATCATTGGATATGTATGACAGCAATCGAAATCTGCAATGAATGGTAATTTTTTATTGCCTAACACTTCTAACAATATTTCATATGGTTTTTTACCTGTCTTTAAGTAGTCAAACAACTCATGTTTTCCAAGTATTATTCCTGAAACTCTATCAAAGACACCATTTACTTTTAAAAAAGAAAAACTTCTTTCTATTGTTGCAGCATCTTTTAAAGAATCTTCTATAAAAAGTATATCTCCATCCTTTATTTCAGGCATGTATTTGCTCCCCCATATACCTTGCATTGTATTCAGATTTCCACCTATTATTCTACCTCTAGCAACCCCTTCATAGATCGTAATCCATTTATTTTCTCTCTCTTCTTTGCCTCTATCTTGTGTTTCCCAATTAACATATTCATCTGTCCAATATTGTGGAATTTCAAAAACATAAGGAATTTTTATTTCATCCATTGTAATTTCTTTAAAATATCTATAAGTAGAATCAACAAAGGGTGATAATTCCCCAAATGAAGCTACCAATGCAGGTCCATAATAAGTACTTATCCCTGTTTGTTCATAAATAGCCAGTAGAATTGCTGTAACATCAGAATAACCTATTATTATTTTAGGATTCTTTTTAAATG
Source organism: Clostridium sp. UBA7791 (assembly GCF_002480755.1). NCBI lineage: Bacteria > Bacillati > Bacillota > Clostridia > Eubacteriales > Clostridiaceae > Clostridium > Clostridium sp. UBA7791. The sequence goes on along the minus strand of NZ_DLCT01000003.1, from coordinate 456,055 downwards.
CTTCATAATCTATATAAGGAAGGAGTGAATTTGAGTTCATTCCTCCAGTCGAATAATAACTTCATTCCTTTAATTCTTGTAGACTTTATCTTTCATATTATTTATATCACTATAGTTCATATATCATATACCAATTAAATAGATATCTTAAATAATATACTTTTCCATAGCTATCTGTGGTAAAAAGAAATCCTTTCCAATTAAAGTTCTATCCAATATCTTAATACCTCTTTACCTGATTCCTTTGAAATTACAGTGTTTTCTAACCTTCCACCATTGTACTCAATTATCTTTTTAGAACCAATATTATCAAAGTCACATGTTACTAAAACTGTTCTATGTCCTAGCACCCTTGCTTTTTCCAATATTAAATTTAATATTAACTTTCCATATCCCTTTCTTCTATACCTTGGTGATATATCATAACCAATATGTCCACCTTCTTCATAGTTTGTCTCATTAAGCTCATATCTTAATCTAACAGTTCCTAAAATATCCTTGTTTTCATTTAAAAGCCACCATTCTGATGATGCAACGTGTCCCACTTCTAGATTAACTCCCTTTTCCCTATTCTTAAGATAATCTAAATAACTTTTAAAATCATAATTTGCTATAGAATACCTTCTCTCAATCACATCTTCGTCATTTTTATTATAGTCATTAAACATTTCAATAAATTTTTCCTCAAGGCAGGGTTCTGGCTGTACCAAATCAATCATCATTTACACCTCAATTCACAATGAATTTAATATTTACTTCTCCGCTACAAATAAAAGGTGGTTACTTGTACCTAAAAACTCAGGCTTTTCACAGCAATAATAATGATAGTTAAGCCACTTACTATAACTTTCCTCATCCATATTATTTATTTTATCTGCCAAGAGTTCACTTAATCCATCTGTAGCAACCTCTGACGTAATTTTTAAGTCAGATTCTCTTAATAGCTTTCTACACTGGTCTACTGTATGGAAAACAAAAGGAAAGTCTACAACTTTAAAGGTGTCATGATTATAGTTATTTCCCTTTAAAAAATCTTCTTCATAGAGCATAGTTTCCGTAGTAATAACCATGTCATTAGATATAAATGCAAAGAACATCTTTCCATCCTTCTTACAAACTCTTTTTACTTCTGCTATGCACTTCATCCTATCTTGAATTTTTGACAAATGATATAAGGGACCAAAGCATAATACAATATCATAAGTTTTATCTTTAATCATAGATATATCCATTGCATTACCTTGAAATACTTCCATGGACATTTGAGAATCAACTTTTCCCTTTATTTGCATAACATGTTTTTCAACTAGCTCAATGGCAGTTACATCAAATCCCCGTTTTGCAAAGTACAAGCTATATTCTCCTGTTCCAGCTCCTAAATCTAGTATTTTCATACCTGGTCTAAGATTTTTTTCAATCTGCCTTACCGTTGTTAAAAACTCCACTTGCCTTGCCTTTGTAGATAATCTTGAACCTTCATCAAAAATATCATAAAGAGCTGAAACTCTATCCGCTTCCTGTTCTATCTTTGAAATATCCTCTATCTTCATCTAAATACCACCTTACTTAAAATTATGGGTCTGCCCCTCTTTGTCCTAATTTTCTATAGTTCTAGTTCCATTACCTCATTCTTAATTGAAAAGTCTTCCTCTTCCTATTCACGTTGCCATCTCATTCTGCGAAAACTTCCAAATCCTCTTCTCCATCTAATCTACATATCATCTTTCCTTAAACTCTTACACACTTTAAAAAAGTTTCATTTATCTATTCTTAACTATTATTGATTATATTTCCAATTTTTATTAATAATATAGTATATTTCATTGTCTCTCCACTCATTATCTTCCAGAATAAACTTTTCTCTAATTCCTTCAAAATGAAAACCGGCTGATAAAATTACTTTTTTAGAAACTATATTATCAAGATTTATATGAGCCTCTAATCTGTGAAAATTCAAGTCTTCAAATCCTATATTAACTAGTGCTTTTATACTCTCCTTTCCATAACCTTTATTCCAAAACTGATTATGTATTGTATAACCAACCCTTGCATATTGGAAGTCTTCACGCACATGAGTTGTAATATCACAATAACCAATTGAAGCTCCATCCTCTTTACGAAAAATATTCAACATATAGGTGGAATCATTTTTGCCTAGTTCCTCTCGTTCCTTTAATTTCTTAGCATACCATTCCTCAGTGATAAAAGATGTATCAAACCATCCCTCATCATAAGGAGATTGAGATTCATTCTGTTCTTTGAACCCCCTTAGCCATACTTTATAATCTTCTAATTTTAGTGCCCTTATTTCAAGCCTTTCAGTTCTTTCTAAAATATCATTATAGATTACCATTATTTTATCCCACCCCAATTACTATATATTTTTATTTAATCAATATATTTCTGTAGCATCCCTCGGTAATTCTTTGATATGCTTTATAAACTCATAGCTTCTCTTAGCCTCTTCATAATTATATTCATATCCAAATATTTTACCTACTTTAGGTGCAATCTCTTCAAATAACTGGCATGTTGTAATTAGTGCATTCCAAGAGGAATCATAATCACTCATATTAAAGGTACTCATTAACCTTGTCCATACATCTAAATCCAAATATTCTTTTAAATATTTATTTGCTTTCCCTATACTTACTTTAAATTCTGTTTGAATCCCCACCTGCCAAGATAACATAGTTAATAATTCTTTTCTTACATAACTATTCATTACCTCTATTGTAAAAAGAATTTCTTCCCTCCAAAGTCCTTTTGCACAGTATGGCGCTACCCACCAAAACTCATTACATCGACTATAATATTGTCCATAGGTAGGTCTTTTTACCCAATAATCTTCATCAGTTGTTGCTGGTATTTGTGGTAAACAGCTGTCTTTATCAAGTAAAGGAACAGTTAATTTATCTTTTCCATATTCCTTTATTAATATCTCTATAGGCTGAATATGCAAGTCAATTCTATTTCCATCTGTAAACTGCATTAAATAAGTATAGCCATTTTTAAAATCAACATCTCTTCCTTGCATTTTATCAAGCTTATCAGGTTCTTGGAAAATAATTGGCTCACCAAAAACACTTATCCAATCCTCATCTCTCAGAAAAGATTCTGTATCAGTAACTACATAAACAATGTCATAGTCCTGAAAAATGTCTTTTTTCACATTAGGATTTGCCCGAGAACCATTCATATAAACAGCTCTAATTCGGCTATCTCTATTTGCAACACTCAATATTAAATCAAACATTTCCTTTTCAGTTCTCATGTTACATCCACCTCATCTCTAATATTTTTTTAACCATATTAATTGAATTATTTGATGCTGATACACAGTTCTTTTCAAATACTTCTACCCCACACTGATCTTCTGTATCTGTTATAGACCTTATTGCTATGAATGGAACATTATTCACGTAACACACATGAGCAATACTTGCCGTTTCCATATCTACACAAAGTGGATGATATTTAGAAATTATTTCAGTACGACCATTATTACTTATAAAGGCTTCTCCAGTAACAATTCTTCCAAAGAATATTTTTTGAGTGAATGTATTTTTATCTATCACTGCTCTACATAATTCAACCAGCTTACTGTCTGCTTTAAAGTATATACTTTCCATCCATGGATGATATTCAGTCAAGATACCTTCATCCACATCATGATATGTTATTTCTGTTGAAATAACAGTATCTCCAATATTTAATATATTATCTATTCCTCCTGCTACCCCTGTTACAATAATATGAGTAACATTGAATTTATCTATTAATATTTGAGTTGCAATGGCTGCATTTACTTTACAAACCCCACAATACAATGCAACAACATCTCTGTTTTCATATATACCACTGTAAAATGTCAGCATAGCAACATTTTCTACTTTTTTATTAGAAATCTCCTCAATAAAAGGCATAATTTCATTTTCCGTTGGTCCAATAACCCCAATTTTCAAAAACTCATCCCCTAATTATTTACTTAAAAGCATAAATCCATAAGAACTTTATCATCATACTTTATAATCTTTCTTTAATATGGCTAATACAATATCATCCACAAACTCACCTTTCATAATGGTTCTTTCTCTAAAAATACCCTCTTGAACAAAGTTTGCTTTTTTTAGAGCTTTTACAGACGCTTCATTACCAAGGGTTACAGTGGCTTCTATCCTATTAAAGTTCATTACTTCAAATCCGAATTTCACCAAAACCCTTATAACTTCAGTTGCATATCCTTTATTCCATTCATCACGATTAAATCCATATCCAATCTCGCTTCTTATTGAAGCATCATCAAAGCTCCCTAAATTACAATATCCAATGATTTTATTATCATTCTTTCTTGCTACACCCCATGTAATCTCTTCTTTATTTTTAAATTCATTTTTGTAATGATTTATTATGGATAGTGCATCATCTTTAGTATTAATGGGTGTAAACCAATCATATTTAGCAACTTCAGGATCACTATAAATCTTAAATATCTCTTCTACATCTTCTGGATTTACCTCTCTAAATATTAATCTATCAGATTCTAATTCTGGAAATACCTCAAAGCACGACTTGTCAATTTTCACTTCATGCATAATATTATGACTTGTCACTTAGTATCACTCCTCTTTTTCAAATTAGGCAAGTTTGAACTATCTTATAATTTTAAAATTACTTCTAGTAAATAATCAATCTTATATTTTACATATCTTTTCATAACTAACAAGTGTCATTCTTTCATTTATCGGTATTAGATCACCAACTTTTTTATATCCTAATTTTTCGTATAGATGACAGTTGCCCTTTTCCTGAAATATTGTATCCAAAACCCACTTCTGTACTTTAGGATAATAACTTTCTATTTGTTTCAATGCTTCTTGTGCAATTCCCCTATTTTGGTATTCTGGAAGAACACATAAAGCTGATATCTTATAAGTCATTTCCTCTAATTCTGTTACTCTAACCCAGCCAACATTAACGTCGTTCAGTTTAAAAATATAAGCAGTAGTATTGGCTCTATCCATCTTTTCTTTAACCATATCAATACTTTCCATTGCAGGATTTACATCATAATCATGATATTTGTCAAGCAATTGTTTAAATGACCTTTTCTGTATATCATGGATAATATCTGCAATATCGCTTGAAATCTGCATTACCTTTATCATTTCTACTCCCCTTATTTAAATCTACTTATTTCATTCAATACTTCTCTAGCTGTATTTGCAATATTCTCATATTTAGGTATATCAATTAGTCTAAAGTACAGGCTTTTCAAAAATATATTGACATTAAAAGCAATGACTAGATCTTCTGGATATCTTCCCACTTTTTCTATTTTGTTGAACCCCTTAACCCAAGCTTCTATTTCTTCTATTGGTATTATTTCTCTTTCCAATATAGATTTAATAGCTGTAATCATACGTTCATCTTCAAAATGAATATATCCATAATAATTTATATTTAACTTTTTATAAAATGCATCTAGTATGTTTTTTAATCTCTCATATCCAATTTCTTCACACTTAGCAAATTCATCAAGAGCATCAGCACCATGGGCAGCTCCATGAGCCCAGCCTTTAACTTCTACATATCCTCTAACATCCTTATCTTCATTATAAAATTTCAAAAGAATATCAAAGGCCTTTTCAATATCACTTTTAGATAAGAACTTATCACTTCTATGTCTATAGATGCATGCTGCAACTATTTCACTTGAAAAGGTTCTACCGAAAACCGAATCATCAATATTACCTAAACCCTTAAGAATATGCTTTTCATCTAAAGCTATCCACAATAGCTCATTAACCTGCTTTCCTGATAGCTGATTTCCATCTATCCACGTAAATAAATTGGAAAGTATAAGATCATCACGTAATTCACTATCAATATCCCCTATATTGTCCATCATTTTCAAAGATAACTCATATGGATTTACCCCTTCTGGTACTTTATAATCATTTTCCTTTATACTCTTTAACAATTGTTTTAATTCTTGTTTTTCCAACTTATATTTCTCCCCTTTAACCTTTTATTAAATCCCCGTAATACGTCTTTAATCTATATATAAATCCATAAGAATTTCATCATCATAAATTCCATCTATGTTAAAGTAGTTTCTATGAACTCCCACTTTTTCAAATCCAAGCTTCTCATAAAGATGTTGAGCTTTTTTATTGCTAGCTTTAAAACCTAAACTTATAGTTTTTATAGTTTCATGATTCTTAGCAAAGTCTATTAATACTTCCATAACTGTAGTGCCAATTCCCATGCTCCAGTATTCCTTTTTTACTGAAATAGCTAATTCACTATTATGGGCTATTCTTTTTATTTTCGGAGCACCAACTTGAGAAACACTAACTATTTGGTTATCTATAATACCTAAGAGCATAAGAGCATTATTATTTTCATTTATATTTTTAATATATTCTCTCTCCTGTTCTACAGTAAGTCTAAACTCATTCTTACCAAATAGAAGGTTATCACTTTCTCCACCAACTATATTTAGATACTCAATCATAGCCTCTGAATCCTCTTCTGTTGGTTTTCTTAATATAAGCACCTTGTCATTTTCTAATTTTACTAGCTTTAATATGCCACCCTTCATATTCATCACTTCTTTCTATAAACCTATTTTTATTAATCATATACCCTCATGCTCTTTAAGTATCTTCCTTCTTTCTTACTCTCATATGGTTTAGCTACAATTCCTTCTTTTATTAATTCCTCATTGGCACGTCCAAATATTTGATGCCAAAGTTCATTTCCTACTTCCTTTATACTCACTTTATGCTTAATTGCCGTTAAACCCTTGGAATATTTCTCTATGCTACTTAAGGTATTTTTTACTGTTTCAAGGACCTCTATAAGAATAATTTCACCTATTTCCGTGACTATTTTCATATCTGTTTCTTGAAATATAGGTACATTACAATGTAATTTATTATCTGTTTCATCTATGTTTATGTAGTCCATCTCTTTAAGAAAAATTGCTAACTCTTTATCTTCATTTGACAACTCATTATAATTAGTTGCTTCACTAAAAATTCCCCACATTAGTTGGCCACATTTTTCTGCAATGTTTTTATTAACCTTATCTATAATTTTTATATATGTTAGATTTAAATCTTGGAAAGAAGTTGAATTTTTAATACTCTGCTGTGTCATTCTAAAAAATCTATACATATCTTTACGCACTCCATTAGAATCTCCAAAACTATTAAAGATAAACTTATTACTTCCATAATTATTACTACTGCATAAAGGTTTATTGCTATAACTATCAACAATATAGCTGTCTTCATATCCAATTATCATATAATTCCTATTACCTGGCTGAAGCTTAGAGCTAGTAAATACATTTCTTTCTTCAAAAAAATCAAAGGCAATTCCATCAAAAATCATGTCGCAAATTATATGATATAGTAATCTTTCTTCATCAAAAATCTTATAACTTGATAAATTTTGAAGCTTCTCAACTACTAAAGGTTTTATCTTAATAATTCTATCTACTATTTGCTCTTCCACATTCTTTAGATATACATCCATGATTTCAATATCACTCTGTAAAAATATAGGGAAGTTTATTTTAAATTTTTCTTTATTTTCTTCTATTGCATTTATTCTTTTCAAATTACTTATAATACTATTTAACCTATGATTATCAATATCTATAAATTTACTTATATCCTCCTGTGTTAATGAAAATGCCTCATTTTCTGCAATGATATATAATATTTCTGATGCAAAATTTTCATCACACACATATGCAGGGTTATATTTATCATAAACTTGTATATCACCAAAATAATATAAGTTTAATCTTTTCATATTATTCCTCTTTTCTTTTACGCCTTTAATAAATCCTTATTTTTTACTTTTTAGCATATTGTAAAAGCTATTTCCTTCTCTTGTGATTATTACTATTTAAAAACTTAACTTTTTAAATATCTTAAAACTTCTTTTTCTATAAGATTAAAATCCATAGCTGCTATATCTTCCACGGTATATCTCTTACTTAACTCACCTATCAGCTTAGATCCTAAGAAATACCCCCACATCACTGATACCTAAAACTTTGAACCAATCACCATAAAAGTCTCTAGTTCCTTTTTCTTTGTCCTTTAAAGCTTCTACATATTTTAATTTAAGTTCTTTTTCTAACTCTTCACAGTCAATGCTCCACTGCTCTCTCCTAGAATCAAAACTACTCTCTCCTAATACTTGTTGAAAATATTGGGCAAAGCCTTCCTCATATATATTCCAGATTCCTTCATTATACTTACTCTGCTCTACCTGCTTTGGTAATTTTGATTCACCTCTTATTTGAAAGTGAACTACATGACAAAGTTCGTGACAAACTAAAGCATCTATTTTCTCCCCATCTCTGGAAAATTACTATTGTAAAACTTCTCCCATAACTCCATCTTTTCCTTAGGCTCTTTATTTAAGTTTTCTTCCATAAATCCCTTATAATCCTTAAAAGTATCTATAATGTTTATCATCATAAGTCACCTAGCTTTCTAAAAATCCTAAAAATTACTCTCTCTCTTTAATCCCTACTGAACAATTCTATAATCAAAATTATCTTCAATAATTTTATATCCTATCTTAGTGTAAACTCCGTTAGATACAGGATTGCGTTTATCTACAAAGAGGCTGCAGAACTCATTTCCTCTTTCTAAATATAATTTACTTAGGTTATAAACTACAGCAACTCCATAGCCCATGCCCCTCTTTCTAGCATCTGAGTAAACTAAACTAACAGAAATTCCTTTCTTTAATTGTTTTGTAAATGCTGCCATAGAAACTGGCACATGATTTTCATCTTCGAAAATATATATAGCTCCATTTCTAATTCTAGTAACTAGCTTTTCTATAAAGGTTTCTACAACCATGTCCTCATTTAAAGCTTCTTTTCCAAATTTAATATGCCAATCTATTACTAAATCTAAATCCTGCTCTGTAGCTTCTCGAAAATACCCTTTAGGCAATGTAACAGAATTTAATTTTCTCAACTCCATAATATCCATGGCTAAGCGTTCCTTGAATTGACACTTTGTTTTACCTTCATAATATTCAATAAATTTATCACAAACTTTTTTATTTGCATTAATACCTACTATATTAATTTTACTTTCTATCAAATAATCAACTAATGCTTTAATAGCATTATCATCTTTTTCTTTTAAATTGTTTATTTGCAAATTATATGGACTCACATTACAGAAAACAAGGGATACTCCTGACTCATCTTCTACACGCCCAAATAAAACATCACTATCAGTATCTTTTTCTCTATTTACATATGCATTAAATAATATTAATTGGTTTACTGATTCCTTCTCAAGAAGTATCTCTTCATTAATATTTAAAAAATCCTTAACCTTATCATATATAACCACCTTCATAATTTTCATAGTATGAGACTTAACTCATACTAAATACACCCCCTTTTTCTATATAAATGATTTGTACTCTTATTGAATAAGTTTTATAATTTTATTACCATTCCATCGTAAGCAAAGCTAATATCTTCATAATGATTTTGTAACTCTAAATAATCATCATAGGATTTTCCCCAATCTTCCTCAAGATGTGTCATTATAACCTTTTTAATATTATATTTATTCTTTAAGTCCACTATCTCATCCATTACAAATAATTCTTCTCTTAAAGGATTGTCCTCTTCTAACTTAAAGTCACCCTTTAAGACATCACCAATAACTGTATTACCTATAATCATTACATCAGCATCCTTAAAGATTCCATTCACTGGGAAAGGTTTTACATCACAAGGAGCATATATAAGCTTCTTTTCTCCTTCTTCAAAAACAAATACTGTAGCAGATTCAGCCTTAATTAGAGTTATTTTTATTTCTCCTATTTGTATTGAATCATTAACCACATGTCTTTTTATTAAATTTCTTATTTTTTCATAGTAGTCAAAATATGAGCCATGCTTTGAGCGTATGGAATTTAAATCCTCCATTACATGATCCATAGCTATAACTTCTATGGGATTTTCACATTCTATTCCTTGGGAAATATTTAGCCAATTTAGTCGAAGCTGTTCAAATACCCTCATACCAAGGGTATGATCTGGATCCATATGACTATATAAAACTCTATCTATTTCCTTAATTTCTCCATAATTTAAGCTTTGAGAAATATCCTCTGGGGTATCTATAAGTAGCTTAGCTTCTTCTAGATATATGCTACATCCAAATCTTGCATAAGGATTTCCCTTCTTTCTAGCCTCCATACATACTCTACAACAGCAAAGTGGCTTTGGTAGTGTAACACATCCTCCACTACCTATTATTTTAAAATTCATAGTAATCCCTCCTGTTTTCTCTCTAGTTATAATTAGATTTTTTATTATATATGTTTTAATAAAGTCTCTACATTAAATTTACTTGCAATCTTAGATCACATTAGGGAATATTAATGAGTTTTATTTATTGAAACTTATATATCACGTATTTTTAAACTCCTTTACTATCTTCAACTTTATCATATACAACTACCTTCATACCTTTATAGCAAGAGCTATTAACTCTAAGTAAAATTCACTTCTTTTATTTTTAGACTATTTTCTGTGTATAACTTTGTTAATAATTCGTGATATATGAAAGTTGCGTATTAACTTATATTCAATTAATAAATTGTAATATGTCAAACTCGAATTACTTGTCCCTTATCTATCAAGAATACTTCACCTATGTATAAGGTGTTATCCTCTGCACATATGATAGCACCGTCATCACATATACCATACAATGGATATTTTTCTGAAAGTAAAAGCAACTCCTCGGTTATATTATTTTTATCTAAATGAGGTTCAACTGAAAATTCAACTAATCCGAGTGCTTCATATATTTTCAGTTCATCATGTTCGCAAGTTAATGTACACACTGCCGTTTTCGTCATATTTATCGAACCAGCACTCATTCCGATAATTACACCTTTTTGTTCTCTAATACATGGTATCAGTCCATAAGATTCCAAATAAGCAAACTGTGTTGGTGTATCGCCACCTGCGAGCCATAAAACATCGGCATTTCTAACTATATCTTGTGCAGTTTCTTTTGACATTCTGCCATCTATAACCTTTACGCTACTAAAAGTTATTCCACAATCAGAAAACATCTTTAAAAAGTGATTACAATACCAATCCGTTTTGTCATATATGTTTTCAAATTCAGAAGCCACAAAAACAAAGTTCATACCCGTATATATATATGACTTCAATAGTCTGTTAAAATCATCAGGGAATCCATTAGAAAATCCGCTTGTTAGTATTTTAACCATCATATATCCTCCTTTTCATATTCCTTAATTTCGTTGTTTCTTATTACAATCCTTATAGCACAATAGATTACGATTGCAACTTTCTCATCCATAATACTTTGACTTTCTCTCCTGCAATCTCGCCATCATATTCACTAAATACTTTAAAGCCTGATTTCTCATAAGTTTTTATGGCTCTTTCATTAAATTCAGCTACTCCCAACCTTACATAATCACCTTTATATTGATGATGTTCTACTGCAAAATTGACACAAGCAGAAACAAACTCTTTTCCTAAACCTATTCCTGTTAAATTAGGTTCTAACCCAAAACCAACCCACATTTCATAATTTATATCAGGATTATCTTTCACGGTGTCTATATCAACATAACCATCATCATCTGAATCTTCTTCAACTTCTCTAAAAAATTTATAGTTAATTCCCCTACTAAAATTTCTTTTTCATTTAAAACTGCAAATTTACTGAAACCCCAATTTTTCTTTTCCAATAAATCTTCTGCCTCATTACAATAATCATATATGGAATATTCATTTTCATATTTCCATTCATTAATCATTGTTTTTGCATAATTATCATTCATAGGTACAAACTTAAACTTCATAGTCAAACTCCTTCTTAAATTTATCTTATATAATTAATATAATAAGTATCATATGGTTCTTTTAATACATATCCAAGCTTCTGAGCTAACTTAACAGACTCAAGATTAGCAGCATCCCAACTAGGATACTTCCCCTTGCTAATACAGTCTAAAATTAATGCAGCAGCTGCTATAGTTGCTAACCCTTTCCTTCTATATTCTGGAAGTGTATCAACTTCAATTTCGATTCCTTCATCGTAAACACTATAAGATGACGCTGCCGATACAATCTTTTCATTATGCAAAATACAGAATCCAATGCCTATATTGATATAATCATCTATGGATTTAAACTGACTTGTAAAATCTTCTGATAACTCTTGTAGTGATGGATTTTTTGCTAAAGATTTATCTATTTTTTTTAACTCATATCCTTCAGGTAATGTTGATAGAAATGTATTTAAATGATCAACATCTAAATTCTTAATATCCCTTTTAAATCTATATCGTTGAAACTTTTCCATACGTCCCTTATGAATAATTTCTATACGTTTTTTCCACTCTTCAGTATCCACGATAACTAAAATATTCTCAGGCAAATTATATAATAGTTCTTCTGCTTCCTTACTGTTATGGTTTCCTGCATAAAATGCAAAAACCCCTACTATAACCTGTACAACTGTTGGTTTTTCAATGTCATCAGCCCAAGCTTTTCCCATATGTCCTTGAAGGCATGAGAGAATAAGTGTACAATCTATATTTTTAAAAACAGAACATAAATTTTTTCTTAAATTACTATCTACTTCATAGATCATTAAAATTTTCTCCTCATTTCAATTCAAATATTTCCCTTAACTTCATTTATAATTTCTTAGTTAAAAAATACTCCTTATGTCCTTTAGGGCTATCCTCTAAAATTCCAAAAACCTTATATCCATTCTTTATATAAAAGTCTGGTCCTTGAAAATCGAAGGTATCTAGATGTGCTATATGACATCCCTGACTCCTTGCTGCATCCTCTGCCTCTTTCAAAAGTATTGAACCATACCCTCTATTGCGATAATCATCTTTAACCCACAATGTGTCAATATAGAAGATGTGCCAAAACACAGAGTAAGCTAATATGCCTCCCATAACTTCACCCTTTTCATTCTTAATACAACGATTTATCTTAATGTATGGCTCCTCTTGTTCAAAGGGTTTAGACAGTTTGTTATGTTCCATAAGCATTTCATCAATATAATCTATTTCTTCCTCATTAGGTATTTCTATTTTGATATTGTCTTTATTCATAATTTATCTTTAGTGAGAGATTATATTGTAAGTACCAATCCCTCACTAAATCTATCCTCCTTTCATTTTATACACCTTTATGTGTCTAATAAGTTGTTAATTCGATTTATAAGAACGTTATATCTCAACAATAACATTACATATTAGGTTTATTTTTATATAATATCTATACTTGATATACTACTTCAAAATCTTCAAAAACCACTAGCATATCATCACTGAATTCATACCCTAGCTGTTTTCCATCTTCCTTGAAGAAATGAGCATGTCCCTCAACCCAAGATTCCAATGTATCATCCTCACCCTCACGCTTACAAATGTCATAAGTAATATCTGAAAATGGAATAATTGTTATCTCAGTAGTTTCAATAACACATCGTGGTACACCTTCCCAATCAGTGACAATACTTAAATCACCAACCTGAGGTATACGCTCGCCTTCAATTTCATACCTCAATAAACTACTTGCTGTAGCCCTCTTTTGCCCAATTAATACTAAACCCAACAGTTCATTGGCCCATTTTTCAGTTAATTCAAAATGGAATACCTCTAAACACTTTGTTGTTTCATTTCTGTTCGTTTCCCTCAAAAATGTTTTCCAGAACATATCAATTTTTTCTTGTGAATATTTTTCATTTTCCATTACCGCTACCTCCCTCTAGTTTTATACTAGATTTTTTGTATATAGTTGTTTTATCCTATCATCTTTAGCCTTTATTTTATCTTTATGTATATCAACTATATTCCTATTCTATAAGGTCTAATTCCTTTTTTAAAATAGGATAAAACTTAATATCAGTAACGTAGTTAGGGCAATTATAAAAAAAATAACCATAACTATCTGAACATTAATAATTACTCAATCTCACTTCCTAATTTAAGAATTTAATTGTTCTATTTTAGGTATCTGAAAATAAATAATAAGTCAAAGATGGAAAGTATATTTTGAGTTAGACAAGGAAACAGGTTCCGCAGATAGTAGCACTATCTAAGGGTTCTGTTGACGCAGTATAACACAAAATAGACGAGCATTCTGACTTATTTATTTTTTGAAGATGCCTTAATACTATTTCCCATATAGAAAAAATGCTGAAACCCGCATGAACAGAACAACTAGTTATCTAGTTAACTAGTTATATATTTAAATAGTTATATATGAAACTATTTAAATATACAAATAGTTTCCTATTAAGCTATATAACTATTTACATAGCTCATAGGTAAAATTTAATTTAAAATCATGCATTGAATCAGCTATAAATTTTATTTTCTTATATTATTTACAAGGACACTCCTTTTCACTTTGTTCAAATGAGTAAGTTCCTAGATCTAAATCGTAGATTTAGATGGTCACTTATGCTCCTTCATTTAAGAAGCTGTACTGAGCCATGTATAAGTTATAGTAGAATCCTTTAAGTTTTAATAATTCTTCATGGGTTCCACTCTCTACAATTTCACCATCATCTACTACCATAATTTTGTCACAGTCTCTTATGGTTGAAAGTCTGTGGGCAATTACAAAGGAAGTTCTTCCATGAAGTAATTTATTTATACCTTTTTGAACTAATATTTCTGTTGCAGTATCTATATTAGATGTTGCTTCATCAAGGATAAGAATTCTTGGATTTGCAAGTAATGCTCTTGCAAAGGATATAAGTTGTCTTTGTCCTACTGAAAGTCTTGAACCTCTTTCGTTAACTTCTGTGTCATATCCTTTTTCTAATTTCATAATAAAATCATGGGCATTAACTGCCTTTGCTGCTGCTATGATTTCTTCATCAGTAGCATCTAATTTTCCATATCTTATATTCTCCTTAATAGAAGTCGAGAATAAGAATGTATCTTGAAGCATTATTCCCATTTGGCTTCTTAATGAATAAAGATTGACCTTAGAAACATCCTTACCATCAATTAAAACATCCCCTTCAGTAGTATCGTAAAATCTACTGATTAAACTAGTTATAGTAGTCTTTCCTGCCCCTGTTGGTCCAACTAAGGCGATATTTTCACCTGGTCTTATTTTAAAGTTTACATTGTGAAGTACCTGAACGTCTTTCTCATATTCAAAGGAAACATTTTTAAACTCTACTGCTCCCTTAATAGTTGGCATATCTTCACTTCCCTCCATCTCATCAATGGTTGGTACTACATCCATAATTTCAAATATTCTCTCTGCTGCTGCAAAGTTAGTAACTAATGTATTGTAGTAAGAAGCTATATTTATGATTGGTCTCCAGAACATACTTGTATATGATATAAAAGCTATTATGGTTCCAATGGAAACTTCTCCACGTCTAGTTAAGGTTGCTCCATACCAAAACACTATGATGGAACTTATTCCAAAGGACATATCTATAAAAGACCAAAGCCAGTCATTATATTTAACTGCTGATAAAAATCCATCTCTAACCTCACCTACAGCTTTTTCAAATTTCTTAGTAGTTTCTCCTTCAAAGGTGAAGTTTTGAATAATCTTTATCCCTGAAAAAGATTCATGGGTAAAGCCATTTAAATTAGAACGTTTTTGTCTAAATACCTGCCATTTAGCTCTAGCTTTTACCATCATTGTAGATACTACAACTGCAAGTACCGGTAAAATTATTATAGAAACTATAGCCAATTTTGCATTCATTACAAAAAGTATTACTCCTATAGCTATAAGATTTAGTGCCTGTGGTATAACTGTAGTAACAGATTTTGAAAACAGCTCTGAAAGAGAGTTTACGTCTCCAACAACTCTCGCTAAAATCTTTCCTACTGGTCTATCGTCAAAAAAGGAAAATGAGAGTTTTTGTATATGAATATAAAGCTCTTGCCTTATAGTATGCAGTATACTGTGAGTGGTTTTATTCATTTGATAGGTAGATAATTTACTAGCATACATACCTATAACATTTATTCCTACTAACCCTAGACTTATAACTATAAGTCCTACTACATCTTTTACTTCAATATAATTATCTATAGCAATTTTTAAAAGCATAGGGCTTAAAAGCCCTGTACCCATTACTATAAGCATAAGAAAAAGTACTAAAGATACTTTTAACTTATAGGGTTTTACATATTTCACTAATCTTAATAGTATATCCCGCCCCTTTAAACTATTAATTTTTTCGTCTTGATTAACTGAATTTTTAGCCATTCTAGCACCTTCTTTCTCTCTTAAAAGTTAGCCACATCTTCATCTGACAACTCTAAGAAATCTTTAAATTGAGTTTGATATATCTCAAAATACTTACCTTTTTTATTTAAGAGTTCTTGATGATTTCCTCTCTCTACTATCTTTCCATCCTCCATATATAAAATCATATCTGCATTTTTTACAGCTGATATTCTATGGGCAATGATAAAGGTAGTCTTCTTCGTGTCTCCATGATATAAATTTTTAAGCAATTGATACTCGGTTTCCATATCTAAAGCAGAAGTTGAATCATCTAAAATTAAAATTTTGCTATCTCTTATCAAAGCTCTAGCTATACATAATCTTTGCTTTTGACCTCCTGAGAGTCCAAGACCTCTCTCACCGATTAATGTGTCATATCCATCCTTAAGTCCATCTACAAATTCCTTTGCACATGCAAGCTCTACAGCCTTTTCTAGTTCTTCTTTAGTAGCATTGTTCTTACCATATTTAAGGTTATTCTCAATGGTATCAGAGAATAGAAAAGAATCTTGTGGAACTATAGAAATACTATCTCTTAAAGATTTTAGGTTTAAATCCTTAAGATTTATACCATCTAAAGTTATTTCTCCTTCTGTAGCATCATAGTTTCTTCCTAAGAGTGCCATTAATGTTGATTTTCCTGAACCTGTAGTACCCATAATAGCTACTGTAGATCCAGCTTTAATATTAAGATTTATATTATCTAATACATTCTTTTCTCCATAGGTAAAAGATACATTTTTAAGTGATAATTCACCTTCTATATTCTGTGGAACAATTCCCTCTTTAGAATTTTCAATAGTAGTGCTTACCTCTAAAATGTTGTTTATCTTTCCTGCTGAAGCCTTAGTTCTAGAGAATAGATTCATAAGCCATCCAAATTCTCTCATTGGCCATATAAGCATCCATAGATAACTAGTGAATGCCACCAATTGACCTACAGTAATCTTATTGTAGATTACTAAAATACCACCTACACAGGTTACAAGAACTACAGAAAGATTCCCTAAGAACTCCTCTAATGGGAAGAATTTAATCCATATCTTTGTATGTTCCATTTGTAAATCAAAGTTTTTAGAATTGTATTTTAAGAATTTAAGAATTTCATGTTTTTCTCTTCCAAAAGCTTTAACTAGCTTAACTCCAGCAATATTTTCTTGTGCTGTAGTATTTAGCTCTGCAATGTGGTCACTTATTCTGTCATATACATCATCAATCTTCTTTTCAGATTTTATGGTGATATATGCTATTATTGGCATAGTAGAAAGAGCTACTAAGGTAAGTGTTGGACTTATCCTTAATAATAGAACTGAAGCTATACCAAAATAGGCTATATTTTCTATTAAAAGCCTAAACCCAAAGCCCATAATGTCCATTATATTATCTGCATCTTCCCCTACCCTTGACATTAATTCACCGGTGTTTACTTTGTCAAAGTAAGAGAAGGACAGTCCTTCAATATGCTTGAATAAAGTTTCCTTTACTTCCTTAGAAATAGTTATTCCTAAATAATCAAATAAGTACTCCTTTAGATATCCAAAGAAAAACTTTATTAATGATATACATCCTATAATAAACAATATTTTATTTATAATTTCATAGTTTTTACCACGAAGTACATCATCTATAAATATTTCAGTTACATAGGGAATTGTTAAATCTGCTGAAATTACCAGAATCATTGAAACTATACCAAATATAGCTACCCCTAAATGATTTTTTACATAGCTCAAGATTTTTTTCACTTGAATCCCTCCTTCAATGTGGTTATTATTATTAACCTCTTATGTTTTAATGTGTAAAATTAGTATCTGCAAACCACCTCTTAGTCATAATACTTCCTCCCTTTTGTCATATAATCCCCAATCATGTTAAACTCTGCTGTCTATAAATTTGCTATAGATATAAATAAAAATAAAAAAGTCATAGTCCTATACCTCTTGGTATATAGGACTATGACTTAAATCATCTATAGCGTGAATAATACTAAGGAATTAATCCTTAAATATTAAAATTCATTTTAGGCTTATGTATATCTAACTTATCTTAGTATAAATAATTGTATTAAAAGCCTTATAAATATATAAAAAGTCCCGGGTTACCCTAGGACTTTTCTCACAAAATAGTTTGTTAAAAATCAATCTTTTAAACCTATATTCTGAGGCAGGGTAATATTCCAAATATTAAGTTGTAAAATGTGATTATATGCACTATTAATATTGCCAGCACCAACATTGACTCTAGCATTAACTCTATTTCTATTCATTTCACTGATTACTAATAAATTGTTTAACATTTTCCTACCTCCTTTTTTAAAATTTATTTTCTAGTTTTATTTAGTTTTACTAATTTTTACTACCCTTTTATTATATACAATTAGTATAAATAATGTCAATGACTTTTTCTAAATTTTTTGAATTTATTAAATATATTTTCTATTATATAAATTTCATAAAAAATAGCGACTATAAAATAGTCGCTAAAAAATAAAAATATTTACTATATAAATCATATAATATATTAAAATTTTACCTATTATTTTAAATACAGCTATGAATTAAAATTCTGCTGCCAAATTAGTTAATGCTTTATCACATACTCTATATACAGTCCATTCATCCATTGGTATTGCACCAAGCTGCTTATAGAATTTTATTGATGGTTCATTCCAATCAATACACCACCATTCAAATCTACCACAATCTCTCTCTACAGCTAATTTAGCTAAGAATGAAAGAAGTGCTTTTCCCATTCCTTTTCCTCTCATTTCAGGTCTCACATATAAATCTTCTAAATATAAACCTGGTTTACCTGTGAAGGTTGAGAAGTTGTGGAAAAATAATGCAAAACTTACTGGTATACCTTCATACTCACCAATTACTACTTGAGCTGCCTTTCTAACAAATAATGATTCCATTAAAATTTCTTCAGTAGCAACTACTTCATTTAAAAGCTTTTCATAATCAGCTAATTCCTTTATAAATTTTAGAATTAAAGGTATGTCCTTCTCTTCAGCAAATCTTAAAGTATAATTTTCTACTTTAGTTTTTATTGTACCTTCCATGTTAAAAATCCCCCTATAATACATCTTTGTATTTTGAAAGTTAATAAACCTTCTATAATTATATTAACCCTTTACATATGAGTTTGTAAATATGCTTTTATTTATACTTAGATAAGTCCCATTTGCTTGTAGTAGGTCTTTCCCTTATTTCTTTTGAAATATTCTTTGTTAATAACACAAAGAATACAAAGGATATTCCTGAAATTAAAAAATATTTCTTAACATATTTTTTATCTTCTTCAATAGTTGATTTAACAAAATTTACATCTAATTCTTCATATTCCTCTTTTTCATTATTAACCATGTACTCTAAAGTATCCTCTGCCTCTATTATTTTTATACCAATAAGTGCTCCATTTCCAGCAAACCATACCATTATACAAATAAGTATTGCAATACATCCATTTTTTAGTCCACTTTCAGATAATCTGTAGTTAATAAGTATATTTTTCACCATATAAATTACCGCTATGAAAACTAACAATATATTTAGTCCTACTATTATATACATGATATCCCCCTTAACATTTTAATACAATTATACCATATATATAATAATATGAATGTTAAATCATATTAAAAGACTGAAATAGTTAATTTATCTATTTCAGTCTTTTGGTTTTATATTATAATTATATCTTCTTTTGTTTATTAGTTAATTTTAATTATTTTTTTCTTTTTAAAACTAGTGATCCAATTGCAACGGTAATTATACCTCCTAATGCCATTACACCACTTCCAATCATACCACCTGTTTGTGGTATCTTACCTGTTGGTTTGCTTGGAGTCCCTGGATTACTCGGTTTTCCTGTACTTGGATTACTTGGTTTTTCTGGATTCTCTGGTTTTTCTGGATTTCCCGGATTTTCTGGTTTTTCTGGTTTCTCTGTCATTTTATATTTTACTATCTCACTTATATTGCCAACTTCATCTATTGCTCTTGCATATATTGTTGCTTTTACATCAACTTTTACTGGTTCTTTATAGATAGTCCATGTTTTATTGTCTAAGCTATATTCCATTTTTGCTGTATCTTTATCTGCTGCAGTTAATGTTACTAAACCATCCTTCTCAGTTATAACTGGAGACTTAGGTGCTGTTCTATCTGGAACTGTATACTGTGCTAGTTCACTTATATTACCATATCCATCTACAGCTCTTACATATATTGTTACTTTTTCATCAACTTTTACTGGTTCAGTGTAAATAGTCCAGTTTTTGTTATCTAAGCTATATTCCATTTTTGCTGTATCTTTGTCTGCTGCTTTTATTGTTACTACACCAGATTTTTCAGTTATAATCGGAGACTTAGGTGCTGTTACATCTGGAGATATATAGGATACTATCGCACTTATATTACCACTTTCATCAACAGCTCTAACATATATAGTCTCTTGTTCTTTTAATGCTACTGGTTCTGTATAGGTATCCCAGTTTTTATTGTCTAAGCTATATTCCATCTTCACTGTATCCTCATCTACTGCTGTTAATGTTACTAAGCCATCCTTATCAGTAATAACAGGAGCTTTCGGCGCTGTTATATCAGGTATTGTGTAAGTTATTACACCACTAATATTACCAGCTTCATCTATAGCTCTTACATATATTGTTGACTTTTCCGGTACCTGTACTGGTTCACTATATTCTTCCCATTCCTTACCATCTAAGCTATATTGTATAACTTTAGTGTCTTCATCTGCTGGTGTTAATGTTACCAAGCCTTTTTCTTCTTTTATTTTTGGAACTCCTGGTGCTGTCCTATCTGGTACTGTATACTGTGCTACTTCACTTATATTTCCAGCTTTATCTATAGCTCTTACATATATTGTTGCTTTTTCATCAACTTTTACTGGTTCTGTATAGACAGTCCAGGTTTTATTATCTAAACTATATTCCATTTTTGTTGTATCTTCATCTGCTGCTGTTAATGTTACTAACCCATTCTCTTCAACTATAGTTGGAGTTTTTGGAGGAGTAATGTCTATTTCTTCAACACTAGTCTTACCATCCTTTACTGTTACAAGGAACATCTTATTTACACCATCTGCTAAAACTTCTACTTTGTATGGCTCAGTTTTATCTACTAGATATAAATAAATATTTTCGTCTTCTTCATGTCCTTTTGTTATATTCCAATCTACACCATCAACCTTAACATTTGTTACATTAGGTGCTGAAATTGTTGCTATATAAGGAGTTAAGTCATTTATTCCTTTTAATGTGCACTCTTCTCCACCTTCACCTCTACCTATTGCTTGTCCTTTATCTGTTGCTGTAGCTTTTATTGTACCCTTTAATATGGTTATATCTTGTTTCTTACCACTATAACCACTACCTATAGCTGCACCATAACTACTTGAAGTTGCAGTAATGGTACCACCTTCAATATTTATAGTTCCAGCTTCACTTTTAGAGCCTCCACCTATGGCAGCACCTCTACTTGTAGTTGTAGCATTTACTATACCACCTGAAATATTTATTGATATTTTACCTTTAGCTGAAACACCTGAACCTATGGCTGCTCCAGCAGTTAAGGTACTCTTGCTATTTGATTCAGCGCTTAAACTACCACCTGAAACTAATATATTGTAATCTGTCTTACCCATACTACAATCACCTATAGTCGCGCCATTACTACAGTTAATTGCTTTAATTTCACCACCAGTAACTTTAATTGTTCCAGGTAATTTATCAATATTTTCAGCTCCTGATCCACTACCTATAGTTGCTGATCCATTATAGCTCTTAACATCTGCAATAGCTGTTACCTTACCACCACTTATATTTATATTAGTAGCAATACCGCCATATCCACCGCCTATGGCTGCACCTGCTCCATAGGTAGTAGCATTAATAACACCATCACTTATATTTATTGTACCAGAATCCATAATTTTCTCTGAACTTCCGCCACCAATACATGCTCCATAATTATTTTTTGATGCTATTACGTTTAATGTACCCTTACCTAATATTTCAAGCTCTGTACCATAAGCTGCACTTATAATAGCTCTATCTGAGTACTCAGATACACTTGTAAGGGTATTATCACCTTTTAATGTTAAAGTATTCTTAGCTCCTTTAAATTCAATTGCATTTTTAAAGAATGAAGTTACTTTTGTATTGAAATTATTTATTACAAGGTCTACATTTCCCTCACAGCTTATGTCTACGCCAGAATATGGATTCATATTTGTATTTGTATTATTTCCAACAATAGATACTGATTTTGCTGTATCTTTTATTACAACTGTTTTATCTAATAAATCTACTGGAAGTTTATAATTACCATCATTATAAATTATATATGGCGCTTTTAATTCAGTAGTGAGTTCATCTTTATCTACAACTTTTAATGTAGTAGAATCTGTTTTTCCATTTACTGTAGAAACTGTAATTGTGGTTTCACCTTTAGTCAGAGCCTTAACATAACCGGTTTCACTTATTGTTGCAACATCTTCATTAGAAGAGGACCATGTTAAAGTCTTATCCTTTGAATTATAAGGATTTACTTTAGCACTCATTTGAAATTCTGAGCCTTCTGCCAATTCAAGATTTCTATCCTTCAAGGTTACACTCTCAGGGGCAATATCTCCCTCAGATAATGCAATAGAATCAGTTTCTAGGAAATTCATAGCATAATCCACGGCTACGACTTTTACTGATTCCATATTTAAGTCACCTATCTTAAATATTTGGTCATATTCACTTCCTGTTTTATCTTTATCTAACACAATAATTTCTGTTAAAGGATCTCCTTTTTCATCTACTAATTGCATACCTTGTAAGTAATGATTATCTTTTAAAGTTATAGTTAGATATTTTACTCCATCAATTGTTTGAATTTTTGTATTTATCAATTCTGGTTCTTGTGTGTCAATTGTAACTGGGAATTTAATCTCTTGTGAATCCTTTTCATCCCCCCCTATTGGTATTCCACTTATTTTATAAGTATAAACTCCATCCTCAAGAGGATTATTTCCCTTACTATTCATACTATCCCAACCAGCACCATCTACTGCATAGGTAATGCTACCACTATTTCCATCATAGAAGGATTTAGTTTCTTTTCCAGCCTTATTTTTATAAACTTCATTGCCTTTGCTATCAGTTACTGTGTAACTTACTTCTTCTGCATTTCTCAATAATCCAACTACTGCATTTACAGAATAAGAGCCGTTAATATTTGGTCCTATAGCAATCTTATTTTCATCAGCTATTACAGGTTTATCCTTCCCATTGAAAAGATTTACCCCTAGGTAACTTCCTTTCCAAGTAGTTCTATTGAAATATCCAAGAGTAGTTTCATACATAGCTGCTGTTTCATCATCGTATAAATCGTTATCAAATATTGGTATAGCTTGCCAATCTCCATAGAAACCTACAAATGGAAAATTCAAATTAATCTTATCCGTATTTTCAGATATAAGTGTAACAAAACCATCAATGAAAGTTCCATTATTACAGACTTTTAAATCTTTCTTTGCACTATCAGTAAGTTTTAAAGAAATACTTATAGATTCTGTTTTTCCTCCATCTACTGTTATAATATTTCCCTCTATTCCTTCTAATGTAGCACTTACCTTAGATGCATCTAATTCTTCAGAAGCTTGTGCAAAGAATTTGCCTTCATCTGTAGCCAATATTTTTTCTGTTAAAACTGTAGTATCTACAGTATACTTAACTGGCAAATCTGATGTGTTCTTTACACTAAATTTGAAAGAATATTCACCTGATGTACTATCACCCAATTCAGCCTTTGGTTTTCCATCACTTCCAATTAAGTATGCTGATGTTTTTACAGCACTATAAATATTAGCAACTCCAGAACCTTGTTTACGTGGTGAATATGCAACGCCATCTGGATCAGTTGCAGGAATTGCTGTACTCATCAACAATTGTGTTGCTAATAATTCTTTCTCCTTCATTGTTAAAGAAGGAAACTTTTCATTTATATATTGTCTCACTAAGCTAGAAGCACCAGCCATATGAGGGGTAGCCATTGATGTACCACTCATTGAACCATAAACTCCTCCTGGTAATGTAGAGTATATGTCTCCTCCCGGAGCTGTTATTTCTGGTTTTAATTTCAAATCTGGACTTACACCCCAAGATGAAAAGTCAGACATTTGACCTTTGGAAGTTGAATCAAAGGCTTCCTTGTATGATTTTGATATAGAAATGTTTTTTTCTGACTTATTAACGAGGATTTCACCATGTTCCTTTGAAATAAAAATAGCTGGTATTTTACCATCAGTCTTCATATTTAATAGGTTTCCTGGAGCATTGTCATAAACAATAATTCCTGATGCTCCTGCAGTAACAGCATTAGTCTCTTTCTCTGTAAAAGTTATGGTTCCACGTTTTACTAGAACTATTTTACCCTTTACATCAATATTTTTAAAATCATCTACTGTGCCAATACCTTGAATAACTACATATTCTACTGATTCACCTTCAAGAGAATTAAATTCTTTACTAGTTCCCTCATTTGCATCTGTATATCTTATTTTTGTTTCATCTGCTAATATATATGCTCCAATTATTTTGCTATTATTAATACTTGCAACTGATGTGGCAGCATTATAGGTTGATGGAGATCCCACCATAGAATTATCTGGATTAGATACTAATGGAAGATCTATTCCTAAATTAGAATTATAACTTGAGCTATAGTCATTTCCTGCTGCACACATTAAATTTATTCCTGCTTCTGCTACTCTATCATAGGTTTTATTAATTACCTCTTCAGCTTCTGCTGTAAATCCAGCCCCTGAACCAAGACTCATATTAATTGCATCTGCACCTAATGCTACTGCATCGTTTAATGCTGCTAAAATATCACTATCTCTTGCCCCACTAGACTTATCACTAAATACTTTCATAATCATAAGTTGTGCATCTGGAGCAACTCCAGTTAAATTTTCACCATTAGCCCCTACTGTTCCAGCTACATGAGTACCATGACTTTGTAAATCCTTTACATCATTATCTTTATCTGCATAATCATAGGCAAAAGGAATCTTCTCATTCTTATATATCTTACCCTTTGCATTTGTATATTTAGAATTCATAAGATCAGTAATTTCAGTTTCTGTGTACTTTATGTCTTCTGGACTATTTTTAAACGCTTCGTGATTAACATCTAGTCCAGTGTCTAACACTGCAACAACCATATTTTTACCTGTATATCCTGCTTTATTAGCCTCATTAGAACTAATAATTTCACTACTATTTTTCATAGTTGGTTCATGCCCAACTTCTGGTTCTGGTAAATAGTGAATTGTTGAAACAAATGCATTTTTTACTCCTTTAACTGCCTTAATGGTATCTAAATCACCGTATTTAGCAGTTAAGGAAAATCCATTCATTACCACAGTGTATTCTTGTTCCACAACTATAGGAACTTCTTTCAAAATTCTTTTCGTTACAACTTCTTGTTCTTTCAATAATTTGTTATTAATTCCTTGAGATTTTGCTGACGTGATAAAAGATGATACATTATCAGATGTCTTCTCTGCTGAATAATATTCAATTAAGGGCTTGTCCTCTAATTCAACAATAATAGTTACCTCATCATCAGATTTATATAGTGGATCAAATTCACTGCTTGACTGAGAATCTGTTATAGCACTTAATATTGTTTTTTCCCCTCTAGTAATTGAATGCGCTCTACTGACATCAATATGCAATTCATTATTATCCGCATATGCTACAAATCCATTTGTAGTAAATACAGAAGTGGTCATTACGATAATAGTAAAAATTCCTGCCATGATACGCCTTAACCTATCACTTTTCATACATATCCCCCCTATACATTTTTCAATGTAAAATTTTACACTTACAAGAATATTTTAACATTATATTCGTTTATTTCAAGAGGATTATTTCTTTGTATTTCTCACTTTTACTACATAAAAAAATATTTATATCGTATGCGATTTATATTTTGGGATTTTTAAACATATACGTGTACTAAAATATAAATAATTGCAATATATTCATATTTTACATAAAAAACATCCTAGGCATTACTACCTAGGATATTTTACTATTATCTTTATTTTACTTATTATTTATTCTATTTGCTAAATCTTGCACAGCAGTTTTACTAACTTCTCCACCCACTTCTACTACTTTCTTAACTAACATCTTATCTGCTAAAGACTTTTGTTTATCAGATAAATTAGAATTAGTTATTATAACTGGTGAACCTGTTTTAGCTGCTAGAGGTGCAACTACTAGAGAATCTACTAACTTCATACTTTCAGTTACATACATATTTTTTTGCTCTTTTGCAAATAATTTTTCTATAACTAATGCATTAGTTTCGTATCTATCTGCTCCTCCTATTCTATTTTTAGCTATATCCTCAGATGTGATTTTATTTAAATCTTTCATAACTGAGTTCTTAACTACACCTTCTCCACCTATAACATAAGCTGATTTAAGTTTTTGATTTTTAAGCCATGATAATACTTTCTCAGGAATCTTTTTAGTCTCAACTAATATTATTGGGGTCTTATCTGTAGCTGCTTTAGATGAAATAGTTACTGCATCTGCTGGAGCATATCCACCTACTACATAGATATTTTCAACATTCTTTTGTCTATCTATCTGTGTAGCCACTGCTAGTGAAGTTTCATATCTATTTGCTCCACCTAATCTTACTACATCAATTCCCATCTTAGCCATCTCTTTAACTGTAGCTTCAGATACAACACCTGTTCCACCTACTACATAAACCGTTTTAACACCTAATCTCTTTAATTCAGTCTTTGTAGCTTCAGTTAATTTACCAACTTCAGTTAATAGTATTGGTGCGTCGTAGTTTGCTGCAAGAGGTGCTGCTACTAAAGCATCAGCATATGCTGTTCCATTAGCTATTACAGCCATATCAGACTTTTTCCAACCAGTCTTACTAACTTCTACTGCTGTTGCATATCTATCTTTTCCATATAATCTACCAGTAGACTCAACAATCTTTTTAACCTTTTTAACAGTTATTTCCTTAACAGTTGTATTTCCTGCATCATCTATAGCTTCAACAGAAATTTTATTTTCACCTTCAGCTAATTTTACTTCATAAGCTAAATCATATTTAGCACTTTCTAAATCATTAAAGTATGACCAATCTGGTGCTATTGTTTTAACAACATTACCATTTACCTTAACTTTTAAGCTTGGTAGGTTATCGTTTATTTTACCAGAAATAATTACTGAATCTTTAGTAGTTTCAGATGGTACACCTTCAAGGTTAACTACTGGTGCTGTAGTATCTACAAATATTTTATGAGCAAATTCTATTTTATTATTTGCAGCATCTCTAGCAGCAACCATAATGCTATGATATCCATCTTTTAATTCTACTTCAGTTGAGAAATTCCAAAGACCACTATGAGTATCAAAGGTTAATGGTACATTCTTTCCATTTACAGTAAACTCTGCTATAGCTGAAGCATCCTTTACGGTACCTTCAACAACTACTTTACCACTCTTTGATACTCCAAAGAATTCTGGTCCTTCAACCATCACTGTAGGAATTGTAGTATCTCCTTGTGCTGCTCCTGTAGGCTCCTTATATTCTCCTGTAGTTGCTTCTGTTACTTTAGTAGACGTTTTATTTTGTGCATAATCATAAACTTCTACAGAACACTTTTTATAATCTAACTTGCTTAAATCAAATTTTCCTGTTGCATTTTCTTCTACTGCTTTACCATCACTAATAAGTACATATTTATAAACATGTCCCTTATTATTATCTTCTGCAATTACTTCTAGTTGTTTAGTATCTTTATCATAATTAACTTTATTAACTGCAGGTGCCTTTGTATCAACATTTACCTTAAAGTCAAAGTTTTGCCATTTAGCATTATCATAATCTACTTTTGCTTTAACTCTATAAGTATATGCACCATCTGCAACTACCTTATTGTTAACAGTTCCATCCCAAGTAGCATCTTTGCGGATACTATACTTATCGTATTTTCCATCATGGTAATGCTTTTTTACATTGAAATCTTGAGTTAAATTTCTTATAACTTTTCCATCTTTATCTAATACTTCTATATCCAATTCCTTCATATTTCTTAAGTAAGAAAGAATAGGTAATATTGCATCATTTGCACCATCACCATTTGGTGAGAATGCAACTTTATTACCATCTGTATTTTTACCTGATAAATCTACACCTAGGAAATCTAAATCACTATTTACTATAGATGTAACTCCATAGAAAGAAGCTCTTTCTGTTTCATAGATTGATGCATCTATAGCTGGAGCTTTATCCCATGCTCCCTTAAATCCTAGATATGGAATACTTAAAGTTGGGTTTGTATCTGTAGGATCAGATAAAGTTACAAATCCCTCAACATATCCACCATTTACAAAAACATCTTCAATGGATGCTTTATTAAATGCTGTTATAGTATTGCTTAAATCCACAGTAGCAGTAAGTTGAGCTTTTCCATTTTTAGCTACTTTAATTGTATTATTACTAAAAGATATTGGGAATTTTTTAGTATCTTTATTAATTATATTTTGTGCTTCTAAAAGTGTATATCCTTTATACATTAAATCTGTTTGAACAGTACCTGCCACATTATAAGTTAATTCTTTGTCACTAAAGTTCTGAACTTCTATAGTAAATGTAGCTTTATTATCTTTAATTTCTTTTAAATTGACCTTACATTCACCAGTAGTTGTATCTGTAACTATAGCTGGTGTAGTAGTAGACGCTTGAAGATCCATAATTCCAGCACCCTGTCTTCTAGGTGATGTATAGTTGGGTCCTGCAACAATTCCTTCTGCCTGATTTGCTCCATTGTCTACATGAGCTACGGCTGTACTCATCATTAAATTTTTAGCCATTTTAGCTCTTGCTTCACCAGTTAATTTAAAGTCTTTATCTACTCTTTGAAGTACTAATGCTGATCCACCTGCTACATGTGGTGAAGCCATAGATGTACCACTCATGTTTCCATATTTATTATTATTAAGTGTTGACCATATATTACCACCAGGTGCAGTAATTTCAGGTTTAAACTCTAAATCTGGAGTAGTTCCCCAAGATGTAAAATCTGACATGCTTCCTTTAACTGTATTAGGAACTGATATAGTATTACCATTTGCTACAACCTTAACTTCTGAAGTTTTTAGTTGTGTAGCAATTTTAGCACCAAATGAATTTCCTATAAACAACGCTGGAATTGTACCACCCTCTGGATACATCATGCTTATAAGTCCTTCTCCACCACTAGCATTATTATAAACTATAACTGCAGTAGCACCTGCTGCTTCAGCATTAGCTATTTTATCTGTAAAATTATAACCACCACGCTCGATCAAAGCTAAATTACCTTTTACTTCTGCTGGGAAGTGTTCTGGTAATCCGCCTAATCCACAATCTACAGCTTTAAGTTCTTTCCCTTTAAATACAGATAAAATATCTGTTCCTGATGAAGTATATGGAGCTATATTCTTTTCTCCACCAATTGAAAACTCTAGTCCATATCCAGTAACAACATTGTTTTCTATAGATGCAACTTGAAGAGAATCTGTCGCTAACCCTGGAGAACCAACAACACCGTAATCAGGATTCTCAGCATATGGATTATCATGCCCATTTCCAAACACATTAGAGTTTCCTGCTGATATTGCCATAACTACACCATTATCTACAGCTCTATTAACTGCAACTTGCTCTAAATCTGTATCATCTACAAAAGATGCCGTTGAACCTAAGCTCATATTAATAACATCTGCGCCAAGAAGTACTGAATCATCTATAGCCTTAACTATAACATCACCAAAAGTAGAAGCCATAGCTGGGTCATTACCAAATACCTTCATAGCAAGAATTTGTGCTTCCGGAGCAACTCCCTTAATTCCAGCCTTGCTAGTATCTCCATTAGCTCCTACTGTTCCCGCAACGTGCATTCCATGCATTGAAGCATCTGGACCTAAATCTAAGATTTCTTGATTATTATCCATGTAGTTGTATCCATAAGGAACCTTTGAGGTTCTATAGGTACCTAGTAATTTCTTTTCCTTAGATATAGCTTGTACTTCATCTGCTTGAAGTTCAGCTTTATTTTTATCTGTAAGAACCATATCTTTATGTGTTGAATCCACACCAGTATCAATAACTGCTACTACTGTACCTTCTCCATTGTATCCACTAGCCCATGTTTGCTCCGTTTTTATGATTTCACCACTATTATTCATCATAGGCTCTGGTCTTTCATATTCATTAGCAATAGTAACTGACTTAATTCCAGCCATACTTTCAAGATTTTTAGCTTGTCCTAATGTAGTTTTCATACTAAATCCATTAGCTACATTAGTAAAGCTATTTATAACTTCAAATTTAATTCCTTTAGAACTGATTTTACTTTGTAATGATCGTTGTTCTTTTAAAACTTGGCTTTGAAGTTTACCAACTTCAAATTTACTCATTTCATCAAGTTTTATCCCCTTTTTAGTAGCCTTTTCAAGTACTGCCTCACTGTCTAACTCTACTATAACTCTAACTTCATCAGAGTCTTTAATTGTTTGAAGTGCTGGCTCTTGTTTTATCTGAGCCTGTAATACCATTAGTTTTTCTTTACTTTCTCCCAAAGACTTAACTAGTTCATTAGGAGAAGCAAACGCTGTCATTGTTGAACCTAACACTAAAGATAGAGCTAGTCCAACAGATATGCCCTTTTTAAAGTTCATTAAATTACCCCCTTGATATATAATTTTCTTAACCTTATATGATATGTATATAAACTTATTAACTTATGTTAATTATTTTATATACTTTTAAGAATATATTAACAGTATAAGAATTTATTTCAATAAAAAAATTATCTGATTTTTCTTCCATAAACACTATTCTATTACATAAAAATACTTTTTATTGTTTTTTTATCCATATATTTGATATTTTTTCAACATGTAAATCCATAATAATCCAAATATCTACATTATTTCGAAAATAAAGTATAACAAAAATTTTAACTTCGTATACCTAATTATTCTTAATTTTATTTAAAATTTATATTTTGTTAACTATATATTCATTGATTTTATAATCAAATTATGATTTAAAATCACATTGATTTATTATATATTAATCCATTTTATCTACTACTAAGTATAAATAAGCCATTTTATATAGTATAATAAAATGCATAATATACTAATTATTGCTTACCCTACTATTTAATAAATAATTAAGGAGAGTTTTATATGAATCCAAATAAAAACTTACTAATAAAAAATGCTGTTCGTGAAAGCTATAAAAACATAGCTCTCGGAAAGATAGATAAAAATAGTTGCTGCAGCACTAGTAAAATATCTCTTAAAAAGTCCGCAGTAGAAATTTCAAATAAAATAGGGTACTCTGAAGAAGAAATAAACTCTGTACCTTCAGGAGTAAATATGGGACTTGGCTGTGGTAATCCTCTTTCTATATCTAACTTAAGTCCTAATGAAACTGTTTTAGATTTGGGAAGTGGCGGTGGATTTGATTGTTTTCTAGCTTCAAAAAAAGTTGGTCCTACGGGTTTTGTAATTGGAGTTGATATGACTCATGAAATGTTAAGAAAAGCTCGAATGGCAGCCTCTCAAAACGGCTATAAAAATATAGATTTTAGACTTGGCGAAATTGAAAACTTACCTGTAGCAGACAACATTGTAGATGTAGTTATTTCTAACTGTGTTATAAATCTATCTCCAAATAAACAAAGGGTTTATGATGAAATATATAGAGTTCTAAAACCTGGTGGACGTATTGCAATTTCTGATATAGTTTTAATGAGGGAACTTACAGAGGACATGAAGGCGGATGAATCTTTATATTGTGGGTGAGTTACCGGTGCTTCTTCAGTTGAAGAATTAGAAGTATACTTAAAAAACTCAGGTTTTAAAGAAATTAATATAACTACTAAAGCCGTTCCTAATGAATATGAGGAAAAGTGGGGACATAATCTTAAAGTTGG
This sequence comes from Clostridium sp. UBA7791, assembly GCF_002480755.1. Taxonomy (NCBI): domain Bacteria; kingdom Bacillati; phylum Bacillota; class Clostridia; order Eubacteriales; family Clostridiaceae; genus Clostridium; species Clostridium sp. UBA7791. The sequence continues at coordinate 423,651 of NZ_DLCT01000003.1, read as the reverse complement.
AGAATACATAATGTCTTCATATATAAAAGCATTTAAATAATACTTAAATAAAAAATGATTAGAGTTAATTGACTCTAATCATTTTTATACTAAAAATGTTATATCATTTATTAGATTTTAATACTACCATTATAATTATCTACTATTTAAAATTGAAATACATTCTTCTGTAGATACTAATTGTTGCTCACCATTTTCCATATTTTTCAAAAGTATTTTATTAGATGTTTTCTCATCTTCTCCAATGATAATAACATATGGTATAGCTAATTTATTTGCATATTTCATTTTTTTAGCAAACTTTCCACCTTCAAGGTAAATATCAACCTTAACTTTAGATTTTCTTAATTGATTACAAACTTCAATACCATAATCAAAATCTTCATCCATTGGTATCACTAAAACATCTATAAGTGAATTACTATCTAAATCTATAATATTACTTTCCATAAAACTCCAGAATAATCTTGTTAATCCAATAGATATACCAACTCCAGGAAGCTTCTTATCCGTATAAAACTGGGCTAAATCATCATATCTACCACCTGAACACACTGAACCAAATTCTGGATAATCATCTAAGAATGTTTCATATACTGTTCCAGTATAATAATCTAATCCTCTAGTTATCTTAAAGTCAACTACATAATTTTTATCAGGAATTCCAAAAGCTTTTATATACTTATTTACAGTTTCTAATTCTTCAACACCTTCTAAAAATCTTTCGTTGGTCACTGAACTATTTTTTAAGAACTGAATCTTCTCCTCATTGCTACCTTCTATAGTTATAAATTTAATAACCTCATCTATTCCTTCACTGGTTTTTATATATTCCTCTAATTCTTCTCTGACCTTGGCTTCTCCAATCTTTTCAATTTTATCTACAACTCTTAATACCTCTATATAATTATCTATATTTAAACTTCTTAAAAATCCATCTAGGATTTTTCTATTATTAATTCTTATTTTAAAGTTATCAAAGCCTAACTCTTTAAATATTTTATATATAGTACTAGGAATCTGGGCATCATTTACTATGCTTAATGCTCCATTTCCAATTACATCTACATCACACTGATAAAATTCTCTAAATCTACCCCTCTGATTCCTCTCACCTCTATAAACTTTTCCAATTTGATATCTTTTAAATGGAAAGGCTATTTCTTCCATGTGTTGAGCTACATAACGTGCAAGTGGTACTGTTAAGTCAAATCTTAATGCCATCTCTGTACTACCCTTAGTTAAAGTATATATTTGCTTTTCTGTGTCTCCACCAGTTTTAGCAAGTAATACTTCACTTTTTTCAATTATAGGAGTGTCTATAGGTAGAAATCCAAAAGACTCATAATTTCTTCTAATGACATCATAAACATTATTAAAGGCTACTTGCTCTCTTGGAGTAAGCTCCATAAATCCTGGCAATATACTAGGCTTTGTTATTTTTGTACTCATATCAATCTCTCCTTAATTTATAAAACTTATATAATATTTATCTGAAAATCTAAAGCTTTCATACTATAAAAAAATCTCTAAAGACAACTAGTATCCTTAGAGATATAAAACTCAATAACTCCATAGATACATTTGCCCTCGCACAAATAGGCCCTATCTATGGCTTAATTTTAAAACCATAATTATAAGACCTTGCATCTATGATGATGTTCATATTTTCTATTTGACAAGTATTTCACTACAACCATCTCCTGTGTAAATAAATCCTATTATAAATAATTTATCATTTAATATATTTCATGTCAATAATTTTAAGTGACTTATACTCTAATTCTTATATACAATCCTGTTTATTAATCTAAGGATTTAGATAACCCATCTCTTCTATTTCCATTTCGACCAATAACTGTGTCGGCTGTAATTAGAGAATTTAGAACTGACTCCTCTACCGCTTCTGCAGCTGCTCTAAAAAAGAAGTCGATATAATTTTCATTAATTACATTAACTTTACTAGTTACACATTCCTCATAATGTTTAATTTTATTAGCTGTACTAAAAGCAATTGCTATATCACCACTTCCATTTCCAAGATAAGAACCTAATCTTGTTATACCCACAATACTTCTCTTTGCCACTCTTTTCAATTGTCTTGGTGATAGCGGAGCATCTGTAGCTAAAATTATCATAATAGATCCCTTTTCCAAATTATCTATATTACAGTTTGTATTAGTTATATTTACACCTATATTATTCCCATATAACATAGGTTTTATATCATTGTTATTAAGTATAAAATCTTCCTTGATTCCAAAATTGGATAATACCAATGCACCTAGTGTATATTCTTCATCTTTTATATTTATTTTTCTAGAAGAAGATCCTATGCCACCCTTATACCCAAAGCAACTCATTCCAGTTCCTGCTCCTACTGCTCCTTCTAAAAAATCTGTAGATGCATTATTTATACTTTCAAATACGTGCTCTTCTTTAACATGAAGTCCTCTAATATCATTTAGATACCCATCATTACATTCTCCAACTATAGGGTTAATAGTTCCTGTTTCAACACCTATATCAGTGTTTATTGAAAGCATATATCTGACTAATCCTTGGCTTACTGTCCCCACATTTAAAGTATTTGTAAGCATAATTGGTGTTTCAATTGTTCCAAGTTCCTCTAATTGTATGGTTCCTACAGTCTTTCCAAAACCATTTATTACGTGAACAGCTCCATATACTTTATCCTTGAATAGATTTCCATCATGGGGTAATATAGCTGTTACTCCTGTGTTTACATCTCCATCTTTTAATGTAACATGACCTACCCTTACTCCTTTTACATCAGTAATTTTATTTTTTTCTCCCCTTGGTAATTTTCCTACAGTAACTTCATAATCTCTAATTCTCTTCATTGTTTCCTCCTAAATTCAAATCACTTATTATAACACTCTATACACTTATCTATATATTTTTAAATAATGACTTATTAAATATTCATCTTCTTAATTTTACTATATTATCTTTCTAAATTTCAAAGTTCTATAATTATTTTCCACTTTTATCTTGAAATGCATATATGTTCATTGAAAGGAGTTGATACTATGGCAATAACAAATACTAAAAATAATACAGCCTTAGTTATTAAATATACAAAGGGGCAAAACCAGGATGGTAGTCCGAAAATTCAAAGTCAAAAGTTTTCAAAGGTAAGTGGATCTGCTACTGATGAAGAGGTCTACAATTTAGGCATAGTAATTGGATCTGTACTAATAAGTGAACCTACAGAAATTAAAAAACTAGATGATTATACTTTGAATGAAGGCTAAAGATAAAAAATTTCTACTCTCTCATAATTATAATTCTAAAAAATAAGGAGGATTAATAATGGAAAAAAAATTAGTTATGACCTTTAAGGATGAAACGGAAAATAAATTTAATCTTACAGTTAACTCTGTTAAAGATAGTATATCACCTACAGAAATTAACAATATAATGGACTATATTATATCAACTGAAATATTTAAAAGCAAAAATGGAAAATTAGTTTCTAAAACTTCTGCTGTAACTGTAGATACTAGCGCTACTGAACACCCAGTAGGTAACTAAAAAGGAGTGATAAACACGAGGATACTTTTTTAGTATCCCCGTGTTTATATCACTCCCTTTTTATATTTTCATTTCCTTTCACCTGTATCTCTTGTTATAAGCTAAAATTAATTACTATATAATGTCTAAATCTAATTCATTTCTTAACATATCTTCGTAGGTTTCTCTTTTACATATGAGCCTTGGTCCTAATTTTCCAACTAAAACCACTGGTGCCTTAGGAATCTTATTATAATTACTACTCATGGAATAGCAATAGGCTCCTGTAGAAAGCACTGCTAATATATCACCTTTTTTTACCTTTGGAAGACTTATATCATTAATTAATACATCTCCTGATTCACAACATTTACCAGAAATAGTAACCATAGCTTCTTCATTATTTTCTACATTATTGGCTATTAATCCTTGATACTGTGCACTATATAATGATGGTCTTATATTATCTGTCATTCCCCCATCTACAGATACATATTTTTTAATATTAGGAATTTCTTTAACTCCTCCAATAGTATATAAAGTGATTCCACTATTTCCAACTATACTTCTACCTGGTTCTATTATTATATTAGGATTTTTCATCTGTAATTTTCTACTACAACTCTCTACTTCATTTAAAATTCCAGCACAATATTCCTCTATAGTTTTGGGATCGTCACCTTCACCATAATATATACCAAAACCTCCACCTAGGTTAAGTTCTGTCATAGTAATTTCAAAATGATTATTAATACTATTCATTAAATTAATCATAATCCTTACAGCTTCTCTATATGGTTCTATATCAAATATCTGCGATCCTATATGACAGTGAAGTCCTTTTAAATTTATATTCTCAAGCTCACTTATACTCTTTACTACTCTAAATATATTATCCTCCAAAAGAGTAAATCCAAACTTAGAATCAATCTGTCCAGTCTTGATATATTCATGAGTATGTGCCTCAATTCCCGGAATTATTCTAAGTAATATATCCTGAGTTTTTCCATAAACCTCACATATATTATTAATATTCTCCAATTCCATCATATTGTCCACAATAAAGGTTCCAACACCCGCTTTTATTCCTAGTTTTATCTCTTCAATAGTTTTATTATTTCCATGAAAATATACTTTATCCATAGGAAATTCACTGACTATAGCAGTGTAAATTTCTCCTCCTGATACAACATCCAGGCATAGGCCTTCATTCTTCATAACTTGAACAATAGCCTTAGTTAAAAATGCTTTTCCAGCATAGGCTACTTTGTTATCATTTATTTTTGCACCCATAGCTTTCATATATCTTCTACAGTTATCTCTAATTTGCTCTTCATCCATGACGTAAAGAGGAGTTCCAAATTTCTTAACCAGCTCTAAAGTATTAATTCCACCCACAAAAAGATTGTTTTCTTTAACATTCATTGTTCCAAATAAGTTCATAGTAAATTCTCCTTTCAGCTCCCCACTATAAGTTTATGAGAGTAATATTTATTTGGGTACTTATGTACCAAAAATAAAAAAAGGCGGACAAAGGAACACCCTTGTCACGCTCAATTTAATTCACTATGAACACAACAGGTGTTACTTTGTAGCTCTCCACTATTTTCATAGTGGCAGTATAGCACATATTTTGTACTATCCCAGAGAATATCCTTGCCAGGTTATTCTCTTCGGCTTTTCTCCCCTTTCTTCTTGTATCATCGTGTGCCCACTTCTCAAGAATACTTTTGGTAAAAGCTCCTCTACCCTAAATAACATCTCTTAATTATCTAAATTTAATTTTAATACTTATTGGGATAAATATTTTAATTTTCTTAATAATATAATACTCAACAAACATAGTCAATACTTATTTAACATATTTTTTAACTCAACATATACATTTTAAATTTCACTTCTTATATTTTGTATTTATTACATTATTTTCTTGATATATTTCATAACTAATCATATAATTTGTATATAATATACTGTATTTAGGAGGAATCTATATGGGAATAAATATTGTACTTTTAATTATTGCATCCTTATTCTTTGGTATTGGAATATGCATAAGTAAATTAAAGTGGTATTGGCTAATCTCAGGATACAACACTATGAATAAAGAAGAAAAAGCAAATGTGGAAATTGAAGCCTTAGGAAATTATATGAGTAAAACATTCTTTTTTATCTCTAGTTTGAATATTATCGGATTTATATTAAATTATTTTTTTAATATTTCTTTATCTATTTTTATAGTTCTAACTGTAATTGTACTACTGTATTCTATTTATAATTGTCAACGCTTTGACCATAATCCAAACTCTAGTAAAGAAACAAAAATTGTATTAGTAATAGTTATATTTATTATGCTGATAACTTGTATACCTATAATGGCTATTGGTTATTCCTCAACTAAAGTAACAATCACTGATACTTCTATAAAAATATCTAGTGGAGTTAATGCTTCAATTCCAAAGGATAAAATAAAAAGTGTTTCCCTAGTAGATGAAATGCCTAAAATTCATATTAGGACAGGCGGCATAGGTATGGGTAGAATCCAAAAAGGAAATTATAGTCTAGAGAATGATATTAAAGCTAAGCTATTCTTAGCTAGCAAAGAGGGTCCCTTCATTGAAATCATATTGGACTCAAGCCCTTCCCATTATTACATTAACTATAAAGATTCAAAGAATACTAAGACAACCTATGATGATATTATAAATAAATTAGACTTAGATAAATAATACAATAACATGAATTTTTACTATAACACTACTACCATATATACAATATATTACTAGTATTATTTTATGTAATTCTACAAATGATAATATTACTTATATTAAGGAGGAAGTATTATGTCTAAAAATTCTTGTAAAACTAAAAATAAAAAAACTACTTCACTAAAATCTGATCCAATATCCCCTAAATACCAAGAAGGTGTTAAAAATAAAGCTAATGAGCATTCTCCATATGGAGAAAATGAACCTTCTACTCATACTATCTTTAGATAAGATAAGCTAACTAGGAATAATCTTTTACAATTTTATTCTTAGTTAGCTTTAAACTTATAATTTCCTTATACTATTTTTCGTTATTAAATATGGTGAATAGATCTTTTATTTTTAGTCTATTACCTGTATGAAGTATTACTACAGAGTATACCCTAGCTGTAAATAGAGTCAACACTACAATTGTTGCTATTAATATTAATAATGAAACTCCCATCTGAACTATACCTATTGTTTCTGACAAAATCATAGATGGTATATAAAATGGTGCTGAAAATGGTACATAGGTTGCAATGGTTCCTATCACTGATTCTGGTGACATTATTGCTGCATATGCTAGGTAAAAACCTATTATTGAAATAAATGATACTGGCATTATAGCTGTATTTAAATCTTCTAACTTACTTATAGTTGCACCAACTAAAGCATTTATAATAGCATACAATACATATCCTAATATGAAGAACAGTATTATTAATACCACTTGTATCACCGGAATTTTTCCAAGTACTGCTGATATATCAAATATATTTGCAGATGTATCTATAAACTTCTTAACTATAGCTCCACTTCCTACAAAGGATATATAGGCAGTTAATAATATAGATGCAAACTGAGTTATTGCTAAGAATCCCATACCAACACACTTACCTACAACAAGTTCCATTGGTTTAGTTGATGTAAGTAATAATTCCATTACTCTTGAGGTTTTCTCTGCAACTATAGAACTGGCAACCCAATATCCATAAAAATAAATTATATAGAATAGTAGCATACATGCTACCATAGGAAATACCATTTTTATTATCATATCTTCCAAGGTATCATCCTCATCACCTGCAGTAAATACTTGAGTGTTTATAGGTGTAGATAATTTTACTAGCTCTTCTTGTGATACTCCAGCCTTAATTAATCTACTATTATTTAAAATACTAGATATAGTTTCCGCTAGTATTTGTCCATCCTCTGAAGACACAGCATCACTAGTGGGTGTTATTACCTCCACGTAATATCCTATGTTTTCATTACTAATAGAAACTAAAACCATCTTATCTTCTAAGGTTTTAAGTTTTTCTAATATAGCCTCTCTACTTTCTGTAGCCTTTTTTAATTTTAAATTTGGAAAAGCTACTTTTAATCCTGACTCTAAATCTACCTTCAGGTCAGAGTCATTCATATAATAAGCAGTCTCTATTCCAATTTCTTTGCTACCATTAGTTGCCTCTTTACTGTCATCATCCTTACCAAAAATTGCAGGAATAAAGTTTACTAATGATGTTAATATAAGCACCGCTATCAATATTATGGTGGTAGAAATCTTAAATGCCTTACCCTTAACTTGTTGAGCTACAGTGAATTTTGTAACCTTCCAGAAATTATCCATACTCAATTCTACTCACCTACCTTTTCAATAAATATTTCATGAAGAGTTGGTTCCCTAAGCTCAAATCTAATAACTTGAATATTTCTACTTAATATTTCTTTAAGTAAACTTGTAGCTTCATCTTCACTATTAATACTTAACTCTATATAATCTTGATTTTCATTTAAAATTTTCATATTAGCTTTTTCCAATAGTTCTTTTATATCTCCATCACAACTTAAAATTAAGTGATTTCTTCCATAAGATTTTTTAATCTCTTTTAAGTTACCACTTAACACAGTTTTGCCTTTATTAAGTATAACAAGATTCTCACAAAACTCTTCTATAGTACTCATTTGGTGACTTGACATTATTATATATTTACCTCTTGCTATTTCTTCCTTAATTATATCTTTAAACAAATCTGTATTTACTGGATCAAGTCCACTTAAAGGTTCATCTAAAATTAGTACTTCTGGATTAGATATTAAGGCTGCAATAAATTGTATTTTCTGCTGATTACCCTTAGATAATTGCTCTGCTCTTTTATCTCTATATTCAGTAGCTTCTAATCTTTCAAGCCAATATTCAATACTTTTTAACGCCTCCTTGCGAGTCATTCCTTTTAACTCACCAAAGTATATTAATTGATCTAACACAGTAAATTTTGAATATATACCACGTTCTTCTGCTAAATATCCTGTTGAAACTTCTTTAGAATTATACGGTTTCTCATTCCAAGTAATCGTCCCATTATCTTTTTTCAACATTCCTAGCATCATTCTTATGGTAGTAGTTTTTCCTGCACCATTAGTTCCTAATAATCCAAAAACTCCCGGTTCTTCTATGGAAAAGCTTAAATTATCAACTACCAATTTATCACCATAGCTCTTAGCAAGATTATTTACCTTTAACGCCATATTTCCTCCCCCTTATCAATTTTTTCAATTGAGTTATGTTATAACTTTATGTAAATCCTTTTTTACCCATGGTATAAATATATATTATTGTTAATTTGTAGTCAATACACTTTTTTTTAATATAACTTGAATTTTACTTGAAACTACTTGAATTTATACCTATTTTCTTCTTCAACAATTATATTTTATTATTCTATGTAATATGCAAAAACACCTAAAAGGTGTTCTATAAGCATTAAATATATAATTTTATATTTATTTTAATCTGCCCTAAGCTTCATTCCCTTTACTATAATACCAATGATACCTATAGATAATATAATATCTCCAATACTGGCTATACCCCCATACTTCCATAACTTATATGGTATTACATCTGCTAGAAATTTAAACTTTGTTTCTCCACTAATAATAGAATATAAACCTTTAGTTTCTACTGGTCCACTTACATTTAATATGTCCATAGCCTTTGTACTAATAGGCATAGTACATCCATTTCCGAATATAACCACTATATTCAATAAAAAGCCTATCCCAATCACTAAAATCATCTTATATTTTCTATTGATATATATAAATGCCATTATACAACTATACATTACTATATTTAAAACATAAGTTAAACTTCCAATTTGAAGGTTTCCTGATTTAAGAAAAATCTTCATTATAAATTCCACTAAAAACCCTAGGGCTATAAGCCACCATCCTTTAATTTCGAGATTATTTAAATTTTCTATATTTCCTTTTAGCAAATATCCTAATACTACTCCAAGAATCACTGAAAATAAGAACATGTCTATCCCCCATATATGTAAAATATTTTAAGTTAAATTATTTTTAATTATTATATTAAGGCAACTTTCCACCATTCTTTCCTACAATTCTTAAATAAGTTTCTGCCACCTTAGGATGAAATTGAGTACCTGAATATTTTTTAATTTCCTCTAAAATAATACTTTCCGAAAGTCCTTTCCTATAAGGCCTATCAGATGCCATAGCATCCACCGTATCTGCTAGTTGAACTATGTAAACATTTAAAGGTAATTCATCACCTTTTTTACCATCTGGATATCCTTTTCCGTCATACCTTTCATGATGGTTTCTAACTACAGGATAAACATAATCAATATTTTTAATATCCTTAATTATTTTAATTCCTATCTCCGGATGTTCCTTTATTGCATCGAATTCCTCATCCGTTAACTTACCTGGTTTATTTAAAATAGCATCACTAACTCCAATTTTACCAACATCATGCAGCATAGCAGCTATATTTAATTCTTCAATACTCCACTGATTATATTTTAACTCTTTTCCAATAGCTACAGATATCTCTGCAACTCTTCTAGAATGTCCTTCTGTATATTGATCCCTAGCATCAATTGCATTCATTAAGGCTTCAACAGTATCAATAAACTGAGATTTTGAATCTGAATATAGTAATAGAGTATATCTAATTAACAATAATGGAAATGTTATGAATGCTATGCCTAAATAACCATACTTAATAAATACTAGTGCTAATAAAATTCCTATTGGAATCATAACTACAGAATTTAATATTCCCATTCTTATATTACCCGTAAAACAGAATACTACATTCTTATTTGTAACTATAGACATTAATATAGACATTATTAAACTATTAACTATTATGAAAGCAAAACAAAATACTATCAATGGTCCTATATTGCTAACTATAAAGCTTAGACTAAATTGTCCACCTAAGGTTTTATAAAAAAAATTACCAACTACAACTGGTAATATTAACGCACAACAATTAAATATTGTTCCATATAGTGGAGTATTAAATACATGTTTATACTTATATCCATATATATTTTCATCAACCTTAATTACTCTACATAAAAATCCTAATATAAGAATTATAATGCATTCAAACGTTCCAAATAACACAAAGGAAGCTATAGTTACAGCAAAACTTGTACTAAAAGACATATTCTTAAATGATACTGTAAATGATTCTGTAATTGCTGTTAAAATTATGAATACTATAATATTTGTAAAATTACCAACTTCAATTTCCATTTTCCCATTCATTATAGGAATTACAAAAGAAATTACAGTAACTAAATAAATTAAAATAAAAAATCTTTTTTGTTTTAAAGATATATTATTCATCTTATTCCTCCGATATATTTAAGGCCGATTATTTATTAATCTTAACTATTAAAATATCCAAGTGATAGTTGAACCACCACCCATTGCTAAAGCTAGTAAAGCTATTAAAGCTGGCATAACTTTTTTCATGTTTTTCATTATAAAATCCCCCTTATATGCAAATTAACAAAGATCCGCTAAAAATCTGTCATAATTTCCACTCCGCTAAGGGAAGATAAATAAAACTTAAATATAATTTAAATATAATCGGCCATTAAACCAGTTTAACTATTTTTCTATTCTTCTGTTTATTGCATCAAGAGTGGCCTTTGCTATTGCCTCATTTACATCATTTCTTACAATGGCAGTTCCTATTAGAACTTCTTCTGCAATGTCATTTATCATATTTACAATAACGGTTACATAGGATATATTTCTAATTGAATTTACTACTATATCCTCTACATCAAAAACAGAGACTTGTCCAATTATTTCTTCTACAGCTGACACAGTAGCTTTAGCTACTACCTTAAGTCTATTAATACTTGTTCCAATTGCAGTTTGCGTAGACGTATACTCATCATCATCCATATTTAATCTAATTTCACATCTTACGTTATTATCTTTAACTTCTAAAGAAATACCTTCATATCTAATTCTCTTTATAGACTTCGTTTCCCCAGTATCTATTTGAGCTATACTAATTAATTTTCTATTTATTCTATAATTAAATATCGCAAGAAGTGCTGATTCGATGTCTCTTACAATCTGTTTAGGTGATCTTGTAGTATTTGCAATTATATGAACCTCTTCTACTTCATCCTCATTATATACTACTTTACTATGAGTTACACCTTGAATTTTCGCTATAACATCTTCAAAGGACATAAAATCCATAATTAACACCTCATTTTTATATTTTCAGTTAAATTATACATCATATTTCCTTTATTAACAATATTAATATCTGTAATTATTTTGAAATGTGTTCTTAACATTATATTATTATTGAAATATGGATTATTTTTTACTAGAATTTGTAACAAACTTAAGACTATAAAATAAAAATATGTTGAGATATAGATCTACCTCATATCTCAACATATTAATGTACATTTTCTAAAATTTAATTTTATTTTCTGGAGCTGCATACTCCTTAGCTTCTACTGGCAATCCCTTTTCCTTTAGTACATTATTAATTACACTTACTATAATTGAATAAATCACAGCAAATGTTGGAACTCCTAATATCATTCCTACCACTCCAAATAATCCATTTCCTAAAAGTATGGCAAACATTACCCAAAATGCAGTCAATCCTGTGGAGTTTCCTAAAATCTTAGGCCCTAATATATTTCCATCAAACTGTTGAAGCACTAAAATAAATAATATAAACCATAATGCCTTAATTGGACTAGCAATAAATATAATTATAACACTAGGAACTGCTCCTATAAATGGTCCAAATACCGGGACAATGTTAGTTATTCCTATTATAAAGCTTACAAGAAGTGGATATGGCATTTTAAATATCTTCATACCCACAAAGCATATGATTCCTATAATTAATGAATCTAACAACTTACCACCAAGAAAACCTATGAAAGTTTTATGACTAGACCTAGTGAGCTCTATTACATATTTTACAGGTTTCTCCGGTAACATAGCATATAAGAATTTTTTAATCTGTGCAAAAAATTTTTCTTTTCCTGCTAATAAGTAAATAGATATAATTGTTGCTATAAATATGTTTAGTATATATTGAGTAATATTAGCAGAGAATTGGAATAAATCTAACACTGCTGTGCCTGCAATACTTGTTATATACTTAGATATGCTATTAAAATCTTTTACTATATCTTCTACCATATCACCATTTAAATTTAAAGCTATAACTATATTATTTATGTATTCCTCTAGAGCCTTAATATAGTCAGGTATATTTTCTAAAAGTGTATATATGCTACGACTCAGCTCTGGAACTAATATAGAAAATACAATACTAATTAATATAGCTGCAGATATATATGTAATAGTTATTGAAATAAACCTTTTTGCTTTGTACTGATTTTTCTTGTCCATAAATTTAAGAACTTTATCTTCTAAAAACTTTAATGGTATAGCTAATAAATATGCCATAGAAAAACCATATATAAATGGCATTAATAGTTTAATTACTTCTCCTACTTTATTAAAAATACCTCCTAGATTTTTTATTATAAAAAACAGTATAATCCCTACTGAAACTACAATAATATTAGATATAGTTCTTTTAGCAATATTGGAGTTTAGTTTTATTTTCATAATTGTCTCCCTTATTTTACTTTTTAAATTTTTCTATGTTCTAAATTATATATCAACATTACTTATTTAATACTTAAGTTTATTGTTTATTTCCACATTATTAACTTATGCTACACAATTATACTATTTCTTAAGCTTATTTACTACAATAAACCTCGAAACAAAAGAAGTTCTTATATATCGCCATAAATAAGAACTTCTTTATAATATATTTATCTACAAAGTTAATCTACCTTATACTTGAAATAGCCCATTTATTATTATTGTACATTATAGTTAATGTGTTATAGACTGGTTTCTCATTGCCCTCTGCTGTAGTTAAATTGAATTTTATCTTATGCAATTTAACCTTGCTACTTACATCAACTTGGTCTATGATTTCATAGCTAGTAATCCATGGACTTGAAGTCCCTGTTACCCATGATGTATTATTTTCATTAGAAAGATGATTTTTAAAATCTTGCTGAAGTTCCTTATTCATAACAGCGTATTGAAGTACTCCATTTCTAGTCATCATTCCCTTTGCCCAAAGCTTTGCAGCTTCTTCACTACTCATAGCCCCGAACTCCTTTAAAGCTTCTTCTGCTAAGCCTATATGCTCAATGATTTTATTATTAACTAATAAATTATCACTTACCATAGCTTCTACAAATGGTTCATTTTCTTTTCTTTCAATAATGTTAAAAAAATATACCATAGAAATAGCTGAAATAATTAAAGTCCAACTTACTACTGTTATCATAGTTCTTTTCATTTGCCATATCCCTACCTTTATAAGCGTTAATAAAAGATTAAGAATATAGTGCCCTTGTTCTAAAGAATAAATACACCAATTAAAACTTATTATTTACCTGTACTACCAAAACCTCCAATTCTTTCCTCTTCAGTATTACAGTTATCACTTACTAAGAAAGGTATAAACATAGCTTGAGCTATTCTATCACCTTTTTTAATTATATAAGGCTCTTTTCCTAGATTTAAAAGATTTATTCCCAAATTTCCATCATTCTTAGGATTGTTATAATAGTCACACTCTACCCAGCCTTGAGCATTAGCCATTAAAACTGGATGACTTCCCATAGAACTTCTAACATTAATAATCAAAGCTTCCCCTGGTTGAAAATATGACTTTACATCTGTCCATATTAATTGCTTACCCATAGGCTCTATAACTACATCTATAGGTGAATATATATCATAGGCTATAGCATGCTTGCTTCCCCTTGTTGGTAACTGTATGTCTTCCTGTGGATGCTTTCTTTTCTCATCTGTAACTATTTCAAATCCTCTTGTTCTCATTGCGTCTCTCCTCTTTCTAATGCTCTTATATTAATTTTTATAACTTAAATTCTTTAACATTATTTTCCCTAAGGCTTTCTTTAACATCTATAATTCTTTGTGAGCTACTTCCTCGAAATTTTAGAGTTACATCCCTTTCGCTTATTTCAAATCTTCCATCTACAATTACATCTATATATTTTAAAACTTCAGCTTTATTCAATGAAAATAACTGCTCCCAAGTATATCCTGTATATAACCATATATTTTTATTACATTTTTCTTTTAACCTCTTAAGTAATTCTAGAGTATTTTCATACTGAACAGTTAGCCCATCTCCACCACTTATAGTTATATCTGTAATTGGATTTTTAGTAAGCTTATCTACAACCTCATCTATTTTATATAAATCGCCCTCTTCATACCAATACTTTTCATTCTGGCATCCTGGACACTTATGAGTGCATTCCGCTATATAGCATACTTCCCTAAGACCTACTCCCTCATTTAAAGAACAAGGATTATATCCTATTAATCTTATAGTATCAATCAATTTTATTTTCCTTCCTATAGCTTAGTTATAGTACTATGTTTAAATCTTTCTTTAACTTCAGCTTGCTTAGCTTTATTGAAGTTGCGATAATCTGTAGTTAAATATCCTGTAACTCTTCTAAGTTGTTCTATTTCCTCGCTATGGCAAATTGGACATCTATCATTAAATTCTCCTTGATAGCCACACTTTAAGCAAGTATCTATAGGGAAATTGAAAGCTAAATACGGAATGTCTAAGCTAAAGGCATAATCTATGATTTGCTCTATTGCTTTTGGATTTTCTACTACTGAACTATCTAACTCTACATAAGTTATACATCCTGAAGTAGGGTACTTAGTAAATGGAGCCTCAAGTTGTAACTTAGTAAATACATCTATATTTTTCCAAACTGGTATGTGATGTGAATTAGTTATCCACTCCCTGTCCGTTACATTTTTTATAATTCCAAATTCATCCCTTAAACCTTTAATTTCTCTATTTCCTGTTATTATAGTTCCACAAGTAGACTCAATTGGCGCTGCATAACAACCAAAGTTTAAATTGTATCTTTCTGAAGCTTCCTCTGCAAACCTTGAAATTCTTTCTACCACCGATAATGCAAACTTATGAACATCCTTATCATCACCATGATCTTTTCCAAAGAGAGCTTGACACATTTCTGCAATACCTGCATATCCTATAGCTTGGCTTCCATGTTTCATTACATCATAAATACAAGTGTCTGAGTCATATTCTCCACCTAACATACTTTTATTTCTATACATGAAAGGGGCTGATTTAGCACTTTGTGAACATATATATTTAAATCTATCTACTAAGGCTGTAGCTGAAAGTTCTAAAAGCTCATTTAATTCATTCCAAAAACCTTCAAGATTAGCTTCTTCTCTTTCTCCTAAACATATCCCATGTTTTATACCTATTTTTACCAAGTTAATTGTTACTGGAGTAACATTTCCTCTTCCTACCTTTGAATATCCCATACCATGTCTATCAAATCCAACTAAGGTTCTACATCCCATAGTTGCCATAGCTGTATCCGGATTACTTAAATCTTCTACATTCTTACTCCAATCACAGTTTACCCAGTTAGGATATATTCTTTTAGACATAGATTCTATAGCTAACTTCTTTAAGTCATAATTTGGAGTTTCTTCTGTATCATTAACCCCTTTTTTATATTGGAAGATTGCTATTGGGAATATACTTGTTTTATGATGTTTTCCTATTCCATCTATACTAGCAAGCATAAGCCATCTAGTAAGCATCCTACCAGCAACTGTAGTTCTTCTTCCTAAATTTATAGATGTAAATGGTACTTGGGAACCTGGTCTTGATTCTAGTGTATTCAGATTATGGTATAAGCCTTGAGCTGATTGCATACCCTCTCTATCTAACTCTCTTAATGCAAAAGCTGTTAGCTTAGGATATTTCTTCTTTAGCTCTTCTTTATTTTCTACGCATATCTCAGAATCTAACTCTTTCCAGCTTAATTCTTTATCTTCAAAGTAAAAAAGTGCATCAGAAAAATGCTTTTTGAAAGATATATCCACCTGCTCTTCTAAATCATAATCTATATGGCAACTTCCTGTACCTCCAAATTGTTCTTGGCTTTGTATTTGGAATATTACTGCTACTAATTGAAATGCTGTAGATAGTCCATTAGCTCCTCTTACATCCCCATTTCTAGTAATAAATCCATTGTTAACTAGTTTCTTTATATCTGGGAAACTACAATTATGCATTCCCGTAGCATAACTATCTAAGTCATGTATGTATAATCTATTTTCAATATGTGCCCTTGCTATTTCAGGCTTTATTACCTTATCTAGGGTATACCTTTTTAATATTACATTTGCACTTTCAAATTTACGACCACCAAAACTATGCTCGTCCACATTAGCATTGGAGTTCATAATATCAGAGCATTGAAGTACCTTATCTAATTTTTTATATGTATCACCATTAGTATCTCTTGCAATTCTACGCTTTTCACGATAATCTTCATAGGCCTTTGATACAGTTTTATCTTTATTATTTAAAGCCTTAACTACTATGTCTTGAATTTCTTCAATAAACAGCTCTTCTTTTCCTAACTCTATAATAGTTTTTTCTATGTTAATTTCTAAGTCACTCCAATGTTCTTTAAACACAAAGTCATTTCCATGGACTTCTTCATAAGCCTTTTTAATGGCTATATGTATTCTCTCCATATCAAAGTCTTTAACTCTTGAATCCCTTTTAATAATACTTAATTTCATATTATTCCTACCTTCCCTGAAATTTTTAATTACTACTTTTGTCCCTTAGCAGTAAATTTTTCATATTTTCATGGGCTATGAAAATATAAAACCACAGATAGATTTATTATATCTTTCACTCTATTTTAAATCAATGTCTATAAATTGAAGTAATGTACATATACCTACTGTATTAACATTTAATTCTACTTCATACTCTCTTTATCTTTATCAGATTCTAAGTACATACTATTTCAACTTATATAAGCTAACTCTGATAATGTTCTCGTATCAATTTAACTCTTGCTTTAACTTACTTTTAAAAGTTATGAATAAAATTACTCTACTTTTGGAAACTTAGTAATAAGATTTAAAAATTTGGAGGTAATAAAAATGAATTTTAAAGATAGTGAAACTCGCATTAATTTAATGAGATCCTTTGCTGGTGAAAGTCAAGCAAGAAATAGATATACTATTGCTGCAAGCTTTGCAAAAAAAGAGGGACTTTACATAGTTGAGCAAGTATTTAATTATACTGCAAACCAAGAAATGGCTCACGCTAATCAATTCTATCAAAAATTAAAAGAAGAAGCTGGAAATAATATAGAAATAGGAAATGGTGCATATCCTGTAGACCTATATGATTCAACTCTAAAATTGTTAAAAGCTGCTCATCACAATGAGTATGAAGAATACGATGATGTTTATAGTAATTTTTCTAAAATTGCTAAAGAAGAAGGGTTTAATGCTATTTCTACATTATTTAGCAACATAGCTTCTGTAGAAAAAATTCATGGAGATAGATTTAATTATTTTGCTAAGCAATTAGAAGAAGAGACTTTATTTAGACGTGATGAATCAATTCAATGGTTTTGTACTAATTGTGGATATATATATGAAGGGAAGGAAGCTCCTAAAGCTTGTCCTGTTTGTCTACATCCTCAAGGCTATTTCATAGAATTCTGCCGTTCTCAATTTGGTTCTAATTACACTACAAAATAAATTTTTATATTTTTAATAAACATTACAAGGAATAATAACAAATATAAAAGCCATACTAACTTTGTAGTTAATACAAAAACTTTTTAAGGAGTGAATTTAAATGGAAAAAAATGAATCTATTAAATGTACAATCAACAACTGCAAGTACAATAATCGTAACGAAAACTACTGTACATTAAATCAAATTAAAGTAGGAACTCATGAACAAAATCCTACAGTAGTTGAATGTACAGACTGCCAATCTTTTGAACTTAAATAGAATATAATTAAACGTAACCCCTTACTAAAAAATACTATATGCAATAT
>NZ_DLCT01000003.1:345442-404881 GCF_002480755.1 Clostridium sp. UBA7791 | reverse complement strand
ATATTGCATATAGTATTTTTACTCTTATTTAAGTCAAAAAATTATTTAGGTCAAATATAATCCATCGTTTTAATTTAATGTTCATATTAATTATACTTATAAGGATTAATATGAACCATACAATGCTTAATATTATTATTTTTTTCGACACCATGGTGTATGTTTATTGCTATGTCATGTCCTTCTTCTACTGTAAGTTTTGAATCTACAGACACTTCTACATCTACATATACTCTATTAGCATGTTGTCTCGTTTTTATACTGTCAATATGTCTTACGCCCTCAATAGTCTGAAGTTTTTCATTGATATCACTTATAATTTCTTCATCTGCAGAAGTATCTATTAATTGATTTACACTTTGCTTTAATACATCACAGGCTACTTTTATAATTACAACACAAATAACTATGGCAACTACTGAATCTAAAATTGGCCATCCCATTCTAGCTCCAATTATTCCAATTAAAGCTCCCACTGAAGAAAAAGAATCTGATCTATGATGCCAAGCATCTGCTCTGAGAGCAGAACTATTTATTTTGTTAGCATATTTTATTGTATAAAAATACATCCACTCTTTAACGATAATAGACAATATAGCAGCCCAAATAGCAAGGATTCCTGGATTCTTTATTTCTCCTAAAACAATATTTTTAATACCAGAATATCCTATAGATATAGCAACCACAAAAAGCATTATAGATAAAAACAAAGAAGAAATACTTTCAATTCTTTCATGTCCATAAGGATGGCATTTATCATCAGGTTTATTGGAAAGCTTTAGTCCTATTATTACTCCTATAGTACTAATCACATCAGAAAAAGAATGGATACCATCTGCAATCATCGCATTACTACTAGACATAATACCTACCAATACTTTAATTGTTCCTAAAATGGCATTAACTAAGATTGTATTTTTACTAACTCCTACACCTATACTTGTTCTTTCATCCATAAATCTCCTCCATTATCAATTGACTTTAGTCTAATGTTGAACCACTATTATCTTTTTCCTTAATATCGGAAATCAACAATAATATGGCCATACACCAGATAAAGTATATTATTATAATACTCAGTTACCCTTAATTTGTGAGTTTTCTCAATAAGTTTCTTGTATAATGTATTATCAATTGATAATGAATCTACTTTAATTATCTGTAGTTTAAATATAATTTTTGTTTATCTTTTTAAATAAATTCCATCTTCCAACTTAAATAACCTGTTTCTTCATTTTTTTCATATCTAAAATAAGCAGCAAAGGTATTTCCTTTCTTGCTTCTCAAATTTCTAAATCCTACTTTACCATTTTTAAGAAGTATTTCTACCATTTCTTTTGTAACTTTCTTGCCATAGGATTCAATGTATTTATCATTCTTCCAAATAGTGAATTTACAACCATTTTTCCAGTTACTACACCCAAAGCTTTTTTCTCCTTCCACTACTGGATTTCCGCATATAGGACAATTACCTACACTAACCGTCCCAGGAGAAAGCTCTATCTTTATTTTAGATAACATTGATGTATCCTTTTTTATAATTTCCACAGATTTACTAGTAAAATCACAAATATGCTTAATAAAGGTGTCTTTTTCTACAGTTTCTTTTTCTATATCCGATAGGGTTTTTTCTAGCCTACCGGTGTATTCTAAGTCAAACAAATCCCTTACAGGAAACATCTCTACCATTGTCCTACCTAACTCTGTACAAGTTAGGTTTTTTCCTTTAGTAGTAATATATCCTATATCTTTAAGTTTTTTAATAGTTTCAGCTCTAGTAGCTGGTGTTCCTATACTAAAACCGCTCAATATGGACTTCATTAATTCTTCCGAAGTTTCCTCTAAATTATCTTCTGAAGAGTTTTCATCATCATCATCATTATTTTCTTCTTTTCCTAAACTCTTACCACAGGTTTCCATAACCCTTAGCAAAGTCTTTTCTGTATGATTTTTAGGTGGCTTCTTTGTTACGGTGTTAACTTTATTTCCTACAATATCCACTACTCCCTTTTCCATAACTAAAGGAAGTATAGTATCCTTAGTTTCTATCTTTTCTACCACACGCCAGCCTTCAACAATTTGAACTTTACCCTTGGAAACAAATATGCCTTTAATATTTTCCTCATAAACCTTAGCCGTAATTTTTGTTTCCTCAAATTCAGCAATAGGCATAAATTGCATTATAAATCTATTTTTCACTGCATTATAAACAATTGCTTCATCAGCACTAAGGCCGCTTGGTTTTATATAAGTTGGAACTATAGCACTATGACTCTCCACCTTAGAATTATCAAAAACCCTTTTAGTTTTTGCAAATTTTATTTGATTTTCGTATGGTAGACCCTTTTTAAGATTCTCCAAAACCTTCCTTGTTCTATCCTCTAAGCTTTCTTCTAGGACAATACTGGCAGTTCTAGGATAAGTAATAAACTTTTTTTCATAAAGAGACTGGGCAACCTTTAAAACCTTATCGGAAGTCCATCCTTTAAATTTACTAGTAATATGTCCTTGAAGATTTGATAAGTTAAATAGATACGGTGGATATTCCCTTTTCTTCTCTGTTTGCTTATCAACTATCTCCGCTCTTTGTCCTTGTAGTAATTTTCCTATATTACTTAAATAAGACTTCTCTTCGAATTTTTCTGAATCATTTTCATAATATAGACCTTCGTACTCCTCATTAGCCTTAGTCTTAAAGGTAGCCGATAACTTATAATAAGTAGTAGCTACAAAGTTTTCAATTTCCATGTCCCTATCATAGATTATCTTTAGAGTTGGTAATAACACTCTTCCTATGTTTAGCATTTTAACATCTTCAAATTTATATCTCAAAGTTGCCACAGATGTAAGATTTATCCCAATAACCCAATCTGCCCATTGCCTTCCTATTCCAGCATCTTGTAAGGACTTCATTTCTTTATTAGGCTTTAAAGCTTCCATACCCTTTTTTACTTCATCTGGAGTCCACTCATTTAGAAGAAGCCTATATACAGGCTTTTCTTCATTGAAATATATAAATAATTCATCTGCTATAACCTGACCCTCTCTATCAAAGTCTGTGGCGGATATTATTCCATCTACATTCTCTCTATCTATAAGTGATTTAATAATGCTAAGCTGTTTCTCAGCTCCCTTATCAGTAATATTTCTATTAAGTGAATCACTTTTTATCTTATATTTAAACTCCTTAGGTATAAATGGAAATTTAGAAAACTCCCATCCCTTCATGCTTTCATCATAATCTTTAGCATCATATAGTTGTAATAAGTGACCAAACGCCCATGTAACTAAATAATTCTCACCCTCAAAGTATCCATCTTTTCTAGTTTTTATATTTAAAGCTTCTGCAATATTCTTTGCCACGGATGGTTTTTCCGCAATAATAACCTTAGCCACTTCTCTCACACCTTACTTATTTTCTCTTACTTAAATAAATTTACTTATATTTATAGTTATTTTTAATTCTTAAAACTTTCCACTTAATTATACAATAAAATAAAACTTTATTAAAACTAGACATTTATTTTACAATATAAACTTTTTTGACTAGACCCTAAGGTAGTAGATTATGATTTATCAGAAGTGATAATATGAGGATTTTATATATAAAAACATATAAATATTTTCATAGATAAATATGGAGCTATTTATAATGTTAAATAGCTCCTTTGTCAATACTTATCGGCTAACTTATCTTGAACTAGCCCTTCTAAATATATATTGCACAGCTAGGTTCCAAATCAAGTAAAGCTCCGAACCTTTGCGATGCTGTAAAAAAGCAAATTAGTGCAAAAAGCTCTGAGATTTCTTTTTCACTGAATAGTTCTCTTAAACTTTTAAAAGTCTCCTCTGTTAAAACTATATTCTTTGAAATCATATCTGCAATTTTCGTTGCCATTCTTATATTTTTATCCTCTATATCTTCAGAAGGCTTTCCCTTTGCCATACAATATTTACATCCATTGTTAAAAGCAAGAGTACGTCTTACTTCTTCTTTTAATTCATAACCAAAAGTTTTAGATTTTAAAAAACTTATTTCTAAATTACTCCAACCTTTCATTATCTCACTGTTATATCCAAGTAGTTGTTCAAAGGATGTTATCCCCTCATTTGAAAAATTTATTTTTGTCATAATATCTCTCCTTTATTAATCAAATCTAATTTTATTAATATTATATATAAATAAAATTGAATTTTGTATTTCATATGACATATAATAAAACCTATATATATATCATACAAAATATTAAAAAGGAGAAAATATTTCAAATGAAATTTGACGAAATTGATGTAATGATTCTATCCGAATTAGAAAAAAATAGTAGATTATCCATAAGAGAGTTGTCAAAGCGAATTAACCTATCCCCATCCTCTGTTACAGAGAGAGTAAAAAGACTTGAAGATAACAGAATAATAGAAGGCTATACTATTACTATAAATAAAAAGAATCTTGGTCTATCCATTGATTGTATAATAAAAATCACCATGAAAAATGGTGAATATGAGCGATTCAAAAATTTTATTAAAGACTACAATCGCAGTGAATGGTGCTATAGAATTGCTGGGGATGGTTGTTTTCTTGTTAAACTTTCAGTTAAAGATTTAAGTGACATTGAAGAATTTATTAATGAAGTATCTCCATATGCAACAACTAGTACTTATATTGCATTCTCAGAAGTAGTCATAGAGAATTCTATAAATAAGTTTTTAATATAAGTTTTTTATTCTGTCCATAGTTCCCATGTTAAAATACTCTGATCATAATCCTGTTACCTTAGTGTTTAAATTAAAATAAAAAAAGAAAGCCTCCATGAACTACATATAATTCATGGAAGTTTCCTTTTGTAGAGTTAATTATAGCTTATATTTTTTTAACGAATTCGGATTTTAAACTCATAGCTCCAAAACCATCAATTTTACAATCAATGTTATGGCCATCAGATGCATCAGGAACTAAACGTATATTTTTTACTTTCGTTCCTATTTTTATTGATGATGAAGCACCTTTTACTTTAAGATCTTTAATTATTGTTACAGAATCACCATCTTGTAACACATTTCCATTTGCATCTTTTATAACATTAATATCTTCATTATTTTCATTTTCAGCTTGTACTCCCCACTCGTGAGCACATTCTGGGCAAACAAAAATACTTCCATCTTCGTAAGTGTATTCTGAATTACATTTTGGACAATTAGGTAAATTACCCATAACTTCATTTCCTCCATTCGTTACTATAGTTCTGATACATAAGATTCACTTTATAAAATAATATATACAGCTTCTTATGTTCTTATATACTATCATAGTCTTCCTCTATTGACAAATTCTATTTATAATTTAACTCAAGCTTTCCAGTACTTAATTACAGAAATCTCATCACCAGGTTCTATCCATCCTTCTTCTAATACTTGAGCAAAAATCCCTTCTCTAGGCATAACACACTCCCCTGTGGTCTTCATTATTTCACAGTCCTTATGACATTCTTTTCCAATCTGTGTCACCTCCATAATAACTTCTCCAATGGAAAGCTTTGTTCCTATGGGTAGTTCATATAAAGTTATTCCTTGTGTTGTTATATTTTCTGCAAATATTCCTGGGACTAATTCTTTATTTATTTTTCCTCTAAGCTTATCTATGCTTTCATCTCCTAACAAGCTAACTTGTCTATGCCAATTACCACCATGAGCATCTCCTTCTAATCCGAAGTCGATCTTAAAGAAACCTCTTTTTATAGGTGTTTTTATAACCCCTTTCTCAGTACTTATATTTATACTAATAACCTTTGCCATATCCATCTTCTCCTATCTTTAAAAATAATTAATCTCTCCAGATTTTCCACCAATCTTTCGAAGTAGCCTAATATCACTTATAACCATTGATTTATCTACTGACTTACACATATCATATATAGTTAATGCTGCTATGGATACCGCTGTTAAAGCTTCCATTTCTATACCGGTCTCCCCTATTGTTTTAGTTGTAGCTATTATATCTACCTTACTTTTATCATGATCTAGGTGAAAGGTAATATCACACCCTGACATCATGATAGAATGACACATGGGAATTATATCTGAAGTTTTCTTTGCTCCCATTATCCCACCCACTTGAGCTACGGAAAGTACATCTCCCTTTATAATTTCCCCTTTGTCTATCTTTTCTAAAGTAGATTTCTTCATATAAATAGAACCGCAGGCTATTGCCTCTCTATCTGTCTTTTTCTTTTCACTAACATCTACCATTCTAGCTCTTCCTTGCTCATTTATATGAGTGAATCCTTCATCTATTTGAACATCTTTAATCATAAGTTATCCTCCTATTTGAAACATTTGCTTATTGCTTCTACTTTTTCCTTCCATAGATAGTCTATGTCCTAATGGCTTATTATACATAGCTCCTAAAATCTTTTTCTTAAGAATACTATATTCTCTACTCTCTCGTAAATCGCAGTATGATAAATTATATTTTTTAAATAAATCTCGTACATCTGATAGAATATTAATTTCCTCTTCACCATGCAAACAAGACTTAATTCCACCTTCAGCAGTTAATCTAACTCTATTACACTCACTACAAAAATTACAACTTATAGGACTAATAAATCCAATTCTCCCTTTTCCCTTACTACTTTTATAAAGTTCTGCCGTTGAAGATACTCTATGATCTTCAGGTATAAGATTAGGATGTGACTCTACTATATCCTTATAGGGTATAAAATGATTTTTAAATAACTCTGTACCTGCTCCTATAGGCATTAATTCTATAAACCTCACATCTATAGGCATTTTCTCTGCAATTTTAATAAACTCATCAACCTCGTCTAAGTTTATACCTTTCATAAGCACCACATTAATTTTCACCGGAGTAATGCCCTTATCTAAACATACTTCTATACCTTCTTTAACTTTTTTAAGATATGATCGTCCTGTTATTCCTTCATACTTGTCTTCCTTTAATGTATCCATACTAACATTTACTCTATTTAACCCTGCCTTCTTTAATTCATCTATTTTATCCTTCAAAAATATGCCATTAGTAGTTAAAGATATATCTTTAATTCCTTTAACTTGGGATGCATTATATATAATCTTAGAAATATCCTTTACAATCAACGGTTCTCCACCAGTAAATCTAACTTTCTCAACACCACATTCAGCAAATATTCTAATAATTAAATCTATTTCTTCTATAGACATTTTCGAACTAACATAATTTTGATTACACTTTCCTTCTGGCATGCAATACATACATCTTAAATTGCACATATCCGTAAGAGAAACTCTTAAATAATTTATGTTACGTCCATGGGAATCTTCCATAAATACTCCTCCCTTTATACTCCCTATAAATCAACTTCACTCCTAGCACATTCTGAAGTTTCTCCAGATAAAATCTTTAGTCCATGATCTAAATATGGAAAAATGAATTCTATATTTTCTTTAGCACCTCTAGGACTTCCTGGTAGATTTATAATTAAAGAATTCTTTCTAATACCTACAATTCCTCTAGACAGCATCGCTCTTGGTGTAATTTCCATAGACTTCATTCTCATAAATTCTCCAATCCCAGGTACATACTTTTCTATAACTTGTAAAGTTGCTTCTGGAGTTACATCCCTCTTTGAAAATCCAGTTCCTCCATTAGTAATTACCAATGGTATATTTAATTCATCACATATATATATAAGTTCTTTTTTTATATCTACAACTTCATCAGGTATAATTTTATAATAATGGACTATATATTTATTTTTTTCTAAATACTCCCTTAACACTTGCCCTGTCTCATCTATACGCTGTCCTTCAGAACCTTTATCACTTATAGTTAAAATTGCAGTTTTTTTCATACTATAACCTCCATAAAGTTATTGTTAATTCAAATATTTAAATAAATATAATTTTTATATTAAACGCAAAATTATATCCTGACTATCTCCTCAGTTTTTATTAATATCAATTATATCATATTTATTATATTTTATGTAAATATATTCAATTTTTTTCAAATTGTACATTATAAAAATAATTAGTTTCCCGATATTTATTTTCTATAACATACCTTTTAATACATAAACTTAATTGTAAATTTTATATGTTATTACATTTATTTCTTGATATAAACCTTCTACAAATGTAGAATATAATTATATACTACATTTGTAGAAGTGATAATAATGGTTAATACTTTTTCAACCAATTTTAATGGAGGTGTAGATAACACGAAAAAAAGATTTAAAAATATTTTTGATATGAAGAACAAACTTAATGGTATCTCCTTGTTATGTATTATACTTTTCTTTAGTATCGTTATATTTTCCCTAATTGCTTGCGAAAGAGTAAATCCTTCTCCTGATAAAACCGTTGCTGAATCTTTTATAGAAAATTACTATAATATTTCAGACTACACTTTAACAGATCAACTTTCTAAGCTTTTTGAAAGCTCTCTTGAAGGACGTGCTCCTTCTAATGGGGAGACAGGTATTGTTACACTTTCTCCTGAAGATGAAACTAAAATTAGAGAAGTTTGTTTAAAAAATATAGGTGATTCTATTACTTCTCAATTAGGTGATGAACTTATTTTAAATAGATTTCCCTTATCTTCTATAAAAATGGCTAAGGACTATGAATACACCACTACCATATCTAACATTATTCTTGATAAAATCTCTAGTGATAATGATACCGAAGCTTACTACAAATATAATGCTGATATTAATATAATATATAATGATGGATACAAGGAAAAGCAAACTCTAGAAGGAAAAATTAAGCTAATAAATAAAAATAAAAAATGGCTTGTTTCTATTTTTACTCCATTGACAGAAATATTACCAAATAAAAAATATTATAATCCACAAAATTTAGATTCTCATTCACTACAAACTAATGATTCTACTTCTATAAATCATGATATTAGCTCCGCTGAAGAATTTTGTAATTCATATATGAATGCTATGATAAACAAAGAATATTCCTTCATTTACAATTATACAGTTAATTCTTCTAATAGTGATACTTTAGAAGAAGGTCAAAAAATATGGGATGAAATAGATATTGACTATGTAAAAATACTTAATGCTGAAGTAAGAAATAATAAAGCTTATTACGAACTAGAAATAAACGTTAAAGAACCAGGAAATTCAGCCTTCGATAAAGGTGTAACCGTCAGGTGGCTATATATATTTTATAGTAACAAAAGTAATACTTGGGTTGCAGAGGGACTTATGTCTGGTGGTAAACCAGATGAAAGCTGGTGGAATACTATTTATGGTGGTTAATACTGATATTATAAAGCCAATAAGTAGAGACTACTCTCTACTTATTGGCTCATTTACTTTCTCGTATAAAGTTATAACATCCTCACTATTTTTTCCTTCAGTAATATTATAATCTTCATCAACCTCATCTTCTTTTTCTTTTTTCCTAAACCTTATTCTCCACTTTGTATCTTTTTGTATAACTCTATCAGCTTTTTTAAATAAGCTTAGTATTATAAATATGATTACGGCTGCTGTTAAGGATAGTGCATAGAGTCCTCTTCCTACCGCTAAACCTAAGCATGCCACAATCCAAAGAGTTGCGGCAGTAGTTAATCCCCTTACAGATCCTTTCTCTCTTAAAATAGTACCAGCTCCTAAAAATCCAACACCACTTATAACCTGAGCTCCTAATCTAGCTATATCGACTTTTATAACTTCAGCATACATAGGATTTTGAGCAATAACCATGATTTTTTGTATATCATACTCTGTTATTAAAGAAATAATTGTAGCTCCTAAGCATACTAATATATGAGTTCTAAACCCTGCTGGACTATTTTTAAATTCCCTTTCATATCCAACAAGTCCCCCTACTATAACGCCTACTATAAGCCTTTCTAACACTACTATATAATCCATAATTCCCTCCCCATCATAGTATAATTACTTATATTATATTCATAGGTTTAATATTGTTTAAAAAAATGTTATAATTATTTTACAACTTAAAGGCAAGGAGGATTTTAGATAATACTTTAAACTTATCTAAATAACAGTTATATGAAAAGAAAAGAAAATTTAATTCGTATAATTACCGGAATAATCTGTGGATTATCTGTATTATCTCTAATAGTTACCATCGTCTCATCTATTTCTATGCTTTTAGGATTTGACGTAAATATTCAATCAAAATTATTAACTTTAATAAGCACATCTGATATTATATCTACTGAAATATCATCTTTACTCATACTTATTTGTATGTCCATTGGAGTTATTGTTTGCTTAAATATAAATAAAAATTCAACTAATTAGAATAATAATATTAAAAACTAATCCCCATGAAAAAATTATATATTTTCATGGGAATTATATATTTTTTTATTGTCTAAAATACATGTCTACTAATTCTGGAAACCTATCTATTTTATAATCATAATCTTCCACATTCCCAAATCCATAAGATGCATACACAAAAGGTATTCCTGCTAACCTAGCTGCATTTCTATCCCCTTGTGTATCACCAACATACATAGGATTCTTTAAATTATTTCTATTAATTATGAGTTTTATATTCTCACCCTTTGTAAGTCCCGTTCTTCCTGGATGTTCAAAATCTATAAAATATTTTTTCATGTTATGAGCATGAAAAAAAGCTTCTATATAACCGTGGTGACAGTTACTAACTATAAATAGCTTATATTTTTGTGAAAGCTTCTTTAAGGTTTCTTCTAGTCCTTGAAAAAGGATTCCTCCATGAAGCGGTAAATATTCATTTTCTTTCTTACAGCAATAATTCATAAATTCAATTGCTCTTTCTTCCTTCAAATCTGGAAGAAGGATCTTAACTAAATCTATAACTGGTACCCCTACTACTGATTTTAATTTTTCCTTTGTAATTATTGCATCTATATCACTAAAATCCTTTATAGCTTCATTCCATATTTCTACAATCGCATCTAATGAATCCCACATAGTTCCGTCTAAATCAAATATAATGCTATCTACTGTCTCTAATATCATAAACTCACTCCTAAATATCTTATTTTCATTAGTAATTATTCATAATTAGGCTCCAAATAAACTATTTTTTTGCCATGTTCCTTCGCATATTTAATTTCACTTCTGGTGCTAGAGCCTATATACCCATTCTTATTTATAACAAAGATTTCATCTGCCATATCAATTTTTCTTTTATGAATATCATCAAGCATGATTTTAATTTCATCTGTAATTATAGTTCCAAATTCACCATCTGCGTGGCCGAATAATCCTACTGATATTACAATTATCCCCTGAAGAGTTAACTCCTTTTGAACTTTTATAAAATCCTCTTTAAACTTTGTACTTCCGCATAAAGTTACTACTTTATATTTACCCACCATTTTATACTCACTTCCCAACTTTTAAATGTAAAACTATAGCAAATTATAAGTTACCATTCTTACAAAAGAAGTTATCAAAAATTTTAATAATACACTAACATATAAATTATATCATAATATTCTAAAATATTTTGTTAATGGACACTAAGTGGATTTGATATCTTTGCCATGTAGTTCTAATTTACTTAATTCTTCATCAATAATACTCTTATCTAATCTTTCAAATAAAACATGAAAATTACTTATATTTACTCCTGAATTTAATTGAATCTCTTTCCACCTATTTTCTTCGCAATAAAACCAACTTTTAATCTTTTCTGAGGACTCTGGCAAAAATGGATTTAGAAGATTTGCTAGGTTTACAATAGCATATAAACAATTATAAATAGTATTTTCACACTGTTTATTATCTTGTTTTATGGTAATCCATGGCATTTCTTCATCAAAATATTTATTTATACTTCGTATAAATGTAAATATTCTTTCTATGCCAGATTTTAAATTTCCTTCTTCTATATTTTCCCCAATATTTTTATATAATTCTTCTATAGTGCTTTTAATTGACTCTTCAACTTTTCCTTTTGGTACCTTGCTATTAAAATTCTTCTTAACAAATACCAAAGTTCTATTAACTAGGTTTCCATAAGCTCCCAATAATTCACCATTATTTTTATTTATGAACTCCCTCCAAGTAAAATCAGCATCTCTTCTTTCAGGTCCATTTGCAATAAAGAAATATCTTATTAAGTCACTATTATATCTATCTACTATATCTGGTACCCAAATTGCCCAGTTATTACTTGTTGATATTTTCTTTCCTTCTAAAGTCACATATTCACTAGAAATAACCTTATCTGGATTTCTTTCTGGTCCTGTTCCTCTTAATAATGCTGGAAGTATGATTGTATGAAATGGTATATTATCTTTTCCATGAATATAATATGAAATACTGCTACTATTCCAATAATCACTACAATTTTTATTATTTTCTTTTCCCCACTTCTCACTTACAGTTAAATATCCCAATACCGCATCAATCCATACATATACTTTCTTATCTTCAAATCCTTTAATTGGTATATCTATTCCTATATCTAAATCCCTAGAAATAGCTCTATCTTTCAAACCTTCATTTAAGTATCTTTCTGTACTATTTACTGCATTTATTCTCCAGTTTTTTCTAGACCTTTCTAAATGCTTTCTAAGTCCTTTTTCAAAAGTAGATAATGCAAAGTATAATTGTTTAGTGGATTTTACTACTGGCTTACTACCACATAATTTACACAGTCTATCCTTTAACTCTAAAGGATCTAGAAGGGTTGAACAATTTTCACATTGATCACCTCTTGCAATACTATTGCAATGCGGACATACTCCCTCTACATATCTATCAGGTAAAAATTGTTTGCACTCCTCACAATAAACTTGACTTACTTTTTTTTCATATATTAAGCCTTTTTCATATAGACTTATAATTATCCTTCTTACTTCTTCTTTATGCTGATTATCATCAGTTCTTGAATAACAATCATAGCTGAAATTTAACTTATCAAAACAATACTTAAATTCCTCATGATATCTATTAGCTATAACTTCTGATAATACACCCTCTTTTTTTGCTCTAATAGAAATAGGTGTTCCGTGACAATCACTTCCTGAAATATATAATACATCATCCCCTTTTGCTCTATAATATCTAGCTATAACGTCTCCAGGCAATAATGCTGCAATATGTCCTATGTGCAACGAACCATTGGCATAAGGCCATGCTCCTCCAATTAAAATATTCATTCTACTCTCCTCCTCTTATACTATTTAATTTTTCACTTCTCCAAATTATAAATTTGGAGTAAAACTAAAAACTCCCACTCCTAAGAAATTAATCTTAGGAACGAGAGTTAAAACTTCGTGTTACCATCCTACTTCATTTACATTTCACAATATAAATCTCTTCAAGTACGTTATAATTAAAATTGCTTACATGAAATTTATTCCACGACTAGTACATAGAT
This sequence comes from Clostridium sp. UBA7791, assembly GCF_002480755.1. NCBI lineage: Bacteria > Bacillati > Bacillota > Clostridia > Eubacteriales > Clostridiaceae > Clostridium > Clostridium sp. UBA7791. The sequence goes on along the minus strand of NZ_DLCT01000003.1, from coordinate 391,501 downwards.
AAAATTTCTCATAAAAATCCTGTTTATAGTTATACTCTATCACTATTACGGGTGAACCCGTTGCAGCCTTAATATTAAATCTCGGTGCACTGCTCCAAGGCCATTTTCTCTTTAATATCCATTGCTTCTTCTCACCAATGAAAGCTCTCTGTATAAGTATTCTTAAAGTTACTTTCCTTTTCTTTGCATTTAGCTATTATACTTATAATTATATATATATTTACCAACTTGTCAATTGAAGTTTAAAACTATTAATTATTAATAGTTTTTATTACAAATAGAAAATAGTAATATTTAATTATTATCATCAAAACAATAATGCATTTTATAACTAAACTATCTAAAATTATAAGTGGAAATGCCATCATAAAATCAGCAAATAACAATATAGTCATCTTTTGTTTTAAAGTCATTGCTTTTTCCTTTACAAAACTATCTAGGTGTTTTTTATATATCTTTGTGTTCTTGAACCAAATATCAAATCTCTCAGACCCTTTTACAAAGAAAAAAGAGGCTAACAGCAAAAATGGTGTTGTAGGGAGTATAGGTAATATAATCCCTATCGCTCCAAGTGTAAAACATATCAACCCTACAGATACGCATATAAACTTTTTACACTTATTCATAGTAACTCCCTTCCTAAATCCTTATAGAGATAATCATTTTAATATGTATACATTATAATAACCAACAATTAATTTCAATATATTTTATCAATTATTTTTTCTATTTTAATAATTTAAATCTTTATCTTTAGTAAACAAGACAAAAACAGAAAAAGCCTACCATCTATATGGTAGACTTTTTCTGTCTGTGTCTTGTTTAATGTCTAGTTCTTTTAAAATTATAGGGAAATTTTAAATGAAACTAATTATATATATTAAATTGTTAATATATAGCATAAAAAATTTGTTCTATAATATTATTATAATACAAAATACTAAAATTTCAAAATATATTTTTCTACAAAATTTTAATTTTTTCTTAATTTTAGTCCTTTATTCCAATATATTAGGGTATACTCTATATAATATCATCTCTAAAAATATTTAAATTAATTTTAACATATTCTTTAAAATGTTATTACTTTTAAAAGTAGCTTATTTCCCACAAACTGTAAACGTTTATAAGTGGTATTAATTAAAGTATATCACTATTATATTCTATGTCAATTCATTACAATAAAGTGGAATGCTAATTTTATTTGTACTAATATATACTAATTTAAAATTAAATATGATATATTTAATTTTGTTATTAATATAGTTATAGGAGAATTATTATGGAAAATAAATTTAAAATAACAAGTCCTAGATATCAACAAATAGCAGCCGATGTTGCAGCCAAAATTGTTGATGGTCATTATAAAGTTGGTGATAAGATTTATGCAAGATCTTCTCTTGCAAGTCAATATGGTGTCTCATCTGAAACTGCAAGGCGTGCTATTTGTGTATTATCAGACTTAAATATTGTAGATACTTCAAAAGGTAGTGGAGTTACTATAAAGTCCTACGAAAATGCTATAAAATTCGTTAAACAACATGATGATATTAATACTATAAGTAATCTAAAGCAAGATATTATTGATAGTGTTGACAGACAAAAAAAAGAAATAAAATTTTTATACGGATGTCTTTCTGATTTAATAGATAAAACTGATAGATTACGCTCTGTAAATCCATTTACACCATTTCAAGTAGAAATAACATCTGCTACACCTTATATTAATAAATCTGCATCTGATATAAACTTTTGGCATAATACTTCAGCAACAATAATAGCAATCAGAAGAAACGACTCTTTACTTATGTCACCAGGACCATACGCAGTTTTTCAAGAAAATGATATATTTTATTTTGTTGGAGATGAAAATTGCATTGAGCGTGTAAAAAAATATTTATATCCCTAATTTAAATTGTATGTAATAAACTTAATATAAATTAATTAAACTATCAGAAAATAATATATTAATCTTTGCTAGTATATGAACTAAGATTAATATATTTTTGCGATAGTTTATTTTTTTTGAATTTGACAAAGTAACAACTTTCATTTATAATTAGGTTGTTACTTTACAAAGGAGGATTTACATTGATAAAATTCGAGAATATTTCAAAAAAATTTAAAAATACTACTGTTCTTTCTGATGTCTCTTTTGAGATTGAAAAAGGTAAATTAGTAGCTATTATAGGTGAAAGTGGTTGTGGAAAGACAACTACACTAAAAATGATAAATGGTCTCATAACACCAACTTCTGGTAAAATATATATTAACAATGAAGATATTAGCACTAAAAATGTAATAGATCTTAGAAGAAATATGGGTTATGTTATTCAGCAAACAGGTTTATTTCCTCATATGACCATAAGAGAAAATATTGAACTAATACCAAAAGTTCAAAATAAAAATCCTGAAGACATTACACAACAAACATATAATTTAATGGATATGGTTGGTCTTGATTGTGATAAATTTCTTAATCGATACCCTGTAGAACTAAGTGGAGGGCAACAACAAAGAGTAGGTGTCGCAAGAGCCTTTGCCACTAATCCAGATATAATATTAATGGACGAGCCATTTTCAGCTCTTGATCCAATTACACGTTCAAGTTTGCAAGATGAACTTGTGAATTTACAATCAAAACTAAAGAAAACTATTATATTTGTAACCCACGATATGGATGAAGCTATAAAAATATCAGATAAGATGTGTATCATGGATAAAGGCAAAATTATTCAATACGATACACCTGAAAATATATTAAAAAACCCCGTTAATGATTTTGTCTCACAATTTGTTGGTAAAAAAAGAATCTGGACCTCTCCTGACTTTATTAAAGCTGAAGATATTATGATAGAAAATCCTATAACTTGCTCTAAGGACCTATCAATATTTAAATGTATAGAAAAGATGCGTTCGTACAAAGTTGATAGCTTAATGGTTGTTGATAACAAATCAAAAAAACTGCAAGGAATAGTAAAGGCAAAACAAATGCGATCAATTGATGATAAATCAATTCAAATCAGTTCTATTCTTAACAATAATTATATTTATGTTTCTCCAAATGATACTATAATTGATATTTTAAAAATTGTAAATGAGAATAATATTTCAACAGTTCCTGTTTTAAATGATAGTAGCAGTCTTATTGGATTAATTACTGAAAGTAGTCTTGTTACAACGCTTAGTCAACAATATATAGAAGAGGAGGCGTAGTAATATGAATATTTTAGAATACATTTTACAAAATAAAACACAAATTATATCATTATTGATTGAGCATATCAGACTTACTTCAATTTCAGTTGGCCTAGCAATTTTAATAGGTGTTCCCCTAGGAATTCTAATTTCCTATGTCAAGAAGTTAAATAAACCAATTCTTGGAGCAGCAAATATTATTCAAGCTATACCTAGTATGGCTTTATTAGGATTTTCCATACCATTTTTAGGTATAGGAACTCTCCCTGCAGTTACAACAGTAATTCTATATTCCTTGTTGCCTATAATCAAAAATACTTATACTGGGATTTCTAATATTAACCCACAGACAATTGAAGCCGCAAAAGGAATAGGATTGACAAAATTTCAAATTCTAACAAAAATTCAAATTCCATTAGCTCTCCCTGTTATAATGGCTGGAGTTCGAATTTCTTCTGTTACTGCTGTTGGCTTAATGACCATTGCTGCCTTTATAGGTGCCGGTGGATTAGGTTACCTTGTATTCTCTGGAATAAGAACTGTGAATAATAATCAAATACTAGCTGGTGCAATCCCAGCATGTATACTAGCTTTAGCTGTAGATTTTCTAGCTAGTATTGTTGAAAAACTAACAACTCCAATCAGTTTACAAAAGGTTAAGTCTAATACAAAAAAAGATTTCATGAAAACTCGTAAAATGCAAAAAGGAATATTAGCAATCTCAAGTATTTTTATTATTCTAATATTTATATTTTCTGCAATTACTAATGTTAATACTAACTCAAAAGTAATTACTGTAGGGAGTAAAGATTTTAGTGAACAAATGATATTAGGCCACATGGTTTCAGATTTAATTGAAGAAAATACTGATATTTCAGTAAATCGTAAAATAAATCTTGGTGGTACTCAAGTATGTTTTTCTGCTTTAAAATCTGATGACATAGATTTATATATTGAATATAGTGGGACAGCTTATGGAGATACCTTAGGCAATCCTCCTATAAGTGATATGGAAAAAGTATATGCTACTGTAAAAAATGATTTCAAAGAAAAATACAATATTGAAGTTTTAAAACAAATGGAGTTTAATAATACTTATACCTTAGCTGTTGAACAAGAAACAGCTGAAAAATATAATTTAGAAAGTATTAGTGATCTTTCACTCATTGCTACTAACCTAAAGTCTGGAACTACCTTAGAATTCTTAAACAGGGATGATGGTCTTCCTGGACTAAGCAAAAAATACAATTTTTCATTTAAAGATTCTATAGGCCTTGATGGTTCTCCACGATACACTGCTTTAATCAGCAAAGAGATAGATGTGGTAGATGCCTTCGCAACAGATGGATTGCTAAAGAAATTTAAATTAAAGACATTAAAAGATGATAAGAACTTTTTCCCACCCTATTATGCTATGCCTATAGTTAGAGGTGAAACTCTTAAAGAGTATCCAGAAATAATTCCTCTATTGGAACAATTATCAACTATCCTTAATGATGACATCATGATGGAACTTAATTATAAAGTTGATGAACTACAGATGGAACCTAATGATGTATCCCGAGAATTTTTAGAAAAACAAGGTTTAATATAAATATAATAACTTTTTATTACAACTAATAAGTTATAGATTAAATTTCAAATACAAGAGACTGTGCAGAATAGATTAAAACTCACTCTGCAACAGTCTCTTTTTCTCATTAAGGTTGTTTTACTTTATTTTTATCACTTGTCCTGGGTATATTAAATTTGGATTTGATATATTATTAAGCTTAACAAGAGTTGAAGTAGTAGTATCAAACCGCTGTGCTATCTCACTTAAAGTATCCCCCGATTTTACAGTATAATAGGATGAACTACTAGCATTACCTTTAGATGAAGAACTACCTGATGGTAATACTATTTTTTGTCCTGGATATATTAAATTAGGATTTGATATATTATTAATACTAGCTAGAACTTTAGTTGTAGTTCCATATTCTTGTGCTATACCGCTCAAAGTATCTCCTGATTTTACAATATAATAGGATGAATTACCGGTATTACCTCCTGTTGAAGAACTACCTGTTGGCAATATTATTTTTTGTCCTGGATATATTAAATTAGGATTCGATATACCATTAATAGATGCCAGTACTTGATAGGTTGTATTATATTTTTCTGCTATTCCACTTAAAGTATCCCCTGATTGTACTGTATAGTATTTATCATTTTTACTATTATCATCTGTACTTGGACTTTCTGGTATACTTTGTCCATTTAATAATATTCCCTCATTGAACTCATTTAGGTCACAATTTCCACTTACACCGGGGACTTGTCCAGTACTTGAAAATTGAAAACCAACCCATTGATTCCATATTGGATTACTAGCAGGTTTGCTTACCCCATATTCAGCAATCCATAAAGGATATATTCCTAACCTACTATCTAAACTAGTTCTTGCAAAATTAGTATAGGTATAAACTACGATACCTTTACTAGTTAGTCTCTTAACCTCTTCTAAAAATATTATTGCTGCACTTGTTAAAGATGTCTTATTTAAACCATTAGTCTGTTCTATATCTATAGCTAGTCTACAATCAAATTCTCTATTTCCAATGGTATTTACAAAATGCCTAGCTTGAGCTTTAGGATCTATTCCTCCTAGAAAGAAGTGATAAAATCCAACCTTCAAACCCTGCTCTTTAGCATTTTTATAGGATGAAGAAAAATAATTATTAACATAGCTTATACCTTCCGTTGCTTTAATATAAACTATTTCTATCCCACCGTCTTTTACTTTTTTAAAATTTACATTTCCTTGCCAACTACTTATATCAATCCCCTTATAATTACTACTATTTCTACTTTCCATAGAAACACCTCCTCTCTATATAAATATGCTCTTTATTAATTTATTCTACTCTCTATTATAATTTTTACATTATATAACTAACTTTAATATGATGACAGTATTATAACAACTAAACACATTATAAAAATAGCTATTTGACTTTTAGAATGTCAAATAGCTATTTTCTATTTTACTAATTATTATTTTGTGATACCTTCCATATCCTCTATAATTAAATCAGCTGCTTGAAGTCCAGCTCCACCCACATACCAAGCTTGAGCATTTAGATAAACTATATTTCCATTTTTATATGTGTCTGTAGTTTTTACTAATTCATTCTCTATTACTTCCTTAGCTGCTGAATAATCTTCTGATCCACTTGTTCCTGCTGACTTATCAACTACAAAAAGATAGTTTGGATTTTTAGCTAATAAGTACTCATAAGTTATATTTTGACCATGCTTTGATACTTCTATATTCTCATCTGTTGGAACAAAGCCGAACTTTTCAAATATAATTGAAAATCTTGATCCTGCTCCGTATACACTCATAGAACCATCTGTAATTATAGTAGCTAAAGCATTAAACCCTTGCTCTTTTATTTTTTTACCTACTTCTTCAACTCTTTTATTAAGTTCTTTTAATTTAGATGTTGCTGCATCTTCTTTCCCAAATATTTGTCCTATTATGTTTACATTTGACTCTAATGACTCTAAATACTTTGTAGTATCTGTTCCTAATTGTATTGTTGGAGCTATAGCAGAAAGTTCCTCATAATAATCAGCTTGTCTACCTTCAATTATTATTAAATTCGGTTTGATCTCATTGATTACTTCTAGACTAAATTCTTTTAATCCACCTAAATCTGTATATTTTTCTTCCTTATATTCTGAAAGATAAGTTGGCAGGTTTTTCTTTGGTAATCCTACTAATCCTTTTATATCTAATGAATCCATAATATCTAAAGATGCATAGTCTAATACTACTACTTTTTCTGGATTCTTAGGTACCTCAGTTTCTCCAGCAGTATGGATTATTTTTATAGTTTCACCTTTTTCCCCTTCATTATCTTTGTTACCAAGTTTTGTAGCTGCAAACACACCAATTAAAGCAACTATTGCAACTCCTACTATTATATTAATTTTTTTCTTATTCATTTGTTTCACCTATTCCTTTCATCTATATCCAATTAATATTTTCCTTATATCTTAATATTTATTTATAATAAATTTCTTTAATTTTGAATTTAAGAATAAATTATATTTTATTGTTATAGAAATCATAGATTTCTTTTTCTCGCTTTGCTCGTAAGGATACTCCTTGTCACCTTACTATTTGAAACTTACTCCTTTTCGTTACACTCAAATGAGTAAGTTTCCATAATTAAATCATAGATTAAAATGGTCACTTAAGTTCGACCAACCAAATCATAGATTTGGGGTCTCTCTTAGAAATATACGCAGATGTTGTTTCCGTTTATATTCTTTATGTGAAAATCTATTTCATATACGTCTTCTAAAACATCTTTTGATATTATGGCATCAGTTATATCATCTTTAACTATCTTTCCATCTTTAAGAATAACTATTTTATCTGAGTAAACTGATGCAAAATTTATGTCGTGCATAACTATCACTACAGTTTTTCCAAGATCATCCACTAGCCCTCTTAATACTTTCATCATCTGTACTGAATGTTTCATATCTAAGTTATTTAATGGTTCATCTAATAGTACATACTCTGTATTTTGAGCTATTACCATAGCAATATATGCTCTTTGTCTTTGTCCACCGCTAAGCTCATCTAAATATCTATCTTCAATATCCTTAAGTTGCATATATTCTATGGCTTCATCTACATACTTTGTGTCTTCCTTTGTCAGTCTACCTTCGCAGTGAGGGTAACGTCCAAAGCTAACTATTTCCTTTATAGTTAATCTTACATTTATATTGTTAGATTGTTTAAGTATAGCTATTTTTTTAGCTAGTCCCTTAGTGTCCCATTTTTCTAACCCCCTACCATCTATAATAACTTCGCCTTCATCTTTCTTCATAATACGAGATATCATTGATAGTAAAGTACTCTTTCCTGCTCCATTAGGTCCTATGAAAGAAGTAATCTTACCTTTTTCTATGTTTAAAGATACATTGTCTACTACTGGATTATCTCCATACTTTTTAACTATACCTCTAACTTCTATCATTTATTTTCCCTCCTTCATTAAAAGATATATAAAGTAAATTCCACCAATAAAATTAATTATTATACTTACTGTACTTCCAAAGTTTAATATTCTTTCCACTATGAACTGTCCAGCTATTAAAGCAATTATACTTATCAATATACTTCCCGTTATTTGATAACTATGTTTATATGTATTAAGAAACTGATAAGATAGATTAACCACCAATAATCCAAGGAAGGTTATTTGTCCAACTAAAGCTGTAGATATTGATACTAATACTGCTACAACTATTAATATTTTTTTAGAAAATCTATCAAAATCTATTCCTAAGTTTATAGCTTGATCTCTTCCCAAAAGCATAACATCTAATTTTTTTACATCATCATAAAATAATACAAAAATGATTAGTAAGGCTATTACTGATATTAACAATATATCCGTATTAACATTAGCAAAGCTAGCAAACATTTTACTTTGTAATGTTTCAAATTCATTTGGATCAATTATTACTTGCATAAAAGATGTCATACTTTTAAACAAGGTTCCCAATACTGTTCCCACCAATAGCAAAAAGAATATATTACTATTTCCATCTTTCTTAAATAATATTTTATAAAGAACTAAAGTTCCAACTAACATTATTGTAACTGAAACCATAAAATTCACATTTCTGTTTATCATAAATATACTTGATGCTCCGAATAAAAACACGGATATGGTTTGTACAAACATATATAAGGAATCAAGTCCAAGTATGCTTGGCGTTAGGATTCTATTATTTGTTACTGTCTGAAATATCATAGAAGAAAAGGCTATTGACCCTCCAGTAACTGCTATAGCTATAACCTTAGGTATTCTCTTTGATAGGTTATAATACCAGTTTCTACCATTTAATCCTTCAAACAAAAATAAGCCAATAACAAATAATGCAACTATTCCAAGTATATATAACTTTTTTTTATCTATATTATCCTTCATTTCTATTCCTCCTAAATATCAGGTAAAGGAATATAATACTTCCTGTAACTCCTACAGTAAGACTTATAGGTACTTCATAGGGATGAATTACAAGTCTACCTATAATGTCACATGCTAGTACAAATATTGCCCCAAACAAAGCTGTATCCCAAATATTCTTACTAAGATTGTCCCCTTTAAATATAGATACTATATTCGGAACTATTAATCCTATAAAAGGTATATTCCCAACAGTTATTACTACTAAAGCTGAAATCAATGCAACAATTATAACTCCAATATTGGCAACCTTATTATAGTTAATCCCTAAATTTGATGAGATATCCTCCCCCATTGCTATAATAGTAAATTTATTAGCATACAAAAGTGCTAATATTAATAATGGTATAGTCAAATAGAGGAGCTCATAATTTCCCTTTATAATCATGGAAAAATCTCCTTGGAGAAAAGTTCCCATACTTTGAACTAAATTGTTTTTATAAGCAAAGAAATCTGTCATAGACCCTATAACATTTCCTACCATTATTCCCACTAGAGGTATGAATACAACATTTTTCATTTTTATGCTTTTAAGTATTTTCATAAATACAAAGGTTCCCAAAAGGGCAAATATAAATGCTGTTATCATCTTTTGCATCAAAGTTGCTGATGAAAATAGTAGCATAGAAACTAGTACCCCAAGCTTTGCTGAGTCTACGGTAGCTGCTGTACTTGGAGAAACAAATTTGTTATTACTAATTTGCTGCATTATAACTCCACCAACGCTCATTCCTACTCCAGCTACCACTATACTAATAAGCCGCGGCAATCTAGTTAAAATTATTATATTCATCTTACCCTGGTTCCATTGCATTATATCTGTAATACTTATATTTTGAACCCCTATAAATATTGAAGACATACACAGTATTATGAATAAAGGAATTAAATATTTCTTTTTCATATTTCCTCCAAAACTTTATTACGTATCCTAAATATCTTTATGTATTAAATTATGTGATATTCTTAAACACTTATATATACTTGATGTAACAATAAAATTACGTTATCAATTGAAATATAATTTTAATTGATAATACTTATCGCTACTTCATAATAGCTTAATTGATAATCATTTTCAACTTCTTAAGACTTAAATACACTTGATTAAATTACTCAAAATTCTCCATTCTCCATTTTTCTGTATTTTCCTTATATATTTGTATTGAACTTTTATATTGAAATTTCGTTTTTACATTTTAGATAAGATAAATTTTATTGTCAAAAACAACAAATAATAATGTTCATTTACATTGGTTGCATATAATAGTAAAATTCTAATTGAGATAATTAGAATTTTAAAACTATATTCACAATAAACATAAGTTAATTTGTAATTATTTAAGTTTTAAATGTACAGAGGGGATTATTTAAATTATGAGTAAAAAAGATGTTTTTCAAAAAAATGGTGTGATTTTATTGTTAGCTTTACTATGTACCTTACTTTGGGGAAGTGCCTATCCATCTATAAAGATTGGCTACTCTTTATTTTCTATAGGCGAAAATGATATTTTTAGTAAACTTCTCTTTGCAGGCAATCGATTTGCTTTATCAGGTCTTCTAGTAATTTTATTAACTTGGATAATTCAAAAAAAATTTCCTTTTCCTAAAAAAGAGGCCTTAAGTCATATTGCACTACTTGGGTTTATTCAAACTACTTTGGAATATTTATTTTTCTACATAGGACTTTCTCATACTACCGGTGTTAAGGGGTCCATATTAAACGGTACCGCAACCTTTATGGCTGTAATTCTTGCTCATTTTATATATTCAGATGATAGATTAAATTTCCAAAAGATTTTAGGATGTATTGTTGGATTTATGGGAGTAGTTATAATTAACTTAGGTGGTAAAGTTGGAAGTGGTTTTACCTTTACTGGTGAAGGATTTATTATTCTTGCTGCTGCTTCCTTTGCAATTGGATCTCTTATAAGTAAAGAAGCAGCTAAGAGAGAAGATAGCATGATAGTCACAGGATGGCAACTACTCTTTGGAGGGGTTTTACTTGTAATTGTAGGCGCACTTGGAGGTGCACGAACCTCTATACCTTCTACTGAAGCTATGCTATTACTTTTATATCTCTCACTTCTTTCTTCAGTGGCTTTTACAATATGGACTATCTTATTAAAGCATAATAATGTTGGTAAAATTTCTATATACAATTTTTTAACACCTGTGTTTGGTGTTTTTCTTTCTGCTATATTTTTAAAAGAATCTATTTGGCATTGGAAAAATCTGTTGGCACTTGTATTTGTATGTGTTGGAATATATATAGTAAATAAACCTAAGGTTAAAAATAGTTAACTAAAATTAATAGACTCTACGAACTAATTATTCATGGAGTCTATATTTTAAATATATTCAATCTATAATTATTATACTTTACCTATAAATATTTATTTTTATATTCATCACAATACTCCATTTTAGTTATGGAATAGCATAGATCATCATATATTCTTCCATCATAAGTTTCGCTAGCCATTCTTAATGTTCCATCATATTTAAATCCACACTTTTCTATAACCCTTTTAGATTTTTGATTTCCGTGATAATGATAACAAGATACTACTTCACATTTTATTTCTTCGAACAAATATTTTATTACCCTATTTACTGCTTCAGTCATAATTCCTTTTCCCCAATATTCTTCTGAAAGTACATATCCTATCATTCTTGCCTTTAATAAATTTCTTTTCACATCTCTATGATTACCAATTGAACCAATTACCCTATTATTTTTCTTATATACAATTGCCCATACCTCATTATTCTTTATAAATGACTGAAGTATACCTTTAGATATTTCTTTATTCTTATGGGGTTTCCATCCTGCCATAGGACCAACATTAGGATTTTTAGAATACTCATAAAAATCATCTAAATCCGCTATTTTCCAACTTCTCAAAATCAATCTTTCTGTTTCTAGCAACTTCATATTCCCACCTCTTAGATTCTACAATTTATTCCTTAGCCTTTTAGTTTATATTTTATATAAATTATATGTTATGGCAATGACACTATATGATAAATATAACATAAATACATTTTAATTACTTTATTTATTGGCTTAATTCCCCAATCCACTCCTTAAAAAATAAAAAAGAACTTTGAAATTTCAAAGTTCTTTTTATATTTTAAAACCTATCTATCTTCAAAATTTAGTGCCTAAATTATATTTTGCTACTAAATTCTTCAATAAATTATATACCCTTTTTCCAAGCATTAACATAATAAAATAATTACCTACCATATGAATTAAATCATAGGGTATTCCATTTATCCAATAAGTTAAAGCAAAGGTTTTAGAGACTGTAAAGATATATGGTATTGAATACAGTGCTCCAAATAACATTCCAAACACACCGGATATTATACTCCAACCTAAAAAATTTTCTTTAATTATTTTTCTAAATAACAGCACTACTAGTACTAGCATAGGCCAAACAATCCAGTATCCAAACCACCAAGTTCCCATTCCACTAACAAGACCTAGTAAAAAGTTAAATACCACTACAACTACTAATGCTCTTCTGCCTAATACTAAAGTATATATTACCAGTAAAAAAGATACTGGTTCTATATTAGGTATTCCACTCATCATAACTTGTAACACAAGCATTAGCGCTCCAAGTAATGCCAATATTATCAAATCTTTAGTTTTATACATATTACCAACCTATTGTAAGTATAAGTTCTATCTTATCACCATCTTTTATAGCAGTATCATCTATACCAGTTTGGGAATTTTTTCCATTTATTTTTAAATTCCACCACTCTTGCTTGTTAGCATCTGCATTTAGTCCATCTACTCCAGTTATAAATCTAGTAGCTTGAGATGTATCAGCTACAATTATCTTCATTTCATCTAGTGCTTTTCCTAGAGTTTCTGCATTAGTTGAATGTGTATAAGTTTTTTCATAATTATCCTTTTTACTTATAACTGTAACTTCTATAGTTTTATCTCCTTCAACTCTTTGCTTTGCATTAAAATTTTTGTAGATAAAAAATCCACCAATTGCAATAATTATAACTATTAAAGAAATTATTATTGATTTCATATTTTTTTTCATATCTTTACCTCCTAAGAAACAAAATAAACTCCCTTTCAGTAGAGAAAGAGAGATTTTACTGACTACTAATAATATATTTTATGTAGCAACTCCATTTACATGCTATCATATATATTTTATAAAATCAATGTATTCTAATTAAGTCATATAACATACTATCAACCAAATAATTATTTATTACTCTTCTTAATCCTTATACTAATATCTATATATTAATTCGATATACTGAATTTACACCTATAAATTTTTCTTTATTTAACTTTATGTTTAAAATTATTAACACAAAGTTAATATTCATGAAATATATTTTATGTTTTTATAATTTTCTTCATAATTTTTTCATAAAAAAGAAGTATTAGTTATATATGTATTTATTCTTGTCTTAATTTAAATAAAAATGATAAATTTCAATAAAAATCAACATATTTTTTATTAAAACAAATTTACTTGTATATACTAACTTTTTTTATATTTACTAACATATATGCTATATTAGTTATGGATATGTGTGGTATGAACATTAATTATAAATTATGAGTATACTTTATAATTAAAATATTTAAAAAATTTTTAATTGCAATGTACCCATTTATCCATTTTTTATCCGCGGATATGTTTATCATAAATTATAAATTGTAATTTATTAACACATTATAATGTTGAGGTATATAATTTTTATTTTATTCTATTGAATTTTATGCTAGTGAGGTAAGGAAAATGAAAATTAAACTAAATAACTATTCTGATTTAAAAACATATTTATTAAGTGAAAATTTATACTTTAGTTATAACTTATCTATACTTACACTTATTTCAAGTACATTGTTATTTATAATTAATATAATTGATGAAATTCCTATAGTGATTAACAATATCTATCTCTATGCCATTATAACTATATTTTTAGTTGTTTGGTTATTAGTTTATAATTTAATTCCTATAAAATATCAAACAACTTTTATATATAACTTATTATTTAATATTTTTCTTTTTGGTGGTACGTACTTATCTTTATATTCTTGTATTTCTCTTCTTGAAGTTAATGGAAGTATCACTTTTTTTTTGATTTTGATTTTTGTAATAAATCTATTTTTCTTAATAGATTTTAAAAAATCTTTATTAGTACTTATCCCTTCATCATCCATTTATATATTTAATATGATGAATATTTTAAATTATAGTAGCACTGCATGGAAAAATTTATTTGATATAGGTTTGTATTTAATATTAGGATTTTGCTTTTCTATAATTAAATTTAGACATATGAAAGAGAGTTATTTAAGTAATAAAAAATTACTTGATACTATGTCTGATTTGAAAAAAACTAACAATAAACTTATGTCTCATGAGAAAGAGCGTACAAACTTCTTTGCAGATGTATCTCATGAACTTAAAACCCCTATCAATGTTATATATAGTGCCGATCAACTTCTGTCTCAGCAATTAAAAAATCCAAATCTAGACTTAAGCAATGCAGAGAAATATACTAACTGTATAAAACAAAATTCTTTTAGACTTATACGACTTATTAATAATCTTCTTGATTTAACTAAAATTGAAGCTTCTACTTTTAAAGTTAATCTTGAAAATATTAATATAGTTTATTCTGTAGAAAATATCGTAGACTCAGTTGTAGATTTCATTAAATCTAAAGAAATAAACATTATTTTTGATACTGCTATGGAAGAAAAAATTACTGCTATAGATGAGGATAAATTAGAAAGAATTATTTTAAATCTCTTATCTAATGCAGTAAAGTTTACTAATCCAGGCGGAACAATTTTTATTGATATCTCTGAAGATGATAATAATACTATTATTTCCATTAAAGATACAGGTATTGGTATAGATGATTCTATGAAAAGAAAAATATTTGATAGATTTGTACAAATTGATAAATCTAGTACGAATAATTCTGAAGGTACCGGCATAGGCTTATCCCTTGTAAAATCTCTTATGGTTCTACATGATGGAGATATAACTTTAGAAAGCAAGGTTGGTGAAGGTAGTAAGTTCACTTTATATTTCCCTAATAAAATAGTAAAATCTGACCATTCAAAAGATTCAGCGCCTCCTTCAATTAGATCCTACAATAACAAAATAGAACGAATTCAAATTGAGTTTTCTGATATATATCAATAAAACTCTTTGCCTTTAAATTTTCTCAATAAAATACTATTAATTATAATTAAAATACTTTTTTTCTACTAAAGTATTTTTTATTTTAAAATAGTCTTAAATAACTAATATAATTAGCTACTTAAGACTATTTTATTTCTATTAAAATCATATTAAAATAAATAAGTAATATATCTATTACTATACTAAATTCTGTTCTATGTTATTTAATATATTCTTACATAGCCATATAATTATAAAAGATATGAACATATTCCATGCAAATGTAATTATTATTGAAATTGTTCCTATATCAAAGATAATTGCTACAATTACAGAACCTATAATTCCTGGTAGTGCAATTATTATCAATGCAAGTATTGTTAAAAACATTAATAAGCCTTTCCCTGTAACTTGTTTGAATATTTTTTGAGACAATACATCTCCTGCTATAAATAACATTCCAAATCCCAATCTTGATATTATACATACTAATATTTCTATAGGTGAAGAACCTAATATGATTCCCGCAATAACAAATAGTATAATTCCATCTACAAAACACTTTATTAAGTTTTCAGAAACTATATATAGAAGTTTTTTAAGTGGACTTTCAGGAATTAAATATACGTAATGCATTTTTAGTTCTCTAACCCAGCGCCCTGCAAAAGTCATAAATAATTGAATATATGTGGCCATAGCAAAGGTAGCCATTATACTTCCTATGTCCTTCATTGTTAATGTAAATATGACCACAACTACTATTTGAATTAAAGTAGTATTGTCTAAAAAGAATTTTCCTGCTCTCCTATTTTCTAACATATGCTTAAAAAAGAATACAGAAGCTCCTCTTCCTTTATTTATTCCAACATTTTTTAATTTTATCTTCTTAGTATCTTTAACTTCTACTATTCGGCCTTCTTTTGCATCTTCCACACGTTTATGCATAGTTTCTGTAGCTTGAAGTACGTCTTCATAATATTCATTTTTACTTTTCATAAGAATAACTATAGTTAATACTACGCCTATAAGTGTTGCTAAAATATACATTAACGCATTAGAGGTTTCGCCTATCAAAATACCATAAATTACTCCTTTTATCCACCCTACAAAAGGAATAAATTCTAGATAACTTACATTTATCCCATTAACTATAGCTCCTATACCTCTTCCACCTTCTTTTATATTAAATAGAATAGAAATTATTAAAGGTAATACTAGGAGATAAATTAAAATCTTTACTGCTTTCTTTTTACCGTCATCTCCGCTAGTAATTGAATAAATAGCCATAGATATGATACTACTTATGAAAACTAACATAAAATATCCTAGGAATATTACTATTACACCTAGCGGATTTACTCCATACCTCTGTTTAAGTACACCAGCTTGAAATAGTATAAAGATGGATATAAATAAAGATGTACCTAACTGTCTTATAAGTCCATATATAAGTACTTTTTTAGATGATATGGGAGAAACAAAGAGTAAGTTTACATCAGACATTTTAAAAAATGTAGCTCCTGATGATAATCCTTGGATAATTTGAGTTGTAAATAAAAACATAAATAGTGCATATATTATTGCTCCTAGCTCCGCAATTGGACTTAAGTTATTTACATCAACATTATTAGAAGTTTTAGCTGAGGTTATAAAAACAAAAACCATTAAAGCTATCAAAATTATATATCCTATTAATTTACCAGGATGATTCTTTAAATCCTTTATTCGATTTTTTAAGGTTGTTCTCCATAGATAAATTATTCCTTTCACTACTGATCACCCTTTCCTTCAGTGATATGAAAGAATAATTCTTCTAATCCTTCATTAGATTTTTCAGCATCTTTTTTTACCCTTGTTGCCGCAATCTTTCCATTCATCATGATATGTGCTACATCCCAGAACTCTTTCACACTATCAATCATATGAGTACTTATTATCATTGCTGCACCTTGATTTTTTAATTCCATTATTAATTCTTTCAATGCTTTAATTCCATGGGGATCAAGACCTACTAAAGGTTCATCAAAAATTATAACCTTAGGTTTTGGAAGTAATGCACAACAAATACTTACCTTCTGCTGCATTCCTTTAGAAAGTTCTTTCCCAAACTTTTGTTTTTTGTCATCTAGTTCAAATATCCTTAACAGTTTTTCAGCATATTCTCTCCAGTCAGTAAGATTATAACCTCGTGCAATAAATTCTAAATGCTCTTCCACTGTTAACATATCATATAGTACAGGTACTTCTGGTATATATCCAATTATTCTTTTAGCTTCTATGGATTTATTATCAAAACCTTCTATGGATATATTTCCTTGAAATCTTAATAGTCCGCATATACATTTAATAATAGTAGATTTTCCAGCACCATTAGGCCCTAAAAGTACTGCTATCTCTCCATCGCCCACTTGAAAACTTATATTATCATTAGCAACAAATTTTCCATATTTCTTCGTGACATTATTTATAACTAACACCGAAATCACCATCCCTTAAAGTTTAACTTAATACTAGATTTTTTACTAAATATAGTTACCCACATTTGCACTTGAGTTTAATTACTAATATTAACATTTTATACAATAACCATTGTAATTACAAGTATAGATGATAAAATGTTAACAATTCATTCTAATACAACTAATAAAGTGGCTTTGTTGAAAATTTCAGTAATAAAATAATAGGTTTTAAAAGCAGAGCTTCTAAAACCTATTATTTTATATTGACATTGTTAAATATGTTACATAACTAGCCACTATTGCCATACTCGCTAATACATAAGGTAACGAACTTGATACCTTATGTATCTCCTTTGCTTGTTCTTTTTTTATCTTTAACATACCATAAGCAACTACAGTACATATAAATCCAAATATTATTAATAAGTATCCTTGGTTCGATGGTTGATAAATAGATCCTTTTATATATAGTATATCAGCTAAAAACAATATGCAAAAATTAAATAAATTACTTCCTACAATGTTTCCAATCATAGCATTAAAATTACCTTTTTTAGCTAAAGATATAGAAGATGTTAATTCTGGAAGAGAAGTTGCAACTCCAAGGAACAATGCCCCCGCCAAGGTAACCCCTAGGTTTAACTCCTTTGCAATCATATCTGTTACTATAGTAATACCTATACTAAACACAATTAATCCTATACTTAATAGTGTAAACCTCACATATATTTGCTTTACTGTAAGATTGCAATTACTTTCTCCACTATCTTCTGGAGATTCATCCCCTGACATAGCCTTAACACCAAAGATATATAATAGCATAATTGCTATAGAGAATATGCTTACACTAAAAAATGAAAATTCTCTTCCAATATAATTAGCAACAAACACTATTACATAAATCACCATTAAAAGTTTCAGTGTATTCCTATGGCTTGATGTTACTACAGAGCTTTTGAATCTCTTAACTCCTACTAAAACTAATACTGCTAAAATAGTTAAGTTAAACACATTACTACCAAGAATATTACCTGAAACCAATTGTACCTCATTCAAAAATATAGTAGATGAAATACTTGTAAATAACTCTGGAAGTGAAGTTACTGCTGCTAACATAACACCTCCAATAAAAGCTCCTGATAAATTTGTTTTTTTATCAAGCTCGTCTACATAATAAGACAATTTAATTGAAAAACCAATTACAAATGCAGCAAAAATTCCATATAAAGCGTATATCATTTTCATTCCTCCTATGTATTTTAACAAAATAAAAGAGACTTATATTCTAATATCAGAATATAAGTCTCGTCTTTTAAGATTAAACCAGAATATTAAATATCCAGTATGTTGACCTAATCCCATGAAGTCATTTAATACTTCCTGCTAACTACTCCCTTAATATATAAATTATTATATTATAACCTGTACAACGTTTTAATCATACCATTTTTTAAATGTTATATCAACTAAAAAATTTTATAAATTACGTAATTAAATTAAAATAAATTAAATTTAACCTTTTATAAATCCTTTATTGAATTAAGTAGTAAATTATATCTTCTAATGAAATGCCATGATAAGATTTTTTAATATTTTCAAACTTTCTTCGTAAATTCCCCTTAATATTTTCAATATATGATATAGTAAAAGGCAAGTATTTAGAAATTTCTTTTACATACTCCTTTGAAAAATAATTTTTGTTCATAACAATAGCAAAGATTATCATTAAAATACAATTATCTTTTATTAATTTTTTCAAATCTTCAATATTTTCCCCTTTAAAACACGTTGCATCATCTAATACATGGATAGTTAGATTAATAAGTTTATTAACAATATTATCTAGATGATATTTTCCTGCTAGTTGAGACATTATAGTCATATGTTTATTCTCATAATCTATCCTTACATCTTGCAAATCATCGCATAATTGAAGCAGAAATCCATACCCATAGGTAAAAATCTCCTCTTCTTTGTTTAAGCTTCCATTTATAAGATAACCATCCACAATAACAGATGCTCCGCCCTTTTCAATAGATATATCTAGCATATCCCTTTCATAGGGGTTACTTATACCTTCTTGCTGAATTAGGCTTTTTACTTGCCCTTCATGAATTAATAATAGACCTTGAAAAACTTTTGGATAATCATTTCTATTAAAAACAGATTCTATATATTCAACTAACTTAAACACTTGCTTTTCATGAGAATTTCTCCCCTCTATCTCTTCACCACATAGTCTTTTATAAAACCTGTTATTAAATTCTTTCTTTTCTTCTATTGATATATCTAAATTATCTAAATAATTGTCAGTATATGGATATAGCATGCTATATCCAAAAGTAGCCATGGTAAATGATATATCCATATCCTTCATCTTTTGAAGAAGACTAACAATCCACACATTTCTCATAGCTTGACCAATATCTTCATAATTCATTTCTTTATCAAAGATCTTACACTGATTTATAAATACCTTAGTGTTTGTAAAAAACTGATCCTTCATTTTTTTATCTATGGTTCCTAGCTTAAATAATTCTTCTCCCAATATCATATTTTCAAGATAAGAGTTACTATTTTTCTTCCATAATTCTCTATTCTCTTCTTCCAAAGGAAACCTTTCAATAATTTTAATAAATTCATCAATAAATTTCTCAAACTTTTTCTCATTTTTCTTCTTCTTAATATATCCATTAGCTTCTAAGGGAATATCTACACATGTAGGCATACTCCACCATATTTCTTTATATAAATTTTTTAAAACCTTAATATTTCCTATATAGCTTTCACCTACATCACTATTTATGATAATCATCTCCTTAGATACCATTTACTTTACAAATACTACACTATAGTGCTTATGATTGTTAAATTTATAATATTCTTTAAATCAATCTCATAAGGACTAATTTTATTATTATATTCATCTTTCACAATTCTTACTACTGGTCTATCTGGGAACCCATTATTTTGACTTACCACATACCCAAATAAATTATTTGATAGATATACAGGACATCCTAATGGATAAACTGCAAATGTATCTTTAAACAACTTAATTATTTCAGGATCAAAACTTGTATATGTCTCTGCTAAAATTAATTCATAAGCTTCTCTAGGGTCAAATTTTTTTCTATAGCATCTATCTGATGTTATGGCCGTAAACACATCACATATAGAAATGATTTTTGCAAATTGTGATATTTCATTATCTTTTAATCCATAAGGATAACCTGTACCATTATACTTTTCATGATGTTCTATTACTCCACCTATTATCTCTTCATTTATTATAGGATTACCAAGTAGTATATCTCTACCGTATAATGGGTGCATCTTAATTTGCTTGAACTCATCTTCAGTTAATTTATCTGGTTTATTTATGATTCTACTAGATATTTTCGTTTTTCCTATATCATGAAATAGAGATGATATGGCTAAATCACGTAATCTTGATTTCGAAAAATTCATATTTACTCCTAGAAAAATTGCCATAATACTAGTATCCACAGAGTGTATGTATGTATAATCATCATATAATTTTACTTCATATAAATTTAGATTTATGTAGTTTTCACTCTGTATATATTCAACTAAATCATCAACCATAGTTAGAGATTTACTTAAAGATTTATTATCATAATTTATTAAGTCACTAAACATATTAGGTATGGTTTGAAGTATATTCTTTTTTAAATTTATAAGTTTACTATCATCTTTTATGTCTTTTAAGTCATCGTCTTGTACATACAGAAAAAAAATCCCTTGCTGTTCAATACTATTTTTTACTTGATCAGTAATTATAATACCTTTTTTTAACAAAGTCTTACCCGAGCCTGTAATAATGTCCTTAGCAAGTATTTCATTTCCCTGCAAATCCTTAAGCAATGTTAATTTCATATAATCCCTCTCCATAAACATAATTATCTGTATTTTATTACTTTATCATATCATATCTATAAATTATATGATACTTTAATTTGATTATTTATACATATACTGTATATTATGAAAATAACTTGATAAACCAATGTTGGTAGAAAAAATTAAGACTATATCATAAATTTTCGATATAGTCTTAATTTCTTTTATATTTAATCATATATTTATCCAATTATAGGGTTATAGGATGTAACCACTACAAATTATAGTGGTTACATCCCTGTGTGAAATTAGTTGGTTTTATCCAAACCACTAAGAGGGACATAAGTAGAAAATTTACATTTATATTGACTAAAGTTTTGGGTTGAAAACTTTAAGTTAATAACTAAAGTAACAATTAAAATATAGTTACTTTATTTGTATATTTTATATAGGAGAAAGCCACGCCTTTGTAGCTTCATAGTTTATTTAAACTGTAAAATAGCTTATATATTCTACAATCCACTTCCTTGTAGATTCTCCTAGCCATATAAATACAATAAAAAAAGATAGATATCATTGATACCTATCTTGGAATATACTAAATTTAAATAAGTGAAAGCTTTTGCAATTTAATTTATAGTTTAAACCTATAAACATAAATACTATATTTTACCTAAACCATCACTGGATAAATCTTTTAACTCTTCCTCAGAAAGTATCAAATTTCATAATCCCATGGCAGGTCTCCTGGCTTGTGAATCATACTTCTTAGCACCTTCCCAAAACAAATTAGTGGCTTTTGCTAAGTCGTCCTCACTTACAGTTACTGGGATAGCTTTGGATTTTCACCAAATTCCCTATTAAGTACTTAGTACACCTATCGGACTCTATATATTAAATTTATTTTTAATCTAATAAGTTTAAAATGTAAGTTGTAGTTATTTTATAAAATTAACTTTCCATTCCCCTTACAATTATTATTCTACTTAACTAGATTAATATTGTCAACCCCACTTTTTTAAATAAATATAGAAATATTTTCACTTATAATTTCATTATATAAATTAATTCATTACATCTCGCTTTTGGAACACTAAGAATGAAGCTATAATTAATATTGTAGCAAACACAATCAATTGAATTGCCCCCATAGTTGAACTTAAAACTATACTATATTCACTTTTAAACATTTCAACATATTGGGAATTTGTAATGAAAGTTGATAAATTCATATAGGGTAATATAGTTTTACCTACCCATCTCATACCTAAGCTTGCCATAATCATTGTAGCAACTGAGCTACCTAAATATGCTACAGTAGTAAGACCAACTGCTAAAGCTGTATTTTTTATAATAGTTGATATTGCAAATACTAAAGCTATTATAAATATTAAGCTAATGCTTGAGAATAAAAGCTTAGGTATAATTGAAATTACAAAGCTTTGCTGAACTATACTTTCTCCACTGAAAGAAATTACTTTTGTAGCAAGTCCTCCAAAACCATTTACAATTCCACTTGATATAATATTTAATATAACTGTAGTTAACAGTACCCCATACCCAATTATAAATACTGATACTAATTTAGAAAATAAAATTTTCCATCTAGATACTGGTCTAATCATAAGCAATCTAACAGTCCCTGTAGAATACTCTGAAGAAACTATACCTCCTCCAATTATTATGCATAGTATAATGGCAACACTAACATACATTAAATAAGTTCTATCTACAGAATTTCTAATATCATTATCAAATTTAACTTGTGGTATATTATTTTCAAGACTATACCAATCAAGAACTATAGCCTGTTCTATAGACTTTGTTTTCTTTTCATAGTCTTTTTTGTACTCCTCATAAGTATATCCTTTTGCTATTTTCTCGCTATTGTATTGTGTAAATTCAGTTTCACTAAGCAGTCTTTCACCATTTTCATCAATCTTATAGGAAATATCCCTAATAGTGTTGTTTTTCCAATTCTTATTGTCATAAGGAATTTTATTATTATATCTATATTCGGTTGCCTTAAGTCTTTTCTCCAAAGCATCAAGCTGAATTTTAGAATTCTCTAGAGATGTAACAAAATTTTTATTATTAGGATTTTTCTTCACTTCATCTTCTGATGTTTTAATAGTTGACTTTAAATTTTTAATTTCCTCCTTAGAAGATTTAATATTCTTATCTAAGTAAACTAAGTAATCATTTTTTATAACAGAATCATATAATTCCTTACTTTCTTTATTTTTAGAAGTTATTATCTTTTGAAGTTCATCCTTGCTCATTCCTAAATATTCATTAAACATATTTACATCAAATTCATGTATATTAAAAAATAATTCTTCACCTGCTAACCCTTCTGAAATTCCTGATAGAATAATAGCCTCTTTTGATTTATTAGAAGCCTCTCCAGCTACTTCATTTCTCCAATCATCCCAAGAAACATTACTATCTATTAGCGTTTGTGATTTTTTAATGTTTTCTTCAAAAATTTTCTTCTGAATGTCTTTATTTTTCTTACTTGAATCAATATTAGTTATTTCTGTTTGTTGCCATTGAATGTCTTGATTATAGCTATTTATATACCACTTTGACTCATCTCTATTCTGTAAAAATTTTAAAGCTACTGGTAACATTATGCTAGCTAAAAGTATTAAAATCACTATTACTTTAACACTAGTTTTTTTATATTGTTTTATCAATTCATTTTTTATTAGTCCACATACTTTACTCATTAAACTCTGCTCCTTTTCTACTATATTACACTATTTGCATTTTTGATCCTGTTGTTACCTTCATAAATTCATCTTCAAGAGTGTTATTAATAGGCTTAATAGTGTAAACTAATATATTCTCCATAATTAAAGCTTTATTAACATTGGCAATTTCATCACGAGAACAAGAAATTAATATTTTATTTTCTTTGAAGTCTACAGTAATCTCTTCAGATATTTTACTATAATCATTCTCTATAATTTTCCTCGCTAAACTATAATTACTTACTTCTAATTCATAGGTTATCAAGCTTTCGATATTTTGCTTTTTAATATCTTTTAATGTTTTAATATCTATAATTTTTCCATTATCTATTATTCCAACTCGATCACACATAAGCTCCATTTCACTAAGTAAGTGACTTGACACTAAAACTGCTAGTCCCTCTTTTTCTGCCAAATGTCTTAGGGTATCACGTAACTCTTTAATTCCCATTGGGTCTAATCCATTAGTAGGTTCATCTAAAATTAAAAGCTTAGGATTGTGTAATAATGCTTGAGCAACACCAAGTCTTTGACGCATTCCAAGAGAATATTTTTTCACTTTATCATTAATACGATTTTCAAGTTTCACTAATTTTATAACTTCATTAATACGTTCTTTAGAAATATTACCATGCATTCTGCCATATATCTCTAAATTTGTACGTCCTGTAAGATATCCATACATCTCTGGATTTTCAATAATCCCCCCTACTTGAGAAAGAGCTTTTTCAAAATTTTTCTTTACATCATTATTGCTAATTAAAATATCTCCTTCATCAATTTTTAAAAGTCCTGTAATCATCTTAATAGTAGTAGTTTTACCTGCACCATTTGGTCCTAAAAATCCAAATATTTCTCCTGAGTTTATTTCAAAACTGACATTGTCAACTATTTTACGATTACCCATAATTTTAGTAACATTTTTTAATTCTAGAACTTTAGACATTTCCTCACCTCATAATCTTTGATGATGTTAGCATACAATACCTTTAATACTTTGAAAATAAGTTTCCTCTAATTGTAAGAAAGATGTAATAATCACTTTAATTTTTCTATCAAAAGTAATAATTTCTTAAGAATTAAATTCTGATATAAGTAACATTTATAAATAACATCCAAATAATTATTTTAAAAGCTTTACTCTTTCAGCCATGATATTTTAACCAAGTTCCATACTTTAATTGACTAATCTTCAAATCTATATCATAGATATAATAAATATTTAACCTTTTAAAAATCCTATTTCATAAAATATTAAAATTCTTTCCTCATAAATCACTTTAAATAAGTTGTCCTCTTGTACTATAATATAGTACAAGAGATATGTAGAAATTATATATTTAAAACATATTTTGATATTTTAATGTTTCAATAACAATTAGTTATAATATATTAAGAGGTGATCAAATGAATTTTTTCAACGAATCCTATGGAATTGACTTATTTTCATTATTTCTTATTCTAGTATCATCTATATTAAATTTATTTTCTATTACTCGTCTTTTAGCGGGAGTTATTTTATTTTATGCATTATACAGAGTTTTCTCAAGAAATGTTGAAAAACGTGAGCAAGAACATAGAAAATTTTGTATGTATGCCAACAGATTTTTAAGTAAATTTAATAAAGCAATTCCTAGCAACCTACCTGTGTTCCATTTTGGTGATTGTGCTCCTATTTTTAGTAATTTCAAAAGATGGTTTAATGAAAAGAAAAATTATAAAATAGTTAAATGTCCAAAGTGTGGACAAAAGCTTAGATTACCTAGAGGTAAAGGGAAAATTACTGTTACTTGTAAGCGATGTTTCTATGAGTTTAAAATGAAAAGCTAAAACCTAATACAATTCCACAGACTATCAGTATGAATTATTTACTGGTAGTTTTTTCTTAACATTTAACTTTTTTACATTTATCTTTAATTAAATTTAATTTTCAACAAATATTATTGATTTTCTTTGTAGTTCCATATAATATATAAATAATACGATAAATTATTCGGGAATTTTATTTCCTATAATTCTTGTATTTTAAGAATTATTGTAATTTTTCATAAACTTTTATAATTAAATAAAAAAATTAGATAAGGAGATGAGTTATGGATTTTTTAATTTCTACAAAAGATGTATTAATTAATTTTATGAATTTTTTAACTGACAAGGTTAACACTGTTAACACCTTTATGTGGTCTTACGTACTTATTGTTTTACTTATTGGAGTAGGAATCTACTTCTCATTTAGAACAAAGTTTGTTCAATTTAGATTTTTCAAAGAAATGTTTAGACTTTTAATGCCTAATGATCAAGATAATAAAGATGGAGTTTCATCCTTCCAAGCCTTTTGTATAAGTACAGCTTCTAGAGTTGGTACTGGTAATATTGCAGGTGTTGCCATGGCTGTGGCAGCTGGTGGTCCTGGTGCAGTATTTTGGATGTGGCTTATTGCTTTAATTGGAGGTGCTTCAAGCTTTGTAGAAAGTACCCTTGCTCAAATTTATAAAACTAAAGACAAGGATGGAAACTTTTTAGGGGGACCTGCCTACTACATTGAAAGAGGGCTAGGTAAGCGCTGGCTTGGTACAATTTTTGCCATCTTAACTACTTTATGCTTTGGACTAGTATTTAATGCAGCTCAATCTAATACAACAACTTTAGCCTTTACAAATTCCTTTGGTATTAATCCTGTAATAATGGGTATACTTTTATCAGTTTTAACAGCCCTAGTAATCTTTGGTGGGGTTAAGAGAATTGCCAAGGTTTCAGAGGTTATAGTTCCAATCTTTGCAACTGCTTATATTTTAGTTGCAATTATAGTTATAGTCCTTAACTTCAAAACTATTCCTAGTATATTTGTATTAATATTTGAACACGCTTTTGGTATAAAACAATTTGCAGCTGGTGGCATTGGATTCACAATAATGCAAGGTATTAAAAGAGGACTGTTCTCTAATGAAGCCGGTATGGGTAGCGCACCTAATGCAGCAGCTACAGCAACAGTTTCTCACCCTGTAAAGCAAGGCCTTACTCAAACCCTAGGTGTTTTTACTGATACAATAGTAATCTGTTCATGTACAGCCTTCATTGTGTTAATTTCCGGTAATTATTCAGGCACTACTTTAACGGGTATTGAACTTACTCAAAGTGCACTTAGTTCACAAATTGGAGTCGTTATTGGAACTTATTTCTTGGCTATATGTACTTTCTTGTTTGCTTTTAGCTCTATAGTAGGTAACTATTACTACGGACAAACTAACATTGAGTTCATAAGTAATAATAAAGGGATACTTAATATATTTAGATCCTTTGTCGTTCTTACTGTATTTATTGGTTCCCAAGCTTCTATAGACTTGGTATGGAATCTAGCAGATTTATTCATGGCTTTCATGGCAGTTATAAATCTAATAGCTATATTATTCCTTGGAAAATATGCATTTGCTGCTCTTGATGACTACTCTCGTCAGAAAAAAGCTGGCAAAGACCCTATTTTTAAGTCATCAACAATTCCAGGGCTTAAAAATACTGAGGCTTGGAATGATAACAATGATATAGCTGACGAAGAAATAGGTTAATATAAATTTAAGACTCAATTAACTGTTTAATAGTTAATTGGGTCTTTTGGTTTAAATCTAACAATTAATATGTACTTTAATTATAAAAAATTAAAACCTTGATATTCTTTTAAGGGAATTTAAAAGAATATCAAGGTACATTTCTATATGTTATTTAAAACTTGGAACTCTTCTTGTCTTTTCAGCTGTTTTTAATACACTATATAAAACTATAGTTTCTATAGGTAACAGAATAAGACTTTTAACTATACGTACTGAGTAAGCTACAAATATTCCTTTTCCATACATAATGGATAACCATATTGGTGTAAGTACTAGGTTTATTACAATCATTATTACTAATCTAGTAATAAAAATTCGCTTTATACTTACAGGCTTTTTATATAATATTAAACCTGTTATAAAACCACCTAGGAATTCATTGAAAGTAAATCCAATGAAAAACGGACCATTAGGGCGTATCATATACTTAATTACATCTGTAACTACTCCTACAAATCCAGTGGCAACAGGTCCATAAAACAAAGCACTTATTCCTACTGCAATAAAGGAAAATCCAATCTTAAGAATAGGGCTTAATTGAATAGATAATGATCCAAGAATAATGTTAATGGCTGCAATTAACGCTAGTCCAGTTAATGATGAAGTCTTTTTTAAATGTGCTGAGGACTCCTTTAATAAACTCAGCATGTCATCTTTTTTTTCTGAAAAAATCATAAAAAAACCTCCTTTTTATAATAGCTACATAAAAAAGGAGAATTCCTATTAATATGTAGCAGTGGGAATCGAAGTAAGTACCGCAAGTTTCCTTTTCGTCTGGTGACAATTCCCTGTTCACCCAGCACTTAACGCACGAACTTCTAATCTGCCTCATAATCATAGTATATCATACTTAAATTCTTTTTCACATATTTTTTTAAATTATATATACAAATATACAAATATTATCCACACAAATATATAAATATAGATTTAATTACTGAACCTAAATAAAGCCGAGATTAACTCTCGGCACTTTTGTTCTCATAGGCTATTAAAACTATTTTACTATTTTCATCCTTTGACATACTTTGTTCAAGATCAGTTAACCTTCTTCTTTCTTCATCTGTTACATTTGCAAATTTATATTCATTGAATGATTGCATAATATCACCTCCTGTTCAGATAGTATTAGCATTTGTATAAGAAATATGTGTACTTTAATTAACATTTTCTATAATTAATCTAAGTTCCATCGATAATTCTAATGCAATTTATTTAACATACATTTTCCTCTCTAATATTCACATTAATATGAATTTATAATATATTAACTATATATCAATAATAGGATAGATATAAAATGCCAACTGAATTATATACACCAGTATATCTAAATCAAGATGAAATTCAAAATCTATCCTCAATACTAATTGATGGATATTTTGAAAGTATAACCATCAAGCAAATTAGCGATAACACTGTTACAGGAAGATATCAACATAATAATAAAAGCCAATGCTCCAATGACTATAAAAACACCAAAGGTGATAAGGATGATAATACAGTCATAGGCAATAGCTGTTACAATTATGGTGATATTTTTAGATATTTAGAGGGCAGAAATTTTGATAGAAATGATGTAACTCTAAAAAGAGTATATGCTTCTTTTAGCTATTACAATAATTTAAGAAATAAAATGAATACCTTGGGGGTTATAAAATATATTAATAATTCAAGCCCTTCAATTAATAATATTTATTCTGGAGATTACGTAGATTTAACAGGATGTTTAGAAGTTAATACTATTTCTAACTGCATAGATAACTGCATATTTATATTAAACAATTATGGAACTTCACATTTGGATAATCTATTTGATACTAAACATATCGGCCCATTAACCTATACAATGATATGTGAATTACTAAAAACCATACAGAAAGAATTAAATAAAGGAGCTACTTTTGATATAATAATTAACTGCTTAGGAATTAACTGTGTTTTACCTATAAATTCCACATATACATCGAAACATTCTTATATATATGATGATGCCTCTTGTGATTGTTGTATACTTGGTAAAGTATCCAAGGTGGCTTACACTCCTTCTGAAAGCATTGGAATGCTTAGAAAAACAGGCTTAGATTCCTACTATACAAAACTTCTCAATTCTTTCATTCCATATTTTCACTTCTTAAACAATAATGGGTTTTTAATTCCTGGGGAATTTATAACTAATATAAATGGGCCTGCTCTCGAAATCATTCCATTAAGTATTTGCATGTAAAAGCGTCATATTACTATAAGTAGAGTTCTTAATGTTTTGATGGCATTATTAAATTTCTTAGACTTTTAGTCCTTAAAAATTATCATGCCTTATGATAAATATAATAGTATTTCACGCTATAGGCACTAATTGTATAAACTTCACTAAAATAAAATCTCATGAGTTTATACCCATGAGATTTTTTTGTTATTTATTCTTTATATAAAATATAGCTATTGCACCTGCCCCTGAATGTGTACCAACTGCTGTACCAATTTCATTGATAAGTATTTTATTTATGCCTAGTTCAGCTTCTATTAACTTAACTGTTTGATTTGCAGCTTCTAAATCATTTGCATGAGAAACAACTATATCATATTGAGGATCTATCTCTCTAGTTTTCATTATATCTATTGCATGTTTTAAAGCCTTATTTATACCTCTTGCCTTTCCACAAGGTTCAAGAGCCCCATCTTTCACTGTTATAATTGGCTTAATTCCAAGAACATGACTTACAATAGCTTTTCCTGTAGATATTCTTCCTCCCCGTTTTAACATGTCTACAGTTTCCATTACAATTAAAGTTTCTAATCTTCCTACTAAGTCATTTATTTCATCTAAAATTTTATCTACCGTATATCCTTTATCTCTCATGTCTGCTGCTACAGTAACTAAATATCCAAAGCCCCCAGATGCTACAAGTGTATCTACAACAAAAATATTTTCACTCCCCTCTTCTAAATGCATCTTTGCTATATTGGCTGAGCTATTTGTACCAGATAATTTGCCAGAACAAGTAAGACAAATAACCTTATTCCCACATTCTAATTCTTTCTTAAAAAATTCTTGAAACTCATAAGGAGTAACTTGTGAAGTTTTAACTGTAGTTTCTTTATGCTTTATAGCTTCATAAAATTCTTTATTTGATAAATCTACCTTATCCTTATATACATGTCCATTTAAATCAACTAACAGTGATAGAAATTCTATACTTCTCTCTCTCATAAATTCTGCAGTTAAATCTACAGAACTATCACATACTATTGTTATATTATTTTTCATGATATACCCTCCTGAATACACTTTAATAATAAAAGTGTATTCGGATTATATCATCTATTACTTCTCAATACAACAAAAACTCAAAAAAATTATGAGCATAATTATCATGTAATTTATGGCTATTTTTTCTTGAAGAATTCTTTTTTTAATAGTCTTAAAGCGTCTTGAAAATTTTCTTCAGCAACTCCCGAGCAAGATAGCAATAATCTAGGATAATCATTCTCTTCTTCTGCTTCAAAGGTACGTAGTAAGACACCTACATCTGCACCTCGTTTTGCTAGTTCTTTTGAAGATAAGCTACTTTTTACTTCTAGTTGTACTAAAAATCCCCCTGAACCTGGTATAGCTGTTGCTTTCTCTTCAAATACATTATTTATTGCTATACAGAGTTGTTGACTTTTAGCCATATACAACTTTCTAGCTTTCCTAATTTGTCTTCCAAGATGACCATCACTAATAAATTTACTTAAAGCAATTTGTTCAGTTTTTGATGCTGTTTGATTGTATACTCGCCCTCTTCTTTCATATACTTCTGTTAATTCTTTAGATAGTACCATAAAACTAATTCTTAAGGACGGCATTAATAATCGTGAAAACGTTCCCATATATACTACCTTATCTCCTCCATCTAACCCTTGTAAAGACGGTACTGGACGAGTATAATATCTGAACTCACTATCATAATCATCTTCAATTATTAAACAATCTTCTCTTTGTGCAAAGGCTAATAATGCTAATCTAATTTGTATTGGCATTACATCACCCCAAGGCGTTATATGAGAAGGTGATGTATAAATCATTTTAATTTTATCCTCCTTAAATTTAGATAAATCTCTATTAATATTCTTATAGGTTAAAATTTTAAACCCTCTATCTTCAAATACAGCCTGTCCCTGTTCAAAACTAGCTCCTGTAAAAGATATAGGCGATCTAACTCCTGTTAATGAACACAATATTTGTAATAAACTTTGCACACCTGCTCCAACTACTATCTGCTCCGGAGTACAAATCACTCCCCTTCTATCAGCTACGTACTTGGATAACGCTACTCTTAAATCATATTCTCCTTGTGGATCACCATAGGATAAAAGCCTTTCTTCATTACGAAGTGCACTTTTTATGTATCTACTCCACAAATCGAAATCAAAACTCTTATAATCTACTGCATAGGTAGCAAAGTCATATAATGGTTGGCTTTGTATTATGTATTTATTATGTTGTAATTTTTCTACCCTTTGGATATCTTTATAATTTAATTCACTTACAAAAAAGCCACTTCCAGGCCGAGATGTAACATACCCTTCAGCTACTAACTGCAAATAAGCAGCTTCAACCGTTGTCCGACTTATCATTCGCTCTTTTGCACATCTACGTATAGACGGAAGCTTACTTTCAGCCTTTAGAGTTCCTGAGGAAATCAGGTTTCTATAATGATTATATAGCTGAATATATAATGGTGTATTTGGTGAATCCTTTGGATTAATTATATCTCTTTTAACTTCATTCATAAACTTCTCCTCCAACTGTCCCTATTAAAATTATGTATTTTGTGTATTTCAACAATGACAAACCCAATGTATATTATATATAAAGACACCAAAATATTCAATTAATTCTAAAAGAAGATAATAACTTCACATTACTTATTTTCTAAATTTGTTATTATGCAACTTATTTATAATAATTTAAATCAATAGTATGGAGGTATATTAATGGAAACTAAAACACACTCTAAAATTTCTACTCGTACCATGGTTCTAATTGGACTTTTTGCTGCTTTATGCTACGTGGCATTATTTTTTAAGATACCTATTCCCTCTCCTGTAGGAAATCCATTCTTGCATATGGGAAATATGTTTGTTATATTATCAGCATTATTGTTCACTGGTACCATTGGTGGTCTTTCTGGCTCTATAGGTATGGGCTTATTTGACTTAATGAATGGTTATGCATCAAGCGTTCCTAAAACTGTGATTTTGAAATTTGGTATTGGAGCAATTGTAGGATGTGTTGCTGCAAGAGGGGAAAATAAAAATGCAAAGTCACCTATAAAGTGGATAAGCATTGCTTCTGGAATTTTAATCCTAATTGGTATAGTGCTATTCTTTACTGCTACTTCTTTAGGCAATGAAATTGTAGTAACAGGTATCGAGAAAAAACTAGTAATTAATCCAGTATTATATATTTTTTCTCTTATTCTTGGGTTAGGCTTAGCTTTGGTATGTACTTTTGCAAAAAAATTATCTATTGAAATTCAATATGCAGTATTAGGTGCTGTAGCTGGTATAGCCTTTAATTTAGTTGGTGAGTTTTTATTTGGAGTATTTAAATTACTTCTTGTTGGAAGTGGATTCCTACCGGCAATATTAAGTTCTGCTGTGAGTTTACCTGCAACACTTATAAATGGATCCTTCTCAATCTTTGTAGCTGTTGCCCTATATGTTCCATTATCTAAATCACTATCAAATAAAAAAGTTAATTTGTAATTTGCTAACCAATAATTTCACATATGGACTCTGGTATTTGATTATCAGGGTTCTTTTTTGTTATATAAATAACAAAAAAAGTCAAGGCCTATACTAAGCCTTGACTATATTATAGAGTAGATGGGGATTATTCATACTACCTATAAAACATGATAAATATTATAAGTGCAATTACTGCAAATACAATCAATAAAACTGGGACAATCACCGATGCTGTTGCTAAAACTAGGGCTAGTAAATCATTTTTCTCTAGCTCTACTTTACCAATCATCTCGGGATTTACTTCTCTTTTCTTAAATACTACTTTATATGCCTCTTTCATCTTCATAGCATATCATCTCCTTTTATGTCCTTTACTATATCTCTCCTGCAAAATGACAAGCACAGAAGTGTCCCTTTTCTATTTCTCTAGTTTCTGGTACCTGTTCCTTACATATCTCCTTAGCAAAAGGGCATCTAGTATTAAATTTACAACCCTTAGGTAGGTTAACATTACTTGGAATTTCACCTTTTATTATACTCATATCACTTTTATACTCTGGATTTGCTACAGGTATAGCTGCTAGTAACGCTCTTGTGTATGGATGTATTGGATTATTATATAAATCTTCCTTATCTGCTAACTCTACTATAGAACCTAGATACATTACCCCAACTCTATCGCTAATATGCTTTACTACACTTAGGTCATGGGATATAAATAAATATGCCAATCCCATTTTTTCTTGTAAATCCATCATAAGATTAAGTATCTGTGATTGAATAGAAACGTCAAGAGCTGATACTGGTTCATCACATACTACAAATTTGGGTTGTAATGCTAAGGCTCTTGCTATTCCTATACGTTGTCTTTGTCCACCAGAAAACTGGTGAGGATATCTATATATATGGTATGGAGAAAGTCCACACTGTTCAACTATTTCTAATACTCTTTTATTAAGTTCTTCACCTTTCTTATATAGCTTATGCTCTACTAAAGCTTCACTAACAATTGAATGTACATTCAGTCTTGGATTTAAAGAACTATATGGATCTTGAAATATAATTTGCATATCCTGTCTTAAAGGTTTCATCTTTTTTTCATTATATTTTACAATATTTTGATCTCTATATAGAATTTCTCCTCCAGTTGGTTCATAGAGCTTTATTAATGTTCTACCTAATGTAGATTTTCCACATCCTGATTCTCCAACTAACCCTAAAGTTTCCCCTTCATATATTTCAAAGGAAACATTGTCCACAGCTTTTACACAGAGTTTCTCTCCAGTGGCAGATTTACCCTTAACCGGGAAATATTTTTTAAGATTTCTTATTTCAATAATCTTATTTCTTTCCTTTTCCATCATGGATTCCCTCCTCTTTATGATGTTTCTCATCTATTGCTTCATTATATAGGAAGCATCTTACCTGATGTTCATCTGAAATATTAGTTATAGCAGGCATCTTGCATTTACATTCAGCCTTTGCAAATTCACATCTTGGTTCAAAATAACATCCCTCAGGAAGGTGAAATGGATTTGGTACTACTCCATCTATAGAGTATAGTCTTTCCTTATCTTGATCTAGACTTGGTATTGATGCTAAAAGTCCCTTAGTATAAGGATGCTTTGGATTATCAAAAAGTTCTTTAATTGGAGCTGATTCAACTACTTTTCCAGAATACATAACAATTACATGATCTGCCATTTGAGCTATTACTCCTAAATCATGGGTAATTAGCATTATAGCTGTATTGGTTTTTTCCTTTAAATCATTCATTAGTGTTAGTATCTGAGCTTGTATTGTTACATCAAGAGCAGTAGTAGGCTCATCAGCAATTAGTAATTTGGGCCTACATGCAAGAGCCATAGCTATCATAACTCTTTGACGCATTCCACCACTTAATTGATGTGGATAATCTCTTGCCACTTGCTCTGGCCTTGGTATTCCAACAAAGGCGAGCATATCAATAGCAATTTTCCTTGCTTCCTTTTTATCTAACCCTTGGTGAAGCATTACTGCTTCCATTATCTGATCTTCTATTCTAAATACAGGATTTAAAGAAGTCATAGGCTCCTGGAATATCATAGATATATCATTTCCCCTAACTTTTCTTATATCCTTATCCTCCATGGGTACTATATCTTTACTATCAAATTTAATAGTCCCATCTACAATCTTACCTGGTTTATCTATAAGCTTTAAAATAGACATTGATGTTATACTTTTACCACAACCAGATTCTCCAACTATACCAAGAGTTTTTCCTGGTTCTACATCAAAGGAAACTCCATCTACAGCTTTTACAATACCATTATCTGTATAAAAATATGTTTTTAAATCTCTTACTTCTAATAAATTTTCCATATATCACACCTACCTTATCTCTTTTGGATCAAAGGCATCTCTTAAGCCCTCACCAAGAAGATTTATACTAACAACGGTTAATATGATTAAAATTCCAGGCGGTATCCAAAGCCATGGATTATTCGTAAATATAAATGAGTCTCTAGCTCTTTCAATCATATTTCCCCAAGTTGGTGTTGGTGGAATTACTCCTAATCCTAGGAAAGAAAGTCCTGCCTCTGTTAAAATTGCACCTGCCATTCCAAGAGTAGCATTAACTATGATATATGCAAGGGTATTAGGTAAAAGATGTCTTACTATCTTAGATCTATTAGATATACCTAATGCCTTTGTAGCTACTATAAAATCTTGTTCTCTAAGAGATAAAATTTGTCCCCTAACCATTCTAGCAAGACCTGGCCAAGATATTATGGCTAGAATAAACATAACCACATACATCTTCTGGGTACTACTTACCCTCCACATCAATGCAAAGGACAAGGATATCATTAATGGCATAAATGGAAGTGAGCTAACTACTTCTGTAAAACGCATAAGAATGTTATCTACCCATCCACCATAGTATCCTGCAATTCCACCTATAGTAGCACCAATGAGTACGGTTATACCTGCAGTGACAACTCCAATAAACATAGATATCCTTCCACCATAAAATACTCTCATAAGTACATCTCTACCCTGTTCATCAGTTCCAAGCCAATGCTTTGCTGATGGTGGTTTAACTTTATTAACAAGTTCAAACTCATTTAAATTATAAGGTGATATTATAGGAACTAATATTACTAGTAAAACTATAATCCCAAATACTATACCACCTGCAAGAGCTATTTTATTCTTTCTAAATCGCTCCCATGCAACCCTCCATGGTCCCATAGCTTGAAGGTCTTGTTTCTTTTTTTCAGCCTTAGCCTTTTTTACTTCTAACATAATAAACTAACCTCCTATTCTACTTTTACTCTAGGATCTACCAATGCATAGGACATATCTGATACCAGATTTCCTAAAACCATTAGGACTGCATAGAATGTATTAGCTGCCATTACAACCCAAATATCTCTACCCATAACTGATGTATATAGTATATTTCCAATTCCTGGCCAAAGAAGTACTGTTTCTAATAATATTGCTCCTCCAAAGAGAGATGGAATATACATTCCTACAAGAGTTACTATTGGTATTAATGCATTTCTAAAGGCATGACGATAAATAACTACCTTCTCTTTTAATCCTTTAGAACGTGCTGTTCTAATATAATCTTGATTAATTACTTCAATAACACTATTTCTAACGTATCTTATAAGTCCAGCCAGACTTAAAATAGTTAAAATTATTACTGGTAAAATCATATGTTTAGCTACGTCTATTACTTCAGCCATGAAGCTATCATAACCAACAGCTGCCATTACTGGAGTTCTCATACCATTAAGTGGTATTGCTCCATTACTCGGTACTGCTATAAAGAAAATCATAAGTAGTGCAAAGAAAAATGAAGGCATTCCTACTCCAACTAAAGAAAACACAGTCCAAAAATTATCAAATACTCCATATTTCTTTACTGCAGATTTTATTCCTACTGGAATTGCAATTGCAAAGGCCAATACCATAGATACTATATTTAATATAAATGTATTCCAAATGTAATCTCCTATAACATCACTTACAGGTTTTCTAAATTTTAATGAAGAACCAAAATCTCCTTTTAAAGTTCTTCCCAACCAATTAAAATATTGTGTAACAGGTCCTTTATCTAATCCTAATTGCTCTCTAATCATTTGTTGCTGCTCTGGAGTAGTCTTAGAACCTTGTCCTAAATATGCACTAACTGGATCTCCAGGCATTAGTTGTAATAATATAAATAATATTATTGTTATTATTAGCATAACTGGGATTAAATTGAGTAATCTTTTGCCTAAAAACTTTAACATTTCATCACCCCTAAACTTATTTTAATAACGCCCTGCAATTTTATACAGGGCGCCAATAGCCTATATGAAATTTAAAATTATTCTTCTATATAAGCATGTTTTAATGCTTTTACCCAATCACAGAATGGGCTTGTTTCTAGGCCTTTTATTTTCTTGTTATACATGTCAAAATAAGTATTTGCATATACAGGAACTATAGGTGCATCCTCATTAAGGATTTTAGCTATTTTATTATAATAAGGTTTTGCCTCTTCCTTATCTACAATACTCTTAGCTTCATCTAACAATTTATCCACTTCTGGATTACTATATCTAGCTGTATTATCTTTACCAGTACCAATATAATCTGAGTGGATTTCAGAATATAAACTATGTGGGTCTGGTGTAGTTATAGAAGTTGCCATGAAGTATATACTCCATTTATCTACGTTTTCATCAGAGTTATAGATAACGTAATCTAATAATGTATTAAACTCAAGATATGCTATATTAAGTTTAATTTTTAAACCTTCGCCCCAGTCTCTTTGCCACATTGGAATAAGAGTATTTAAAATATCATGTTCTGGCATGGCAGCTACATTAAGCTCCATAACCTTTCCATCCTTTTCACGATATCCACTTGAACCAACCTTCCAGCCTGCTTCATCTAATAAAGACTTAGCTTTATCTAAATCAAAATCATACTCAGTCATTTCACTAACCAATTTATCATCAATACCCCAAGAAACTTGAGAGAATGGATGGTATTGAACTGATGCAAGTACATCTCCAGTTGCTTCGTCTTTATAATAGCTATTTACAAATTCTTTAATGTTAAAACCATAATATAATGCTTGACGTACTTTTTTATCTGCTGTTGGACCTGATTCACAGTTAAATTTAGTGTAACCATATCCACTTCTATCATAACTATTGAAAGTCATGAAATCCTTAGACTTAGCTTCATTTATTTTCTCTGGCTCAATAACTCCTGGAAGTAAATCTACCTCTTGAGATGTCAATTCAACTATATCAGTAGTTTGATCAACAAATTTACATACTATATTTTCAATAAAATATCCTTCACCATAATAGTTTGGATTTCTCTTTAGAGATACAAATTCTTTTTCCTGGAATTTTTCTAAAGTATAAGGACCTGAACCAATTGGTTTTGTTGTTATAGCTTCTATAGATGATGTATCTCCAACCTTCCAATTTGCACCATAATAATGTTCTGGCATGATTGCCATATTACAGTTAGCAAGATTTGTTCTTAGTGGCTCAGCAAAACTAAATTTAACTGTATATTCATCTAATGCAACTACCCCTTTGAACTCTTCAGTCTTACCCTTTGAATATTCGTTATATCCAGCTAAATCCTTAACAACAGATCCATATCTACCAGTATAAGATTTGTCTGATAAAAATTGATAAGTGAAAACAACGTCATCTGCTGTTACCTTTTCACCATCAGAGAAAGTCATATCCTTCTTCAATTTGAAGGTTATTTCCTTGGCATCGTCTGAAAATTCCCAACTTTCAGCTGCTGATGGTTGATAATCTCCATTAACATCCATTGTAATAAGTGAATCAAATATCATGTCAATTATAGTAGCATCATAGGCAGATGAATAATATCCTGGGTTAAAGTTACCAGATGCCTCTGTTATTCCAGCAACTAAAGTACCCCCAATTTTCTTCTCTGCTTCTTCAGTTTTTGGTGTATCCTTTGATGTGTCTTCTTTTTTCTCTTTATCACCACATCCAACTAATGAAAAAGCTAAAATACTTGACAACATCAAGGCCATTAATTTTCTTTTCTTCAAAATCTATTCCCCCTTAAAATAATTAAGTTATAAATAAATACAAAGATATATTTTAAAAATATATACTTGTATAAATTCCTATCCCCATAGTTAATACAATTTTAGATTTAATTTAGCTTTTAATTAGGCTTATCATTGCATTTTTATTTCATGTATTTAATTTCATATATTGTATATTTATTGCTTTTAAATATATATATTACAGTTTTGTAAATTCATTATCATAATAATACATATATTTTTTACTTTTGTAAATACTTTTTTGGAAATTTTCAGAATTTTCTTTATATTGTTTAGAATTTAAAAATATTCGGTATTCTAATATTTCGTTAAATACAATACCTTCATAATATTATATATATGGAATTTACATACATTATTTTATCTTCGTAAAAAAATAAGAGACTGTTTTTTAAAACAGTCTCTACCTTTACATATTATTCATATATTAAAATTTTATATTTATTGTAAATTAACTGAAACAACTTAATAAGTATATAATTACTATTATTACAAATTCCAACAGTGATTTAGAGGTCCATTCCCTTTTCCAATATTTAAATTATCCCTTAAAGCACCGGTTATATATTTTTTTGCCCTTAAAATGCTTTCATCTATGCCGTAACCTGCTGCTAAATTACAAGCTATGGAAGATGATAAGGTGCAACCTGTTCCATGGGTATTGGAATTATCTATTTTTTCTTCATGATACCAAGTAATTTTCCCATCTTTATATAATAAATCATCAGCACTATTTTCTAAGTGACCTCCTTTAATAAGAATTTTCCCTTTATATTCCTTTGAAATTTTTTCAGCTGCTTCTATCATATTTTTTTTACTTAAAATCTTAAATCCACAAATACATTCTGCTTCAGGAATATTAGGAGTAATCACATCAGCTATAGGTAAAAGTTTTGTAATCAAAGCTTCCATGGCATCCTCTGAAAGAAGTCTACTTCCACTGGTAGATATCATAACTGGATCAACTACAATATTTTTAGCCTTATATTCTAATAATCTTTCAACAATCTCTTGAATAATATCCTTAGAGGATACCATTCCTATCTTAATGGCATCGGGGAAAATATCTTTCATAATGCAATGGATTTCTTTACTTAAAAACTCTCTTGTTACATTTAAAACATCATAAACTCCAGTGGTATTTTGTGCTGTTAAGGCTGTTATAGCACTCATTGCATACATTTTATGGGCTACGATAGTTTTTATATCTGCTTGTATTCCAGCTCCTCCACTGCAATCTGATCCTGCTATTGTAAGTATCTTTTTCATTATAAATCAATCCCCTCTATCAATGTATATATTCTATAAAGTATTTTCCATCTAAAATGCACACCTATTTCCCATGTCTATTCTATTGAGTTAACATACATTCAGTTAACTCTAACATTTGTTTTGTTGCTAATAGCACATCTTCTTTAGAAAATATTGAAGATACTAAAGCAACTCCATGTATTCCTAAGCCTTTTAGGTTCATAATATTATTCTCATCTATACCTCCAATAGCCACCACTGGTATAGTTACAGATTTACATATATTTTTAATTGTTTCAAAGGTTATTACTCTAGTATCTAATTTAGTTGAAGTTGAAAAAGCTGCTCCAACTCCAATATAACTTGCCCCATCTTTTTCTGCTTTAATAGCTTGTTCCACAGTTTTTGCTGTAACTCCTAAAATTTTATCTTTTCCTATCCGCTTTTTCACTTCTGCTGCATCCATATCACTTTGACCTATATGAACCCCAGATGCATCAATATTCATAGCTATTTCCACATTATCATTAATAATTAAAGGAATATTATATTTATCTGTAATCTTCTTTATCTCTTTTCCTTCCTTTAGAAATTCATCATAGAATAAATTTTTTTCTCTTAGCTGAATTAATGTAGCTCCTCCTTGTAAAGTTTTTTCGATTTCTTCAGTAAACAATTTTCCATCTAACCAACTTCTATCCGTTACTACATATAACTTCATTTGACTTTTACTTATACTCATTTCATACACTTCCTTAACAGAATTTTGTAGAATCCAAAAAAATATGGGACATACCAAATAGTATGTCCCATTAATATTTTTAATGTAATTCCCTACGTTGGCATTATCCAAATCAGGTTATAGGTCGAAGCTACCTTTTGCTTCCTCTCAGCCTGTTATACAAGCTCCCTAAATATTTAATTTCTTAAAGCATAGCATTGATTACATCTTTTGTCAATTTTCTCTGCTTTCTGTGTAATTTAATTACACCCTTTAAATGAGAAATCATCTAAACTCCGCATGAATAAAGCAACTATTTAAATAGTTAAATATTAAAATAGTTATATCTATAACTATTTCCCTATAAAAATATATAGCTATTTATATATCTTTATAGGTAATTTTATCATATACTGACTATTAAATTAAATAATTTTATTATATTTTCATAATCAAACTTTTAATTAGAAACTTTTTAATAAATTTGCCATTTCTATAGCTGTTACTGCTGCATCGT
Source organism: Clostridium sp. UBA7791 (assembly GCF_002480755.1). Lineage (NCBI taxonomy): Bacteria > Bacillati > Bacillota > Clostridia > Eubacteriales > Clostridiaceae > Clostridium > Clostridium sp. UBA7791. The sequence goes on along the minus strand of NZ_DLCT01000003.1, from coordinate 349,047 downwards.
AGCCCTTATTACCTGCTTTAGTTCCGGCTCTTTCTATAGCCTGCTCTATAGTGTCCGTTGTTAAAACTCCAAAAATAACTGGTTTCTCTGTACTAAGAGATACTGATGCTATTCCTTTTGAAGCCTCAGCACAAACGTAATCGAAATGTGGTGTAGAGCCCTTAATAACTGCTCCAAGGCATATAATTGCATCATAATTTTCATTTTGAGCCATTTTTTTTGCTACCAGTGGTAATTCAAAAGCTCCTGGCACCCATGCCACTTCAATATTATCTTCTTCTACTCCATGTCTTTTAAGTCCATCAATTGCTCCACCTAAAAGTTTAGATACAATAAACTCATTAAATCTTCCTACTACTATCCCAACTCTTAATCCTTGCGCAACTAAATTTCCTTCAAATATTTTCATCATTATTCCTCCTAGATTATATTATAATTTATACTAAACCATAGATTTAGAGTATTACTGGTAACTAAGTATGTGGTCCATTTTATTTTGTTTAGTTTTTAAATAAAATTCATTATCTTTATTGTAATTGATTTGGATTGGCACTCTCTCTACCACCTCAATATCATATCCATCTAATCCTTTAATTTTCTTGGGATTATTAGTCATAAGTCTAAGTTTTTTAGCTCCTAACTCTCTAAGAATTTGAGCTCCTATTCCATAATCTCTAAGGTCTGCTGGAAATCCAAGTTTAATATTTGCCTCTACTGTATCATATCCATGGTCTTGTAAATCGTAGGCCTTTAATTTATTTATAAGTCCTATGCCTCTTCCCTCTTGTCGCATATATAAAAGTATCCCGCAGCCTTCTTCTTCAATTCTCCTTAAAGCTTCTGCCAATTGCTCTCCACAATCACATCTATTAGATCCAAGAACGTCTCCTGTTAAGCATTCAGAATGAAGTCTTGTTAGAATTGGTTTATTCTCATCAATTTCTCCTTTAACTAATGCCACATGATGTTCACCATTCAATTTATTAATAAAACCATACATTTTAAAATTCCCGTATTTTGTAGGCATATCTATTGCTGCTGCCATTTCTACTAGTATTTCTGTCTTTCTTCTATATCTTACTAAATCTGCTATAGTTATTACTTTAATATTATGTAGTTTACCTAACTCTAAAAGTTCCTCAGTTCTAGCCATAGTTCCATCTTCACTCATAATTTCACAAATTACTCCTGCTGGCTTTAAACCTGCCATTTTGGCTAAATCCACTGCTGCCTCAGTATGTCCTACTCTTTTTAATACACCTCCATCTCTAGCTTGTAGAGGAAAAATATGCCCTGGTCTTCTAAAGTCTTTTCCTATGCTATCTTCATCTAAAATCTTCTGAATAGTTAAAGCTCTCTCGTAGGCAGATATTCCTGTAGTTGTACTAATATGATCTACGGATACTGTAAATGCAGTTTCATGATTATCTGTATTTTTTTCAACCATGGGCTCAATTTTTAAATCTCTAAGTCTTTCTCCCTCCAATGGCATACATATAAGACCTCTCCCAAATTTAGCCATAAAATTTATAGCTTCTGGAGTAACCTTTTCAGCAGCCATTAATAAATCTCCCTCATTTTCTCTATCGGGATCATCAATAACTATAACCATCTTCCCTTCTTTAATATCCTTAATTGCTTCTTCAATCGTGTAAAATTCTGACATGTTTAACCCTCCCTATTTTATTTAATCTTATAAGAATCCATTTTCTTTAAGAAAGTCTTCATTAATGGAATCTTTTTTTTCTACTTTTTTACCACTTTGAAATGTTAAAAGTTTTTCTACATATTTACCTATAACATCACATTCAAGATTTACAGTATCTTCACTGGTTTTAGACAATAATATAGTTTCTTTTCCAGTATGTGGAATTACAGATACTTTAAATACCTTATCATCTACATAGGCCACAGTAAGACTTATTCCATCAATGGCAATAGAACCTTTTTCAACTATATACTGTAAAATGTTTTCCTTAGCCTCTATGGTAACCCATATTGCATTATCTTCCTTTTCCAGGGAAACAATTTTCTCAACGCCATCTATATGTCCACTTACTATATGTCCTCCAAATCTTCCTTTAGCACTTAAGGCTCTTTCTAAATTTACTTTACTTCCAACCTTTAATTCCCCTAAATTACTTCTTCTTAAAGTTTCAGCCATAACATCAGCATCAAATATATTTCCATATATATTTGTTACTGTTAAGCATACTCCATTGGTACAAATACTATGTCCTAACTTTACATCCTCAATAACTTTATTAGCTTTAATTGAAAGTATGGAAGATTTTTCTCCCTTTTTTATTCCTCTAATTTCTCCTACCTCTTCAACTATTCCTGTAAACAAGGCTTCCATCTCTCCTTCATGTATCCTTCTATTAAAATATCTTCTCCTATAGTATCTACCCTTATACTCTCTACTCCATAGGCTTCTTCTAGAACTTTTATTCCCATTCCCTCTACTGGAGTTTTAGACCTTTCTCCTCCAATAAATTTTGGTGCAATGTAAATTTGAATTTTATCTACTATTCCAGCTTTTAGGGCTTCGAAGTTTAAGGTTCCCCCTCCTTCAAGAAGAATACTATCAATGTTAATTTCACCTAAAGTCTCCATTAATATCTCCAAATTGACTTTTTCTTCTTTAGAAGGAATGACCATTACCTCTACACCCCTCTCAGTATAAATAGATATTTTTTCCTTTGAAGCTTTTTCCGTAGTTACTATAATAGTTCTTGCCTTCTTATCCTCTATAACTTTAGAATTTAAAGGAATTCTAAGAGAGCTATCTAAAATTATTCTTATAGGGTTTTTCCCTCCTAGTACCCTACAAGTCAACTCTGGATTATCCTTAATAACCGTATTAGCTCCAACCATTATTCCCATAAGGTCATTTCTCAAATTATGCACATTTTTTCTTGAAGCTTCTCCAGTTATCCACTTTGATTCCCCATATTGAGTAGCTATCTTACCATCTAGTGACATGGCAGTTTTCATGATTACAAAGGGTTTCTTTGTAGAAATATACTTCATAAATATTTCATTTAAGGCAATACATTCCTTTTCTAAAACACCTATATCTACAATTATTCCAGAGTCTCTAAGCTTTTCAACTCCTCTCCCCGCCACTAATGGGTTTGGATCTAAAGCTCCAATTACTACTCTCTTTATTTTTTTCTCTATGATTTTATCTACACAAGGTGGTGTTTTCCCATGATGAGAACAGGGCTCTAAGGTCACATAAAGAGTTGCTCCCAAAGTATCTTCTTTAGCATATTTAAAAGCATTAACCTCCGCATGGTTATGTCCATAGACCTGATGATATCCTTCACCAATAATAGTTCCATTTTTAACAATTACAGCACCTACAATTGGATTAGGATTAACCCTTCCCCGTCCCTTCTCTGCTAATGTCAAAGCCAATCTCATATAATTTTCATCCATTAAAATCACATCCTTATTTAAATAAAATAAAAGCCCCAAGTATAATACCCTGGGGCTAAATTTTTATTCATATTTCTAGTAAATTTTAGTTTGTTTTATAATTAATATTAAAAACTTAATATTAATCATAAAATAAAAAATCTCTGAAATATATATATATA
>NZ_DLCT01000003.1:319495-345289 GCF_002480755.1 Clostridium sp. UBA7791 | reverse complement strand
TATATATATATATTTCAGAGCACATAAACTAACAATTATAGTTATATAAACAGAGTTCTTAGCTTCTCTGAAGCTTTATAAACCGTTATCCAGGGACGTAATAACTCTTAACTCCCACTTTAGAGAAGATGGGAATATTAGAGCTGGTAGTCATCGGATAAAATAACTATAGTAATTACTATACTTACAAATAATTTTCTCACATCCAGACTTTACTGTCGGCCTTGGAATCTCACCAAGTCATGCCAAAATGGCTCGCGGGCTATACCGCCGGTAGGGAATTTCACCCTGCCCCGAAAATTGTTATTAACTTGTCAAACTCATAATATCATCTTACATAAATAATTTCAATATATTCTTACAAATCTTTTTAATTAAAATTTTATATGCGATATTTAGTGTTATTTATCCAATAATATTTCTCAGAAAATAAACCAGAGATATTGTAATATCCCTGGTTTAATTCATTAAATATTTTCTTATTTAATTTAAACTACTACATATTCAATAAACTTAATATTTCTTGAACAGCTTGCTTAGCTTCTCTAGGTAATTTTTCTATTGCTGCATCTTGAGCCTTTGGATCATTGATCTGGGCTATCCTAATTATCTCTTGTTGTAGTCCTGGTATATTATTTACTACATTGGCTGCATTATTAAATCTAGCTGCAAAATTAGGGTCCTTCATTTTTCCCTTAATCTTAGTTATTAGCTCATAAGGATTCATTAAACTTTCCTCCACCCTCGAAATAATTCATTATAATTACATAATATTCAATAGTTGCTTAAAAGTTCTTATCTTATATTTCTTTAATTATAGTTTTAGCACTTTTAATAATTACAACCTTAGCTTTATAAGGCTCTATATACTTAAAAATTTAATAATCATATTTTACTTATTATATATATTGTAAATATTTCTATATTTTTTCTTTACCTATCCACTTTCTCAATACTTCTGGTACTATAACACTTCCGTCCTCCTGTTGATATTGTTCTAGTATTGCAGGTAATAATCTGCTTGTAGCTAACCCTGATGCATTTAAGGTATTTAGATATTCTACCTTATTACCATCTTCTCTTCTAAATCTTATCATACCCCTTCTTGCCTGATAATCTCTTGCATTAGAAGCTGAACTTATCTCTTTATATTCATTCATACTCGGTATCCATACTTCTATATCATAGGTCTTCGCCATAGATGCACTACAATCTTTAGCTGCCAGCTTTACTAGTCTATAATGTAGTCCTAAGCCTTTTACCAGAGCTTCAGCTTTTTTAATTAATTCTTCTAAAGCTTCATCTGAATCCTCAGGTTTTGTATATTGGAACATTTCTATTTTATTAAACTGATGTCCTCTTATCATACCTCTTTCAGATTTTCTATAGCTTCCAGCTTCAACACGATAACAAGGAGTATAAGCAAACAATTTCTTAGGTAATTCTTCTTCTTTTAAAATTTCTCCTCTATAAAGATTTATTAAAGCAGTCTCTGCTGTAGGAAGCATAAATTGCATACTTTCTTTATCTTTTTTGTCCCCTACTGTAAATACTTCATCAACAAATTTAGGAAACTGACCTGCTGAAAGACCACATTGATAGTTTAATATATGTGGAGGCAGGATAAATTCATATCCGTCTTTTATATGCTCTTCTATAAAATAATTAAGTAAAGCCCATTCTAACATAGCTCCTACACCTTTATATATCCAAAATCCATTACCTCCAAGCTTAACTCCTCTTTCATAATCAATAAGCTCATGAACTTTAGCAAGTTCTACATGATCTTTAATTTGGAAATCGAAATTAGGCTTTTCTCCAAATTCTCTAACTACCTTGTTATTTTCTTTTCCACCTGCTACTACATCCTCATCGGGTATATTCGGAAGGCTTTCCATAAATGTATTTATCTTTTCTTCCATCTCTTGAAGTTTCTCATCATATTCCTTTATCTCTTTGCTAACTACTTTCATTTCTTCATATAAATCATCTACATTTTCTCCCCTTTTCTTAAGAATAGGAATCTCTTTAGAAACCTTATTTTTGTTGCTTTTAAGCTCTTCTACCTGTATTAATATTTTTCTTCTTTCTTCATCCCACTGTAAAAGCTCTGAAAAATCTACACTATCCATTCTCTTTAAAAGTGCAGCTTTAACCTTCTCAGGATTTTTTCTAATTAAATAAATATCTATCATTTTTATTCCTCCTAAATGAATTTTTTAATATTAAATCTTTTTATTTTGCTGTAAATTAAAAACTCCCGCCTCTATAAATATAGAGACGAGAGCTATTATATCCCGTGGTACCACTCCAGTTGTCACATTAGCGACCTCTTTACTGTGCTTTAAGGAGCACTCCCCTCTGATTCTTCATCAGTAGCTCCGAAGTGGAAAGACTATATAATATACTGATTTTCACCTATCATCAGCTCTCTAAAATATTTAAATAGTCGTAGCTTCATCATTGCTATATGATATTTAATATATATTAAACATTATTCTAGCACCTTATTCTTTCAATGTAAATATTTCTATATAATATAACTTAATAAAATTACCTTTAAATTTTACTTTTACTAGATATTTTATCTACGAAGATGATTTTATATATAAATAATATATATGTTATAGTAATATTGATGAAAATTTATAAAATACAGTTTTTTAATATAATGAGGTGACAAAATGAAAAAATTAAAAATATACTTTACATCTGATATTCACGGATACATATATCCTACAAATTATAGAGATGATACTGAAAAGAATATGGGTATATTAAATATAATTAATCAGTTTGAAAAAGATGGAAATACCCTAATCATAGATGGTGGAGATACAATTCAAGGTTCTCCTTTAACTAATTATCTAAGTAATAATGAATTTGATATACATCCACTTGCAACTGTAATGAATGAAGGTCAATACGATTATGTAACTCTTGGAAATCATGATTTCAATTATGGCTATGACTATTTGAAGAAATATCTTAGCAATTTAAATGGAAAATGCCTATGCACTAATGTAAATAATATAACAAAGGAAATATGTATTTTGCCTTATGATATTAAAACCATGGAAAATGGGTTAAAAGTAGGCATAATGGGATTTACCACTGATTTTATAAACAGATGGGAAAGGCCTTTACATATAAAAAATTTCATTATCACAGATACCTTTAAGTCAGTAAAAAAATATTATGTAGAACTTAAAAAACAATGTGATTTAGTAATAGGAGTTTATCATGGTGGATTTGAAAATGATTTAGAATCCCATGAAAAACTAAGCAACACTAATGAAAACATAGCATATAAATTGTGTCAAGAATTTGATTTTCATATTCTTTTAACTGGACATCAACACATGGAAATTCCAGGACAATATCTACATAATACCTACATAGCTCAAACCCCTCCCAACGGAACAAAATTTTTAGAACTAAACTTAGAGTTTCATGATGATTTAAGTAAAAATATAAGTTCTTCATTAAAAAAAGTAGAGCTTAATCCTAATAATGCTATGTATTATAAATTCTTAAATTTAGAAAAACAAGTTCAAAAGTGGTTGGATACACCTGTAGGATTTTTAGATATAGAACTTCAACCTAGTACTCACATAAACATGGCTACGAATGGCTCTTATTTAGCTAATTTCATAAATCAAGTACAGTTGGATGCAAGTGGTGCTGATATTTCAGTTACATCCTTTGCTAATTCAATAAAAGGTTTTAATAAAAATGTAACAGTAAGAGATATAACTTCTACATATATGTTTCCTAATACCCTAACTATCATTGAAATAGATGGGAAAACTTTAAAGCTTGCCCTTGAAAAATGCGCTAGTTACTTTGATAATATTGATGGTGAATTACAAGTATCTACCCGCTTCTTAAAACCTAAGGTAGAACATTATAACTATGACTATTTCTCAAATATGAGTTATATCTTTGATATAAACAAAGAAGTAGGAAATCGTGTTGTTTCAATGAAATTTAAGGGTAAAGACATTGTTGATAATGATACCCTTACCCTTGCCATGAACAACTATAGAGCAACAGGTGCAGGTGGTTATGATTTCTATAAAAATTGTAGAGTAGTAGGTGAAGTCTTAAATGAAATGCCCGACATTATCATTGATTATTTTAGAGCTCATAAGAAAGTTGTAGTGGATAAAAATCAATATCTAACTGTTATTAAATAGCTTACATTTCTTAACAATAAATTTATTCATCTCTTTTTATTAAGATTAATTATTATTATGTTTAAAAATCATAAATTTTTCAAATACTACACTATAAGTTAATTTAATATTTGAGGAGGAATAAATATTGTCTAGTATAACTGGTATTGTTAAATGGTATGATGAAGGAAAGGGTTATGGATTTATTTCTTGTAATGAGGGCAATGATGTATTTGTACATCATTCTCAAATAAAAGAAAAAGGAACTAATAAAGATTTACATGAAGGCGAAAGTGTAACTTTTGATATTACTGATGGAGCTAAAGGGCCCATGGCTGTGAATGTTCAAAAGCTATAACTTGAATTTAAAAGGCTATCTTAGGGTTAAATTATTTAATCTTAAGGTAGCCTATTTTTATGCTTTTTAGATAATAAAAGCTATATAATTGCTACAAATTCTGTTATTATAGATAGTTGTACGGTATTGGTTACTCTATGTTTTTTAATAATTAATCAATACATAACCAATACTAAGATAATTGATTTTATATGTTAAAAGTGGTGATATAATGAACTATATAATATTTGACTTAGAATTTAATCAAAAATATGAAGATAAAAAAGAACATTGTTTAGAAAAAAATCAATGTGTAGAAAAGAGCAATAATTTAAGTCTTCCCTTTGAAATTATCCAGATAGGAGCTATAAAATTGAATGAAAATTTCGAAAAGATATCCACATTTAATTTTTTAATTAAGCCAACTATTCACACAACTCTACATCCTTATGTGGAAAACCTTACTAAAATAAGTAATAATGATATAAATTCTTCAGAAACCTTTCCTAATATTTACGATAAATTTACTAAATTTATTGGTGAAGAAGAAGCAGTTCTCTGTGTATGGGGTATAGTAGATATAAAAGAACTTTTACGAAATATAAAATTTCATAATATATCTACTAGCTCTCTTCCACTTAAATATATCGACGTGCAAAGCCATGCATCAAAATATTTTAATAGTAAAAAGGGTATAAAAATTGGGCTTAAAAATGCAATTGAGCTTTTGGATATACCCCTTCATGGTGATTTTCATGACGCTAGTAATGATGCTTATTATACAGCAGAAGTATTAAAGAAGATTTTCAATAAAAATATAAAGCCTTTATTATATACTAAGCCTTCTAGAAGCACCTCTTCTGTTAAAGAAAAAGTTGATATGAATGGAGTATTTGATCAATTTAAAAAAATGTACAAGAGAAGTCTAACTAAAGAAGAAAGGTCTATGATAAGCCTTGCTTATAACATGGGTAGAACAAAACAATTTGTAGTTATAAGGAAAGAGGACTCTTAGCTGCTAGCTAAGAGCCTTTCTTCTTAATATTTCTATTTCTTTGCCATACCCCTCAAGGTCATTTGGGGTTTCAAGGAAAAATGGTAAGTTGCATAATTTAGGATGATTAATAATATTAGTAATGGCTTCAATTCCTAAAGAACCTTCACCAATTTTTTCATGTCTGTCCTTATGACTTTCAAAAGGATTTTTGCTATCATTTAAATGAATTGCCTTTAATTTTTCTAATCCAATTATTCTATCAAACTCTTCTAATACTCCATCTAAATTATTAACTATATCATATCCAGCATCATATACATGACAGGTATCAAGACACACTCCCATATGCTCCTTTAGCTCTACTCTATTAATAATTTCAGCTATTTCTTCAAAATTTCTCCCTACTTCTGTCCCCTTACCTGCCATGGTTTCTAATAACACAGTAGTAGTCTGCTGCGGCTTAATAACAACATTAAGCATATCTACAATATAATTAATCCCAACTTCTACACCTTGTTTAACATGACTACCTGGGTGAAAATTATATAAATTATTAGGTAAGTACTCCATTCTTAATAAATCATCTGTCATCATTTCTAATGCAAATTTTCTAGTGTTTTCATCTGCTGAACAAGCATTCAATGTGTAAGGTGCATGAGCCAGTATCGTAGTAAATTTATTTTCTTCCATTATTCTTAAAAGAGCAGCAACATCTTTTTCATCTATGGCCTTTGCCTTTCCACCCCTAGGATTTCTAGTAAAAAATTGAAAGGTATTAGCTCCTATTGAAAGTGCTTCCTTTCCCATATTTTCAAAACCCTTGGTTGTAGATAAGTGACATCCTATATTTAACATTTTCATTACCTCCATCTTCTATTATTGCAAAACTTCTAATTTTGTATTCTATTTCTATATCCCTTGTAATTTAAATTTCAATAATCTAACTTTAATACAATGATACTATAATAGAAGATATATTTGCAATGGATAATTTTTATTATTTAGAAATAACTATTAGTATTTTAAGGTTCTAACTAGATCATATACGTCTTCACAATAAAAAAATGTAGACATTAATGCTACTCCATCAGCTCCTGCTTCTATAACCTTGGAAGCACTTTCTGTTGAAATTCCACCTAAAGCTATGATAGGACAAGTAACTACTTTCTTTAATTCTTGAATAAATTCAACGCCCTTAGGTTTTAATCCTTCTTTACACTTGGTAGAAAATATATGAGATGCTAGTATATAGCTACACCCCTTTTTATCTGCCCTTATACCTTCTTCTAAAGAATGTACAGAAACTCCTACATTAAATTTCTTTTTATTATCTAAATTCATAAAATCTTTAAAAGATAGATGAACAGTTCTTTCCTTTACTTTTTTATAAATTTTCATATTAGAATTTATTATTATCTCAGTACTTCCAATTACTAGCTCCTTTATTTTATAATAAAGCCTTTCTAATTCTTCATCATCTAAATCTTTTTCTCTTAATATTATTCTATCCACACCAGCCAGTGAAGCTTCTTGCAGGGTTTTAAAATATTTTTCTTCACTAACTAAATGCCTATTTGTTATTAGGTAAATCAAATTCTTTCCCAATCCTTAAATATTGGTTGAAACCCTACTTCTATTATCATTTCTTTTATTTCTTCTACTGAACCTTCATCATTTATGGAAAATTGTGATGTACCTTTAGTTTTTAATGCATGACCTCCAACCTCTGTAGACACACCTGCACTCATCTTGGTGATTCCTAAAGGTATAAGGTTTTTTCTCATTTCATGATCTTCTCGTGTAGAAACATTTATTCCACTTTGCTGTGCAAAGATTTTATAAGCTAACATAACTTGTACCATTTTTTTATCTTCCACTGGATTTAACTCCTTTAATCCTCCCTCACAAGGTCTGATTCTTGGAGGTGAATAAGTCACTTCTACATGTGGATATTTCTTTCTAATATACTCTCCATGAAGAGCTGTGAAAAAGGCATCTCTTCTAAAATCACCTAGTCCAAGAAGAGCTCCTATACTTATACTTCTCATTCCAGCTCTTGCTCCTCTTTCTGGAGTATCTAATCTAAATTTATAATTCTTTTTAGGTCCTGATAAATGAACTCTATCATAAATTTCTTCATCATAGGTTTCTTGGTATACAGTAAGACCTTCTGCTCCCACTTCTACAGTTTTTTTATAATCCTCTTCACTTAAAGGCTGTACCTCTAAGGTTATAGATGGAAAGTATTCTTTCATTACTTTTATAGCATCTACTATATACCTAGTTGGGGAATGAATTTGACTTTCTCCTGTTAATAGAATAATGTGCTTAAATCCTTGTTTAGCAACTGCTTCTGATTCTGATTTTATTTCCTCCAAAGTTAGCTTTTTTCTACTTATAGAATTTTCAAGATTATATCCACAATAAGAGCATTTATTAACACAATAATTTGAAATATAAATTGGAGTATATAATAAAATAGTTCTTCCAAAGTGTCTTAACGATAATTCCCTTGCCTTTACTGCCATATCTTCTAATACTTTTTCTGCTACTGGTGATAATAAATTAAGCAAGTCCTCATAATTTGGATTTTTTTCATTAATACTTCTCTCTACATCTTCTACTTTTACCCTACTCCAATATCTATCAAGGTCAAAATCCTTAAATTTTTCTATGGTACTATAAAAACTCATTTTTTCATCTCCTCAAATTTTCCGTTAGTGTAAAGTTTTTTACTCTCCTAAAAATCCTGTGAGTGGTGAGGATGCATTTCCACTTTTAGAAACAGTCCCAAATTTTGATAAATAAGCAAGTCGTCCACCTTCTACCGCCATACTAAAGGCTTTTGCCATATTAGCTGGATTTTTTGAAGAAGCTATAGCTGTATTAACAAGACATGCCGCTGCTCCCATTTCCATAGCTTCCATTGCTTGTGATGGCTTTCCTATTCCAGCATCAACTATAATTGGAATATCTAGTTCATCTATCATTATTTCAATAAGTTCCTTAGTTCTTATACCTCTATTACTTCCTATAGGTGCTCCTAAAGGCATAACCGCCGATGCTCCCGCTTCTATTAATCTTCTCCCTGCATATAAATCTGGACACATATATGGGAGTACTGTAAATCCTTCTTTAGATAATATTTCTGTAGCTTTTATAGTTTCTTCATTATCCGGAAGCAGATACTTTGAATCCGATATAACCTCAATTTTTATCCAGTTACCACATCCCATAGCTTTGGCAATTCTTGCAATCCTAACTGCCTCTTCTGCATTAGTTGCCCCTGATGTATTGGGCAATAAAATAACATCCTTAGGTATATTAGATAAAATATCTTCTTCCTTATTATCTAAATCTATCCTTCTTAAGGCCAAGGTAATAACCTGTGAATTACTTTCACTCAAGACTTCCTTTATAAGTTTATTAGACGGATACTTACCTGTACCTACAAATAATCTATTTTTTAATTCTACTCCACCTATTTTTAACATATCTTCCATTTTAACTTTCCCCTTCTTTCAACATAATTCTAAGTGCCATATTTGCCATATGATTTGCACATATTGCTACCCTTGGTGCCATGAGTCCAGATCCTTCTTTAGCTTCATTTACTCCATCTCCACAAATATAAAACCTATCGTTTATCTTTTTAGTTTGTATATCATTAGAAGAATAAAAACCTGCCATACCTGATGATGCTATAAGGACTGATTCCTTAACTTTAGTTAATATCTCATTACACAACATTGCTTTATAATTTGCACTATCAAAAGCTTCTAACACAATATCTACATCTTCAAATAATTCTTTTATATTCCCCTTTTCTATTTTCTCAATTTTTTCATTTATCTCTATAAATGGATTTATGTCTAAGAGTTGTTTTTTTAAAGCAATAACCTTATATTCTCCTATATCTCTTATTAAGTATTGCTGTCTATTTAAATTTGATGGTTCTACCACATCAAAATCTATTATTTTTATAAATCCCACTCCTAACCGTGCTAAGGATATAGCAATATTGGACCCAAGGCCTCCTACACCTGCAATGGCTACTCTTGCCTTTGATACTTTTTCATGTACCCCTGGTGTATGCCTTGCCATCATAACACCTCTAAGTTCACTTTTACTTGGAACTTGTCCTCTCTTTATAAAAACAATGTTGTCACCTTCCTTTAATATCTTATCTTTAACTAAAGGAAATCCATTTAGTATCACAACATCACAACTAGGATTAAGCCTATCCTTTAAACCAAGACATGTTTCACCCTTATTAACTTCTTCTATGTTTTCATTAACTTTAATTTTAATTTTCTCATTCAAACAAATCCACCACTCTACATCTTTCTGTAAAAGTCTTTTGAAATATATTTATAATTTCTCTTTAGCCTCCCCCTACAAAAGATATAACTTCTATAATATCCTCCTCTTTTAAATATATTTCCCAATAATTTTCTCTTGGTACTATTTCTTTATTTAATTCCAATACTACCTTTTCTTCATTAACATCTAACTTACTTAGCAAACTGCTTATAGTAGTTATTCCATTCATATCTACACTTTTTCCATTAACCTTCATATTTTCACCTTCTTTCAATACCTATGTACATTAACTAACTTACTTTTACAAATAAAAAACACCTAACAAATGCTAGGTGTTGAAAATCTCAATAACTCATATAACAATATCTTCTTATTTAAGTTTAGATATTAATAATTAAAATTATATCTTTACTTAAGCTTTTATAAAAATACTAATTTTGCATAAGCAAGACTTTTATTTTATATAAAAATAAGACTTATTATTTGCTTCCCTCCGATGGTACTAACCATATCAGGTTCTTAGAGTTAGGACTTTCCTTCTCAGCCAAATTGGCACCCCTAGCTATCTATTAAATTATATTTATTATAACATTGCGGATTTACAAATTCAACTATACCATTCAATAAATACCTAATTGCGCTCCTATATATATGAATAGTTTTTTATAATAATCACAAAATAAGGTTGAACGAAATGTTGAAGGAGGTTAAATTTATGAAATTAGAAGATAACCCTGAGCTACGTGAAAAAGCTAAACAAATGCTTATAGATGGAGAATCCTATGATAAAATTATGGACGTAACTCATTTAAGATTAAAAGATGTAAAAAGAATTGAAAGAGAAGAAGTAAGTAGTCATTTTTAGTTAATACAAAATACCCTGTTAAGTAATCCTCTATTTTGTGTGTTAAGCTTTCAGGGTATATTCTATTTTTGTATATGTTTTTGTCCTATATGTCTGTTTTATGCTCTAGTATTTCAATAAATTTTGTAGTTGCGGGAGAAAGGGACACACTCTTTAAAAAACATAGCCCTATACTTCTTTTAGGTATTTCTTCTTTTAATTTCACTTTATATACTGTTCCCTTTTCTAAATATTCTTTTGAAAATTCTTTAATAACACAGGCTATTCCTAAGTTTGCCCTTGCGAATTCTAATAATAAATCATAAGATCCTAATTCGATTTCAGCAGTAATTTTAATTCCTTTAGATAACATATATTTTTCTATGTATTGCCTTGATATAGATTTAGATTCTAATAATATTAATGGTAATTTTGTTATTTCTTCTAGGCTAATGGGTCTAGAGCAACGGTTCTTGTACTTATTTCCACAGACAAATATATCATGAATATCCATACATTCTCTAAGTTCCAGTGCGGAATCTTCAATAGGAAAATTACAAATTGCAATATCTATTTCCCCTGACTTTACACTAGCACAAAGCTCTAAGGTTGTGGCATTTATTATTTTAAACTTAATATTGGGATATTCCTTGTGAAATTGTTCTAAATAGGGTAATAAAAAATATCTTGATATGGTATCTCCTACACCTATTTTTAAATCTCCTATCATCATATTTTTAATTTTTAAAAGTTTATCTTCTCCAACATGTATCAAATTCATGGCAGAGCTAGCATATTCAAATAAAATTCGCCCCTCATTTGTAAGTATAACCCCTTTAGAAGTTCTTGTGAAAAGCCTTATATCTAGTTCTCTTTCTAATTGCATAATAGATTGACTTACTGCGGGTTGAGTCATGTATAACTCTTTAGCAGCTCTTGAAAAACTTTCATGCTTTCCAACCATACAAAACACCTTATATAAATCTAATTTACTTATCATATAAGCACTCCTTATATCTACTATTTAATCTATTTATTTTACTTATACCACTAAAATGGTGTATATTACAAGTGTAGGTTTTAAAAATTAATGTAATTTTACATAAAGGAGATGTTATAATTGGAAAGAGTCGTTGGAACTGTTGTTAGAGGACTTCGTTGCCCAATCATAAACAAAGGAGATAACATTGAAGAAATCGTTGTAGATAGCGTGCTAACTGCTGCTAAAGTTGAAGGTTTCTCAATTAATGATAAAGATGTAGTTACTGTAACTGAATCTGTAGTTGCTCGTGCACAAGGAAACTATGCTTCTATAGACAATATTGCTAAAGATGTAAGCTCAAAGTTTGGTGAAGATACTGTAGGAGTAATATTCCCAATATTAAGCCGTAACCGTTTTGCTATATGCCTTCGTGGTATTGCAAAGGGTGCTAAGAAAATTGTTTTAATGCTTAGCTATCCTTCTGATGAAGTTGGTAACCATTTAGTAGACTTAGATATCCTAGATGAAAAAGGAGTTAATCCTTGGACAGATGTTCTAACTGAAAAGCAATTCCGTGAACACTTTGGATTTAATAAACATCCATTTACCGGTGTTGATTATATTGAATATTACAAATCTCTAGTTGAAAGCTATGGAATAGAGTGTGAAGTTATATTCTCAAATAATCCAAAAACTATATTAGATTATACAAAGAGTGTACTTACTTGTGACATTCACACTAGATTCAGAACTAAGAAAATACTTAAGGCAAATGGTGGAGAAAAGATTTATAGTCTTGATGATATTTTATCTTCATCAATTGATGGTAGTGGATTCAATGAAGCTTATGGACTTTTAGGCTCAAACAAATCTACAGAGGAAACAGTTAAACTTTTCCCTCGTAACTGCCAACCAGTAGTTGATAACATACAAGCTATGATTAAAGAGAAAACTGGAAAAACTGTTGAAGTTATGATTTATGGAGATGGAGCATTCAAAGACCCAGTAGGTAAGATTTGGGAACTTGCAGACCCAGTTGTATCACCTGCATATACTCCAGGACTTGAAGGAACACCAAATGAAGTTAAGTTAAAATATCTTGCTGATAATAACTTTGCTGATTTAAAAGGTGAAGAACTTAAGTCTGCTATCTCTGAATATATTAAAAATAAAGAATCTGATTTAGTAGGTGCTATGGAATCACAAGGTACTACTCCAAGAAGACTTACTGATCTTATAGGTTCATTATCTGACTTAACTTCTGGAAGTGGAGATAAGGGAACTCCTATAATCTTCATCCAAGGTTATTTCGATAATTACACAAAATAATACAGGAAAAACTAATGTAATTTCTTATCCTACTTATATAAAAATAGCCCAAAGGATTTTCTTTATCCCTTGGGCTATTTTCTATACTTTATTTCTAATGGATTTTTCTTATATACACTGACTTACTTTTTATAAGAGCTCTTCAAAGATACAGTTCTATTAAATACTAGCTTTTCTTTAGATAATCTAGTATCTCTTATAAAGTATCCATGTCTTATAAATTGAAATCTACCTTCTTCGTTTAGTCTAAGCGCTGCTGGTTCAATAATTGCATTTTTCTTTACTTCTAAGGAATTTTTATTTATATATTCAAATAAATCATCTCCAGATGGAGCATCATTAAATAAATTCTCAAACAATCTAACTTCACAAGGTACTCCATACTTTGCACTTACCCAGTGAATTGTACCCTTAACTTTTCTTCCAGTAAAACCGCTACCACTCTTAGTCTCTGGATCATAGCTACATCTAAGCTCTACTATTTCACCAGATTCATTCTTTATTACCTCATTACACTTTATAAAATATGCTCCCTTAAGTCTAACTTCTCCATCTAATACTAATCTATTATATTTCTTAGGTGGATTTTCACTAAAATCCTCTCTTTCAATATACAATTCTTTAGTAAAAGGCATCTCTCTCTTGCCTAACTCTTCATTTTCACCATTATTTTCAATGGTTAAATACTCTAAATGTTCTTCTGACAAATTTGTTACTATAACTTTTATTGGATCAAGAACTGCCATAACAGAAGGTACCTTTAATTTCAAATCTTGTCTTAATGAATTCTCTAGCATAGCAACATCTACCAAAGTATCAGCCTTAGCAACTCCAATTTCTCTTAAAAAGTTTAAAATTGCCTCTCGTGTATATCCTCTTCTTCTCATTCCCTTTAAAGTTGAAAGTCTTGGATCATCCCATCCATCAACTTCTCCACTAGCTACTAACATCTTTAAATATCTCTTACTTGTAACTACTCCACTTAAATTCATTCTTCCAAATTCAATTTGTCTTGGCTTTGGATTTTCTAAATCTAACTCATTTAAAACCCATTCATAAAGAGGTCTATGATCTTTGAATTCATTAGAACATAAGGAATGAGAAACCCCTTCAATATAGTCTTGAATTGGATGAGCATAGTCATACATAGGATATATGCACCATTGAGTACCAGTTTTATAGTGTTGCGTATATGATATTCTATAAATAACTGGGTCTCTCATATTCATATTGGGACTTGCCATATCTATTTTTGCTCTTAACACAGCTTCTCCCTCTTTATATTTACCAGCCTTCATTTTATCAAATAACTCTAAGTTTTCTTCAATAGTTCTATCTCTATACGGACTATTTTTACCTGGTGTTGTTAAAGTTCCCCTATACTCTCTTACTTCATCGGGAGTTAAATTACATACATAAGCCTTTCCCTTTCTTATTAAATATAAAGCATAGTTATATATTTTTTCACTGTAATCTGAACCATAAAAAAGTCTATCCTCATAGTCAAACCCCATCCACTTCATATCTTCAATAATAGCATCTACATACTCATGGTCTTCTTTACCTGGGTTAGTGTCATCAAATCTTAAGTTGAATTTTCCGTTATACTTTTTAGCAATTCCATAGCTTATATTTATTGCATAAGCACTTCCTATATGGAGATATCCATTAGGTTCAGGAGGAAACCGAGTATGAATTTCATCACATTTCCCCTCATTAATATCTTCCTTCACTAGTCTATCTACAAAGTTTAAAGAATCATTTTCATTACACATATCCACTTAGTAAAGCTTTTTTCAAGCTTTACTAAATTCACCTCCAATTTATATATAAATTTTAATTTTAAGATTTTATAGTTTTTCACTTAACCAAATATAAAATTTGGAGTGACGTTGCTAAAGCAACTTTTCGCTTTGCTCGTAAAAAAACTCCCACCCTAGGACTGTTATAGTCCTTAGGGCGAGAGTTATATCTTCGCGTTGCCACCTAAATTCATAGATATGTCACCATATCAATCTTATCAAGTACGGTATTAAAAATACTTATACTCTAGTCCTGTAACGTAGACCTACGTCATAGCATCATCTTTAAAGAATCCGTATGAAGCTCAGAGCCTTGTTTCGATAAATACATCTTTACTCCTTTTCAGCACCTGGAGCTCTCTGTAAAAGAAATTAAATATCTACTTTTCTCATCATAGCTATTATTGATATTATTATCTATAATATACAAATATATTTATTTCGTCAATATAAAATTAAGAATATTTTTTTATTTTATTCGTGTAATCCAAATCCACTTATTATTAATGTAGCCCAATCTTCATTTTCTTTTTCAATCCACTTATATTCTATATCCAGTTCTTTAAGCCAAGCATTAAGTCCATAACTTTTTTTGCTTACATTTGGAGACTTTCTTCCAAAGATTTCTTTTATAGTCTCAAGTAATTCAGCTTGTGCTTCTTGACCAAGAGGTCTATCAATTACATTGCTTATCTCTATACAGCATTGTGCATAGGATGAATGATCTTCAAAATACAGCTCATTAGCAAGGCCTATTCTTTTTTCATTTAATTCTTTAATTACCTCATTAATTTCATCAATATTTGATAAATACTTCTTTGCTACTCCCATAGAATCAATATCATTGTCTAGTCTATTTATTTGCTTTTCTAATCTTTCATATCTCATATCTTTTTCTCACTTTACATATTTATTTTGCCATACATAGAGTTTGTATTTAACCAATAAAACTTCTTATCTTAAGTTACATCCTCATTTACATTTCTCTTAATGCCAATAATCTATTATAACATTAAAAATCATTGTTGCAATTAACTTCTTTCAATCTTAACTTTACTTCCACCTCTACCTGATTCCGCTGGAGTAATTACTAATTTTACTGGTACCCTATTTTTTATAGATTCTACGTGACTTATTATTCCTACCTTAAGTTTATCATTATGAATTCTCTCTAAGGAGCTCATAACTACTTCTAGTAAGTCATCATCTAGTGTTCCAAAGCCTTCATCTAAGAAAAATAGCTCTAAGGGTGCTGTTCCCTTAAGTTGAATTTCTGAGGATAGTGCTAAGGCTAAAGCTAAGGATGTTAGGAATGTCTCTCCTCCTGAAAGTGTGGATGCATCCCTTGAGGCTCCTCCATTTTTATAGTCTCTTATTATAAATTTGCCCTGTTCATCTACTTCTAAACCATAAGTTCCACTAGTAATTTCCTTAAGTCTTTTAGAGGCTTCCATGGATACATATTTTAGTCTAGTAGCAGCTACAAATTCAACAAACTTTTTACCCTTAAATAGCTTTTCTAAATCATCAAGAAGAGCTAATTTATGATCTAATTTTTCTTTTTTATCTAACAATTCCTTTAACTCCAATAGTTTTTTCTTTATATAATTAACTTCTTCTGAACATCTTATATTTACTTCCGTAAAAGCTTTTATTTCCTCTTCTTTTATAGCTTTTTCTTCTTGAACCTGCTGCCAAGCTTCTTCACTTACTTCTCTTCCATTTATCTTTATAAGTAAACTTTCAATAGCCCCATTAATCTTGGATATGCTGTTATTATACTCTTCAATAAATGTCTTTAATCTCTCCATTTTCACCTTAGAAATCACATTATCTTTAACCTGCTCTATATCTTCAAAACTTTCCTTCCTTAAGCAATCCTTCAAGTAAGTTCTTTCTTCTGCCTCTCGTTTATCTAACTGTCTAACCTTACTTATGATTTCTATTAAAGCTTCATTACAGCTTTTAAAGTCTTTTTCCATGGATTCCTTTTTCTTATCATAACCATTAAAGGAATCTTCTATAGTCTCTATTTCTTCCTGCAGCTGCATTAATAAGTCCTTGAGATTATCGAGTTCTCCTACCTTAGCTTTTATTTTAAGCTCCTTCTCCTCTGCACTTTTTTCTTTTTCTATAAGGGTAGATTTCTCTTTAGCTAAGTTTTCTCTAAGAGAATTTATGCTTATTTGTAGGGATTCCTTGCTATCTATTAGATCATCTAATCCCTTTCTATACTTTCTTATGTTCTTTTCTAACTCTTCTCTTTCTTTTTCTATCCTTAATATTTCTTCATTTTTTTCTTGAAAATTTTCTACATTTATAGAACTTTTTATGCTACTTATATCATTTTCTAAAGCACTACACGATAGAGTATTTTTATTAAATTCTAGCTCTACATCCTTATATTGCTTTTCCTTTTCTTCTACTACTGATTTAATAGTATTTCTTTTCCCTTCTAAGGATAGTTTTTCTTCTTTTAAGATTTTTATAACAGTCTCTAAAACTTCTTTATCTTTATTATACTGTGACAGTTCTTTATCTAGTGCTTTAAATTTATCTTCTAATATTGCTAGATTCCCAACTTTAAAATCATCCCCTAAAGCTTTTATTTCTAGTTCTTTAGCCTTAATGTTTTCTTCTAAATTTAAGATTTTAGTGTTGTCCCTAGTAATATTCATTTCTATTTCCTTAAGTTGATTTTCAAAGTTATGCAGTTTTTCATTTTTTCCAGTTAAGTCTAGGTTTTCTATATGCCTTATATTCTCAACATGATGCTCTAAAGAACCACAAACAGGACAAGGTTCACCCTTATTTAAATTTTCTCTAAGCTCACTTGCTAAAGTCTCAACCTGCAGCTCTAGTATTTCTGCTTTTAAACCTTTAATGGCCTCATCTATACTAGACTTATTTTTCTCATATTTATTTACTGCTTCCCTTAAACTTTTAATAATTTCTTCTGAGCTTATAATAACTTCAGTTGCAAGGCTATATTTTTTAGTCTTTTCTGTTTCCTCAGATATCCTTCTTTGAAGATTCAAAAGATCAGTAGATTCTCCTGGACAAGTATTAATTAGTTTCTCTAACTTCTCTTCCTTTTCTTTAATCAATGCTTCCTTTTTACTAAGTTCTTCTCTGCATAAATCCTCTTTTACGTGTTCTTCTTCCATAAACTTTTTAAGTTTTGTTAAGGTTAATCTATCTTTATCTACTAAAGCTTTTAAGTCTAAAAATCTTTCATTAAGTCTAATACCCCTTTGAACCTTTTCCTTTAAGTCACTATCTATCTTAAGGGCTTCAAACTTCATCTCAGTTTCTTTTATAACATTTCCACCTTTAAGAATTCTTTTATCTAGAATATCTATTTCTCCCTGAGCTTTCTGTCCCTGCTCATTTAAGCTTTTAACACTTTCTCTTAACTCACTAATATTAACTTTTAAAGCACCTAAATTTTTCTTTTCTATTAAAGCATCCTTAACCTTTTCTTCTTTTACTTTTAAGTCAGGTAATTCCTTATCCTTTTTCTTTCTCCAAAAATTCCACTTACTTTCTAGTTCATCTTTTTCTACTTTTAATTTTTCATATTGGAGATTTAAGGCATTTTCCTTTTCCTTCGAGGCTTTTAAATCACTTAGAGTATTTTCATAGCTTTCTATATAAGGTAAAACCCTAGCTGCACCTTCACCAATTTTTAGTTTTTCCTTATACTCTTCTATTTCTTCAGCTTTTCCCATTAGAGTTTTTTTCTTTTCCTCATAGTCTTTAATATCTAAGCTTAACTTCCAAACTTCTTCTTTTTCCTTAAAATCTTCTGCTAACTTCTTAAGTTCCTCATTACCTTTTTTTAGTATATCTGTTGAAGCTTTTAGTTCATCCTCTTTTTCTTTTAATGTATACTCATTTATATTTTCATAACCCTTAAGCTCACCAGATAGCTCCTTGTATTTACTTTCTTCCTTGATTACTTCAGCCTTTAACTTACTTGAAAGATTATCTCCATACTTTTGTAAATTAAATAATCTCTCAAGCATATCTCTTCTCATTCTACCCTCTAACCTTAAAAACTCACTAAATTTCCCTTGAGGTAACACTACAGTTCTAGTAAAATCCTCTAAACTTAATCCTATAATCTCTCTACAAGCTGCAGTAACTTCCTTCACCTTATCTGCTAAAATTATGGGCTCCTCAAAAGTCATATCTATTATCTTACATTTTCCTGATATAGGATTGCCCGTTTTCTTATCCCTTTTAAATTCTCTATCTACAACATATCTCTTAGGCTTTGCTCCTGAAATTTGAAAGGTATAACTTAAAGCTAGGCTATCACAATTAGTATTTATAAAGTTTGAACTTTTTCTTGAAACCTCTCCATATAAAGCTAAAGTTATTCCATCTAATACTGTAGATTTTCCACTGCCAGTAGGTCCAAATATACCAAAAAAGCCTTGCTCCGTAAGCTTTTCAAAATCTATAAATTGCTCTTCATTAAAGCTATTTAATCCCTTAATTTTAAGACTAATTGGTTTCATTATCTTGGCCTCCTTCTTCCGAAATTATAGACATAAGTAAATCAACCACTTCATCCTCTGCATCTACTCCTCTTTCTCTTTTATAAAAATCCTTAAATATCTCTTCAAAGGATTTTTCAGAAAGACTCCTAGCATTTTCATCCTCTTCCTCCACCCCTATAATCTTAGGCATAATTTCTAGGATATCTCTTTTTAATATCTTCATTTTCTTTATTTCATCTTCATTTATATATCTATCTGTAGAAATTTCAAGATAAACCCAACAATTTCTATCCTTATTTTCCTCACACTTTAAGATAGCTTCCTCTACTCCATTACATTTCCACACCTCAATGGGCTTATAAACCTTTATTTCCACCTCTTCTATAACGCTATCTTCTCCAGCCTTCACATCTACTATAAAACATTTATTTTTAAAGCTAATTTCCTTTTTATTATAATGAAGAGGTGAACCTGAGTATCGTGCTCTTTTATTAGTTCCAGGGACTATTTGAGGCTTATGCACATGACCAAGAGCTATATATTGAGCTGACTCTGGAAAACAACTGCCATTTACTATGTAGCTTCCTCCTAGTTGTATGCTTCTCTCTGAACCACTTTCTTCACTTCCCATGGCAAATAGGTGTGATACTACTAAATTTATAGTGTCTTCTCTATAATGACCTTCTAAAGTGTGAAATAATTCATGTATTCTATCACTGTAAGACATTAACTTTTCTTCTTCACTTTCCATGCCACTATACAATATTTCATTTAATCTTTTTTCACTGGGATAGGGTACTGTTAATATAACTGCTCTTTCTCCATTAACTTCAATTTCAATAAACCCTTCTCCAGATTCAATAAGTCTGTGTTTTCCATAGCTCCCTGGTTGAACTACAGTTTTTGGAGTTCCCACCATAATTATTCCATGGTCCATAGCTAAAGGACCCGCTGCCACTAATCTCTCTGGATTATCATGATTTCCTGATATTACAAGGGTTAGCCTTTCACCATTTCTAGAAATTCTCTTTAAAGTATCATAAAACATTTTTTCAGCTCTAGCTGGTGGATTACTTGTATCATAGACATCTCCTGCAATAATAACCAAATCTATATTATTTTCCTCTACTATATTTACAAAGTCCTTTAAAAACTCTTCTTGCTCATCCATCCTACTCTGACCCTCTAGATTTTTTCCTAGATGCCAATCTCCAGTATGAAGTATTCTCAATTTTGTTCCTCCTCCATTAATCTATATCTATTTCTTTAAACCCTATAAATTCCTCACCCTTAAATTCCATAACAATAATCCAAGGCATAATACTTTTTATTCTATTAAACTCCTCATAACCAAAAGTTTTATTATAATAATTCAATATTGTACTTAAAGCTATGCCATGAGTACCTATTACTACATTTTTGCCTTTATTCTCATTTAATATTTCTTTTAATGCTGTTATATTTCTCTCTTGCACCTGTCTAAGACATTCACCCTTAGAAAGCTTGTACTCAAAATCCTCCCATTGACATTTTACAAATTCATTAAAATCATCTATCCATTGATCTGTAATAGTCCGCTCCCTTAAATCCTCTTTAGTTACTACCTTTAAATTTAACGCATCAGCTAGCTCTTTAACCGTATCTATTGCACGTTTATATGGACTTGAATAAATTCCATGTATTTTTTTACTTTTTAATACTTCTGCTATCCTTTTACTATCTTTTAATCCTTTATCCGTTAATGGTCTAATTAAATCTTCATGAATTGAAAAGTCAGGCTCACAATGTCTAACAAAATATATATTGGTCATTTTCCCCTACCCCCTATAAATAAACTCTAATTCTATATTATTCTATTATACCTTAAGTTATTTTGTAGTATCATCTTTAATTAAAAACTTACTAGTATTTTTTGAATACTAATGAAGATAGGAAACTAAAAAAAGAGTTATATCAAAACAATTTTCTAATCTTAATTAAATATTGTACATTCATTTAAAATAAATATAAGTTCAATATTAATTTAACATTAATCTTGTTTTGATATAACTCTAAACTCATTTAAACATTTTATTCTTCTATACCATAGAATAATTCTATTACATCTCTATCTGGTTTTTTCCCAATATAACTTCCCATTAAGAATGTAATTATAGCTACCACAAGAGCCGGCACTATAGGTTGAACTCCCATTGGTGCAAACTTTGTGATGTAAAATATTATAAAGGAACCAACACCACAAATCATAGATATTATAGCACCCATAGCATTAGCCCTTTTCCAATATAAACCAAAGACCACTGGACAAAAGAAAGCAGCCTCTAATCCACCAAAAGCAAACAGATTAATAAAAGTAAGTAATGATGGAGGTTGTATTGCAAGAATAAACACTATAAGTCCTATAATTGCTGTGGACCATAGACTCATTTTTGATATTTTCTTTTCAAAATCTTTACCTTCTTTTACATCATAATTTTTCATAATGTAGTTCATATATATATCTTTTATAATTGCAGCAGAAGATAAGATTAACATAGAGGATACCGTTGACATAACTGCTGCTAGTGGTGCTGCAAGAAATATTCCAGCAGCTACAGGATGCATAATATTAATTACTAAAGTTGGAATAACAGTATCTGAATTTGTAATTCCCTTTGGAAGAATTGCTGCAGAAAGTACTCCCGCTAAAAGCATTCCAAACATTAAAATAAAAAATACTACTGTTCCATAAATCATGGCATCATGCATGGATTTACTATTCTTAAATCCCATAGCTCTAACTGTGTTTTGAGGAAGTCCAAGGGTTCCTACTCCTACTAATACCCAAAAGGACATGATGTATCCTTTACTAAAATGTTCTCCAGATAAAGGGGTATTCCATACTGGATTAACTTCATTTAAAGTAGCTGAAATAGTATCCATTCCCCCGCCAACCTTTATAATGGAGTAAATAATTAGACCTGTACCTATTATCATTATAATTCCTTGAATTGTGTCAGTAACTACTACTGCTTTAAACCCTCCTATGGTAGTATATATAATTACTATTGTACCGAAAAGAATTAGTCCTACCAAATAAGAAAATCCTGTAATAGACTGAAAAAGTACAGCTCCTCCAATAAACTGAGCCACCATAGTTACAATAAAAAATACTACTAAAGCAATAGATGCCATTATAACTACTGTTGGTGATTTATATCTTTTGTATAAATAATCTGTAACTGTTACAGCATTAATTTTTCTTGATATTATAGCTAGCTTTTTTCCTAAGATTCCTAGTGTTAAAAATGCTGTTGGAACTTGAGTTACTGCTACAAATACCCAACTTAATCCTACAGAATAAGCAATTCCAGGTCCACCAATAAAACTACTAGCACTGGTATAAGTTGCTATTAATGTCATGGCAAGAACAAACCCTCCCATAGATCTTCCACCTATGAAGTAATTATTTATAAATCCATTTTTAGCATTTTCTTTTGCTGAGTTTTTGCTAATCCAAACTCCTACAAATAAGTTTAATGCTAAATAAAGAATAATTGGTATTACAATTAACATTTTTTCCATTCTACATTCCCCACTTTATTTTTCCTTATGATTCTTCTTTTGTTCTTCATCACTTTCCAAATCCATATCCACAAATAAATACTTTACAGTAAATGTTACTGCTACAATAAGTATTAATGGTCCTACAAAACTACTTAATACAAACCACAATGGTAGTCCCATTACATATTTATAAGTAGATGGATCTCCACTTCCTAGCCCAAAGCCAGTAACATACCACCAAATAAAATAAAGTATATACAAAATAATAGAAATGATAGCTTCTTTATTCATTTGTCGATTCTTAGCTTTTTCTGATAATTTCATAATTTTACTCCTCTTGATTTCAACATAAATAAGTTTTCTAGAGCTGTACCATTTAGTAATAAGCCCTCATTTTAACAACATAGTAATATTATCACGTCATCATTGAGTTCACAATGGTTTTCATAATTTATTTTCCCCTAATATAGCATTTTAACCTAAATAAATATAAGTTTTTTTAATAAATATAAATCTTTTTAAAGAAAATATTGAAAAACTGTTGCATATTTATAAGTTATAGTTGTATAATTATGCAACAGTATTAAATTATTATACAAGGGGGATACAACAATGAAAAAAGGTATACTAAAGAAAATTTTTGCACTAGCTATGGTAGGTACCATGTCACTATCTTTAATGGCATGCGGTAATAAAGAAGAGGTGGACTTGCTATCAAAAATAAAAAAAGAAGGAAAATTAAAAGTAGGTATGAGTGTTGATTACGCACCTTATGAATTCTTTATAATGGAAAATGGTGAAAAGAAAACCGTTGGTCTAGACATATCTCTAGTAAGTGAAATTGCTAAAGATTTGGGTGTAGAATACGAAATTCAAGAGATGGAATTTAGCACTATTTGTGATGCTACAAGAAATGGAATCATTGATTTAGGAGTGTCTGGATTATCAGTTAATGAAGAAAGAAAAGAAGTTATAGATTTCTCAAATATATATTTCCAAGCAGAACAAGGAATATTGATAAATAAAAACAATTCTGAAACTATTAAAAGTATTGATGATTTAAAAGGTAAAAAAGTAGGAGCTCAAAATGGTTCTACACAAGCCACTTTAGCTCAGGGAATTGAAAATGCTGATGTTAAGCTATTAGCACAAGTTCCAACTTTAATTCAAGATTTAATAGCTGGAAACTTAGATGCAGTAATTGTTGAACTTCCAGTAGCTGATATACAAGCTATAGTTCATGAAGAATTAGCTGTTGCAAAAGAAAAAATTAATGATACTTCCGGTGGTGGTTCTGCTATAGCTCTTCCAAAGGGACAAGCTACTTTACTAGAAGCAGTTAATAAAACATTAGAAAGATTAGAATCTGAAGGTAAAATACAAGAGTTTTATAAAGAAGCTATAAAATTAAGTAAAGATGAGGTTACAGCTCAATAATTTTTACTAGCTACAAAGGAGGAAGCTATGTCTAATTTAAGTTTTAAGTTTTTAGAAAAATATTATCCAGTGTTTATAGAAGGTATTCAATGGACTTTATTAGTAGCAATGCTATCAGTTCTATTTGGAGCAATCCTAGGAACCCTTCTTTGCTTCATGAAAAGGTCAAAGTTATCTGTATTAAAAGTACCTATTCCTAAGGTTATAGCTTCTATTTATATAGAATTCATAAGAGGAACACCTTTATTACTACAAATTTTTATAGTATATTTTGGTACAACCTCCTTTGGAGTTAAGCTTACTCCTTTAGTAGCTTGTGTAATAGCACTTTCACTTAACTCAGGAGCTTATGTGGCAGAAATAATAAGAAGTGGAATTGATGCAGTAGATAAAGGACAATTAGAGGCTGCAAGAAGTCTAGGTATGAATCAAAGAATGGCCATGCAACATATTATATTACCACAAGCCATAAGAAATATTTTACCTGCTATTGGTAATGAGTTTGTGGCTATAATAAAGGAATCATCTATGGCATCAGCTATAGGTGTAGCAGAAATTACTTATGGTGCTAAGCTAGTTACAGGTGCCACCTATAGAAACTTTGAACCTTTAATTGTAGCAGCAATCTGCTACTTTATCCTGACATTTACTCTAGGAAGATTAATGGCTTATGCAGAAAGGAGACTTAAAGGAAATGATTCACGTTAAAAATTTAAAGAAAAACTTTGGAGAACTAGAAGTTTTAAAGGGAATTGATGAACATATAACTAAAGGAGAAGTTGTTGTAATTATCGGCCCTTCTGGTTCTGGTAAGTCTACCTTCTTACGTTGTCTTAATCTACTAGAAGAGCCGACTTCAGGAGAAATTATATTTGAAGGAAATAATATCACTGATAAAAAGGCTAATATAAATAAACTAAGAGAAAAAATGGGGATGGTATTTCAGCAATTTAATCTCTTTCCTCATAAATCAGTATTAGAAAATATAACTATATCACCTATTAAGGTAAAAGGTGAAAAGGTTCAATCCGCTAATGAAAAAGCTCTATCTCTTTTAAAAATGGTAGGTCTAACAGATAAAGCTAGCGCTTATCCAAGCTCCTTATCTGGTGGACAAAAGCAAAGGATAGCAATAGCCAGAGCTTTAGCCATGAACCCAGATGTAATGCTATTTGACGAACCTACCTCTGCTTTAGATCCTGAAATGGTTGGTGAAGTTTTAAATGTTATGAAAGAACTAGCCAAAGAAGGTATGACCATGGTGGTAGTAACCCATGAAATGGGCTTTGCAAGAGAAGTTGGGGATAGAATTTTATTTATGGATGAAGGAAAAATTCTAGAAGAAGGCACTCCAGATGAACTTTTTGGAAATCCTAAAAACTCTAGAACTATAGATTTCTTATCTAAGGTTTTATAAAAAATAAATTTATCAATAATTTTTTTGAAGAGTTTATTATATTTACATTTATAATTTATCTATATCTAAAAATAAAATAACCAGTTAATTTATT
>NZ_DLCT01000003.1:81736-319299 GCF_002480755.1 Clostridium sp. UBA7791 | reverse complement strand
AATAAATTAACTGGTTATTTGCATTACTATTATTTATAATTTCATAGTATGAAATTTACATTTATCACCATGACAAATTAATCTTTTCATGCTAATGTATCTTTTAATGCCTTTGTCTAATTCCAATTTTCACGCCATTTGGATCATTTATAAATATATAATTTTCCATAGGTCCATTAATCACCTTTACATTTTGTTCTTCTAATTTTCTTACCGCTTCATTGAAATTATTTACATTAAATACAATAGAGATATTTGAACCATTAGCTTTTTTTAATTCTTTAAAGCTATTTGGATATTCTATTAATTCAATAGTTCCAGACTCTTCATCCTTTAAGAAAATAATGTGTATTCCTTCCGGAGTATCTATTCTTTGTACTTCTTTTAATTCTAAAATTTCTTTATAAAATCTTTCTGATTCTTCTAACTCTGCTACTGCTATTGTGACCATTTCTAAATTCATAAATACTACCTCACTTTATTAATTTTACATCTGCTACGATATATTTTTACTATCCCCTTTATTTATATACCTAATATAATAGCCTTTATATTATATTAAACTTTATTTACATGAAAATTATACTGTAATCTTTTACTTATTCAACATTAATCTCTAAATAGATAATCTCCTTCTTACATGGATAATATTCCATAACTCCATAGGCAGAATCATAATATATTTCATTATAATAAACCATAATTTGCCCCTTTTTATTTCCTTGGATAGTATTGATTACCTTAACAAGTATCATCCCTTTTTCTCAACATGTTTCCCATGCATTAAAAAAATGTAAATAAATGTTCCATTACCCTCTTTTTTCAAAATAGAGTTCAATGAATATCTCAAAGTCAAAACTCACATATTATTTATTTTACTTTTCTGATGAACATACAAAATCCACTTTTACATTTCAGAAACAGTATTTTTTAGTGCCTTAATTGCCTCTTCATACTCTAGGCTTCCACATAATACTTTCAAATCTTCTTCATCCATAAGTGATTGAAATAGTTTTTTTCTTATTATCTTCTGCCCTTCCACATTTACCTCTAGTTTAAGATTTTCAAAATAAGGGTTATTGCTATAATCATATTCTGTAGAAAGTAGCTCTTTTACATAATTGTTAAACCATTTTGCAGCAAGCTCCTTGTCCCCTATTTCAATATATAGCCTACAGTAATTATATGCTCCTGAACCCATCCCTATTTTAAATATACTCTCTACTTGATTTAGAGCATCTAAATAGAAAACTGCCTTTTCATAATTATGTTCACCTTTTGAGAGCCTTGCTAATATTGCTATCATTGCATTGCTTTGATTTAAATACTGTATAAGCATTCCTTTGCACATATTTTCCGCTTCTTTGTTCTTTCCTTGCTTCTGTAACAATGACGAATATAGTACCATGGGATCTATAAATGAATTTGATAATTCCTTAAGGGCCTTTTCACTTTCTTCATAGTTTTCTAAGGTCATCTGTATATTAGCAATAGAAAATAAAGCTACTGATATATACTTTGAAACCTTACTTTCAGTAACTTGATAAAGCAAAGTTAAGCAATACTCCATTCTTGATTTTATACATTCCTCTGAAACATTACCTGACATCATAGAATACATTTGAATCAATTGTGCAATTATCAATTTTAAATATACACTATTAGGGTATTCTTTCTCATATTCTTTACATCTTAATTCACCATCCATATAACTCTGATGTAAAAATACTTCAACTAATTCTTTTTTTATATTAATTACTTCTACTTCAGAAAGTTCTTGTTGAAAGGAAAGTAAAACATCTAAAGAGGTATCCAATGCTCTTGCCAATGGCGCTAATAAAGAAATATCTGGTGTTGAATTTCCAGTCTCCCATTTACTTACTGCTCCTGCTGAAATTCCAATCATACTTGCCAACTGCTCTTGAGTAACCTTTTTTTCTTTCCTTAAATGTAAAATAGTCTCTCCAATATTTAATCTATTCATATTCACTACCTCCGCCTTTGAGCCTTTTTAGTACTTTTATTATAAGCTTAATTACAACTGTCAACAATGGAGAGTAGTTCATACTTGAGTTGAAAAAACTTGAGTGATATTCAACTTTATGGTTATAAGTCATAGTTATTAGCCTACTCTATGTCTCATATCTCAAATATCATTATAATTTTTTTGTATAAACTCAATAAGCGGCTTAAGATTTTCTTTATTTGTCCAATCGAAGTTAGAGCCAATTGCTTGCATTAATGCAGCTTTCCAAGGTTCATATTTGTTAGAGTCTTTTTTTGCAACAGCTTTTTTAAGAATATTACAAAGTGTTTTGTCTTTCCAACATGTTCTATAAGTATATTTTATTTTCTATAACTTCGTGTCATAATAGGATTAATAAATAATTTATGGAGATGATTATATGAATACTGAAATAGAAAAACTAACACAAATTTTAAGAAATAGCAATAACATAGTATTCTTTGGTGGCGCAGGAGTATCTACCGAATCAAATATACCAGATTTCAGAAGTGCCAATGGGCTTTTTAATGCAAGACTTAACATGACCCTTTCTCCTGAACAGCTAGTTTCTCATACTTACTTTATAAGATTTCCTGAGGAATTTTTTAATTTTTATAAGGCAAAGCTTATATATCCTGAAGCTAAACCTAATGGAGCACATATAGCCCTTGCTAACCTTGAAGAAATGGGTAAACTTAAAGCAATCATTACTCAAAACATTGATGGACTTCATCAATCAGCTGGTTCTAAAAATGTATTTGAACTTCATGGCTCAATTCATAGAAACTATTGCATTAAGTGTAATGATAGCTATGATATGGATTTTATTTTAAATTCTAAGGGAATACCTACTTGTCCTAAATGTAGTGGAACTGTTAGACCTGATGTAGTTTTATATGAAGAAGGTTTAGATGAAAGTGTACTTAAAGGAGCTATCGATGCTATCTCAAAAGCAGACACATTAATTATAGGTGGAACTTCTCTAGTGGTTTATCCTGCAGCTAATCTTATAAACTATTTTAAAGGCAAAAATCTAGTGCTTATAAATAAAAGTAGTACTTCTGCTGATTCTAGAGCAGACTTAGTTATTCACGATTCTATTGGGAAAGTATTAAGTGAGTCAGTTAATTTTTTATAAAATAAAGGTAGTCATTGACTACCTTTTATTAACCAAAGTCTTATGTTGTTTTCTCATTAATATTTCTATATTAATTTTATGTCCACTTTAATAAAAAAGCAATTTATATTATACTATTATAATACCTAATACATATACAAAGGAGAATTTATTATGCCACAATTGCCTTTTAAGGATCTTAAAAACATAGATATTTCACAATTTGGTACCCAAATTGAAGATTTTAAATCTCTTTCTTTAAAATATCGTTGTGCCCTTCGTGAAATCGAAACAAAATTTGCAATACTTAATGATGAATATAAAAGTATTCACTCTTATAATCCTATTGAACATATGAAATCTAGACTTAAAGCTCCTGAGAGCATACTTGAAAAACTTCAAAGAAGAGGATTAGAACTCTCTATTGAGTCTGCAGAAACTTTAACTGATATTGCTGGAATTAGAGTTATTTGCTCTTTCCTTAGTGATGTTTATGAAATTGCAGCTTCAATTAAGGCACAAACTGATTTAACTATTATTAAGGAACGTGATTACATAAAAAATCCAAAAGATAATGGTTATCGTAGTCTTCATTTAGTTGTTAGTGTTCCTGTATTCTTCTCAAAGAAAGTTGAAAATGTTCCTGTAGAGATTCAATTTAGAACAATTTCAATGGATACGTGGGCAAGCCTAGAACATAAGCTTAGATATAAATATGAGGGCGAAATGCCTGATGATATTAGCACCATGCTGCTAAACTGTGCTGGTACTACAACACACCTTGATGAGGAAATGCTTATGGCACGTAACAGACTTATGAACAATCATGTTTAATGCTTAATTAAGTAACGTTTTTACAAATATATATTTATTTTTCATAAAATTTGAGCATGTTCTCTAATATAGAGACATGATCAAATTTTATTTAAATTAATTTCTCTTAGGAAAGTTTTGTATTTTAATCTCTATTAGGAACTACTTTTGTATCATATAAAAGGTCATCTACTTGATAATCATTAATATTCAAATTTATTTTTTCCTGCATAAGCTTTAGTATAAGTTCTTCCTTTTCATCTTCAAATATACCAGAGCTTTGAATATTTTCTATGAAACTATCTAAATCATAAATAATACAATCTCCTTCATAGGCTCCTAATTCAGTACATATATCTACTGAAGCTTGAAGGGGGTCTGTTCCATAATCAACATAGACTTTACTTCTATCATCTGATAATTCTTCTATTTTTCCTACATAATATCCTGCCACATATTTTCTTGCATCATCCTCTTCTCCAAATCCTAATACGTCTCCATTTGGTGTTACAACTATATAATTATGATAAGGTACACGTGTATCCATAACTAAATGCATTCTCCTTTTCAGTGGATTTTGACTATACTATATATTAAGTTTTCCAAAGGATAGAATTATTATACTGAGCAAAAATGAAATAATTATTACATCGTCTAAACCCTTGATAAATCTAATATATAAAATAGAATTCCATAGATGATAAAAGAAAAGCACATAAATACATGATATATAACATCAAATTTTATTATATTATTTCTAAATTTATTATCCATTAATTTTTTCTTTGATAATAATATTTTCATTCTAAAAAAAATTTCAAATATCCCTAATAAAACTGCTGGTACTGATAATAAGTTTAGCTTAGGAGCAAAAATATCACCAGATATAATATTTCTCATATCTCTAGTAAATCCACAAAGAGGACAAGGCTCTCCTAAAATTCTATAAGAAAGGCATCCATAGGTAATAGGAAATAATTTATTCACAGCTCTAGATATAAAGGGTAAAAATATCATAGCTATTACTAAAGTAATTAATATCACATTAAAAATATTATATTCTTTTATTATTCCTTCACTTTTCAACTTTTAACCTCCTTGTAACTAAAATAAGATGCCTATACAGACATCTTTTAATGATATAATTTTATACTGCTGCTCCTAATGAAGCTAATCCCACAATAAATATTAAAAATATAATAGCCATACATATTCCTATTATGGAACATATAAATCCACCTTTAGCCATTGCAAAAGCTTCACCTGATTCTTTCTTTTTCTTCATGTCTATAATTCCTAATACTACACCTACAACGCCTAGGATTAGAGATAACCACCATAGGCACCCCCATGAAATTACAGCAAATACAATACTACAAATTCCCATTACTAATGAAGCAACACCCATACAAAATCCTCCTTGTAAATTTTATCACTCCATTCATTTTATTAGTCCACATTGAATATTATTACAATTTTATTAACAAAATCATTTATCTAGAATTATTAGATAAAATTTAAACTATGTAAATAGATATATATAACTATAATCCTATATAAATATTTATATAGGAAACTATTCATATATAAAACTAGTTAAATAGTTAAATAGTTGTTGTCATAGTGCGGGTTTGCGAGATTCATGAATATTCAATATAGATACTAGCGTATTACAAAATAAAAAAGGTGCCCATGCACCTTTTTTATTATTCTTCTACAAATTCTATAATATCTTTACCAAGCTTACTAACTCTTGCTAGTGAATATACTTCATAACCTTTATCTTCAAGATTTTTACGACCTGGTTGGAAGGATTTTTCTATGACTATTCCAATTCCTGCAACCTTTGCTCCAGCTTCTTCTACCAATCTTATAGCACCTTGTGCTGCTTCTCCATAGGCTAAGAAATCATCTATTATAAGTATATTATCCTCTGGTGATATAAATTTCTTTGATAAAGTTAACTCATAATCTACAGCTTTAGTAAAAGAATGTACTGTAGTTTGATATACATCTCCACTTAAAATCTTAGATGTTTGTTTCTTTAGTGTTACCATTAGTAATTCCATTTGAAGTGCGGTCATAACTGTAGGAGCTATCCCTGAACTTTCAATGGTAAAGATTTTAGTTATTCCATGGTTTTCAAAATGTTCTTTAAAGGTCGTTCCTATTTCCTGCATTAATTTAGCATCTACTCCATGGTTTAAGAAAGAATCTACCTTTAATACAGATTCATTTAACGCATGTCCATCTTTTAATATGCGATTTTTTAAAGTTTCCATTATGCCACCTCACTTTTTTCTACTTTTATTTTCTCTACTTTATCTTCTTTTAATACTAAATTTAATATTAAAGCAGTTATAGTTCCTGTAGATATTCCTGATGAGAAAATCATCTTTAATCCTTCTGGTAATTGTGCTATAACATCTGGCCTAAAGGTAACTCCAAGACCTAAAGCTATAGATGTAGCTATTATAAGTAGATTTCTTTCAGTAAGTCTTACTCTACTTAAAGTCTTTATTCCTGCTGCTGCAACAGTTCCAAACATTACTATTCCAACTCCACCAAGAACTGGTTGTGGTATTCCACTTATTAGACCTGCTAGTTTAGGTAAGAAACCTAAAATCACCATAATTATTCCTGCCATAACTGCAACGTGTTTGCTTGCTACCTTTGTTAATGCTATTAATCCTACATTTTGGCTAAAGGTAGTATTGGGGAAAGAACCTACTACTCCACCTAACATACTTCCTATACCATCTGCCAATACACCAGCACCCACACGTTTTTCATCCATGTGTATCTGAGAAATTTCTCCAATAGCCTTAAGACATCCAACAGTTTCTATAGTAGTTACAAAATATGCTGGAATAAATGCAATTACAGCTTTTATATCAAAGGTTACTCCATATTCAAATATTTTAGGGAAGGAAATCCAACTAGCTTCTTTAATAGCTGTAAAACTCACTAAATCTAAGGGGATACAAATTATATATCCCGCAACCATCCCAATTAAAATAGATGCACTACTAACCATACCTTTTCCATATCTATTTAAAATCAAGGTAAAAATTAAAACAAACATGGCTATTGATAAATTCTTAATACTACCATAATCTGCAGCTCCAACTCCACCTGCAGCCCAATCAATAGATACTGGTAATAATGTAAGTCCAATCAAACATACCACTGTTCCCGTAACTATTGGCGGAAATAATTTCATAAGAGGTTTAATAAAGTAACTTAAAATAATTTCAAAGAATGCTCCTAAAATAGTAGCTCCAATTATTCCTGGAAGTCCAAGTACTGTTCCTACTGAAATAGCTGGTGAAACGAAGGTAAAGTCTGTACCCATGATACAAGCAACCCTTGAACCTATAACTCCGAAACCTCTAGCTTGAATTATAGTAGCAATACCAGAAGCTAAAATTGTTGCACTTATTAATGTTGTAGTTATTTTTGCATCAAATCCTAATGCACTTGCTATTACTAGAGGCACTACTACTATCCCTCCAAAAGCTGCAAATATATGCTGTAAACCAAATAATATCTTTTTAACTAAAGTTGGGTTATCATCAACACCATAAGTTAATTCAATATCATTAGTTAATAGTTCTTCATTATTCATAAGTTCATCTCCTTTTAGATGTTGTTTTAATTTTATCTAAGGGTTAGCTACTTCCTTAGATTTATTTAAATCAAAAAATAAAAGCACCTCAATAAAAATTGAGGTGCTGTGATTCATCACTATAATGATTATAGTTATAATAAAATACAACTCCCCGTAGTCTGCAAATTTATGGTTTGCAGGTAGAAACTTTCGGACCATATTACCGATTATATACGAGTCTTACCAATTGTATTGTCATTATAACACGAACATTTATATTTTACAACCAGCTATTGTTAGGATTTTTTGTAATAATAAATTTATTGTTACATTGATTGTTCTTTTATATTTTTCACTGATTTTCCTTTTCTTCCTTCAATTATATTTTGGAGATTTTCCCCTGCATTTTTAAATACTATTGATATTGTTAAAAATACAAGAAGAACAATTCCAAGGATTAAGAAATCTTTTCCGACTATTCCATAATTAATTGTATTGGCTGAAATAACTTCTCTTAATAATTCTACACTATAAGTAAATGGCATATATGGATTAATCACTTTAAAGAATTTAGGTACTATCTCTAGTGGGAATGTACCTGCACAAGCTGTTAGCTGAAGTATTAATAATACTATTCCTAAAAGTCTTCCTGCATCTCCAAATAGGGATATTAAACATTGAATTATTGCTATAAATACCAATGATAAGAATACTATGGATACAAAATACATAACTGTACTTGTTGGGGTTAATCCTAGCCCCATTACAACTGCACTTACAAGTAATGCTTGTAATAAACCTATAAATCCAAAGGATAAGTATTTACCTATAACTTTATCAAACTTGGATAAATTAGCATCATCATCAGTTTTAGCTGAGATAACGAAGAACATCATTATTGCACCTATCCATAAAGATAGTGATATAAAGTATGGTGCAAAACCTGTTCCATAGTTAGGTACTTTATTTATTGGTTCATTTTTCATATTTATTGGAGCTGATACAAAGTCACCCATTTCCTCAGAAGAATTTTTAAGTCCGGATTTCATCTCTCCTGCACCATCTTTTAAAGCAGTTGCAAGCTCATTTGATCCTTTATATAACTTATCTACCCCATCTTCTAATTGTGGTACTTTTCCTGTTAACTCTGACACTCCATCATTTAACTTGTTTTGTCCATCAACTAGAGCATTAGAACCATCTACTAGTTGATTTGAACCATTATATAAAGCTTGTATTCCACCACTTAAAGTTGGAATATTGCTTCTTAGCTGTCCAAGACCACCATAGATTTCACTAGATCCATTATATAAAGCTTGTATTCCACCACTTAAGGCTGGAATATTGTTTTTTAATTCTCCAAGACCTGAATTTAAAGCATCCATATTGTCTGATACTGATTTTAATCCATACCCAAAAGAATCTTTAGTATTTTCGTTAAGTCCAGCTTCTAAGGAATTTAAGCCTCCACTTATTTTGTTTACTGCTACACCAATGTCACTCACACTATCTGTTAAAGCTACTGTACCTGTTGCAAATCCATTAACCTTACCAGTGTACTCATTTACAGAACCATTAAACTCTCCTAAGTTATCCCCAAATTTCTTAGTTCCTGCTTGTAATTCTTGTATCTGCTTTGGTGTTTCACTAGTTGCTTCGTTTAAAGCTTGTATATTTACAAGTGTAGCTTGAATATTGGGATCTTTTGCTACTTCAGGATTTGAATTAACTGCTGTTATAATATCTTCAGATATATCCTTCATTTTTTCTGAAGATTTATTAACGCCACTTATAAGCTTATCAACTCCACCTTTAACTGATTCTTGATATCCCTTATTTATGGCTGTTGATGATGCTGCTACATCATCACTAGCAGTTTTTAATTTTTCTCCACCTTCTTTTAATTTTTTTACACTACTTTCTCCATCTTTTAATTTACCATTTAACTTATTAGCTCCATCTTTAAGTAAATTTACATTTGGATAAATTCTTGTATTAAATGCACTATAAAGGCTTTTACTTCCTCCTGTTAATGCACCTGAACCATCATATAGCTTATTTACTCCTGGACTTAAATTTGAAACCTTACTATTTGCTTCTGATAGTCCATTTTTCAATTCCTGTGAACCATTATATAGCTTTTCTACACCTGAACCTAAAGTTGGCACCTTGCCATTCACTTCTGATAAGCCATTATTTATTGACTTTATTCCCGAGTTAAGAGCACCTTGTCCATTTTTTAATTGTGCTGAACCATCTCCAAGCTGATTAGCACCTTCCGCTAGCATAGGTACCTTTTCATTTAGTTCACCAATTCCATTATAAAGTTTTTCACTTCCATCAGTTGCCTTTATAAATCCATCTTTTGCTTCATATAACTTATCAAAAGCAACAGTGACATAGTTGTTTGAAATTGTTCCTACAATTTCTTCTTTTAGTAATTTTTCAACCTGTGAATTGATTTGAGCTGCTAAAAAGTTTTTCTTTTCGTTACAAACAAATTGTAAATCTGCTACCTGAGGCTTACCTTCTTTTGCAGCCACAACACTTTTTGAAAAGTCTTTAGGAATTACAAATTTAGCATAATACCCTTGTTTTTCTAAACCTTCATTGGCTTTTTCATTGCTAGTAAAATCCCAGCCAACCTCTTCATTTCCCTTTAGGTTTTCTACAATGTCTTCACCGTAGTTTACCTCTTTTCCATCAAGTAAGGCACCACCATCCTCATTAACTACAGCTATGGTCATGTCTTGAATTCGCGCATAAGGATCCCAAAATGCATCTAAGTACAACAATGAGTATAGTAATGGTACTATAATAATTGCAATAACCGATACTCTTATGAATCTGTTCTTAAAAATGCTTTTTATATCCTTACCGGCAATTTTTAAAAAGTTCACACTATCACCTTCTTTAATTTTTTATACTTTACAGTCAATATTATATATATACTATTTTTGCACTGACTAGTCAATATTATTAAAGAATATTTTTACTGTTATCCTTTTCAAAAACATTAAAAAAGAGCTTTCTAACTTGCTATTCTCCTAGTTAGAAAACTCTTCTATTAAAATTGTATATTATTTTTTATTTATATTTCATATCTCATATCTCAAGATAACCTTATGTCATAGTTAATGTAATCCATAAATTTTTCTACTACTTCATCATGATTATAATTATCATTATTTATAATTTCATAGAGTGCAGATGAAAATAATACCCCTATAAAGCAGTAACTTAATATATCTGAATCTTCGCCAGAAATATTTCTACTCTTTGTAATTCCTTCTAAAAATTTAGAATTCATATTAATTAAGTTCATTACCTGCTCTCTTATTTCTTCATGACGTTCCTTTTGTCCCCATACCTGACTCATTATTACTCTAAATAAATCCTTATTAATATACACATATTTTAACTGAACCCTAGCAGATTCCTTCAATCTTTCTATAGGGTCACTTATTTCTTTTATGGATTCTTCAACTTCACTGTTTATTAAATCAATTCCTGTCTGTACGACAAAATAAAATAATTCCTCTTTACTTTTAAAGTGATAATATAAAGTTCCCTTTGCAACTCCAGCTTCGCTTGCTACTTCATCCATAGTGGCACTCTCGTAACCATTGCTTGAAAATACTTTTATCGCGGCCTCAAAAATAATTTTTCTAGTCTTATTCATAATATACGCTTCTATTCATCATGATATGAAGCAACACAACTCCTTATAATTTATATTTTATCTTTTAGTGATATAAACATTATTATATCATAATATTTATATACTACTAAATAATAAACTAAAATAAAATTTCTAATAATGATTTTAGGAGTCACATTAATTGTATATGTCCGAAAATTCTATATTACATTTTTCTACCTTTGAACTTATCATTTCACTTTTATGAGGCACATGGTCTTTTTCACCCTCCTCCATTTCTACAATCCTTATTGGAAGATAAAATGTAAATTTAGTACCTTCCCCAACCTTACTTGTCACATTAATGTTACCACCATGCATTTCGATTAAGGATTTAACCAGTGATAATCCAATTCCACTACCTTCATATCTTCTTTCTGAGATATCATCCACTTGAATAAATCTATTAAATACTAAATCTACCTTTTCATTTTCTATTCCTTCTCCATTATCCATAACTGATATAAAGACTTTTCCGTCTTCGATACCTAAATATACTTCAATTCTTCCATTTACCTTTGTATACTTAATTGCATTGGATAATAAATTAAGCATTATTCTCTCAATTTTGTCTGGATCACAAGCAATTATTTCTTCTTCAATTTCTGTATCAAATATTAACTCAATTCCTTTATTTTCCACATACTGAGCTACAGAAATAGTAATATCCTCTACCACATTAACAATATTATGATTTTCAAGTTGTAATTTATAATATCCTGCATCTATCTTAGTTATATCTATTAGATTATTAACAAGCCTTAATAATCTATAAGAATTTTGTTTAATAGAATTCATGTATCTTTTTAAAGCCACGCCTTTGTCAGCACTAATACGCTCTTTTTCTATATTACTATTTATAAGTTGCATAGTTGTAAGAATAATATTTAAAGGAGTTTTAAATTCATGAGATATATTTGAGAAAAACTCACCTTTAATTTTCTCTAATTTTATTGCCTCCTCATAATTTTTTCTTTGCTCTTCTAACTGATGCTGCTCTGTTACATCCTTACCTGTACATATAGATATTCCTCTACTTTTTAAATATCTACTATTCCATTGAATCCACTTTGAATCTCCACTTTTGCACATAAGTCTAATCTTAAAACTCATTATCTTTTCTTCTGTTTTTAATTTTTTTATAAATTCATTCTTTAATTCTAAATCCTCTGGGTGAATTATATCTGTCCACTTCATCTTTAAAAGTTCCTCTTTGCTCCATCCTAAAGTCTTTTCCCACCCTGAATTTAACTTTCTATGTTTATCATTATCACCAATTATAACCATTAAATCAATGGCTGTATCTAAAAATAATTGTAATTCACTTTCTGTTTCCATACGTTTTTTAAGTTCTAATTTAATCTCTTTAGATAAACTATGATTTTTTATTATTACCGCAATTTGATTACATAAGATTCTTATGAACTTTTCATTACTTGATTTTGCATCATCCATTTTACTATATAAAAAATTTACAGCTCCTATAATCTTATTGTTGTATTCTAGCTTATAAACTCCAACAAATTTTACACCCTTTTTTTCTAATATATCTTTATTAGGATAGTTTTTTCTATCACATAAGAGTTTTATTCCCTCTGCTCCTTCTTCTTTAAAAAATCCCTCCAACTCTTCATAAGTTATTGGAAGTTCTATATTATCAATATCTCTTTCATTATACTTTCCTAGATAACATTTACAATTAAGTTTATCTTCCTTATCGTCATAAGTCCATATATTTATATCATCCACACCCAATTTTTGGATAATATCTTCTTTAAAATTATCAAATCTTCCACTACTTTCATTATAACCATTGCTTACTACTTCATTTAAAGCATAAAATTGCTTATGGCTATCCAACAATTCTGATTCTATCTTCTTGTTAAAAGTTATATCCCTTGAAACACCAATTATATACTTTACGTCTCCATATTGGTCTAATATTGGAGCCTTATAAGTTTCAAGCCAAATATCACCTTCTGAGTTATGAATCACTCTTTCATATAGTATTGGTCTTTTGTCAACAATTACTTCATGATCTGTTTCACTTGAATAATCACATTGGTCTTCATCACAAAAGTTCCAGTCATAAGCTCCTATAACCCTCTCCTTATCAACATCCAAGTTTTTTACATATTGAGTATTTGCATATATATATTTGCCCTCAACATCCTTCATCCACATGCTATAGGGTAGATTGTCTACAAGTATTTCTAAATCTTTTTTACTATATATTCCTTTTTCTTTTAACGTAACAAAAAAAGCTGACTCTCCGTACCACATCCCTTTGTTAACATTTACATCACAGTGAATTTTGCCTAACCCTTGTAAAGAAAGCGTATACTCTATAACTCTATTAGTATACATTTCAAAATTACATATAAGTTCCCTTAGTATATCCCTATCTTGTTGTAAAGCTATGTCTCTATAAGATTTTTGTAAGTCTTTTTCATTTAATTCAAACCGTTCTATTAACTTAGAGTTTGCAAATAGAACTTTTTCTTTACTATCAACTATTAATATCATATCATCCAGACTATTAAAAACCTGTTCCATAAACTTCCATCTCCCTTATTATATCTTTCTTCACTGCACTGAAATTATTATAAAAGTTAATTTTTATAGCTTTTTCATATATGTATATTTATTTATATTATATCTCCATATTTCTCTACAAGTGTATATTCACACTACCAATTATACATTTTAAAGTAATATATTACAATATATAGTAACAAATTAATGACATGAATTATTATATATTGGATTATTTTGTAGTATTTTATCTTTTAAATTACTTATTTCCTTATAAATTAGAGAAAACAAGAGTAATTTATATCTATTTTACTCTAATCAGATTATATGGCACTTTTAAACAATACCATTTAAGTCAGTACTAGTGTATCATGTAATTAAGACACTATAACTGATAAAATGAGGTGATGAAATGGAGTTAGAATTAAACTCAAAGGAACCTATATATATTCAGATAAAAAATTACATGAAAATGAAAATTGTTTCTGGAGAACTTAAAAAGGGGGAGAGATTATTGTCTGTTAGGGATTATGCCAGTGAACTCAAAGTTAACCCAAACACTATATTAAGAGTTTATTCTGAGCTTGAAAATGAAGGATTAATAAATACTCAAAGGGGTATCGGAAAATTTTTAACAGAGGATGAAACTATAATAGATAATCTAAGAAAAGAATATTCTAAAGAATTACTAAGGGATTTTATCCACAAAAGTAAAACCTTAGGGTTTTCTAAAGAAGAAATTTTAGAAC
Source organism: Clostridium sp. UBA7791 (assembly GCF_002480755.1). NCBI lineage: Bacteria > Bacillati > Bacillota > Clostridia > Eubacteriales > Clostridiaceae > Clostridium > Clostridium sp. UBA7791. The sequence goes on along the minus strand of NZ_DLCT01000003.1, from coordinate 304,770 downwards.
TAATTATGAATATGTATGAGGAGGAATAATCTTGAAGAATGACGCAACTACCATAGTAACTAAAGATGAACTTTTAAATAATGTTGATTTAAACACATTAAGTGATAATGTACTAGAAATAACTACTCTATCCAAAAATTTTGGAGCCAAGCATATTTTAAATGAGATAAGTTTTAACTTGAAAAAAGGAAAAGTTCTTGGAATCCTTGGACCAAACGGTCAAGGAAAAACAACCTTGTTAAATGTTATATCTGGACTCTTTAAACCCACTCTAGGAACTGTAACTATTAACGGCATGTCAGTTGGAAGGGAAACTAAACAGTTTGTTTCATACCTACAGGAAAAAGATTATCTATTTAAGTGGATGAAGGTAAATGATGCTCTTAAGTTTTATAAAGATTTCTTTTATGATTTTAATGAATCTAAAGCTTTAAGCTTATTAAAATTTATGAATATCCAAACAGATGCAAAACTTAAATCATTATCTAAAGGAATGTTAGAAAAGGTTGCTCTTAGCCTAACCTTAAGTAGAAATTGTAACTTATATATCCTTGATGAACCTATTTCTGGAGTTGATATTATAAGTAGAGATAAGATAATTAATGCAATTATAGATAATTTAGATAGTAATGCTTCAATGATAATTACAACTCATTATGTAGGAGAACTTGAGCAGATTTTTGATGAAGTAATATTTTTAGGTGATGGCTCAATAATTGAAAAAGGTGATGCAGAGGAGTTACGTATAAAGTATGGTACGTCTATAGACAAAATATATAGAAAGGTATTTGCAGAATAGGTGAATATTATGGAAAATAAAATAATTAAAAATAAATCAATTAAAATGAAAAACATTTTTAGTATAGCTAAATATTCTTTTAGAACCTTGAGAATTATGTATTTAATAGAAGCTATTATCCTAGTTTTAGCTCTTGGGTCAAGTTCATTTTTGTCTAAGTTCACTCAAGGATTAGATCTAATACCAGCTGTTTCAATTCTTATCGCTACGAATTTTATAGCTCATATCATAATATTTTCTATGCAATTATCAAAGGAATATGGGCGACTTTTATTTTTAGCTCCTATATCTGGTATAGATTTTATTCTAGGTAATCTTTTAGAATTAATTTTTATAAATCTTTTTATTACTACAATTGTAGCTTTAGGTGCTATGGTTAACTCTGGCAATTTTCCATCCATAGTTCTTAATATTTCATTATCTATGTCCTTAGGTACTATTATAAGTTATTTAATTATAACTGCATTAATCGCAATACTAGGTTCCTATATTAGAAGTACTGCTTTATGTGTATTAGCCGTAATAGGTGCTAGTATTGTTGGAAATATTATTTACTCCTTTATAGCTAATTTAATATTATACTTTTTACCTTATATGTATATGACCATAGGTAAATATGGAGCTATTGAATTAGATATATTTGCAATAATTATAGATATATTAGCCCTAATTATACTTCAAATAGTTGCTGCCAATAGAATAGACAAAAAACTAGATATAATTTAATTAATTTATTAAAATAGAGGTGTTTTTTATGAAGAAGAAACTTTTTATTATAATTCCTACTCTAATCCTTACGACTACTCTTCTTGTGGGTTGTAATGTAGAGTTTGGTGTGAAATCTCGACCTAAGAATAGTAATTCAGTGAATTTTAATAATGATAAATTATTTGGAAATCTAGGTACAGACTTTCTAGATAATTTAGATGATATTAGTAATAACTTTGATAACTTTGATGATAATGGAAATTTGACCACCTATGATGAAGACATATCCAAAACCATTCCTATGAAAAATATAGAAGATATAGATATTGAAATCCATGCTTCTAATGTAAATATTAACTCTGTTGACAGTTCAGATTTTACTATAACTTGCAGGGGATCTAGTTCCTTTGTAGATAAAACCACAATTGATGTTATAGGAAATACCCTCAACATTAAAGAACATGGTTTAAATTCTTCTATAAACTTAGGATTTTTTAATAAATCTACATCTAGAGAAATTACTATTAATATTCCTAAAGATTTTAATAAGGATTTAGAATTACATGGTGGTGCTGGTAACATTTCTATTAATGGAATAAATATTAATAAATTAAAGGTTGAAGGTGGTGCTGGAAATCTTACCTTGAAAGATATAGTTTTTCAAGATCTAAAGCTTGAACAAGGAGTTGGAAATACAACCATAGATCTTTCTAGCAAATGTGGTGATATAGATATTGATGGTGGTGTAGGTAATCTTTCCATTATCTTTGCTGAAGTTGGAGGAGACTTAACTTATGATGGTGGTGTAGGTAAAACTGTTATATCTATTCCAAATAACTCTCCTGTAAAGCTAGATACTTCTACTGGTATAGGTAGCATAGATATAAATGCCAAAACTTCTGGTGAAGATATATACACCTTTGATCTAAATGTAGGAGTAGGTAATCTGATTGTAAACTAACTAATTTATCATAAAATAACTTAGTGTGAAAAAATATTGAGCAAGTACTTATATTATTAAGGCTAAAGCGCTTCGTAATATTAAAGTACATGCTCAATATTTTATATAAGATTATTTATATATTTTTATAAAAGTCCTTTGTATTATATTGTAGACAGCATTTATTCTAAGTATATAGATTTATAAAATAATTCTACATACCTATAACAGTAAGGCCTACTGCAATTATCACTCCTGAGTATAATAAATCTATTATACAGTATCCCATAATATCCTTTGCTCCTAGACCTGCTATTCCAAGTGCTGGCAAAGCCCAGAATGGTTGAATCATATTTGTCCACGCATCTCCCCAAGCAATTGACATTGCTGTTTTAGCTGTGCTTACTCCAAGTTCTGCTCCAGCTGGCATCATGATAGGCGCTTGTACAGCCCATTGTCCACCACCAGATGGTACAAAGAAATTAACTAATCCTGCACTTAAAAATGAGAACATTGGGAATGTAACTTTATTTGAAATAGTTACAAACACATTTGACATTAACACAGCTAAAGATATCCCCTCTGCATTTGCTCCTGTCATCATTCCCATTATACCTGCATAAAATGGAAACTGAAGTAATATAGGACCAGCTCCTTTAGCGCCATCCATTAGAGCATTTATAAATCGCTTAGGAGTTCCATGTAGCAAAATACCTAAAAATAAAAATATAAAGTTTACTATGTTAAGGTTTAAATTAAATCCTGAAGTAATAAAATAATATATTATATAGGTAAATCCCATTATTGAAATTAACCAAGTAACTATCTTACTATTTTCTAACTTATCAGCTGGAGTCATATTTTCTTTTGGCATCTCTACAAGCACTTCTTCATCCTCTAATAATCCTTTATCTATAACTACAACACTGCCCTTATCTGGGTGCATAGCTCTATTTATAAGTGGTAGAGTTACTACTAAAACACCTACTATAACTAGATTAAATATTGAAAATATAGTCTCACTAGTTGGTACTCCCGCAGCACTTACTGCTCCTGCTGTAGCTTTAACTAAAGATTCTCCACCAGTAGCAAGAGTTAATGGAATTGATGCTGATAGTCCAGCATGCCATAATAAGAAACCTGAATAAGCTGAAGCTATTAGAAGTCTATAGTCAACACCATCTACTTCCTTTGCAAGTTCTTTTGCAAATATTGCTCCTATAACTAATCCAAATCCCCAGTTTAATATACATGCTATAGAAGATACAAAAGTAACTAATAAGATTGCTTGGGTTGGTGTTTTGGGGATTCTAGCTAGTTTCTTTGTAATTTTTTTAAATGCTGGTGCACTAGCTAAGGTATGACCAAAAACAAGAACCAATGCCATTTGCATTGCAAATGCTAATAAACTCCAAAATCCATTTGTCCAATGAATAATCATAGATAATGGAGATTGTCCTGTGAATAAAACACCTGAAATAAAGATTATGAAAGTTAAAATGATACAAAATAAAAATGGATCTGGTAGGTAATTTTGAACTAATTTAACACAACCATTTGTAAATTTTTTAAACATTTTCTTTCCCCCTTAATAAATATATGGATTTCTTTATATCAGCAAATAGTTATATTTTTTATGTAGCTATTTGTTGCTATCAATTATATTGCTTTCATTTGAATAGTTAAATTTTTAACTATATTGGTTGTACCATATTTTTATACATGAAGATTATTCTACTTCAACACATGTATACTCAATTCATGTTTAGTATACCATATTTTCAATATTTTTTAAATATACATATTACTTTTTTTAGATTTTATTACTTAATAATACATATATAATACTTTTTTCATACATTTTAATCTATGGTTCTTTATTTTATTAGTACATGGAGTGAGTACATTCTATTACTATATTTTTCAATAGAATCACTTAAATTTATTAGTAAATCGAAAAATTAAATATCCATTAAATTCATTAAATATTATTTTGTAATTTGAGTAAACTATATAGAAAATAGAATTAAATTTTACTTTTATTTTTTATAATGAGTTCTAATATATTACACTAAAGTTCATTTGAAATAATTTTATGGGAGGAGATTTTTATGAATAAAATAGGTGATGAAGTTAAAGAAGGTATGAATAAAGTTACTAGTGAAGTTAAGGATATGTATACTGAAGTTAAAATTCAGTATGGTGAAAAAAAGGAAGATATTAAAGAATTTATTTCAAATAAGAAATTTGTTCACGACCTTAAAAATCAAATGAAAGATGAAGTTAGAGAAGAAGGTCAATTAGCTAAAAACCTGTATAATAAAGCTATGGTTGGAGGAAAAACAATAGCTAAAGAATTAAAAAATGATGTGAAAAATCAAATGAAAAACTAATAAACATGAAAATTAATTTAGGTCTATATTGATATAACTACTTTATATATCAATATAGACCTAAAAAATTCCTACTAATTATTTTTTTACTTCTTGAAGAATTTCTTCTATTTCACTAATACATCCTCCACAAACAGTTCCTGCTCCTGTAGCTTCCATTATATCATCTACTGTCTTAGCACCATCTTCAATGGCTTTCTTTATAGTATTATAGTCTACATCTTGACAAGTACATATAATTCTATTTTCTGACATTTATTCTTCCTCCTTAATATAGACATATATGATTAACATAATTAATCATATATAATGTAATTATTCTATAATAGTATTACTATAAATTACATTTCAATACACTATATTTTTAGATTTTAGATTTACAGCTAATGAAATTGTTTGTAACATTAAAATATATTATTTATTTGATTCAATTAAACTCTCAATAACACATTTACATTTTCCACATGCTGTTCCTGCCCCTGTAGTTACACCTACTTTTTCTACAGTAGTATCTCCATTTTGTATTGCTTTTACCACCTCTTCAGTAGAAACATTTCTACATGTGCATACATCGCCTAATATTTTTTCAATTCTTTCAATACATCCTCCACAAACATCTCCTGCTCCTGTAGCAGCTTGAATATCTTCTACTGATCTAGCCCCTTGAGCCATAGCCTCTCTTACTTGAGCATAAGTAACCCCATTACATAAACATACGATTTGTTCTAGTGACATTTCATATTCCTCCTTAAATCTCTTATTTATATATTTCCATTATAACCTAATAGTTTTTATTAATCAATATTTATTATTATATATTTACTATTCGTGTTCCATGGTTGATATACCCACACTTCTATTCTTTGTTATTTTAAATAATATATTCAGTATAGAATATATTTGCGTCTGCCGGAAATTTAAAGAGTTTTTCCTTTCTATTCATTGACAACCTTTCTCAACTATGATAAAGTATGGATTGTTGAAATATAATAGTATATGAATGATATTGGTTTCAAAGGAAGATGGATGAAATTTCCACACAGTACCGCTACTGTAATTAGGGAGTATTAATTATTTATACCACTGAACTTTTGTTTGGGAAGGTTAATTAATATAATGATCTATAAGTCAGGATACTTACCAATATTAAAAATATCGATACTCTTCGAGTAAAGAGTGATATTCGCCATGACAACTATGCTTTTGTCTATGGTTTTATCAAGAGTATCCTTATATTCATACAAATTATAATATTTAACTGATTATAATTATAATGTTAAAGGAGAATTACAATGAAACATTTTAAAAAAATTACTTCACTTCTATTGAGCGTATTACTTATCCTTAGTCTAGTAGGTTGTAGTAATAGCAAATCTGATAAAAACACTTCTACTGAGAAATCTAATCCACCTCAAAATGAAATTAAAGATTCTCATTATCCAGTAACAATTGAAACTTATAACTTCAAAAAAGAACCTATAAAACTAACTTTTGATAAAGCGCCAGAAAAAGTTTTTGCTGTATATCAAAACTCTATAGAAACCCTTCTTGCTTTAGGTCTTGAAGATAAAATAGTGGCTGCTGCTGGTCTCGACCATCCTGTAAAGGAAGAATATAAAGCTGCTTTTGAAAAAATTAATTATTTAAAGGAATTTACTCCTTCAAAAGAAACTGTGGTTATGTCTGAACCAGACTTCATTGTTGGTTGGTATTCACTTTTTAAGGATAAAAATCTTGGTGATGTATCTTATTGGAATGATAATGGCACTAATACATATATATCTTTAAATAGTGGTATCGCTATAGAAAAAACTATTGATAATGAAATTACTGACATTTTAAACTTAGGAAAAATTTTCAATGTTGAAGATAAAGCACAAGCTCTAGTGAATAAAATTACTGAGTCCGTTGAAAATACTGCTAATTCAGTTAAAAATAAAGATAAACAAAATACTTTAGTTGTAGAATTCTTTGATGATAAAATCAGTACTTATGGAGCTAATACTTTAGCTGGTGATATGATAACAAAACTTGGAGCTAATTTATTAAATCCCGAAGGAAACAGTATTGGCAAAGAAGATTTAATAACTCTTAACCCTGATTGTATATTTGTAGTTTATATGGATAGAGGCGATGAAAACATTCCTCAACAAGAAGTAGATAAAATTTTAAAAGATGAATCTCTTCAAACACTTTCAGCTATTAAAAATAAAAAAGTATATCCTATATCTTTAGGAGAAATGTATTCTAGTGGCATCAGAACTATAGATGGAATAAATACTTTCTCTGAAGGTTTATATGGAACTTTAGGTAAGTAGTAATTATGATGATTAAAAATAAAAATTTATACGGAACTAGATATTCTAATATTTTTAAGAGAATGCCTATTTATATAGGTACTTCTCTTGTTCTTTTAATAATACTTATTCTTTCAATAGGACTAGCTGTTACTATTGGCTCAGTAAATATATCCATGAAAGAAGTATATGGGATTATTCTTTATAAACTTTTTAATATAGGTGAGCTCTCTACAAGTGCTGCTAAAATAGATGTTATATGGTTGATTAGAATGCCTAGAACAGTTTTAGCTATAGCCGTTGGAATGGGATTATCCGTAATTGGAATTGTAATGCAAGCCATTGTTAAAAACCCGTTAGCCGACCCCTATATTTTAGGAATATCTTCTGGAGCATCCCTTGGGGCTACTTTAGCAATTCTACTCGGCATTGGCGCAAGTTTAGGTAGCAGTTATATTGGAATAATGGGATTTATAGGCGCTTTTTCTATCTCAATGCTAGTTTTAATGCTTTCTAATATAGGTGGAAGAACGAATTCTGTAAAATTACTTCTTTCCGGAATGGCTCTCAGCTCTGTATGTAGTGCATTTTCAAGCTTTATGGTTTATATTACCAATGATTCTCAAGGAATGAAAAATATTAGCTTTTGGCTTATGGGTAGTTTGGCTGGTGCTAATTGGAATGAAATTTCTTTTATACTTCCTATTATTTTTATAGGAACATTATTCTTTATGACCCAATATAGAACTCTAAACCTAATGCTTTTAGGTGATGAAGTATCTGTTACTTTAGGTACTGATTTACATAAATTTAGAATCATTTATTTAATTATTACTTCTTTAATGATTGGTGTAATAGTATATTCCTCAGGTATGATTGGATTTATTGGACTTATAATCCCCCATATAGTTAGAATACTATTTGGTACAGATCATAAAAAAATAATTCCTATAGGCGCTATACTAGGTGCAATATTTCTAATTTGGGCAGATGTACTATCTAGAATTATAATAAAAGGCACCGAGGTTCCAATTGGTATATTAATTTCTATGATAGGTGCACCTTGCTTTGTATGGCTTATGATAAAAAAATCCTATGGATTTGGAGGTAGCAATTAATGCATATTTCAACAGAGAATATAAAAGTTAAAATTGGCGATACTGATATTCTAAAGGGTATTAATATTAATGCTAATAATAAAGAATTCATAGGAATTATTGGACCAAATGGTAGTGGTAAGTCTACCTTATTAAAGTGTATCTATAGAAACTTAAAACCCAATAGTGGCATAATAAAATTAGATGATATTGACTTAAGTAAAATTACAGTAAGAGAAAGCTCTAAAAAATTAGCTGTTCTTTCTCAACATAATAATTATAATTTTGATTTTTCTGTAAAAGATATATTACTCATGGGTAGGTCTCCACATAAAAAATTTTTAGATAGAGATACAAAAGAGGACTACGATATAATTTATGATGCCTTAGATAAAGTAGGAATGGTAAATTTTATAAATAGAAGCTTTTTAACTCTTTCCGGTGGTGAACAACAACGTATTATTCTTGCTAGAGCATTAGCACAACAAACTGAATGTTTGATCTTGGATGAGCCAACTAATCATTTAGATATAAAATATCAAATTCAGCTTATGAGTATTGTAAAAAATCTTAACATAGAAGTAGTGGCTGCAATTCATGATTTAAATATTGCAGCAATGTATTGTGACAAACTTTACGTTTTAAAAGAAGGTATAATCGTTGCTTATGGTACACCTAAAGAAATTCTTACTTCTAAGTTAATTAAAGATGTTTATGGAGTTGATTCAGTGATTATAGAAAATCCTACAACTACTTTATTAAATATTTGTTATAACCCTATGTAACAATAAAGGGTATCTCCAAAACTTGAGATACCCTTTATTTTATCCATAATTTATTTCATTATCATGGTTTAATAAATATTTCTATTTACTTACTTTGAAGTGATTAATTAATTGTGATAAATCATGACAAGATTGTGATAATTCTTCAGAGTGTTGTGCTATACTTCCAAATACAACGCTTTGTTCATCTATAGAAGCACTAACTTCTTCAACGGTAGATGCATTCTGTTGTGCATTATTTGAAATGTCTTCTACTCCACCTAAGATATTTCCACTATAGTTATTAATATCTTCTGTTCTATGACTTGTTTCTCTTATTAATTCAACTATTTCTTGTAACTCATCATTAATAGAATTAAAAGATTGTTCTGTACTTAATACAGCACTTGCAGTTTCTTTGTTTATATCATTAGCATAAAGTATTGCACTTTTCACATTATTAGTTTCTTTATTTATATTAGTTAAAGATTCCTTAATCTTATTTGTTGCATCACTAGATTGCTCTGCTAATTTTCTAACTTCTTCTGCTACCACAGCAAATCCTTTTCCAGCATCTCCAGCTCTGGCTGCTTCTATACTTGCATTAAGGGCTAGTAAGTTAGTTTGATCAGATATATTAGTTATCATATCGATAACCTTATCTATTTCTTGTAGCTTGTAAACTAATCCCTGGAATATGTCATTTACCTTATTAAGTTCAGTAGTGTTTTCATTAATTTTTATATTTAAATTACTTACATTTTCTAAGCCTAATTCCGATGCTTCTGTAGAAGAATTGGATAGTTCATTCATTTTATTGATAATATTATTAATATCTTCAATGGATTCATTAAGTTTTTCTACCTTGTCTACTATGCCTACAATAGTCTCTGCTTGATTTGAGGTATCTCTAGCTATTTCTGCAACTGCAGCATTTATCTCTTCTGTTGAAGCTGTAGTTTCTTCTGATATAGCACTTAGATTTTCACTAGCACTATTGATTTGATATATAGATTTTTGTACATTAGATACTATATTATTAATATCCTTAACCATGCTATTAAAGTTATTAGTTACTTGTCCAATTTCATCCTTCAATTTAGATTTTATATCTACTGTTAAATCACCTTCTGCTACTAACTTTGCTTCCTTGGATAACTTAACTAAAGGATTAGATATTCTTTTTATAAGTATAAACAATATTATAGCTAATACTAGCATCACTACAAAAGTTATAGCCATAGTAAAATTATTAATTTCAATTATACTAGCTTGCATATCTTTCTCACTATATACAGCTCCTACTTTCCAATTGAAGTTTGGTATAGTATAGTAATATACTTCTAAATCTTCCTTACCTTCATTAAATTTATAAGAACCTGATTCTGATTTGAAAATCTCACCAAACATAGGTTGCTCTTTTAGGTTTTCATTAATTAATTTTGGATGGTATAGTGCAACTCCTTCATTGCTAACTAAAAATGCATAACCTTTGTATCCTACATTATGCTCTTTAACATTGTTTAAAGAGTTTTCTAGAGATAAGTCAACAGCTAATACTCCCTTTACTTTTCCATTTTCAACTATAGCTTTTGCTGCTGTAATTACTGGAACATTATTGTCGGCATCAATATATGGTTCTGTCCATATTACATCTTCTGGGCTTCCTGATGCCTCTATATACCATTCTCTTTGGGTTACATCATAGTCTGCTGGCACTTCCCATGTAGGTTCTGCAAGCATACTTTTATCTTGAAATCCTACATATATGCTTAATATCTGTGAGTTAGATTCAGTATAATTCTTAAATAATGATGATACCTCTTCTAAAGCTACAGAATCCTTAAGCACTTCCTTATTAAAAGCACTTTCTTCTCCAATTAATTTTAAATCTTTTTCATACTGTAATAGCTCCTTTTCAAAGGACTTTCCTAATTCCGCTACTACTGTAGTTCCTCTTTCACTTGTATCTTCTTTAAGATTTTGTTTCATTATTATAGTAGTTGTCAATTGAGTTGTTAACATTCCAACTAACACTATGCCTACTATAAACACAGTCATTTTAGTTCCTAAACGCTTAAACTTAAACATAATTCTCCCCCTATAATTAATTCCAGTCTTACATATAAGTCATTGCTTACTCAACACATGCAATTTTACTTTTTATATATTATTTTTTCTACAAGCATATATTTCATATCCATCTCCTTTCTTGGTCTAATTTTAAACTTCTTCAATATTCTATAATATATAACTATATTAAAATTAAATAGTAATCTTATTAATAAAAATATATAATTTATTTGTTTATTAAAGGTTACACAATTATAATCGTATCAACAGAATTATAATAAACACTTTAGTAAAAAAAACATCCTATGTATACGCAAAAAAACTATTAATATGTAGAATATTAACAGTTTTTGTGATATATTAATTATTTTTCCCAAATTTCTTCTATAAGTTTATTTACTTCTTTGTTAGCCTCTTCTATAGCTTCTCTTCTTTCTTCTTCAGTAAAACCTGTTCCATCCACCAATAGTTCCTCAAATTTCTTAATTCCTATATACTTCATTATATCTCTTACATAATCAAGTCCTTTATTAAAAATAGACCTTAACATCCATGGAATAGGTGCCCCTGATGATTGGATATATACCATAGCCCTTGGTTTGTCATTTAATAGTCCTTCCATTTTGTTTTCTGATATTTTTATAGTTTTTCCATCCATAACTATACAATCAATATATTCCTTTAATGGAGCTGGAAAGGAAAGACTCCACATTGGTGCTGCTATTACATATAAGTCAGCTTCTTTGAATTGATCCACAAGTTTTACAATTTTATGAACTTCTTCTTGTTGTTTTTCATTCAACTTACTAAAATCTTCTTCCTTAATCATACAATTTCTTTTTTCAAAGTATTCATACTCAAGTCTAGGTATGTGACACTGATAAAGGTCTAATTCTTCTAGAATAAACTCCTTATGCTTTTCTAAAAATTTATTTACAAATGCTCTACCTACTGTTTTACTAGCAGATAACTCTTCCGGTTTAGAGTTTACAGTTATATACAATAACTTTTTCATAAATTTCACCTCTATAATTATTAATAATGCTATTCTTTGCTTTAAAGCTTAAAATATTCATAACTATTTAGGAGAATATAAAAAAATACAAGGATACTTCAAATATACTTTGAAATATCCCTGTAAACTACATTTTTGATAAGTCAGCAGATGGACCAAACATTTCATAATTTATATAATCCTCTGACACTCCCATTGCGTTTAAGGCATCATATATCATTTTCATAAATCCTAAAGGTCCACAGAAATAAAATTCTTCATCCTTTGATAGATTTTTTTCAATCCATTCCTTAGTTAAATATCCTTCAAATTGATAATCTTCTCCAAGTTTATCATTGTCTAATGGCTTACTATAGAAAAATTCTACGTCTACATTATCATATTTTTTAGCTAAATCCCTTAGCTCATTTTTAAAAGTATGAACATTTGAATTTATAACTGCTTGAATAAATTTTACCTTTCGTCCTTCTTCTATAGCCTTATAAAGCATAGACATCATAGGCGTTATTCCAATTCCACCACTTATAAGCACTAAGGGTTTACTGTTATCCTTTAATATAAATTCACCTAATGGTTCTGTTATTTCTACTTCATCATTTACATTTATATTGTCATGCAGATATCTGGAAATTAATCCTTTATCTTCTCTCTTAACACTTATTCTATAAAAATCTTCTCCTGGCTTCATAGATAAGGAATATTGTCTAACCTCACTAGATTTATCTCCTTCAGTTATTGGTTTTATAGAAATAAATTGTCCAGCTTTATGTGTTTTTAAAACTTTTTTATCTACAGAAGTTAAATAGAAAGATGTAACTACATCGTTTTCTTTCACCTTATTAAGTACTTTAAATTTACTAAATAAATTACTTTCCTTCAATTCTTCAAACATCTCTGATCCCACACCACAGACTGGACAAACAAAACCACTTGGTAATTTTTCACTTTCATATATGTATCCACATACTTTGCAAATAAATTTTTTCATGTTAAATTCCTCCATATATACCCTATATTATAACTGTAATCTTCCTTATAGCTATATACTTATAGTATTACTAACTCACAAATTAGTCAATAATAGCTATTATTAAACAATAATTTCAACATCGCATTCCTTTGCAATATCAGTATATAAATCCAATACTTTATCTGCCTTATAAAAACATGGAAATTTTTTATTATAGTTACCCCATATAGTAAATGGGTATTTTGTGAAATATACAGTACAGAATAGAACTTCTCTAGTACTTAATCTAGTTATAAATGGTATGATGTCTTTTGTTAACCTAAAATAAATTGTGTCTCCATGTAAAGTGTCCTTAATACTTTCCATTATTTCTTTATCTTTTTCTTCCAATACCCCTATTAGTCTTTCTTTATCTTCTTTTTCTAAAGTAGAAAAATATAAATCTACAAAAGAGTTATCCTCACCATTTAATATTATAACTTCCTCCATAAATTTAATTATATTTTCTTCAGCTTCCTCTAAAGTTTTGCTTTTTAACATTGCACTCTTATAATTATTAAATCCTTCATTAATGTTGTTAAATCTTATATTAACTATTTCTTTAAACTTATTCTCATTTACTGGATGTAATAAATTATTCATCTTAATCCCCTTCTATAATATGAGTTTCACTCGCAAATAAGTATTATGTAATTATATCTAAAATATATTCATAATAATATGATTATTATATAAGTACTAATTTATAATAGTTTTAATATACTTTATATGAACTCTAAATTTAAATTCTATAGCATTAAGGAGGTGAAAATATGTCAAATATATATACCATTAAATTAAAACCATTAATAATTAGTTTAATACTCAGTTTAGGAACCGGATTTCTCTCTTCACTACTTACAAGAAATAGTAGAGAAGTTTATGCTAATCTTATAAAGCCTGATTTAGCTCCTCCAGCTATTGTCTTTCCAATTGTGTGGACTATTCTTTTTATACTTATGGGTATTTCTGCCTATATAGTTTATGAATCAAATTCTCCATATAAAGAATATAGTCTTAAACTTTATACAGTTCAACTGATAGTCAACTTCTTTTGGTCTATAATATTTTTCAACTTAAATCAATTTACCTTTGCTTTCATTTGGATTTTAGTATTAATAGTATTAGTTTCCTTTATGATATTTAATTTTTATAAGATAAATAAATGTGCTGCATATTTACAGATACCATATCTTTTATGGCTAATATTTGCTGCGTACTTAAATTATAATATAATTCTTTTAAACATTTAAATATATTCAAATTTTAATTGCTACTTGCTACTTGCTACTTGCTACTACTATATTATTTTACATTACATCACTTTGGAACTTATTATGCAAGAACAAATAAGATTAAATATAAATATTTTCTCACAAAACAAGGAATGCCATATAAGAGTATTCCTTATTTTGTATTTTCCATAAGTTTTAAATTAAAAATAAATCCTATGTATTTCTTATTGAAATTCTACTAAAAAATCTCTTTTTATTTTACAAACTTCCACCTAACTGAGAAAATACGATTTCTTTGGTATTGCCATCAAAATCTTTTCTTATAAGCACATCTCTTTCATCACATATATATCTTGCATTTTCCTTTTCTAAAATATCCTTAAGAATTTTATCACACTCCTTAGGAAAGTAAAATTTCATAAGTGGAGCTATTATATTTTTATTACTTGAGAAATCACAATAATTCACATAGTCTCCTCTTAGGGTTATATTACACCAAGTTGAATTTTCCGTAATTAATACATCATAGTGCTTAAGTCCCCTTAAGTCTGAGCTATATATTAGAGAGCCCTGGTAATATTCTTTAAAGGAAAATTTCTCCTTTAAAAATTTAAAGTCTTCTAAAAAATTATCTGTAGAGCCGCCCTCTTTACTATTATATTTATCTGTAACAATTTCAAATTTATCTGAGGCACTTTTTATATAAATATGAGGTCCCTTTACATTTATGGAAAACCCAAAGACCTTTCTCAGTACCTCGAAGGGTATCCCCGTTTTCCCCTCATTATCTATTATTAATTGGTTTAAGGATAAAACTACATATTCATCTCCATTTTTATCTGCCACTAGACCTCGCCCCTAACACTTAATTTAACTATTATCATTTATTTCTATATATAATGTTATATTAAATATTATTTCAATACAATATGAATTATTTAAATTTCAATTAACAAAAAGAAGGGTATAAATTTATCCCTTCTCCTTAACTAGTTATACTCTATATAAAGTTTGGAATTGATAAATATCTTTCTCCAGTATCTGGTAATAAAACAACTATAGTTTTCCCTTCATTTTCTGGCTTAAGAGCTAATTCTGTAGCTGCTTTTAATGCAGCTCCTGAAGATATTCCAACTAACAATCCTTCAGTCTTTGTTAGTTCCTTAATTGTATCAAAAGCATCATCATTAGATACTTTTACGATTTCATCATAAACTTCTTTATTTAAAGTTTCTGGAATAAATCCAGCACCTATTCCTTGAATTTTATGAGGTCCTGCTTTACCCTCTGATAACACAGGTGAATCTTCTGGTTCTACTGCTACAACTGACACATTTGAATTTTTTGACTTTAGGAATTCACCCGTTCCAGTTATAGTCCCCCCTGTTCCAACTCCAGCTACAAAAATATCTACTTCACCATCAGTATCTTCCCAAATTTCTGGTCCTGTAGTTGCTTTATGAATTGCTGGATTAGCTTGATTTACGAATTGTCCAGGAATAAATGAATTTGGAATTTCACCAGCTAACTCTTCAGCCTTAGCTATGGCTCCCTTCATTCCTTTAGCACCTTCAGTTAACACAATCTCAGCTCCATAAGCCTTCATCAGGTTTCTTCTTTCAATACTCATAGTTTCTGGCATCACTAATTTAATTTTATATCCTCTTGCTGATGCCACTGAAGCAAGCCCTATACCAGTATTTCCACTAGTTGGTTCTATAATAACGGAATCTTCATTTAAAATTCCCCTAGCCTCTGCATCATCAATCATTGCCTTTGCAATTCTATCCTTTACACTTCCCGCTGGGTTAAAGTATTCTAATTTTGCAACTATAGTTGCTTTTAAATTATGCTTTTTATTATAATTCGAAAGCTCTAGCAATGGTGTATTTCCTATTAATTCTGTTAAACTCCTATAAATCTTTTTCATGAGTAATTCCTCCCTATATTTTACTAAAATTTAATACTATTTTTTATTTAAAGGTTTTGCAGCTATTCCTACTACAGTTGAATTTTCTTCTGTAGATTGCAGTACTACTGAGTTAGCTCCTATTTTGGTTCCTTTACCAATATATATATTTCCTAGAACCTTAGCACCAGCTCCAATAATTACATCCTCTCCTATAGTTGGATGCCGTTTTCCCTTTTCATTACCCGTTCCACCAAGTGTAACTCCATGATACATAGTTACATTATCTTTAATTTCTGCTGTTTCACCAATTACCACCCCCATTCCATGATCAATAAATAAACCTCTTCCTATTTTAGCTCCTGGATGTATTTCTATGCCTGTAATAAATCTACTGACATTTGAAATAAATCGTGCTAAAAAGAATAATTTTTTTCTATATAAAAAATTAGATATTCTATAAAATATAAGAGACTTTATGTGAGGATATAATAAAAATATCTCAATCCTACTTCTAGCTGCAGGATCTCTTGGAAAAACTGAGTCTATATCATATTTAAGCGATTTTAAAAAGTTCATAATATATTTCCTCCATAAAATTTTCAATTGTAAAACCATAAATCAACAATATACTTATTTTTAATCTAAATAATTAACTTCATACTATCTTTAAGCGATTTTGGAGTTAAAAAAAACGCCTCTAAGATAAACTTAGAGACGGATAATATCCGCGGTTCCACTCTATTTGGTAAAAAAATAACCCCACTCTTCAAGTACTATCATACTCTATTAATATAACGGTTAAAACCGCGATAGCCTACTTAATTCGGTATCGTACTCCAAAGGGCACTTCATATATAATTCTAATAAATATCCTTTCAGCTAATGGATATTCTCTCTGAATCTTCATTAAATACTACTTTCCTTCTTCAATGTATTTGTATATTTAAATTATTATATTTTATTATATGCACATAAATAAAAAATGTCAACTTATTTTATTTATGTACATATATTTTATTATTATTAATTTTTAATAAGATGTAACTTGCTTTATCCCAATACTTTCCTAGCTATGGTTACAGATTCCTTTGCATCTTTAGCATAAAAATCTGCTTTAATCATATTTGCATATTCCTCATTAAGTACCGCTCCACCCACCATAACTACACAATCTGGCTTAGTCCTTTTTAGTTCGAATATGGTTTCTTCCATATTTTTAACAGTAGTAGTCATTAGTGCACTAAGTCCTATTAGCTTAACATTATTTTTAATAACAGCTTCTACTATTTTCTCCTTAGAAACATCTTTTCCTAAATCGATAATCTCATAGTTATAATTCTCCAGAAGTACCTTTACTATATTTTTTCCTATATCATGTATATCACCTTTTACAGTAGCTAATACTATCTTTCCTTTTGAAATCTCAGCATCAGTTCCTTTGCTTAACTTATCTTTTATGACCTTGAAGGATTCTTTTACTGTTTCTGCAGATTGGATTAGTTGTGGAAGAAATATATGTCCATTTTCATATTTTTCTCCTACAATATCTAAGGTAGGAATTATATATTCATTTACAATTTCTAGTGGCTGTTTATTTTCTAATAACTTCACTGTAGCTATTTGGGCTTCTTCTTTAATACCTTTTAATATTATTTTAAATAAATCATCTTGAATATTGTTTACATCTTTTTTTATAGGTGTTTGCTCTTTAGATGTATTTTTATTATATTTTAAATATTCCTTTGCTCCCTTATCTTCATTCCATAAAACTTTAGAGGCTACTATTGTGTCCATGATATCTTTATTTAAGGGATTTATTATAGGTAAATCTAAACCCGCAAATAAACTTGCTGCTAAAAATGTTTTATTTAGAATTTCCCTATTAGGTAATCCAAAAGATACATTGGATACTCCAAGTACAGTCTTTACATTTAACTTCTCTTTTACTAAGGAAAGTGCTTTTAAAGTTTCCTTAACATCTTTCTGTTGGGCAGCAGCTGTTAATGTTAAGCAATCTATATATATGTCTTTTTTATCTATACCATAACTTTCTGCTGTTTTTACTATTTTTTCAGCTATTCTAAATCTTTCTTCCCCACTTGAAGGTATTCCTCTTTCATCTAAAGTAAGCCCCACTACAGCAGCTCCATATTTTTTTACTATAGGTAATATATTTTCTAACACTTTATTTTCTCCATTTACTGAATTAACTATAGCCTTACCATTATAATATCTTAATCCCATTTCTATAGCTTTAGCATTTGTAGAATCTATCTGAAGAGGTACGTCTAATATGGATTGTATTTCTTTAATAACCTTAACCATTATTTCTTCTTCATTTATTTCCGGAAGACCTACATTAACATCTAGAATATGGGCTCCTGCATCAACTTGAGCTATAGCCTCCCTTAGAATATAATCTATATCTCCGTTTCTTAATGCTTCCTTAAATAATTTTTTACCTGTAGGATTTATCCTTTCTCCTATTACTTTGACCTGATCAATAATTACTGCTTTAGTAGGAGTGCATACACCACTTAAAGGACTATATTTCTTGTCTTTTATTTTTACTTTCTTTAAAGCTTTTACTAAACTTTCTATATGTCTATCTGTTGTACCACAGCATCCTCCTATTACTTTTACACCTTTTTCTTTAAACTTTGCTCCGTAAACTGCAAATTCTTCTGGTAAAATATTAAATATCGTATCACCCTTTATAATATTAGGTAATCCTGCATTAGGTTGGACCATTACAGGCACTTTAGATATTTTTAATATTTCATCTATTATAGGTTCTATTTCTTTAGGTCCTAAAGAACAGTTAACTCCAAGAGCATTTACGCCTAACCCTTCTAGTACCATTACCATAGATGTGGCATTGCACCCTGTGAAAGTCCTCTTGTCTGACTCAAAGCTCATTGTACAAAATACTGGCAAATCTGAATTTTCCTTAGCTGCTAATACTGCGGCCTTTGCTTCGTATAAGTCTGTCATGGTTTCTATTAATATTAAATCAACACCACTTTTTACCCCTTGAATAATCTGCCTTTTAAAAATACTATAGGCTTCATCGAAGGTTAAAGTCCCCATGGGCTCTAATAGTTCACCAATGGGACCTATATCTAAAGCTATATATGCTTGTTTATTCTTAGTAGCTATTTTTGCATTTTCTACTGCTGAATGAATTATGTTCTCTACACTAAAATTACTATTTTCAAACTTAATTTCGTTAGCTCCAAAGGTGTTGGTAGTAATAACATTTGCACCAGCTTCAATATAAGCTTTGTGTATTTCAATTATTATTTTTGAATCAGTAATATTTAATATTTCTGGTAATTCACCTAACTGTAATCCACTACTTTGCAACATAGTACCCATAGCACCATCAAAAATTAAAATTCCTTCTTTCAATCTTTCTTCAATTTCCACATCTATCATCCCCTTTTCTAAACATACAATTAGAATATTTATTACACTGTAAACAGCTTATTCTTTTTATGCTATTATTCTCTCTTTTAACAACCCCTACTATGGCTGTAACGGATTTTCTTGGTATTAAAATACTATTAGAGGATGCAGTAAGCCCTATAGATTTTTCTGCACTGAGCATAGCGAGAAATCTTTTTTGTATATCTATGGGTAAATCCCCATATCCAGGACTATACCTAGATGTTAGTGTATTGTTTTCATTTTGTACAACTTCCTCCAACTCTTCACATATTCTATCACATAGTTCTTCTATAGCTGTTGTAGCACAAGCATCTAGTATTAATGCCTTAGTCATGCTTATCTTTTCATAATATCTTATTTTTTCATCTACACTATTTCCTAGAGTTGCAGCCATTAAGATACAGACTTCTGATTTATCCAAGTGCTTTCTAATATCTTCTCCTGCTATACTAAAATTGCTATTTAAAATACATATTCTATCCTTCTCTTTCCTAATGTTAAAGAATTTATATACATATCTAGCTTTAATTAAACTTCTCATTTCATCCATTAATTCATCAATTAAATCATTAGTAACTTTATCTAAAACTTGATTTTTATAGCCTAAATATCTTAAAACCTCATCTTTATTTTGTAGAAATTTATTCATGGGCAAGCTCCACCTCCCTTATTCATTAATTATATATTAAATTACTTGTCTTTTATTTATAGAATTTAGTATTGAGCCAATGCTACTAGTAATTCTTTTAGCTATATATGAATTGTTCATTGTATAAAGATGTATTCCCCTTACACCAGTAGAAACTAAATCTACTATTTGTTCTAATGCATAGGCTATTCCTGCATCCCTCAGTGCATCCTTATCATGCTCATATCTATTTATTATTTTTATGAACTTGGAGGGTAGATTAGCTCCACAAAGAGAAACTATCCTTTCAACTTGTTTTTTATTGGTTACTGGCATAATACCTGCTTGAATAGGTATCTCTATATTACTCTTCTCTACAGAATTTAAAAATTTATAGAAATACTTATTATCAAAGAATAACTGGGAAATTAAATACTCTGCTCCTGCATTCTCCTTTAACTTTAATATTTCAATTTCCCTCTCTATATCTCTACTTTCAATATGTCCTTCAGGATAGCAAGCTGCTGCTATTCCAAATTCCTTGGTTTCCTTTATGTGGTTTATTAGTTCTTGAGAATTATTAAACTCCCCTATTGAGGGATTTCCTTCAGGAACATCTCCTCTCAAAGCTAATATATTTTCGATTCCATTTTCATTCAAATTTTCTAAAATTTCATTTATTTCACTTTTAGTAGAACCTATACACGTTAAATGTGCTAATGCCTCTATACCATATTTATTTTTAACTAAAGATGATAACTCACATGTTCTATTATTATTAACACTTCCACCTGCTCCATAGGTAATGCTAATATAGTCAGGATTCAAACCTTGTAATCCCTCTAAAGTATTGTATACAGTCTCTATTGGCGATGTAAGTTTAGGTGGAAATATTTCAAAAGAAAAAACTACTTCTTTTTCCTTAAATAACTCTTTTATATGCATTTACTATACCCCCTCTTAGAATAATATAATATTTGTTATCTAATAACAGCATAAAACTCATCATTAATGAAGTTTTTAATGTTACTAATAAATTTACTTATTTTCACATAATCTATATCTTTAGAGGTAAATATAATATTTTCACCAGTTTTTATCATTTTATCAACTATTTTTTCTTCTTTAATAAGGTTTAATACCTTCTCATTTAATCCATATTTAGGACTTATTCTTATATAATATATATCTTTAACTAAATCTGTATTATTGCATAATTTATCTTCTTCCTGATTTATTCCACAACTTCCATAATTATTATATATAATATCAAGAACATCACTTACCACAGCATTTGCTGTAGGTAGTTTACCCGCACCTGCACCATAAAATTTCAGCTCTCCTATATCATTCCCAATAATAGACACTAAATTATTAGCATCTTCTATCTTTGCATAAAATGAATCCTTAGACAAAATATTGGGCTCTACAGATAAATAATAATTATTTTCTTTAAATGAAGCCTTTGCTAATAGTTTTACCGTATATCCTAGTTCCTTTATTGCCTTTATGTCTACTGACTTAATAGTTCTAATGCCTCTACAGTAAATATCTTCTTCTTTTATCTCTCTTTTAAAAGCTATGGTAGATAAAATTGCTAATTTTCTTCTAACATCATATCCGTCAATATCATCCGTTGGATCCGCTTCCGCATAACCTAACTTTTGAGCAATATCTAGTGCCTGTGAAAAGTCTAGGTTTTCTTTAATCATCTTACTTAATATAAAGTTAGAAGTACCGTTTAATATACTATTTATCTCTTTAATATCATTTAAGGTTACTTGTTGTTTTAAAGGTTTAACAATAGGAACCCCACCTGCCACACTAGCTTCATATAAAAATGCTCTTTTATTTTTATTTGCTAAATCTATAAGTTCCTTCATATGCCTTGCAACCACCGCCTTATTTGCAGTTATAACATGTTTCCCTTTTGTTAAAGCATATTTTATATATTCATAAGCTTCTTTTATTCCACCTATTGCTTCTATGACTATATCTATATCTGGATCATCTAAAATAAAATAAGGATTATCTGTTAGTTTATTTTTACACTCCTTTATACTCCTATCCTTATTTATATCTTTAATAAGAATTTTACTTATAGATAGTTCATCACCCACTAATGTTCTAAAAATCCTTTTTCTTTTATATATAATTTCATAAACTCCTGTGCCTACAGTTCCAAATCCTAATAATCCTATATTCATAAAAATATCACTCCTCTTTTAATATAATTAGTTGCATATTTTAACTTTTTACTAAACATTCTCTTACCCAATTTGAGAATAAACGCTGTGAATTACTACTCCAATCTAAGTTAATTTCTTGGCTAGAATCATCACTTGGAAAATAATTTTTAGGTACGCTTATATTAAATCCACTTTTTATATCTCTTTCATATTCCTTTTTTAAAGTACAGCTCTCATACTCAGGATGTCCTGTAATATAAATTTGTTTTTTATCTCTAGTGCTTACTATATAGATACCTGATTCTTCTGATTCGCATAGGACTTCTAATTCTTTTATTTTTTCTATATCCTGTTTTCTAACTCTCCCATATCTTGAATGAGGAACTATAAATCCATCACTAAGCTCTTTTAATAGAGGCTCCTTTTTATTTACAATTACATGAGGAAAAACTCCGAAGATCTTTTCTGTTGTTACACATTTATTTATTCCAAAATTGTGATATAATCCTGCTATTGTTGCCCAACATATATATAATGTAGACTTAACCTTTTTATTAGAATAATCAATTACTCTCTGTAGTTCCTTCCAGTATTCGATATCATTAAAATCTAAAAATTCTAAGGGAGCTCCCGTAATAATAGCACCGTCATAATTACTATTTGCTACCTGACTTATGGATTTATAATGTTTCTCTAAATAGGTTTTATCTGTATTTCGTGGTGTGTGGGTTTTCATATACAAGAAATCTACCTTTATACTTGTATTCATATTGCCAAATATACTTAAAAACTGAAATTCTGTTTCACACTTTTTAGGCATTAAATTTACAATTAAAATACGTATCACGTCTGAATGGTAACTGTGAGAAGCATCTTCTATTTGGATTCCATGTTCAATTAACTTATTTACTGATAAAAGATTTTTATCTATTATTAAGGACATTCCATCACCATTCCTTTAAAACTGCTTTTTTAAGAGCTCGATCTATATCTTCTATAAGGTCATCCACATCTTCTATTCCAATAGAAAGTCTTATCATATCTGATGTAACTCCGGCATTTAATTGTTCTTTTTCATTTAATTGAGCATGAGTAGTACTTGCTGGGTGTATTACAAGAGATTTTGCATCTGCAACATTAGCAAGATGAGAAAATATGCTAAGTGATTCAATAAATCTTACTCCTTCCTTTACTCCACCTTTTATCCCAAATGTAAATATGGAACCAACACCCTTTGGAAAATACTTTTGTGAAAGAGCATAATATTTATTACCTTCTAAACTAGGATAATTTACCCATGATACAAGTGGATGTTGTTGTAAAAACTCCGTAATCTTTTTAGCATTTGACACATGTCTTTCTACTCTCAATGAAAGAGTCTCCAGTCCTTGTAAAAATAAAAATGAGTTGAAAGGACTTAAGGATGCTCCTGTATCTCTTAAAAGTTGCACTCTAGCTTTTACAATATAAGCTGCTGCTCCTATATCTTTTGCATATACTATACCGTTATAACTAGAATCTGGTTTGTTAAACTCAGGGAATCTCGGGTTATTCAACCATTGGAATTTTCCAGAATCTACAATTATTCCACCTATTGAAGTTCCATGTCCCCCTATAAACTTTGTTGCAGAATGAACTACAATATCAGCTCCATGTTCTATTGGACGTATAAGGTATGGTGTCCCGAATGTATTATCTACAATTAGTGGTATATTGTGCTCATGAGCAATGTTGGCTACCTCTTCAATATCAATAAGATTCATCCCTGGATTTCCTATAGTTTCCAAATAAATAGCCTTAGTTTTGTTATTTATAGACTTTCTAAAATCTTCTATGATATCTGGATTTACAAATACGGTTTTAATACCTAATTTAGTAAGAGTTGTAGATAAAAGATTGTATGTGCCTCCATATAAAGTGCTAGCTGCAACTATTTCATCTCCTGCTCCTGCTATATTAATTATTGCGTATGTGATTGCAGCAGAACCAGATGCAACTGCAAGAGCACCCACACCCCCTTCTAAAGCTGCCACTCTTTTTTCAAAAACATCCGTTGTTGGATTCATTATTCTAGTGTAAATATTTCCTTCTTCCTTTAAAGCAAATAGATTAGCTCCATGGTCAACGCTATTAAAAACATAGGATGTAGTCTGGTATATGGGAACTGCTCTAGAGCCTGTTGCACTATCTACTTCCTGACCTCCATGAACTTGTAATGTATCAAATTTAAATTTTCTTTCTCCCATTTTAATCTCTCCTTAAAATATTTTATTAGATAACATAAAATCCCCTTTCATCTAAATCTAAATAATCTAGATGAAAGGGGATTTACATACAAGGGTACCCATGTTATAGCTCCCTCTCATCTTTCTCTAAATTTGTAAAATTAGAGTAGGAATTGGCACCTTTTCAGACAAATGGGTCTGAAGGTTGCCGAGGTTTCATAGGGCCTATCCCTCCACCTCTCTTGATAAGAGTTTCATTATTAAATTTTAAATAGTATAATTTCTAAAAACAATTTGAAAACAAAAAACCTCTTTCGCTGAAAGAGGTTTTAACAATCGTCTTCTTATCTTTCAGCTCATACTGTAGGATTTAGCACCATATATGTAGATGAACACATTGGTTGCTGGGTTTCATAGGGCCTATCCCTCCACCTCTCTTGATAAGTATTATATTAAATATTTTATTACATATCATTATAATGACTATGAATATCTATGTCAATAGCTTTTTTATTTAATAGCTAATTAAACCATAGAGTATTAAAGTAAATACTATATATCCATAGATTTAATAAGGAGACTTGATTCTTTTGCCATATTTAACCTTAAATAATTAAGTCTGTTATTTGATTACCTATAAATTAGTATGCTATAATAAGCTCACTACATTTAAAATAAGGGGGAATATAAGAATGGACGGGAGCCCCAGTGGCAGTTTTATTCTAATCTTTTTACTAATCTTAATAAATGCTTTCTTTGCATCTGCAGAGATGGCAATTGTATCTTTAAACAAAACTAAACTAAATCTTTTAGCGGATGAAGGTAATAAGAAGGCCTTACTTCTTCAAAAAATTTTAAAGGATCCTAATAATTTCTTATCTACTATCCAAGTAGGAATTACCTTTGCAGGTTTCTTTGCATCTGCTTCAGCAGCTACATCTATTTCTGTAGGCTTTTCAGATACACTATCTGGATTTGGTATACCATACAGTGATAAAATAGCTCTAGTTGCAATAACCTTGCTTATATCTTATCTAACGTTAGTTCTAGGAGAACTAGTTCCAAAGAGAATAGCTCTTCAAAATTCAGAGAAGGTAGCTATGTTTTCTATAAAAGCTATAGTTCTTATAGCTAAATTTACTAAACCTTTCGTATGGTTTTTATCTTGCTCCACTAATCTTATAATGAAACTCTTTGGAATTAAGACAGATGGTATGGAAGATCAGGTTTCAAGAGAAGAAATCAGAAGTCTTATTGAAATTGGCCAAGAACAGGGCGCTATTAATAAGATAGAACGTGAGATGATTGATGGTATAATTGAGTTTGATGACACCATGGCTAAAGAAATTATGACACCAAGAACAGAGGCTTATCTACTAGAAGTAAATGATTCCATTAAAGACAACATAAGTTATATCCTGAGTGAAAGTTTTTCTAGAATACCTGTCTATGATAAGGACTTTGATAATATTGTAGGCGTGCTTTATATGAAAGATATATTTGCAAGCATAGTAGAAAAGGGCATAGATAATATTTCTATTAAAGATATAATGAAAAAACCTTATTTTGTTCCTGAGACAAATTCTATTGATAATTTATTCAGAGAACTTCAGACAAATAGGAATCACATGGCTATATTAATAGATGAATATGGTGGATTTTCAGGTATTGTTACCATAGAAGACATTATTGAAGAAGTAATGGGAGAAATTTGTGATGAATATGATGATGAACAACCTGAAATAGAAAAAGTAGATGAGGAAAACTATATAGTTAGTGGATTACTTACTCTATCTGATTTGAATGATTTTTTAAATCTCTCTTTAGATTCAGAGGTTGCAGATACCATAGGTGGTTTATTCCTTGAAACCTTTGGAACTTTCCCTAAGGACACAAATAACCATCAAGTTCAAATAGATAATGTAACCCTAAAACTTTTAGCCTTAGATGATAGAAGAATAGATAAGATTCATCTTATAATAAATAAAAGCAACAGCATTGAATTTTAATTTAAAGTAAATAATTAAATTGAATATAAATTTGGCTATCTAAAAGAACTAATACCATTAAATAAATTTACACTTATATTGCTAAGTGCAAATTTATTTTTATAGTATTAGATAATTATTTGAAGATAGCCTTTTTTATTAATTATTCAAACTGAGAATTATATAATTGACTATAAAAACCCTTTTGTTTTAATAACTCCACATGATTTCCTTGTTCAACTATATTCCCATTATTAACCACTAGAATATGATCTGCATTCCTTATGGTAGAAAGCCTATGTGCAATTACAAAGCAGGTTTTATCCTTCATTAAGTTTCTCATGGCTTGCTGAATTTGAACTTCTGTTCTAGTATCAACATTAGAAGTTGCTTCATCTAAAATAAGCATCTTTGCATCCAAAAGCATAGCCCTTGCTATGGTTAGCAATTGTTTTTGTCCTTTAGATACATTAGCTCCATCATCAGTAATTACTGTATCATAACCCTTAGGAAGTCTTTTTATATATGAATGAATTTTAGCTGCCTTAGCTGCTTCTACAACATCTTCCATAGTTGCATTTTCATTGCCATAAGCAATATTTTCAAATATACTTCCTTCAAATAGCCATGTATCTTGAAGTACCATAGCATAAGCTTTTCTTAAACTCTTACGTGTAACCTGTGATATTGAATTTTCATCTACCTTAATATCCCCTTCATTAACATCATAGAATCGCATGAGAAGATTAATTAAAGTAGTTTTTCCTGCCCCTGTAGGGCCTACTATAGCAATCATACTTCCAGCAGGTACATTCATACTAAGATTCTTAAGAATAATCTTATTCTTATTATATCCAAAGGAAATATTCTCTACCTTCACATTTCCTTCCATATCCACAAGCTCTTTAGCTCCTTCCTTATCTGCTAGCTCCGATAGCTCATCCATTAATTGAAAAATTCTTTCAGCAGCAGAAAGGGACGATTGAAATTCTCCCATGATATTAGCCGCTTCATTAATAGGTCCTGAAAATTTTCTAGAATACAGTACAAAGGAAGATATGTTTCCTAAAGTCATTTGTCCAAAAAGATACATAATAGCACCAAAAATACTGATAAGAGTTAGTGATAAATTATTCATAAAGTTAACTGAAGGACCAACCATAGAACCATAATAATCAGCACGATAATAAGCATTTACTGCTTCTTCATTTTTACTTGCAAATTTTTTCTTTGTGTTATCTTCTTGATGATAAGCCTTTAAAGTCTTTTGACCTGATACAAACTCCTCTACCATTCCATTAAGTTCCCCTAATTTTCTTGAACGATTACGAAACATTGGTCTTGTTACCCTAGTTATTCTTTTAGTAAGTATAATAGACATAGGAACTGTAAATACAAATACTAAAACTAACTTTTCAGATATCATAACCATAGACCCAAAGGATATAATCACAGTAATTATACTTGAGCAAATGCTCACTAAATCAGATGTTAAGGTAGAATTTAAAGTATCCACATCATAGGAAATTTTGCTTATGATATCTCCTGTTGCATGGGTATCAAAATATCCTACTGGAAGAGATAATAATCTATCAAATAAATCTTTTCTTAGTCTATAGGATATTCTCTTGCTAATTTCTAGCATAAGTACTGATAAAATATAAGCTAAAATAGAAGATAAAATGTAGAATCCAATCATAAGTCCACAGTAATAATATATCTTAGAAAAATTTACTGCCCCTCTTCCAACATTAATATTATCTATAGCATAACCTGATAACATTGGACCGATTAAGGCAAATACGTTAGAACCTATGGATAATATAATTGCTATGATAATT
Organism: Clostridium sp. UBA7791; assembly: GCF_002480755.1. NCBI lineage: Bacteria > Bacillati > Bacillota > Clostridia > Eubacteriales > Clostridiaceae > Clostridium > Clostridium sp. UBA7791. The sequence continues at coordinate 276,207 of NZ_DLCT01000003.1, read as the reverse complement.
AATATCTTGTATTCAAATAAATAGGACATTACTCTTTTTAATGTATTCTTTTTTCTATCCTTCATAAATTAAAAATGTCCTCCTTTTTACTTTGATTTCCATAACTTATTCTCCCATCTGAGACTTATTAATTTCTTTATATACATCACAACTTTCAATAAGTTCTTCATGAGTTCCATACCCTACAACATAACCATCTTCTAATACACAGATGTGGTCTGCATTAAAAATTGAACTAATTCTTTGAGCAATCATTATAGTTGTAGTATCTTTAAAATGTTCTGTAAGATTTTTTCTTAGTACAGCGTCTGTCTTATAATCTAAAGCACTAGAAGAATCATCTAAAATTAATATTTCTGGGTGTGCTGCTATGGCTCTGGCTATAAGCATTCTTTGTTTTTGTCCACCACTTAAATCTGCACCTCTTACTGCAACTTTAGTATTAAAGCCTTCTGCCTTGCCTTCAATAAACTCAGTTGCCTTAGCATAATCTGCTGCTGATCTTATATCACTATTCTCTAGAGTTCTTCCAAACCTAATGTTTTCATAAATTGTATCCGTGCTTATAAAATCGTTTTGAAATACCACTCCAAACTTTTCTCTTAATTTTTTCATATTAATAGATCTAATATCTTGTCCATTTATATAAATAGAACCCTGATCTACATCATAAAATCTCATTAATAATTTAATTAAAGTAGATTTTCCTGAGCCTGTAGCCCCTATAATACCTAGAGTTTCACCTTTTTTAACTCCAAAGGTTATATTACTCACATTTTCTTCTTTATGATTATAAGAAAAAGAGACATTTCTAAATTCAATAGCATAATCTGTATTTATAATTGGTATGTTCCTAATTGGTAATTCTTCTTTCTCATTTAGTATTTCGGTAATACGCTTTGCGGAAGCACTTGCTTTGGAGTAATTAGTAAATACTCTAGAAATAAATAAAAGGGAATTTAATATTAAAGTTACATATGTTAAAAATGCAATTATTGCTCCTGGTTTAATGGCTCCACTATTTACTCTGTAAGCTCCAGCCAAAATAACAAATACTGTCCCCACATTTAAACAAAGATTCATTACTGGATTTAGTATAGCCATAACCATACCACTCTTCTTTTCTTGAATTACTGTAGCATCATTGCGAGCATTAAATCTTTCCTTCTCATGTTCTTCCTTTGATAAAGCCTTAATTACACGAATTCCTGTAACATCTTCACGAACTACACGTACAAAATCATCTACTTTTTTCTGAACAATTGAATACATAGGGATACCTACTTTTGATATGTACATAATAGTGATAAAAATAATAGGCATTACTGAAATCATTACTAAAGTTAGTAATGGATCTAATGTCAATGTTATAATTATTCCACCAATAAGCATTATTGGAGCCCTAATACCTAGTCTTTGCATCATTCCCACCATCTGATGGATGTTATAAGTATCCGTGGTAGCTCTAGAAATTAAAGAAGGTAGTGTAAAAGCATCCACTTGTCTATCAGAAAGACATATCATTTTAGAGAATAAATCATTTCTAACTCGCTCTGTGGTATCTCTTGCCACCTTTGAAGCCATTCTGTTAGCTAATATATTGAAAGTTACTGCACAAATGGCACATAAAAGCATAATTCCACCCCAAATTAAAATTAGAGATACCTGCTTTAATGGAATAATTTCATCAATCATATAAGACAAAATCCATGGAATTGCTAGTTCTACAATAGTTCCAGTAAACTTTATTGAAAATCCTATAAGCATGTTTACTCTATAAGGTTTTAAATACTTAAATATTTGCTTCATAATATTCCACCTTTAAGATATAATATATTTCGTTTTCCTAAATATATTATATCTTAAAGTTTTTAAAAAATCTATTTTAAAATTGAGAAATTTGCTTTAGCAATTTATAGTTCTAAAGGTTTACCTAATAATTTTTAGATGATAGAATAATAAGAATAAGGAGGTGCCATGTTGAGAGAAATAGATTATATGGCTATAGATGCTGCTAATAATCAGGATCTATTAAATAGTTTCATTGAGCAAAATGAATTGTTTATTTTGAAATGTACATCAAGAATAACCCGAAAATACATAACTAAAAGTGATGATGAATGGTCTGTTTCACTTCAGGCATTTGTACAAGCAATTAAAGGCTACGAATTAATTAAAGGAAATTTTCTCAGTTTTGCCGAGCTTATAATTCGTAGGCGTCTTATTGATTATCTTAGGCTTCAGAAGAAATATAACTTAGAATTGTCCGTAAATCCTGCCATATTTAATTGTCAGTTAGACGAAAATGAAAATGATAAAGATATTGCACTTGGACTTGCAGTAGCAGAAAAGATAATTCACCAAGAAAATTATACACTAAAATTTGAGATTGAAGCTGCAAATGAAGTATTTTTCTATTATGGCTTTTCTTTTTTAGATTTATCTATATGTTCACCTAAAGCTAAAAAGACAAAATCGTCCTGTGCAAAAGTTGTAGTATATTTACTCAATAACCCGATATTAATTAATGAATTACAAAGTTCAAAACAACTACCATTAAAAATAATTGAAAAAAATTTAAATGTACCCCGAAAAATATTAGAACGTCACCGAAAATATATAATAGCAGCAGTAGAGATACTATCCGGAGAGTATCCAAATCTAGCTTACTATTTCAGGTACATCAGAGAGGAGATTAATAAATGAAATCTGTTGTTGTAGAAATCAAGGCTGGCTATGCTGCAGTCCTTTCTGAAGATGGCTGCATATCAAAGGTAAAAGATAAAAATTATATCATTGGGCAGGTGATTGAAATGAAAAGTAGCAATTTAAAAAATATAAATAAATTAGTAATGTGTTCTGCTTTAACAGCTATGATTGCAATTGTAGGAGGCATAACACTATGGGCCTATAAAACACCTTACTCCTATGTGAGTTTAGATGTAAATCCTTCTATTGAATATTCTTTAAATCGTTTTGACAAGGTAATTAGTGTAACTGCAGTTAATGATGATGGTCAGGAAATTCTTAATGAACTTGAATTGAACAAGCTTGAAAATCAAAAAATTGAAGATGCAGTTGCTGAAACCGTTAATCAAATTAGTGAAGATGGTTATTTTGATAATAGCATTGATAATGACATTGATGGTGGAATTATTATTGCAACTTCTGGTGAAAATCAAGAAAAATCAGATGAACTTGCTGAAAAACTACAAGAAAGTTTAGAAACTGAAATTGAAGAAATAGGTGAAGATATTACCCTTGAAACTATAAGTGTTGGATTTGAACGAGTACAAAAAGCCAAAGAACTGGGTGTAACACCTGGTAAACTAAATTTAGTTGAAAAACTACAAAATAGTTCTTCAAATCCAGAAAGCATTATTCTTGAAGAGTGGTTAAACAAACCTGTTAAAGAAATTATGAGTGCTATCAAGGAAAATAAGAAAGCTAAAATAGAACAAACTGAAACTTCTGATGAAGATGAATCTACTGAAGAATCAACTACAGATAGTACAGAAGTGGCAGATGAAATAAAAACTGATAAAGCCCTAACTAAAGAAGCTGAAAATACCAATGATACTAAAGCTACTCAGGAAAGATCTAGCCAAAAATCTCAGAATAAAATAGAAAAAGCTACTAACAAGCTTGAAAAGACTGAGAATAAAGCTAATAAAAAATCTGAAGTAACTGAGAAAAAAAATAGCAACAATGCTGAAAAACCTAAAGAAAAAATACCTAACAAACCTGAGAAATCTAAAGAAAAAACACCTAATAAACCTGAAAATCCAGGAAAAAAGGGTAATTAAAAATCAAATAAAAACTAATAATAGTTTTTATATATATTACTTATATAACTAAAGATAAAAATATAACTTAAACAAACTAAAGATAAAAACATCGTAAAGTACGGAAAAATACAAAGAGTATGCCCCTAATGCCCCCATACTCTTTGTATTTTTTATATGCATATAAATACCTCTTAAACCCGCATGAACAGAACAACTATTTAACTAGTTAAATAGTTAAATATCTATATAGAATACTAATTTTATATTTGTATATTTATTTTACTGTTATTCTATTTTAGCATTATACCTAAAATATTCTTCTATACTATCAAAGCAAGTATCTATCATAAACTCTATTTCATCTTTACTTATTACATAAGGAGGTATGAAATAAAGTACATCACCTATAGCTCTTAATAGTAACCCTTTCTTCAATGCTATTTTATAAATCTCATAACCTACTCTACTTTGCCAAGAATATCTCTCCTTGGTACCTCTATCCTTTACTATTTCAATAGCAGTTATCATGCCTATACTTCTTACTTCTCCTATATGACTACAATTCTTTGCTCTTTCTATTGTAAGTTTTTCTATTAATCTTCCCTTAACTTTATTATTTTCTATTATATTTTCTTCTTCAAATATTTTTAGATTTTCTAAAGCAATAGCACAAGCCATAGCATTTCCTGCATAGGTATGACTATGTAAAAAAGATTTTCTTTCTGAGTAATCACCATAAAAACAATTATATATTTCATTAGTAGTCATAACTACAGACATTGGCATATATCCTGCAGAAATACCCTTTGAAAGGCACATAAAATCTGGGCTTATATCTGCATGATTACATGCAAACACCTCTCCTGTTCTTCCAAATCCCATGGCAATTTCGTCTACTATCAAATGTACATCATATTTATCACAAAGATTACGAAGCTTTTTAAGATAAATATGTGAATAAATTTTCATTCCTGCTGCACCTTGAACCATTGGCTCAACTATTACAGCACTTATCTCTTCATGATTTTCAACTAAACATTTTTCCATAGCTTCAAAGCATCTAGCACTACATTTATCTCTAGTACAACCATATTTACACCTATAACAATCTGGTCCATCAATCCTAAGAGTATCTAAAAGTAAGGGTTTATATATCATATTAAATGCATCAATATCACACACAGATAGAGCACCTAAAGTTTCTCCATGATAGGCATCACTTAAAGCTACAAATTTCTTCTTTTTAGTTTTATTTCTTTGCACATTATAGTGAAAGCTCATCTTTAAAGCTATTTCCACTGCAGAAGATCCATTATCTGAATAAAATACTTTATTTAATCCTTCTGGTGTTATGCTTACTAACTTTTCTGCTAAGTCAATAGCCGGTTTATTTGAAAAATTAGCAAAGATAACATGTTCTATTTCATCAATTTGATTCTTTATGGCTTTATTTATTCTTTTATTGCTATGGCCTAAGGTATTTGTCCACCAAGATGATATACAATCTAAATACTTGTTTCCATGAATATCATAAAGCCAAACACCTTCTCCTCTTTCAATAACTATAGGATTAAGCTCTTCGTAATCCTTCATCTGTGCACAAGGATGCCATATATATTCTAAATCTCTTTTTACATAATCCTTCATATAAACACCTACCCTTTACTACAATTCTTCCATCCATTCTATAATACTTTTATCATTAAAAATCCTTGATGCAGCAGTTCTTATATTATCTATATTACCTTTATCCAAGTTATCTATAGTTTTAAATTTACCTACAATAGAAATTCCAGTAAGTTTTTCTATAACCTTAATATTGTCTTTAGTTATATAATTGTCTTCATAATTATTTATAATAATTCCTTTTACTTTGATTCCCATGGACTCTATAAATTTCACAGTAAGTACTGTGTGGTTTATTGTTCCCACTCCACCTCTAGCTACAACCACGGTACTCATATTTAAATCCTTAATAAGGTCACCTAGTGTATATATTTCTTCATCCCTATTAATTAGAGGACATATTATACCACCACTACCTTCCGCAATTATAAAATCATATTTTTCTTTTAGCTTCTCAAATTTAGCCTTTATAATATTTAGATCTATAGGTTTATCTTCTATTTGGGCAGCTAAATGTGGAGATATGGCTGTCTTAAATATATATGGAGTTATATTTTCATAGGTTTCCTTTAATCCACTAACCTGGCTTACTAAGTCAGTATCCCCAGGAATCAGTTTATTACCGTCTTCTATAGCCCCACTTAAAGCTCCCTTAAAATATATTGCTCTGTGCCCTTTACTTCTAAGGATATGAAGCAGTCCTGCAGTTACAACAGTTTTTCCTACATCTGTATCCGTTCCAACTATAAATATACCCTTAGCCATTACTTCTAACCTTCAACTTTAGTTCACTTATCATTTTCTTATCATCACATATTTTATTACCAGAAGTGGTTAAATAATTTCCAGTAATAGTAGCATTTGCACCTGAGTTAAAGCATTCTTTCCCCAAATCCCTAATGAAATTTCTACCACCAGCTAATCTGATTAAAGCTTTAGGGTTTATAAACCTAAAAATAGCAATGGTCTTTAAAATATCATCTTGACTTAAATTTTTAGAATCTTCTAGGGGAGTACCTTTTACAGGATTAAGTACATTCACCGGAATAGACATAACCTTTAGTTCTTTCAATTCAAAAGCAAGATTGATTCTATCAACCCAACTTTCACCAAGTCCAATAATTCCTCCTGAACATACAGGTATACCTGCCTTCTGTGCAGCCTTTATGGTATCTATTCTTTCTGCATAACTATGAGTTGTACATATTTCCTTATAAAATTCCCTACTTGTTTCTAAGTTGTGATGATACATAGTTATTCCTCTTTCCTTTAACTTAAGTAGCTTGTCGTACTCAAGTATTCCTAAAGAGGCACATAATTTCATCTTTAGTTCTCTATTAAGTTTTTCATATATATCTAAAATTTTCTCAAAATCATTACTTGTAATACCCCTACCACTAGTAACTAAGGAGAATCTATTTACTCCCTCTGATTCATTTTCCTTTGCTAACTTTAATGCTACTTCCTTTGATACTAAATCATAGATTTCTGCATTAGTATTATAATGAACAGATTGAGCACAGAATTTACAATCTTCAGAACATCTACCTGACTTTGCATTCATGATAGAGCAAAGATCTACCTTATTACCACAAAAAGTTTTTCTTATATTATTAGCACTAAGACATAATTGTTCAATCTCATTATTATTTCTAAGCTCTGTTAATGTCATTGCTTCTTGAAAATTTATGTATTCACCTGATAAAATTCTTATCTCTAAATCCTTAATAAAACTTTTCATACTTCAAGCCTTCTTTCACTTTTATTAAATGTATCCAAACCTTTTGAATATAGGTACTATTTTTATTGCTACATACGCTGCTAAGGCTGTTAAAATCAAATCTCCAGATATGCATAGCACAAAGCCATTAAAAAATGCAAAATATAGTGACATTGGTTGTCCTAGATATAAGTTATAGCTAACATAAAGATATATAACTCCAAATAAATAAATAAAAAACAGTCCAGCTAAAAGCATCCCCATAGCTTTAATAAAACTTAATTCCTTAATCATTTCTCTTATCTTTCCTATGACATAAGCTGCCACTATAAATCCTATAAGATATCCAAAGGTAGGTTTAAATACATAGCTAAGCCCTCCCCCTTCAGTAAATACTGGTACACCTGCAAGTCCAACCATAACATAAATTATTTGGGATAGTGCGCCGAGTTTAGATCCTAAGATAACTCCTGCTAAAGCACAAAATAAGTATTGAAGAGTAAAAGGCACATAAGGTATTGGTATTTTAATAAATGCACCAATAGCACTTAAGGCTGCAAACATAGCTACTAAAATCAAATTTCTCGTATTCTTGGTAGTTTTCATAATTCTCTCCTTAGAATGTTTACTTTATAGTGAAATTATAATTAAGAATTCTTTTATTGTCAACCTATGAATTTATTATAGTTTACAATTTTGTTGTAGATATATTCCATTACCTGAACTAAAAATACATTAGGTATTATTAACAAGTACATAAAAATTAGAGAGCATGCTCTTTATATAGCAATGCTCTCTAATTTATCAAGTATTATATCTATTATTTTTCATAGGCTCTAATTCAAAATTCTTTTCTGATTTTCACCAAAAGTTTAGCCTGTACTTTAATATTTAACTAATTTTCAAGTAGCCTTTTTACTGGAACATAAATCTCCATAATCGTATCTGTTCGATAATGACAACGCTCATCATAAAATTCAAAATCTAATTTATCTTCGTCATATATATATCCACTATCTTTAAACCATTCTTCAAATATATATTTCCAAGTTTCTTTAATCACTTCTGAAAACTTATCTTGGTTAGGGTCTACAGTAACATCCACTGGAGGAGTTGTAAATACTGCATACTCCGCCTCTGGTACTTCCACTGTAATCATATCCTCTGTAACTTTAGAGAAATCCTCAACAATGACTCCTAAAAGATAGCATACATTTCCCCCTTTATCAGTTGGAACGCATAGACCAACTTCACCATGATTAGGAGGATTTAAGATTTTATACATCTTTGTTTCTAAATTTTCTCCATCATAATTGCTCCAAAATGATGCAATATCCTTTGTATAACTTGTTCCTCCAATATTAGTATTTATTCCATATCCAGCTACCTTAAAAGCTGGCTTTTTAACAATAACAGGCTTCATAATATAACCTCCAATTTTAAATGTTATTCCCTTATTGAAGTATCCATCCATTCTAGCTATATATTGTGTTGGACTATATCCAAAAGTTTTCCGAAAGGACTTTGAAAATCCACTAGGTGTTTCAAATCCATATTCAAGGGCAATATCAATAATTTTTCTTCCTTTAAATAGTTCTATTGCTGCTAATGATAGCTTACGTTTTCTAAGGTACTCCATTATAGATATACCTTTACATAAAGTAAAAACTCTACAAAAGTGGTTTACAGAATATCCCACATATTCAGCAACTTCACTCACAGTAATAACTTCCTTAATATTATTTTCTATAAATTCAATACACCTATCAATATCCTTACTGTAATTCACTTTTATCACGACCTTTTCCCTAGGGTATCTTTATTATATCAAGACTTTAAAATTTAAGCTGTTCCTAATTTGCTAAAATCTTAATCTATATAAAAAAAGTATGCTCATTTAAAAGCATACTTTCTATACATACTAATATTAATATTTATATTTGTCTATATGATTTCATTCTTCAATATTTTCTACAGCCCACTTATGCATAAGCTCCAATAAGGGAAGTAATGTCCTTCCCTTATCAGTAATAGAATATTCTACTTTGGGTGGAATCTGATGGTATTCCTCTCTATGAATTAATTTATCTCCTTCCAACTCCTTAAGCTGTTGAGATAACATTTTATGTGATATATTTGTTAGAGCTCTTTTTAACTCCCCATACCTCATTATACCTTTTGTAGATAAATACCAAAGAATAATAGGCTTCCACTTTCCTCCAATTAACTTTTGAGTATATTCTAATGGACACTTATATTTATTTTTATTTGTACCAGACATTTCAACATTACTCTCCTTTTATATAGTATCTTACACAAAAGTGCATACTATTAAAACTAATTACGCAAATATATAATTAGTATATAAAATAAATAAGTTTATTACAATCTACTTAAAATATAAGGAGTGTTTCTATGAAACTATTAGAAGTAATACAAAACAGAAGAAGTATAAGAAAATTTAAGCCCGATGAAGTACCTGAAGAGTACATTCACCAATTAATTGAAGCTGGAAGATTGGCACCTTCTGGTACAAATCTTCAACCTGCACGATATATAGTAATAAAAAGTGAGGAGGCAAGAACTAAGCTAAAAGATTGTACTCCTTTACCTTTTGTTTCTGCTGCTCCAGCTATAATTGCTTGTTGTGTTGATACTAATTCTATCACATCGACTGGAGAAAGAATGAAGGAACTTAAAGAAGCTCAAGCATTTGTTGATACCCCTCTAAATAATGCAGATGAAAATTATAATAAAGGGAAACAAAGCATTGATACTGCTTCCTTAAAAGCTTATCTAAACTTAAATGTAGCTATAGCTATTGATCATATCACTCTTAGAGCTACAGATTTAGGACTCGGAAGCTGTTGGGTTATGATGTTTGATAAAGAAAAAGTTAAAGCACTTCTAAATCTTGAAGACAGATATGATGTTTTGGCCTTATTACCTATAGGATATCCTGACCAAACTCCTAAGCAAAGACCAAGATTAGATTATAATGAAGTGCTTTTAAAAGAAATATAGTATTGAGTAATATAATTATTAAGATTTAATAGTTATATTAAATTTATCTATTCAACATATCTTCAAATATAATTAAAAGACTATATAAAAGTGAAATAGTAATATTACTATATCATTTCCATATAGCCTTTTATTTTTTATTTTATGTATTTAAAAGTAAATATTTACTTTTTAATATTTTAATAGTATATTATATTATAAGTGGTATAGTTTTTATGTGAACTTGTTTATATGAAAATAGAAACTTGTAGAAAGGATAATGTTATGGATAATTCACTCCTTCTCAATAGAGAAAAACTTATGGAAAAAATTCAATGCTATATTATTGATAGTAATTTATTACCTAATACCAAACTTCCTTCCGAAAGAGAATTTTGTAGTATGTGGGATTGTAATAGAACTACCTTAAAAAAAGCTATAGACCAATTAATTAATCATGGTAAATTATATAAAAAGAAAGGCTCAGGAACTTTTTTATCAGAGCCTAAACTTGAAAAAAATTTACAAAGTCTAAACTCTTTCCATGAATTTATAGATGAAAATTCTTTAAATTTATCTACCAAATTACTTTCATTAAAGCTATTAAATGATAATACTTTAGCCTATGAAAACCTAAAGGAAAGTTCTAATAACAATTTATGTGAACTAATTAGATTAAGATCAGTAGACTCCGTGCCCTTTGCTATAGAAAATAGTTATCTATCTTCCAAATATTATGATGAGCTAATTAGAAAAGATTTTGAAAAAACTTCTTTATATGAGGTTTTAAAAAAGGATTTTAATCTAAATTTAAAGAGTGGTTGGGAAGAAATATCCATGACCTATGCTACAGCCTTAGAATCAGAACTTTTAAAAGTTGAAGAAGGTTTCCCCCTTTTCTACCTCAAGGGTACTGTTCTAGAAGAAAAAGGTTTTCCCGTAGAATTTTTCTACTCTGTAATACGTGCAGATAGAGTGAAACTAAAAAGTGTATTAACAAGATAGGAGTTGATTATATTGAAAATAGCTACTGTAGGTGACAATTGTATGGATGTATATTTAAACTTAGGTAAAAGTTATCCTGGTGGAAATCCCGTAAATGTAGCAGTATATATGAAAGAATTAAATGAAATCTCTTCCTATGTTGGAGTGGTTGGTAATGATAAATATGGAGAATTAATGATTAATTCCATTAATTCTAAAGGGGTAGATACTTCTCATGTTCGGGTATTAGAAGGAGCTACAGCTATAACAGAGGTTGCATTAATAAATGGAGATAGAGTCATGGGAAATTATTATGAAGGTGTATTAAGTAAATTTACACTTACTAATGACGATTTAGATTTCATTTGTAACCATGATCTTTTTCATACAGCCTATTGGGGTAAAACTGAAAACTACCTTTGCCACATCAAAGAAAAAAATATTCCTATTTCTTTTGATTATGCTACTAAATTAGAAGACTCTCTTATTAATAAAACTATCCATTATGTAGACTATGCATTTTTTTCTTATTCTAAAAGAGATTACTATATAGAAAATTTTATGAAGGATATTCATAGTAAAGGACCTAAAATAGTAGTTGTAACTCTTGGCGATAAGGGCAGTGTTGCCTACAATGGTAAAGAATTTATTTTTCAAGACATCATAGGAACAAAGGTCGTTGACACTTTAGGTGCTGGAGACTCTTTCATAGCAGGTTTTTTAAAGGGTATTCTTAATAAAAGCTCCATAAATGAATCTATGCTTCTTGGTGCTAAAACTGCATCTAAAACCTTAAAATATTTTGGTGCTTGGTAATGACTGAGAATAATTCAAAAAAACAACTAAGTGGTTCCTCTCCTTTATATGCTCAACTAAGGGACATTCTAAGAAATAAAATTATCAGTGGTGAATTTAAGGTTGGTACAGCAATTCCCTCTGAAAATGAATTATCTAATACCTATGGAATAAACCGTCTAACAGTACGTAATGCTATATCCATTCTTATCCGTGAAGGATTGTTAAAGAGTATTAAAGGTAAGGGGGTATTTGTTCTTAATTCTAAAATTGAAAGAGACTTATACACCTTAAGAGGTTTTACTAAAACTATGAAGGATAAAAATACACCTTCAAAAACCACTATACTAAATAAAACTACCAAACCTGCTGGGAAACTTTTGAGTAAAAAATTCAATATAAATGAAGATGATGATATTTATGTTATAAAGAGACTGTGTTATGCCAACAAAGAACCTATATCCATAGAATATATTCATATTCCCAAATATATACTACCTAATTTAGGTGAAATTAACCTATCTTTTTTTTCAATATATGAACTCTTTGAAGTTTATAATATAAACCTTGTTACTGCAGATGAAACCTTGGAAATCGTTCGACTAGATGATAAGAATAGCAAACTTTTATCTCTAGATACCCCTTCATGGGTAATGTTATTTGAGTGTACTAGCTATGATAATACTGGAAGAGTTATAGAATTTACAAAGACCTATACAAGAGGAGATAAATGTAACTATAATGTACATTTTAATAAATAATATAGAAAGAAGGTATTTATATGTTAAATATTGATAAGTCCACTGTAGATTTTCTTGTTACAGAAAACATGGTTACGGAAATTGAAAAAGTATTAGAAAAGGACGTTCCTAAAATTAGAACCATAGTTGATGAAATGGTTAAAAGAGGAATTAACAAAGTTTATTTTACAGCTTGTGGTTCACCTCTTTGTGCTTGTGAAACTGCTTCTATGTTATTTGAAAAATACTCAAATATTACTTCTAAAGCTTATAGTGGCTATGACTTTTTAGATTTTACACCTTATAATTTAGATGAAAAAACAGCAGTGATTGCTCTATCTCAATCTGGAAACACTGAAGAAGTAGTAGAAGCTTTAAAAAAGGCTAAAGCTACTGGTGCCCTTACTGTCAGCGTTACTCGTGATCCTTCTGGAAACTTATTAGCCCCTGTAGGTGACTATTTAGTAGCCTATGAAGCTGAATGCATCTGGGAAATTCACTTATTAATTACTTATACCTTTGCATTAGAACTTATCAATAAAGTTACACCAAGCCTTGAAATTACTAGAATTCAAGAAGACATATTAAAACTTCCTAACCTTTTAGGAACATTAGTAACAAGTTGGGAATCTAAAGGACGAACCCTCGGTGAAAAAGCTTCTAATTGGGATATAATATATACTGTGGCTGCAGGTCCACTAACTCCTTTAGCCTATAAAGAAGGAGTTATTACAATGATGGAATTTGCTTGGACTCATGGAGCAAATATAAATAGTAGTGAATTCCGCCATGGACCTTTAGAAATTGTTGAAGAAGGAGTACCTTTTATTTTTCTATTAGGTACAGATGAATCTAGACACACTACTGAAAGAACTATAAATTTTGTTAAGAAATTAGATAAGGATTATATTGTCTTTGATTATAAAGAAATAGCTAAAGACCTTCATCCTATGCTATCACCTTTTGTACTTTTTGTCCCTCTTGAGTGGTTTTTCTATTATCTTTCAATTTATAAAGATCACAATCCAGATGATAGAAGATATTATGGAGGTATTGTTAAATACTAAAAATAAGGATGTGATTATTCATGAGCGAATATAAAAAATGTAACTGCGATAATTGTCTTCATAAATTATGTGTAGAAAGAGTTCCAATTTTCTCTGGTTTAAATTCTGAAGAATTAAGTAAAGTAGCTACCTTAATTGTAAAAAAGCAATATGAAAAAGGTGAGCTAATTATAATGGAAGAAAGTTATTTAGAAAATCTAATCATTATAGATAATGGTAAGGTAAAAGTATTTCGTTATACTATTGACGGCAAAGAGCAGATTCTATATATATTTGATCACGGTGACTTCTTTGGTGAAAAAAATCTCTTAAATAATCAACAATCTACCTATAATGTTGAAGCATTAGAAACTACTTATATTTGCATGATAAATAAAAATGACTTTCAAAAACTTTTAATTAATTATCCTAAAATAGGGATTAAAATCATAGAAGAATTATGTAGTCGAATGGATAAAATAGAGAGCTCAGTGCAAAATATGGGTACTAAAAACATAGAGTGGCGTATAAATTCACTACTTCTTGACTTTGCAGAAAGGTATGGTAAAAAACATCCTAATGGTGTTATTGTAGAGCTCCCATTAAGCCGTGAAGGAATAGCTAATTATATAGGTACTGCTAGAGAAACGGTTAGTAGGAAATTAAGCGTACTACAAAATGAAGGTGTCATTGATATGATAGGAAATAAACAGATTTTGATACGAGATATAGATGCTTTAATGAATTAAAAAATAAAAATAATTAGATAGTTTGTTTTAAAACTATGACTCCAGTCACAGAATATTTTATATAACTAATATATTATAGAGTTATAAACAAGAAATCTTTAAATAACACTGTATTGGAGGAATATATATGAATAAATTTAATAGTTCTCAAACCGTAGGAGAAATTGTTTCAATTGTGCCTAAGGCTAGTGAAATTTTCAAACAATATAAAATTGATTTTTGCTGTGGAGGTAATAGACCCCTTGAAGAGGTACTCTATGAATTACATCTTGATGAAAATCTAATATTAAATAAAATAAATGAGATTTTTGAAGAAAGTAATAATACAAAAGAAGTATTCATAGATTTTAGGGCATTGACATCAAGTGAATTAATTGACCATATTGAAAACACTCATCATGCCTATACTAAGAGAGTACTTCCTGAATTAGGAGAGTTAACAACAAAAATAATGAGAGTTCATGGTATAAACCATAATGTACTATTCAGAGTCCATAAGCTCTTTTCAATGCTTAAAACTGAGTTAGAGCAACATTTGCTTAAAGAAGAACAAATTCTTTTCCCATTAATTAAAGAATATGATAAAAATCCAAGTGTTAATCAACTTCAAAAAATTAATGAAGTAATTAATGAAATCGAAGAGGAGCATGAAGGTGCTGGAGATATTTTAAAGGAACTTAGAAAAATTACCAATGATTTCAAAGTTCCTAATGACGGTTGTAATACCTATGTTATAACCTTTAAAATTATTGAAGAACTAGAGAGTGATTTATTCCAGCATATTCACCTTGAAAACAATATTCTATTTAAGAGAATGAACTTGGATATTAACAAACATCAATAAGTAACTTTCTTAAAATAAAAAAATTTACAAGCCTAAGGATAATTTATTTCCTTAGGCTTTTTATCATTTTATTCCATACTTGTTTTATATCTTTACATTTTCTCTGATTTCTTATTTATTTAAAAGAGCTTTATCTGGAGTTACAAGAATTTTCACATGTTTTTTCTTTTCAGGACCGGTCAAAGCTCCAAATCCTTCTTCAACTATATCTTCAAGTGCTATTTTCTTAGTTATATATCCTTCTGCCTTAATTCTTCCATCGCTCATTTGCGCAATTGTTGCTGGAAACTCATGTCTATAGGCTAAAGTTCCTACTATTTTCTTTTCAGAAAATACTAAGACATTAGGGTTAAAGTTTATTTCATCTTCCCAAATACTTGTTATTACCATAACTCCTTCATATTTTAGACTATCTATGCCTATATCAAAGCCTATCTTTGCTCCTGTAGTTTCAAAGGCAACATCTACACCTGTTCCACCAGTGAGTTTTTTAACCTCCATAGCTATATCAACTTCATTTGGATCAAGAACAACATCTGCTCCTGCCCTCTTTGCATATTCCTGTCTTATTGATTTTCTTTGTAACACTACTACTAATTTTGCTCCTGCTGCTTTTAAGCATTCAATAGTTGCAAGACCTATTGGTCCTGAACCAAGTACTATGGCAGTATCTCCTGTTTTAAAATTAGCAATTCTAATAGAATGAAGTGCTACCGCCATTGGTTCTACTAAAGCTCCTTGTTCATAAGTCATCCCCTCTGGCATTTTATGCACATATTCTTCTGGAAATACAGTATATTCTGCAAGTCCTCCACCACTACCACAAAGTCCGTGAAATCCTAATGAAGAGCACAGATTGTATTTACCTTCTCTACATGCTGGACATTCTCCACAAGCCACTATAGGTTCTACAATAACTCTATCACCTATTTCAAACTTTGTTACTCCTTCTCCTACTTCTACAACTTCCCCTGAAAATTCGTGCCCTAGAACTACTGGTGCTATATTCCCACTTAAAGGATGAGGTTGTCCAACAGGTATAAAAATAGGTCCTCCTAAATATTCATGCAAATCTGAACCACATATTCCACACCATTTAACTTTAATTTTTATATTTCCTTTAGTAACCTTTGGTTCATCTACCTCTTCAACTCTAATATCTTTCTTAGCATACCATAATGCTGCTTTCATAATAAAAGTACCTCCTAAAAAATATAATCTAATATATTGTTAATATTCTCACATATTTATTATGCAAGACTTATGCCAAAATCATTGTTTAAAATACTTTTTAAAACATTATTCATCGTATTTTGCCTGCAGCTATGAAAATGACTACATTGAGTCCCATTCTACATTTCTAATTAAATTTACTTTAAACCTTATTCAAAAATTTAATTTATATAGCAAACTAAAAAATCTCAAAATGATACACAACTCAGTGTCTCATCTTGAGATTTACTATTTTAAATTCTCATTTTGATACATATATAATTCTAATCATTGATAATAAAAAAACAAAGTAATTTATAGGTCATTTATGTTATATTTTTTTATCTTTCTATAAATAGTAGCTCTACTTATACCTAGCATTTCCGCAGACTTTAATATGTTACCTCCGCAAAAGTTAATAGCTTTTATTATACTTTCTCTTTCTAAAATATCTATAGGTACTATTTCATCTACATCACTTGCTTTCTCATTATTAAAATTAGCTTCTATTATTTGTGACTTTTCCAAAGATTGTACACAAATTATATCCTTTTCACTAGAATAATAATCCCTTTCTATAGCATTTCTAAGTTCTCTTACATTTCCAGGCCAATCATGTTTTTTTAGTTCATTTATATAATCTGTTGTTATTAGTTTATATTTAGCTTTATTTTTAAAATTAAGACTATTAACAAAGTGTCTTGCTAGTGTCTCTATATCTTCCTTTCTTTCCTTCAAAGGGATGGTTTTTATATTCATTACATTTAACCTGTAATACAAATCTTCTCTAAAAGCTTTTTTACTTATCTCTTCTTTTAACTCTTTATTAGTTGCTCCTATTATTCTTACATCTAATTTCTTTTCGTAATTTCCGCCTACTCTAACTATGGTATTGTTATCTAAAACTCTTAATAATTTCGATTGCATATCTAAAGGAAGTTCTCCTAATTCATCTAAGAAAATTGTTCCACCATCTGCTAATTCAAA
The DNA here is from genome assembly GCF_002480755.1 of Clostridium sp. UBA7791. Classification (NCBI taxonomy): domain Bacteria; kingdom Bacillati; phylum Bacillota; class Clostridia; order Eubacteriales; family Clostridiaceae; genus Clostridium; species Clostridium sp. UBA7791. Next base: position 258,713 of record NZ_DLCT01000003.1, on the reverse strand, counting down.
TTTCCCTGGATGTCCCTCTTTAGCAGCTCCAGTAAAAGCGCCCTTATCATAACCAAAAAATTCACTTTCCATTAGATCTCTAGGAATTGAAGCACAGTTTACAGCTACAAAAGGTCCATCACTTCTTTGACTATAATTATGTATAGCTTGAGCTACCAGTTCTTTTCCCGTACCGCTAGGTCCTTCTATTAATATATTGCAATCACTTCTTGAAGCCCTTTTTGCAAAATTTATCATATTTATCATTTTATCGTTACTAGTTACAATGTCTTTAAACTTATAGTTAGCCTTATATCCTACCACTTTATTTACAAACCTATGTACAGATTTACTTTCTCTAAAAGTTATAACTACTCCCATGGACCTATTATTAACATTCATAGGTACAACATTTAATATACATTTTATTCTTTTATTATTAATATTAAAGTCACATTCTATGTTATTATACGTTTCCTCATAATTTTCTATAATGTAATCAAAATTTAAATTACCTAGAGCTTCTTTTATATTTATTTCAAATATTTCATCTTGATTCATATCTAAAATATTTTCTGCTCTATGATTCACTCTCTTAATATTAAATTTTTCATCTATTACTATCATTCCCTCTACAATGGAATCAAAAGTTATATTTAATAAATTATAGGATAATATAAGTTCTAACTGTTTCTTTATGGATTCAGCTGCTGCAATAACTATTCCTAAAGTATGCAGATGTGCATCCTTGCATATGCCAGACATATTTATACACCCTATTATTTTCCCATCACTATCATGTATAGGTGCTGATGAACACGTCCAAGAATGTTGTTGTATACCATAATGCTCAGCCCCAATAGTTTGAATTGGTTTATTTAGATATAAGCAAGTTCCTATAGCATTAGTTCCTACTGCTTTTTCTGACCATAAGGCTCCCTTTGTAAATCTTAAATCCCTAGCTTTTTCTAAAATACTATCATCACCAATAACATCTATTATATATCCATCTTTATCTGCAAGGAATAAAGCAAAGCCTGAACCTGATATGGTGTTATACAAATTCTCCATTATAGAATGTGCTACTGAAACTAAATCTATATTCTCTTTAACTTTAATTCCTACAGGAGCTTTATATTTCTCAACACCTCTTCCATCCATATAGTCTACATTATACTCTTTACATCTTATCCATGAATCTCTTATATCTTTTTTAACTTTTTTATTATCTATACCGTATTTCACAAATTCATTCCATGCTTTTGTAATTAATTCCGTATAATTATCCATTCTTACACTCCCACCCCTTAAGAAATATATACTTAAAACAATAAATTTATTATTTTAGTATTTGTTTTATATCACCATAGAAAAAATATATAACTGTACTTTATAGCCGTATCCATAAACCCATCCTCGTTTTTTTTTATATTTCCCTAATGACTTAACTTCCCTAAAAATAACAATGCCTGATATAATTACAGCTATTTCTATCAGTTTAAGATCGTTACTAAACATGCTTATTGTATGTTAGGGTATATTTGTATAAATATCCAACTAAAAAATCAAACTTGTTTCACAAACAAAATATGAAAACAAGTTCTAAAATTATATTTATAATTGTTGCAATTCTCATTGTAAACATATATATATTAGGATTCCCATCAGAGTTTATAGAGTGATTTAATCCAAATGTACATAAATTAAATAAAGTTCCTTGGATTAATGGTCTAATATAAATTCTATCTACCACATTATACATCATATTTACTACCATGCCTATAATCGCAGGAATAGAAAATTTCATTATTAATTTAACTATTACTAAATTACCTAATTCTTCTTGATTTTTCTTTAAACTACTTGTTTCTATAATATCATCCTAATTGAATATATTGAATAATGTTTCTGTTGAGTATGTAACATGTTTTTAAATCATAATATAGATAATATAAGATACTATGATGGTACCATTGAGCATTTAAAATAACATATAACAACATCCTTAATCGAAGGCTAAGTTTAAACGTCGCAGTAACCTATAACTTTTAGTATAATTACGAATGAAAAATAGAGTACTACCATAATGGTAGCACTCTATTTTTCATCTAACTTTATAAAGTATTCTGCTACTATAACTTATTAATTCGCTCTTTACATAGTTTTATGATTTTTATTGGTGGCCTTGACTACTTTTACAATTTCATACCAACTTACTGAAATTATAGACATGAAAATAGCTACCCCAAATTGTTTCAAAGATAAAGGTGAAAGCTTTAAAAAAACATTTATTGGAGTATAAAGTATCAATAAAAGACCTGCTATTGTACCCAAACTTACACCCCACATTATTTTATCTTTAGCTAACCTCTTAACAGATTTAATAGCCAATTCAGAATCTGAACTATTAACTTGAACTAATAATATATTAGCCATCAGTATAATAGTTAACCCCATTGCTCTTGCAAGTGATGCATTATTGGGATACTTACTTAAAAAAGTAAAATAAGTTCCGAATGATGCTCCAAATATAATAACCCCTTGAAGTATGCTTTTAAAAAGCATTTTAGACGTTAACAATTTTTCATTAGGATCACGAGGTTTTCTCTTCATGATATCATACTCTGCTGGTTGGCGCTCTAACACAATAGAACATGTAGGATCAATTACAAGTTCAAGTAAAACCACATGTAGTGGAAGTAACAAAAGACTTGTAGGACTTATTGCTAATAAAGGAGCAAGTACTGAAGCAAATGCTATAGGAATATGAATTGTAAATACATAGCCAACAGCTTTTCTTATATTATCATAAATTCTTCTGCCATCTTCTATTGTATCTACTATAGTAGAAAAGTTATCATCAAGTAATATTAAATCCGCAGCTTCCCTTGAAACCTCTGAGCCACGTTTCCCCATTGCAATACCTATATCTGCATGTTTAAGTGCGGGAGCATCATTAACTCCATCTCCAGTCATTGCTACTATTTCTCCATTTTCCTTAAAAGCTTTAACAATTCTCATTTTGTGTTCCGGCACAACTCTAGAAAAAATGCTAACTTGTTTAACTTTTTCACATAACTCCTCGTCACTCATTCTGTTAATGTCATCACCTGTAATTACTTTATCAATGTTCTCCATTCCAATTTGATTAGCAATAGAGCTTGCAGTTATACCATTATCTCCTGTTATCATTACAACTCTAATTCCAGCCTCTATGCACGTTTTTATGTCTTCCTTTACAGATTCTCTTGGAGGATCTGCAAGTCCAACTATTCCACAAAATTGCAAAACGCACTCATTTAAAATATCTGGTACATTGCTTATGCTATCATATTTTGTTCTACCGATAGCTATAACTCTAAGTCCTTTTCTGGACATTTCTATAATTTTATCTTGAATTAATTTTTGTTCTTTCTCTGTTAACTTGCATATTTTAATGATACTCTCAGGTGATCCCTTAGCTGCTATCATTATTTGATTATTTTTTAACCAAACATTCCCCATCATTTTGTCTTCATTACTAAAAGCATATTCTTTAATTAATTCACCATGAAAAATCATATCTTCAGTAATTTCATTTTCCTCACAATAGGATATCATCGCTTTTTCCATAGGATCATATGCATCTATTTTGCATCCCATTCCCATTGTACTAACTACTGACTTTATATCATTATCAAAACTCCAAGCATCTCTAACTTTCATCTTATTCATTGTTATCGTCCCTGTTTTATCTACGCAAAGCACAGAAACTGCTCCTAAGGTCTCTACAGAAGGTAATCTTCTAACAATTGAGTTCTTTTTAGCTAATCTCCAAGCTCCCATTGATAAAAATACTGTTAGAATAACTGGGAATTCTTCTGGTATCATAGCCATTGCAAGAGTGACACCAGATAAAATACTTTCTATAATTCTATCCATAAAAGCATGGTCTGAAATGTTAAAATAAGTTACTATTCCAACAAATATAAATAGAACTGCTGCTATTAATGCACATAACTTTACTAATTTACCCGTTTGCTTTTGGAGTGGAGTTGGGCTATCTGATGCTTCCACAATATCCTTTCCTATTTTTCCATATTCAGTAGATAACCCTATTTTGTCTACTAATATTGTACCTGATCCTTGTATAACTAATGTTCCAGCATAACAATAATCACGTCGCCAATAATCATTAGTTTCTACTCTATCATCTTGTTTAGATATTTTCCATACACCTTCCGATTCTCCAGTAAGAGATGACTCATCAATACATAGTGTACTTTCTTTTAAAATTATGCCATCTGCTGGTATCTTAATACCTTCCTCAATGTACATTATATCATCAGGAACTAAATCTTCACTCTTAATTACCTTTTTAACTCCATCCCTACATACAGTTATATGAGGTGCTGATAAATCTTTTAATGCATCCAAGGTTTTATCAGTTTTCCATTCCTGTATTACTTCAATACTAATAATTCCAACGACAAAGATAAGCATAATACTACCATCTCTCGGTTCTCCTAAGATGAAGTATATTACAGCTGCAACAATTAGTAATAAAAACATTGGTTCACTAATAACCTTTAAGATTTTGTTTAAAAAGCCCTCTTTCTTTTTTGATATAAGTTCATTCTTTCCATATTTTTTCTGACGGTAATGTGCCTCATCACTTGTAATCCCTTCCATAGCTTTGATTTGTTGTTCTGTCATACTAGTTACCTCCAATTTTAAATTATTTAAGATAGCTCTATGGCATTGCAAACCTCAGAAATGTTCTAAAATTGGTCAAAAAAAACCTGTAGAACATTTTACTGTCCCACAGGTATATAATCATAATTATCCTGTTGCCAATTAAGGCCCGGCCCCACGAACTCCCAAAAAGTTCATCGCCTGCTCAGTTTGTACTGTAGATTTATATGCAGTGCAAATAGATATACCTTAATAATAACATGCATACTATGATTTGTAAATAAATTTTAAAATAAGATATATGCTAATTATAAATAATAAGCACATTTCTTACCTTGACTCTACATTTAAAATTAAATCTAATAAATAAAATAATAAGAATTATTAATGTAATCCACTCCATATTTTTCGCTTAGTTTCTTTAACAAAGTTTTTACCTTAATATTATTTTCATCTGGATTTTTTAAAAGTTCATTAAATCTGTTCTTTTCTTTTAATGTTGCTTCATCTTTTATATATCCATAAACATGTTGTACTGTGTTAATAAAATTTCCTCTACTAAAAGGCTTTTCTAAACACTGATCTATATACATATACACTTCTCTCATTGGTATAGGAGAATTTACTAAGCTACTACATTTTTTATAATAAGAATAATCCTTTTCCATTAAAGAATACTTATACTTCGCCCATTGCTCTGCCCTTATTGAAATTGGCAAGTCTTCATTAAGAGTGCAAATACACTTGATTGTTGATATTTCCTTATCCTTAACTTCAAGCATGACATCTGAATTAATTTCTGAAATACTTTTCATATAATCTAAAAAATTACTAGTAACAACAAACTTAGAATGAGCTCCTCCTTTTTTACTTATATCTCTATCAGAATAATGGAATTTTACTGGACCATCTTCAACCTTCCATGTATTTTTAACAGAGTATAAAATATCCTTCCACTCTAAAAAACAAGGATTGAGCTGATGATGAAGATTATCAAACACTGCTGGTATTTTAATATCATTACAAATATTTAATACATCTTCTATGGTATAACTTTTATCATCATTCTCAATTACCAATCTTTTTTTCAAAGAGTTTGATAGTCTATTAAAATTATGCTTAAATCGTTCCATGGCAGAAATTTTATCTCCATATACCCCTCCAACATGAAGTATAATTTTGTTGGAATAGTCCACACCTAAACTATCTAAAAATTTGCAATGATACTCTAGATCCATAATACTTTTCTCAACAACTTCCTCATTAGGAGAATTTAGAACTGTATATTGACCAGGATGCATAGAAACCCTAATATTATTATTTTTTATAAATTCTCCACACTCTGTAAGTTCTTTATTATAGGTCTCCCACCACTTTAGGTTATTAATTGGGTGACTACCAAAGGGAATTATATCTGAACTTATCCTAAATAAATATATTGCATTTTCTATATTCCACTTTAATATATTCATTAAATTATCAATGTTACTTCTAACACACTGATTAAAAACATTATCACTAAAATTTTTTAATAAAAAGCTTCTTGAAGTTTTATATGGAATAGATGCAGGTGTACATGCATATCCAATTCTATTTTTTTCAAGCAACTTACAACACCATCCTTTTACTTAAATGAAAAGTAATAAGCTAATTGCCATTACAGCCATTCCCGCTACTAGTCCGTAGATAGATAAATGATGTTCACCATATTCTCTTGCCGATGGAAGTAATTCATCAAGAGAAATAAATATCATAATACCAGCAACTATAGCAAAAATAATTCCAAGGGTAATATTATTAATAAATGGCATCAATACCAAATAACCAATAATAGCACCTAAGGGCTCTGACAGTCCAGATAGAAAAGAATATAGAAAAGCTTTTTTTCTACTACCCGTAGCATAAAATACTGGAACTGATACTGCGATACCCTCAGGAATATTATGAATAGCAATAGCAATTGTTATAGGTATGGCTATTGATGGTTCTTGTAATGCAGAAATAAAAGTAGCCAATCCTTCTGGAAAGTTATGAATAGCCACTGCTAGTGCTGTAAGTAATCCCATTCTAAGCAATTTCTTATTATCTTTTGATGTATCTTTTAAATTTTCATTTTCCGTTCCCTCTAATTCTTCAATTTTATAAATATCATGAGGATTTTCACCACTTGGTATAAGTTTGTCAATAATCGCTATAATTAACATACCAAAAAAGAAAGCTCCTACTGTAACCCAAGAACCCAATTTAAATCCAAGTTCAACGGATAATAAGTTCCTAGCTTCAACAAAAATTTCTATCATAGAAACATATATCATAACTCCTGCAGAAAATCCTAAACTAATTGATAAAAATTTTGTATTGGTCTTTTTAGCAAAAAACGCAAGAGCACTTCCAATTCCTGTACATAGCCCTGCAAATAACGTTAATGCAAAGGCAATAAAAACCTGTTCCATATCTTTTCCCCCTAATTCCTATATTTTATTCATATACTTATCAATAACTTACACAAACTTGTTTAATCAATACAATATCAATTACTGCAACTTTTACTAACTTTCACCCTAATTAAACCTAATTATTTTCATAGGATGAATTACTCTATTTTCCTTTAATAGTATAATTATTATATCATAATCAATTTAAAAATCACTACTATGCTATTCTATATAAAATAATACTTATGCTAGTATTTCAATAGTTCTATTTATATTTTTGTTTATAATATGGATATTATGTAAAAGCATACTTATGTTACAATAATATTATGTAAACTTTATTTTTATTATATAAATACTTAGCAAAAAACTTTATTACACTTAAGAATAGGAGACATTAATTATGTACGAAAATGTTAAAATGGAAAATATGACATGGCAAGAGTTTGCAAAGAAAAAAGATGATGTAATTATATTACCAATAGGTGCTACAGAACAACATGGCCCTCACTTACCTACCTGTGTAGATTCTGTATTAGCAAGAGAGTTTGCTTATCGCATAGCTGAAAAAATAAATGGAGTAGTTGCTCCAACAATTTCTTATGGATATAAATCAAAACCATTAAGTGGTGGTGGCCCATTATTTCCTGGAACTATTGACTTAAATGGTGCTACATTACAAGCCTTAGTAATGGATATAATAGATGAATTTGTTCGTGATGGCTTTACAAAAATATTTATTTTGAGTGCTCACTTTGAAAATGAAGCATTTATTGTAGAAGCTATGGATCTATGTTCTGCAAAATATGGAGACAAGGTAACGCTTCTTCTTACTAACTGGTGGGATCCAATGTCACCTGATGTAATTGATAAAGTTTTTGATGAAGTACCATTCCCAGGATGGGCTTTAGAACATGCTGCCGTTACAGAGACCTCATTAATGATGTACTTTGCACCAGAGCTTGTTAGAGAAGATAAAATATTAGATACTGAAAATGCTAGTCCAACAACTTATTTTAGATATCCTATAGAAAAAGATATCGTTCCCGAAACTGGAATACTTGCATCAGCTAAATCCTCTTCAGCTGCAAGAGGAAAAATAATTGTAGATGACGTTATTCCAAACATTGTTAAAATAGTTGAAGAAGCTTTCAGATAAATTTAAGAATTATCGCTTAATTTATAAAATTATTATGCTTCTATTTAATATAATAAAATTGCCTAGTATTATAATTATTCATACTAGGCAAACTTATTTATAAAATATCTAATTATCACATAAAACTATAATTTGTGATGGTGTTGTAATTGCAGGTATACTCTTGGTACTCATTCCATATACAACCACAAGATTTCTATTTTCTATATTGCCCAAAAAGCTCTGGCCATTTTCAAGTAATATTTGTGTTCTATTACTAATATTAAGTCTAAGTGAATCATCTCTACTGACTAATCTTCTATTGAAATGAGACACTTTGACATTTTCTTTTTTTGATTTTCTGGCTATAACAATAGCTCTATACTGTGGTGGAAATATTAATGGAACAGGCGCCAATGCATCATAAAATCCAATTATATAATCACCAGGTCTTATATTAACATGGTCTACAAAGTAAGTATCTCGGCTAACTACTAAGTTAAAATCATCATCTCTTCTTCCTCTTACTGACATTATCATTGTACATGCCGATGTGTCATTTACTGATGTTTTCATCACTTCTATACTTTTAACTACTCCTTCAATACTTAAAAATTCTTTCACTATTATTCCTCCATATAATAACATACTGTGTTGTTATTATATTATGGATTGAAAAAACTTGTGTTACAAAGAAATAAGTGCTAAATCTTATTAACTTAATAAACCTTAATTCACTTGTTTATTTTTTGTAATTACTATTTCCCTAATACAAATATCTTGTAGTTAAAACTACTTATTTTCTTGCTCAACTCTTAAATATTGAAATTATTCAGAGTCCTTAAGTTCTAAACTAGAATCTATTTGTAATTCACTACGTTTTGTTCTAACTCTTCAAATTTATTCTCATTGTTTGGATATATCCAGCACTCTGATCCAATGGCTCCTTTATAGCCTTTCTTTGAAGTGAAATTATATGTATAGAAAAATACAGCTCCACCTTCATTGAATTAGCTGTATTGATGCTATCATCTAACTTCTCTAATTTATTTTCAAATCTCATCATAAGATAAGCAGTAATTGCTATATGAAATCCCACATTTGATACTATATTTATTAATTCTTCCATTACTTTCAACCTCCTTTTAAAGTATATAAAGAGGCTCCAAAGAGAGCCCCTTTAACTAGTTAATCTCATAAGCTGTTTCACTGGTGTCTACTGCTATAGCACTAAGCTTTTCAACAAGCTTGCCATTCTTAGAGTTAAATATACTTTCTGCTCCGATGCAGTTATCCATTAAGTTAACTATATCTTGGGCCTGAACTACTTCCTTCCCATCAGAGATAGTCAAATTAAACTTAGACTCTGCAGAATCTCTGAATGCTAACACATATTTTCTAGATGCCATTTGTTATTCCTCCCTTCTTAGAATTTCTTTGATCCTATGCCTGGTTAAGTCCGAACTCTTCAACTTTTCTAATTTCAGTAGGCTCATTAACAGTTAAATTACCAATAAGCACTGCAGTATTAAACAGCTGCTCATCTGTAGCTAGTCCACTAACTGAAAACTTTTGAGAATCAACCTTTGGAGAACCATCTTCCTTTTGTCCATTCACATACTTAATTACCATTGATGACTTCATTTTTGTAGATGTTATTGCCACAAAACTCACTCCTTCCTTAACTTCTTAAATATATATGTGTTTTCATTAATTTTTTCCTTTTTCAATCTTCTAATCACATTATTTAAGGTGTAATTTATATTAAAGCATTAGAATTATTAGTAGAAGTATTAAGTGATAAATGGTTATTGAGACGATGTTTTATTTATATGTTATGGTATAATTTATGAATGTATATAAGTTTGATCAATAATAAAATATACGTTTATTTATAAGGGGGTTAAATAATTATGGCCGGATACATAATTATATCTATATTTTTTGCAATTTTACGTTCAATAAATAGTAGATGGATTAAATTTAAAAAGAGAAAAACTGAAGATTTCAAACATGAAAAAATATTTATGGTTTTAGATAAATTATTTTTAGTTCTTTGCATTTTATCACTTTTGGCTTTTCCTATTTCTTTTATTGCTGGGTGTATTATTGTATTCTTTTTTTAATAATTTAAAAAACATGTTAATTGTAAATTACAATTAACATGTTTAATTAGTTCCTATTACTTACATGATTAAAGATGAAGAGTTATTGCATCCCAAACCGCTCTATTAGTATCCACACTTTTTTCTCCACAATCAATAATATTAGTGCTTCTCACTATATTTTTAATATCTTTACCAGTTACAGCTTTTAAAATGCCTCCAATATATCCGACATCAATATGTCCCACTATTTCGGCCGTTAAGGAAAGTAGAGTTATCTCTATAGCCTTTCCAGTTTGATATTTGTATGTTGCTCGCAGTGTTGCTGCTAACTCTGTAATACCCTTAATACCTTTTAATGCATAGAATTTTTTAAGTTCAGAGTCATTTACAACATGTATAACTTTAGGTGATATACCATAAGTTATTTTATATCCACTCATAATTAGCATTGATCCACCAAACCCAATATCAAAACCAATATCCATAATAATATTCCTCCTAGAATTTAATTTTTTATTTTACTTTAATCGATTAAGTAATTACACTTATATAAAGAGTGATTTAATATTGATTTGTAAACTAATTTGAAAAATTTTTATTTATTTTTTCCTTTTTCAATTTTCATGCACTGATAATAGTGTTTTATATCTTCATTAATAATTTCACTGTACTGAATAACTTCATCTGAATATAAAAACACCTTTATTTCCTCAAGCTTCTTTATATTATCAACTTCGATTAAATAAGTACGTCTTAAAGATTCTTTTCCACTTGAATTAAGATGTAGCTCCTGTTTACCCATTTTCTTTTTAATCTTATTTATCTTACTAGATGCTCTGCTATGGTTTGTTACTCCATATGAATCATCCAAAGAAGGCTTTTCTTAATGTCCATATACATATCTTTAACCTTCTCTTTCTTATCCTCTAGGTTTTTAATATCTTCTATATCCATATAAGCGTATTGATCTTCTACATCTTCATCATATTTTTCTACATTCATTGAAGCCTCTTCCTTTGATAACACATAATTATCAATAGTTTTAATTGTTCCATCATTACTAAAAATTAATTTTTGATTTGCCATTTGAAAATCCTCCTTACCATGTTTTTAGCTTTTTATGTTTTTATGTTCTTGCACCCCTAAAGCATTGATATAACTAACATTAAACCTCCTAGGGATAAATAGCATTTTATAAATATATATATTTGATTTTTTCAAAAATAATTTTCTAGAATTAAATTTTCCATTCTCATCAGCAGATACTCAAGATAATAATTGGTGGAAGTGTCAGAAAAAAAGCGGACTAACTTTAAAAGTTGGTCCGCTTTTTTCTCACTTATTTTAAAAAATAAATACATATAGTAACTTTGACAATTACAAAATATTGTTAATATAATGATAATTTTCCTATTGTACTATATATTTTTTGCTATGATTTCCTTTAATATACAAAGGTATCACAATACAAATAAATTGAATAGCAATAAAAGAATAAGAGTAAAAGTATACAGATAGTGCCCCGTGATTAAGTTATTCTAACTATTTAGAAGTTAGAAATTATGAAATATAACTCCTCGTAAAATCTTAAAATATATAAAATTTATATCTTCATCTTTTGGTATTAAATTTATCTTCAATTGATTTAGTTTCCCAATTAATAAATATGTATCTGTTACATTATATGGTTTAGGTTACATTATACAACTTAATTTGTATTTACATATTAAGGGGGTGATAATTATATGGATTCTAATTTATATGATATTATAACTAATGCTCAATTGGGGGATTCTAATGATTTATATAATTTAATATTAAAATTTAATCCTTTACTAACTAAATACTCTAAACTTTTAAGTTTTGACTACGATATATTTAGAAAATATTTTTATTCCTGAAAGGTACACCTTTCCACACACCATTAAACACTATAAAACATTATTAAGTTATTAAATCATTTGTATAAATCTATAATTTATTAATTAAAAAGTTAGGAGGATTCAAAATTATGGATTTAAAGGATCGTATAATTATTATTTGTTCTGTAATAAATACATTAATTAATATTTACAACATTTTTAAGTAAGAAAAAAGGACAACCATCAGATTGTCCTTTTCTTATAACTTATAAATAATTTAATAATTTGTTGTTTATTATTTTATATCTATAAGTTATAATTTAAATGGCAAATTTAAATATAAGTGTACCTTAACTTTAATATTATATACCTTTATATGAAGAGCATTGAAAACACACCGTGCAATATTACAATACTAACTTCAAACCTCACTAATAATTACCTATAAATACAGATAATTTTTGACGTCACATAAAAAAGAGTAGATATATTCAGTTATAACCTACTCTTTTTTATTTTAAAACAAACTCTATAAAATATATAGATATGTTATAAACTCTTCTTTATTAGACAATAATTAATTTGAGGTGATTTACAATGAAGAAAAAAAGAAAATTAAATGTACTTGTCACTATGAGACCTGATTCATCTAGATTAATTACAGAATCATTACTAAGAATACTAGATGAACATAAAGAAGAATTTCTACAAATTTTGAAAGGAAAATAAACTTAAGGAAATTGAGTAATGATTCTATAAAATAAGAAAAGAACTTTATTATGATTAATACTTTTACATTTAATGTATATAATTAATATTAAATGTCTATAATCTAAATACATCTTAAACCATGTGCTTATACAAAAGAAAAATAAGGTAGAAAGTAATATTATATTGCTTTCTACCTTTTAAATTAGTTGTTAATTATCGTGAAAGAACCTTGCCATGTGCGTATACATAAACTCTTGGGTCTAAAGTTCTTATTTTTAGTTTATATATTCCAGTCCCAAGATTAAAAGTTTCCTTATACTCTCCAGTTCCACCTATTGGTTGACTAGTACGATAAAGTTTATATTGTCCTACTCCAACTCTTTTCCAAATTTCAAATACCATATTTTGGCCACTCCTGTCACTAGTACTCCACCTATCCATACTAATAATAACATCTGCTTTCCCGTCACTCCATAATTGAAATACGTCATCAGAACTGGTGGGTAAATTGTTGCTAATATAACTATCACGAACACCATTTGCATTGAATGACATAATAATTCTTGATTGTGCAAAAGCTTTAGAACTAAAACCCAAATTACAGCCAAGGACTGTTAAAAGTAAGCATAAACTAATTGCAATCTTTTTAAAATTAATTTTTTTCATTTTTTATATCCCCCTCAAAATTATTTTATCTACTATCTTATAACATAAATATACATACTTTTCTATATTTAATGCATGAAAGGGTCATTTTTAAACTTAAGTTTCCATATTATTATTAATTTTATAAATTTTTATATATAATCTGAATACATCTTAAACCATGTGCTTATACAAAAGAAAAATAAGGTAGAAAGTAATATTGTATTGCTTTCTACCTTTTCTATACGAAAATAATTAGTAAGTTAAATTTACTGTTGCATAATCAGTTTTTGTAACTCCAGTTGTTGTTACTCCTTTAATTGTTATTGTGTGTTGTCCTGGTGTAAGATCTTTTACTACAATTGTTTTTACAGTCGTACTACCAGAAGTTTGGATATCCAAAAAATATACTTTTGAGTTTGGATCAAATGAATCTGTAGTTCCTAAGTTTACACCATCTACAGATACATATGAGTTTCCAAAAAAACCTGTCCATTTAAACATAACAGCTACATCTTTTGTTGTTAAATTTATGGTTGGATGATATGTGTTAGATTGATACTTTCCAGCATCCCATAATTGATAACTAGGATCTGTGCTTAAATTAACAGCCTCCCCTACATATGTTACACTAAGACTTGGAGTTGTTGCTGCATAAGCACTAGATATAGGTACTAATGACATTGTGATTGCTAAAGCTAACATTAGTAATAAAGCTTTAACTTTTCTTCCTTTTGAAATTTTTCCCATGATATAATCCCCTCCTATTTTATAGTTCTATATAATTATAGCATTAATATGTATAATAGTTAATATTTTCAATGTAAATTTTTGTTATAAGTTTATATCAAGTTTTGTTTATAATGTACGATACATCATTTAGGAGGGATAAATATGTATAATAAAATACAAGGTAACTTATCTAACAACTATTACAATAATTTAAATAACATTGATACACTTAAAACAACTACATCAAAGAGTGAAATAAATAAAAACTTAGACACACCTATTGAATCTGATACAATAGAGATAAACGAAAATAATAAAGATATAATTAATGGTAAAAAAGCTCAAGACGCTTATGCTGATACTTTAGTTGCATTCACTGATAAAAGATATCCTTGTGGTAGTGGTACACAAGACATTACAGGGGTTTTAGCAACTATTGCGTCATTTGCCCAAAGTGAAGGTATAGTTTTTAGTCCTAGTAGTTCATTATTAAATCATCTAGATGATTTAGCTGAGTTTGGAAAAAAGTTTTCTCTAATCAAACCTAACTTAGTACCATCTGATTTTTTTACTTTCTGTGAAGAATATAAAAATAACTTAATAAAGTATGACTATAAATAAAAAATATGCTAGTAAGGATTTTATTCCCTACTAGCTTTTACACTCTTCTGCTGGGTGTATAGAAATATATTGTTCTATATCTGTATGATACTTAAGACTATCATACTTATTTTGTATAATCTCAGGAAAAGTATATTTTCCATTGGCAATATTATTTAAATCATCAACATTAATATTTATTATTGCTATATTCTTTTTTAGAAATAGCTTTTTAATAAATCCTTTTCCATCTACCCACTCCTGTTTCCCTGATATAGGGTGATATGAAAATAAAACGCACAATTTAACATTACGTATATCTAATAACGAAGCTACTTTTCCTAACCATGTAACTCCTATAGTTGTATTGTAATTTTTGCATTCAATAATTATATCTTCTCTCATATATGTCGGGAAAACATTAGATGCTATTAAACCTAAATCATTAAATTGAAGAAGCAGATCAATTTCATTTGTATCATTTTTAAGATTTGTTTTTATCTTATATATCGAGCTTTCAAGCATAAGATAATCTGCCAAATTTTCTAGCATTCTTCCTTTCTTAGTGCTTAATTTACCTTGTTCCTGTTTATTTGTACATTTAGGTTGATTTTCATGCAAATTAACTAATTCTTTTAGAGATTCTTTAAACTTCTCAAACGCTTCGTCTTTATTTTTAAATAATAACTTTTTTAAGAATTCAGGATCTTGGTTCGCCAGGTCTTGTAAAAAAGGCAATACACGCATTAATTCATCTTTATTGTCACTTACCTCCACATTATACCTCTCTATACATTTAAAATATTTGTAAAAACAATAACCACATTTTTGAAGTTTTTATACTTAGTGTTATATAAAATTTTGTTAAAACTTGTTATAATTACTTGCATGGGCTTTTAAAAATAGAAACTAGGAGGTTAATATGAGAAAAAACAAAAATGAACTATCCTTTAAATATGCTATGTTTTGGTTTTTATGGGGGTTGGTATGTTGGATAATTGGTCAAATTATTAGTAATAAACCTGTAGATATTTTTTTTATAATAACCATGAGCATATCAACTCTTATCACTGCTCCACTGTCTTACTCATTGGTTAATAAAAACTTTAAAGAAATTAACTTTATCAAGTTTTGTTTTATAGTAGTTCCTCTTTACATACTATTTATGATATTAATAGGGGTAGTGTTATATCTATATGGATTTTTGAGTGCATAAAATAATAAATATTAATCGTATTATAATTAATCTTACATATTAAAGAAACGTTTGTTATATCACTGAATTAATTAGGAAGGAGTTGAAAAAAATGAATGGAATCCTTAAAGTTCTACCAATGTTATTCACTTATTTAGTTAGTTATATAATATTAATGGAAATAGATAAAAAATATTCCTTAATAGTCAAAATAGATTCAAAGCTTAAAATAAAAAAATCTTATAAGCCTGTATTCTATACATCTTCTGCATTAATATTAATTTTAATTTTTGCCGTCATTGGTATGTATTTTATTACTATGTCGGAAACATTTTTCTATATTTTAGCTGGACTTATATTGGGTATTTCACTTAATTTTATAAATATAGCAAAAAAGAATTAATTATAGGTTGTATATACCTTAATTATTCATCAACTTAGATTAATTTCATTAATTTTAATATATTAGAACGGTGATCTAAGTGACTTTATATTTTATAGTATAATAAATGGAACTATAAAATAATCATAGGAGTGACTTATATATGCACAGAGAATTGACTAACAAGTGGAACCCTGTTGACATTAAATATTCTAAGATAAAAATGATAATTTTATTCTTTATTCTCTATTACGTTACTGAGTATTGTATTAAGAGTATAGGAGTAAATCTTAATAAAGTTTCTATTTTTCAAAAACTTATTTTTGCTATAGGCACAATAATACTTCATGAGGTGATTCATTTTATTATAGGCGTAAGTTTTGGAAAGAATAGATGAAAGTTTCATATAGGTTTTATACCTAAAAAAATGGCTTTCTATGCTAACGTAGATGGAACATACAATTTCTTTACTTTAATCCTTTATACAGTTTTACCATTTTGTATAACTACTATTTTATTAGGAGCTATAATGTATACATATAGTATATTAAATGCTATTCTATGGATTATAGTTTTTTACAATTCCTTTATGTTAGTTAGTGATTTATATCAGTTGATTTATATCATAAAAAATTATTCATTATCAAATAAGTTTAAATTATCGGAGTTTGTTTTATATTACAGCAAATAAGCATTGAAATATATCTATTAAAAGTAGTTACTGTAAAAAATGATAATTAGTGTGTTAATCTATACCACTAAAGTTATATCATATATAATGTAATGAAATAAAAAATTTAAATGCTAAAATCATAAAGAGTACATCTATAGAAATATAGGTGTATTTGTTATAATAAGGTGTAATATAGTTAATTAAGCATAATTAATATTAAAATATACATATAATTCGATAAAAGTAATATATATCAAATGCCCATGGGGAGGGGATTTTATTGTGTACTAACTTTGACTTTTTAAAGTCAAAACATATATTTAAAAGTTTTGCAACTAGTGCAGTGGAGGCGGAGAAGAGTCTTCTTGTGTCACCTGCTACTTGTGCTATTCTTTCAAGGAGAGCAGTGGAGCTTGCTGTTAAGTGGGTTTATAGTTTTGATAATGATCTTACAGTTCCTTATCAAGATAATATTTCAAGTCTTATTCATGAGACTACCTTTAGGCAGATTATAGACCCATCTTTGTTTTCACTTATTAAATACATAATTAAACTTGGTAATACTGCAGTTCATACAAATTCTAGCATTACAAGGGATGAGGCTGTGCTTTCTCTTAGGAATCTTCATGAAGTGGTAAGATGGATTGATTATTGTTATGCAGATGAATATACTTGTAAAGATTTTGATGAGGGTATTCTAGCACAAGGTGAAGAAAAACGTACAAGACCTCAGGAGCTTAGAGACCTTTATGATAGGCTAAGTTCAAAGGATAAAAAACTTGAAGATATACGCAAAGATAATGAATCTTTACGTAAGACTATGACGGAGCAAAGAATAAGCAATACTGAAAGCTATGACTTTCAGGTTGATGAGCTAAGTGAGGCAGAGACAAGAAAGAAATATATTGATGTTGAGCTTAAGCTGGCAGGGTGGAATATAGGCACGGATTGTCTTATAGAAGTACCAGTGGAGGGAATGCCTAATGCTGCAGGTACAGGTTTTGTAGATTATGTGCTCTATGGTAATAATGGAAAACCCCTTGCAGTGGTTGAGGCTAAGAAAACAAGTAAGGACCCTAATGTGGGTTCTCAGCAAGCAAGGCTTTATGCAGATTCTTTGGAGCATCAATACATGCAAAGACCTCTTATTTTTACCACCAATGGCTTTGACATAAATTATATCAACGATGCAGAGGACTATCCTCAAAGACCTGTCAGTGGAATTTTCACTAAGGATGAATTACAACTTATAGTTGATAGAAGAAGTAATAAAATCTCTTTTGACAATGTAATGATTAATGATGATATTTCTAACCGTTATTATCAAAAGGAAGCAATTATGTCTGTATGTGAAGCTATAAAAACTAAGCATAGAAAGATGCTTCTCGTTATGGCTACAGGAAGTGGTAAAACAAGAACTGCCATTTCTATAGTTGATATATTAATGAGACATAATCACGTGAAAAATATTTTATTTCTTGCAGATAGGAAGGCCCTTGTGAAGCAAGCTAAGAATAACTTTAGTAATCTACTACCAAGTCTTACTCTTTGCAATTTATTAGATAATAAAGATAATCCAGAGCAGGCTCGAATGATTTTCTCTACACATCCAACTATGATGAATGCTATAGATGAGAAAAGAAGCAAGGATGGACGAAAACTTTTCACTCCTGGACATTTTGACCTTATAATCATTGATGAAAGTCATAGAAGTATTTATAAAAAGTATGGAGATATTTTTCAGTACTTTGATGCCATGCTCCTTGGACTTACTGCAACTCCAAAGGATGATATTGATAAGAATACCTATAGCATTTTTGAGCTGGAGAATAATGTACCAACCTTTGCCTATGAACTAGAAAAAGCTGTAGAAGATGAATTTTTGGTAGATTATAGGTCCATAGAGGTTAAATCTAAGTTTATAGAAAAGGGAATTTATTACGACGACCTTAGTGATGAGGAAAAGGATGAATTTGAAAAAACCTTTGAAGAAGATGAAAATATAGATGATAACATTTCAAATAGTGCTATTAATGAATGGCTTTTTAATGCAAATACTATAGATATGGTTCTTAGAGAGCTTATGGAAAAAGGCCTAAAGGTTGAGGGTGGCGATAAACTTGGAAAAACAATTATCTTTGCAAAAAGTAGTCGCCATGCCCAGGCTATTGTAGATAGGTTTAATATAATCTTTCCAGAGTATGGCTCACATTTTATAAAGCAGATAGATTATAGCATTAACTATGTAGATACCTTGATAGATGATTTTAGTACAAAGGAAAAGATGCCACAAATAGCTGTATCTGTAGATATGCTTGATACTGGTATTGATATCCCTGAAATATTAAACCTTGTGTTCTTTAAAAAGGTACGTTCTAAATCTAAGTTCTGGCAGATGATAGGAAGAGGTACAAGACTCTGTACTGACCTCCTTGGAGTGGGTCTTAACAAGGAACTGTTTTATATATTTGATTTTTGTACTAACTTTGAATTCTTTAGAGCTAATCCTAAAGGCATGGAGAGTAAGAGCACCCATAGCTTAACAGAGAGAATCTTTAATACTAAAGTTGATATTTTAAGAGAACTTCAAGATATTAAGTATCAAGAAGAAGATTATATTCATTATAGAAAAGACATCTTAAGGGACCTTTTAGAGGATGTAAGAAGCCTAAATAGAGAAAACTTTAGAGTGAAGCTCCATGAAAGATATGTAGAAATCTATAAAAACAATGAGCCATGGAATACCTTAGGAACGGGAAGTGTAGCTGATATAAAGGAGTACATCTCACCATTAATTACACCACTTAATGACGATGAACTTGCCAAGAGATTTGATTGTCTTATCTATACAGTGGATCTTGCATATTTGCAAAACAAAAATGCCACAAAGCCTATAAAAGCTATTATTAATACAGCAGAGCAACTTTCTAAATTAGGGACAATCCCAAAGGTTATGGAGCAAAAACATATCATTGAAAAAGTTCTAACTGATGAGTTCTGGGAAAGTGCAGATATCCTTGACCTTGAAGAAGTAAGAAATGCCTTAAGGATTATAAGAAAAAGGTGGAGCATTACCTAAAAGAGCATAAAGATGAATTGGCTATGTATAAACTTCGTAATAATAAAAAACTCACAAAAGAAGATATGAAAACCTTAGAACGTATCCTATGGAAGGACCTTGGCAGCAAAGTAGAATATGAAAAAGAGTATGGAAATACTCCAGTTACCAAGCTAGTGAGAAAAATAGTAGGACTTCAAAGAGAAGCAGCCAATGAGGCCTTTAGCAAATTTCTTAGTGAAGAGAATCTCAATGTAATACAAATAAGATTTGTAAAACTTATTGTAGACTACATTGTAGCTAATGGAATTATAGAGGACAATAGAGTTCTTATGGAAGAGCCTTTCAGAAGTCTTGGAAGTATCACCACCTTATTTAAAGATAACATAAATGATGCAAGAGAAATCATGAATGTTATAACAGATATTAAAAATAATTGTGAGCAGATTAGTTAATGTAAGTGAAAGTGAAATAACTCTATATATAAGTAAAAATGAAAAATAAAATGTGAAAAGCTACGTAAATTTTAGATACGTAGCTTTTTATAATAATTAAGAAATTCTGTTTGATTTATAAATAAAACTCCCAATACTATTTACTAGGATGTAATACATTTTTTACTATTATCTTTTTTTTAAAATTTTACCTTATTATTATTAATTTTATAATATTATACATGTAAATAAATGTAATGTAAAATTATTCAAATTTCATTCAATATAATACTTGGTTATTGGTAATAATTTATTAAACACATTACCTAAAAAAAGCTGTAACAGCAACTGCTTCATCTCCAGCCCAAGGTGTAAGTAAAATCAATACAAAACAAATAAAGCCAAACCTAAACTACCATATATTAAAAGGCACTTACCATCAGTAAGTACCTTTTATCAAGGTTTCACTTCATCCTTTTACTTTACCATTCTTTTCTTATCATCAGATAAATCAAGACCTAATGTTCCACCTGGATTCATAATATTATTTGGATCAAAATGATTTTTTAATACCTTGAATACCTCCATTTGATTTTTACCTATTTGACCTTCAAGCCAAGGGGCTGTCATCTTTCCTATTCCATGGTGATGACTCATCGCAGCTCCATACTTCTGAATATTATCAAGTATTCCATATTGATATTCTAAATACTCATCTATTTTATTCATTTTAGCTATAAAAATAAAGTATAGATTTGCACCTTGTGGATAAACATGAGACATATGTGTCATACAAATTGTATTTGGTCTACTTTTGCAGTAAGCTCTTACTCCCTTATGAACGTAATCCATATTCTCCCAATTAACTGAACATTCAAGGGTATCAGTCATAATACCATAATCCTGTAAATCTTCTCTTAAATATGGATCTCTAAACCTTCCGTGCTCCCATGCCTTAGTTACATATCCTGTTGTCGACATAGCTCCATACGCTTTACATATCTTATGAACCTTTTTCCTTACTACCTTTGTAAAACATGTTTCTCCATCTGTAAATCCTAAAAACATACATCTCTCATTTGGCTTATATCCTCTTACAGTCATTATTTTATCAATAATTGTTTCTTCTACTCCATAGAGTTTCATCATAACATCAGTTTCTTCTGGGTCTGATAATCTAAATACTGATGGAAATCCAAATTGCCCTTGCATAATCTCTCTTGCTGCATTTCTAGCATCTTCCCAGTTCTTGAATATATAACTAAATCTCCTTTGATTTTCTGGCATGTATCTAAAAATCTTAAGAGTTACATAAACTAATATTCCATAGGCACCTTCACTTCCCATCATGATTTCATCGATGGATGGTCCTGTAGCTAATGCAGGATATTCATCGGTTTTTATTTCTCCAGCCGGCGTGATATACTCTTGACATATAACCATATCCTCAATCTTTCCAAAGTAGGTTGAATTCTGACCTGCTCCTCTAGTTACAACCCAACCTCCAACTGCCGAATATTCAAAGGATTGAGGGAAATGTCCACAGGTATATGCCCTCTTTGCACCAAAGAGTTCCTTTGCTTTATTTAATGTTTCTTCTAGTTTGGGACCTGACATACCAGCTTCTACAGTTATTGTTTGATTTATTTCATTAAAGTTAACTACCTTATTCATATGAACTCTCATATCTAAGGATACTCCACCTTTTACACACTCAACACCTCTAGTTACAGATGAACCTCCTCCGTAAACATACACTGGTATTTTCTCTTCATTACAGTACTCAACTATTTCTTTTATATCTTCTTTGCTTCTTGGATGTATTACTATATCAGGAATATTTTCAACGATACCTTCTCTAAGTCTCATTGAATCTATCATAGTTTTTCCATAAGCTATTTGAAGCCTAGAATAAGGGTCCATTCTTACATTATTTTCTCCTACTATGTGCTTAAAGTGAGCAATTTGACCTTCTGTTAAAGTAATCTCTTTTTCAAAACTAACCTTTTCTAAACCCATTTTTTGAGGTGTTTTAAAATCATCATCAGTCATTTCAAAGGTTTTCTTCATCAAAGTGTATAATCTAGGATTGGGATGTTTAAATTCCTTAGGGTTTCCCCATTTTAAAATAGATCTATATGATCCTTCTGGTGGTAAATCTTCATACCAATTTGGTGTGAAAATATCTTCATTTTTATTCATAAATAATTCCCCCATTACAATTAAATATCTGGATAATTTGTTATCTTTCCAATATCTGAATATAGTGATTTAAGTCTTCTATATATTCTCTTGTAAACTTTCTTAAAAAGTTTTGAATATATTTCTGTATATTCTTTTTCTGGAGTAAATATTTTTTTATAATGAACCATTTTCTCAATAGCTTCATTGTAAGTTACATATATTCCTAAAGCTACAAAAGTTATAATAGCTGCTCCTAATCCTGACGTCTCATGGGTCGTAGTTTTATAAACCTTTCTATTTAACATACTGGCAGTTATTTGACAAATAGTATCACTTTGAGAGCCGCCTCCTGAAACCATTACATACTTCACTTTTTCCTTAGTCTTTCTTTCTATTTTTTCTATTCCATCTAATAATCCATAATTTATTCCTTCAATAATAGCTCGATAAATATGGCTTCTTGTATGAACATCTCCAAAACCTATAATTGCTCCCTTTGCCTCAGGATATTTTAAACCTGGTCCCCAATATGGCTGAAGCATTAACCCATGGCATCCCGGTGGAACATCCTTTAATCTTTCATTTAATATTTCTTCATAAGAAATGCCTCTTTCTTCTGCTTCCATAGCTTCCTTTCTAGCAAATTCTCTCTTAAACCAACTAATCATCCAATACCCCCTAAAAATTTCAAATTCCGGATTATAATATCCTGGGATGCAAGCTGGATAAGCTGGCATAAACATTAAAGGCTCTATATATTTTTTTGACATAGTCTGAACTGTAGCTGTTGTTCCAAAACTTAAATTTACCCATTTTTCATTCTTACAACCTGTACCTAAGGTTTCACAACCTTTATCTGATCCTGCTGCAATAACAGGTATTCCAATCTTTAACCCTGTAACCTTTGCAACTTCTGAACTTATTTCCCCAATTCTTTCTCCCACCTCTACAAGCTGAGGTAGTTTTTCTCTTTCAACTCCCGAAATTTCCCATCTATAATCTTTATTTCCTTTTGGCCAATCTTTCTTTTTAAAATTAAAAGGTATATGTCCAATCTGAGATGCTATAGAATCTACAAAATTTCCTGTTAATTTAAAATTTAAATATCCTGAAAGTAATAAATACTTATAAGTGTTTCTCCATATTTCCGGCTGATTTTCCATTATCCAATTTGCTTTACATTTTTTCCTTGAAACCTCTATGGCTTTTTTCATTCCAATTATCCTAAAGAGAAAATCATATTTTTTACTTATAGGTTTTTTACACTCTGCCATCCTCTGATCTAACCATATTATTGCAGGTCTTAATGCTTCCCCATTTTTATCTACATTTATACCTGTATCTCTTTGTGTTGTTACTGATACTGCAAGTATTTCATTGAAAAAAGCAGAATTATTCTCTTTTAGTGCTGTACATACATGACATACACCTTGCCACCAAATCTCTGGATTTTGTTCTGCCCATCCTGGTCTATTTGAAAAGTATGGTTGAAAATCTAGCTTCTCTTTAGCTACTAATGTACCTAATCCATTAAATATCAACGCTCTTACACTTTGTGTCCCACAATCTATGGAGAGAACATATTTATCCTCCATTCGGATACTCCTCCTTTAATATCTCAATCAAACTTGAGGTTGAAATTATATTAACTCCAGTGTTTAATACATTTTCAATTATTACTTCATTTATATCAACATGATTTGTTATTACTACTTTACTTATTTCTCTCATTACATTAAATATTTTACTCTTTGGAATCAGTCCGTCAGTTCTCACCGGTAGTCTTGGCATTTCCTTATATATAGTATTTACTGTTGAAGCAATACTTCTTAATGGATTTTTTATCTCATTAATTCCAAATTCTATGCCTCTTTTGCACTTATTACCTTCCACTAATAGTTCTTCATTTTTTTCAATTATAGTAAGTTTGCAACCATTAGGACACACTATACAGGTGATTTTTTTTAACTCCACCTTATACACCTTCTTTAATTTTACTCATAACCAAATTTAGATTATCCATATTTTTTACAGAAAATGATTTTAAGTTTAAAATTATTTTTTCCATCTCCGGAGGTTTTATTATATTATACTTTTTCATAAATACTACCTTGTTACCTAAGTAAAATTCCACTTTTACATCTTCTATTACATCTTTACTTCTAAAGTAAATTGTTATATCTTTATCTATAGAATTTAAATCTATGCTTTGTGGTACTACATATAGAAATTCTTTTTTATCAAAGGTTATATCCACTAATTTTCTATAACTATTTTCTTCATAAGTTGCTGCCTGTTCTCCAGCATATTTCCCACTTTCTGATACATAATCTACTAAATCATTAACATGAAGAGAATTTCCACAGGAAAATACCCCATTTACACTTGTCCTAAAGTTATGATCTACCTTTGGTCCTTTGGTTAATGGATCAATTTCTATATTCAAACTTTCTGCTACCTCATTTTCTGGTATTAATCCTACTGATAATATTAATCCATCACACTTAATTATCTCTTCTGTTCCATCAATGAGCTTCATATTTTCGTCAACTCTACATGTTTCAACTGCTGAAACTTTGCTCTCCCCTATTACCCTAGTTACTGTATGGGATAAATGTAATGGAATATTATAATCTTCTAAGCATTGCATAATATTTCGGCTTAATCCTGAAGGAGTACTTTTCATTTCATACACACCTATAACCTTTGCACCTTCCAAGGTTAACCTTCTAGCCATAATTAATCCAATATCTCCACTTCCTAAAATCACACAGTTTTTACAAGGTAGATAACCCATGATATTTGTTAAATATTGTGCTGTTCCTGCTGAATATATGCCAGCAGGTCTATCTCCATTTATAAAAACTTGTCTAGACGTTCTCTCTCTACACCCATTGGCTAAAACTAACGCCTTAGAGCTAACCTGAAAAACATCTTCTCTTGAATTTATTAAGGTTAATATAAAACTATCTCCTACCTTTTCTACTTTACTTACAAATGTTGATGTATATATTGATATATCTTTTCCCATAATCTTTCTCATATATCTATCAGCATATTCTGGTCCACTAAGTGTCTCATTGAAGGTAATTAATCCAAATCCATCATGAATACATTGTTTTAATATTCCACCTAATTTTTTTTCTCTTTCAACAATTAATGTTTTACTTCCCTTCTCATTAGATGCTAATGCTGCTGCAAGCCCCGCTGGACCTCCACCTATAACTATTACATCAAAGTGAAATTTATTGTCTTTCATTTAATTTCACCTCATTATCATTTATTGTAAGATTATTATATTTACTTTGTACTTTTTCTATAAGAATGTTAGAATATTTACCTTTCTTAGTTATTTCATCAAAACTTTTACCATATTCCTCATTAATAATCTTTAATACCTGTGGTAAACAAAATCCTCCTTGACACCTACCTGCTCCAGCCTTAACTCTTCTTTTAATAGCATCTACTGTATCCACTTTTATTGGACTTCTTAAAGCATCCTGAACTTCACCTTTGCTTATTTCCTCGCATCTACAAATTATTTCACCATATTCTGGTTTCTCTTTTATTAGCTTAGCCTTTTCCTCAAAGGACATATTTCTTACTTCTGGTATTGCTTTTCTTATTGGATTCCAATAATCTTTTTTCTTTAACTGTATTTTTTCAGCTAGTAATCTACAGGTTATCTTCTCAATTTCCTCTGCTATAGCTGGTGCAGATGCAAGACCTGGTGATTGGATACCTGCTGCATAAATTAAATTATCAACACGTTCAGATCGTTCAATGATAAAATCTTCTTCATAAGTAGCGGCTCTTATTCCCGCATAATATGTTATTACATCACCATTAGATAATTTAGGTACTACAGGTAAATGCTTTCTTAATATATTCTCTATATTTGTTGAATTTGTAGAATAATCTTCTCTAAAGGGTTGTTCATAAGCATCAGGCCCTACCAAAATATTTCCATCTATTGTTTTTATAATACCTCCACCTTTGGTATTTCCTTTAGTCAGGTTTAAGCTTGGCTTAGCTACCACTCCATTAATTAAAGAACCTTTCTTTCTATCTAGTATTAGCGTCTCTCCTTTTCTTGGATGTATTGTGAAAAACTGATCATGTGCCATATTAGCAATTTTATCAGCAAAGATTCCAGCTGCATTTATAATTACCTTAGGATATATTAATCCTCTATTTGTATTTACTCCAATAATCTCATTTCCATCCATAAGGAATGATTCTACTAAGGTATCTAAGGAAAAATCGACTCCATTCATAGCTGCATTTTCTGCAAAAGCATAGGTCATCCTATAAGGAGATAATATACCTGTTGTTCCAAAATGAACTGCCCCAACTATATTCTC
This sequence comes from Clostridium sp. UBA7791, assembly GCF_002480755.1. NCBI lineage: Bacteria > Bacillati > Bacillota > Clostridia > Eubacteriales > Clostridiaceae > Clostridium > Clostridium sp. UBA7791. Next base: position 231,539 of record NZ_DLCT01000003.1, on the reverse strand, counting down.
CGTCACATTTGGTTCTATTTTTTTTACCTGTGCCTTATTTAAAATAACTACATCCTTTACTCCAGCCTTCCGTGCTCTACTCATAAGGTAAGGTTTAGCTAACCTTATAAATCCTCTATCAAAAAGCACTGTAGAGCCACATCTTTCAAAAGGTACCCCTAGCTCTTTTGTAATCTTTGAATAAAGCTCATTACCTCTAACATTAAATATGGACTTTTTACTTCCTATAGGAGCTTCTATACCTGGATGTATCATCCCATCATTTCTTGATGATGTGTGCATTGCCAAATCTGATTCTTTTTCAAGCAATAAAATAGACATTTCCCACTTTGCAAGCTCTCTAGCAATAGCACATCCTATAACTCCTCCTCCAATAATGAGTACATCTACCCTTTTCCCATTTAAATTTGAATCTCTTATAATCGGTGCTTTAATTATAGGTATTTTTAAACCTTTCACAGTTATTTGGTTTACTACACCCTTGTATCCTCTTTTAGATGCAAGTTTACCAGCTTTAATAACCATATCCCAACTCTCTACCTGCCCTTCTAAAATAATGGAAGAGTTCCATTCCCTGCAGTAAATCTCTTTATAAACCTCTTTTTGTATAAGTTTTTGAACCTTTTCATATTTTTTTATCATTACATATCCCTTCCTTAGGATGTTCGGACATCTTAACTTCTCTGTATATACTATGATTTAACTATAAAATAAATACTTATTTTTAATAATTTATCATAGGTACATAGTATAAATTTTCTGGAACTATAAAATTTAAATAATAGAATGGTTCTTCATTATTTTCTTCATATATCCATCTTTCCATAACTAATACTCTTGTAGTTTCATCTATTTCTAACAGACTTTTTTCTTCGCTATTAGGAATTCTAATAGTTATCGTCTGATCTACCTTTGATATGTCTACCTTTAAATCATTTATAATCATACTTGCCAAGGATTTCTTAAAATCAAATTTACTATTATCATTAGAAAACTGCTGTGAAAAATATGAATTCTCAATGGCTACCGGGATTTCTTCAACAGTTCTTAACCTTTTTACATAAAGGCACTTTTGATTCATTTTCCATCTCATCTTATTTGTTAATTCCTCGCCTGGGATAAAAAAATTCTCATCTAGTATTTTGTTGCTAATCTTTATTCCCTTAGTTCTTAATGTAAAAGTTAAACTAATAAGTGGCTCAAATCCCAAAGAAGGCTTATCTCTTAAAACAAAGGTACCAATTCCTTGTTTCTTATACAGATACCCTTGACTAACTAATAAGTCTATAGCTTGTCTTATTGTAGCTCTACCTACTTCATAGTTCTCCATCAGTTCCCTTTCAGTTGGAATTCGAGAATTAACCTCCCATCTACCACTTATAATTGCCTTGGTTATTTCTTCTTTTACTTGTATATATAACGGTGTTTTATTATATCTATCTATCATTATTAATTCCTCCAATGTTTTTTATATTTATATGCTGGATGATTTATATGATTACCAATTTATTAACATGTTGAGGATTATTTATATCTTATGATTTATATTGTTAAACTATAAAAAGGCAACCTGAAACTATTTTTCAGGCTGCCTTATATAATATTTTATAATATACTAACACCAATTTATTTAACTTTCCTATGATATTTTAAAATGAACATATTTCTCAAGAATAACTTACTTTTGAAATTATTTTTAAACTTATATGTGATTATCAATTGATTTCATTGTCTTTGAATACTTCTTATAGTAAAAATATCCTAACACTGCCCATAAAATCACCAATACCATAGAAGGTCTACTTAATCTTGCAGGAGAACCTGGTATTATCAATAATCCTATGAATACTAGCCCTATAAAAGCCCCCAATGCTGAAAAATATTTGTCAACTCCTATTGAGTTTTTAAACCCAATATAACATACATAAAAATATGCTACTGCAGCTAGTAAGGATGACATATCTACAATATAAATAATAACTTCTCTACCAAACCATGGCGCTATTAAACTGACTACGGCTATAAATTTAACTCCATTTTCGAAAACATCATTTTTATTTTTCTCTTTGTACTTTGCTGGGATAAGTTTATATCTCGACAAAGCTCCAATTAACTTGCTACTCCCTAACATAAACCCATTTATCCCCCCTGCTACTGCACCAGCTAGGGATATTATTAGTAGAATAAAACCTATATATCCCATATTATCAAGTACTGCAGACCCTAAAGCCCACTGCTCCAATAAGGCTTTCTCTGGAGTATAAACTAGACCTGTTGTAATATTTAATAGGTTATAAAAAAGTACTCCAGCAAATATTGCTAGTAATGCCATTCTTGTAGCTTTTGGTGCTTCAAAATTCAAATCTGTGGATACTTGGGGTATTACATCAAAGCCAACAAACAAGAAGGGTACTATAGCAAAAACTTTTACTACTTCAGTAATATTAAACTTATAGTTATTAATATAGGTATCCCTAATCAAGCTGTGGTCTACCTTCATAAACATGAAAGCAAACACTATAATTACATTTACCACCATTAATAAAATTAAGATGTTCTGTACCATGGAACTCAATTTCAATCCTTTGATATTAATATAAGCAAATACAAGAATTATCAAGCTGGCAATGATAACCTCTGACAAGTATACTGGATAACCTGCTATTTGATATAGATATATAAAATCCACTGCTGAACCAAATAATCTTTTAAGCACCAATACAAAGGCTGTGGCATTAAGTGGAACCATACTTATATAACACAATGTCAAGGACCAGCCTACTATAAATCCATTTCCCTTTCCTAAGTTATTGTAAGTATAAGAGAATTCTCCCCCATCTTCATTATGCTTCTCCATCATTATGTGATAACCCTTTTGTATAAAAACAATAGCAAGACCACCAAGTATGAAACCGATGGCCGTGCTAATAATACCACTTTCATGGAGAAACTTTGAACCTGGCAAGGTAAATGAACCCCATCCAATAATAGATCCTAATGCTAAGGCTAATATGTCTATTCTGTTCAACTTTTTCTTCATAAAATTCAATCCTTAATTAAAATTATATTCTGTAACTATCTTTGCTCTTCCTGTTACTTGATCTTGATAATATTCGTAGCAACAAATACCTAGATAAGAACCAGATATATTGATTACATTATCATATCCACTATTTTGTAGTGCCATTACTGCATTATAACTTCTTTGACTTGAACGACAATGTAAATATACCGGTTTATCCTTTGGAATTTCAGACATTCTTTCTCTAATTTCACTTAATGGAATATTTACTGAATTCTTAAGATGTCCTTGTTCATATTCATGCTTCTCTCTTACATCTACAATAAATTCATCCTTTTCTACTAACTCCCTAACTATTGTTACTGGTACTTGTCTAAACTTACCATATAATAAATTTAGTCCTACTAAAGCTGCAAAATTAACTACATCTTTTGCTGTTCCAAATAAAGGAGCATAACATAACTCTAATTCCTTTAAATTCTCTAAGGTTCCACCCATTGTTATCATTGTTGCAATTACATCTATTCTCTTATCTACATTTCCTTTTCCTATAGCCTGTGCTCCAAGAATTCTTCCCGTTGGATATTCATATATTAATTTGAAATGCATTGGATTACTATCTGGCATTAAGCCAACTTTATCTCCTGGAATAATGTATACAAAATCATAAGAAATACCTGCTGCTTTAGCAGCTTTTTCATTTAATCCTGTAGAAGCTGCTCCTAGATCAAATACTTGAACTACAGATGATCCTATAACTCCATTATTATTGTGATGAATATTATACATATTATCAGCTGCTGCCCTAGCCTGTCTTTGAGCTGGTCCTGCTAAAGCCAGCCTTGAAGTTTTATGTGTTAAGCGATTATAAACTTCTATAGCATCACCTACAGCATATATATCTTTATCATTAGTCAAATAGTTATGATCAACTTTAATGCCTCCAGTTACTCCAATTTCAAGTCCTGCATCCTTAGCTAATCCTGTTTCCGGACTAACTCCAATTGCCATTACTACAACTTTTGCAGCCACCTTTTTACCTGATTGTAATTCTACAAAGTCTTCATCTATCTTCTTAACTCCATCACTTAATATAAGGTTTACTCCCTTATCCATCATTTCCTTGTGAAGTATTTGGGCCATATCATAGTCAAAAGGACTCATTATTTGATCAAGTGCTTCTATAAGACTTACATTCTTATCTGCTAAACATAGGTTTTCCGCTACTTCAATCCCTATAAAACCACCACCAACAACAGCAATATCCTTAATATTGTTACTATCAATATAATTCTTTAATTTCTTTATATCAACTACATTTCTTACTGTAAATACATTGGAACCTGTTACTCCTTCAATACTTCTTGGCAATATTGGATTAGCCCCTGGAGATAAAACTAATTTGTCATAGGACTCTTCATATTCTTCTCCTGTAAGAAGGTTCTTAACTACTACTTTTTTATCATCTCTTATAATTTTTATAACTTCACTATTAACTCTAGCTTCAATATTATATTGATTTTTGAACTGTGTTGGACACATTAAAACTAAATCGTCACCATTTTCCACCATGCCACTTAAATGAAATGGTAAAGCGCAGTTAGAAAAAGATACATGAGGTCCCTTCTCAAACATAATTATTTCTGCTTTTTCATCAATTCTACGTGCTCTTGCTGCAACTGAAGCTCCTCCAGCAACTCCTCCAATAATTAAAATTCTTTTACCCATAACAATGATACCTCCTTTTAATGTTGCTTAAATAGTCTTTTAGCTAGTGTATTTCCTACAATACCACCAACTACCATGAAAATTAAGAAAATCCAACCGGAAAGTGAGAAATTTGCAATTGGAGTATATAATGCTCCTACATTACATCCATTAGCAAGTCTAGTACCTAATCCCATAGTAATTCCGCCTAGTGCATATAGTAATACTTCTCTTACTGTAATGTGCATCTCTGACATAAATGTTTTCTTAAACTTACCAGCAGTTAACAAGTATATACTAGTTCCAATGAGTATTCCAAAGTTTTGCACTGAAACAGCATGTTCAAAGAATGGAACAAGATACGCCTTTGCTGGCATTTGAGTAAAGGCTGCCAAAGATTCTGGTGAAATTCCAAATATCATCAAGAATTTACCAAACCATATTCCATAAGGAGTAGATGCGCCCCATCCAGCCTTAGTAATTCCCATTAACAAAGCAAATAATATCCCTATAACTACAGCCCCTTGCACTAATGTCCAAGGTTTTACAAATAATCTGTTGTATGTTGTTTCACTTAAAAGCTTGTAATTCTTAGTGTCTAATACCTCATTTTCATCCTGTACCTTTTCCATTGAGTGACCAGTATAAGTATTATTTTGCTTACGACTTCTCTCGTAACGGTATGATATAAATACAACTACTCCACAAAATAATGCCATTAATACTAAGGCACCTAGATATCCTTCAAGACCATCCCATTTAAATAGATCTGGTAGGAATACACCTCCTGCCAACTTTTCACCTACTGGAGTTGAAAGCCAAGAGTTCTTAACCCATCCTACAGTATTTTGTATAGGGAATCCTAAGAATACTCCTAACCCAAAGAAGATTAATGTAATAAACGCTCTAGGAAGACCTGTTATTAAGTCCGTAAGTACTCCTGATGCACAACATGATGAAAATGACATACCAAACCCAAATAGTATTGCCCCTAATATAAGACCAAAGTTAATTGGGTTTATCCACAGATCGTAACTAGCTGGATCTGCCTTGAATAAAAATGCAGTAGTCAATAAAGATGAGATAAAGAACAAGAACATTAGTGTCCTCATTAATTTTGTTGATCCTGTGTTAAATGCACGATTAACACTACCTGCAAATCCTGTATAAGCCCTAGATAAAGCATAACCTAATCCCACACCCACTAAAAGTCTAAAAAATAGCATGTCAGTTTTTAATAATGTCTTTCCTAAAAGTAATACTAGTAAAATTCCTATAAATCCTAAAATTTGTTCAGTCTTTTTCATTTTTTTCCTCCTTATACTTTTAATTTAAAATTCAGTGTGATTTTTTTAACAATATTTGGTACAAAGTGGTTGTGTTTTCGTTTACATCATACCTTGTTATCTTTATAATAAAATTCTATTACATATTATTCTTTTTCCATAGAAACTAAATGTTATATACCATAACACTTCCCTTTAACCAATTTTAAAATATGCCTAATAAAAATAAATATATTTATTTCTGTGTAATATACTAGTAAAATAGAATATATGTATAATTATTTTTAGGATGTGACTATATGAATCTTGAATATCTTGAATCATTTTATATAACAGTGAAATATAATAGTATCTCAAAAGCAGCACAAATTCTTCACCTTACCCAACCTGGTCTCAGTGGTCAGCTTAAGAGCTTAGAAAATGAATTAGGTGTAAATCTTTTAAATCGAAGTAATAAAGGTGTAGAATTAACAGAAGAAGGAAAAGTAGTATTTAACTATGCAGATACTTTACTTTCTATTCAAGGAAATATTAAAAGAGATTTGATTAACTTGCATCAAGAGCAACCAAAGTTAATGATTGGTGCTTGCAAAAGTGTGGGTGAATATGCTCTTCCTTGTAGTATTTTTACCTTTAAACATCTCCATGAAGAAGTTGACATTCGTATGGCGGTAATAAATTCAAGGGAAGTTATTCAAAAACTACAAGAACACGATATTAATATTGGAATCATTCAGCATGATCCAATGTTAAATGATATTTCTACTCAACCTATTATTTCGGATGAGCTTTTGCTAGTAGGAAATAGTGATAATTCACCTAAAAGAATTTCTATGGAAGAATTAAAACATATTCCACTAATTTTACGAGAACAAAATTCTGGAACTAGATATGTAATTGAAAAATCATTAAAAGAAAAAAATGTAACTGTAGAAGAGTTAAATGTGATTTATGATTTAAATTCTCCCGAATCTATTAAGTCTTCTATTCTTTCGGGAAAAGGTTTTTCTTTTTTACCAAAATTAACAGTTGCTCAAGAACTAAAAAAACAGTCTATTCAAATCGTTGAAGTAGAGGATTTTAAAATTTCTTTCAGTTATTATATAGCTTCAAGAAAAAAATATACACTTACAAAGCACGAGCAAATGTTTGTAGATTTTATAATTTCTAATAAAAGAGGTTTTTGTTAAAAAAAGAGGACACATGTCCTCTTTTCCATTTTTATATAAAGAATTTAACTAAAATCTTAACTCCTACCCATGTACCCAACATTACAAAAATACCAAAAACCCAAGCGTGTAAGGAAAAAGACGGTATACCGCTGAAAAAAGCACCAATGTTACAACCAACGGCAAGCCTAGTTCCATATCCCATCATAATTCCTCCTAAAAGAGCAATTATAAACTGCTTTTTACTCTTTATTTTCTTCCATTTAAATTGGGAAGCTAATAACGTTGCAACTAAAGATCCTAAAATAACACCTATATTTAAAATTGTATATTGATTAATAAATATGTTTCCATTGGAAATTATAGGACCGTAGTAAGATTGAAAATGACTAAAATACTCCCATTTAAAGGGGTCTAACCCAAACCATTGTAGTATGCCAATACCCCATAATAAAAAACCACTAGTTATTTGCCAGCTTATACCAATTAGACCTAGTAAAATTACATTCATTACTCCTAATAAAATTCCACCTACCCAATAAGGCCAAGGTTTCTTAAGATATTTTATTATAGACTTCATTTTATCTCTCCCCTATTTTCCTTTTGGCTTTTGAATATATACTTCCCACTCTCCTCTACCTAATTCCACAAGCTGTATGGGATATTCCTTTTCTAGTGCCCACTTCTCTATATCAATTGCTACACAACTATGATCGCAATTAAGAATTAAAATATCTCCTGGCTCCATTGTTTTAAGCTCCTGCATTGCCCTTAGCAAAGGAATAGGACATAATTCGCTTAAACAATCTACCTTTCTTACTGTCATATAAGCTCCTCCATTACAATTATTTCAAATGTCTATTTTCATACCTTAATGCTAATTTATATAAAATTATTAATACAACTATCTGCACTAAAACAACAATTTTCAAATCAAAATGCTCTAAAAAGTAAATGGTCTTAGCATCCTTAATAAAATGCTCATACCAAAAAGAATAATCCTTAGCTCCTAGTAAGGTTCCAATTATGAATCCTATAAGGACAACCCAGTGTAAAGCATGTCCTTCTCCTATTCTCATCAATACACCTGAAGCACAGCCTCCAGCTAAAACCATTCCAATACCAAATATGAAAGCACCAATCATTACATGAATACCTACTGAACTAACTGCTCCTGGAATCAAATTGTAATCAATACCTTTATTATGAATATATCCAGATTGAATTACAGCAAAACCTACAGTACTTACAATCATAGCTAGTATCATCCCTCTTAACCCTCTTGTATTTCCACTAATAAAAGGATCTCTAAATGCTGCTGTAAAACAAAATCTCGAATATCTTAAAATAATACCAATTATAATACCTACACCTAAACATACAGCATAATTAAACTTGCTTTTCCAAAGTATAGCACACATTATTAATGTAATTAAAAGCAATGCAACACCGTAAGGAATCTGAGAATTTTCCTTTTTTACTTGACCTTGCCGTTGCTTAATCAATTCATCCATTTCTTTTGACAACATATTATCATCCCTTTAAATAAAATTAATATTTCGTGCCTCAAAATTATATATTATGCCCATATCATAAACCAATAATATATATTGGTCAATATTTTAATAAAAAAACAATTTGCTACCAATACTAAAATTATGGTAGCAAATCATATTTATATTTACATGAATTTTCTTTTATATAAAATGTTATTTTTTCAGATGATTTATTTAAAAACACCCTAAACTAATCTTCATGAAGCCAGCATCTAGACCAATGTCCTTTAAAAACCTCTTTTAAATCTGGCAATTCACTTCTGCATTTATCACAGGCTTCATGACAACGATCTGAAAATCTACATCCCTTTGATAATTGTGATAGATGTGGAACATATCCTTCAATTGTATCTAATCTCCTTTTTTTATCATCTATTCTTGGAATACATTCCATAAGCTTTTTAGTATATGGATTTATAGGCTCTTCAAATAGTTCTTTATTTGGTGCTATTTCCATAACTTTTCCACAATACATTACCACTACTTCATCTGCCATCTCTGCTACTACTCCCAAATCATGGGTATTTAATATTATGGACATATTGTATTCACTATTAAGTTTACGTAATAGATCTAAAATTTCTGCTTGAATTGTAACATCCAAAGCCGTTGTAGGTTCATCTGCTATTAATATTTTAGGATTACAAGCTATTGCCATCGCTATCATAAGTCTTTGTCTCATTCCCCCACTAAACTGATTAGGGAGCTGATGATATCTTTCTTCTCCATCCGTAATACCAACGGCTTTCATTAACTCTATAACAACCTTTTGAGCTTCCTTCTTACTAATTTTTTTATGAATTATGAGAGCTTCTGCAATCTGTTCTCCTACCTTATTCATAGGATTTAATGTTGTCATTGGATCCTGATATATCATAGATATTTCATTTCCCCTTATTTGTCTCATTGCCTTTTCACTCTTTTTAAGCAAATTTTCTCCTTTATAATGTATTTCTCCATGAATTATTTTTCCTGGAGCATCAATTAACCCCATGATAGATAAAGCAGTCACACTTTTACCACTTCCAGACTCTCCGATAATCGCCATTGTTTTACCTTCATCTAGGGTAAAGTTTATATCATCTACTGCAGGATATTCCTTTCCATTCAAATAAAAATATGTTTTTAAATTCTTAACCTGAAGTAATGTCATCTTATCCCTCCTTAATGAAATTTTGTCTTAGGTACTATAATATCTTTTAACACATTAAAAATCAGAAAAATAAAATAGTAAAAAATCGCCAGAAATAAAATAAATGTAGTAAAGGCTATTCCACCTTCATATGGTGGAATCAAATCTGTTGTATAAAAAAGTATCATATAAAATCCCATTCCTCTAAAGTAAAATAATCTTTCTACTATAATAAGACTTGAAAACATTATACCCATAACTGTTGGAAATCCAGATAACACTCCATAGATTATGCTTTTCATCATGTGGTTTTTTATAATTTGAACCCTAGAACATCCCTTTCCCCTAGCTGCCAGTATATATGGCTTTTCAAAATTTTCTTCTATTGTAGTAGCTGTTATCCTTGCAATATATGCTGCTGGAAGTATTGATATTGATATTATAGGGTAAATTGCATTTACAAATCCTTCATCTCCCAATGCTGGCAGTGGCCCTAAACCCAATAATGAAATTCCGTTGTTATATAAGTATATAGCACCCATCTGTACAAGTACTATTGTTAATATATCTGGGATTGAAAGAGGTATTAGAGATTGCAGTAATTTTATTGTTCCACTCCTCTCCCTCTTTCTACTATCTATAATTCCTTTAGGAATTCCAATAACAACTGCTAAAAGCGTTCCAAAAAATAATATAAATAAGCTTTTAGTTGCTGTTTTAAGTAATAGTTGTCCTATAGTTTCTCCCTGAACCTTAATATTAAATTCTTCACCTCGCAAAAATATTTTAAAGTTATTTCTTATGTTTTCGATAACTCCATCCATATTCATATTAGGTGTGTGTTTTCCATTGTATGAAACTATATCAAAATCTAATGGTATTCCTGTTACAGCTATAACAAGAAATACAATTACAAGGAGTATTAATATATTCATAAAAACTTTTTTAGTTACCACCTTTAATATTTCAGCTTTCATTTTTACTCCTCCCATCTTCATATAAATGGCAAGAAACTAACCTTCCATTATCAAGTTCTATAAGTTCTGGCTCAACAGTTTCACATTTAGCCACTCTTTTAGGACATCTATTGTGGAATGCACATCCTGATGGTATATTCATTGCACTAGGTATTTCACCTTGAAGCTTTATTCTATCAATGCTTCTGCTAGGCTCTGGTACTGGTGAAGCAGACATTAATGCTTCAGTATATGGGTGCTTTGGAGAGTCAAATATATCATCTACACTACCTTTTTCTACTATTTTTCCAAGATACATCACTGCTACTTTGTTACTAACGTGCCTTATTACACTTAGATCATGGGATATAAATAAATATGATAAACCAAACTCTTCTTGAAGATCCATAATAAGATTGAGTATCTGTGATTGAACAGATACATCTAAAGCTGATACAGATTCATCACATACTACAAACTTAGGTCTTGTTGCCAAAGCTTTGGCTATTGCAATTCTTTGTCTCTGACCTCCACTAAATTCATGAGGTAACTTATTAGCATCCTGTGCTGATAATCCTACCATTTCAAGTAATCTTAACACCTCTTTTTTGTATTCTAATGGCTTAACTATATTGTGTATTTGAAGTGGTTGAATCAAAATATCTTCAATAGTCATTTTATAATCTAATGCAGAATAGGGATTTTGAAAAACTATTTGTAAATTCTTTCTTAGCTTTCGGAATTCTTTGTTGCTAATGGTACTAATATCTCTTCCTTCTAAGAATATCTTTCCGTCACTTGGTTCTAAGAGTCTTAACATCAATCTCCCTATGGTTGATTTACCACTTCCTGACTCTCCAACAAGACCCAAAGTCTCTCCCTTTTCTATTTTAAAGTTAACACCATTTACTGCATGTACAACCCCTTTATTCACACCAAAAATTTTGTCTTTTATTAAAAATTGTTTAGTTAGATTTATTACTTCTATCATGGTTTTTCTCCTTTTCAAAGGTTTCTTACTAATCCATCATATAAGAATTCATTGTCATGGTATCTAATATAATTTGTCCAATATCTTTCATTTTTTTATAATTTACATTTTCTAAGATGTCAATACTACTATTAACTCCCTCTGTGGAAGAATTCCCTATTGCCACACTTGAAAGTGCATTTAAGCTCAAATTATTCATAGCTTTTGTAGTTGTATAATCATTATGAAATCTTTGGTATTTCACATCCATTTGTTTAAGTCGCTTTTCCATTCCCAGCCCCATAAGATAATTACTTTTCTCTCTTATCTGAGCTTTAGCAGTAATAATATTTAAATTTTCATCCTTACTATAACCTGGATAGCTTATATCAAAATAATAGTACTTATGTGATATTGCCATATTTACAGGTATATTTCTTGTTATATTGTAATCATAGGAACCATCAACATTTGAGTACTTCATAAAATCATATTCATTGTCCCAGAATATAAATTGAATTGATTTTTCCAATGGTTCCTTTGCAATAGACAACATCCTTGCCACCTCCAGCGATATTGCAGTAGGAGTTGCTGTCATTGCATGTGTAATTTGAGTTTCATTTATATGAACACCATCATAGCTTGCTCCTATTAATATTAATTCGCCTGGATCTTCATATGTTTTGTCTTTTCCAGGTAAAAACGCAGTAATATTTCGTCCATTATATTTAGGCATCTCTGGATAATCAAGGTCTATTTCAACTTCTCTGTAACCAGCTTCTAACTCCAACCTTAAATTATCAAAGGGAACAATAATAGTAGATTCAGAAAGGTATACGTTGGTGTTTGTATTGTAGCCTTCTGATAATATAAACTGTATATCACTAACTGCTTTATTATTAGGATTATTAGTAGTATTCTGAGATTCATTTCCTAGACCATTGAAATTTCTCTCAATTGAAAAAAACTCTGTACCCTCTGGTATATTAATTATATTTTCAGGTTCTGCAGCAACTCCTTTATAATGCAATTCTTCTTCTGGAGTATCATTAAATATATTTTTACTTACAGATATAATTGTAAAGTCTTGATTAAGATAGTAAGTCTTATTCTCACCTTTGTCATCTTTAAGCTTTATACACCCTGATTCAATTACCACAGGAGTCAAAGTTTTAGGCTTTTGTGCAAAACTTTCATTTTTTATTTTATCTGTAGTTTCTATTAATGATATATCTAGGGTATTCACCTGATATCCATAGGATTTTAAAGTATCAATTATATATTCTCCAGCTAAATATCCACCTTCAGTTCCAGCTACCCTACCTCCATATTTGTCCTTTGTAAGTTCTTCAAGATGTAATTTTGCTTGATCTATGTCAAATTCATAAAGGCTTGGATGCCAAGGGATTATCACCCATGTAATAATTCCTATTATAATTAAACTCTTGATAATTACAGGTTTGTAGTATTTCTTAATGTCCTTAATTTGAGATATAAACATTTTTGGTGATATTAGATAACCAATTTTTCTAATAGAACTAATCACTCTAGAATCTCTCTTTTGAAATTCTATTTTTAATCCTTCTCCTGTAAGGTTTATCCCAATGATTGCAATACTAAAAACCAATATAGGATAAAGGGTCATCCAATATGTTGCTTGGTATTTTTCAACATTTTCTGCAATTCTAGAAAGGCTACCTCCCCATTCAGGTTCTAAATTCATTGCATAATTTGCCTTAAAAGCTAGTTCATTGATAGATCTTGTTACTCCAACAAAAATTTCAAGAACTGCTAACTGAGCAATTAAAAACAACGCCATACCCATTTCTTTAAAAAATAAGCTTATACTAGTTGGTAATATGTGAGGTAAAACATTTTGACGTGCTATTTGCAGTTTTGTCTTCCCTATAGCTATCTCACCTTCAATAAAATCTTCTTCCATAACCATCCTAGTTGAATCTTCAATTATTCCAGCCAACTTTGCCCATCCCACAATGGTAAGTACTATTGCAAAAGCAAAAATTGATTTATCCATTTGTAGATTTCTGAAATATCCAATGTTCAAAATTACAAAGCTAAATAAAAGCATAGGTATAGCAGTAAAAAATGTATTAAATATTTTTATTATATTTGAAATAAACTTTATACCCATTCCTGCAGCTAATCCAAGGGGAAGAGCTAAAATCATTCTAAATATACCTATAAGTAGTGCTAACTTTAATGTATTTCTTGTTCCATATACAAGCCTTGAATATACATCCCTTCCAGCATCATCTGTTCCAAAAATATTATCCTTATTAGGCGGCATTGGGTTGTAAGCGAACTTTTTCACCCACTCACCTTCCTCTTTGTACTCTATATACTTAGGTGCTTCTTCAAAAAGAGGATCCTTTGATGTGAAAAATTCTGGGTAAAAGGCCACAATTGCTAGAAATATTACAATTATACTTCCAAGAAGTAGTGGAAAATTTATCTTTTTCATTTTATAGGTACTTCCCTTCAAATAATATTTTACTCATAAGTATATTTTTATTCTATATGTAAATTAATAGTTATATACTTGTCTATTATTTTATCTAATCGTAAAGGTTTCATCAATGAATTTCAAATGCCATATTTCAACATTAATCGTAAAACCCCAATATTTTTTCAACATAAAAAACCAGCAAAGATTATTATTTTTAATCTTAACTGGTTTATACATGGATTCTTGTATAACTTTCTTTAGCATTATTGTGATATTCTAATATATAACTTCTAATTTCTAATCACATTCAAATTCAATATTAAAATTTATTTTTATTCTCTATCATTTTAAAATTATTATATACACAACTATACACCTGTAATGCTATTTAAATAACATTCCTGTTATAAAGCTAAATGAACTTTTTAAAAAAGAAACTCCACTGATAAAATACTGGATATAAAGACTTGTAATTCTTATACCTAATTAATAATTATCAGTGTAGGTACTCAATATAAATTATACACAAATATAAATAATCATAACATACTTTTTAAACACCGTACTATTCAATTTTCAAAGATAATTTTATCTAACGTACTTCCTAAATCGTAAATCTGTATATTATCTTTTCAACTACATAAACTATTGTTGAAAGGTGGTCATTATATGAAAAAATTTACTGTTATGCTATTAATCTTGATAACTCTAATGTTTGGTGCATCTGCTTCTACTCCTGCATTTGCCCAAAATCTATTCAAAGAAGGCTCATATAAATTATCAGACTTCGTTCCTGCAAAAAACAATTCTTACTTCGTTCAGAATATTTCATCAAAAGGTAATTGTTACTTCGCAGTTATGGGTGAAAATGATACCTTATTACAAGTTATATACCTAACTCCAAAATCGTCAAGATATAATCTAATTCCTCTTAAATCAGAATATAAAATTTTTATAGTTGGAGATGGTGAAATATTCATTAAAGGTGTTGATTAATATATATTTTTCTATTTAATCTTAAATTAGTAATAAATAAAATATATATTATTGATATGTATTCCCTTTACAAATACTATAAAATTTTTATTTTACATTATTTTTTGACTACATAAACTATTATCGAAAGGTGGCTATTATATGAAAAAATTTACTACCACATTAGTAATTTTGATTGCATTAATACTTAGTACTTCTATTGTAGCTCTTGCATCTGACAACACTACTTATAAAGAAGGTATTTACACATTATCAGACTTTGCTCCTACAAAAGATAATCTTTATACTATCCAAAACATTTCATCAAAGGATAATTCTTACTTAATAGTTATGGATGAAAATCTTACTTCACTGCAATTTCTACGTTTAGAGCCTAAATCTCCAATACATGATTTAATTCCTCTTACTCCCAAATATAGAATTGTTATATTTGGTGCTGGAGAAGTACTTATAAAACCAGCAAAATAAAATATACATTTACTATTTCATTGTCATATGAGAATACCGCCTTACAGCAGTGCTCTCATATGACCTTATTCTTGATCTTAATTTATATTTTCATATAATAAATAGTTATATATTAAACTATTTATATATGTTAATAGGAAACTATATAACTAGTTAAATAGTTGTTGTGGTCTCAAGGGTTTCAGATATTTTGTTATTTTGAAAGAAGTAAAAGTAGTCAATGATATTCTATAACTAAAAGGATTAAAGATGATACTGTTGATATCTTAGAATCTGTTCTAAAAACAAAAACTTCCGACATATAAAAAACATATCGGAAGAATGTCTGAAGTTTAAACTATTCCATCTTGTTTAACTCTTATAAATTGCCCTATTGCTTAATTAGATTGACTACACATTCTACATGATGTCCTTGAGGGAACATGTCTACTGGTTGCAGCTCTACAGCCTTATAGCCTAATCCTTCAAAAACTTTCAAATCTCTTGCTAATGTTGCAGGATCACATGATACATAAACAATCCTTTTAGGTCTTACTTCTGCTATGGCATGTAGAAGTGATTCCTCACAGCCCTTTCTTGGAGGGTCTAGCATAATTACATCTGGGTGTATTCCACCTTCAATTAGTTTTGGAATTTCTTCTTCTGATTTTCCTACTATAAATTCCACATTTTTTACATTATTAATTATTTTGTTTTCATTAGCATTTTCTATAGCTTCTGGTATTATTTCAATTCCATATACCATTTTAGCTTTTTTAGATAAGAACAGTGATATAGTCCCTGTACCACAATATGCATCAAATACAATCTCGTTTCCTGTAAGACTTGCATATTCTAATGCTTTTTTATATAGAATTTCTGTTTGTACAGGATTTACTTGAAAGAAAGATAATGGTGATATATTAAATCTAAATTCACCTATATAATCTGATATTGTATCTGTTCCCCATAGAGTAATAGATTTGTTACCTAAAATCACATTTGTTTTATCCTTATTTACATTTTGAATTATAGATTTAAGATTTAAAATTTCTTCTCTAAGAGATTTTATAAGTGGTTTTATATTAGGTAACTTTTCTCCATTAGTAACTATTACAACCATTACCTCCTTAGTCTTAAACCCCTCTCTAATCATTATATGTCTAACTACACCACTATGATTTTTTTCATCATAAGGAGTTACTTTATTCTCTTTCATCCATTCCTTAAGGATCTTAACAACTTTATCACCTATTTTACTTTGTATATAACAGTGATCCATATTGATTATTTCATGAGATCTTGGTGCATAAAATCCTACTACTATATTTCCATCATTATTTCCAACTGGTAACTGAACCTTATTTCTATAGTTATATGGGAAATCCATACCCATAGTATTATGTACCTTTAATCCTTCTATCTTTCCTACTCTTTCCATAACATCCTTTACTCTTTGAGTTTTAAAGTTAAGTTGTTCTTCATAGGATATATGTTGAAGATTACAGCCTCCACATCTCTTATAAATTGGGCATATGGGTTCTGTCCTATATTTAGATGAGAGAATTACATCTAATAGTTTACCTATTCCATAGGTTTTACTTACTTTTATAAGCTTTATCTTTACTGTTTCACCCTTTATGGCTCCTTTAACAAACACAGTAAAGTTATTTATTTTACCTACCCCTTCTCCTTCATGTCCATATCCTTCTATCTTAATTATATAATCCTTATTCTTCGCAATTTCTATATCTGCATGATTATTATTTAATTCTAAAATAAGATTTTCTATCTCTGCTTCTCTTTCTTCACTTTCCCTATCCTCTTTTAGAAATCTTTCTTTTTCTAATGAAGCTTTCACTCTTTCTCTCTCTTCTTTTTCAGCTTCTTCTATAACTTTAACCTTACTTATCTCTTTACGTATTTTCATAAAACCACCCTTTATTAGCTTCTAATTAATTTTAATTTTATCAGAAAACTAGTCAATTAACCATAATAAGTAGTCATAATATAAAATTAAAGTAAGGGCAACTTTAGATTATTAATAAAATTAACTAAAGTTACCCTTACTATAGTGAATTAAATCTTAAAAGTTTCACAGTCTGTTCTATTACTACTTATTGCACCTACCCCATTAATGTGTACAAAGTTTGCAACGCAATCCTTATTGATATTATACCTACAGTTTATTGCATCACATATTATTCTTGGTCCTATACCTCCAGCGAAGTTATTAAAGCTTTGTTTTACTTCTCCTCCAATATTCATATTATATACATTTGAAAGAGAATTTTTTATTCCCATTTCTGTGAAGCTTCCACACTGAGTATACTCACTAGAGTGAGCATTTGCTCCTTGTACATGGATAGTATTAGCGGTGCACATTCCAGAGTTGTTGTGTGTACAATTAGTTGCATTACATGCTAAATTTCCACTCATTCATAGCACTCCTATTCTTAATTATTTTCTTAAGTCATTAGATAATACTATTATGTGGAAAAATATTTTTTTTATGCACGGGGTAGGTCTAAAATTATAGCTACTTCTTAATGCTAATATATCTAAATTAAAACTCTCGAAAAAATTAAAGACACCCTTAACGGGTGTCAATAATGAATCAGTTGCCAAAAATGTTATATTTTAAGTCTTATCCATTGGATTATTAATTATACATTAAATTTCAGATAATTTCAATATTTTTTATAAAATTTACATAAATACCATAATTATCTTAATTTTAAAATAATTCCTTGGATGAAACTACTTAATATTAGCTTTGCCGCTATATACCATTCCTACTTTTGAGTCCATAGTTATAAAACATCCAGATTTTATAATTGAAGATGCGTTTTGTGCGTTATATATAATAGGAATGTTTCTTGATGCACATTCTAGTAATACACTAGAACTCATCTCATCGCTTTCTACTATTATTCCACCAACTTCATTAAGCACATCTGAAAAATCTCTACTTAATTTATCTACTATAATAATTTGCTTTTCATCTAAAGAATTAAAAAACTTCTTAGAATTATTTACATGCATTACTGTTCCAAAGGCTGTACCAGAATTACTTCCTTTACCTTGTAAAAGTACATCTCCTATAATATGAACCTTCATCATATTTGTACTACCTATGTAGTTCATCGGTATTCCTGCAACAATTACTACAAGATCACCCTTCTTTACATAATTAGCTGCTAATGCAATTTCTGAAGTCTTATCTATTAATTCATCTGTATCTTTTAATTTTGGAGTTATTACAGGGAACACACCCCAATTTAGTGCTAAACTTCTTGCAACCCTTTCATAAGGAGTACAAGCTATTACTTCACATTCCGGTCTATATTTAGATATTTGTCTTGCTGTTTGACCACTTTGAGTCGCTGTAATTATTGCTGATGCATTTAACTCCATTGCTGTTGTACATGTAGCTACACTTATAGCATTAGGCACATTAGCAACATGTAACTTTCTTCTTTTCTTGAGACTTTCCTCGTAGTTTATATATTCCTCTGCCTTCATAGCTATTTGAGACATAGTTTTTACAACTTCTACTGGATATTTACCACTAGCAGTCTCTCCACTTAGCATTATAGCATCAGTTCCATCAAAGATCGCATTAGCTACATCTGAAGCTTCTGCTCTAGTAGGTCTTGGATTTCTAATCATAGAATCTAACATTTGAGTTGCAGTAATTACGGGCTTTCCAGCTTCATTACATTTTTGTATAATCATCTTCTGAACTACTGGTACCTCTTCAGTAGGAATTTCCACTCCTAAATCCCCTCTTGCTACCATAATTCCATCAGAATATCTTATAATTTCATCAATATTATCTACGCCTTCTCTATTTTCAATCTTTGAAAATACTTGAATATAATCTCCACCATTCTTATCAAGAAGATGTCTTATATCTAGAACATCTGTACCTTTTCTTATAAAAGATGCAGCTACTATATCTACTTCACTTTCTATACCAAACATTAAATCTGCTATATCTTTCTCTGTTAATGCTGGAAGATTTAATTTAACTCCTGGCACATTCATTCCCTTGTGATTTCCTATAACTCCTGTATTTTCAACATGAGTTTTTATTTCTTTACCTTCTATAGATAATACTTTTAATGCCACTAATCCATCATTTATTAAAAGTATGTTTCCTGGTTTTACATCTTTATATAGGTTTTTATAAGTAATAGAACATTTAGTTTCATCTCCTATAATATCCTCTCCACAATGAACTATAAAAGTTGTTCCTTCTTTAAGTTCTACAGTTCCATTTTCAAAGTTTCCAGTTCTAATCTCTGGCCCCTTTGTGTCAAGTAATATAGCAATATGCTTTTCTAATTCAGCTCTTGCTTCCTTAACCATATCTATTCTTCTCTTATGTTCTTCATGACTTCCATGAGAAAAATTTAATCTGGCAGCATTCATACCATTTTCAATTAACTTTTTTATAATTTCCTTTTCATCAGTAGTAGGTCCCATTGTACAAACAATTTTAGTTTTCTTCATAGTTATCCTCCTTTATATTACATAGACTTAAATTTTTTTGCCTAGATAACTTTATCAATGTATAAAATTATATTAAAAAATTTGTAACTCTACAATATCTATAACCCATTAATTCGACAAATCTACACTTAATTTATATAACTCTTCATTAAAACATGATTTTAAATCTAAAGCTTCTTTTATATCTATATCTATAATTTTATTTGCCTTTATACCAATAAGTCTTGCTGTCTTTCCTTCTAACAACACTTTTACCGCTTTACTACCCATTCTTGAAGCTAAAATTCTATCAAAAGCACTTGGACTTCCGCCTCTTTGTATATATCCAAGCACAGTTGCCCTAGTCTCTATACCCGTTATTTTCTCTATGCTTTTAGCTAATTTCTGTGCTCCACCTACACCTTCAGCTAAGATTATAATATTATGAAGCTTACCATTACGTTTTCCTTTGAAAATATTCTCACATATATCTTCAATAGTGAATTTTTTTTCTGGAACTATTACCTGTTCAGCCCCACCAGCAATACCTGAAAATAAAGCTAAATCCCCACAGTTTCTTCCCATAACTTCAATTACACTCACTCTTTCATGGGAGCTAGATGTATCTCTAATTTTATTTATGGCATCAATAGCTGTATTTAAAGCTGTATCAAAACCAACGGTATAATCTGTATAAGGTAAATCATTATCTATAGTACCTGGTATTCCAACTGTTGGTATACCTAAATCACTTAATTCCTTAGCTCCTCTAAAGGATCCATCTCCACCAATGACTATAATTCCATCTATTTTAAGGACTTTAATAACATTAAGTGCCTTCTGTCTCCCTTCAGGTGTTCTAAACTCTTCACTTCTAGCAGTCCTTAGGATAGTACCACCTCTTTGAATTATATCAGAAACAGAGTGTCTATCCATCTCAAATATTTCCCCATTAATAAGCCCATTAAATCCCCTATGTACTCCAAATACCTGGACTTCATTTTCAATTCCAATCCTAACTACAGCTCTTATTGCTGCATTCATTGCTGGTGAATCTCCACCGCTAGTCAATACTGCAATTTTTTTCACTATATTACCCCCTAGCTTTATTGTGGTTATTATTTATTTAAATCTCTACTTACTTAACTTAAGTTTAATGTTTAGAGTTACTCCTTGCAACCTATTATTGGATGCATTTGAGTAAATATCTATAAATTTGCTATTGTAAATGTTGTCAACTTTTAATAAAGTCTCTTATAATTTATTCTTCCCATTTTATCCTTTATAATTAATAAATTTTAATAAAATTTATATACAAAATTAAGAAGAGCTACTTCTGCAATTAAACTTATCTTTACCAATAATTCAATTTACAATCTAATATCAATAAATTTTTTATATCTTCATGCAAATTAAAGTTAAATCTAAGTAAAATTTGAGCTAACTCTTCTCATATTATCTTTTAATTATCTTTTTACTAATGGAAAAGCAATTACATCTCTTATAGATGATGAGTTTGTTAAAAACATCATCATTCTATCTATTCCTATTCCAAGACCTCCAGCTGGTGGCATAGCTACATCTATAGCTACTGCAAATTCTTCATCCATTGGGCTAGCAGTTTCAAGTCCTGCTCTTAATTTTGCTGCTTGCTCATGAAGTAAAATTCTTTGTCTTAATGGATTATTAAGTTCTGAATATGCATTTCCAAGTTCTACTCCAAAGGCATAAGGTTCAAATCTTTCTATTAACTCTGGATTTTCTCTATGAACTTTACATAGTGGAGACGAATCTAATGGAAAATCTATTACAAAGGTTGGCTCTATTAATTTATCCTCGCAATAAGCCTCAAATAATGTAAGTATTAAGTCTCCTTTATTTGCTTCTTCAATATTAAATCCGTCCCTTTGCTCCTCTTCTAATAATTCTTTTTCTATAATTAGATGTACTATTTCTTCCTTAGTTAACCTTTCCACATCTATTCCTGTATCTTTAAGAACTAGATTGCACATAGTTTCTCTCTTCCAAGGGGCTTTAAAGTCAATTTCAACACCGTCATACACAGCCTTAGTTGTTCCTTTAATTTTAGTAAATACGTTCTCATATAAATCTTCCATAATTCTCATCATATCATTATAGTCAGCATAAGCCATGTAACATTCAAACAATGTAAATTCTGGATAGTGAGTTCTATCTATTCCTTCATTTCTAAAGGAACGTCCCATACTAAAAACTCTATCAATGCCTCCAACCATCAATCTTTTTAAGTATAACTCTGGAGATACATTCATAAATACTTCACAGTCTAATGCATTTACATTAGTTATAAATGGTTTAGCTTCTCCTCCGCCATATTTTGTATCTAAAATAGGGGTTTCCATTTCCATAAACCCTTTAGAATTCATAAACTCTCTTATGGCATACATAGCCTTAGCTCTATTTACAAATCTATCTCTTACATCTTCATTCATTATCATATCTAGAGATCTATGTCTTTGTCTTAAATCCATATCTTGAATTCCGTGATATTTTTCTGGAAGCGGTCTTATAGATTTTGAAAGTACGGTAACATTCAGGGCTTTAATAGTTATTTCCTCCGTTTTTGTTTTAAATGCGAATCCTTCTACACCAATTATGTCTCCTACATCAAGAAGTTTAATAACTCCATAGGCATCTTCACCAAGATCATTTTTACTTATATACACTTGAATATTTCCATTCTGATCCCTTAAATTTAAAAATGTTACTTTACCCATTCTTCTTAAAAGCATTATTCTTCCTGATAAAATAAATCTCTCTTCACTATCTATTTTATCAAAGTTTTTTGTTATATAGTTCGAAGTAGTGTTTGGCTCAAAAGTATAGGGATAAGGATTGATTCCTCTGCTTAAAAGTTCATTTAATTTTTTTATTCTCTCTACGTTAAATTCATTGGCATCTTGCATTATTTCTTGTAAGTTATTTAATTCTACATAATCATTGTACATATATAATAGTACCACCTTTCAATTTTGCTTTTTAATTTCTCATAACTTATATGAATCTAAATAACACCTCATTATAGTTTTCTAGTAAACTCAGTTACGTTACTTTCGTCCATTATTATATTTTTGCAAAATAAAAACTCTCACCTCCAAGACAATAGTCTTGGGGACGAGAGTTTGGTAAGTTCAACTTCGTGGTACCACCCCAGTTTATTAATATGTCACCATATTAACCTTTTCAAGTACGGCTTTACAATAAAATATATTAAGCTTATACCCTAGCTCTATAACGGGAGCACCCGTTACACCATCTCTCTTCCTAAAGGAAACTTCTTTCTTTTTTAAGAAGCAACCTCACTTAAAGATAAACTCTAGTGAAGTAAAGATCCTGTGTAAAACTCCGAGGCTTTTTTCACCAAACTGTTTTTTGCTTTCTCTCACCATCTAAAGCTCTCTGTAAAAAAATTGAGTTTGATTACTCTTCTCTTCATAGTTTTATTGAGTATATTTTAATATACTCAAAATACAATGTCAAGAATTTTTAAAAAATTTATATTATCAATCGAGTATGAGATAGATATTTATTATTTAGCATTCTTGCTAAAATAGGATTGTTGGAAATTATTCATTTCCTAAGATCTTAAGATTATCATATTTAGTCTTAATTTTCTTCCATTGTTACCAATAGCATAGGCGTAGCCTTCGTCTTATCCATTCATCTAAATAAATAATTCTAAATTATCTGCAGAAGAAAACCCTCGATATTTCTATCGAGGGTTTCATGGTGAAGGTGATAATTACAATTAAAGTAACATCATAATTTGTTTTAGGTAAATATCCCTTAAACAACATGTTTATTATAACTATTTCATTGATTTTATAACACCTTCAACAATTGTATCCATATCTGTCAAATTTCCTTCATTCATAGAAGATACAAGTGTAACTTTATCTTCTAGAACTGTCATTTCTCTCATTTTATCTAGGAACTCACTCATCAAAGTTCCAGACTTACATGCCCATGAGCCATTTTCAATTATTGCAAAAGTTCTCTTTTGAAGGTTAAGAGCCTTCATATCCATAAGATAACTATGCATAGGTGGGTAAATACCAAGGTTATAGGTTACAGAAGCTAAAACTACGTGGCTAACTCTAAAGGTTTCTGAAATCAGTTCAGATACATGAGTGCTTGAAACGTCATACATAACTACATTTTTCATTCCCTTTTCTACAAATTTAGTAGCTAAGGCAGTAGCTGCAGCTTCGGTATTACCATACATTGAAGCATAAACTATCATTACTGCTTTTTCTTCTGGTTCATATCTACTCCATTTATCATACTTATCAATAAGATATCCAAGATCTGTACGCCAAATTGGACCATGTAGTGGGCAAATCATTTTAATATCTAGTCCACTTGCCTTTTTTAACAATGCTTGAACATGTGGTCCATACTTTCCAACAATATTTGTATAATATCTTCTAGCGTCATCAATCCAATCACGGTCAAAGTCAACCTCATCATTAAATAGCTTACCATCTAATGCTCCAAAAGATCCAAAAGCATCAGCTGAAAAAAGAACACCATTTGTAGTATCAAATGTAACCATAGCTTCTGGCCAATGTACCATTGGTGCAGCTACAAAAGTTATCTCATGCTTTCCAAAAGATTTTACGTCTCCCTCTACAACTTCCTCCATTCTACCATCAATTTCGAATCCAAATTGTCTCATTAGGAGAAAAGATTTCTCTGTACTTATAATCTTAACATCAGGATAACGCAATATTATTTCTTCAATAGCAGCCCCATGATCCGGTTCCATATGATTTATTACTAAATAATCTAATGGCCTACCATTTAAAACAGCTTGTATATTTTCTAAAAACTGTCTACAAATTGACCAATCTACAGTATCAAATAGCACAGTTTTTTCATCTAATAGTAGATATGAATTATATGAAACTCCTCTTGGAATTGGATGAACGTTTTCAAAAAGAGCTAGACGCCTATCATTTCCACCTACCCAATAAAGGTCTTCAGTTACCTTTCTAACACAAAACATAAATTACTCCTCCTTTTTATTGTAAAAAACTTAAAATTTCTGCTATAGAATTAGACCTCTATAAAACTATCTTTTTCTTCACCGCAATCTGGGCAAATCCATTCTTCTGGAAGAGCTTCAAATAGAGTTTCTGGTGATATCTCATTTTCTATATCGCCTATGGCTGGATCATATTCATAGCCACATCCATTACAAACATATCTCTTCCAATTAGGAACAACCTTTTTAGGAACATACTTTTTCATTTTCTTCATAGGAGGTGCTTCCTTTTTTGGTTCTCCGTTATCCAAAGCATCTGTTAATAATGGCATTATTTCTAGTAAGTCTCCAACAATACCATAGTCTGCATTCTTAAATATTGGAGCATTAGGATTATTATTAATAGCAACTATGGTAGTAGCATCCTTTATACCCTTTAAATGTTGACCAGCACCTGATATACCACATGCTATGTAGAGATTTCCATTAAATTTTTGACCTGACATTCCAACATAACGATTTAGCGGTAAGTATTTTAAGGTTTCAGCTACAGGACGAGATGATCCAATTGCTGCACCAACTTGAATAGCTAAAGCTTTAGCAAGCTCCATATTTTTTTCTTCTCCAATTCCCTTACCTACACTGACAACACGCTCTGCCTTAGATATTGGAGTATTTATATCAATACCAACAGTAAAATCATAGCCATCTGCTTTCAATGCTTCTACAAGCTTAGCAACTCTTTCCTCTGCTGTTCCATCTTTCATAATCATTTTCTTACGAGCACCAGTGACTCCACCAGCTGAACCTTTTTTAGCTCTATTCTCATTTTTAGGCATCTTTCCAATTATATGAGATGCAATTACCATTCTTTGAATTTCATTTGTTCCTTCATAAATAGTACAAATTTTCGCATCACGATATGCTCTTTCTACATCCATTCCTTTAAGGTAACCAGTTCCTCCAAAGATTTGTAATGCATCATTTACAACTTCTAAGCATATATCAGACGCATATTGTTTAGCCATAGCAGCTTCCATAGAATAAGGCTCATGATTTTCCTTAAGTTCAGCAGCACTATATACTAGAAACCTAGCCGCCCTTAGCTTAGTTGCCATATCAGCTAATTTAAATGAAATTACCTGTTGTTGACATATAGGCTTTCCAAATTGTATTCTTTCTTTTGAATATTCTAAAGCATTTTCATAAGCTCCTTGAGCTATACCTAAAGCTTGAGCTGCAATCCCTATACGACCGCCATCTAATGTTCCCATAGCTATTTTAAAGCCTTGTCCTTCTTCACCTAATAAGTTTTCTTTAGGTACTTTAACATTATTAAATACTAATTCAGCAGTTGCAGAAGAGCGAATTCCCATCTTGTCGTAATGATCACCAAATGTAAATCCTTCCCATCCTTTTTCAACTATAAAGGCACTTATACCTTTAACTCCTATACCTGGAGTAGTTACAGCAAATACAACATAAGTATCTGCCTTATCTGCATTAGTTATAAAAATCTTTCCACCATTTAAAATATAATAATCTCCTTCTAGTTCAGCAGTAGTTTCAGTTCCACCAGCATCACTACCAGCGTTTGTCTCAGTTAAACCAAAAGCACCAATCTTTTCCCCTTTTGCTAGCGGAATCATGTATTTTTGCTTTTGTTCTTCAGTTCCATATGCAAAAATTGGATATGTTCCTAAAGAAACATGAGCTGATAAAATTACACCTGTACCACCATCTACTCTAGAAAGTTCTTCAACAGCAATGGCATAACTAAGTATATCTAGACCTAATCCACCATATTTTTTAAGATACGGAGTACCCAATACCCCCATTTTACCTAACTTTTCTATAGCCTCAGTTGGAAACTTACTTTCTTGATCCAACATAAATGCTTGTGGCTTTACCTCTGTCTCTGCAAATTCTCTGATTTTTACACGAAAAGTTTCGTGTTTTTCTGTAGTCTTAAAAAACATAAATTTACCTCCTTTAATTTAGTGTTTTATTTTAATTTTTACAAATTTTATTAATAGAACTTATAAAAATTTATAATCTTTAATTTAGAAAGTACAATATACTTACAATACAAGTTGAAACTAAAATTGTTTATATGACTTTCTAATAATTAAATTAATTATGTAATTCAATTTATTTGTTAATAATTATTATTATAAAACTTATAATTTCTATTGTCAAATTTTTATGCAAATTTATTATAATTACCTTAATTAATACTATTTTCTACTACATAAAAATATATCTAAAATATCCTATTCTTCGGTCTTTTTCAAAATATTTATGACTATTTTGATACTATGACCTCTGCTGGCTTCTGACAGTTCAGCCATACATCACTGTATAGATTGTTACTTCTAAATACATATCCATAACGTATCTGTCAGCTCTCCCCAGGTAAGACCGTAATCTTTCACTCCATATATCTGCTACATTTACACTGTCTGTTTCGAATAGTTTCTGGCTTTAGTTTGTATAGCAACCTTACCCACAGACATATGCCTTATATGTAGTTTCTGTTCGTCAGACCAGAGTTTCTCCGCCGACTTTCTTCAGGTTCCACGTCACCATGGACACCTTTGTCTTAAACTATGCACTTGTCACTATCAATCCATGCTTAGGATTTTCGCCTATTAAATTACACCAATGCGAGCACAATATAAAAAGCACCAAGATAATTTCTTGGTGCTTGAATTAATTTATTTTATTATGATAGTGGACTTTACTCTTCTAAAACTTTAACATTATCATCTCCAAAAATTTCTCTCAGTTTAGATGTAGTTTCATAATCATTATTAAGCCAACTATTTTTATTTATAAGATATCTTTTCTTCGTATTAGCAGCAAATAAGTAAGTTGGTGCTGAACCAAATTCACCCATAAAATTGTCTCTTATAAGCTTCATTGCACTATTTAGCTTGCTATCATCTTCAACCCTTATATATATCTTATCCGTACTCACTTTAACTAATGGCGATATTTTCTCACATAATATTTTAGGTTGTTCTTCCTCTTCCAGTGCTATACGTCCTTCCACAGTGACTATTTCATCTTCCTCAATAAATTCTCTGCAAGCTGAAAATGTCTTTGGAAATATGACTAGTTCTATGGTTCCAAATAAATCCTCTAAGGTCGCAAAGGCCATAGCCTGATTATTTCTTGTAATTTTTTTAGAAATGGATGTTAAAAGTCCACCTAAAATTACTTTTTGTTTATCCTTTACCTTTGAAACTCTCTCGCTAATAAGTCCTTCTACACCTATACTTCCATCTTCTAGGGTATCTGCTAAAACTAAGTCTGATATCTTGTGAGTGGTTACATGTTTTAAAGTCTTCTCATAATCATCTAGTGGATGGCCTGATAAATATATTCCTGTCATTTCTTTTTCCATAGCTAATAAATACTTTTTATTAAATTCCTGAATTTCTGGATAAACTATCTTAAAGGCACTATCTTCATCATCAGCTCCTTGAAATAGACTGATTTGTCCTGGGACATTTCTCTTTCTTTCATTGTTTATTCCATCTAAAATTTTCTCAAATACAGCTATTAATTTAGATCTGTATACTCCTAAACTATCAAAGGCTCCAACTTTTATAAGGCTCTCTACAGCTCTCTTATTTACTGCTCCAGAATCAATCTTGTTACAAAAATCGCTAAAGCTCTTAAATTTTCCTTTTTCCTCACGTCTTTCCACTATTGATTCTATAACATTTACTCCAACATTTTTTATAGCTGAAAGACCAAATCTTATAGTATTACCTTGTACTGTAAATTTACTAAAGCTTTCATTTATATCTGGTGGAAGTACTTTTATTCCTATTTCTCCTGCAAACCTAATGTAGTATGCTACCTTTTCATTGTTTCCCATTATACTATTAAGCATGGCAGCTATAAATTCTGCTGGGTAATAATACATTAAATATGCTGTTTGATATCCAACTACTGCATAAGCTGCAGCGTGACTTTTATTAAAAGCATAGGATGCAAAATCCATCATCTGATCAAATATCTTATTAGCTGCTTCTTCTGTAATTCCATTTCGAATACATCCAGGTACTACAATCTTCCCTTCTTCATTTACTATTCCATGAACAAAGTTTTTTCTCTCTTCTTCCATGACCTTATGTTTCTTCTTCGACATGGCACGTCTCACAAGGTCACTTCTCCCCAGGGAATATCCTCCAAGATCTCTAACTATTTGCATTACTTGTTCCTGATACACCATTACCCCATATGTCACATCCAGTATTACTTCTAATTGTGGAGTTACATACTCTACTTTGTCTGGATTTCTTTTTCCTTCAATGTATTTTGGAATTTCTGCCATTGGACCTGGTCTATAAAGACTTATTCCTGCTATGATATCCTCAAAGCAGTCTGGTTTTAGATCTCTCATGAAGGAAGTCATTCCTGCAGATTCTAACTGGAATACACCTACTGTTTTTCCTTCTCCAATCATCTGATAAACCTTTGAATCTCCAAAGTCTATATGATCTATATCTATTTTTACACCTTGATTTTCCCATATATTCTTAATAGCTTCATCCATTACTGTAAGGGTTCTTAATCCTAGGAAATCCATCTTTAAAAGTCCTAATTCCTCTAATGTACCCATGGTAAACTGAGTTACTATCATACCTTCATTCTTTTGTAATGGAACATATTCTACTAAAGGATGGGATGCTATAACTACTCCAGCAGCATGGGTAGATGAGTGTCTTGGTAACCCTTCTAAATCTCTAGCTACATCTATAAGTTCACGTACTCTCTCATCTACATCATAAAGTTCTTGTAGCTCACTATTCATCTCCAATGATTTATCTATAGTTATATTTAATACTGAAGGGATCATCTTTGCAATTTTATCTACCTCAGCATAGGAATAATTCATTGCTCTTCCTACATCCCTGATACATGCCCTTGGTGCCATTGTTCCAAAGGTAATTATCTGTGATACATTATTTTCTCCATACTTATCAACTACGTAATCAATTACCCTTTGACGCCCTTCATAGCAAAAGTCTGAGTCAATATCAGGCATACTTACTCTTTCTGGATTAAGAAATCTCTCAAAAAGCAAAGCATACTTTATTGGATCTATTTTGGTTATTCCCAAGGTATAAGCAACTATAGCTCCTGCTGCTGAACCTCTTCCCGGTCCTGTCGGAATTCCATTTTCATTAGCATATTTTATAAAATCCCAAACAATTAGAAAATAATCAACATATCCCATTTTCTTGATTATTCCTAACTCATAATCTAATCTATCGCACAGAAGTTTTCCTTCTTCATTTTCTTCTCTTATTTTATTTACTTTTTCTTCATCCAATACTCCATTTAAAGCTGAGAATACTTCATATCTTTCAATAAGTCCCTTATAGCAATTTCCTCTAAGATATTCAAAGGGATCTACCCCCTCAGGCAAAGGGAATTTAGGTAACTTAGATTCATGAAATTTATAATCGAAATCACACCTTTCTGCTATCTTTAGCGTGTTTTCCATAGCCTCTGGTATATAAGAAAAAGTCTCATACATTTCTTCAGGTGACTTAAGATAAAATTGATTTGAAGGATATCTCATCCTAGTTTTATCTTCTACGTTCTTACCTGTTTGAATACAAAGTAATACATCGTGTGATTTACTATCTTCTTCATTTATATAGTGAGTATCATTAGTACATACTAATGGAATATCACATTCCTTAGACAACTCTAATAACATTTCATTCACTTGCAACTGCTGGGAAATTCCATGGTATTGTAATTCTAAATAAAAATCATCTTTAAATATTTCCTTATATTTTAAAGCAACTTCCTTGGCCTTTTCTTTATTATCTCTAAGTAAATTTTTTTGAACCTCACCACCTAAGCAAGCACTAGTAGCAATTAATCCTTCACAATTTTCCTTTAAAAATTCATAGTCTACTCTTGGTTTATAATAAAACCCCTCTATAGAAGCAGTAGATACTATTTTCATTAGGTTTTCATAACCTACCTTATTTTTAACTAACAAAACTAAGTGATAGGTATCATTGTCCTTTTGAGGTTCTTTAATGTACATTGATTTTCCTGCCACATATATTTCACATCCAATTATAGGTTTTATCCCATTTTCTATAGCTTCTTTATAAAAATCTACTGCACCGTACATAGTTCCATGATCAGTAATAGCAATAGCTTTCATACCTAATTCCTTAGTTCTTTTAATAAGTTTAGATATTTTCCCTGAACCATCTAAGAGACTATACTCTGTATGCACATGCAGATGTACAAAATCCTTCATATTTTCACCCCCTGCATCCTTTGTAACAATACTAATTTCTTTTAAAATACTTATTTTTATATTATTTTTCTAACTTACCTCTTACTATTAATCTGTCCTTACCATCATAAGTACATGTTACAAGGGTTATTGTTGCATCCTCACTTTTATCTAAAACATAGGTGTCTTCTGGAGCAACTGTAAAGCTCTCTGTAACTTTATAAGTAAATGTTTTATCATGATTAGATACTAGTATATTATCATTAACTTCTAATTTGTTTAGTCTTAGAAAAAATTCTCCTGTATCATAGTTTCTATGTCCTGCTAGTGCAAAGTTACCCTCTTCCCCTGGCATAGCAGTATCCTTAAAATGTCCTACTGCATATTTTATTATTTCATCCTCAGTACCTTCTGCTACTACTACTTTCAAATTTATTTTTGGTATTTCTAAAACTGCAATTGGATTTACCATATCTATATAAGGAAGTTTTTCTTCCTTACTTTTCTCGTTTTTTTCATGATTAACTTCTTGCTTTTCTTCTGATACAAATTTGTCATAAAGCTGATCTTGAACTTTTTTTGTTTCCCACTTTCCTTTAAAAGCAAACAGTAATAATCCAATCCCCACTAAAATTAAAAGTATACTTATAATGTTTCTAATCTTCCCCTTCATTAAAACACCTCTTTACTTAAAATTATAAACTATTAAGTAATTATACACACATATGTTTTGTAACATTCTCAAAAATGGAATGCCTTACATAATTAATCTTTTTAGCCCTAGTAATTAAACTATAAAACTGATCTAAAAAGTAATGATTTTGAGACATTCCATTATAAACAGAGTTTTTTTTATCTTTAAAATAATACTTTATTTAATAATAGTCAGCCACTTTAGAAACCTCAATATAGGGCTTAATTTTACCTAAAACTTCATTAATATGATATGGATGTATCTGATATTCATTCATGTCATCTACAGAATCAAATCTAGTTATAAGACATACATCAAAAGATCTATTCGTATGAAGCTCATCTATTCCTACTTCTATCTCCTTAAGCTCAGGTATTTTTCCTTCCATAGCTTTAAGAGTATTTGCTACAAACTTTACGTTTTCCCTTGTATTTTCTTTTAACTTAAATAAAACCACATGTGTAAACAACTTTTTACCCCCTATACATTAACCTATTTTATTTAATTATTTTTTAGTACCTTGGCTGATAGCATAGCCTTCGCCATAATCTCTTTATTTTGATTATACATTGTTACTTCTACCTTTGAATAATATCTTCCTCTATCTATTACTTCAGAATATACATCAATTATCCTACCCATTTGAACTGGCTTAGTAAAATAAGATGTGAAACTATCTATAGCTACATTTGTAATACCATTTTGTCTTAATACCATAGTTCCCATAGTTGATAAAAGCATATTTAATGCATTCCATGATGCAGTACCTATAGAGTCAAGCATTTCAGGCACAATTTCTCCCCAGAAATGCATCTTATTCTTACTAGACTCAAATTCAAAATTCTTTAAAATTAAATCATCCATAGTATGACCTACATGAGGCTGTCTTGTAACTATTTGTAATGCCTTTATTACATCTCCTCTGGAAATTATACCTATTAATTTCTTTTTATATACCACTGGGCATATTTGAATTCCATCCCAAGCCATGATATGTGCTGCATAGGCAACCGTACTTGTAGGGTTTAACACAATAGGATTCTTTGTCATAATGGTATTTACGATTTCATTGTCATCATGATTATTTATTTGAGTTATACTTACAAGACCTATAACTCTAGATTCCTCATCTAAAACTGGAAATCTTTCATGCCTAGTTTTCTCTGATAATTCTTTTAATGCTTTAATCTTGTCCCATACATTTAAGTATTCTGGATTTTTATCCATAACATCTTCTACTAATACAATTTCCTTCTTAACATTATTTTCATATATGGCCTTATTTATCATGCTTGCAACAGTAAATGTATCATAGGTACAGGATATTACAGGCAAATTTGTTTTATCTGCTAGAGTCT
Organism: Clostridium sp. UBA7791; assembly: GCF_002480755.1. Classification (NCBI taxonomy): domain Bacteria; kingdom Bacillati; phylum Bacillota; class Clostridia; order Eubacteriales; family Clostridiaceae; genus Clostridium; species Clostridium sp. UBA7791. The sequence goes on along the minus strand of NZ_DLCT01000003.1, from coordinate 197,973 downwards.
TTATTTCATCACTACATTGAAAGCCCCCAGTGATAAGCACAGCACATTGATTTTCAAGAGCTAGTCTTTGAGCTTTTTCTCTATTTCCTACTATAAGTAACGAACCTGGGCTTATGTATCTCTTAATGGTTTCAACTTCCATGGCTCCTATTATAAATCTTTCAAGAAAATTATTCTCTCCACCCTTACCACCAATTAAGGTTCCATCTACCATGTTTACAATTTCCCTAAAAGATATCTTGTCAATATTCTTTTTTTCTAATTTTTCTACTCTTACTGTGCCAACCCTAGGAATTGTATTGACAATTCCTATAGATTCACACTCTTTTATTGCTCTATATGCCGTTCCTTCACTGACACCTAATTTACTACTAATTCCTCTAACAGATATCTTAGTATTTATATCTAAGGATAGAATATATTTAATTATTTCTTCATGTTTTGACATGCCTATCTACCCTCTTTCCTAAGCTCATCAGCTATTTTTTCAATTCGTCTAAGACGATGATTTACTCCTGATTTTCCTACAGGCGGATTTAACATAGCTCCTAACTCCTTTAAGGATTCATCTGGGAAGGCAAGCCTCAATTTAGCTACTTCCTTTAAATTTTTAGGTAGCCTATCAAGTCCAATTTCACTTTCAATAAGCTTTATACTTTCCACCTGTCTTACAGCTGCATTAACAGTTTTACTAAGATTTGCAGTTTCACAGTTAACAATTCTATTTACATTATTTCTCATTTCCTTCATGATTCTTATATTTTCAAGCTCTAATAATGCATTATGTGCACCTATTATATTCAAAAGATCTACTATTTGCTCTCCCTCTTTTAAATATATTACAAAACTATTTTTCCTTTGTATTACTTTAGAATTAAGCTTATAACTGTTAATAAGATCACTAAGTTCATTGGCATAATCTTGATCATGAGTTACAAACTCTAGATGGTAAGTTTTCTCTGGGTTACTAATACTTCCTCCCCCTAAAAAAGCTCCCTTTATATATGCTCTTTTACAATTTTCATTTTTTATAACTTCACTAGGTACTCCGTAGTGTATATTAAATAAGCCATCCTTTTCTATTATTCCCAATTCTTGAAGGAGTCCCTTTACATCTACTTCTTCTGGTATTAAAACCATATATATATTATTTTTCTTTAACGAATTGCTTTTCTTTACTAATAATTTAGTGTGAATATCATAGAAATCTTTTAAATTCTTAAAAATCCATCTTGCTATAGCTGGATTTTCAGTTACTATCTTAAAAGTAATAGATCTATTAAATCCAAAACCCAATGTTCCACTTGACTTCATTATAGCTGATAATTGGGCAGCTATTTCATCTTTAGATAATTCACTATTTCTACATACTTCATTTTTTACCTTTAGTGAAAATGACATTTCTCTACTCCCTATCCTTTTTTTCTCTTCTTAATCTCTGTGATAAATATATATATTCAAAAATTCTTTTCTCATCATTAATCATTTTTTTCTTTAATATAGTTTCTATAAGTATTTTAGCCAGTTTATCCTCATCATGTCTTATGAGTTCTTTTTTAATCTTTATCATATCAAATTCTATATATTTTACATTTAGCTTATCTTTGTCACCATGGTCAAGTTGAACAAAGGTTGAGCCTTTTTGTAAGTATCTTTCTTTTATATTTTCTTCTTCCTTTGAGAGTCCTTTATTTACAATAGCATAATCAATAGGCATACCTTGGCAATGTTTCATTATAGCTCTTATATGATCTTGAACACTAAAGTTATCACTCTCACCTGGTTGAGTCATTATATTTGATACATAAATCTTTAATGCTTTAGTGGCCTTTACAGCCTCTCTTATATCACCTACCATTAGATTAGGGATTATACTAGTATACACACTTCCTGGACCTAATATAACCGCATCAGCATCTCTTATAGCATCAACGGCCTCTTGAACTCCCTTAGCATCTTTAGGCTCTATAAATACTCTATCTATAGGTGATTTTCTATTTAAGCTCTCAGTAGGTATTGAGGATTCCCCTTTTATTATGTCTCCATTTTTTAGTTTTGCATATAATTGCACATTTTCTAGAGTAACAGGCAGTACTTTTCCTGTTACTGCTAAAACCTCACTAGTTTTTTTAATAGCCTCTAAAAAATTATCGGAAATCCCATTCATAGCAGCTAAGAATAAATTACCAAAACTTTGATTTTCTAAAGAACCATCCTTAAATCTATACCTAAAGAGCTGTTCCATCAAAGGTTCAGTATCTGCTAAAGCTATTATGCAGTTTCGAATATCTCCTGGTGGTAGCATTCCTAAATCTTGCCTCAATACTCCAGAACCACCTCCATCATCAGCCACTGTAACTACTGCGGTTATATTAGTGGTATATCTTTTTAGTCCGCTAAGCATGTTGGAGAGCCCTGTTCCGCCTCCAATAACTACCACCTTAGGACCCTTTACTAATATACTATTTTTAAAAAAATCATCGTCAAAATTTTTCTTTCCCATAGAAAAATTCAACGCTTCAAACTTTATTATATCTATTACTTTTTTAGTATACTTCTCTAAACTTATATAAGTCAATACGCACCCTAAAACTAGTATCGCTACTAAAAATATTTTAATAGAAATACCTTCACCCCATCTTCTTATAAGCTCAATTATAGAGTAGGAAATTAAAAATACACCTAAAATAATTTGACATATCCACCTCTTAATTCCCACACCAGGCATTAACCCGTCCTTAAGCTTCATCGCTTTCCAGCTCCTCTACTTACATCCTCATTTATATCTCTATGATCTATAGTTACACTATTACCATTATGATTTAAAGTCTCATATACTTTATTTGCAATAGCTACAGAACGATGTCTACCTCCTGTACAACCAATAGCAACAATCAATTGTCTTTTTCCTTCTATTTTATAATTAGGGATTAAAAATTTAAGCATATCTATAAATTTTTCTACAAATTGCTGTGTTTCAACTTTAGATAATACATAATCTTTTACCGGCTTATCTAGGCCGCTAAAAGGCTTTAGATCAGCAATATAATATGGATTAGGAATAAATCTTACATCCATAACTAAATCCGCATCTAAAGGTATTCCATATTTAAATCCAAAGGATATTACATTAATAAGTAAAGGACTTTCAATTTGACCTTCATCTCCATAGGCCATAGTTATTTCTTCATTTAGCTCTTTATTAGTTAATTTTGATGTGTTTATTATTTTACTAGCCCTTTCCCTTATTCCTTTTAGTTTTTTCTTTTCTATACTTATACCATTAATAATCCTTCCATCTGGTGCAAGAGGATGTTTTCTTCTTGATTCTTTATATCTTTTAACTAAGGTTTCATCTGTAGCTTCAAGGTATAATACTTCATATAGATAACCTTCTTTATCAAGAGTGGACAAACTACCTAATAAGTCATCAAAAAATGTTCTCCCTCTAATATCTACTACTATGGCAATTTTATCTATTTTACCTTCAGTTTTAAAGCATACTTCAGCAAATTTTATTATAAGGGTTGGTGGTAAATTATCTACACAGTAAAACCCTAAATCCTCAAGTGATCTTATTGCTTGTGTCTTACCTGCTCCTGACATACCTGTAACTATCAAAAATTTCATTCTATCACACCTCTTTTGCATATTTAATTCCAGTAAAACTTTTAAATTTAATCTTATATTAATTTAAAATTATACTTCTTTTAAATTAATATTTTTAATAAAAATTAACACTAATATCTATATATTATACACATTAATTATATCATATAGTAATTTATATTACTAAAAAAGATATAGGATAAATATTTATTTATCCTATATCTTTCACATAAAATTTTAAAAATTAACAATATTATTTTTATATTTACTTATTCTATAGACTCAATTAATGATTTAAATCCAGGTAAGGCATTTTCTATAGTACTATAAGCTACACAATAAGCAATTCTAATATATCCTGGACAAGCAAAAGAAGTTCCAGGAACTATTAAAATATTATATTTTTTTGCCATATTACAGAATTCAATATCGTTCTCTATAGGTGATTTAACAAATAAATAGAAAGCACCTTCTGGTTTTATACAATTATATCCATAAGAAGTAAGTTCACTATAAAGTAGTTCTCGATTTTTATTATAAAAATCAATATTTACTTTATCATCTAAACATCTAGCTATTACTCTTTGGAAAAGTGATGGTGCATTTACATATCCTAAAATACGAGTAGCTACATTAGAAGCAGATACAACATTTTCAAAATCGGATACTTCATTTGGAATAACTAAATATCCAATTCTTTCTCCTGGTAATGAAAGAGATTTACTATAGGAATATCCAACAATTGTATTATCATAGTACTTTGTTAAATATGGGACTTGAATGTTATCGTATACAAGCTCTCTATAAGGTTCATCTGATATTAAATATATGTCAGTTCCCAATTCCTTTTGTTTTTCTTTTAAGATATTAGTAAGTTTTATAATAGTCCCTTCTGAATAAACAACACCTGTAGGATTGTTTGGAGAGTCAATTATAACAGCTTTAGTCTTATCCGTAATTTTACTTTTAAACTCATCTAAATTAGGTTGAAAATCTGTAGTGTTTGGTGATACTACTACAAGCTTTCCATCATAGTTAGCTGCATAACTTCTATATTCACCAAAATAAGGTGCAAATACTACTACTTCATCTTCTGGGTTTAAAAGAGTTTTAAAAATCACGTTTAAACCACCTGCTGCACCTACAGTCATAACTATATTCTTTTCTGTAAAACTTGTATCAAATTTTTTGTTAATTGAGTTAGCAATAGTTTCTCTAACATCCTCATATCCTGAGTTACTCATGTAACCATGAACCATAGTATTAGGTTCATTATTTAAAATATCTATAATTGCCTCCCTTACAGTGCTTGGCGGTTCAAGATTTGGATTTCCTAAGCTGAAATCATAAACATTTTCTGCACCATAAATTGATGCGAGTCTTTTACCTTCTTCAAACATAGCTCTGATTAATGAACTACCATTAACATAATCCACCATTTTTTTTGAAATCATATCCCCATCTCCCTATTTTTTATATTAGGTTAAACTATCTTCACCTATAACTCTAACTTCAGTGTGTAATTCAACCTTAAATTTTTCATAAACTTTAGCTTTTACAACTTCAATAAGATCTAAAATATCCCTTGACGTTGCATTGCCTCTATTTATGATAAATCCTGAATGTTTTTCAGATACCTGCGCGTCCCCAACGCTAGTACCCTTTAATCCTGAATCTTGAATAAGCTTACCTGCAAAATATCCCTCGGGTCTTTTAAATGTACTTCCTGCTGATGCATATTCTAAGGGTTGCTTACTTTTTCTTCTTTCTGATAGATCATCCATTCTTTCCTTGATCAAAGCTTTATCTCCATGAGACAATCTCATTCTTGTTTCCAGAACTATATATCCATACTTTAAAATTGCACTATTCCTATATCCAAATTCTAGTTCTTCTTTACTTAATTCTCTAATGTTCCCCTCATTATCAATTACTAATGAACTTTCAATTACCTTTGCCATTTCTCCGTCATAGGCACCTGCATTCATTGCAGTAGCACCTCCAATAGATCCTGGTATCCCAGACGCAAATTCTAGCCCTGATAAACTATTCTTTAAAGCCTGATCTGCAACTGAATATAACTTAGCTCCACATTGTGCAGATATTAAATTTTCATCTACTACTATTTTATTTATGTGTCCTAGTTTTATGACTACTCCTCTTATTCCTCCATCTCTTATTATGAGATTAGATCCATTTCCTAATATGAAATAATCCACCTTATTTTCCTTGCATATTTTAATTAATTCTTTAACCATTTCATAATTAGAAGGGTAAACTAATAGGTCAGCTGGTCCACCTACCTTAAAAGAAGTATGATTCTTCATTAGTTCATCTATTTTTACATTTTCATTCCCTGCTACATCTAAAACACTTCTTACAAAACTATCCTTTAATTTCATTGTATACCTCTTACTATATTATTATATATTAAGTATAAAATACTTAGGTTATATATATCAACAGTTATTACATATTTCTTTCATTTTAAGTATACTATCCTACTAATAGTATAAACACTCTAATTCAATATTTTATGCTGACATATGGTTATTAACTATTTTTCTTAAAATAATTAATTATACTTTCAGTAGCTTTCCCATCCATAGAAGGTGTAGCCATTAACTCTTCATAGGTAGCCTTTTTTATATTTTCAATACTACCAAATTTTTTTAGAAGTTCACGCCTTCTCTTTTCTCCTATTTTAGGTATTTCATCTAATATAGAAAATAAAGTACGTTTATCTCTTAAGGTTCTATGATATGTAATGGCAAATCTATGAACTTCATCCTGAATCCTAGTTATTAAAAGCATGGCCTTGGAAGATGGCTTTAACAGAATTTCTTTATTTTTATAAATAAGTCCTCTTGTTCTATGCTTATCGTCCTTCACCATACCACATACAGGTATATTAATATTTAACTCCTCCAATACTTGAAGTGCTATATTAATTTGTCCCTTTCCACCATCCATCATAATCAAGTCAGGAAAAATAGAAAACTTACCCGACTTAAAGTCCATACCATTATTATTTATCTTCCTTATTTCTTCTAATCCATGTGTAAATCTTCTTATTAATATTTCTCTCATAGAGCCATAATCGTCTGCACCTTCTACCGTTTTAATTTTAAATCTTCTATAATCACTATTTTTAGCTACTCCATCTTGAAATACTACCATGGTTCCTACGGAATCCATTCCCATGATATTAGATATATCATAGGCTTCAATTCTAATAGGCATATCTTCAATCCCAAGAACCTCTTGAATTTCAGAAAGTGCCACATTATTAAGTTCCTTGTCTACTTTATGTTTAATCTTAAACATTTCGAGAGCATGGCTAGCGTTTTTTTCTACCATATCAAGTGTCTTTCTCTTTTCTCCTTTATGTGGAACCTTTATAGTCACTCTATATTCCTTCTTTATAGATAACCATTGCTCTAAGATATCAATTTCATCACAATGACTTACATATACAGTCTTAGGTATAAAAGCAGTTCCTCCATAAAAGTTTTTAATAAATTCCTCTATGACATAGGCAGGCTCTTCTCCACCTGTATTGTCTAAAATAAAATCTTCTCTTCCAACAATTTTACCATCTCTTAAAAAGAATATCTGAATACAACTATCTTTTTCATCTTGAGAAATACCTATAAAATCTTCATTTTCAAAATTATTACTAATAATCTTTTGCTTTTCATTTATTTTATCTATGGCTATCAACTTATCTCTTAAAGAAGCTGCTCTTTCAAAATCTAAATTTTCTGCTGCTTCTTCCATTTCAGTCTTAATCTTACTAGTAATCTTTGTATCCTTCCCTGTAAGTAAATCCACCACATCATTGATAATTTTTTTATATTCCTCTTTAGAAATTAATCCTTCACATGGTCCACTACATAATTTTATATGATAGTTAAGACAAACCCTTGTTTTAGGCCCATTTTCCTTTATAACTCTTCTACATGTTCTAAGAGAAAATACCTTCTTTATAAGTTCATTTATAGTATATACTGCACTTCCATCCGTATATGGTCCAAAATATTTAGATGAATCATTTCCATAATTTCTTGTAACTAATACCCTTGGAAATTCTTCATTAGTAATTTTAATAAAAGGAAAATATTTATCATCTTTTAGCAAGATATTATATTTAGGACTATACTTTTTTATTAAATTACATTCTAGTATTAAAGCTTCTACTTCAGAATCTGTAACTATATACTCAAATTCACTTATATTCTTAACCATAGCTCTAACTTTTTCACTATGATTTTTAGAATTCTGAAAGTATTGTCTTACTCTATTTTTAAGATTTTTTGCTTTTCCTACATATATTACTTCTCTCAAAGAATTTCTCATTAAATAAACTCCAGGATTGTCTGGAAGATTTTTTAGATGATACTCAAAATCAAACATTAAATCACCTCACTTCTCATCCAAAAGTTGTTTCATCTTTAGTATAATACTTATTGAGCTTCACTTTTAATGCAATGATTAATACTCATAAGGTATATTATATAATTATATTTCAAAAGTTTTAATATTAATTTGTACTAAAATAAGATTTCATAAGCTCCTTTGCCATAGCGCTGGCATTAAAGCTATCATTTCCACCTTCTTCTGCAATTATAGCAAAGGCTATTTCTGGGTCATCATAACCTGCAAAACCTATAAACCAAGTGTGTGGCTCCTTATCTCCAGAGTCATGGTCTGCAGTTCCAGTCTTTCCTGATACTTGAACGTTCCATAACTTTGCTGCCTGACCAGTTCCCTCATTGACTACAGCTTTCATATATTCCTTTAGCAATGCTGCATTTTCAGGAGTTGTAACTGTAGCTGCTTCCTTTTGTTCATAGCTTTTAACTACTTTCCCTTCCGGACTTATGATTTCCTTTACTACATTAGGTTCCATCATTACACCATTATTAGCTATAGTACTAGCTACTAGTGCCATTTCTATTGGACTTGCTAGTACTCCACTTTGTCCTATACCACTTTGAGCTATATTACCAACCTCATCACTTTTATATTTTGGGAAAATACTATTATCAATGGTAAGAGTTTCTGATGGAATATCTTTATTAAAGAAGAACTTTTCTGATGTTCCCTTTAAATTATCATTTCCAAGTTCCATAGCTAAGGTACCAAATACCACATTACTAGACTTTAAAAAAGCTGTTCTAAGTCCAATGCTTCCATAAGCATACCCTTTGTAGTTTTCTAGGTATTCACTTTCATTAAAACTAATTTTCCCCTCATCATTAAAGGTCCTATTGGTTATATCCGACATATTCTCCAAAGCACTTATGGCTGTAATAACTTTAAAGGTTGAGCCTGGTGGGTAAAGACCTGAAACTGCTCTATTCAAGAAAGGTGTATCCTCTTGTTGTGACAGTTTTTCAAAGTCTTCTTGTATTGTATTTGCATCAAAACTTGGTTTTGACACCATAGCAAGAACCTCTCCTGTCTTAGGATTTAATGCTACTATTGATCCCTTTCTATTACCTAAAACCTCAAAGGCTCTTTGTTGTAACTTAGAATTTAAGGTAGTCACTACATGATTTCCAACTTTATTCTCATCCTTTTTGTTGGAAAATATATCCTTTATAGAATTTACTGATTGTCCTGAAAGTTCTTTATCAAACTTCTTTTCAATTCCACTAGCCCCATACTTAGCATCATTATAACCAACCACATGAGAAAAAGCTACTCCTCCAACATACTTTCTTGTTTGAGAAAACTCCCCTGTTTTTTCACCTGTAGTTAAAGGATTCATATCTCTGTCATAAATAGTTCCTCTAAGAACTCTATTTTTCTCCGCTTGATTTCTTTTATTATAAACACTATCCAAAGCTATTTGATTTTTAAATAATGTACTATAACTTATATAAGAGATTAGAGCAATAAATAATAACAGAAATACAATCATTACATTTTTTATGTTCTTTTGTAGATTATTCATAATTACTACTCTCCTCTGATATTTTTTGTATTATACCTAGTGAAAGATAACTTATCAGCATAGAACTTCCTCCATAACTAACAAAAGGCAAAGTTATTCCTGTAAGAGGTATAGCTCCAGTTACACCACCAATAATTACTAGTGTTTGAGATACCATCATAGTACTATATCCAACGGCTAATAATCTTGAAAATTTATCCTTTATGTAAAGTGCAGCTCTTATACATCTATAGAATAATAGAAAATTTAAAATTATAACTGCAAATCCAATAAGTAATCCTAATTCTTCGCATATAGCCGCAAATATAAAGTCAGATTCTACTACTGGAATATATCCTGGATATCCATTTCCAAGTCCTACCCCAAAAAATCCACCATTTGCTATAGCTATAAGGGATTGAACAAGCTGATGTCCTTCATCATATCCATACTTCCATGGGTTTCGCCATATCATAACCCTTATCTGAACATGATAAAATAAGTAATATCCTATGACACCACCAACTACAAATAACAGCAATGCTATTATTACATACTTTTTATTTGATGTAGCAATATAAAGCATAGTAAGTGCTATGGCAAAGAAAATTAGCGCTGAACCCAAGTCTGTTTGAGCTAACATAAATAGCAATGATATCATCATTACCATAGCAGGCTCTATTAAACTTATATATTTATATGAGCTTTCTTTCCTAAATCCAATTGCCTTTCCTATCTTAATCCAAAACTTCGAAGGCTTTTCATAATCCTTTAATGCTGAAGCAAGGTAAGCTACTAAGGCAATTTTCCCAAACTCAGAAGGTTGAAAACCGAACCCAAATAAATTTACCCAGTTTTTAGCTCCAAACTGTTCCTTTCCAAAAAAGGTACCCATGGACATAAATAATAATGTTATTATTAGATATAAATATTTGTACTTACTAAATCTTTTTAAATCTGGAAGTATTACAACTACTAATATAAACATAGTCATACCTAAAGCAAAAAATATAATTTGCTTAGCTGTTAAAAAACTTCTAGTACCTTCCGCTATATAACTACCTCCCGATATGGGTAAATCCAACCTATATATCATAGCAATCCCTATAACAGCAAGGATATTTGAAAATAATAATATAAATTTATCCCCATCTGGATAAAATCTTCTTATTACAAAGTGGGAATAACATAATAAACCACATATTATTGCTCCTATAAATATTGCACCCTTATCAATAGTTGGAGTTAGAATTGCTACATTAAAAAATAGTGCCATTACAAGCAAATAAGTAAATCTAAGCACTCTTTTTTCTTGTTTTATACCCTTCATACTTGCCTCCTAATAACTACATAAATTTAAAGGTAGCAGTTCCCACCTTTATTATATCCCCTGACTTTAATATAAGGGAATTCTTTATTCTAATATCATTAACCTTAGTTCCGTTAGTGCTCTCCAAATCTTCCAACACATACTCATTATTTCTTCTGAAAATTTTAACATGATGAGAAGAAACATATTTATCATCTAAGATTACTGTATTATCACTTTTTCTTCCCATAGTTAAGTTATCTACTATTGGTAGTATTCCTCCATTTTTTAGATTTGTATTTTCTCCAGCTACTATTATTTCTAGCCCAGAAGTAGCCTTTCTAGTTCTATTCCTTCTTTTACCCACTGATTTAGTATCTGTATACATTATTTTTAAAGCGTAGATTATAATAAAATAAACTATTGCTATTATTCCTAAATTCAATGCGAATTTTAAAATATTCATAAGCAAAACTCCTTTATACATATATAACATAACTAGCATCATTATAAATTATGATGCTAGTTATAAGTAATTATATCATCTTTTTTAGGTACTGTCCTGTATATGATTTAGAACATTTAATTACATCTTTAGGATTTCCTTTAACTATAATAGTTCCTCCTTGATCTCCACCTTCTGGTCCTAAGTCTATAATATAATCTGAACACTTTATTACATCTAAATTATGTTCAATTACTATTACAGTATTTCCTCCTTCTACAAGCCTTTGGAGAATTTTTATAAGTTTACTAACATCATCAATGTGTAATCCAGTAGTGGGTTCATCTAATATATACAAAGTCTTTCCTGTACTTCTTTTAGATAATTCATAGGCAAGCTTTATTCTTTGTGCCTCTCCGCCTGATAATGTGGTTGATGGTTGACCTAATCTTATATAGGATAATCCAACATCCATAAGAGTTTGAAGTTTACTACTTATACGAGGTATATTTTCGAAGAAAGCTAAGCCTTCCTCTACAGTCATATTTAAAACATCTGCAATAGTTTTTCCTTTGTATTTTACCTCTAATGTTTCTCTATTATATCTCTTTCCTTTACACACTTCACATTCAACATAGACATCAGATAAAAATTGCATTTCTATCTTTATTATTCCATCACCTTTACAAGCTTCGCATCTTCCACCTTTAACATTGAAACTGAATCTACCTTGTTTATATCCTCTGCTTTTAGCCTCTGGAACCATAGTGAAAATTTCTCTTATTAAATCAAATACTCCTGTATATGTAGCAGGATTACTTCTAGGTGTTCTTCCTATTGGACTTTGATCTATATTTATAATCTTATCAATCTGGTCATCACCTACAATTTCCTCATGTTTTCCTGGTAGTTTCTTAGAACCATTTAATTTTCTATTTAACCCCTTATATAAAACCTGATTAACTAAAGTACTTTTCCCTGACCCTGAAACTCCTGTTACAGATGTAAATAATCCTAATGGAAATTCAACACTTATATTTTTTAGATTGTTTTCCTTTGCACCTTTAACTTTTATAACTCTATTTTTATCCATAATTCTATATTTTTCAGGCACATCTATAGTTCTATGCCCACTTAAATATTGACCTGTAATGGACTCTTTACACTTCATCACATGTTTTACTGTACCTGCAGCTACTATTTTTCCTCCATGCTCTCCTGCTCCTGGGCCTATATCTACTAAGTAATCTGCTTCTCGCATAGTATCTTCGTCATGCTCAACTACAATTAAAGTATTTCCTATGTCTCTAAGATGCTTTAAAGTCTTTATTAATTTATCATTATCTCTTTGATGCAATCCAATACTTGGCTCATCTAAAATATATAAAACCCCCATCAAACTAGAACCAATTTGAGTTGCTAATCTAATTCTTTGCGCTTCTCCTCCTGATAAAGTACCTGATGCTCTACTTAAGTTAAGATAACTAAGTCCTACATCCTTTAAAAAACTAAGTCTACTCTTAACTTCCTTTAATACTTGTTCTGCTACAATTTCATCCTTTTTAGATAATTTTAATGCATCTACAAAATCAAGTTCTTCTATAATAGACATAGTACAAAATTCACTTATATTTTTACCACCTACAGTAACAGATAGAGCTTCTTTAGATAATCTTCTTCCTTTACACTTAGGACAAGGATTATCACTCATATACTCTTCTACTTCTCTCTTTATGTAATCTGAGTTAGTTTCCATATATCTTCTTTTTAAATTATTTATTATACCTTCATAAGCATAATTATATATACCAGTTTTAAATTCCTTGGTATACTCTATTCGTAATTTTTCTCCATTTGTTCCATATAAAACAGAATTTAAATTTTCTTCTGATAGTTCTTCTATAGGAGTATCTAAAGTAAACCCTCTTTTTTTAGCAAGAGCTTCTAATATGGCACGAGTCCATGAATCCTCCTTTAAACTACCTTCACCTAAAGTTAAAATTCCTCCACCTAATATGGATTTGCTTTTATCCGGAATCACCAAATCCTCATCTATCTCCATTAAAGTCCCAAGTCCATCACACTCATCGCACTTTCCAAAGGGAGAATTGAAGGAAAACATTCTAGGCTCAATTTCACCAATACTTATTCCACAACTTACACATGAAAATTTTTCACTTAAAAGTATATCTTCTCCATCAATTACATTTAAGATAGCTATACCTTCACCTATTTTTAATGCTGACTCTAAAGAGTCTGTAATTCTTGATTCAATTCCATCTTTAATAACTACTCTATCTATTACTATTTCAATGGTATGCTTTTTATTCTTCTCTAGTTTGATATCTTCATCTTCTAAATCTACCAGAACACCATCAATTCTTGCTCTAACATATCCATTTTTTTTAATGTTCTCAAGGATCTTTACATGTTCTCCTTTTTTCCCTGTAACTACAGGTGCTAAGATTTGAACCTTAGTTCTAGGTGGCAGAGCCATTGCCTGATCTACCATTTGGTCTACAGTCTGCTGGGTAATCTCCTTGCCACATTTAGGACAATGGGGTACACCTATCTTTGCATAAAGTAGTCTTAAATAATCATAAATTTCAGTTACTGTTCCTACTGTAGATCTTGGATTTTTACTTGTAGTTTTTTGGTCAATAGATATAGCTGGTGATAGACCTTCTATATACTCTACATCCGGTTTATTCATTTGGCCTAAAAACTGTCTCGCATAAGCTGAAAGAGATTCTACATATCTTCTTTGTCCTTCTGCATAAAGAGTATCAAAGGCTAAAGAAGATTTTCCTGAACCTGAAAGTCCAGTAAAAACAACAAATTTATCTCTTGGTATTTCTAAATCTACATTTTTAAGGTTATGTACTTTTGCACCTTTTATATAAATACTATTTCTCATAAATTTCTCCTTTACAAATTAAATTCTCTCTTCATACGTTCTATCTCATCTCTTAAAATCGCTGCTCTTTCAAATTGTAAGTCCTTAGCTGCTTCTTTCATTTCTTTTTCTAGTTTAGTAATATGCTTAGTCAATTCCTTCTTATCTAAAAGCAAATCACTACTTGCTTCACTGATATATAAATCTTCATCTTCTGCCACTGTAGAAATTTCTATAACATCTCTTATTTCCTTGATTATAGTCTTAGGTACTATATTATGATCATCATTATACTTTTCTTGAATACTTCTTCTTCTATTGGTCTCATTTATAGTTTTTTCCATAGAATTTGTCATATTATCAGCATACATTATTACTTTACTTTCTGAGTTTCTTGCAGCTCTACCTACAGTCTGAATTAAAGATGTTTCACTCCTTAAGAATCCTTCCTTATCTGCATCTAATATAGCAACTAATGCTACTTCTGGAATATCTAATCCTTCTCTTAAAAGATTTATTCCAATTAGCACATCATAATCTCCTCTTCGAAGATCTCTTATTATTTCCATTCTTTCCATAGTAATTATATCAGAATGTAAGTAAGTAGTTTTTACTCCTAACTCTTTTAAATATTTAGTTAAGTCCTCTGCCATCTTCTTTGTAAGAGTTGTAACTAAAGTTCTAAACCCTCTTTCAGTAGTTTTGATAATCTCACCATATAAGTCATCAATTTGACCTTTTACTGGTCTTATTATAATTTCAGGATCTAATAATCCTGTTGGTCTTATTATTTGCTCTGCTATATTAGCTGAATGTTCATTCTCATAAACTCCAGGTGTAGCACTTACAAATAATACCTGATTTAATTTATCTTCAAACTCTTCAAATTTAAGTGGTCTATTATCATAGGCTGATGGAAGTCTAAATCCATACTCTACTAAAGAAGTTTTTCTAGATCTGTCTCCTCCATACATAGCCTTAATTTGTGGTAGTGTAACATGACTTTCATCTACAAAGAAAAGAAAATCATCTGGGAAATAGTCAATAAGAGTTTGTGGTGGTGTTCCTTTTTCTCTTCCATCTAATATTCTAGAATAATTTTCTATTCCAGTACAATAACCTACTTCTCTCATCATTTCTATATCAAAATTGGTTCGTTGTTTTAATCTTTGAGCTTCTAATAACTTATCCTCATCCTTTAGCTCCCTTAATCTCTCTTCTAATTCAAATTCAATTTGAGAGATAGCTCTTTCTAAATTTTCCTTTGATGTAGCAAAGTGTGATGCTGGGAATATAGATACATGTTTTCTTCCACTAATTATATTGCCTGTTAATACATCAAACTCACGGATTCTATCTATTTCATCTCCGAAAAACTCAACTTTTATCCCTTTATTAGTTGATGATGCTGGAAATATATCTAGCACGTCTCCTCTAACTCTAAAGGTTCCTCTTACAAAATTTATATCATTTCTTTCGTATTGAATATCCACTAGCTGACTAATAACACTATTTCTATCTTTAATCATACCTTCTCGTAAAGATACAGTAAGCTTTCTATAATCCTCTGGATTTCCTAGCCCATATATACATGATACAGAAGCCACAACTATAACATCTCGTCTTTCTATCAAGGCTGAAGTAGCTGAGTGCCGTAGCTTTTCTATCTCCTCATTTATTGATGCATCCTTTTCTATATAGGTGTCAGTTTGAGCCATATAAGCTTCTGGTTGATAGTAATCGTAGTAAGAAACAAAGTACTCAACAGCATTTTCTGGAAAAAACTCTTTAAATTCAGAGCATAATTGAGCTGCTAAAGTCTTATTATGAGCAAGAATTAAAGTTGGTCTTTGAACTCTCTCAATAATATTTGCCATAGTAAATGTCTTCCCTGATCCTGTTACTCCAAGTAAAGTTTGATATTTTTTATCTTCAAGGATTCCTTTAACTATACTATCTATTGCTTCAGGTTGATCTCCAGTTGGCTTAAATTTTGAATGAATCTTAAACTGACCCATGATACATCACCTCATCTTTTTATAAAAAATTATTCTTTATCGTTACTATCTTTCTTTTCTTTAATTTTATTTAGAATATCAGAAAAACTAGAACCTCCTGGCTTTGCTACAGTAGCCTGCTTTGGAACTTCTCTAGGAACTATAACAATTCCTAATTTTTCTTTATTGTTTTTTACTTTACATTCTAATTCTTCCATAGATCCATTTTCTCTTCTAACCTTCATATTTATAATATCTGGAAGACGTTCTAACATATTAAATATAATTTCATCCTTATATAATTTAATATTATTTATTTCTAATATTAAATCTCCCATTTTAACTCCCATATTTTTAGCTATTGAATCATGGGCTACATCTAGAACACATACTCCCTCTTCATTACTCACATACTTTATTTTACCTTTCTTTTCTGCTAAGCGATCAATATATAACATATACTCATGTAATACAGGCATCAATGTAAGAATTATTACATCTAAAATCTTATTTATATCCCCAAGAAAAGATAATAGAATTAATACAGTACCATAGCCTAAAATTAATAGTCCTGAGAATATTGGCTTATTTTTTTTACTTTTTGTAAATGTTATGGTAGCATAATTAACTCCTGCAAAAATCGGTAATGCACCAATTACCATAGTAGCAAAAATCAACATGTTTTTATTATGATTAATTATTGGCCACCACTCTGGAGTGTTTACACTTCCCCCCATAACTGTATTGGCGCTAGTAGCCTGTACCATTAATAATATTATCATTGGTAATATCCATTGTCTTCTATATGCAAATCCACCTATGATTTTTTTATCTCTTGATCCAAATACAGGTATAGCACCTCTTTTCCCATCAAAGATTACTAATAACCCTTCAACAATATGCATTACTGCAACCAATACCAATAAATTAGTTATATCCATTTTTAGTACATCTAAACTTGGATTCTCCATGATTAATGATATAAAATACAACAGTATTGATAATAGTCCCAAAATAGCTCCTGAATATGAAAGACAAACTAATTTGGGACTAAAGAACATTAACGCTACTGATAATATAAATATTAGAAATATATTAGAAGTTTCATAAAAAGTAATTCCCAAAAATGTAAGAATCAAACTAGCTACTACACCTCCCAATATTCCCATAACTATTTGTGACACAGTAAGTTCAAAAGCAGTTGACGAGTTTTTACCCATAATTAATCTTTCCATCACTGTAGTTTTTTTATTTTTCATATAGAATACAACAGCCATCATTATTAATATAAGCGCATAAGACGGCTCCACAATAGCATAGGACACCTGCTGCAAAGTATACTTTAAAAGTTCCATTATTTTTCTCCTTCTCATTATGTAACAAAGAGTAGATGTGCATAAGTAAAATTAAGTATCTACTATAATAGATACTTAATTTTACATCATCATTTATCTACTTGAAACTATAAAATTAATTTTATTATTTTTCTATATGTTAACTTATTTTAATTAGTATTTATTATAATAAAAATACTAATATCTATTATAATACCCTATATTTTATTACTTAATCTTTTCTTTTGCCACTTCCAAAGCCTTTTCAAATTGAGGATCTACTGATTTATCATAGGCTTTCCCTTTTAGTTCTTCTGGATACTCAACTAAAATATCTGGCTCTATTCCTATACCATGGATATTCTGTCCATTAGGAGTATAGTATTTTGATATAGTAACCTTCAATGCAGTTCCATCTCTAAATCCATCTCTATCCCTATAAAAAGTTGTTTGAACAACACCCTTACCAAAGGTCTTAGTACCTACTAAAGTTCCTAACTTATAATCTTTTATAGCTCCTGTAAATATTTCTGAAGCACTTGCACTCCCCTCATCTATTAATATAGTAAGTGGTAATCCTTCAGCAATTCCACCTACTGAATTATAATCCTTCCTATTTCCATTCTTATCTTCCGTATAAACTATATTCTTATTCTTAGGAATAAATTGTGAACACATATTCACAGTTTGATCTAATAATCCTCCTGGATTTTCTCTTAGGTCTACTATTAAACTCTTCATTCCTTTTGAGTTTAAATCTTTAATTGCATTTTCAAAATTGCTAGATGTATTTTCATCAAACATAGTTACCTGAATATATCCTACTTGACTATCAATCATTTCTTTCTTTACAGTTATCATTTCTATTTCATCTCTTACAGTTTTAACATTAAAAGAACCTTTGTTTTCCCTAGATAAAGTAAGTTCTACAGCTTCTCCTTTTTCACCTTTCATAGTTTTCACTGCTTTTTCTAAGTCCTTGCCTTCAACCTTTGTACCATTTACGCTTTCAATTATATCCCCTGAAAGTATTCCCACTTTTTCTGCAGGTGAATTTTCAAAGGTAGCTACTACAACTATCTTATCTTCCTTAACTCCTACCTGTATTCCTAATCCAACATAATTTCCTTCTGTTTGAGAATAGAAGTCTTTAAACTCTTCGGCATTCATATATGTTGTATATGGGTCTCCTACAGCTTCTGTCATTCCCGCTGCTGCTCCATCTATAAGTTTATTAATATCAATTTCACCCAAATAATATCTATCTAATTTATCTTTTATAGTATATAACTTTTCAAAGTCTACTATATTTTCATATGTTTTTCTACTAACTATAACTTTACCATCTGGTAACTTAAAAGATATATAGTTAGATAATCCTAAAGTAATTAAATTTGTCACTATCAAAAGAGCCACTATACCCGTTACTCTTTTCCATTTATTTTTCTTACCATCCATAAAAATCACCCTCTCATTCTCATATATTTATTATTACTTTTTATCCCCGATAATAATACTATGAAATTTAAATTATTTTATTAATCCTTTCTATTACCAATATATTATATTATACACAAATAAGACTAAGAAATAAATTCTTAGTCTTATTTGTTCTTTATAATTTAAACTTTTAAGAATTTTCTCATGGATATTATACTTCCAATAGCACCTATGAAAACTCCACATCCCAGGAATTCCCAAATAATCACCTTCAATATATAAGAAATACCTACTAAATCAAATCCAAATAGTGTATCGGCGCTTAAATTATTAATTATAATAGAATATATAAAACCTAGTACTACTACCGATATGACTGCTCCAAATATTCCAAGTATCATACCTTCTATTATAAATGGCCATCTAATAAACCAATCTGTAGCTCCTACATACTTCATTATTCCTATTTCTTTTTTTCTCGTAAACACTGTAATTTTTATGGTATTTCCTATTAAGAATAGAGATATCATAATAAAAACTACAAATGCTACTGCAGCACCTATTTTAAATGAATCTGTAAGCTTAGAAATTTTTGCAATTATAGATCTTGCATCTTTTATCTCATCAATACCATTCATATCTTTAATACTACTTACAACTTTATCTACTACTAGCGGCTCTTTAACATTTACTGTAAAGGAAGCTGGGAATGGATTATTATCCTCAAATCCAGATGTTAACTGACCTAATTCATCATTCATTTGTTCCTTTACATCCTTCAAAGCATCTTCCTTGCTTTGAAAAGTTATCTTATCAATACCATCTACTTCTTTAATTTTATTCTCTATAGCATTTTTATTATTATCACTTATATCCTCTTTTAAGTAGATTTTCACCTCAACCATGGATCCCAATTGCGTAATTAATTTATCTGCATTAGCAACTCCTAGTGTTATAGCTCCTAATAAAAAAAGTGTAGCTGTTACTGTAGCTATAGATGCTATACTTAAAGTTTTATTTCTTTTTATACTTTTAAGTGCTTCCTTAAATGAATATTTAAAAGAATCAAATTTCATAACCATATTTCCCCCTTTCCTCATCTCTGGCAATAACACCCTTCTCAATAGCTATAACTCTCTTTTTCATAGAGTCAACTATGTCTCTTGCATGGGTTGCCATAACAATGGTAGTTCCAGCTCTACTAATATCACTTAAAATATCCATAATTTCTAATGAAGTTTCAGGATCTAAGTTACCTGTTGGTTCATCAGCAATTAATAATGATGGACTATTTACTATAGCTCTAGCTATAGATACTCTTTGTTGTTCTCCACCTGATAACTCTGTAGGTAAAGCATCTCTCTTTTTTGATAATCCTACCATTGAAAGCACTGCTGGAACCTTTTTTTGTATATCCTTTTCGCTTGATCCTATAACTCTTAGTGCAAAAGCTACATTATCAAATACATTCAAACTTTGTATCAATCTAAAATCTTGAAACACTACTCCAATTTTTCTTCTATAATAAGGCACTTCTTTCCTTGTTAGCTTTGTTAAATCTGATCCTGCAACTATAACCGAACCCGCTGTTGGATCAACTTCTTTTAATAACATCTTTATAAAGGTAGATTTTCCTGCTCCACTTGGGCCTACTAAGAAAACAAATTCACCCTGGTCAATATGTACATTTAAATTAGATAAAGCTAGTACATTGTTATTATAAACCTTAGTAACATTTTTAAAATCTATCATAATTATTAACTCTCCTCGACTTTTTACTTTTTATCTGTGTATATTATAACATAAAAATTTAAAATGCAAGTCCTACATAAGTTAAAAAATAATAAATTCTTATTTTTCTTCATAAAAAAAGAGTGGAAATATATATATTTTTTTCCACTCATGCTTCTTTATGTATGTAAACTACACATATAAGTTATGAATTAGCATATCGTATACTAAGAAATATGTTGCTAATAATGCAAAGGTGCAGAATATAGTTCCTACTAAACCAAATTTATAAAGATATTGTCTCCAAGTTTTCTCATAGCTTAAAGGTCTCAATAACTTTGTCGGTTGTAGAAATGCTAATGCTGATACAAATAATCCTCCACAAGAAAATATAATTCCTGTATTTCTTATTCCTCTAAGTATTCCATAAAGTTCCATAGATTGACCTTTAACTAATAGATATATACAACTAATAACTATACCTAAAACTACGGGTATAATAACTAATTTTAAAGACAATTTAAAACAAAAGACTACATCACTCATATATCCTTTAACATCTTGTTTCATCTATAACGCTCTCCTTAGTAAATCGAATTTTCAAATTATTTATAAATTATATCATAGGCTATAAAAAAAAGAAACCTAAGTCTCCTTAGATTTCTTCCATATTCAATTTTATTTTTTATTTCATACTAATTCCAGTCTTAACTGCTTTAACTATATCTAATGCTGTTAATCCATAAGCTTTTAATAATTCTGCAGGCTTACCACTTTCACCAAAAGTATCCTTTATTCCAACTCTTAAAACTGTAGCTGGACAATGTGTAGTTACTACTTCCGCCACTGCTGAACCAAGGCCACCTATGATACTATGTTCTTCTGCAGTAACTATAAGATTTGTTTCTCTTGCAGCTTTTGTTATTAATTCTTCGTCTATAGGCTTTATTGTATGTATATTAATAACTCTAACTCTTATGCCTTCTTCAGCCAAAATATTGTACGCTTCTAATGCTGCCTCTACCATAATTCCAGTTGCAACTATAGTAGCATCTTTCCCATCTCTTAAAGTTATTCCTTTACCAATTTCAAACTTATAATCTTCATTATCATTTATTATAGGTACCGAACTTCTACCAAGTCTAACATAGCAAGGGCCTTCATATTTTGTTATAGCTTCTATTGCTGCTTCAGCCTCAATTCCATCACTTGGACTAATCACCACCATATTAGGTATACTTCTCATTAATGAAATATCCTCTACAGATTGGTGAGAAGCACCATCTTCTCCTACTGTTAGACCAGCATGAGTAGCACATACCTTTACATTTAATTTAGGGTAACATATAGAATTTCTTATTTGTTCAAAAGCTCTTCCTGTTGCAAATATAGCAAAAGTAGATGCAAAAGGAATTTTTCCACAAGCTGCCATTCCCGCTGCCACAGTCATCATATTACCTTCAGCAATCCCCATATTGATAAATCGCTCTGGGCATACAGACTTAAAATCAGCAGTTTTAGTAGACTTAGATAAGTCTGCATCAAGAACTACTATATTTTCATTTTCTTTACCTATTCTTGCTAATGCTTTTCCATAGGCTTCTCTAGTTGCAACACTTTTCATTATTCTTCTCCCCCAATCTCTTTTAATGCTATTTCACACTGCTCTTTACTTGGAGCTGAACCATGCCAACCTGCCTGATTCTCCATAAAAGATACACCTTTTCCTTTAATTGTTTTACAAACTATCATTGTAGGCTTATCTTTTACTCCTTTTCCAGCTTCTATAGCATCTTTTATCTTAACTAAATCATGACCATCTTCTAAATAAATCACGTTCCATCCAAATGCTACAAACTTATCTGCTATAGGATTAGGATTCATAACCTTATCAATATCTCCATCTATTTGAAGTCCATTATAATCTACAAAAGCTGTTAAATTGTCTAGTTTGTAATGAGCTGCACACATAGCTGCTTCCCAAACTTGACCTTCCTCTAATTCTCCATCTCCTAGTAGGGTATATACTCTATATGAGCTATTATCAAGCTTTCCTGCTAGTGCCATACCTACCGCAGCGGAAACTCCTTGACCTAATGAACCTGTAGACATATCTACTCCTGGTATGTAATTCATATTTGGATGACCTTGTAGCATTGCTCCAGTTTTTCTTAATTTCATAAGTTCTTCTTTATTAAAGAAACCCTTCTCCGCAAGAGCTGCATATAAAACTGGTGCAGCATGACCTTTTGATAATACAAATCTATCTCTATTAGGATTCTTAGAGTCTTCTACATCAATATTCATTTCATTAAAATATAATGTAGTAATGATTTCTACAGCTGATAGAGAACCGCCTGGGTGACCAGATGCTGACTCTGTTACCATCTTTATAATATCTTTTCTTAAAACTTTCGCTATATTCTCTAATGCTATTAATGACTTTTCCATTGCTTATCCCTCCCTGATTTTCTTCTAAACCCATTATATCAATAATTTATTTATTCTCAACTATTTAGTTGAAATTTTACTTTTATCCATACATTTCATTATAAGAAATCTCCAATAATTATTAATATATTATTTACCTTACACTTCAATTAAATACAACTATACTTCTATCATTATAAAAGTAATAAATACTTTATATTTTTTTGTCCATCTACCGATTTAATTTAAAAGGAGCTATTTCAAAATAATTCACTAATCTCTATAAAATGTTAAGTTTCACTAAAATATTGTTGTTAGTGCATACTCCACATCCAATTAAGATTTAGTGTATTTTGAAACAGCCCCTTAATATTAAGCTTATTTTTACATTTTTAAATCTAAACTAATTTTAAGAGCAACATCAACTTTAATCATATCTTCATCGGTCATATGACCTATCTTTTCTTTTAATCTTCTTTTGTCTAAAGTTCTAACTTGCTCTAGCAAAACTACCGAGTCTTTATTTAATCCGTATTCTTCAGAAGAAATCTCTACATGAGTTGGAAGTTTTGCCTTATTTATCTGAGAGGTTATAGCTGAAACTATCACAGTTGGACTATATCTATTTCCCACATCATTTTGTATAATTATTACAGGTCTTATTCCACCCTGTTCTGATCCAACCACTGGGCTTAAATCAGCATAAAATATATCGCCTCTCTTTATAACAATTGTCATTAGGCATTCACACTCCTAAAGGCTAGCTTCATATTCACTTAAGTCATTAATATAACTCTCAAAGCCATATTCTGATAATTCTAAATTTAATTCTCTCATAGCTAAATATCCTTGTTTCATTTTCTCTATATAGCTATTACTATTATAGCCTTCACTATATACTATTCCATAATCCATAATTAATTTACTATTTGTTATAAATTGTTTTTTATCTACATCATTAAATTTTTCGCAAAAACTACTACCAAAATTCAGAATAAATTTCTTTGAGCTACCCATGGATTTCATTACCTCCAATTTAAATAACAACTTTATGTACAACTTAATTATAAATCATCAATTGTTATTATGTCAAAGAAATTATCCTCAATTTCTACTTTTTACAACATTTTTTTATACTTTTTACTATACGTAGTTTCTTACACTGAAAATTTTACCGTTTTTTGTATATATTCTTGGAATTCTCTTACTTATATCACAAATTACTTCATAATTGACTGTACCTATAGATTCTGCTATATCATCTGCTGTTATAACATTCCCTATATTATCTTTTCCAATTAATATAACTTCATCCCCAATCTTCACCCCAGGTACATCTGTTACATCTATCATACATTGATCCATACAAATACGACCTACAACAGGTACTATTTTACTATTCACAATTACTTTAGCCACCCCTGTTAATGCTCTCGAAATGCCATCTGCATATCCTATAGGAAGAGTTCCAATTATCCGTTCTGCAGGTGCTTTATACAATCTACCATAGCTTACATAATCGCCTTCCTGTATTTTTTTCAAATGAACAATTTTACATTTTAGCGACATAACAGGTATTAAGTTAACATTATTTTTATTAACATACTTGGAAGGATAATATCCATAAAGCATAATACCAGCTCTAACTCCATCATATGGTAAGTCAGGAAAATCTATTATAGCAGCACTATTGCTTACATGCTTAAAGGGTATAATTATACCTAATTCTTCAAGATATATATTAAATATATTAAATTTTTCTATTTGAAAACTAGCATAAGTTTTGTCTTTCTCATCAGCAGTAGCAAAATGAGTAAATATTCCTACAATTCTTACTCCTTTTAACTTAGTTATCCTATGTACTTCCCTAGCCTGCTCCCTCGTTGTTAAAAATCCAATCCTCCCCATACCTGTATCTACAGCTATATGAATTTTAGCTATGCTATTCTTCTTTATAGCTATGTCTGAAAGTATTTTAGCATCTTCATAATCATATATAGTTTGCTCTAGGTTTAAATCAATAACTTCATCATAAAATTCCTTTGGTGTATATCCCAATATAATAATAGGAATTTCCACACCAGCTTTTCTTAGTTCTACCGCTTCTGTAACAATAGCTACTGCAAATCTATTTATACCTTCATCCATCATAGACTTACATATATCTATAGCTCCATGTCCATATCCATCAGCTTTTATTGTAGCAATTATTTCCTTCCCCTCTGAAACCCTTTTTACTTCACTTACATTATTCCTTAAAGCATCTAAATCCACTTCTGCCCAAGAGGGTCTTATCTTTTTTTCCATATTACTCACCTTGCTCACCTTTCCAGTTGTCAAGAACTACCTCATAGTAAATACTAGATTCGCTCTTACTGTTTTGTATCATTGTTATAAATCTAACTCCACATCTTCAACCTTATCAGTCCAGTTAAAGTTTTCATAAGTATATATAATTCTTTCTCTACCTTTATTATCATAGATTATTATTTTCTTCGGTCTATTATTTTTAATATCATAATATAAGCTACCTTGGCAAATGTTGTTATTGCTTCCAGGAATCACTGTTGTTATCACAAAGCACTCACTATTATTTATTGTTTCAGTTTCAAATTCTAATTGTTCATTTGTATATATTAATCCTATATATTCACCAATAAATCCATATTTAAATACTTCATCAAACCCTTTATCTAAGGTATACTCTTTGATATTCTCCTTATCTTTAACAAGTATCTCATCACCTTTAAAAGTAAAAGATCTCTTATCCTTTAAATCCAGTTTATATCCTATATCTTTTTTATAGGTTTGAAACCCTTCATACTTATTTGTTTCTCTGTCATTTACGACCTCTATAGTTATATCACTCTTATAGGCTTTAATCTCACTTAAGGAATCAATTACATTATACTCATCTAAAGTCCTTGTTCTTCCTTTAATGAATAAAGCCACTGCAATGGTTAGGCATATAGCTATAATAAATAGTGTATAAGTTAGTCTTTTTTTCATAAATTCCTCCAATTACTTATTACACTATATGTTTATTATAGTTTTCTACTCTCTATAACCATATTTATTTTATTATAATCCACAGTTATTTCTATGTATCAATTACTATCCAAAATTTCTTTTATCCCAAAAGGTAATTCTTCTATAATATGGGTAGCATTGACACAGAACATATTCTCTGCTAGCCTATCACCACAATATCCATGTATAAATGTAGCAATGCATGTAGCTTCTAGAGCATCATATCCCTGAGCAATAAATGAAGTTATAATTCCTGTCAAAGTATCTCCCATTCCACCTGATGCCATTGCACTATTTCCTGTAGTATTCTCAAAAACCTGTGTTCCATCAGTTATTACAGTTCTATGGTCCTTTAATAAAACTATTACATCATACTCATAAGCAAAATTCCTTGCTACTTCTACCCTATTTTCTTTTATTTCATCAACAGATAATCCAGTTAATCTTGCCATCTCCCCATAATGAGGTGTTAATATAATGCTATTATTTTTACTATGAAGCAATTCAAGTTTTCCCTGTAGTACATTTAGTCCATCTGCATCTATTACAATAGGGCATTCTGCATTTTCAATCATACTTTTCACTATATTAAAAGTTAACTTAGCATTCCCCATTCCTGGTCCAATAGCAATACAATTAGACTTAACCATAATATTACCTATTTTTTCACTTTGCTCAAAATTGATTGTCATAGCCTCATTTAACTTTATGCTCATTATCTCCTGTATTTCTTTAGGAACGCAAAGGGTCACTAATCCAGCGCCACTTCTTACTGCACTTTGAGTAGTAAGATATGCAGCACCAGAAAAGCCCATAGAGCCAGCTATTATAAATGCTTGTCCATAATCTCCTTTGTAGGTATCATCATCTCTAGCTTTTAATATACTTTGTATCATTTCCTTATCCATTTGTATGGCCCTATGTTTAAATCCTATAAACCCTAATCTATTAATTTTTAATTTATCAAAAGGATTTACCATATTAAACGACCTCCAAAACAGCATAGGCAATAGCACTATCGCATCCGTGAGAAATACTCAGATGAATAGTTGTATTCCCATTCTTGTTAGCAATATTTTTTGCCTGCCCTTCTAATGTGACTGTAGGTTTACCAAGAGTAGTACTATCTACTATTATATCTCTGAAGTTGAATCCTCTAAACCCTGTTCCTAGTGCTTTTGAAACCGCTTCCTTTGCAGCAAACCTACCTGCTACATATTCCGGCCTTAAATTCCTAGTTTTCAAGTATTGTATTTCTTTACTTGTAAATATTTTTTCTAAAAACTTTTCATTTTTTTCCATTACATCTTTTATACGTCTTATTTCAACTATATCTACTCCAACTCCTACTATCACCATCTCACCTCCAAACCTAAATATTTCATATACTTATAATTAAATTATAAACATATTTTTACATCTTTAATTTTAATAAATAAATAGGTTAATATCAACTATAACTTATATATATATGAAAGTATATGATGATAATATTTTCAATTATCATATTAATTAAGTTTAACTTTATAAACTACTCATATAAATAAAAATAGTTATAATTAATTTGCTATTGCTTGTACAAGTTCGTCAAAATCAGCATAATATGCCTCTATATATTCTTCTATAATATCTATAAGATGTATTGGTGAGACCACATTATTTTTTAATAATCCCAGAAGTTCACTTCCCTTATATCTATTAGGAGTTATACATTCTACATGTTCTTTGTATTGCTTTACATGTTTGCCTTTATTTTTCACTTCACTTTCTATTTCTACACCATATACATCTATAACCCTTCTTTCACCATTCATATGGACCTCTAATTCTGATTGAATTAAATTATAAGTGTATTCTATAGTATTCTCTTCACATACCATGTTAGATTTCAACGTCTCAATTATCATAAAAGCACCCCCAAATAATGTAAAACCATTTATAGCAATAAAATTACAACATTTTATTGCCTAAAGAAATTGTATCACTATATAAAAAAATAATGTGTAAATTCTTGTAGGCAACAATAATATATTCCCCCTCAAAATTTACACCTTATTTCACAAAATTACTTATTCTTTACAGTTATACAAAACTATTTGTTATTGTTAATATATCAGTGGATAAAATGTTAATATTATGTGAGTTTTCTTGTCTTTTATTGTAGATTAATTTTTCTTGTCACTTTTTTATGTTTTTATTGATGTTATCCACATATTTTTCCACTTTTTGTTCATAAGACTTGTTTATAATATGTGTAGAAAACTTTGCTTCATTATACATATTAGTAACTTCATCAACTTCCATACAGTTATCCACTTTTATCTTAACAATATTACCAAGTTGTCTTGGAGTCATATATGTCTTAAAAATCTCTTTTTTATTTGCAACTTCTACAAACTCACTATACTTATATAAAACTTCTTCCCTAGGGGTACCCTTCTTTCTAAATATTTTTTTGATTTTATCTATAACTTTTTTATAACCAGGATCCTTTTGCTCAATCTCTTCAATTATTTCAGTATAACCATCATCTCTATTAAAATTAGTACCTTTTATTATTTTTCTTATGATACTACTTACAATTAATATTAATATTATTGTAACTATAACCTTCATTATAAATATAAATGTGGGACTTGCTGTTACCATTTCTGGCGTTAATCCTTTTATATTTGGGGGATTTTTACTACCTGAATCTATTCTTCCAAATATATCTTCTAAAGCTCCTCGTCTTTCAGTAAATAATTTTTGTAAAGCATTAAAAACCCAAGTCATTGGAATCCCAATAATTTTTACTATTACATCTATTATAAATTCAGTTATAAATTCAATTCCTCTATACAAAATTGAAACTACCTTCACAAATATATTATAAAAAAACTCCTGTGTAGTTAATAATGCCAATGAAATTAGAGATATATTTATAATTTTATTCACTTTTGAACTTTTTATATTATAACAATATCCCATAGTCTCTCTCATAGTTATAACCATCAAAATCAGATATATAACTATACCTCTAAATATGATTTCTGCATAAATAGGCCTGAACATACTACAGATAATTGATGCTATGAAAATATAAGAAATTCCATTTATAAAAATATTTTTATATCTATCATAATTTATATTTTCATTAGTTTCTCTAAGTAAAACAGCACTGATTAATGCTACAAATATTATATCTACAATGGCAATTACTATTTCTTGACTAAATATTTCGTAAACAATAATTGGGATTAAAGAAACCCCAATACAAATCTCTACCTTCTTACCTTTTCTTAGTAAATATTTGCTAGTTAATATAGATATCATCATTA
Source organism: Clostridium sp. UBA7791 (assembly GCF_002480755.1). NCBI lineage: Bacteria > Bacillati > Bacillota > Clostridia > Eubacteriales > Clostridiaceae > Clostridium > Clostridium sp. UBA7791. Next base: position 168,491 of record NZ_DLCT01000003.1, on the reverse strand, counting down.
AAATGAAAATAGAAAATTTCATATCCTTAGAAAATATAAGAGCTGTTACTATCATCCAAACAACAGATGTTAGCATACTAAATGTTATATCATAATAAAGCCTAACTTGTTCAGACCAACTCATTACTTCATCTCCCCCTTATATGAAATTTTATCAATTCCTTTGATATTTTTAATTTTGTTTTCTCTAGAAACATCTATAATCTTTATTTTATAGCCATTTGCCACTAGAATATTTAAAATCCTAATATCTTTTTCATTTAAATAAGTAGTAATTAATACATAGGTACAACTTTTATCAAAATAAGGCATTCTACTCTTTAAGTATTCATTAAGTTCATATTTTACAGCAAGATATATTCTAGTACAAAACTCCAATATACTATTAAAACTTCCTACCTTCGGCTCAATCTCATTTACAGAATTTTCATTACAGTAAATCAAATGTGCATTACTCCAAATACCTGTTGGGATACTTTCTTTAGATGCTTTTGCAGCTAATGCAACTGCAATATCTATAGATGTTTCTATAATATCTTCATCTATATAATTACAACAAGGATCTCCACATTGTGTATTAAGGATTATAACCATCTGTTGTTCTGAAGTATAATCATAGTCCTTAACCATAAGCTTATCTGCCTTTAATGAAGTTTTCCAATGAATATCCTTCATTCTATCTTCAACGTTATACTCTCTTACTCCTTTTATATATAAAGGATCCTTATGTATCCATCTCCTTACTGTATTATCTCCTAAAAAATTTGTCACATCAAATCTAAAGCTTCCTATTGATTTTACCTTAGGATAAATTAAAACTTCAATATAATCATTCTGCTCTCTACTTTTAATATTTAGTCCCAACATATCCCCTATAAAAATATTCATGCACTTTATTATGTAAGCTCCTCTTTTTTTTCCTACTAAAGTATAAGTTCTACTTTTTCTTTGAAATTTACCCATTACATACTTGCATATGTGCCAATTATCATTTCCATATTTGTAAGTAGAGACTTCGCCAACAAATCTTAATTCAACAGGTATTCTTTCTTCCACCACCAAGAATAGAACGGGCATTCTTTTATTGTTTTCTACTTTCATAGTTATTGTAAATTCTTCGCCCACAGTTACCCTATCTGGTTTTATTTCCCTATACACCTTTAAGTTTTCATACCCTTTTTCAGTAATAAAACTCATTATATTTACCAGTATAATTACAATTGCTGCAAAAACAAATATTTGAAGTATCATAATACACCTCTATTGCCTATCTATTGGAGTTTCTATAGTTGCGAGAATCTTTTGTATAACTCTTTCACTCTTCTCACTGCCACTATTTATTTCGCTTTTCAAGATAATTCTATGACTCATTATAGGTATTGCAAGCTCTTTAACATCTTCAAGAATCACATAATCTCTTTCTCTAATAGCAGCTAATGCTTGACAACCTTTCATAAGATTTAATGTAGCTCTAGGACTACATCCCAACTCTATTTCACTGTTAGTTCTAGTAGCATTGACTAAATCTACTATGTATCTTCTTATTTCATCACTAACATAAACTTTATTATAATTCTCTTGAACATAGTTTATTTCTTCTATAGTTATAGCAGACTCTAGGGAGTCTAATGGATCTTTTCCTATAAACCTATCCATCATTTTTATTTCTTCATCATAGCTTGGATACCCCATAGATAATCTCATAAAAAATCTATCTAATTGAGCTTCCGGTAACGGGAATGTACCAAATTGTTCTACTGGATTTTGAGTGGCTATAACAAAGAATGGCCTCTTTAACTTTATCGTATTTCCTTCTACTGTTATCTGTCTCTCTTCCATACACTCAAGTAAAGCAGATTGTGTTCTTGGCGTAGCTCTATTTATTTCGTCAGCTAAAACAATTTGACTTAGAAGCGGTCCTTCTCTGAATTCAAATTCTTTTGATTGTTGATTATAAAAATATATTCCTGTTAAGTCCGAAGGTAATAAGTCTGGTGTAAATTGAATTCTTTTAAAGCTACAATTCATAGTTTTTGACAATGTTTTGCACAGTTTAGTTTTCCCAAGTCCTGGAACATCTTCTAATAATACATGACCAGAAGTTATAAATGACACTATTATTTTATCAATTATATGCTCTTTACCAATTATAACTTTAGATATGTTTTCCATTGCTTTCTCTCTAAATACTTTAAATTTTTCAAGCTCCATAATAAACCCCTCTACCCTTATATTTTGTTTAACTATAATCTATATTTTATACCTGAAATTTACCATTTTTAAATAAGATTAAAGTTTTGCCTTATGAATTTATTATACTCTTAATATGCCTATTATCCAAATATTTTTAATATACTAACCTGTGACTTTTTAATAAATAAATATTTTTTTACTTATTATTAATTAATTTAAAAAAGCCTACTCTATTGTGATATTACAATAGAATAGGCTTTACTGATTAAAAATATTGTTTAGATTGTTATACACATATATGCGATTTACTAAAATAACAATTTAAGTCATGTAGATTTAACCAATTTCTTCTTTAGGTTTCTTAGTATTCATGAACTGAAATTCATCTGCTATAACTTCTGATATGTACTTTTTCTGTCCATCTTCACCTTCATAATGCCTACTTTGAAGTCTACCAGTTACACTAATAACACTTCCTTTAATTAGATATTCATTAACAATTTCTGCTTTCTTTCCTCTTAGTACTACTGGAATGAAATCTACATGTTTTTCTCCCGATGCAGTTTTATAAGGTCTATCTACAGCCAAAACCAATCTAGTAAAAACCTTACTACTATCTTCAAAAACTTTAATTTCAGGGTCTCGTGTCAATCTACCAACTAAAACTATTCTATTCATCATATACCTCCAAAAAAACATATCATTTTTTGTAATTTTACCCATGAATATATTTTTTAAACATATTATTAAAAATATCTTAACCATTCTTTTAATGTATGAAAAATAAAATGCTATTGGAACAACTATTCCAATAGCATTTTAAATATTCTTATCTATATATATCTGAAAACTCAATTTTTATTCTTTCTAAATTATATTTATCAGCATGATATAGATTTGTTGAACAAAATTGATTTTTAGAAAGAATGTTTGGAAGTTCTACAATAAATTCACTTCCTCCATTAACAATACTTTTTACATATGTCTTTCCACCATGATTTTCAACTATAGATTTTACTAGGGATAATCCTATTCCACTCCCCTCGTGAGATCTGGTAAATAGATCCTCGCCTTGCACAAATCTATCAAATATCTTTTCCTGAAGTTCTTCTGGAATACCAATTCCATTATCCTTCACTGAAATTTGAACCTTGTCCCCTAAATCATGAATAGACACCATAATAGTTCCGTCATCCTTAGAAAATTTAACTGCATTTGATAATAGGTTTAATATTATTCTTTCTATATTTTCTCTATCAATTCCTATAATTTTTTCTTCAATATCAGTATCGAATATTAAAGTCATACCTTTACTTTCCACATACTCTACTGCAGCCATAGTTATATCCTCTACTATAGCTACTATATCATAATTACCAAAATTCATTTTTAAGTTACCTACATCAATTCTAGTAACATCTATTAAGTTATTTATTAGTCTTAATAACCTATAGCTATTTACTTTCATTAAATCTAGATATCTATCCAATTGTTCATCATTTTTATCTTTATAATTGTATTGCAATACTTGTACAGTACTTAATATTATATTCAATGGTGTTTTTAGTTCATGGGACATATTAGATATAAATTCAGTTTTTAACTTATCATATTTTATAGCTTGTTCCAATTTAACTTTATTTAATTGAGCTTTTTTGCGTTCTGTAACTTCTTGAATTAAAAATACTACAGATCTTCCATAACTAAAATTTATTCCGAAACTTGCAATCTCAGCATCTATTAGTGCTCCATATTCCCTTCTCACTTTAACTTCCTTAAATTCTGTAGATTTTCCTCTAAATTGAGCATCAAAATACATTTCTTTAACTACATCTTTATATTCTTCATCTACTATATCTATATAGGATAAATTTTTTAATTCATCTATCCCGTTAAGTCCTAAAATATTAACTAAAGCCTCATTACCTATTTCAAGCTTACCATCAGAATATATAACCATACCAAAGGGTAAAAGTTTAAGAAGCTCAACATAATTATCCCTATTGCTTATTACTGCTTCCTCTACTTTTATTCTTCTTGTTATATCCCTAATTAAAAATATAGAATATATATCATTATCATTCACAAAACACATGGGTGTAACTTCACAATAAACAATGCTCCCATCTTCTCTAATAAACTTTCTTTCTACTATGTTCAAACTAGAATTATATTTAGAATACTGTTTTTTCAAAAATTCATCATTATATTGTATAGAATCTAACTTAATTATTTCAAAAATACTTTTACCTAAAAAGGTATCACTTTTTGGGTCTCCAATTATATCCATAGCAACTTTATTTATATAACTAATTCTATTTTCCTTTTCTATTACAATTCCAGTGGTACTATTAGCAAAAATAGCTTTATAAAAATTTATATTTAAGTCTATTTCTTTTGTTGAGATGAAGGCTTCATCCTCGTCTTTATCTACTACAATATATTTAAATTCTTCATGCTCCTCTAATTTGCTATTGTCTTTATTGATAACTTCTGATTTAAAATGGAGATTATTACTTACTATATTTTTCAACAACATTAAGGTGCCTTCACTATTACCAACTTTTATACTTCTAAAAACTAATTCTATTTCTATTTCTTTATATATTCTTGTATCTATACTTGCACGAATTCTCTCACTTCTATCATTTTTTATAAAATCCTTTACATCAAAGACACCACTCTTCAACGTAGAGAACTTTATCATTGTGTTTATATCCAACTCTTCAATTGAATCAATACTTTGAACTCCTAAAAATTCTAACGCTCCTTCATTGCAGTATTTAATTTCATTATTACTATCTATAACTATAATAGGTTCCGAAATGTTGTTGTAAAACTCCAAATCTTCCTTATTCTTAAACTCCATTATTTATCCTCCAATTTTAACGTTACTCAATGTACCACTTAATCATTTTACACTAAAATTAATACTTTTTTTACTACATTTTTCTACTATTATTCTACATTTTTTTCTTGACAGGTTAATGAGAATAAGTCTCCGTACCTCTTCTGAGTAAAAATAATAAAATTTGATATATAAAATAAAAACTGATATATATCATTGGGATTATATACCAGTTTTTATGCTCTATTATTAAATTATATATGCTTTAAATTAAATTTTTCTTCCAAAATTTTTTTAAAGTTATCTTGTAAATCTTGTCTTTTTAAAGCAAATTCCACTGTAGCTTCTAAAAATCCTAATTTATCACCTACATCGTATCTTCTACCTTCAAAAATATAAGCATGCATACTTTCCTTTTCCATTAGAGTTTTTAAACCATCAGTTAATTGTATTTCATTTCCTTTTCCTGGTTTAGTATCTTCTAGTATGTCAAATATTTCAGGAGTTATAATATATCTACCTAAAATAGCAACATTAGATGGCGCTTCTTCAACCTTTGGCTTTTCCACTAAATCCTTAACTACATACTCTCTATCATTAATTTTATCGCCTTTTACAATTCCATATTTACTTACATTTTCTTTGGCTACTTCTTGAACTCCTAAAATTGAAGTACCATGTTTATCATAAGCATCCATTAATTGCTTTAAACAAGGAACTTCACTATCTACTATGTCATCTCCTAGCATAACTGCAAAGGGTTCGTCTCCAACAAAAGCTTTAGCACAACTTATGGCATGGCCTAACCCCTTTGGATTCTTTTGCCTAATATAATGGATATTAGCCATATTAGTTGACTTATGGACTAACTCTAAAAGTTCCTTCTTCCCATCTCTCTCAAGATTCATTTCTAGTTCTACAGCTCTATCAAAATGATCTTCTATAGCTTTTTTATTTCTACCTGTTATTATAAGTATTTCTTCTATACCTGAAGCCACAGCCTCTTCTACTATATACTCTATAGTAGGTCTATCTACAATAGGAATCATCTCTTTAGGCACCGCTTTTGTAGCTGGCAAGAATCTAGTTCCTAAACCTGCTGCTGGAATTATAGCCTTTCTAACCTTCATCTCATACCCTCCATTACTATTGACCTTATATAATATTCTACATCATTGTCATTCTTCTTCATTATCTTAACACAATATTACAAATAATTAAACTAAACATTCTCATAAGTGTTAATATTAAACATGAATTTATTATATTTTGAAGCTATTTTCTTTATCATACATTAATAGTGCATTCAGTTCTCCCCCTAATAAAATTGTAGTAGATGTTATTTGTAACCAAACCATCAAAACAATAACCACTCCTATGCTTCCGTAAATATCAGTATATTTCCCATAGTTGTTTACATAAAACGCAAACCCCATTGATAAAATTATCCAAGCAATACTTGTGAATATAGCCCCTGGCAAGGCCTCTCTACATTTTATTCGTCTTGAAGGTATAAGCTTATATATGGCTGTAAATATAACTATCATACCTGCAAAACCAATTGGGTACCTTAAATATCGTATAAAATAAAATAACTTAATATCAAGGTCTAACCATTGAACTAATTCTAAACTTATCATCTCTCCAAATACTAAAAAACCTAGTACAAATATTATCATAAAAGATATCACTATCATAAATAAAACGGAGAGTATTATTAACTTTATCTTATTTTTATCTTCCTCTTCATTATATGCTCTGTTTAACCCGTATCTTATGGCTCTAAAAGCTCTAGATGCTGTATAAAGGGAGAACATTAATGAAAAAGATAATAAATTTCCATTTCTAGTTTGTAACAATTGAAGGGCTAAAGTAGATACTAAATTATATAATTCCTCGGGCATTATATTTTGTAAACTTCCAATCACTTCTATGGGATCTACGTTTATAAATCCAACTAGAGTTAGTAATAAAATCAAAAATGGGAAAAATGAAAACAGCATATCAAAAGCTAACTGTGAAGCTAATGAAGATATATGATGGTTCTTATATCTCAATGCCATTTTCACTGTGTTTTCAGTTATTTTCATAGGCAATACCCCTACCTTTTACATTATTCTATTGTCTATATATTATAATATTGACCTATTATCTAGGAAGTATATAGACAGTATTAAGAATTTATAAACTCAATTAAAAATTGACCTATTATTGGAGCTAAGTTTCCTTTAATTATACCACTTTCTTTAACATAATTAAACAAATCACCCTTCATATAATTTAGTATTAACTTTCTTATAAAATAATAAATTTCTTAGGATTATTATGAATAATAACTTTAAAATATATTATAATTAGTAATATAAGGGGTGATATTGTGAAAATTGGACTGGTACAGAATAATATTTTATGGGAAAATAAGCAATTTAACTTATCAGCAAGCAAAGAATTTTTTAAAAAAGCTAAAGAGCTAAAAATAGACTTACTTTTATTTCCTGAACTATCCTTTACTGGGTTTACAATGAACATAGAAAAATTAAAAGAATTTGATTTTTCTACGTTTTCCTACATTTCTAGTTTATGCAAAGGTTATTGCATTAATGCAGGAATTGGTTATATTCAGGGTATTACTAATGATATAAAAGGTAAAAATAATTATACAATAATATCTTCTAATGGAAATATTCTATGTAACTACTCTAAAATACATCCTTTCTCCTATGGTGAAGAAAGTAAATACTACATTGGTGGTGAGGAAATATGCTTTGCACAAATTGATGAAATAACCCTTTCACCTTTTATATGCTATGACTTAAGATTCCCTGAAATCTTTCAAATAGCTTCAAAAAAATGTGACTTAATTACTGTAGCTGCTAATTGGCCTGAAAGTAGAAAAGAACACTGGATAACCTTGCTTAGAAGTAGAGCTATTGAAAATCAATGCTATATTGCTGGAGTTAATAGGATTGGTATTGGTAATAATATAAACTATAGTGGAAATTCTTTAATTATAGACCCTTTAGGTAAAATTATAGGTAGCACAGAGGAAGGTGTGGAGGATATTCTCATAGCAGACATAGATAGATCTTTAGTCAGTAGAGTCAGAAATTCTTTTAAAGTAAAGGAGGACAGACGAGAATTACTTTATAATAAATTACAAACTGATAACAGATAAAATATAATATTGTTGATATTTTTATTAAAATATTATATAATAAATATTATTAAATAACTATAATTATTAAAAGAGGTGTTAACATGGTAGATAAAGTTTTAGAAGTACTGAAAAATTCATCTGAGCCATTAAAAGCTGGAGAAATTGCTGAAAAGGCTGGTATTGACAAAAAAGAGGTAGATAAAGCTATAAAATCACTTAAAGCAGAGGATAAAATAGAATCTCCAAAAAGATGCTATTACGCTGCAAAATAGTTACTACCTTATAATTTAAAACAAATTAATCCTAAACTAAATTGAGCCTTCACTCATATTCTTAAAGTGAAGGCTCTAATATTTATTATTTTTTTGTATATTCTCTAAAAGTTATGTCTATAGGTCTATTTAAATAACCTTATATTATAATGTAGTATAATTATAAATAACTTCTATTCCTTCTTCTATATCTTTATAATTAACCATTTCCATATTTGTATCCTTATATCTTACAGGATAAACTAAGGTTCCAGTCTTAACTCCTACTCCCTCTTTATGGATTGTTTTACCATCACCTTGAGTTTCACCAAAGATATAATGTGGTTTTTTATCCATTTTTTCATAAACTTTTTCCAATTGTTCTTTCACTTCATGATGCATTAACAAAGTTTTATCCATGAACTTTATTCCTGTACCCTTTCCTAAAGAAAACTTTCCACTTCCCCCTAATGTATCTCCAGCATTTTCTCCATCTACAACTAAAGCATACATAGGATTTATTTCATAAGCAGCTGCTCTTGCTCCTCTTCCTCCTAAAGTGTTTTGAGTCGAAAATACAAAATATATTTCCTTATCTAACTTCTCTAATGATTCTTTATTCTCTATAAGTTTCTCTATAGATTTTAGTGACATATAACAGCCTACTCTATTATCTAAAGCTGGTGCAATTATATTCTTTTCTTCCTCTATAACATTAGATGTAATAATACATACATCTCCTTCTCTTACTAGTTCTAAAGCCTCTTCTATACTTTCTACTCCTAAATCTATATACATGTCATCTATTTTAGGACTATCTTTAGTTCCGCAAATTCTTCCTGAATTTCCGTTTTCAAATTCTACCATATTATTCACAAAGGCAGCTTCATCAAATTCTCCTACTTTTCCAATTCTCAAGAAACCATTATCTTCAATATACATAACTATAAATCCCATGGTATCCATATGAGAAGAAATCATAATTCTCTTTTCTTCCTCTCCATTACTTCTACCTATTTTAGCTATAACATTTCCCATGTTATCTACCTTATTTTCAACTTCTAGTGAATTTAATTGCTCAACAATTACACTTCTAACTTCTTCCTCATGTCCACTAACTCCAAATGCTCCTACTAAATCTTCAAATAATTTATTCATCACAAATACCTCCAAAATCTATAGTGTTTTTAAGTATTCTACTAATAATTTAACTGTGTTCTTTATGTCTTCCTTTGATGCTACTGAAACTGAAGAATGGATATATCTACATGGAACTGAAATAGTAGCAATCTTTGCCCCAGATCCTGTGCCATGGAAAGTAGCTGCATCATTTCCTCCAGCTATAGCTTTTCTTCTTTGATATGGAATATTTAAATTATTCCCTACTTCCATAATATCATCAGCCACATCAACATCGAATATACTAGTTAAATCCATTATTGATATAGCTGGTCCTCTTCCAACTTCAGTAGCTCTTAAGTGCTTAGGAACACTTGGCATATCTGCACATATTGTACCCTCTAAAGCAATTCCTAAATCTCCCTTTAAATTTAAAGACGAAATGAAAGCGCCTCTTTCTCCAACTTCTTCTTGAACTGCAAACACTCCATATAGGTCTACATCATAATTTTCCTTTAATGCCTCCATAAGTACAAAACATCCTACTCTATCATCAAAGGCCTTTCCCTTTACAAGCCCTTCTCCAAATTCATCATACTCTGTATCAAAAACTACATACTCCCCTAGATCTATAAGCTCCTCACTTTGTTTTCTAGACCTAGCTCCTATATCAATACAGCAATCACTATAATTTAGACCCTTTTCTCTCTCCTCTGCTCCTTGAAGGTGAATTGGTTTTGCTCCAATAACTCCTGGTATTTTATTAGGCCCTATAAGTACAGTCTTAGAAGGTATTATCTTAGCATTTATCCCTCCTAAAGCACTAAATCTTAAGCTTCCATCCTCATTGTAGCCAGTTATTATAAAACCTACCTCATCCATATGAGCATCAACTATTACTTTTTTTCCTTTACCCTTTTTATGAACAATAATATTTCCTATTCTATCTGTAAAAATCTCATCTACATAAGGGGTAACCTGTTCTTTAATAAAGCCCCTTACTTCTCCCTCAAATCCTGAAGGACCACTTAAAGAAGTCAATTTATCTAAAATACCGTTCTTTTGAAGAATCTCATCTAAAAACATACTAATTCCTCCAATTCTTCACCCTTTATACTCTCTATTAACTTTGCCATCATATATCCTGTGTTTTTTATATCATCCATATTTACAGTTTCCACTGAAGTATGCATGTATTTTATAGGAATTGATATAAGAAGTGTAGCAACCCCTTCACCAGCTACTTGAATATCCCAAGCATCTGTTCCTGTATTTCCGGCTTCCACTTCTAATTGAAATGGAATATTATATTCTTTGCAAACCTTCATAAGATGCTTTCTAACCTTAGGATGAATATTAGGACCTATACAGATTACTCCACCCTTACCTAGTTCAGTATCACCATGTTCAAGACCATACATTCCACAATCGAAGGTAACATCTACAGCAATACCTATATCTGGATTAATTCTATTAGTAGCAGTTTTAGCACCTCTATGACCTACTTCCTCTTGAGCAGAACATACAAAATAAACATCCATATCATGTTCTATATTTTTAAGTTCCTTAGCACATCTATATAAGGCTACAACTCCACCTCTATCATCAACAGTTTTAACACTTACATTATTATTTAAAAGTTCTTTATAGTTTCCTTTAACAGTAACATAATCTCCTGGTTTAACTATGTTCTCTAAAGACTCCTTAGAATATCCTGTATCAATCAATAAAGAATCTATAGTTACTGCTTTTTTTCGATCTTCATCCTTCATTAAGTGAGGTGGCTTAATTCCTATAATACCGTGAATAGCTTCTTTTCCATGGATTATAACCTCTTTAGAAACTAAAGTCTTAGGATCAATACCATTACCTTTAAATGCTAAAAATCCATTTTCTTTTACCTCTGTTATAATCATAAATACTTCATCCAGGTGAGCCATAAGCATGATTTTACCTTTGCCCTTACCCTTCTTATGAATAATTATATTATTTAAATTATCCCTAGTAACTTGTCCAAATTCCGAAAATACCTCTGTCACATAATCTCCAAGCCAGTGTTCTCTTCCACTAGGGCCATGAGACATACAAAGTGTTTTTAGTAACTCTTTATCCTCCATAATCATAAGACTCCCCTTCTAATTACAAAATACATTTAATGATAATAAAAGTATACCTTAGCTGTTAAGTATTTACAACAATACTACTAAGGCATCTGAAAATAAATAACAAGTCAAAGATGGGAAGTATATTTTGAGTTAGACAAGGAAACAGGTTCCGTAGATAGTAGCACTATCTACGGGTTCTGTTGACGCAGTATAACACAAAATAAACGAGCATTCTGACTTATTTATTTTTTGAATATGCCTTAAGTAAAAATACTTCTTAACTTATATTTATAGTAAATCTTGAACCTAATAATATACTTTGCTATTCTATTATTAAATCATATTACAATTATTATAGGGATTATATTTTATAAAAGGAGAATATATTTATGACTAATTATACTAAAGATATTACTAAGGCCTTTGATGAAAAATTAGATGAAACTTCAATAGAATTAAGAAGAAAGGTTCAAGGCTTCTTATATGATAACTGTGAGTCTATTTTTAAGAGAAGCACACTACCTACACCGGCAGAAAATTATAATGAAAATGATTTAACTAAACTAGTAGATATAGTAGACAAGTATAGTGAAATATATAAAGATTCAATAGGAATAATTAATGGTACAAAAGTAGATTTAAATCAACGTGAATGTATAGCATGTACAAGATGTACTAAATATTGTCCTAGTCGCGCCCTTGAAAAAATAAATAAAGAATTAGTCCTACATGAGGACAAGTGTTTAAGATGTGGAAATTGCATTGGCAACTGTTCATTCTTAGCCCTATCTTCAGCAGGAACAGGATTAACTATTTATATTAATAGTACAGAATTAGCCTGTCCTCCACACATATTACCTAAATTTTATGGCATAGAGGAAATTCCTAAGGTAATGGATAAACTTTTATCCTTCTATAATGCTCATAAAATCCAAGGGGAGGCCTTTGCAACTACTGTTTATAGAATAGGTTTTAATAACCTTTTAAATTATATTGAAGACTAAAAAGAAAGCCCAGAAAGGAACTACCCTTTCTAGGCTTTTGGTATTATTATCTAATAAGTAAGTAAATAAACCCTAAAATTACAGCAACAATAATTCCAGTAGCTATCATATTTGCTTTAAAAGAGTGATTATAATAATATTTTTCTGTATCAGCACTTCTTCCCTTAAACTCTGAATCCTTAGCATTAGCTCTTTTAAACAAATCCACTGACATAATACCAACTCCATTCAATTTAAAATATTACTTATATTCTGTTAATTGTACCACCTAGTGTAGTTAAAAAATTTATTAATACCTAAAAGTATCTAAAAAGTACTTATAAGTTTATATAGTATTAATTGCCGTATAATAATTCTTCTCTTCTGATTTTGCATATTCTAAATTTTTTCCTATACTTTGAAATAAATGATCAAAATAAGTTGTAAAATCTCCTTGAAGAGTTTTTAATAGTTTTTCTTTTATTAAAGCTACATTGTTATAAAGTTCTTCCTTTTTTCTTTCCAATGCCTTAAAGTCACAGTAATATTCACCTTTGAATATACTATCTTCTTTAAAATCCAACTGAAAATACTCCTTTAAAATATCTTTTTCATCTAAAATTAATATATTAGATATATCTATACAGTACTTCTTTAGCTCATTATAATTACCATACATCTTATTCCATTTATTATATAAATCCATAATTAAGCCTTGATTATATACTTTTATATTTCCTCTATAGCTATCTATAGATTTAAAAACATTAATACCACTGATAGATTTCATATTATCCATGAGTATATCTATAATAGAGTTATAATAATTATCCTTTATGGACTTCAATGAAGATTTAATAATTTCACAAGTTATATAATTAAACTTATCTTGAAAACTTCTACACATGGCATAAAACTCTTCTTCACTATTTATATAATAAATTAGTCTAGTAAATTCATTATAAAATATACTGTTTATACTGAGTTCTATTTCATCTGTTATTTCATCAAAGCTAAATTTACTTATATTTATCATCATATTTAAAAAGTCATGCTCTAAGGAAAACACCTTATATCCTATGGTACATTCTCTATTTTTCATAGAATTATCGTAAGTAGTTGTATATCCTATTGATTCTATTTTAGTTAAATTTGATTCACAAATTTCTTTGGCTAAGTATTTATTTAATTCTTTTTTATAAATTTTTATTCTTTTAGTAAATTCATCTCCAAAGGCTTCATTAATTAAGTTAAGTAGTACTTCTATAAATTCTTTCCTTACCACTTCTGATATCTTTTCTTTTAAAGCATCTAAGGAATTTAAAATCTTATCTTCTTTAATAATTATTTTATCTGAAATATCACCCTTATTTAAGGTATCTATTCCCCTTAAATCAACCATTAATTCTTTGAATGTATTCCAAATAAACCTATGATAAGATTTTATTTCTTCTTCTAAAGCACCCATTACAATGTTTTTAAGATGAACAACTCCTATTTCTATGTATGATAATGTCCCTTCCATATCCTCATAAACATATCTATTTAGTTCATTATATATTTCTTTTTCACCATGCTTCATGTGAAATGTATACACCTCTAGCTCAAATTTCTTTTTAAATAGATTTAACCTAGAATTTATATTTTTTTCTATACTATCTAAAATATCATGGATGAATTTCTTATCTATTTTTACTTCCTTACTTAAAGCATTGCAGCTTACCTTATGATCTTCACTAGTATGTACTTTATGAAAAACCTCTTCAATTCTTTCCTTTTCTTCTACTATAACAAAGGTATTAAAATCTCCAATGAACTTCTTTGTTGTAGACTCTGTAATAGAACTATCATATTTAAAATAGCTTGAAAATTCTTTCTGTAAATATTCAAATATCTCTACAATATCTAGATACAAGTTTATTTTATTATACAATGAAGTTACTAGTGTTTTATTTACCTCTTCCATAAGTGCTCAACTCCAATACTTTAATTGAATAACTTATTCTACAAAATACATAAAACTCCTTGTTTCAAAAATAATTCACTACAGAAATCTATTAATATTCTCCTCTAATAATAAAAGGTATGCCTCATTTTATGGCATACCTTTTCTATTATTCTACTTCAACTTCTTTATCTAGTGAAAATAAGTATAAGTATTTCCTTACTTTTTCTTTCTTAAAGGCATCTTTTATAGCTTTACTATAATAATCTAATTGCACTTTATATCTTTCTTTAATTTCTTCTATATTATCTGCTTTTACATAATCAGTTTTATAGTCTAAAATAATCCCTTCTTCTCCCTCTTCAAAGTAACAGTCTATAACTCCTCTTAAAAGCATCTTTTCCTCTAAGTAAGTTTCTTTACTAACATTAGGATAAATAGTAGAAGCACTGATTTCCACTCTAAAAGGCAGCTCTCTTTTTAAAGAGTTTTCTTTAAAAGCTTCTATTACTTTTTTTCCTATGTTACTCTGTAAAAACTTAAGAATTTTATCTACCTTAACTGATTTTGCTGCTTCAAAGGTTATTAACTCCTTCTCTACCATGGTATTAATTTGCCTTGTAAGGTCATCTTTAGAAAGGTCACCACTTAGGTCTAATCTTTGCATTATATTGTGATAAGCAGTTCCCACCTCTGATGGAGTTAATCCTTTTTTTTCTTGAAGAAATAGTGGTGTTTGCATTAGAGGCCTAAACTTTCTCGGTCCTTCTACTTCATCTCCATAGGTTATAGTTTTATAATTATCTTCATCTAAACCATCACCTTCTATATATAGATTATTTTCTCTATTGGTTTCTTGTAGATTATTGTGAAGCTCTTTTAACTCTGTAACAGTTATTACTGTAGGCAGCTTTGTTGCTTCCTCATATTTATAAGTAAATTCTAATCTTTTTTTAATTACTTTATAATAATCTTTACTTATATTTTCATCAGCATTATCTAAAAGTTTATTTATTTTTTCCTTTACTGGCACTTCTTCTAAGGCTGCATCTTCTATTTCTTCAAAAATTTCTCTAGAATATATACCTACCTTAAATCTACTATGATCTTCTTTAAAATCTTCCTTTAAAATATTTTCATTATAATGCCTTAGGGGTTCTCCAGCTTTATGATTTATAAGAGAAGCTCCTATCCAATCCATATAATTTTTTTGATTTTTTACATAGGTTGATTTTATACTTCCATTTTCATCTATACCTGCCCCAGACCATTTTTCAATTTTCTTATCTAGAGCCTTACCACTTCCAACTAAGATTAATTTTTCCTTTGCTCTAGTTAGGGCAACATATAAAAGTCTCATCTCTTCTGACTTGTTTTCCCCTTGAATTTTTTTGCTTATAAACTCCCTTTGAGATGTGTTATAACTAACTCTATTATCTAAATCAATATAAGTAGGTCCAAAACCTAATTCATGGTGGAATAGTATCTTGCCTTTTAAATCACCTTCATTAAATCTTTTACCAAGACCACAGAGAAATACTATAGGAAACTCTAAGCCCTTACTTTTATGAATACTCATGATTCTTACTACATCTTCATTTTCTCCTATGATTTTAGCACTTCCCATATCTTCACTACTAGTTTTTATATTATTGATAAAATTTATAAAATTATATAAACCTCTATAGCTAGTTCTTTCAAAATCCTTAGCTCTCTTAAATAAAATTTTTAAGTTAGCCTGTCTTTGCTCTCCTCCAGGCAATGCTCCCACATAACCGTAGTAGCCTGTATCCGTTATGATTTCCCATATGAGCTGATTTATAGGGGTATATTTACTTTCTAATCTCCAGTTATTTATTTTATCTAGGAAGGTTTTTATTTTTATTTTTAGACCAGTATTATTATAGATTTCTTCCCAAGTATCACTAAGGTTTTCATCTTCATAATCCTTTTTCTCATAATCTAAAAGGCCTACCATGGCATGATAAAAACTCACATTTTTATTAGAAATTCTTATATCCGCTAACTCTTCTGTAGTGAATCCACCAATAGGTGACCTTAATACAGCAATTAGAGGAATATCTTGTATTGGATTATCTATAATTTCTAAAGCACTTATAACTGTCTTTACTTCAAGAGTATCAAAATACCCCCCTCCCCCTTCTGAGAAAAGAGGAATTCCTACTCTTTTGAATTCTTCTATAAATATAGGAGAAAGCTTATTACTTGACCTTAAAAGAATAACCATATCTTTATAGGTAGCTCTTCTATAATCATCTAAGTTCTTATCATATACCTTTAATGAATTTTCCCCATGATGCTCCATTAGCTCTCTTATTCGTTTTGCCACAAATCTAGCCTCTAGCTGCATAGAATCTAGTTCTTCTTTATCCAGTTCTTCCTCACTACTTGTGATATCACTTTGTTCTTGAAGCTCTTCTTCTATTTCATTATTTTCATTAGCTTCAACATCTTCATAATCAAGGTTTATAAGGTTAAATTCCACCTCTCCACCAATATTACCTTCACCTAAAAACTCTTTATAACTGGTCCCAACCTTGAGCTCTTCACTTTCATCATAGGCTAGTTCCCCTACATCCTCACTCATAACAGCATTAAAGATATAGTTTATCCCGTCTATAACCTCTCTTCTACTTCTAAAATTTTTATGGAGAGTAATAAGAGCATTATAGTCATCTCCATTTTTAGTGTAGGTTTCTTTCTTATTTTTAAATAGCTCGGGCTTTGCCATTCTAAACCTATATATACTTTGCTTTAAGTCTCCAACCATGAATACGTTTCTTGTATCCTTTTCTGTTCTACAAATAAGATTGATTATTTCTTCCTGAACACTATTTGAATCTTGATATTCATCTACTAGTATTTCTTCAAATTTATCTTTAAGCTCTAACGCAATGCTTGATAGTTTATTTTTATCCTCCTTATATCTTAAAATTTCAAGGGCAAAATGTTCCTGGTCATTGAAATCTATGATACCTCGTTCTCTCTTTTTCTTATCAAAGATATCTTTAAATTCTATTACTAGGTTTGTTAGTTCCTTCATTAGTGGATAAAGTTTTTTAGTAATTTTAATATTTTCCTCAGAAGTAGCATTTAATATCTTACTCTTTACCTCCACATATATTTCCTTAGCAGCATCTCTTAAATTCTTGGCTTTTTTTTGTATTACTTTCTCTTCCTCTGTTAACTTTGTTAAAGTTGGAATTCTTCCAAAACCAGTTTCTTCAATGTATTGTCTATCTTCCTTTAGTTCACCTTCAATTATTGTTAAAGTTCTCTCTAATATTTCTCCATCATTTTCAAAGGCAGCCTTATATTTATCAATAATAGGATTATTTAGTACAAAATCTAACCCTTCATTATTTATCTCTAAAGCATTTATTATATCTTCTCTTAATTCTTTTAGTAAGGCATCCTTAAAAGGTAATTTTTCAAAGGAAAAATCTTCACCCACATTGAAAATTTCGGATTTGGATTTTAGCCAAGCTACAGGAGCACCCATACTCATAGAAAAGTTATATAATCTTAGCACCATTTCTGCCAATGCTCTATCACTTTTATTATCACAATAACTCTCTACTAGCTCTATAAATTCCTCTTTTCCTTCAATATATTTCCCTTCCATAAGTTCTTCTAAGGCTTCTACCTTTAAAAGATTTATCTCCGTAGTATCCCCAACTCTAAAGTTTGGTTCTATATCTAATTGATGAAAGTTATTTTTAATTAGGTTTAAACAAAAGGAGTGAAGAGTTGATATACTTGCCTTATTAAGAAGTATTAATTGAGTTTGGAGGTTTCTATTATTAGGCTCCTCTTTAATTCTTTTATTAATAGCTTCTCCTATACGTTCTCTCATCTCTGCCGCTGCTGCATTAGTGAAGGTTACTATAAGTAATTTATCAATATCCACAGGATTATCTCTATCTGTGATAATTTTTATAATTCTTTCAACTAAAACTGCAGTTTTTCCAGAACCTGCTGCTGCAGATACTAATGTGTTTCTATATCTAATATCAATGGCCTTTTGTTGGTCCTCTGTCCACTTTACGCTACTCATTACCTTCACCTCCTTTTCCCTCTACTTCAAGCTGCTGAAGAAGTTCTTTTTTATTTTTTCTAGGCATTACTTTAAAATTATTAATCCCCATTGTTTCATCAAACTGACATATAGAAGAAAACTCACAAAATTCACAGTAATAGCTTTTTCCATTTTTACATGGAGTTACTTCTATAATTCCCTCTAACATATCTTCACAGACTTTTCTAACCTTTTCCTTCATGTGACTTCTAAGCACATTAAAACCTTCATAGGTTATCACTGAGCTATTATTCTTTGAAAATTCGGCTTCATCACTACCCTTTTTGGGTTTATTTAAAGCTACAGGAATTATGGAAGAGGTTCCTCCTTTTTCTATGGTTTTATCCATTTCCTTAATTACCTTTAAATCTCTTATGACGATTCCCTTCATTTTTAACGCCTTTAATACTTCTTCTTCTAAATTCTCCATGGTAAGTTTTTTAGACCCATCCATTATTGGATCATCTACAGAAAGATATACCATAGCTCCTGGCATGGTTCTTCCTTTTCCTTCCGATACCACTGGTTTTTTAGACACTTTCTCTTGTTCAAGAGTTAAAATTGCATCTAAATAAGTTAGTAACTGAATTTTTAATCCATTATATACATCATTTATATCTAAGTCTATTTTTCCTGTTTTATAATCCACAACTCTATAATAATTAACTCCATCTATTGAGGTTTTATCCACTCTATCAATCTTTCCTTGTAATTTTACTACTTCTCCTGTGGATAAAATTATTGGTATTGGTGGATAATAATCATCTTTTTCAAATCCAAAGGAAATTTCATAGCCTATAGGCTGAAAAGTTCCCCTTTCCATCTGCTCATTAATAATTAACACCATTCTGTATAAAATTCTTTTTACCCTTGTAGCTACATATTCATATCTCTTAGAACTTTTTAATATTCTATGTTCCTCAGAATTTATAAGCTCTGATATAACATCACTTATAACTCTTTCACAAAATTCTTTATCTAAAGTTCCCCACACCGCTTTTTCTTTCTCTACTCTTTTAGAAAACTTTTCAAGGCCTTCATGAATTAGATTTCCAAAATCCAGGGGTGCAAAGGTATAAATCTTTCTTTCCTTAGCTTTAAGACCATACTTTACAAAATAGCCAAAGGAGCAATTTGCATAGGCTTCTATTTTAGATACACTGAGACTTTTCCCATATAATTGCCTTATTTTATCTTTACTTATGGCTTCTATATGATTTTTATATGTAAAGCCACTTATTACCTTGAGAAGTTTTTCTCTATATTCTGACTCCTTATAATAATATCTATATATCTCCTTCCAAAGGTCTGTTATCTCATCTTTCTCTATATATTCATGGAGCTTTTTTATTAAATTATTAAAGGTAGGAGTTTTTCCTACTATGCCTTTTTTATCTTCTCCAACTTCATCCTTTAATATATCTGTATTCTCCAAAACATTAGGAAATAAGGCTTTTAACCTTGAAATCACCATGGAATATCTCTTAGCCTTTCCTTCTAAATCAGCAATTGGATAGGTAATATATAGTAGATTACTTGCAATACTTAGCAAATTGTATATTAAATATTGTTCTCCAAAGGCTAGTTCAAAGCTATTATCTGCCACACTTATATTATTATTTTTAAACACTATTCTATCATTATCATTAAATAGACCTTCATCTCCTGTAATCCTTGGAAGTACCCCATCATTTACACCAACAACTATAGCTACCTTTACCTCTTGAGCCTTTATTCTCTCAGCACTTCCTACCACTACTTGATCCATAGATGTAGGAATTAACCCCATTTTATTATGGGATATGCCCATAGATAGGATATTATTAAACTCTTCAATGGTCACCACTTCTTCTCCAAGAATATCTACAAACTGATCTAAAAGCTCAATAAGCATATTCCAGATACTACTATACTCATCCACTAATAAAAGATTATTATCTCTTTTAAATTTCTCTATATATTCATTTACATTTTCATAAACTCTATTATCAACTAAGAATTTATAAATACTTGAGCAAATATCTTTAACCTTATGTTTACCTTTTAATTTCTCCTCTAATTTAATGAGAGGCTCTATTCCTTTATTTTTTATTTCTATTATATTCTCATACTTAGAACTCTCTCTCCAATACTCATCATTATCATCTATCCACTTTTTCCTAGTTTTAATACCAAACTCTAAAACATAATTCTCTAGTAAATCTACTTCTGATGGTGATAAATTTGCAAAACCACTTTTAAAATAATTAACTATGGAATTATCTCTAAAGCCTTTAGAAAATATGTTTAAAAGTGAAGTTATATATATAACCAATGGATTTGAAGCTATATCTTCCTTATCATCAATAAAAAATGGAATCTCATATTCTTCAAATATTACTCTAACTATGTCCTTATAATTTTCCAAATCTCTACTTATAACTATAATGTCCTTATATCTAAAGTCCTTCTCTCTAACTAGTTTCAATATTTCCTTGGCTACATATTCTACTTCTCCATAGGGATTCTGAGCTTTAAATATACTTATATTTTTTGTAGGAGTTTTTAATGCTTTTCCCCTATTATTAAAGTAGTTTTCCTCTAAGAAGGACAATTCCTCACTTTCTTTAAATCTATGTCCAATGTGTAAATGAAGATTATTTTTAGGATAGTATCCATAATCTTGTGCAAGTTTTGTAAGCTTTTCTTCTGTAGTATAAATTGGATAAAAAGGATTAGTATCCTCATTTTTATCTTTGACCTCATCCCCACCATAGGGTATTGTTATATTGACATTGGCACAAACTCTTAAAAGTTTTCCTATGATGTCATATTGCTGAGGAGTGAAGCCACTAAATTCATCTATCCACACTTCTGCTCCCTTTAAAAACCTACTTTCTTCAATCTTTCCTTTTAAAATGGTTAAATTATCTTCAGGATCAAAATATCCTTCACTAAGTTTATCTTGAAACTTTGAATAAATTGCTTCAATATCACTTAACTTATCCACTAGTAGTGAACTTTCATCCACATTTTCCTTTAAATCTTTAAGAGTCTGTGGAGTAATTTTATGTCTTTTAAATTCCGTAAGTACTCCTATGATTTTATCTATAAACCCCTTTTGTTTTGTAGCTTGTTTAAATATGCTAAGTTTATCTTTTGACTCATCTATAGCTCTTCCTACAATTATTGCTTTTCCTGTATCATTCATGTACTTATGAGTTACTCCACCTACTTCATTAAAAATAGTAAAAGCTAATCTTTTAAAACTTAAAAGATGTACATTATTTATTCCAGTGGCACCAATCCTCTCAATGAGAGCCTTCTCTGCTCTAAAGGATAACTGCTCTGGAACTATTAATATTAATGGAGTTTTATTATCAAAGGATTTTTCATAGATTTCTTCAATACAGGTATAACTCTTACCTGTACCTGCTCTGCCGTAAATAAATCTAATTCCCAAAATCTCACTTCCTAACTTTTAAATATCCTTATATATTTCACAATTTCTTATAGTGTCTTTCTTACTTTATTATTACCTAATTATAGCATAAGCCAATGATTCTTTTTTAATATCCTTAGCTTATTTATAAGTATCTAAACATCTCTATACTTACCCATTATTATAATTAAATCAAAAATAATAAATCTATAAATTCTTTCTCTTTTAATACAGCTTTTCTTCCACTTTTAAAATATCAAAATCCCTGAAACCCTTGTGGCGAGAACAACTAGTTAACTAGTTATATATTTATATAGTTTCCTAGGTAACTAGTTTTATATTTATCTATATAAATAGTTCCATATATACCTATTTATATAGATAGATATATTAAATGAAGAAAATATAGTTTTAAGTATTTCGTGTAATATTTAACAAAATTAGACCTTAATAATTTAAAATAAATAATTTCATTAGTTTTTTAATTAAAAATTTAATCAGCCTTTATACATTGCAAAATATTTAAATTAGGGGTAAACTAGTATGGAAGAAAATTTTTTATTTATGGAGGGTTTAACATATGAATAAACTTATTTCAATTGATGAAGCAGTTGCTAAAATTCAAGATGGAATGACTGTTATGATTGGTGGATTTTTAGCTGTAGGTACTCCAGAAGCTATTATAGATGCTTTAGTTAAAAAAGGCGTTAAAGATTTAACTATCATAGCAAACGATACTGGATTTCCAGATAGAGGTATTGGTAAGTTAATAGTTAACAAACAAGTTAAGAAAACTATTGCATCACATATTGGTACAAACAAAGAAACTGGAAACCAAATGAATTCTGGAGAAATGGAAGTAGAATTATCACCTCAAGGAACTCTTGCTGAAAGAATCAGATGTGGCGGAGCTGGTCTTGGTGGATTCTTAACTCCAACTGGCCTTGGAACAATTGTACAAGATGGTAAAGAAGTTATTACTGTTGATGGACAAGAATACATTCTTGAAAAACCTCTTAAAGCAGATGTTGCTCTTTTATTCGGTTCAAAGGTTGATAAAAAAGGAAACGTATACTACAATCAAGCAACAAGAAACTTCAATCCTTTAATAGCTACTGCTGCAGATACTGTAATCGTTCAAGCTGAAGAGCTTGTAGAAGTTGGAGATATAGATCCAAACGTAGTTATGACACCATATATCTTTGTTGATTATATAGTAAAGGGGGAGAACTAACATGGATAAGAACATGATAAGAGAAGTCATTGCTAAAAGAGTTGCAAAAGAACTTAACGATGGAGACGTAGTTAATCTAGGTATAGGTCTTCCAACAATGGTAGCTAACTATATACCAGAAGGCATAGATGTAACATTACAATCTGAAAATGGATTCATAGGAATTGGTGCTGCTCCTGCTCCTGGAGAAGAGCAAAAAGACCTAGTAAATGCTGGCGGACAACATGTTACTGTTATCCCTGGAGCTGCATTCTTTGATTCTTCTGTATCTTTCGGAATAATCAGAGGCGGTCATGTTGCTGCTACTGTACTTGGAGCTTTAGAAGTTGACCAAGAAGGAAACCTTGCAAACTGGATGATTCCTGGTAAAATGGTTCCTGGAATGGGCGGAGCTATGGACCTAGTTGTTGGCGCTAAAAAAGTTATAGTAGCTATGGAACATACAGCTAAAGGTAATCCAAAAATATTAAAGAAATGTACACTTCCTTTAACTGCTGCTCATCAAGTAAACTTAATTATTACTGAAATGGCAGTTCTTGAAGTAACTTCAGAAGGTCTTGTTCTTAAGGAACTTGGACCAGAAGCTACTATTGAAGATGTAAAAAATGCAACACTTGCAGATCTTATAATCCCAGAAAACGTTAAGAAAATGGAATTATAATTTTACTTAAAATAATTAATTAAAGTCTATTGGTAATTAAAAATAATTACCAATAGACTTATGTTGGAAAGGAATTTTTTTATGCCACCTTACAAAAATTATGCAGAAGATCAAGTTGAACATGTTTTAAAAAGTGTGCTTAAAGATTATCCTAATATTTGCACTTGTCAAAAGTGCCTTGATGATATGTCTGCTCTTGCCCTAAATTCTATAAAACCCAAGTATGTGGTTAGTGAAGAAGGTAAAATTTATACTACTGCTTTAAATGAAATTGACAAGCAAGAAGAAATTTCTATAACTGCTCAAGTTATTAGAGCTGTAGAAAAAGTTTCAGTAAATCCTAAACACCATGAATATAGATAAGGTAAGAGACCCTATGATTAACTAATTGATTAAATCATAGTGGTCTTATTTTTTATTTATTTTCATTGCTTTTATACTTTTCATATATTTCTTTTACATATATAGTTAGCTTTTCTTTATTATTATATTTAGGATCTTTAATAACCATTTCTAATAATTCATCTAATATTTTTCCTATTACTATGCCTTCTTTTACCCCTAAATTTATTAAATCTTTTCCTGTAATTTTCAAGTCAGTCTTCCTATAGACTTCTTCATTTTTCATAATTTCATCTAAAATTAATTCTATTCTCGTCTTATTTAAATTGAATTGAGTTATCATTTCTAAGTTTTCTTCTTTTAAAAATGTTTTCGTTATATCTTTTACAACTATTAATTCTCCTAATACATCTAATCCTGTTCCTTGTAATAGCCTTTTAAGATATGCTTTATCTTCATAAATTGGAGTATCATAATATGCTATAAGTGTACTTACGTTCTTTATTGTCCTATTATCATAATGAAGTTCTTTAAGAATTTCTTTACATTTAATGCTTATCTTTATGTCTTGCTTAGGTATTAACTTAGATGTATTCTCTTTATAATCAATTCTTATATTATTTTCATCTTTATTACTTTTTAATATATAGTACAAAAATACAGTTAATCTCACATAAAGTTTTTTAGGACATCCCTCTATAACCTTAATACATTCTTTTACCTTAAAGAAATCATAAATATATTTTTCTTTATCTTTATATAGATAAGGTACTAATATAGGCATAATTCCCATACTAAGCATATATTTAATTCCATCACCAGGGTAATCAGATAGTATTAGCTTATTTAACTCTACAATTATTCTCTCCCTAGAAATTTTCTTAAAAAGCTCCTTGTTATTCTCTATGGCAATTAGAGTTTCTTTTTCTATTTTGTAGTTTAACTGTGCCATAAATCTCAATCCTCGCATTATCCTTAATGAGTCTTCTTTAAATCTTTTATTTGGTTCTCCTACACACCTTATAACCTTATTTTCTATATCCTTAATTCCATTAAAATAATCTATTATTCCTATTTTATGATTATAAGCTATAGCATTTATAGTAAAATCTCTTCTTCCTAAATCATCTATAAGTTTTGAAGTAAATTCTACTCTATCTGGTCTTCTCCCATCGGAATAATTCCCATCTACTCTAAATGTAGTTATTTCTACTGCTTCATTTTCCATTAATACTACCACTGTTCCATGTTCAATTCCTACATCTATAGTTTTTTTATCTATAAATATTTCCTTTATTTCCTTTGGAGTTGCTGAGGTACATATGTCCCAGTCATTAGGCTTTTTACCTATAATACTATCTCTTACACACCCACCTACTATGTACGCTTCAAAGCCATTTCTTTCTATGTCATTAATACAATTCTCTATATACCTTGGCATGTTAATATACATACTTATACCTTCTCCTTAAATACACCTATTTAATTTTACAATGTAATTTATACCACAAAACTGTTTACAATTAAATTTAAAATATAAAAAACAACAAAAAAGTTTTCAAATTGTTACTATTTCGTAATGATTATACATAATATTTCCTTTATAATTATTAGTATAAAACATAATAACTAATTAAAGGAGATTCTTATGAAAAATACTTTATTTCATTCTAAAAAACATAATAACTCACATGGTAAACTCTGTGTAATGGCTTCTATATTTTGCTTCATATTTATAGGAATTTCAGTCTTTGCTAATTCAAAGGAGAAAGAATACCAGTTTAAAAATAATGAATTATCTACTGAAATAGAATCCCTTAAAGCTACAAAGGCTAATTTACATAAAGCAAATAAGACCTTGCTAGAGTCAAGTTCAGATTTAGATGCCTTACTTGACGAACTTGCTGAAATTAATAATTAACATAAGGAGCTAAAATCATGAATTACAATATTAATCTTGAATCATCAAAAGGGAATATTAGAAGAAGAAGAAAGAAACCCTCTATATTAAGTATTATATCCTTATCAGCTTTATGTTTATGTTTTTTTATATCAGTATTAGCAACAACAAAAATGTTTGTATCTTCTAGTAAGCAAAGTAATCTATTAAAAGAAATCGATTCTTTATCATCGTCTAACAACTCTATACTTGCAGAAAATATTAAGTTAGAAAAAGAACTAAGTGAAAAACAATCCGCATATGATAAGGCAATGTCACAAAAAAAGATTGCTCATTTAACCTTTGACGATGGTCCTTCATCTAATACCTTAAAACTGTTAGATGTACTTGACAAATACAATGCTAAAGCGACTTTTTTTGTAATATACAAAGAAGGCTTTGATGACATTTATAGAGAAATCGTTAATCGTGGACATGTTCTTGCTAACCATACATATAGTCATAATTATCAAAAGATTTATTCATCTACTAAGGCCTTTATTAGTGATGTGGAAGCTCTTGATAATAAGCTAAAAGAGATAACCGGTAAAGAACCCTCTAAAATTTTACGATTCCCAGGTGGTTCAAATACAGGATATATGAGTGAACATAAAAATATGCCTCATTGTATTTTTAAAGCCCTAAAAGACCGTGGGTACACCTATTTTGACTGGAATGTTGATTCTTCAGATGCTACTAAGGTAACATTGGATGAAAAAAGTATAATAAAAAGTGTTCTTGATGGTAGCTCTAACGTTAATACAGCTAATATATTAATGCATGATACAAACTTCAAATATACCACATTAGATGCAATGCCAAAAATTCTTGAAGGTTTAAAAGCTCAAGGATATGTATTTAGACCTTTAAATCACAATTCAGCTGATATTCGTTTTATAAATTAACAATTGAATTTTATAACTTTACCCAATTACAAAATCTATTTATAAGGGTTGTTTCAAAATAATTCACTAAATCTTACTAAGTATTGAGCTTGTACTTTAATAAAATTTAGTTTATTTTGAGACATCCCTTTAGTTATTTTATATGCTAATATTCCATTTTTTTTCTTTTCGTTTATTAATTTTCCCCATTATATACACAGCTAGAATTCCACTTACAAGTCCAACTACTGCTCCACCTAATACATCCGAAAAATAATGAACATACAAATATATTCTAGAAAAACCTATTAAGATTGCCAAAGATATGAAATAAAACTTATATCTCTTAATATATGTGGAAAGTACATATGCTACAGCTATAGAAGATGCAGTATGCCCTGATGGAAAAGAAAAACTAATAGGCAGTTTTATTAGAGGATTATCTATAGGATATGCAATAATGGGTCTTACTCTCTCCACTAAATGCTTTATTACTCCCTCTGTTAAAATTGTACCTATAGATATTGCTAGTAAACTTGTTATTCCTACTTTTCTATATTTTTTAGTGCATATAAGAATAATGCTAATTGCTATCCATATAAACCCTGCATCTCCCAGCCTTGTTATGAATGGCATCATAGTATCAAAAATTTTATTCTGTAACCCAAAATGTATAGCATCAGTTATACCCTTATCTATTCCGTATAGCCACTGATTCATTAGTTTATCCCTTTCTTAAATAATCTTTTCTATATTTTGTTTTTTGTTACTATTACTTTGCTTCTAACTTTAATTGAATATGTCCTTAATTCCAATAATCTCTTCAACATATGGTTTTCCACTAGAGGTGTATATCTCTTTTAATTCAGATACTGTTACACCCTTTATTCCTAAGTATATCTTTTCTTCATTAACCTGTTCCTTCTGCCCTTTATTTTTCTTTTCATAATCCTTTTTATTTACAAATACTCCTATAACATCGTGAATTATATAATGACTATTTTTATAATTCCCTATGAACATAGCTACATGCCCATTTAAAAATATAAGGGTTCCAGGTTTCAAGCTATCTACCATTTTCAATCTTTCATGATAAGTCATTTCTTTATGAACAAGCAATGTTTTCCCAACTGATTTTTTTAATTGATCACCACTATTTCTTGGAAATTGTATTCCAAAACTTCTAAAGGTATCTATGATAAGGGAAGAACAATCTCTTCCATTGAATTCTCCACCCCACCCATACCTTTCTCCTTGGAATTTAAATATTTGTTTTAATATATTACTTCTGTTACATTTTAAATATCCTCTATGAACATCTTCATTGTATGGAATTAAAATATTAGTAAACTTTAATTTACTATTACTTTCTCTTAGTGGATACTTAACTACATAATTACCTTCACTATACATATCATAAATTAATTCTTCCTTGCTCAAATTAGTTTCTATTGGTAGTTTTACTCCCATATCAATATCTAAATTTCTTAATGCCTCTATAAAAGGATTATAACCGAGATTTATCTTTTTACCTGTAACTACAATGAAATCTTTGCATTTACAATATTCTTCTATTTCTTTTTTACTTCCAAAAGCTATATTCTCTTTTTTAATCCATCCTAAATAATTATAGGTTTTGCAAAAACACCATTTTCCATCTTTACTAAAAGCATATATAATACAAGGTTCCGCTGCATATATAGCACTTTCCATAAATCTGTCTAAATCATATTCTTTATCCCCCTTAAACACTCTATCACTAGTAGGAAATGTTCTTATACTTCCCCTCTTTACCACCAATCCATATTCTATAGAAATCTTGTCCTTTATTTCTTTTAAATTCATATCATCAATAAGTTTATCATAATATTCCTTGTTTACTTTACTACCATTCTTGTATCTATCACCTTCCGGAATCTTACTTACACAATTTATCATAGTAACTACATATTCTTTAGCTACTTCATTGGGTTCATTAAATATATCATAAATATATCCCTTTTTAATTCCTTCAGCATTGTACTTTTTTATTTCATCCTTAGTGAGAATAATATCTTTACTTCTCTTGCATAATTTTATCCATAAATCACTATAGTACATTTCATCCATAACATTTAGATTAGTATTAAGATTCATAGTATATCCTCACCTCTAATTATATATTTTCACTTAAATATTTCTTAATTTCAAGCAATCCTTAATATAATTATACTATTTATTTCGCTAACATATTATAAATTTACATAAATATAAATTAAATGTAATCCTTTCTTATTATTCTTTATTTACTTAACAATTTATGTTGACATTAAACATATATATGTTAAAATAAAGTTAATAATTTCTGCATCATAACCTAAGATTTATGATATAATAGAATAATAACTAATAATATTATCGCAATGAAGAGGACAGTAGATATGTCACTTTATTTACAGAGAGAAAGCACAGTAGCTGAAATTGCTTTTAAATAAATCATGTTGAAGACCACCTCTGAGTGACTCTAATAAAGTCCGTTAACTACGTTATAGTTTTTAAAGTGGTCCTTTATATCAATTTGTTAAATTAGTTATCTTTATAATCTAATTTTAATAAGTTTAAGGACAATTTGGGTGGAACCACGGGTATACCTCGTCCCTTTTCTTTATGAAAAGTGACGAGTTTTTTTATTTTATATAAGATGAAACTACATCTCACATACATTCGGTGGAGTAAGTTCGAGGAACCAAATCAAAGATTTGGACTCTCACTTAAAGCTTTTGGCTAGAATATTAGATATAGAAGGGAGATTTTTAAATGATTAAAATTACTTTAAAAGATGGATCAGTTAAAGAATTAGAAAATGAAATGAGTATTATTGAAATTGCAAAAAGTATTTCTGAAGGACTCGCTAGAGTCGCTACAGCTGGAACAGTAAATGGAAAAACTGTAGACCTTCGTTATATAGTTAAAGAGGATTGTGAATTGAATATTTTAACTTTTAATGAGGATGAAGGTAGAAGAGCTTTTAGACATACAGCTGCTCACATATTATCACAAGCTGTTAAAAGACTATTTCCTGAAGCAAAACTTGCTATAGGACCCGCTATAGATAATGGCTTCTACTATGACTTCGACCTTGAAGGTGGATTTTCTAACGAAGATTTAGATAAAATAGAAGCTGAAATGAAAAAAATAGTTAAGGAAGATTTATCAATTGAATGTTTTCAACTTCCAAGAGAAGAAGCGATTAAACTTATGAAGGAACAAGATGAACCTTATAAGGTAGAACTTATAGAAGATCTACCAGAAGGTGAAATCATAACTTTCTATAAACAAGGTGAGTTTACTGACCTTTGTGCTGGGCCTCACTTAATGACTACAAAACCAGTGAAAGCTTTCAAGTTAACTAAACTTGCAGGAGCTTATTGGAGAGGAAACGAAAAAAATAAAATGCTTGCTCGTATTTATGGAACTGCCTTTACAAAGAAAGCAGAACTAGATGAATACCTAGAAGCTGTAGAAGAAGCTAAAAAACGTGACCACAATAAGCTTGGAAGAGAACTAAAGTTATTTACTACCTCTGAACCAATAGGTCAAGGTCTACCTCTTCTAATGCCTAAGGGTGCTAGAATTGTTCAACTTCTTCAAAGATGGGTTGAAGATGAAGAGCAAAAAAGAGGCTACCTTTTAACTAAAACACCATTAATGGCTAAAAGTGATTTATATAAAATATCTGGACACTGGGACCATTATAAAGAAGGAATGTTTGTACTAGGTAATGAAGAAAAGGATAATGAAGTATTTGCATTAAGACCTATGACTTGTCCATTCCAATTCACAGTTTATAAAGCTGAATCTAAAAGTTATAGAGACTTACCTCTAAGATATGCTGAAACTTCTACATTATTTAGAAATGAATCTTCTGGAGAAATGCATGGATTAATTCGTGTAAGACAATTTACAATTTCTGAAGGTCACCTTGCATGTAGACCAGATCAACTTGAAGATGAGTTTAAAGGGGTAGTTGACTTGATTAACTATATGCTTGATACTCTAGGTCTTAGAGAAGATATTAGTTATAGATTATCTCTATGGGATGAAAATAATAAAGAAAAATATATTGGAGAACCTGAAGCTTGGAATGCAGTTCAAAATAAGATGAGAGAAATCTTAAATCATCTTGGAATTGAATATACTGAAGCTGTTGGTGAAGCTGCCTTCTATGGTCCTAAACTTGATCTTCAGATTAAAAATGTTCATGGTAAAGAGGACACTATAATTACAGCTCAAATAGACTTCTCTCTTGCTGAAAGATTTGGAATGACTTATGTAGATAAGGATGGGCAAGAAAAATATCCATATGTTATTCATAGAACTTCTATTGGTTGCTATGAAAGAACTCTTGCCCTTCTTATTGAAAAGTATGCAGGAGCATTCCCAGTATGGCTTGCACCAGTTCAAGTTAAACTACTTCCAATCTCTGAGAAGTATCATGACTATGCTGATGAAGTTTATGTTGAACTTAAGAAAAATAATATTAGGGTTGAAGTTGACTACAGAGCAGAAAAAATTGGTTATAAGATTAGAGAAGCACGTAATGAAAGAGCTCCTTATATCTTAGTTGTAGGAGAAAAAGAAGCTGAAAATAAAGAAGTTGCAGTAAGAAGCCGTAAAAACGGAGATGAGGGTTCAATTTCTATAGATAAATTCATTGAAAGAATTGTCAAAGAAATTGATAGTAAAGAAAGATAATTGAGTAAACAGAATTTAATGTAACTAAGGACTGAGATAATCTCAGTCCTTTTATTATACTAATTTTTAATTCTATATGTAAAAAGAGCTATTTTAAAATAGATAGCTCCATATTAAAATAGCCACTTTCATTAACTATAAACTATAGTAATTCACTTGAGCTAATACTTCCTAATAGTGGTGGATGTTCTCCATTTTTAGGAATACCAATAACTGTTGCACATAGTAAAACAAAAACTCCTAGTACACACATTTTTTTACAGAACTTACTCATTTATCAAAGCACCTCCTTTATACATATTTTATCATTGAAAGAAACAGATTGCAATAAATGTTGTATCATATATAAACACTTTTCAGCCTTTTCATATTCTTTATTTTTAAAATAAAGTTCTTGAAGTTTAGTATAATATTTTATCTTCAAATCTGAATTATTAGTATTTTTCAAAACCCCAATAGCAGCTTCTATAATCTTTTCTAATTCTTCTTTCATATTTAATTCACAGTAAATTTTCTCAAGGAGTTCATAGCCCTTAAATATATACTCATAATCATTATATTCGTTAGCTTTTTCAATACCAAGTTCTATTATCATTATAGCTTCGTCATAAAGCTTTTTATTAACATAGATATTGGCCTTTTCAATTAAGGTGTGAGATACATTTTTATTATCAACCTTATTTCTAATTTGTTGAGATTTATTATAGTAATCCAATGCCTTAGATAATTTTTCTTCTCGTCTATATAAGGAACCTAGATTGTTATATATGAGTCCTAGTATCTTAGTACTTTCCTCATCATTTTCTTCCTTTACTATTTCAATTAACTCCTGAAGTATTGTTATAGCATTATCTATTTCATTTAATCCTTCATAACAGTTGGCCTTTAATATATTCACATAAACATAATTTAAAAATCTTTTTTCCATGTCAATCCTATGAATAAATTTATTTATAATATCTATAGCTTCTTGAAATTTATTTATACAGCTATATGCTACTGACAAATTATATGTAGCATACCTTAAAACCTTTTCATCCTTAAACATTTCTGCATTATATATTGCTTTATTAAAATATACAATAGCCTCTTCATAGTCAAGAAGTAAAAATTTACAATAACCTAATCTATTATAAACGTAACATATTTCACTATTTAGCTCTTCACCTCTTAAAATATCCATAGAATAAAAATAATTTTTATAGGCTTCTAGATATTGATTTTCTCCAAAATAAAGATCTCCCTTTCTTCTGTATACCTTGGCTTCAATTGAATTTAAGTTATACTCTTCTCCAATATTCATAATTTCGTTTAACTCATCCATGGATAAATCATTTTTAAGGATTTTTTCACAATATAATTTAGCATCTTCTTCCACACTTCTTGAAAAATAATCTTCTTCTAGCTCTAATTCAATATTCAATTCTTTTGCTTTTTTCATAAACTTTTCGGTAATAATCTTTGATGCCTGTAATGTAATATTCCTTCTTCCATTTTCCAATAAACCTAAATATCCTCTGGTAAAATGAGAATCTTGAAATTCTTGCTGAGTCATTCTTAGTTGTTTTCTTAATAACTTTATTTTTTTATTTCCACTTATAAACTCCACACTTCTATCCATAGCCTTCTTATTAAACCCCTTCTATACCTAAGTTTTAATTTTTTATTTTCTACTTCATCTTAAATCATATCATTTTTAAATTCATACTACAATAAATTGGATACTACATTTATATATAATATGTATCTCAAATACATATTATTCCATAAAAATATATTCTTTTTTTATACCTTCATAGAATTTTAAGATGAAAATAAAAATTTATTTACAAGATACTACATTTTTCGTGATACAATATGTAATATTCAGTGTTTCACTGTAAACTGTTAAAGTAATTTGACTTAAACTTTTTATAGCATTTTTGATACAAAAATATATAATAAAAGTATAATATTAATAAGGGGATGATCTTATGGACAAAAAACTAATTTCAATTCTTGCAACTGTAGCTTTAGCTGCAACCTTCACTTTTCAACCTGTAAGTGCACAAGGCTTAGAAAAACCTACAAAAAATAAAGCAGATATCTTAAATGAATTCAAAAATTTAAACAAAGGTAAGGAGAAAGTTCACATTGACAACAAAGATGGAATGAAACTATTTATAAGCGGTATCCTATCGGAAACTGTTAATCCATCTTCTAGTAGTGTTATTGATTTCTTAAATGAAAACATGTCACTATTCAATATGAAAAATATTAAAAATAACTTTTCTCTTATCACTGCTGAACAAGATGATTTAGGATTTACCCATATAAAACTTCAGCAAACCTTTGACGGAAAAAAAGTTTATGGAAAAACTATAACTGCACACTTTGATAAAAATGGTGTTATTACTGGACTAACAGGAACTTTGGAAAATAGAATATCCTCAGTAACTAAAAAGAATAATAAACCTCTTACTGCAGATAAAGCTATAGAAATAGCTAAAGCTTCTAAGACATTTACTGAATTAACAGAAGAAGTCAGAGCTGAAAATTATATATACTTCGACGATAAAAATGCTTATGAAGTTTATAAAATAAATCTTGCTTATGATCTTCCTGAAATGGAAAGCTGGGAAATTTTTGTAGATGCTTATAGTGGTGATATTATAAAAACAGAAAGTTTAATAAGAGAAGCCGGTCCAGTTACTGGTACAGGCATTGCTGTAAATGGTACTACTAGAGAGTTAAATTTATACCAAAATAAAACTAACTCATATCAATTAAAAGATACTACTAAACCTATGACTGGAACTATAAACACTTATACAGCTAACTATAGAACTACAACAACGGGTACTTTAATGACAAGTTCTAGTACTACAGTTTCTGATAAAGCTGCAGTAAGCGCCCATAGCTATGCAGAAGTTGTATATGATTTTTATAAAGATTTATTTAATAGAAATAGTTTAGATAATAGAGGCATGTCTTTAACTTCTGTTGTACACTATGGCTCCCGTTATAATAATGCTTTTTGGAATGGATATAAAATGGTCTATGGTGATGGTGATGGATCCTATTTTGCTCCATTATCAGGAGATCTTGACGTAGTTGCTCACGAAATGACTCATGGAGTGACTTCAAACTCTGCAGACCTTGCTTATGAAAACCAATCTGGAGCATTAAACGAATCTATGTCAGACGTTCTAGGTGTTTTAGTACAAACCTACGACAAGTACAATGTTGCAAATGGAGGTCAATGGACATTCAATTCTTCTGATTGGGTAGTTGGAGATGAAATTTATACTCCAAAAGTATCAGGAGATGCGTTAAGAAGCTTAGCAAATCCAACACTATATGATCAACCTGCTCACATGAATAATTATCAAAATCTACCAAACACAGAATCTGGAGACTGGGGTGGAGTTCACATCAATTCTGGAATTCCTAATAAAGCTGCTTATTTAGTTGCTCAAAATATAGGCTGTGAAAAAACTGCTGATATATATT
Organism: Clostridium sp. UBA7791; assembly: GCF_002480755.1. Classification (NCBI taxonomy): domain Bacteria; kingdom Bacillati; phylum Bacillota; class Clostridia; order Eubacteriales; family Clostridiaceae; genus Clostridium; species Clostridium sp. UBA7791. The sequence continues at coordinate 133,084 of NZ_DLCT01000003.1, read as the reverse complement.
ATAGAGCATTAACTGTTTATTTTAACTCCACTACAAATTTCTCTCAAGCAAGACTTGGTTTAATACAAGCTGCAACAGACTTATATGGAGCAAATTCAACTGAAGTACAAGCAGTATCTAATGCTTTAACATCAGTTGGAATTCTAGGTAACTAGCAGTACTCCTATTTATAAAAATTTAAACTCTATATCTAGTATTATGATTAGATATAGAGTTTTTTATTTTTATTTATAATAGGATAATGCCTTTTCACCCATCTTAGTCCATACTGACTTAAATGTGCTTTTATCAACCTTTGCATTTTTAACTCCAGTTAAAGGATCATTATAATATATTGAATTCTCATCCATACCTGTGATTAATACTGCATGTTGAGTAAAATAAGATTTTATAACTGTTCCATTACTGGTCCAAGTATGAGAGACTTTTGGTTCTTTAAAAGTAGATGTTATCCATACTACAATTGGTCTTCCACTTGATAGTACATTTTCCAACTCACCATAATCACACCCTGTCAAATCTAGTGCTTTATCTGGTAAGTATTCATTTATTACTGGTGCAAGAGCCACAGGATCTATAGAATATCCAGGAGTTTTACCTGTTATATCTCCAACAAATCCCTTCTTTGGATTTCCCCATTCTATTATACTGCCTTTTGAGTCATATTTAATTGGAGTTAAATCCCTCTTGACCTTTCCAATTACAGAATCCTTACTAACGTTAACTCCTGCATAATTTAGCATCATAGTTAAGGATGTTGCCTCACATCCATTTTTATATTCTGGCAACTGATTAATTATAGCTACATCTAGATTTATTTGCTTTGATGCATTTAATGCTTTTTCTAATTCATCTTTCTTTCTCTGAAGCTCTTCTTCTTTTAATCGCTTTTCTTCAGCCTTTTTAGCTTCTGCTTCTTCCTTAGCTTTTCTTTTAGCTTCTTCTTTTGCTGCCTTTTCTTCTTCTTTTTTCCTTCTCTTTTCTTCCTTCTCAAGCCTAGCTTCTTCCTCTGAACTTATATAACTAACATTGCCCTTACTAGCTAAAAAACTCATATGATCTTGAAGAGCACTAACCTTTTTACTTTCATAAATATATATGTTAAATGTAATTGTTAATGCTACAAAGGAAAGTGCTAATATAAACAATGCAAAAAGCTTTTTCATAGTACTCCCTCCCTAGTATATAACTCCTATAGAATATTAATTTAAATCCGCCTTTTTAATATTATCGTCAAGTTCTGATTGTACTTTAGGCGGTTTAGTTGCAATATATACAGCTGATATAATAATTATTGAACCCATTATTTGACTAAATCTCAAAGTTTCTCCAAGTATAAAGAAACTAAATATAAAAGTAACTACAGGACATAGGTTTAAGAATAAAGTAGATATACCTACATCTAATTCCTTAAAAGCAAAATTATATCCAAAGTTTCCAAAAGAAGAACATATTAATGCTAAAAATAAAAGATTTAAAATTATATTACCATTAATCATCTGGAAATTTATAGTTTCAAAAGGTAATAAGGGTATAAATGCTAGTGTACCAAAAATAGACTGATAGGTTGTAATGGTTATGTTAGAATATTTTTTAAACAGAGGCTTTGTAATTATTAAATACCCACACCATGCTATTACGCTACCAAACATATAAAGATATCCTGATAAAGACCCACCTACTACATCTTTTCCTATAACTAAATAAATTCCAAATATAGATACTATAATACTAATTACACTTAATCTAGATATCTTTGTTTTATAAAATATTTTATCTGCTATTATTGCTGCTACAGGTAAAGTAGCTACTATTATGGATGCTGAATTGGCAGACACCCTTAATATACCATTATTTTCAAAGAAGAAATATAAGGTGATAGCAAAAATTCCACTAACAGCCAATCTTCCATAATCTTCTTTATTAACTTTCTCCTTATTTGTAAATTGTTTTATTATAATAAGTGTTACAGTGGCAATAAAAAACCTAACAAAGGCCATTGCTACAGGTGAAAATGCATCTAATACTACTTTTATACTAACAAAAGAAATTCCCCAAGCTACCACTACACCTATTAACGTTATGTACGCTAATGCTTTTTTTGTCTTCATAATTTTTCCCCCTATCTGCATGCTTAATTATATCATAATCTTGTACTATTTCTATTATTAATATAAACATTTATTATACTCTAGCATCTTATATTCATATAATAAATCCACTACACTTATTAAAATCTGATAAATGTAATGGATTGTTTTTTATTTTATAACTTTGTGGCATATTTTTTTTCAAAATAGTGAACTACTTCATACATTAAATAAGCAATTATTGAAAGAATAACTACACTCATCATTACCATATCTAATTGTGCTACTTGTCCTCCATATACTATTAAGAAACCAAGTCCTTTTTTTGCTACTAAAAATTCTCCCATTATAACTCCTACCCAAGAAAGTCCTACACTAATCTTTAGTGCAGATATAAAAGTTGGTGTCGTAGCAGGAATGATTAAGTTAGTTAAAATTTTAAACTTTGACGCACCAAAGGTCTTTAAGAGTTTTATTTTATCTTCTTCTACTTCTCTAAAGCCTGAAAGTATACTTATTATTGTAGAAATTATGGAGATTAACAATGCCATGATTATAATTGCCTTCATTCCATTCCCTGCCCAGAATATTATTATAGGTCCTAAAGCTACTTTAGGAAGTGCATTTAGGACTACAATATATGGATCTAAAACATTGGAAAGAAAGTCTGACCACCACAACATTATTGCAATTATAGTCCCTAAAAAGGTTCCTAAAGTAAATCCAATTATAGTTTCAAAACAAGTTATTGTTATATGATTAATTAAAGCTCCCTCATTATACAACTTTATAAAACTCTTAAACATTCTTAATGGTGTACTGGTTAAAAATGGGTCAATAATCTTTAAATTGCCTAATACTTCCCAAAGAAGAAAAAATGCAACTAATATAAGTATTCTAGTAAAAATAATCTTTCTTCTGTTTCTTTTTACCTTCTTTAAATATTCATCATGTTCCTTACTTATCATCATAATCCATCTCCTTCCATATATCATTAAAATATACTCTAAACTTACTGTGTTCACGACACTTTAAAGGAGTTAGATTTTCTCCATCAAATTCTATCTTTATAATTTTTTTTATTACTGCCGGTCTTTTTGATAGCACTATTACCCTAGATGACATAGACACAGCCTCTGAAATGTCATGGGTGACCATAATGGCTGTTTTACCTTCATTTTTAATTATTTCGTATATTTCATCACTGACATTGAGTCTAGTTTGATAATCTAGGGCTGAAAATGGTTCGTCTAAAAGTAAAACTTCTGGGTCTAAAGCTAAGGTTCTAATTAAAGCAACTCTTTGCCTCATGCCGCCTGATAACTGTCTTGGATAATGGTCCTTAAACTCCCATAGATTATAGTTTTTTAATAATTTCTCTAATTTTATTTTTGCATCATCATTCATCATTTTTTTAATTTTTAATCCTATACTTACATTCTGCAATACCGTTAACCACTCAAAAAGTTGATCCTTTTGAAACATGTATCCAATTTTATCTGAGTACCCTTCTTGAACACGTCCATCAACTAATATATCTCCTGATGAAGCTTCAATAAGCCCAGATACTATATTTAAAAGTGTGGATTTTCCGCATCCTGAAGGTCCAACTATACTTACGAACTCTCCCCCGTCTACTGTGAAGTTAATATCTTTTAAAGCAACAGTCTCTGCAGATAGTGTATGATAATTCATGTAAACATTCTTTATCTCTATTCTATTCATATCTCCATCTCCATATCTTTATTTTTTATCTTCTTAGTTTTCTAATTTCTTTTCTATTATTACTTATAATCCTTAGCTTTAAAGTTCTTTAATATTTTATAATACTAATATATGAGGTTATAATAAATGTTGATAATAAAACTTATACCATATATAAATAAAAGGAATATGCCTTTAAAATCCTAAAGACATGTTCCTTTAAAATTATTTATTTGTATATATAATTTATAGATTTTAATGATTTTAAAAAATCATTTTTTCTTTATTTCTTCATAGCCTTTTCACTAATTGAATTATTAACTATATCTTTAAATGGTGGTCTTTTAGTTAAAAGTTCAGAGTCGTAGGATTCTATAATATCCATTAATCTATTCATATCCTCTTCACTTACCGTTGGAGTTTTAGCGTAAGCCTCTATTTTTTTATAATTCCTCACAACTGTTGCTATTACTTCTTCATCTGTTCCTGGAAAGAAATCTTTTATAGAATTGGCAACTGTAGCATCCTCATTAGACATTACCCACTCCTGCCCCTTTTGAATAGCCTTAACAAATCTTACTAACAAGTCTTCATTCTCATTAATATAAGATTGAACAGTATAAAAACATGTATATGGAAGGTTTCCAGCGCTTTCTCCAATAGATGCTACTACAGATCCATTTATTTCATTTGCTATTACACTAGCAGTTGGTTCAAATATTGCAGCATAGTCTCCAGTACCGCCTTTAAATGCTCCTGGAACTGCGTCAAATGCTATATTAGTAACTAAATTTAAGTCCTTTTCTTTGTCGATATTTTCATTTTTTAATACATACTCAAGAGCCATTTCAGGTACTCCACCCGGTCTTCCTCCTATAACTGTCTTCCCTTTAATGTCTTGCCATGAAAACTCACTATGTTTTTCTCTAGATACTAAAAATGATCCATCCTTTTGAGTTAACTGGGCAAATACTACTGGATAATCTTCTCTACCTTGATTATAAATATACATTACTTGCTCTGGTCCTGAGAATCCAATATTAACACTTCCACTAATAAGTTGTTGCATGGTTTTATCTGCACCTTGGCCTGTGGAAAGTTCAATCTCAATTCCTTCTTCTTCAAAGAATCCCTCACTAATTGCTGCATACATTGGTGCATAAAAAATGGATCTAGTTACTTCATTAAGTCGTATAGTTGTTATTTTATCTTTATTTCCTTGATTTTCTTTGTCTGATGTCTTATTTTTATTACATCCTGTAAATAAGCCAACACATATAAATGCACAAATTAAAGCACTTAATAACTTAATAGTTTTCTTTCTCATAATTTCCTCCTACAATAATATTAGTAATACAGTTTAACACTTCACTTCTCATACTCTATAATATGTAGAATAATGATTTTTGCTAACTAAAGTTTATAACTAACAATTATTAATATTGAAAAAGTATAATTGTATAACCTAAAAATACTGTACCATTTGACATGTATCATAGCCCATGTTAGTATCCTTGTGTAGCATTACTGAATTTATATATTCTATTCATTTTAAAATATAAGGAGGATTTCTATGTCTATCGCAATAATGGCATGTAGAAAGTTAGTCGGTCAATGTGCTGGAACTGGATGTTTTGATGCCTATAACAATTTAACTGATACCTTTCGAAAGTATGAAAATTCAAAACCTATATTATCAAGCTTCTTCTATTGTAGTGGTTGTGATACAACTATATCAGATCAAGAAGATTGGAATCATAAAATAGAGCAACTTAAAAGAAAAAAAGTCGATACCATTCATATAGCTCTTTGTATAGATGTTGAGTGTGATAATTATAATAAGCATGAAAAGCTTTTAAAGAATCATGGATTTAATGTAATTCATGGAACTCATAAATAATTAGATTTATTATATAATTTAAAGAAATCAATTAAAATCTAATATTAATAATTATATTAAAAAGTGACTAATAGATAAAAGTTCAATTGGTCACTTCTATATTTTTATCATATATTTTATCACATAATTGTTAGTAATAGCTCCAATTCATCTTATTATCTATATAGTTACATTTATTTATAAAATTATATATATTGTATTTTTATGTTATAATATAATTAAAATATACAAGGAGATGATAAATTTGGAACTTAATTGGAGTCTTAAAGAGCTTTATTCTTCCTTTGAATGCAATGAATTTAAAGAGGATTTGAATAATCTAGATGAACTTATAGAAAATTTCATAACTACTACTAATAACATTATTGATAGTACAGATTCACCTGATAAGTTGTTAGAAAATTTCATATCTATGAATATAGAATTAAAAACTCTAGCAAGAAAATTAGGTAGTATGGTTCACTTAACTCTTAGTGTAGATACCAAAAATTCAACTGCTTTAAAATATGATGATATTCTTTCTTCTAAAATTAGTAATCTAGCTGAAAGCGAAGCTAAAATTACAAAATGGATTGGTAATCTTAAAGATTTAGATAAAATAATTCAAGGTTCTAGATTACTTAGTGACCATAATTTTTTCCTTAAAGAAAAAGCAGAAAATGCAAAATATATGCTAAGTGATAAAGAAGAAGCTATAATAGCAAAAATGAAAAATACTGGATCAGACGCTTGGTGCAAACTTAAAAATGTGCTAACCTCTGGCCTTATGGTTGATATAGAACTACATGGAGAAAATAAACAACTACCCTTATCTATGATTAGAAACATGGCTTATGAGGCTGACTCAACTATTAGAAGAAAAGCTTATGAGGCTGAAATTAAGGCTTATGAAAAAATTCATGATGGTATGGCTGCTGCTATTAATGGAATAAAGGGCGAAGTTATAACACTTTGTGATATAAGAGGGTTTTCTTCTCCACTAGATAAAACTCTTTTTAATTCAAGGATGGATAGAAAAATTTTAGACTCAATGCTCGATGCTATTAAAGAATATCTTCCTATATTTAGAAAGTATCTCAAAAGAAAAGGCGAACTTTTAGGCCATAAAAATGGTCTACCATTTTATGATTTATTTGCGCCTATGGGTAATGCTGATATGACTTACACCTATGAAGATGGATGTAAGTGTGTAATTGATAATTTTAGAACCTTTAGTGATGACTTAGCAGATTTCGCTAAAAATGCCATGGAAAAATCATGGATAGATGTTTTACCTAAAGCAGGAAAGGTAGGAGGTGCATTTTGCTCTAGACTTCCTCATGTAGGTGAGAGTAGGGTGTTATTAAACTATGGTAATGCCTTTAGTGATGTAGTTACCCTTTCCCATGAGCTTGGTCATGGGTATCATGGATATTGCCTTAACAATGAAAGTATATTAAATGCACATTATCCTATGCCAATAGCAGAAACAGCTTCTAACTTCTGTGAGACTATAGTAAAAAAAGCAGCTATTAAAACTGCTACTAAAGATGAGGCTTTCTCTATCTTAGAAACTGAAATTAGTGACTGTACTCAAGTTATAGTTGATATTTATAGTAGGTTTCTGTTTGAGAGTGAATTATTTAAAATAAGAAAAGAAAGATCTCTTAGTGTAAAAGATTTAAATGAAATAATGATTAATGCCCAAAAAGTAGCTTATGGTGATGGCCTTGATTCTAACTTCCTTCATCCATACATGTGGGCTTGTAAAACTCATTACTATTATGCTGAAAATAATTTCTATAACTTCCCTTATGCCTTTGGTCAATTATTTGCAAAAGGTCTTTATGCAGAATACTTAAAGAGGGGCGATTCCTTCCCAGAACAATATAAAACCCTTCTTTCAGCAACAGGGAAAAATTCTTTAAGCGATATAGCTAAAATAATGAATATTGATATCTCTTCTAAAGACTTTTGGATAACTTCTCTAAAAATGATAGAAGAAGACATTAATCTATTCTTAAAATATAATAGTTAAAGTACTTAAGATTATATTAGAAATTTAAGAAAACAGTCTGATTTAAATTATTTTAATCAGACTGTTATTATTTTGCATACTTAGTAAATTAGTAAACTCTATACTATTTCTCTAAGCCTGCAGCTTCTCTTATTTTATCTATATTCTTATCTTCTTTATTTTTCTGAAGCATCATGTAAACATATATTGGTATTCCTACAAGCATTAATATAAATCCATACATTACTACATCAGCTCCTGTTCCATATATAGCATATATAGAATAAGCAAATGCAAGTAATGAGAAGAATGAACTCTTTAAGAAGTTTATAAAGCTAAAATCTTTTGATTTCTTACATAGTAATACTATTTCAGCAGCTGCTGAGAATGTGTATGCTGGTAAGAAAGATAATGTAGCTAGTAATATCATAAAGTCAAAGGCACTTCTAAGAGACCCTACATAGTTCATTATTAAAAGTAAATTCATGCATATACTTCCTATAACAAGAGATGCCACAGGAGTATTAAATTTAGGATTTATACGTTTAAATATTGCTGGGAATAATCCATCTTCAGCTGCTCCAACAGCACTTCTAGCTGTTGTTAATAACCATCCAGAAGTTGCTCCTAAAGTAGAAATTAGTGCACCAGCTGCTATGAAAGTCCCCCCCCATGAAGCTCCTGTAGCTTTATTTATAATATCTGCTAGCGGTGCATCTGAATTTGCAAGAGCTGCTTGATCCATAGCACCCATAGAAACAACACTCATTACTATATATATGGCAGACACTATTACTATTCCATATATAGTACTTTTTTTAATATTTTTCTCTGGATTTTTTATCTCTCCACCTGCTACTGTAGCACTTTCTAATCCTACAAAAGCCCATAGTGCTATAGCTATAGCTGATGGTAATGTTCCCATTCCGCTTACTTCTGGACTAGATACAGTCTTCATATAGCTTGGATCAAAATTTAGTGCAGCAATTACAATAAATACTACAAGTACTGCAATTTTTAATACTGTTGATATAACTCCTATTTTTCCAACATATTTTACACCATATATATTTATTAATGTAAATATCCATACCACTGCAGAAGATATCAAGAATGCTGCTAGTGGATTGTTTGCAGCTGGAACAAAGTATGTAAAATAACTCATAAATGCTGTAATTATAGCTGCATTTCCTACCCATGCACCTATCCAAAAGGACCATGCAATTAGAAAACCTGCAAAATCACCAAAGGCAGCTCTTGTATAAACAATAGGACCTCCAGTTTTAGGCATTTTTGATCCTAAATTAGCAAAGCTTAAAGCAATAAGTAATGATCCTATTGAAGTTAAAACCCATGCTAGTATAGCTACTTTTGGGTTTGTTACTCTTGCGAAACTTGCCGGTGACATAAAAATTCCTGAACCTATTACATTCCCAACTACGATAGCTGTAGCTGCAGCTAGTCCAAGATCTCTCTTTAGTGAAGCATCAGTTTGTATTCCGTCTTTTTTAGCCATTTTTTTCCCCCTATAATTGATTTCTTTTAAAAGTAGTTAATTTACTTCTAGAAACCTTAGACATTAAATTTCCACTCAATTATCTAGTTTAATTTAATCGATTACAAAAATCAACCTATTTTTAAATAAATTTTAATATTTTAAAAGGATTTTTATCGATATTTATATATAAGTTGTATGTTTAATGTTTATTATGAACAATATTATATTAAATCAATTTTTATCCATAATATATTTTCTACTTTCTATATAAAATTCTTCATAAAGTCCATCATTAATTTTCATCAATAAGGAACAAAACTCTATGAAAAAATCTTCTTCATAGAGTTTATTTAAAATTAATATTTAAATTATCTTGATATTGTAGTATTTACTTTAACTGTATCCCTTTTTAGGATAAACATTAAAAATCTTATAAACACATATAATACTATAACAGTTGCAATTACCTCTTGAAATTTAACTACATATTTTAGCCAAGAAATTTCTTTTCCAGCTTTCATCAAAAATCCATTAGTACCCTTCATTGCAATTGCACTTATTACCATAGGGAATGTAAATGCAGCATAACTGGGATAAAATTTAAGTCTTAACCCCTGTACAAGATACACTATTCCACATATATATAATACCATTACCAATACTGCTAAAAACATGACCATATTAATATTCTTTTCTGAAAAAGAATTTAAATATGCAGCAAGTGTAAGTGCAGCTGGCGCTGCAAATATTACTGTGGTTGGAAAGGCTGGTTCTGGTATTCCCTTTACTATAAGGGTTCTATAACCTAAAACAGGAATTAATATAATAAGTGAAATAAAGGCAATCCAGAAAAAAGCTTGTCCTAGTTGAGCTAATTTAAATGCTGGTGCAGTTATTCCACCTACACCTATTCCCACATAAACAATGAATGTACTTGGAAACATCTTCTTAATATCAAATTTTAATATAAAGTTTTTAGAATAAAATATTATTAGGCCTATATGTATTAGTACCCCCACCCACCATAGAATAAATCCAGATGAGAAAGATATTTCCTTTAAATATGCAGATAAAAGCATAACCCCCATGGAGTAGGTAGGTATAACTGCTGCAATAACGGGATGTTTTATTTCTTCTTTTACATCTTTCCAGCAAGTTATAATCTTTATTGTAAGAAGTATTAATATTATTGCAGATATCACTCCAAGGATATTTTTAAATACTATATTGTATGATGATAATAAATTTCCTAATGAAGCTAATGCTAGCATTACAGCTGCCATTGGCAATGGTATTTTTTTTATATAATTCATATTCATTTTCCTCAACTATTCATCAATATTTTCAATATTTAATTCTCTTACAATAATTTCTGCAGCCTTTTCTGCCATTTCTCCAGTAAATCTTATGCATTGTGCTTTATGCTCACCAGATGCCATATCCATACCTTTAGTTTGAACACTGCAACATAAACATTTATGCTTTTGTCTAAAACTATCTTGTAATTCATAGGCTAACTGTAAAGCTTTAACACTCTTGGGATCTTGAGGATTACTTCCTTTAGTTCTTCCAAAAAAGTATCCAAGACATAAAACAGCTCCTGTAACAGCTCCACATGTACATTTTGATTTTCCAATACCTACTGGAAATCCAGAAGCCATGGCAATCATTTCATCTGGCATGTCTACTTCAAAGTTACTTTTAATAGATGCAACTATTGCTTCTGAACAATAAAACTCACCTTTTCTGAAATGTTCTTCTGCAACTTCTCTAACCTTTTTCACACTAATTTTTTCAATCATTACATATACCCTCTTTCATATTTAATTCATCTTCATTATAACTATTTGCTAATAAATAAACTTTAATAATTATAATATTAAATAGTTATATTTTATCTATTTGAATTTCAAATATACTATGAATTAATATTAGGTATTTGCCAATCAATTTCTTTTTGTTCCAAAGATTTTAATATATCATTAGTCTTTGAGAAATGCTTACATCCCATAAACCCTCTAGTTGCAGATAAAGGACTAGGATGTACTGAAGTTAAAATATAGTGATTAGGATTTGTAATAAACTTCATCTTTTCCTTTGCATTATTTCCCCATAATAAAAATACTATAGGCTTCTCTCTTTCATTTAATAATGTTATTATTCTATCAGTAAAACATTCCCAGCCCTTATTTTTGTGTGAATTGGCCTCACCTTCTCTTACTGTAAGTACAGCATTCAAAAGTAATACTCCTTGTTTTGCCCAAGGAACTAAGTAACCATTATTAGGAATATAGCACTCTAAATCACTTTTTAATTCCTTATACATATTTAAAAGAGATGGTGGAATTCTAACTCCAGGTTGAACTGAAAAAGATAATCCATGTGCCTGACCAGCTCCATGATATGGATCTTGCCCCAATATTACCACCTTAACATCCTCGTAAGATGTAAATTTAAGGGCATTAAAAATATTATTCATATCTGGGAATACATTTCCAGTTTTATATTCACTAATCAAAAATTGTCTTAATTTTATGTAATAAGGCTTATCAAATTCTCCTTTTAGCTTTTCATCCCAATAGTTTCCTATATTTACCATTACTAATCATCCTTTCCATCCATTACTTATACAATTATATTTATATAATTACTTATAAAAACTTTTATGTCAATAACTCTTATAAAAGAAAGCCCTTCTGCTACTGTGCAGAAAGGCTTTCACCATTTATTATAACAATAAAATCATTACACTATCATGATATTATTTCCGGTACTTCCCCCGTTCTTTATCCCATGATAACTCTTCAGAAAATTCCTCTTTAAATTTCCTTAGTTGCTGCTTTGTTTTGGGGCTAGTAGCTATATGTGTAGATTGATAAACATTCTTCATAAGCTATTCCTCCTTCAAATTCTCGTTTCTATGAAATTCACTTAAACATTCACAGGCATGAAAACTTACTACAAAACAAATAATGATTTTATTGGTATGATAATAGTATGTCATGAAAAAATTTTTTTATGTATTTATAAAAAAACTTTTTTTAAACTCACATTCCAATTTAAATTGTATATTATGATATTGTAATACTATTAAGGAGCATGTTATGTTCATTAGGAAACCCTATGATATAAACTCACAAAATTATTATACTAATAGATACTTAGATGACGAAGAAAGTTGTAATGAGTGTTTTGATGAAAGGATAGTACCTCCATTTTTCCCAGGAGGTCCTGGCCCATCAGCACCACCATGGAATCAACCACCAAGACCCCCAGTATCACAACCTGGTTCACCTTCAGGTCCACAATCAGGAGGACCTCCAGGACCTCCCCCAAATATGACGCCTAAGAAATCATTTTCTTCAGGACCACAGACTAAAGCTGTATCCCCTGGATCTATAAGACCTTGTAGATTCCAATTTGTATATATATGGCTTCGTAATGGAAATTCTTTTTGGGCATGGCTTATTAATGTCGATAGACGAACTGCCTATGGATTTAGATGGACTGGCTGGAGATGGGTTTACTTTGGTATAAGCTTAAACAGAATAGATTACTTTGAATGCTTTGGTAGACGTTATACCCCACCAGAAGATAATCTTACACCTACCTTAGAAACTCAAGTATTATCACCTTCACAATTCAAACTTGAATATCCATTTATTGAAAATGCTGAAAATGGAGATACTGCTAGTATAGTGAATCAAGAAATTATTGATTCATTGAATTCTTTATGGCTTAATGAAGTTTTAGTTCCTGATAAAGTGAACTTTACAACAGTAGAAAGTGCTTATGAAGTTCCGCTAAATTCTGATGGTCTATTAAGTATAGTAATGTCTTTGTACACAGAAACTGAAGATAATCCAGCTGGCAGTACTTTATTTACTTCTTTAACTATGGATGTTAATACTGGAGAGGTCTATGACTTTGGTAATTTATTTAATAATAGCATGAACTATACTCAAATTGTTAGTGATATAGCTACACAAAAGGCTAATGAAATGAATATAAATTTCACTACACCATATACCGGAGTTACAGATACCCAAAAATTCTATTTAACTCCTGAAGGCTTAGTATTATATTATCAAGTTGATGAATTTACACCAGCCTCTAGTGGATTATTTAGAATTACTATTCTTTATAATGAACTTTCCAATATTTTATATCCAGAAAGTCCACTAGTTCGACTTATTCAAACTCAGTTCCGTTAACGAATAACTATAATATTTAACACTTAATAAATTAATTATAAAGTAGGACTTATTTTAAAGTAATTTTAAATAAGTCCTTTTCTTAATTTATTCTTAGATTTTATATGTTCTATCACTGTAATTTTCAACAGAGCCTTTAACTAAGTCATATTATTTAAAAGAGTATATTGTATTAATATCTTTAGCTGTATAATAGTATTATATAAATATAATTTAGTTTAGAAGGTAGGTTTTAAATTATGTATAACTATCTCACTGAAAAATCAGTTCAAATTCTAAAAGATGAACTCGAACATAGAAAAAATGTAGTTAGATTTCAGATAAATGAAGAATTAAAAGAAGCTAGAGCTCATGGAGACTTAAGCGAAAATTTTGAGTACAAAGCAGCTAAAAAGAATAGAGCTGATAATAATAGACGTATGGGATATCTAGAAAAAATGATTAAAACGGCAAAAATAATAAATGATGACATATCAGAAAATCAGGTTGGTGTTGGAAAAATTGTAACCCTAAGATTTCTAGATGATGATGAGGAAGAAGATTTCACCATGGTAACCACTGTTGAAGCAGATCCTCTTAATAATAAAATTAGCATAGAGTGTCCTTTAGGAAAAGCGTTATACAAAAGAAATTTAGGTGAAAAAGCAGAAGTTACATCTCCAGATGGCTCTTATAGTGTAGTCATAGAAAAGCTCGAAATGATAAAATAATAAAAGTGGCTATGTCAAAATAATCTAAATCTCATTTTGACACAGCCTTCTACTTTATATTAAATCACTTCTACAGATATATTTTTTTCTGATGTATTATCGAGTAATAAATTCTTCTTCTTAGTCATGTAATATAGAATCATCACAATAGTTATTCCTTTAAGAACACTACTCATACTAATGCTCCACCAAACTCCATCTATGCCTAAAAGGTTTGGTGATGATAATATCATAGATGCTGGAACTCTAAGTCCTGTCAGTATAATGCTTACAGCTGCAGGTATATATGTTCGTCCTAAACCATTGAACATTCCTACTGTTGTAATTTCAATACACATAAACAATTGAGAATATCCAAGGATTCTTAAATAATCTGTACCTAACCTTATAGCTTCTTTTTCTTTTATGAATACTGAAAAAATTCCTTTTCCTCCTATTATTAATACTAGAGTGGCTAAAATTCCAACTACTCCTGCTATTAAAATAGTAGCTTTATAGCCTTCCTTAATTCTATCATGTTTTTTAGCTCCATAATTTTGTCCTACAAAAGAACTAAGGGCTGTTGAAAATCCACCTGCAGTCATCCAAGTTATTGCTTCAATTTGAACTCCTACTTTTTGTACTGCTATAGCGACTTCACCAGATCCAGCTATTACCCTTGCTATTAAAATAGAAAAAGTAGTAAATAATCCGCTTTGAACTCCAGAAGGAATTCCAAGTTTACATATAGTTTTTATAGCTCTAAAATCAGGTTTCTTTAATAGAGTAAATTTTAAATATTTTTCTTTACTCTTTAAAATAGATATTAAGAAACAAGTTACAACTATACTTTGTGACCCTATTGTTGCTAAGGCCGCTCCTAAGACTCCCATCTTTGGAATAGGTCCCATACCATAAATTAAAATTGGGTCAAATACTATATTAACTACTAAACCAACAGTGTTAATAATAAAGGGTGTCTTACTGTTACCTGCTCCATTAAATATTGCTGTTAGTACTGGTATTAAATTTGTTATAACCATCCCCATAGCTATTGTAGCTAGATAAGTTTCTGCCATAGATATAACTTTCACATTTTCTAACTGGAAAAATGCTAAAAACTTACTTCTAAATAATAGTATTATTACTCCCATGATTAAAGATAATACTATATTAATTTGTAGGGCACTAACAATATAATTCCTTGTAGCTTTTTCATCTTTACGTCCCAAGCTTTGGGATACTTTTACCTCTGCACCTACCTTAGCTATCATGGTAAGAGCTGCAGCTAAGTTACTAAAAAAACCTGCTGTTCCTACTGCTGCTACTGCTGTACTTCCTATTCTTCCAACCCAAAGCATGTCTGTTAGATTGTATGCCATTTGAATAAATGAAGTTGCCATAATAGGAAGAGCTAATTGAACTAGCTTTCCACTTATAGACCCTTCTGTTAAGTCTATTCTTTTCTCCATAATATCAATCCCCACCACTATAAAATTTTATGCTATTAATATTTCTACAACACCTCAATAAATATTTTACTTCGTACTACGAAGAATGTCTACATAATTTTAACATGAATTTTTCTTGAAATTATTTTATTATTTCAATTTTCCCTAATTATATTTGATATAACAAAAATACCATGGTTTATGTATAACTAATTAATTTATTATACATAAACCATGGTAAATAACATATTTAACTTACATATATTCAATTTACTTTTTTAAAATCATAATATCCTCTATGGTAGCCCTATCTACTACAATATTATCTCCTAAAATTTCTCTTACTTTATCGACTTGTGATGTCAACCCTTCGAAACCAAATCTATTTTTACTTATGCCTTCAAAGTGTTTCTCAACTTCCTTTGTAAGTATATTGCAGTCCCCTTTAATAATTTTGTAGGCTTCCATTATTTCATCCTTTGGTTTTGAGAATACAATACTTCCATCCTTTATAAAAGTAATATAATCTGCTATTCTTTCAAGGTCTGAAGTTATATGAGTAGATATTAATACCCCCATATTTTCATTTTCCATTAAACTTTGAAGTTCTTCTAACACTTCCGATCTAACCACTGGGTCTAATCCCACAGTAGGTTCATCCATTATTATAAACTCTGCTCCATGGCTAAGGGCTATACATAATGAAAATTTCATTCTCATACCCTTAGATAATTCTTTTAGTTTTTTATCCTTATTAAGCTCAAACTTATTTAAATAATAATTAAATTTATCCTTATCCCACTTACTATATAACATAGAAACCATGTTGCCATTTTCTTTTAAAGACATATGGTCGTAGTAGCAAACTTCATCATAAACAAAACCTATTCTATCTTTTATTTCCCTTTCAAATTTAACGTTATCTTTATCAAATATCTTTATATCTCCACTGTCCTTCTTTACTAAATTCATTATAAGTTTTATTAACGTAGTTTTACCTGCCCCATTTTCACCAATTAACCCCATAATAAATCCCTTAGGCAACTGTAAAGAAACATTATTTAACTTAAAGTTTTTGTATTTTTTACATAAATTATCCACATACAATATATTATCCATCATATTCCTCCTACTATAGGTTATATTCTTCAGCAAGTACTCTTAAACTTTCTATGATTTCTTCTACTGATATTCCAGCTTTAGAACCTTCCTCTATTGCCTTAATTAGATAGTCTTCCATATTTCTCATAATAGATTCTTTTAAAAGTTCCTTATCTTGAACATTTACAAAAGATCCCTTCCCTGGAACTGTGTATATAAAGCCTTCCCGTTCTAGCTCATCATAAGCTCTCTTAGTTGTAATTACACTAATTCTCAGATCTTTAGCAAGCCCTCGTATAGATGGCAATGGCTCATTAGGCTCTAACTTATTTGTTAAAATATCGTCCTTTATTTGTTTTTCTATCTGAGAATATATGGGTTCTCCCGAAGAGTTGTTTATTATTATATTCATTGAAATTCCTCCAAGTTTAAATGTATTCTGAAAATTTTTATCTACCTATAAATCTCTCTTTCTATATCCAATTATAGACAATACTATAAAGAAAAAATATATTATAATTCCTATTAGAATAATACCTATAGCTAAATACACTTTAGGAATTGTACTTACTAATAAATACTTGCTAATTCCTTTGAAAATATTAGGGCGTATCTTATCAATAAGCTTCAAAATAATTATAGGCACATTTATAACTGCAATAATAATGATTGCGGAGTATTTTGCAGCAACACTATAATCATATCTATAGTATATAAAATTCGTAACCCCAATTATTAAACAGTAATATATAAAGGATAAAGATTGGATAATATAAATTATACATAAATTTTCTTGATTAAAGTTTCCAACTAATAATACTATTGACATAAGTATAGATGAACATAAAACATAAATTATGAAATAATAAAGAAATTTACTTATCACTACATCAACTCTTCTTACCGGAAAGCTATTAATAATTACATCATAGTTTCTTCTCATTTCATCTGTAGCTGTAAATTTATTTGCTATTAACGGTACTATGAAGGTTCCCAATAAATAAATCAAAAGTGTAGCTTCAAAGTTATACATAGAAGCAAAACATAATGCTATTCCTACAACTAAAAGAGAAATAGTATAAATATATCGACTAGTTATAAAATCCTTTTTTAAAAGAGCTCCCATAAATTCTCCTCCTAAAAATCTTTCTTTTCATAAATAACCACTGATATAGTAGCAATTAAAGCTAAAATACCTAATACCAGTGCACTTAATATAATGTTACTTCCTAAAGTATTACTTTGAAATATCACTAAAAGTCTTTCTATGCTAGATAACCACCCAGGTAATGCTTCTCCTTTAAGATACTCACCTATGGTTAAAGTTCCTGCCATTATAACAAAGAAGATAACAAAGTAAAATATCTTTGCAAACTTTATTCCTAATGAAAAATATACACAATAATAAAGAGCTACAAATGTAAGAATATAACTAACAGTCCCTTTAATTACAGATGGAGGCAATTTTAAATACTCTGCTGGATATATCACATAAATTAGATTATTTAATAGCACTCCTATTACTGTTACTATGATTATCCATATAATAGAAAACAGAAACTTACCTAATACATAATCACTTCTTTTACAAGGACTACTAAGTATACTAATATGAATCTTATCTCTAGATTCCATTTCAGTAAAGGCTATACTAATTACCCCACCCATTAGTAAAAAATAATTAAATAAGCCAGCTCCTTTATTCCCAACTCCAAACAATATAACTACTACTATCATAATTAATCCACTTTTGTTGCTGTATAGATTAAATACTCCCCTTAAATCTCTCATGGCCATTTTCCACATTTATTTTCTTACCCCCTTATTCATAGCTACCATAATTTCCTCTAAAGATGGCTTTTCACTAACAATTTTCTGCCTTATACTTTTTTCAATGTATTTATCTTTAATTATTCCTTCAAAACCATATGGTGTTTCTCTCAATCCATATATAACTTTTTCATCAAGTTTACTTAATAGAGTCTTATCCCCTTTAATTATTTTATATTCCTCCATTAATTCACTAGTAGCTTTAGAGAAAACTATCTTTCCCTTTTGGATGTAAGTTATATAATCTGATATCTTCTCTAAATCAGAAATTATATGACTTGAAATTAAAATACCTATATTTTCGTCTTGTATGACCTCTTGAAATACATCTAAAATATCACGCCTCATAACTGGATCTAGTCCTGAAGCCGGTTCATCTAGTATTAAAAATTCTGCATTATGACTTAATGCTAAAGCAATGGCAAATTTCATTTTCATTCCTTTAGATAATTCTTTTACCTTTTGCTTTTTATTTAAGTTAAATTTCCTTAAATAATTCTCAAATACCTTAGTATTCCAACTTTTATAAAAACCAGAGATTATTTTTTCATTATCTTTAATAGAGATATTTTCATAATAAAAACATTCATCATAAACAAATCCTATACGCTCCTTTATCTCTCTTTCATTGTCAATATTATCTTTACCAAAGATTTGAATTTCACCTTCATCTCTTTTTAGTAAATTCATAATTAGTTTTATAGTAGTTGTTTTACCTGCTCCATTTTCACCTATAAAGCCCATAATATATCCTCTATCTAAACTAAATGAAATATTATCCAACTTAAAATCTTCATATTCTTTAGTCAAATTTTTTATTTCTATTATTTTATTGGACAAAGTAACACCTCCATTAATTCTTATAAATTTTAATTTAAAATTAAGTTTACTATAACTACTGTTTAACGCTGTTAATATTCAGTATGTACAGTACTTATAAAAAAATTAAGCTAAATTGCTTCTTTATACTAACAGTATATATTGTTTATATACACTATGTCAATACTAAATTTAATCCAAAATAAAAACACCTGAGCATTAGTGACTTGCCAATGCTTAGATGTTTTTATCTACATATATGTTAAACTTCTTATATTCTAAAAATTTGCATTAAAAATAATATGGTGCAGGATCTATATTAGTTCCATTTTTAATAACTTCAAAATGTATATGAGGACCTGTTGACCATCCAGTAGAACCAACATTTGATAGCTGTTGTCCTCCTGCTACTGTTTGTCCAACACTTACTGATAAAGATGAGTTATGAGCGTATAATGTACTAATGTCTCCATGACTTACCACAACAACATTACCGTATCCTTCCATCCATCCTGCATAAGTTACAGTTCCAGCCTTAAGAGAATACACCGGAGCACCATATGGAGCACCTATATCTATTCCTTTATGGAATTCTTGCCCTCTACCTACTGGACTAGTTCTATTTCCAAATGGAGATGTAATAGCATATCTAGTTCCTGTTATTGAGTACATTCCATTAGTGGATACTTGACTTGAAGATGACCCACTATTTGAAGGCTTAGTGTTTGATTGAGAAATTGAACCTCCACGAGAAGGTCTACTTGCAGCCTTTTCCATAGCTGTTATACTGGCTAAAATTTCTTCAGATTCTGCTTCATTTTGAGCTAGAAGCTTTTCAGCTGTTCCTAATTCATTTTCTGCCTTTGCCATAAGTTTTGTCTTCTCATCTTTTTTAGCATTTAATTCTTCCAAATTTGCATCCACTATAGCTTTTGCATTTTCTAAGGTTTTCTTTTCTTCAGAGGAATCCTTTATATTTTTATCTAATTCTTCTTGATTTGCCTTAAATTTATTTATTTCTTCATTGTCAAAAGAAATTAAGGTATTAATTATATCTATCTTTTCAAAAAAATCTGAAAAACCTTCGGCACTAAGTAGAATTTCTATGTAGCTTGTACCATTGTTTTTATATAAAACTCTTAGTCTTTTATCCATGACCTTTTTATTGGCTTCTAACTCTTTTTTAAGTTCACTAGATCTTTCTTCTAGCTCTTCTATTTTATTAGTTGACTGTGAAATTTGAGCTTGTAAATTATTTACCTCACTATACAACTTGTCCATATTGTTGTCTAACTCTGAAATTTCACTTAATATATTATCTCTGTTTTCTTCTAACTCAGATACTTTAGCCTTATTACTTTCAATTTGCGTTTCAATTTCTTTAGATTTACTTTTTGCATCTGATAAGTCATCTGCTAATACTGTTGATGACATTAAACTACAGCTTACAACTACCGCTGCTATGAATCTTAATTTTTTATTCATGGTTTTCCCCCCTAATGGCACCTTTTCTCCATACTTTTACCAATATCTATTTTTAATTCTAGCAATGTACACCCCCCTTGTCAACATAACTAGAGGTTTTGGTAGAAATTTCATATTTATATGAAACCTTCTAAACTCTTTATTAGACTCTGTATTTGCTTAAAATGATAAATTGAAAAATAAAAACTCTAAGCCACTAATTTAATAGCCTAGAGTCTTTTTACTGTATAAATATTTATTCTATTACAGAACTCTCTTCTACTTCTGATTCTATAGTTTCAGGTTCTATAATAGTTTTTTCTTCATCATCTTCTAAATCTTCATTTTTCTTATTTAAGGTTATTCCCTTTACTAGCTCTACAAGGTCTATACCAGTTAAGGAATTGATAACTTCTGGAACTTCAGCCATGATATTAGCTATGTTCTTTGACACCTTAGCTGCTCCACCTTGACCCCCATTGTCAATAATAACCATCTTCTCAGTTCTAGATAATGGCTCTGCTATATTCTTTGCTACCTCTGGAAGCTTATCTGTTAACATTTGAATAATAGCTGCTTCTCCATATTCCTTATAAGCTTCAGCCTTCTTCTTCATAGCCTCTGCCTCAGCCTTCATTGCATCTGCATTAGCCTCTCCTACTAATCTTATGGCATCTGCTTCTGCCATACCTTTAATTTTTATTGTTTCAGCCTCTGCTTCAGCTCTCTTAATCATCATAAATCTCTCAGCTTCTGCTGCTTGCTCAGCTCTATATTTATCAGCTTCTGCTACTTTTTTAACTGTAGATTCAAGTTCTTTCTCTTTTTTACGTACTTGTTGCTCTGCTATATCAGTTTGTCTTTGTTCTTCAAATAATTCTGCATCCTTTAAGGTTTCTACAACTTTCTTATGAACTATATTCTTTTCAACTTCATAAGCAAAGTCTGCCTTAGCTTGTGCCTTTTTCTCTTCTTCTTTAAAGGATTGAACTTTTAATTCCTTCTCTTTATTAGCTCTAGCAATTTCAGCTTCTGCAAATATTTGTGCTTCCATTCCAAGCCTCTTTGCTTCTGCGGTTTTTTGCATCTCTTCTCTCTTTGCTTCTGCCTCAGCTATTGCTGCATTTTTCTTAACTTCTGCTATTTGTTTAGCACCAAGTGCTTGAAGATATCCCTTAGTGTCGTCTATGTCTCTAATTGTAAAGGTCTTAATTTCAAGACCCATCCTTTCAAGGTCTGACTTTGCAACATTTTCAACTTCATTTGCAAACATTTCTCTGTCTTTGTATATCTCTTCAATACTCATTTTTGAAACTATTTCTCTTAGTTTACCTTCCAGTACATCCTGTACAGTTCCCTTCATTACTTCAATAGTTTCTCTTTCTTTTCCAGTATTAAATTGCTCCATAGCTAATAATACACTTGCAGGATCTGACTTAACCTTTATTATAGCTACTCCATCAGTATCTATTGGTACTCCATTACTATCTAAGGATTCATGAGTCTTTACTTCAACCTTCATGTTTTCAAGTGATAATCTATTGGTTTGTTCGAAGAATGGAACAACAAATCCTCCCTTACCACTTATAACCCTTCTCTTAAGTCCTGTAACTACAATAGCTTTATCTTGGGCTGCCTTCTTCCAAGTAATACAAATAAGCCAAATAATCGCTAATGCAAGAATTATCCATCCTAAGTTGTCAGTAAAAATTTCTAACAGTTCTCCCATTTACACTTTCCCCCTAATTATTTTAGGCATCTGAAAATAAATAATAAGTCAAAGATGGAAAGTATATTCTGACTTATTTATTTTTTGAAGATGCCTTATATATCTTATGAAAATAATAACACATATATTACTTTCCATGAGAATATTAACTTAAAAGTACTTAATACATACTTAAAATTACACCATTTTCTTTAAAAATAAAGAACCCATGTAAATTAAATTTCAATTCCTACAATTCTCATTAAATATTTAGCATTTGTGGTATTGGATTTACCTACTTTTAGTTCGTAATCAAAATATATTTTATTTTCTTTATAATACTCAGAAAAATGATAATTTTTTATTCCACTATGCTCTGAAAGACTACATAATTCTAAATCATGAGTAGTTAAAGCCCCTATAACTCCAGCTTTACTTAAGTTTTTAATTACAGCTTCAGCTCCAGTAATCCTATCCTTAGAATTAGTTCCTCTAAAAATTTCATCAATAAGAAAAATCATATTTTTATTATTCTTTGCACCTTCAATAATTTCCTTTATTCTAATTAATTCTCCATAAAAAGTTGAAATTCCATTTTTTAAATCATCTGTTATCCTCATAGATGTATATATCTCTAATAAGCTACACTCCATTTTCTTACTAAATACTGGTGCACCTACATAGGCTAAAACTAAATTTATACCTATAGTTCTTAAAAATGTAGTTTTACCTGACATATTTGATCCTGTAATTATAAATATATTTTCCTTCATACTTAAATCATTATTAACTCGTACATCTCTATTTATTAAAGGATGACCAAGGTCTTGTGCCTCTATTTTAACACCCCTAGGATTTATTGTTGGTAATGTTACATTTTCATCTATATGAATTAACACAGCAAGACTCATAAGTTCTTCTATAACCCCAATATTGGAAAGCCAACTTTCTATTTTATCACCATTTTCAGCCTTCCAATCCTCAAGAGAAAATACACATTGATAATCCCAAAGAAATAGTATGTTTAAAGCTAAATATAACAATCCATTATTTCTCATATTTACTCTTTCTGATATATTAGAAAGTCTTTTTATAGCTTTAATTGATGAATCTTTATCTTTAAATAAATTTTCTTTTATATTCTTTAACTTTTTAGATTTAAAATCTTTTTTCTCTATTAACTTTAAAATGTTTAAATACTCTTCTAGGTTTCCTCTAAAATAATTAACTACTTCTAGAACTAAATTTAACTTTAAAGTAGATATTGTCCATATAATTGTTTGCACAATTAAAAGAAAATACATTAACCAATTAAAATTATTCATTTTAAATATAAGTATTATTAAAGTAATGGGTATTGTAACTAAGGGCATTAAATATATAGTCTTTTTAATTAATTTCGATTTTATAAGGACACCTTTATCTTCTACATATTTTATTAATTTTTCAGGACTTTTTAATCTATTCCTACTATTTCTACCTATATACTCCATTTCCTCACAAAAATCCAAGTCATCAAATAACTCTTTTATAGCCTCTTGTCTTAATAGTATTTCATTATAATCAAACCTAGGTTCTAATAAAGAATTAGCTAAAGATTTTCTTCCATGCCAAGTATTAGTTATATTTATTAATTGAAATAAAGATTCACTACCTACAATATCTAAATCAGATGCATATCTGTGCTCCTTATTTACAAACTCTTCTCCCAAATCCTGAAACTTTATCCACTGACCAGAAATTCTTTGAAGGTATCTATTATTTATTTCAATCATATCCTCAGCCAGTTTTAATTTACTTTTTACTTTTCTATGATATATTACTAAAAATATAAAACTTCCATAAAAAACTATAGAAAGAAATAGAACCCTATTTGTCACTTCTACCTTTATTCCTATATAGGTGAAATACAAGGCTAGTATCATTACTAATAATCTTAAATATCCGATTCTATCAAATTCTTTTTTATATTTAGCAATATCATCATTATACTTACTTATTTTGCTTAAAAATTTATCTTCAACCACATTATTACTCCTTTCCTTTTTACACTTTAAAATCATCACTGTACCTATATCAATTTCTTATATATTTAACATAAGTTTAAATATAATATTTAAACAGCAAACCCCCGAAACCCGCATGAACAGAACAAATAGTTAACTATTTATATAGTTATATAGTTTTATAGTTAAATTCTCCATATATAGATAAGCTATTTTATAATATCTTTTTCAGTTTAATTTTATGTTTAAATTATATTGTTGCTCTTCACTGTTACTACATGTTATATTACATGTATATTATATCCAATATTTCTACTTATATCAAACTTATATAAAAGTGTAAATCATATTTACTTATTCATGGTTTTATAATATAATAATAAAATAATGTATCATGGGGGAGTAGTTTGCGTATAATGCTTTTATACGTGACAAGTCAACATAATGATTAATTTTTTAATCTGGCTTGCCTTAAAGAACAAGACTCATGTATAGCTTAATTAAGATGTCTCTAATAAAAGAGATACTTTAAACTTTGCTATACATGGGTCTTTTATTATGTATGAGGAGGATAACTTAAAGTTTAATAAAATAAGATTAAGGAGTTTTTTAATGAGTACTATTGAAATTATAATGATAGGATTATGTCTTAGTATGGATGCTGCCGCAGTATCTATGACTAATGGTATGGTGTACAAGGATGCTACTAAAACAAAAATTATAGCTATGCCTTTATTCTTCGGCTTCTTTCAAGGGGCAATGCCTTTTCTAGGTTATTATGCAGGAGGAATGTTCTCAGAAATTTTAAGTAAATATTCTGGTATTTTAGTTTTAATCATATTAGGATTTATAGGGGCAAATATGTTAAAAGAAGGCATATTCCCAGATAAAGAAGAAGATGAAAATAAAGTTGTACCCCTTAACTACAAGCTTTTATTTTTTCAAGGAATAGCTACTAGTATAGATGCTTTTGCAGTAGGTATTGGCTTTAGCGCTATGAATATTGCTATTCTTCCAGCTATTTGTATCATCGGTATAACCACATTTATTTGTAGTTTTATTGCCATCTTCATAGGAAAGAAATGTGGAGATTTACTTGGTAAAAAAGCTGAAATATTAGGCGGAATTATTTTAATTATTATAGCTGTAAAGGC
The DNA here is from genome assembly GCF_002480755.1 of Clostridium sp. UBA7791. NCBI lineage: Bacteria > Bacillati > Bacillota > Clostridia > Eubacteriales > Clostridiaceae > Clostridium > Clostridium sp. UBA7791. The sequence goes on along the minus strand of NZ_DLCT01000003.1, from coordinate 107,460 downwards.
AGTTTTATAATATTGTTTACTATTTAAATATTGTTATAAAACCTTATAATAAATAGTATATTTGAGCATATTATATCTATGGAATATAAATTTAAAAGGAGATGATATGCTTGGAAATTACATTTCAAGGCAATCCAATTACTTTAAAAGGAATTCAACTAAGAGTAGGAGATAAGGCTCCTGACTTTACTTTAATTAATAATGAACTACAACCTGTTACTTTACAAGATACTAAAGGAAAAAGAATCTTTGTAGTTGTTCCATCTATAGATACAGGTGTATGTGATATGGAAGTTAGAAAATTCAATGAAGAAGCTTCTAAACTTAATAATGTTACTATATACACCATATCAATGGATTTACCTTTTGCTCAAGGTAGATGGTGTGGAGCTGCTGGAATTAAAAATGTAATTACTCTTTCCGATTATAAAACTAGAGAATTTGGTGATAGATATGGAGTATACATCAATGAACTAGGATTACTTACTAGAGCTGTCTTCGTATTAGATGAAGATAACACAATTACCTATGTAGAATATTGCAGTGAAGTCACTGATGAACCTAACTATGAAGCTGCACTTCAAGCTGTGAAGTAATACAATAATTTGTATATGTTTTAATGAAAGTCCAGGATGTATAATAATATCCTGGACTTAGAGCTTATACTTAAATTTTAATTTTTTTCTCTTTGCTCCTAAGGTCACTTAAGGTGTAAGTCTAGTTCTGTCCCTAGGAATTAGTGATGCTTCTCTTACATTTTCTAATCCTAATAACTGAGCCGTTAACCTTTCTAATCCTATGGCAAGACCTCCATGGGTTGGCATACCTTGTTTAAATACACAGGTATAGCTGCTGTAATTCTCTGGGTTAAGACCTTTATATTCTATATTTTTTATTAACTCATTATAATTATGAATTCTTTGTCCTCCAGTAGTTATTTCAACTCCTCTAAATAATAAGTCAAAGCTGTAAGTCTCTAGTTTTCCACAAGGCATGGTGTACATTGGTCTCTTTTTCCTTGGGTAATGGGTTAAAAATATGAAATCTGAGTTTAACCTTTCCTTGGCATATCTATAAATAAGTTTTTCACCCTCTGGGTCAAGGTCTCCATCTAAGTTCTCTTTGCCGTACTCTTTTTCTAGTATGTCCAAGGCATCCTTCAACTTCATTCTAGGTATTTCTCCTCGGATTTCTGGAATTTTAACTTCTAGTATGTCTAAGTATTTATTCCCCTCTTCTTTAACCTTACTTAAAATATACTTTAATAGTCTTTCTTCCATGTCCATAACTTCTCTTTCATCTTCAATAAATCCCATTTCAAAGTCCATACTTATATATTCATTTAAGTGCCTATTGGTATTATGCTGTTCTGCTCTATATACATGAGCTATCTCAAAAACTCTTTCAAAACCTGCACCTACCATCATCTGCTTATAAAACTGAGGGCTTTGAGCTAGATAAGCTTCTCTTTCAAAATATTTAACCTTAAATACCTCTGTTCCTCCTTCTGCTCCCTCAGATACTAATTTGGGTGTGAAAATTTCTGTAAATCCTTCCTTAGTTAGAAATTCTCTAAATCCCTGAACTAGTATATTTTGAATACCAAATACTGAGTTTATCTTTTCATGTCTCAAACTTAATACTCTATTATTTAACATAGTGTCTAAATTAATGTTTAGGTCTTTATTATTAACTTCTATAGGAAGTTCCCCTATTGTAGAATTAATAACTTCAATACTTTCAATTTCAATCTCAAAGTTATTTAATTTATTTTTTCCATCTTTAACTACACCCTCAATAGAAACTACAGATTCTGTTTTTAAATCCATTTTTTCAGCAATAGAATTTTCAGCTACACATTGTACTAGACCTGTTCTATCTCTTAATACTATAAAGGTAATGGACTTTAACTTTCTTATGCGATAAACCCATCCTGATATTTTTACTTTTTCATTCATATGATCAATTAAATTATTTATTAATACTCTTTTCATTGTTATACCTCCTAAATTTAAGCATTTAAAAAGCCCCTTAAGCCAACGGCTCAAGGGGCAAAATATGCGGTACCACCCTTGCTGATATAGTAATTAAACACTAATAAATTCTTAGAGTTTTACACTCTAGAAATTATTATATATTAGGATAGATTAATTTTCTTAAGACATTTGAAGATGCCTTATACCGGTATTCTAAGAAAACTAACATTAATGAAATGAGCTCTATTTCATTAAAATAAAAAAACCTTCACTCCAATAGGAGCGAAAGCAATATTCACGGTACCATCCTAATTTGATTAAGTATTATTTACTTTATCATCTCAATCCCTTTAACGGAGGAATCCGATCTACCCTACTTTTCATTTCAGGTAAATATCTCCAGGATGTCTTTCAATACTACTTTTCTCATAGAGCTTCCACCATCCTCTACTCGCTTTACATACTTAGTAATATTTACTCTTCCTTTCAAAGAATTATAAATATATATTTTCTATATAATATGCCTTTTTAGAATTTTTGTCAATATATTTTGATAATTCTTCATTATTTTTAGTTAGAATTTTAAATAAGTAAATTTAACTAATAGTTATTTCAAATAATGCTAAATTATTCTAAAAAAAATATTATTATATACTTGGATATAAATTTATTTTTTTATGAATTTATAGAAACCTACAATAAAACAAAAAGGTGTGTGTGAAAATGGACGAAAAGAAAAATTTACTTTTAGATGCTCTATGTAACAGCGTCCTTGATATGGATGAAGATTTAGTAAGAGCTAAAGCTGACGAATACCTAAATCTAGGATATGATGCCTATGATGGAATAGCTTCTGGTTTAGCTGTAGGAATGGATAAGGCAGGAATTTTATATGAGGAAGAGGAGTATTATATTCCTGAGCTACTTATGTGTTCTGATGCTATGTATGCAGGTATGGATAAGTTTAGACCTCATCTAAAATTTGCTTCTAATGAGATAAAACATAAGGCTGTTGTGGGTGTAGTAGAGGGCGATACCCATGACATAGGTAAAAATTTATTCAAAATTATGCTTGAAACATGTGGTTTTGAAGTACATGACCTAGGAAGAGATGTTCCTCCTATGGAATTCATAAATAAAGTAAAAGAAACAAAAGCTACATTAGTTGGAATGTCTACTTTAATGACTACAACTATGGATAATATGAAGGTAGTTATTGATATGTTAAATGATGCTGGACTTAGAGATGATGTTGTAGTCATGATAGGTGGTGGACCCATCTCTCAAAGCTTTGCAGATAAAATAGGGGCAGATGGTTATGAAGTTGAGGCTTCAAAGGCTGCTCGTTTAGCCAAAGAACTTGTTTCAAGGAGGAATGCAGCTAATGTTTAAGGATAAAATGACTCCTATGGAAAGGGCTATAGCAATTTCTCAAGGAAACACTATCGATAGAATACAATGCAATCCAAATCTTTCCAATGGTATTGCAAGGGTAGCAGGATTAAAAATTTCTGAGTTTAATCATAGTAGTAAAGCTCTATCCAATGCAGTTATAGAAACCCACAAAAGATTTGGTGGAGATGGTGCTAAAATTTTTACAGATTTATTTATTATTTCAGAAGCCATGGGTGCAAAAATGAAATATCCAGAAGATAATACTGTAGACCTACTTGAACCAGCAATTAAATCTATAGATGAACTAAATAAACTTACCCCTGTAAATCCATTAAAGGATGGAAGGCTTCCTATTCATATAGAAGCTATGAAAATCGTAAAAGATGCTATAGGTTCTGAAGTTCCTTGTAGTGCAGCAATAGTAGGACCATTCACTAATGCATGTTTCTTAATTGGTGTTCAAGAAATGACCAAACTCATGATAAGAAATCCTGAAGCCGTTCATAAACTATGCAAAATTTCTCTTGATAGTTGTATTTCTTTTGTGAAAGAATCTCTAAAACAAGGCGTTGGAATTAGCATCTGTGAACCTATGGCATCTTCCACTGTTATTAGCCCTACTCATTTCAGAAAATACTGTACGCCATATATGGAACAATTAGTTAACTTCATAAAGGATAAAGGTTCAACTCCTTCTGTTCATATTTGCGGAAAAACAGATCCTATTTGGCAAGATATAGTAGACTTAGGCTTCAGTGCATTTAGCATAGATAATGTAGTAAGCCTATCAAAGTGTAAAGAAACTATAGGAAACCACATAAAAATCATGGGAAATGTAGATCCTTCTACTGTAATGTATAGCGGTACTCCTAATGAAGTTAAGGTAGCTACCTTAATATGTATAAAGGATGGTTATGATAGTCCTAAAGGCTATTCAGTAATGTCTGGATGTGGACTTCCTGTTGAAACTCCTATGGATAATATCCATGCTATGCTGGATGTTACTAGAGAACTTGGATGGCCTATAGATCCAGAAAAAATAGATTTTCTTATTAAAAAGTATGGTGTTATTTAAATATATCCTATTGGTTTATAAATGAGTTTTAAAATATTCAAAGTTAAATCAGCGCTGAAATTTCCTTACATTGTTGAAAGTAACCTTTCTTATAACTATTAGGTAAGTTTCAGCGCTTAAATTACTTGTAGTTTATTTACTATTTAAATGTAACTTTGACCAATCTTCAAAAAGTATATTAGCTGTAGGTTTAGCTTCTGGTACCCCATCTAGGTTTTTTTGTGCTACCATAAGGTTTTGTTCATAATCTATAGCATAAATTGCTGCATCTGATGCAATCTGACGTTGTATATCTCGATAAATTGCTTTTCTTCTATCTGCATCTACCTCTTCTGCCCCTATCTTCCATAAATTATCTACTTTAAAGTTAGTATATCCTGTTTGATTATAGTAAGAGCCTGTTTCAAACATCTTTCTATAATCTTCTGGAGCTAATCCTAAAGAATATCCACTAATGTATAAAGCACATTCATCATCTTTACTATATAACTTGTTATAAAAATCTACATTTTCATAAGGTACTATGTCAACCTCTATATCTATGTCTTTCAATTGTTTCTGTACAATTTCTGCATACTCCTTATGAGCAAAAGCTTCTGTATTATATGCTAACTTAAGGTTGTTTATAGAAACTCCGCTTTCTTCTATTAATGCTTTCGACTTTTCTATATCATGATTATATACTTCTACCTCATCTTCTATGTATAGTTCTACCTCTTTAATTAAAATTGAATTCCCTTCTTCTACCTTCTCTGCACCTGATTCTCCATAGGCTGCAACTATCATTTCTTTTCTATCTAAAGCATAGGATAGTGCTTTTCTAAATACTATATTTTGCATTGAACTAAGATTTTGATTAAAAACTATATAGTTTAATCTTCCTTGGCTAAAGGTATAAGATTGCAATTCTTCTCCCTTATAGGCTTTATCATATAATTCTGCGCTTGCTTTAACTAAGGTTAGCTCTCCCTTATTGAAAGCCTCCTCTGTAGCTTCTTCTGATGAAAATACTTTTATTGTTATGAAATCAGCCTTAGGACTTCCTGAATAATAATCATCATATTTTTCTAAAACCATACTATCTTCTTTAGTCCATTCTTTAAATTTAAAGGGTCCAGATCCTATAGGTGTCTTATTTCTCTCTGAAGTGGCAACTATGCCTTCATTTTCATAAATATGCTTAGGAATAGGAACCACCTTGGAAAGATTATATAAAAACATTGAATTCTCAACTGGAAGAGTTATTTTAATAGTTAATTCATCTAATTTTTCTGCTTTTATAGGCTTTTCATCTATAATTAAATATTCTCTTAAGGGTGAATTCTGATTCTCATCTAAAATCAGGTTTATTGTATACTCCAAATCATCTGCATTTATAGGTTTGCCATCATGCCATTTTAGATTTTTCTTTAATTTAACAGTTATCTCCTTATTATCCTTAACGTCAACAGACTCTGCTAGATAAGTTCTAACATCTCCGTCTCCATAAGAAAAAAGTGGAGAATAAATTATATTAGACACTAGCTGAACCTCTCCTACATTGGTAAATGCAGGGTTTACTATTTCTGGTTTCTCTGTTACTGGAACAATTATATTTCCTCCAGCCGTAGTAGATATTTGCCCTTCATCATTTTTAGGGCCTTTTAAATTACCGCACCCAGTAAAATTCATTATACTTATAATTATTAATAACATAGAAATCATTCTTTTAAGTTTCATAATGTCCTCCTTGATATAAAACATAAATTATTTTACTTTAGCTTTTGCACTTTAGGCTAATTTTAAGCATAAAAATAAATTATTCTTAAAATAAAGGACCATTATGAAATCTACCCACAAAAAAGACTATCTCAAAACAAATTACATCTTATATTAGTAAATTGTTTTGAGACAGTTCTATAAACTTAATGGAATATTGAGTTTAAAATAAGTTAAATAAAATTATACTATAAACTTGGTTTACAAATAAATTCATCTATTTTACAATCTAAAATATTAGAACCATGAGACGTACGCATAATAATGGCAGTATCTACTCCTAGGCCTGTTCCCCCTAAAGCTATAATGGGCTCCATATATCCTATAGCACCACTATCTAAAGCCATTACTGCTATTTCAACTGCTACTTTAGTACCTTGACCTAACATACGTAGGGAGTATGCAATTATTTCTACTGGATTTACTCCTCCAAACTTACGTGAAAGTCCACGCTCTGCTCCACTAAGCACATGGGTTGTAGTTACAACCTTAATTCCTCTACTTTTAAATAATTCTAGTTTTTCTGTAGAAATTTCTTGAACTCCGGGTTCTTTAAACCCATTAACATGTGTAACACATACTATGTTTATTCCATCTATATCTAACTTAATAAGCTCCTCTATAGTATTCCCTGTACTAGTAGGTACTACTATAGTCTTAATACTCCTTTTACGAGCCGTTTTTAATGCACTCTCTAATGTATCTTTAGTATTCTGTTTTCCTGGTTTTTCAAAATACATGCTAACTTCCTCCCCAAATTACATATAATATATTTAAATTATAATATATATCCTCTTTGCTAATAATTCTACCCTAATTAAAATCCTTTAACTTAACGACTTTAAAATCAAAGTGTAAGCATTTTCTTTTATCTTTTCTATATCCGTAGTTTCAAGGTTTGATGTAGAACAAAAATAATTTGAATAGCCTAACATAGCACTTATAAATACATAATATTCATACTCTCTATTTTCTTGTGCTTTAACTATACCCTCATCTATTCCAACTTCCATTAACCTTCTTACAGCGTCAGACATTTCTTCCTTTCGCTTTATAAAAATTTGGTTGCCTTCTTCTAAATATTGTCTTAGTTTATCTGTTTCAATACTTGATAAAGCCAGGATAAAGTTTGAGTTTTTGCTTCTAGAATTTTCTTCTATTAATTTAAATAAACCATAACATTTATTTTTAAATCCCTGAGCCTTATTAACTATGCTAAATACTTCATTAAATTGAATTTCTATATTATATATAATAGCCTTTGCTATTATTTCTTCCTTAGACTTAAAATAATTATACAGGGTTCCTTTTCCTATGCCAGCTGCTTCTGCAATATCAGCAGCTTTTACTGAATGAAGGTCTACGCCTTCATTCATAAGTTTTATTACAGCATTAAATATATCTATTTCTCTTTTACCATAGTTATTATCAAACATTTTTACCCTCCTCAACCTCTACTACTGCTACTAAAGCCTTCCTATGCAATATGTCGTATATAATAGGAACAATAAATAATGTTAATAGTGTAGCATAGGTTAATCCTCCTATGGTCACAATAGCCATTGGTTGAATCATATCTGCTCCCATTCCTATTCCCATAGCAAGGGTTAAGAGTCCTAAAATAGTAGTTAATGCTGTCATAAGTATAGGTCTAATACGAGCCTTTCCAGTTTCAATTAAAGCACTTCTTTTATCAACGCCCTGTAACCTTAATTGATTTACATAATCAACAAAAACTATACCATTGTTAACTACAATTCCTGCTAATACAAGAAAACCTAACATGGAAATCATACTTATCTCGAAACCAGTTATTACTAATGCTAAGAGTCCTCCTGTAAACGCTAGAGGTATAGTAATCATTACTATTAATGGTGATAATAATGACTGAAATTGAGCTACCATTATTAAATATATTAAAACAATAGCTAGTGAAATCATTTTTATTAAATCTCCTAAGGTTTCATTGATTGTTTCACTTTCTCCAGTAATATCTATGGTGTATCCCTCAGGTAATTTATAAGAACTTATTTTGCTTTCTACATCTCTACTGACAAGTCCAATATTGTGATCATTGTCTATACCAGCAGTAACTGACATACTTCGTACTTGATTCTTATGATTAATAGAAGCTAATGCCTGGTCTTCTGAAATTGTAGATATATCCTTAAGGTATACTTCCTTTTCTTCACCATTAACTGTAGCTTTTATAGTATAATCCTTCAATGTTTCCCTTGTTAATTCTTCCTTCGACTCAGTTACAACTATTACAGGATATTCATTAGAGTTAATGGTAATATTAGTTGATTTAGTTTCATTCTTAATAGCTGTAGCCACTTGTTGATATACTTGTGCTACAGTAAGTCCATATTTAAGTGCCTTATTTTTATCAACTGTAATTCTAGTCTCTTCTGATGCATCTTTTAGGCCATTTGATATATCAATTGTTCCTTCAGTGTTTTCTAAAATTCCTGTTAAATCAGTAGCTATCTCCTTAAGTTTATCTAAGTCATTACCTTTAACAAGAACTTCTATACCTGAGCCACCCATAGCTGACATATCCATATTAGATGAATTTACAGTTATATCGCAATTTAAGTCCTTTGTCTTTTCATCTATGCTAGTAGCCACTTGTTGACTAGTGTTACTTCTTTCGTCTTTTAAAATTATATACATAGATACTGCTTTATCGCTACCATTACCACCCAAAAGGCCCATAGAACCATTGCCACCTTGCATTGCACCTACTGTTTTAACATCTGGTATTGTAAGGATTATATCCATTACCTTATTACTCATTTCTCTAGCATCTATGGTAGTACTTTCCTTCGGCATTTCTATTGATACCATTATCTCATTACTATCAACCTCTGGCATAAATGCTGTCCCCATAGAAAAAGCACTATAAGCACTAGAAATTAATAATACTACCACTAAACCTATAATTATAATCTTATGATTAAGGGCTTTATCTAGTAACTTTACATAAATATCTATAATTTTATCAAAAAGTTTATGGGGCTTTTCTTTAGTATTGGTTAGCATAGTAGATGACATAGTAGGTACCAAGGTTAGGGCTATAATTAAACTAGCAATTAATGAATACGCAATTGTTAGTCCCATGTCAGTAAACAGTTGTCGAGATATTCCTTGAGTAAATACAATAGGTAAGAATACACAAATTGTTGTTAAAGTAGATGCAAATATTGCTCCTGAAACTTGAGCTGCACCATAAACGGCAGCCTTAGCAGAAGACATACCTTCACTTCTTAATCTATATATATTTTCAATTACTACAATACTATTATCTACTAACATACCAACTCCCAACGCTAGTCCTGCTAAAGATATTACATTCATAGTAACTCCACTAAAATACATTAGACCTATTGCAAATAATAAACTTACGGGTATACTCATTGCTATTATAAATGTTGGTTTTATATCTCTTAAAAAAACAAGTAATATTACTATTGCAAGAATTCCTCCTAAAATTAAGTTATTTAATACAGAATTTATTACAATATCAATATACATTCCTTGATCACTAAGCTGATTTATATGCATATCTGGATTTTCTTTTAATAATTTTTCAATAGTTTTATTTATATCATGGGATACTTCAGCAGTAGAAGCTGTACTTTGTTTTTGGAAAGAAAGTAAAATACCATCATTACCATTAATTTTTGCATACATGTCATGGGAATTATTTATAAATCCTATATCTGCCACATCTTTAAGCTTTACTGTACCAATACCATCTATATCCAAGGTTATCAATTCTAAATTTTCTATTTCATCTATATTTGAAAATTGGTCTCCTACCTTAACTAAATACTCATGTTTATTTTCTGTAATATATCCAGCTGGCATGGAAAAGTTTTCTGCTGCTAATATACTACTTAATGAACTTTGGGAAATCACTCCATCTAATCCTGCTTTTTTATAAGCATTTTCTTCTGCAATTTTAAATTCTTCTTTTCCTTTCTTAATAGCCTTTTCACTTTCTTCTAGTTGAAGTTGTGCCTTGGCTAACTCAGAGTTAAGGGTGGCCTTTCCAGCTTCTAATTGTTTTTCTCCCCCTATAATTTCTGATAACTTCTTCTCTAATTCCTTCTTTTGCTTTAAAATCTCTTCAATACTTTTATTAGTAGCTTCCAAAGTTATAGATAATTGTGTTAATTTTAATTTTTCTTCTGCTGAAGTTTCTTCTCCTGCCTTTATTTGCTCTTCTATAACTTTCTCTAGATTTTCCTTTTCCTTTTTAATCTCATCACGCTTTTTTTCTAATCCTTCTTGACCTTGAATTAATAGTTTTAGCCCTTGTTCAACTTGATATTTTCCGGAAGAAAGGCTCATACTACCTTCCAATAACTTTTCCTTCTGCTTATCACTTTCTTCATTAAACTTAACTTTACCATCTTGTAAAGCTTTTTCAGCTTTATCTAATTCTGCTTTAGTTTGAGATAGCTTTCCATCAATAGATTTAAGAATTCTATTATTAAGTTTATCTATTTTTTCTTGCTTCAGAGAGATTTGTAAACTTTCCTCAATTATCCCTGTACCAGAAACAGATGCTACTCCATCCAATCGTTCAAATTCAGGTATAATCTCCTCTGTTACTTTCTTTGATGTTTCAGTAATATCTTTTCCATCAAAGTCTACACTAGCAACTACAATTGGTAGCATATCTGGATTTATCTTTATTAGCATAGGTGTCCCCACTTCATCATCAAGTTGGGATTTAACCATATCAATATTTCCATTCATCTCAATCATAGCGCTTTCCATATTAGTCCCTTGAGTGAACTGAATAATAACCATGCTTGAGTTTTCACTAGAAATACTATTAATTTCTTCTACTCCACTAGTAGTAGATAAAACTTGTTCTAGTGGCTTTGTCACAGTAAGCTCAACTTTCTCTGGACTTGCACCAGGATAGGCAGTTATTACTGCTACATAAGGTAAATCTATACTAGGTAATAAATCAGTAGTCATTGATGTAAAAGATATAATTCCAAGAATAATAACCAGTACAACCCCTACTATAACTGTCATAGGTTTCTTCACGCTGAATTTTGATAACACTTTAGTACCCCCATTATTATTAAATTCAAATGACTGACCGTCCAGTCACCAGATATTATACCATATATTACATATAGCTACAATAAGTTCATGGCATTAAAAAACTGCTTAAAAATAGACTAAATACTTACTAAAGTACTTAATCTATTTTCAAACAGTATACTCTCCTTATATATTTTTTTAGAATGTATTATTCATAAATATTAAACTCAACAGTCACCTTAAACAAATCCCCATCTATACCTATTTCTAAAGCTCCGTCATGAAGTTCTATTATGCTTTTTGCAATGGCTAAACCTAAGCCTGAACCTTCTGTATTCCTTGATTCTTCTCCTCTTTTAAATCTTTCTGTAATCTCACTAGCGTCAAAGTTTAATTCATAGGCTGATATATTTTTCATTGTTATATATACCTTACCATTTTCAGATTTTACATCCACATAAACTCTAGTGCTTTTTAGGGAATATTTTATAGCATTAGAAATTAGGTTTTCAAATACTCTCCAAATTTTTCTCCCATCAGCATTAATATATATTTTTTCTGATGGTATATTGGTTTTAAAATCTAAATTTGCTTCTTTAATTCTATTCTCTGCTTCTCCTAACGTCTGCTTTATTAAAGCATTTAACTCTATTTTTTCAAAATTTAACTGCATAGCTCCACTGGCAGCCTTTGAAGCCTCAAATAAGTCTTCTATTAATATCTTTAATCTTTGAGATTTTCTATCTAAAACTTCTACATAGGCTCTTGCTTCTTCTGGTTCAATGCCCATTCTTTTAAGTAAATCTACATAATTAATAATTGATGTTAATGGAGTTTTAAGATCATGAGATACATTTGAAATAAGCTCTGTTTTCATTTTCTCACTTTTATTTTCATTTTCTATAGATTTTCTAAGTCCTTGCTTCATATTGTTTATACTATGGGCAAGATCTCTTAATGCTCCCTTACCCTCTTCTGATATATCATCATTAATTTTTCCTTCTGAAATAAGCTTAGCACCATTAGTTATTTTATTTAAATAAGCAAACTCTTTCACTAATTTATATATAACAATTGCTGTAGCAACTATATCAAAGCCAAGGGCAATAACTGCTCCTACTGCTCCTACTATAACCATTAATATTAAAGATACACTAGTACAAATAGCTACATATACACCTATAACCAATACTAATTTTCTTCCTAAAGTACCTTTTTCCATAGCTATACATAAATGATTATAAAGTTTTACTCCATAACTATCCTTAAGAAGTGTATTCTCCTTATAATTTTGAAGTAAAGCTTTGATAATTAAGTAATAAGCTATCAAAATTAGTGTTACCACCATTATATTATTAATATTGATGGTGTATCTATATTCATTACTCCAATTATGTGTAAAAAACATATGATAAGATATCCATCCCATTAATATACCTAATAACTTAAATTCTAAAGGCATATTTTTCAATTTTTCTACTATTCTATTTGAATAGCATGGCTTATATCTAAACTTCTTAAGGACAAAAATCATAATTACTACCCCAAATAAGGAGGCTACCAAAATGCCTATTTCTGTATCTACAATAGAATTAGCTTGCAGAAATTTTTCATAGGTATTATATATGCTATCTCCAGCTACTAGTTTACTTGGGACTGCTACATATATATCCAAATCTCCCTTTACTCTAAAGCTCTCTTCATTAGTATAACTATTACCATTCTCATTATAACTATGTTTAACTACTACAGTAGCTCCATAACCTTCCCTGTAGTTACCATATTCATTTACTTCCTTGTCTTTAATAAGTTCTCCATTAATAAATATATTTTTATTTTCTACTCCGCTAGAAATATGATATTCCGAAAAATAGCCACTATTTTTCTTTAACTCTGCAATGGCATCCTTACCTGGTTTATAGTTGGTAAGCCATATGTCATTAGCTTTATCATAGGCAATGTACCTTAAATTTGCATAACTGTCCAAAGTCTTAATATACCTATTATAATTCACCAACTTCTCTTCAACTATTAACTTTTTTAGTTCTTCATCACTATAATTGTACTTTTCCTCTATGCTTTTATAGATAGCTTCTTCCTCTTTGTTAACCTTCTCTTCATCCCAATTGTTAGTGTATTTTTCATGTAACTTACTTCGCTCATTATCATACTCTTCTTGAATCTTCTTTCTTATAATTTCTTTTTTCCATTGAATTTCTTCCTGGGTTAAATTTTTTATTTCCTTAATATAATCTTCTGTTTTATAAAGTTCCATTACTTCAAGAATCTTTTCTGTAAAAGAGTTGATTTCACTTCCTAAAAATTTACTTCCATACAGACTTCTTTCATCAAAAATACCACTATTAACTCTAATATCTTTAAAAGAAATTAGGGATATGGAGACCATTACTACAGTTATTATAATAGCTATAGTCTTTGCTATTTTTATTCTTCTACAGTCTTTTACCATTTCTTCATACTCTCTATCCTTTTCATCAACACTTGTCGATTTTGTATCCAATTCCCCACACCACCTTTAAATATTTTGGTTCCTTTGGATTAATTTCAATTTTTTCTCTAATCCTTCTTATATGCACAGCTACAGTATTATCTACATTGTAGCTAGTTTCATTCCAAACTCTTTCGTATATTTCTTCCATGGAAAATACTCTTCCTTTATTCTTAAGCAATAATTCCAAAATTTTAAATTCTATAGGTGTTAGTTTTATACTTTCACCATCAACAAATACTTCCTTATTTTTAGTGTTTAGTTCTAATCCACCACTTTTTAAAACTTCCTTTTCTTCTTCTTTGTTAAAATTACCCAAGGTCACATATCTTCTAAGTTGTGATTTAACCCTTGCAATTAACTCCAAAGGATTAAAAGGTTTTGTTATATAATCATCTGCTCCCATATTTAAGCCTAAGATTTTATCCGTGTCCTCTGACTTTGCAGAGATAAGAATTATTGGAATATTTTTTTCTTCTCTAATTTTAAGAGTTGCTCTAATTCCATCCATCCTTGGCATCATTATATCCATCAAGATAAGATGTATTTCCTTATCTACTAAAGTTTCTAAAGCTTCAATTCCATCACAAGCTCTATATATTTTTAATCCTTCGTTTGAGAGATATATTTCAATGGCATCTACTATTTCTTTATCATCATCAACTACTAATATATTGTAATTCATTGTACTCCCCTCCACTTCATATTAATTATACCATGACTTCTCTCAAGCTATACTTCTATATTACCCTTGAAATATTAAATAATTGTTTATATAAACCTTAAGAAATTCTTACAATATGTTCACATAATAAGAATGGTAGCTATGAAACATAATTCATTAACTTTTATAAAATATAGAGCCTATACTTTAATATTCTTAAAGTATAAGCTCCATGTTTATGTTAATATATTTCATTCATTAATTTATTATTTAAAATAACTATCGATTGGTCTCCCAATTCCTTAAATCTTTTTTCAACTAACTTCTTATCATAGCCAACTACACCATTACCTTCATAGGGATCATTAAAATAATATTTATCTTTATCATAACCTACAAATACCATACAATGCTCATTACTTATCCACTGAAACTTCTCCCCTGATTCTCGCAAATACCATTCTGCACCTGATTCAGTAGGAAGTAAATTAAGGCTTGTCCAAACTAACACAGGTATTTCTTTATCTATATAATTTTCTATAAGTTCATTAAACCCACTTCCTGTGGTATTTTTTACGCAGTGCTCTTTTCCTAAGATTTTATTTAATGAATTAACAATTACAGGGGCATAACATCCATAACTATATACACTTCTTGGGTCTCCAACAAAAGCTTCATTAGGATTAGGACCATATAAATCTCCATTAACTTCTTCTAAAAATGAGCTCTCTAAATAATCATCTATAAACTCATCAACAGATATATTATATCCATAATATTTTAGTATCATAGATGTACTTACAACCTCACACCCTGTTGGATATTCTCCAGCTTGACTTATATAGGGTACAGAGATAAGCTTGTAACTTTTATTAGATTGTTCATTAATTTTGTGAGTTTTTAATTCATTATTTAGTTTCTTATAACTCCATAGTGATATCTGCTCTGGTGTATAGGAATTTAAAATAGCTGACATATATACTGTCAAAATGCATAATGTAAAAAATAATACTGTTCTTAGACTTATTGATTTCCCTTTTATTGAATAGTTTTTATCCTTATCTCTTACTCTTTTTGTAATCTTCAATGGATTTTACCTTCTTTCCAAAGGATTTATTTGTTAAATATAGTATACTATGTAAAACAGAACAAATAATTAAACAAATTGTAAATTATATACAATTAAAAGCTTATCCTATAGAATTTAAATCCATAGAATAAGCTTTATCTTATTATCATATTGTTCCTAATTTAAATATCTTGATATACTTGTACAATCTTCTCCCAAGTTAATGGCCCAACTATACCATCAGAATTCAATTCAAAGCACTTTTGAAAATCTATAACTGCTTGATTTGTTGCCTTTCCAAAAATCCCATCCACATTTATATTTTTTATAGAGGGATACTTATCTGCTATAGCGCTTAAGTAGGTTTGTAATTTACTTATGACATTTCCTCTAGAACCTTGTTTTAATATATATCCTGGATACTCATATCCATCTCCTTCTGGCTTATTACTTCCATTAATTATATCTTTATATACAGAGTATATTTTATTCCAAGTTTGCTTTCCAACTATTCCATCTACATCTAATCCAAATTTCTTTTGAAATTGTATTACTGAATCTAAGGTACTTACACCAAAAATACTATCTCCATTAATTGGAGGCACTTCTTTATAATATTGAGATACAAAATTTAAGAAATATTGCATTTGAGATACAGCATCACCTGTGGAGCCTTGCTTTAATAAATATCCAGGATACTCACCTGCACTTTCTAATTTTTCTCCTTCTGACTCTAATTCTGCTAATCTTTTAACTCCTACATAAATTCCTGATATTTTATACCAAGTTGATTTTCCAACGATTCCATCTGCATATAAATTAAATATTCTTTGGAATGCCTTTACAGATGATTCTGTCTCTGATCCAAACACTCCATCTACAGGTTCTATTTTAGGTATTGCTGGATAATTATTAGAAATTCTATTTATTTG
Source organism: Clostridium sp. UBA7791 (assembly GCF_002480755.1). Taxonomy (NCBI): domain Bacteria; kingdom Bacillati; phylum Bacillota; class Clostridia; order Eubacteriales; family Clostridiaceae; genus Clostridium; species Clostridium sp. UBA7791. Next base: position 91,012 of record NZ_DLCT01000003.1, on the reverse strand, counting down.
TCTTTGAATTGTTTCTACATCACTTCCTGTAGTATTAAGCTTTAACGGAGTTCCACCAAAGGATTCCTCTATACCTCTTATATCATTAGTTTTTGTTAGTTCAATATTATCACCATAGTAATTTTTTAGTATCTCCATAGTTTCATATCCATCTGTAGCAAGTTTTACAGTATCCCATTGTGATAACCCTTTACAAGTTACAGTTGTGCCATTACAATATTGTGCCAATAGTGGTTCCATATAACCTTCTCTAGTAATATATTCATTAAATATATCATCTACAATTCTACTAATATTCTCAAAAATATTTCTTCCCTTAATAAAGTATTGATCATAGGCTGTAGAGTTAGTTATGTGAAAGTTATACCCCTTATTTCTATACCACTCTGTATATACTCTATTTAATGCAAAGGAAATTTGACAATATATATTGGCTCTTATAGCATGCTCTGGCCAAGTAGGATATATTTCACTAGATGCCACATTCTTTATATACTCTGGAAATCTTACAGTAACATTTTCTGCATAGGATGATGGTGCACCCAAATGTACTGTTATGAATTCCGGAATATATGGTCTTATCAACACCTTGCTTTGAAAAATTGGCTCTTTCTCATCTACCTGAACCCTAGGCATCTCCTCTATCAACTGATGTGGTGGAATATAATTATGCTCTAGTTCCTCTAAGAATTCTCTTTCCTTAGTAGTAGGTATCATTTCTACTTGTTGTATTGATACTTCATTAGAAAAAACTTGAACCCCTTCTACTACTGCATCCTTATATCCAGGAGCCCTAACATATAAATCATATACTGAATATGGTATTTGATCAGAATCTTTATTTTTTGATAGTTCAATATCTGGTGTATCTACTTCTAATATTTTCGTTATTCCGCTAGAATCTGTAGTTAATATATTCCCTTTATCAAAATCTACTGAAGTACTTTTTAAAATAAATATATTTCCGCCTGAAACAGGTACCACCTCTCTTGCAGTAAAGAGTTCTACTTTTATAAAACCTCTTCCCATAATTTTCTCCTAAAAAATATTATCCATAGTTATTATATGGAGAAAAGCTATTTATGTTAGTAAAATTCCAAAATATAATTATCTTAATTTATCTATCTGTAATCACTTTATGAATTTTCACATCATGTTCATCATAAGGAATATAGTCACAAGTAATCTTTTCTCTACATATAACAGCTGTAGTAAAGGTAGCATGTTCTAAGTAACGATCATAAAATCCTCCTCCATAACCTAAACGATACCCTTCTTTATTACAAGAAACACAAGGTATTATAGCAAAATCTATTTCTTCTGACCTAATTAATGGACATTCATCCTTAGGTTCTAATATCCCATACTTTCCATCCTTTAAAGATTTATAGCCCTTAATTTCATGTACCTCCATAATCCCCTTACCTATACATTTTGGAACTCCAACTCTTTTACCACTTTCTAATGCATTCTCAATGATATTTCTTGTATTAATTTCATCTTCTGTACTTACAAAACAAAATATAACCTTTGCTTCTTTATACTCCTTAAGATTTATTACTTTTTCATAAATTTTCTTATCCGCTTCTAAAGTATAATCCTTTGATAATTCAGCAATACGTTTCATAATTTCATTACGAAGTTGCATTTTTTCTTCTTTTATATTCATTAGTAATCTACTCCTTTCTTCCGATTAATATCTTTATATATTTTATAATACATTAAATAAAGGAATACTCAAAACAATAATATTGTTTAGTAGTATTCCTTTAAATTTATTATAATGTTATTCCAAATATTTTTAATATATATGGTAATACTCCTATGGCATTTAACCATATAATGAATATTAAAACTGGTGCAATATATTTTATCATTATTACAAAGAATTGTTTACTTCTAAATCTATATTTACCATTGCAACTAATCTCATCTGAGATATTATCAACACCCCATACATAGCCTATGAATAGACACATTAGAAGTCCTCCTAGTGGCATAAGTAGATTTTCAGCTAAGAAACTCATAAAGTCAAAGAAATTGTATCCAAATATTAATACATCTTTCATAACTGGTCCATTGGCCAAGGAACAAGGTATTCCTATAAAAAATAAAATTGTTGATATTATTATAGTAGCCTTCTTTCTTTCTATTTTAAAAGTATCAATTACAAATGCTACTACAACTTCAAGCAACGATATGGCTGATGTTAATGCTGCAAACAAAATTAATATGAAAAATAAAATACCAAAAAATTGTCCAAAAGGCATTGAATCAAATACTGAAGGTAACGTTATAAACATGAGGCTTGGTCCAGCTCCCGGCTCAAATCCAAAGGCAAACACTGCTGGTAACACCGCAAATCCAGCAAGAAGAGCTACTGCTGTATCTATAGCTGGTATAATTACTGCATTCTTTTCTAAGTTTTCTGTGTTTCCCAAATAACTACCATAAGTAATTATTGCCCCCATTCCTAAGCTTAATGAAAAGAATGCCTGTCCTAAAGCTGCCATAACTGTTCCAATTGTAACCTTCGAAAAATCTGGTTTTATAAAAAACTTTATTCCTTCCATTGCTCCATCTAAAGTTACTGATCTAATAGCAATTATAACTAATAATATAAATAGTGCTGGCATCATAAATTTACTTGCTTTTTCGATACCTCCAGCTATTCCTTTCAATACTATTACACAACAAAGAACCATAAATACTAAATGCCATACTATAGGTTGAGTAGTACTTGCTATGAATCCACTAAAATAATTTCCTGCTTCTGCTCCTGATATTCCTCCAATTAAATACTTACCTATATAATTTAGTACCCAGCCACCTATAACACTATAAAATGCTAGTATGCAAAATCCCACAACTACTCCAATAAAACCTACAAAGGCCCACTTTTCACTTAACTTTTTGTATGCTCCTACTGAACTTAAATGAGTATTACGTCCTATTGCCATCTCACCTAGCATAATTACAAATCCAATGATTACAATCATAACTAAGTAAATAACAACAAAAGCTCCTCCTCCATTGGCACCTGCTAAATACGGAAACTTCCATATATTCCCCAAACCTACCGCTGAACCTGCTGCTGCTAATATAAAACCTATATTAGATGCCCATTGTCCTCTGTTACTCGTATTTTTATCCATAACTTTCCCCCTATCAAATTTGATAATTGTTTAAAATATATTTAATTATAGAATATATTTTATAATTATTATAATACAAATTTTCAGATAATTGAATAGAAATTTTATCTATATTCATTGTTTTGCTTATAGCTATCATATTCTCTATAGCCGCATAAATGTAAATCCTTATATTTAAGGGCTTTCCAGACATTAATTATATTTTGAAATCACCATAAAATATATTGTTAAATCGTTTTTGACACTTTATTAACAATATATTGCAATACCATTAAAACTCTATAATGTCCCTTTAAAAATTTTCAGTATATAGCAATATCCTATATTTTAAATAACAATGAATATAAGAACTTCTATTTATACTTTATTAACATATAGAAGTATTTAATTTAAAATTATATATAAAATAATTATAAATTTCAACAAAATTTTGTCGTTTTCTTTCAATTTTTCAATTTAAAGCTTTTCATCTTTTTTAGCAAATAAAAAACAGATGAGACTATCACCTGTTTTTCTATTTAACTAAATATTACTTTATTTTTTAAACACTTTAGGATATAAATATTCAGCTATTATATTATAAGCTTCCACATATCTATCATTAGGTTTATATGTGTATAAATCCTTTGGTAATACGATGTATTTTCCTTCTTTAACAGCTCTTAAAGAAGACCACACTTCATTTTTTTCTAAGTCTTCAATTCTCTTTTCCTTTATCTTTTCCGTATCAGATCCCATTTCTGTAACAAATATAAAATCAGGGTCTTCCTTTAACAATACTTCCATGCTAAAATCTACAGAACTTTTACCTTGTACAATACCATCACCAATAATATCAGCACCTAAATCTTTCAAAATTTCACCTGTGGCACTATCAGAACCTTTAATTTTTATTCCTTTTACCGTACTCATCATTAACATTACTCTAGATTTTTCACCTTGAGGAACCTTGGAAATCATCTCTTCAATTTCACCTTTTATATCTGTGGCATATTTTTTATAGCTATCTTCTCTTTCTAAAAGTGCTGTATAAATTCTAACCACCTTAATATAATCATCTATATTATCAATTCCCATACATAAAACTGGTATATTACTTTGTTCTAAAACCGTTGCTAATTCTACATGAGCAGAAAACCCATTAGAAAGGATTACCAAATCAGGCTGTAAAGAAATAATAGCCTCAGCACTAGGTGCACCTGCCGTTCCTACAACTGTTGCATCTTTACTTTCTGGAACAGATTTCTCATCTGATTCTTCTACACGACCAACAACCTTTCCGCCCAATTTATACCAAAGATCTAAATAAGAATTATAAGCACAAACAACTTTTGTAGGATTTTTTTTGATTGTTACTTCTTTATCTCTACTGTCAATAAAAGTTATACTATCCCCATTATCCTTTATACCATAACTTTCAAATGAATCAGCTGCAACTTGTTCCCCTTTCTTATTAGTATCTGTTGCTCCATTATTTTCTTTATTAGTAGCTTTACCTCCACATCCTACTAATAAAGCCATAGTCATAGTTATAGCAATAACTAGTGACATAATTTTAAACTTTTTCATCATTTATTCCTCCATTTTATTTATTTTTCTTATATACTTAAATCACACAATTTTTGTGGAATTATATATGAACAATCATTTACTCCATCATGATAAATATTAGCATCAATGGCAAATACCTCTTTTACTAATTCTGAAGTTATTACATCATTAGGCTTTCCAAAGTTACAAACCTTTCCTTTTTTTAAAACATAAATTTTATCTGAATATCTAATTGCTTGGTTCAAATCATGCAGTACCATAACAACAGTAAGATTTAAAGATTCATTTAATTCTTTAACCGTTTCAAGAACTTCTAATTGATATGATATATCTAAAAAAGTTGTAGGTTCATCCAACACTAAAATACTAGGTTTTTGCGCCAAAGCCATTGAAATCCACGCTCTTTGTCTCTCTCCACCCGAAAGTGTAGATACATATCTATCTTTTAAATTGTATATCTTTGTCTTTTCCATTGCCCACTTTATTATTTTCTCATCATCCTTATTTATTCTTGTCCCAAATTTCAAATGGGGCTGCCTTCCATAAGACACCAAATTCTCAACGGTTACATCCATATTAATATTTCTAACTTGAGGTAATATTGCCATCTCCTGTGCAATTTTCTTGGTATTAAACTTATAAATATTCTTACTATATAACTCTACTTCACCACTAGTTACATTTATAAATCTAGACAGAGCTTTTATAAGGGTAGACTTCCCTGAGCCATTAGGACCAATAATTGTTACTATTTCACCTTTTTTAACTTCAAAATCTAAATTATCAATAATTTTCTTTTTACTATAACTCACATTAATTTTTTTTGCTTCTAAGGCAATCATTATTTAGCCCCCCTTGATCTAAGTAAATATAAGAAGAAAGGTGCACCCAATACAGACATTATTATTCCTACTGGTATTTCAATAGGAGAAAATAATGTTCTTGCAAGCAAATCACATATAAGCACAACAATAGCTCCTAATAAAACTGCTGCTGGAAACAAAAATCGGTAATCAGCTCCAATAATCAATCTAGTAATATGTGGTACAATTAAGCCCACAAAACCTAATAAGCCTACTACACTTACTGCACTACCTGCAAGTAATGAAGATAAAATTATAAATATAAATCTTAGTCTTTCTACATTAACACCTAACCCAGTAGCAACTTCATCTCCTAAAACAAGAATGTTAAGCTTGTCAGGTAACATTAAAGCAATTATTACTCCCACTATTACATAAGGTAATACACTATGTACATCTGCCCAAGTAACTCCATTAAGTCCTCCAACCATAAAATTTATAACTCCCGAAACTCTATCAGGGAAAAAGGTTAGTAAAGCATTATTTCCTGCACCTAATAAAGAATTCACTGCAACCCCTGCTAAAATTAGCCTATTGGGCAACAATCCATCTTTCCAAGCTAATCCATAAATAAGCATGGTTACTATAAAAGCCCCTACAAATGCTCCTAAGGGAACCAGATGATAATATTGAGGAAATAAAATTAGAATTAAAAGCGCTGTAAATCCAGCACCTGAAGATACCCCAATTATGCTTGGACTAGCTAATGAATTTCTCATAACTCCTTGAATAATTGCACCTGATAAAGACAAGGAAGCCCCTACTAATACAGAAACAATAGTTCTTGGTAACCGTATATTCCAAATAATATGATAATTTGCCGTTCCCTTTTTAATTGTAAGAGCTTGAATTATTTCTTTAGGGCTAACATTTATAGCTCCCATGCCAACACTTAAAAATAGACTAATTATAAAAATCACTAATAAGATGACCAAGATAATATATTTATTTCTATTCTTAATTCTCATAAACCCTCCTTACCTTAAATATTCAATTAGGTATACACATTTTTCAAAATACAGTTAATATTATATTTCTACAAATAAAAAATCCATACCAAATATGGTATGGAAATAAAAAGCACATCAAATTAGTTATGACAACGCAAATTTAGTCGGTGATAAGATAAGAATACCCTCACCGATAATCTCTATTTTTGCACACCCTTAGATACGAAGAGTATTGTACAACTAACATAGGCAGGTTTCCTGACTTATGTCCACACAAAACGCCTTCCCAAGTAACTCAGTGGCATATGCTTTGTGTATAGGACAATTACAGTAGCGGCTCTGCGTAGGATTTTCACCTAGCTTCCCTTTTAACATAAATGCACCCATATTTCCATTATTAACATATTATTATTATACGTTTATATAAATATAAAGTCAATGTAATAACCCGTATTACATATTTTAAAAATAAAGAGAGAAATCCCATTTTATACTGGAATTCTCCCTTTATTAATAAGTATAACTTATACCTTATATTTTAAATTGCTGAACCACTTCATTTAATTGTTGTGCCAGTTCTGCTTGGCTTTGTGCCGTTTGAGCTACTTGCTCTATAGCTTTTGTGGTTTCATCCATATTTTCTTTTATAGTCTCTGCTTTTTCACTAGATTCTTGAGCAGACTCAGCCATATTTTGAATGGCTTCGCTTACTTGTCCCACTGTAGCTGTAATTTCCTGTGACATAGCTGCTATTTCTTCTGACATATTGCTTACAAAATCAGAATCAAAATGATATTGATTACCTGTCTCTTCATATTCGTCATAAGTTTTCATTATATCTACATCAATGAATTTTAATATGTCATTTCCCGTTTCTATACTTTTATTAAATATTTGTTTTACTGACTCTATAGTTTTTTGTATTTCTACTACAGCACCAGAAGATTGTTCTGCAAGTTTTCTTACTTCTTCTGCAACTACTGCAAACCCACGTCCTTGTTCTCCTGCTCTTGCAGCTTCGATAGCAGCATTTAAAGCTAGTAGGTTAGTTTGATCAGCTATAGATGATATTGTATCTGTCATAACCCTAATGCTATCTATTACAGAACTTTCTTCTATAACCTTCTTCATATTAGCTTCCTTTTGAATGTATAGTTCTTTTGCTATCTTTTTAATCTCTTTGCTATTCTCCTTTACCTTGCTGGCTCTCACTTTAGAATCACTTGCATTATTGCTTCCTTCCATGGCCTTTGAAGATAATATATTCACACTTGAATCCACTTCTTCAACAGATGCAGTTATCTCCTCTGTAGCAGCACTTGACTCCTGCATACCACCTGCAATAGTATTAACAGCCTCGTTAACATTTACAGTTTTAGCTGCCAATTCCTCAACAGTTGCTGAAAGTTCTTCCGCAGATGCACTTATATTTTCCGAATTCTCCATTATAATTTTTACGATAGAATGAATGTTTTCTGTCATCTTATTCAGATACTTACTCATTTCACCAAGCTCATCATTGCTTTTTAATTCTAGTTTTTCTGTTAAATCTCCATTTGCAATCTTCATAGCAAAAGCATTAACCTTTTTAATGTTCTTTCCTATATAATTAGCAAAAAATAATATAAATAATACTACTATTACAATTGCAACTACTATTATTATACTTATTTTATTTCTTAGTGAATTAATTTGAAGATATACTTCTTCCTCAGGAATACATACAGCAATAATCCACTCTGTACCTTCTACGGTGCTATAATAAACCTTTTGAATTCCTTTATCATCTGTAAATGTTCCTTGACCATTCTTATCAGTTAACATTTTTTCACCTAAGACTGACAATGTAGAATTTTCATCATCTTTTATATTAGTTTTCATAATTTTAGATTCATCTACATCTGCAACATATAAACCACTTTTATCTATTAAAAATGCCCTTCCTTCTTTACCGATTTGCATATTTTTTATATTATTTTGTAAAGTAGATAAATCTATATCTGCTGTGGTAACTCCTATAAAATTATTATTTGAATCGTACATTGGACATGTAGCAGTTATCATAGAAACTTTCGCTACATCATCATAATAAGGTGATGACCATTCAACACTCTTATCAGTGTCTTGTCCTATTTTATACCAATCACCTGTTTTATAATCTGTCTTACTATATTCATCTGTATAAGTACCTTTACCGTTTAACTTGTATGCATAAGGTCCAAATAGCTGAATATCTTTCTTATATTTAAATGGTTCAAACCAAACACCAGCTCCAAAAGTTTCATCATTTGTGTCAATTAAGCTTTCCAACACACCTTTATAATTTTCTTCAGTCAGCGATGATACAGAATTCTCAGCCACTTTAGCTAAACTTTCAGATATTTTCTGATGCCTCTCCAAACTCTTTTCAATTTCTTGCGACTTTTCATTTAGTTTACTATTCATGTTTATTTCGAGCTCACTATTTATTATCTTTTTTGCACTTGAATAACTCATATATGCCAGTACAACCATAGAAGCTATTATTACAGGCATAAGTAACAAAATCATCTTTACCTTAATACTTTTAATTTTTATACCTTTAACCTTCACACCCTTAAACTTCATAATTTCAGCCTCCCTCATTTTTAGCTTATATTTTACAATATATTATTTTATTTATCGTATCAATTAATATATTAAAATAGTATAAGCTTAATATTTCTTGTTATTTCATTAAATTGATTTTATTTTCACATACAAAAAATAGTATAAAAT
>NZ_DLCT01000003.1:20729-81504 GCF_002480755.1 Clostridium sp. UBA7791 | reverse complement strand
ATTTTATACTATTTTTTGTAATAATATTTTGTTATTAAATGTTAATTTAAATATATTTTTTTAGTTTTCATCTTCCTATGATACTTCATATAATTCATTATGTTAACCTTACTATAACATTTACTCCTATTAAAATCTTAAAAATACACATTAATAATACTATTTATATATGTAACTAATTAGGTCATGACATTTAATATCTACGAGAAAGGGAAAAAGAAAGACTATGAGTTATTAATTTAGATATCTCATAGTCTTTCTTCTTATATTGAAAAATTTAAAATTTATATCTTAAATTTTTGAATCATTTCATTTAATTGTTGCGCAAGTTCAGCCTGAACCTGTGCTGTTTGAGCTACTTGCTCTATAGCTTTTGTAGTTTCATCCATGCTTTCTTTTATAGTTTCTGCTTTTTCACTAGATTCTTGTGAAGATTCAGCCATATTTTGAATTGCTTCACTCACTTGTCCTACTGTGGCTGTAATTTCTTGTGACATAGCTGCTATTTCTTCTGACATATCACTTACAAAATCAGAATCAACATAGTATTGATTACCTGTTTCTTCGTATTCATCATAAGTCTTCATTATATCTACATCAATGAATTTTAATATGTCATTTCCTGTTTCTATACTTTTATTAAATATTTGTTTTACTGTCTCTATAGTTTTTTGTATTTCTACTACAGCACCAGAAGATTGTTCTGCAAGTTTTCTTACTTCTTCTGCAACTACTGCAAAACCTCGCCCTTGCTCTCCTGCTCTTGCAGCTTCAATAGCTGCATTTAAAGCAAGCAGATTAGTTTGATCTGATATAGAAGATATAGTATCTGCCATAACTCTAATATTATCTATTACAGAACTTTCATCTATTACCTTTTTCATATTCGCTTCCTTTTGAATATATAGTTCTCCTGCTACCTGCTTTACCTTTTTGCTATTATCCCTTACCTTGCTTGCTCTTCCTTTAGACTCACTGGCATTATTACTTCCTTCCATAGCTCTTGAAGATAATATATTTATACTTGAGTCTACTTCTTCAATAGAAGCGCTTATTTCCTCTGTGGTAGCGCCGGATTCTTGTACACCTTCTGCAATTATATTTACAGCTTCATTAACAGTTACAGTTTTAGCTGCCAATTCTTCAACTGTTGCTGAAAGTTCTTCTGCAGATGCACTGATATTTTCTGAGTTTTCCATTATTATTTTTACTAATCCATTTACATTTTCTTGTGCAATATTTAAAGCAATAGCTGTTTGTCCAAATTCATCTTTACTCTCTATACTAATAGGTGCTGAAAAATCATAAGAAGCTAATCGAGTTGCAAAATCTTTAATTATAATTAAAGGTTTTATTATTTTTTTACTTACAAAAGATGATAAAACTATTGCTACTATTAATGAGGCAATAAGTAAAATTATATTAATAGTTATACTCTTTACTAAGTCTTTTTTTATAATAGCTTCTTTTTCAGCTATTATCTTATCAATCTCATCTATATAATTCCCTGTTCCTATTACCCAATTAAAAGGTTCATATAATTTACTATATCCTCTTTTAAGTGATGCTTCTGTTTCTCCCGATTTTGGAAACCAATATTCAGTATATCCTCCATTCTCCTTTTTACCATTCTCTATTATTTCTTTCACAAGATATTTTCCTTTAACATCTTGTGAATTTAATCTATTTGTTCCTTCAGTTTTAGACCCTAAAAGCACAATATTTTCACCCTCAACAGTATCGATCCAAAAATAACCCTCTTCACCAAACTTCAACTCTCTTACTAAATCCGCACTTTGTTTCTTAGCTTCATCAACAGTTAGTTTACCTATTTCAGTCTTTTTATTTATTGTATCTATCATACCAATTACAATTTCTACTTGTTCCTTAATTTTCATATCATAATCTTCATTTAAGATTTGTCTTTCACTATCTAATAGTGCATTGCTAGTTTGAATATTCATATAAGACATTACTACACTTATAGTAATCGCTGTTATTAGAGTTATTATTACTGTTGCAATACTCATTTTAGAACTAACTTTTTTTATACCTTCAATTCTCATAATATCAACTCCTTCACACTTTATTCACATTATATATATATTGTTTAATTTATCGTAACAATTCAGTTATAAGAATAGTGTAAAATTCAATTTTTATTGTATTTACTTTGCTATTGAATTTTTGCTTAAATAGTTTTCTATACATTATAAAAAAGATTGATTCGAATAATTATCCGAATCAATCTTTTATTAATATAGAGTCATAGCTCAATCATTGAGGCTGAACACTATTTTCTTTTTAAATAATAGAATATTGGAAGACCAGCAAGAGCTATACCAATCCCTATTATAGAATTCAATGGTGCAGATACAATTGTACTATATAATATGTAAATTCCTCCTAATATTCCCACCATTGGAATGAATGGATAAAGAGGAACTTTATATGGCCTTTTATCTACAGGTATTTTTTTTCTAAGTCTAAATATACCAAAGACACCCATGACAAAGAATATCCATAAAACAAATATTAATAAGTCCGTAAGAGTATTAAATGTTCCCGAGAAAATATAAATAGTAGCTAGCACCCCTTCAAGAATTAATGCATTAGTAGGAGTTCCAAATTTTTTGTGTATCTTACCCAATTGAGTTGAATAGGGCAATTGTTTTCTCTGTCCCATAGCTAATGGTACTCTAGCACCTGTTAATAAATATCCATTCATAGCTCCAAATACAGATACTATAATTCCTGCAGTTATAAATGCAGCACCACCTTTTCCAAATAGTGAAACTGCTACATCCGATGCTGGTGTTGTTGATGCAACTATATTTTCAATGGGCATTACATTAACCATTGCTATACTTATTAATGCATATATAAATATAACTGAAGTAACTCCAAAAATAATTGCCTTAGGCATTTCCTTAGAAGGATTTTTTAATTCACCTGCTATGTTTGTAACCCCTATCCATCCATCATAAGCCCATAAGGTACCCAATACTGCAGCTCCAAAACCAGCTCCTTCAGTCATAACGGTAACGGAGCGAAAATCATGAGTTTTACCACTAATTAAACCAAATATAATAATAGCAACTATTGGAAGAAGCTTTCCCACCGTTGAAATAGTTTGAATTACTCCCCCATATTTAGTACTAATTATATTCATGATTATTACAAACACTAAGATTCCTACTGCTAGAAGTTTTTGCTCGAAGTTATTGATTGGAATAAAAAATGTAGCATAAGTGGAAAAAGCTATGGCTAAAGCTGCTCCCGATGCAGGATAAGATATTACTGTTTGAACCCATCCTAATAGGAAACCCCATACTTCTCCATACAGCTCCTCAAGATAAACATATAACCCACCAGTTTTAGGTATAGATGAAGCTATCTCCGCAATTGTAAGAGCAGAAGCTAAAGTTATAATACCTCCAACTACCCAAGCCATTATGCCCATTATAGGTGAACCTGCATCATTAAAAACAATACCTGGTTTTAGGAATATTCCAGATCCTATTATCATTCCAACTACTATTGCAATGGCTTCAATAAATGTTATTGTCTTCTTTTGTGTTTTTTCTATCATTGTTTCCTCCTAAATAGCTTTTTATAGCTTTATTATATCTTACAATTTGTTTTTTATGCTTAAGGCTTAATGTTATAAATTTCTATACTTCCATTAGAAATCAAATTTTTAACACCTTATTTTTTTGTGTAATTTAACAAAATGTATTTCTTTTATATCAATTTTACAACTTAAAATCATGTACCTTATATTTTAAAAAATTTTTGCTAATTAGTCTAGTGTAAAATCACTTATATAAGAAAAACTATGCATAAAAATTTTTATTGATAATTTTTTATTAGAATGAATAATATATTTTTTTTTGCAAATTATAAGTTAGGTAGGAGGTGATATGTCATGGAAAACAACAATTGTAAAAATAATAACAACAAAAACAACAATAATAATAACAACAATAATAACAAAAATAACAACAACAACAAAAATAACAACAACAACAAAAATAACAACAACAAATAATATTTCACATACACAACTTATGGGAACAAAGGAATTTATTTCTACATGTAAGAAAGTGGCAACAAAATCAGTATTAGCTGGCTTTGTTGCCACTTTTATTATAATAAAGTAATAAAAAAGTTATTTAGTTTTAAATCAAAAACCTGTTCCTAAAAATTATTGTAGCTAGTCTTCTGGTTTATAAACCACTTCACCATCAATTATAGTATACAAAGTTTTCGTAAATATCTCCATGGGATTGCCATCAAAGATTGCAATATCAGCATCCTTTCCAACTTCAATACTTCCAACTCTATGTGATACATTACATATTTCAGCTGCATTTATTGTAATTGCTTTAAGTCCTTCATCTATACCCAATCCTTCTTTTGCTGCGAATCCAGCACAAATTGCCAAATCTTGTATTCTTGTAACAGGATGGTCTGTAGTAATAGCTACCTTTACACCTGCCTTATGCAACAAGCCTGCTGTTTTAAAATCCATATTTTGTGTCTCTATTTTATTACGTACTGATAGCGTTGGCCCAATTATAGCTGGGAATCCAGACTCCTTTATCTCTTCTGCAATTAAATGCCCTTCTGTACAGTGATCAAGAGTCATTTTTAATCCAAATTGTTTAGCTATGCGTATTGCAGTTAGAATATCATCAGCTCTATGTACATGTGCTTTTAAAGGTATCTTTTTATCAAATACAGGTAACCAACATTCTTTTCTAAACTCTTCATTAAAATCCTTGTCTTCATTACCTGATTGTTGAGAGTTTTTCTTATTTTTATAATATTGCTGAGCTTCAAACAACTCTTCTCGTAAAAGAGCAGCTATGGACATACGTGATGTTGGCATCTTATCTTTATCATTATAATTTGATTTTGGATTTTCTCCAAATGCAACCTTCATTGCAGCAGGTTCCAGAACAACCATATTATCTATTGCTCTACCGTGAGTTTTGATAAATACAAACTGCCCACCCACCACATTTGAACTTCCTGGTCCAACCATTACTCCAGTAATCCCAGCACTCAAGGCTTTGTGGAAAGTGGAATCCATAGGGTTAATAGCATCTAAGGCTTTAAGGTAAGGTGTAACTGGCTCAGTCATTTCATTGCAATCATTACCTTCGAAACCTTTTCTTTCTTCTTGAATACCAATATGACTATGAGCTTCTATTACTCCAGGCATAACTATACAATTGCTTGCATCAATGACTTCAGAAATGGCACTGTTATCTTCATCAATGTATTCTCCTACCTTTATAATTTTTTTCCCATCTATTAAGATACATCCCTTATCATAATCCACACCAGCCATGGTCAATATTTTACCATTTTTAATTAATAACATAATCTTCTCCTTTCTAACATATAATAATCATTTGAAATTATAGCTAAACAACTCTAATTTCATCTTAATCTAAATGCATTTCTTAGCTAGACTTATCTCTTATCTAAGTATTTATATTTTGTAGGATTTTAAATAATTATTCATAATATCTTAAAGTTAAATATTACAAAAAACTTTCTTTAGATATTGAACTTTAAATCCACTTAATGTAAGTAATAGTTGAGAAGGAAGATAAAATAACCATATTAAAAAACCCAGAAAAAATTTTATGTTGCCTCCTGCTACTATATTATAAAGTCCCACATTTAAATCACACATAAAAAATAAAAACATACCTAAAGCAATTATCCATGAAGTTTTTTGAGAATATTTACCTCTAGTTATGGTACTCACTGAGCAGTAAAGACTAGTGATTAATAAAGATGCATATATAAGTGCTAAAACAACAAGATTTTTTCCTATTGATGCTATTTCTATTTTTAATGAAACTGTTAAGGCTATGGACAATGATACTATAAAAAACAATAAGTTTTTATATTTACTATTTTCCATAATACTATGCCTTATTATGTAAGTTATTTGAACTAGAGAAAAGAAAAAAACTCCCATAATATAATTGCCGGAAATTGCAAGAAAATAATCTGCAATTAAGGTAAATAGTCGAGCAAGCTGAACTAAACCTTTATCTCTTTTGCTATATCCATGGGATTTAATTAATAAGGATATGATAAAGCAAAGCACTATAGCTGAATATTTTAATGTCACTGAATATGTGTTTTTTAAATCTTTGGTTATAAAATCAATCCATAAAAAAATAAAGTAAATAATAATTATTATCCTAGAGCTAATTTTTATAAGATTTTTATTGCTTATAAGTTTATCCATTTACATCACCCAAGTATATTTATTTGCATTAACTGAGATTTATATTATTCCCCTTAATTGCTTATTATACTATTTGAATAAACCTTATTTATACAAAAAACTAGTAAGGATTCTCCCTACTAGTCTCTTTGTTATTAATATTTCTTTATTAAAGATGCCGCTTCTGTCTTTCCCTCAAGAATATAATTAAAAGGAAAAGCAAATTGGAGATATTTAAATACCCACTTGTTATTTTCTTTAATAAGCACACCCTCTAATCTAAATGGCCATATACAATCTTCACCTTTAGCATTTTCTTTGAAGGTTTCAGCAATTCTTCTTCTAATGTTAAAAAGCTTTTCTTTATCATTTAAATCCTTATTAAATATATCCTTTATTTTATTAACTGTGTTTTCAAAGGACTCTTCTTCTGAAATAACTTTTTCCATAGTACCTCTTATTACTACCCAAGCTATATCCTCATTAAAATCAACCATAGAATTTTCACTGTCTAACCTGATCTCATCATAGCATACTCTATGATCCTTAATTAACTTCTTAATTTCTTCTTTACTAGTGAATATTTCTTTATCTGTATTAGCAACAAATATATTATTAGAAGAAAAATATTTATCAATTATCAAATTTAATTCCATATCCTTATCTAGATACTCACTATTAAAGTCTTTTATTAATTCTATTATTTCATTTTTCTTTATCTTATTTTTATGATAAGCTTCTTCTAATTCCTTTATTTTTTTATTAACCTCAGTTCTATCACAACTATCTTTATATTCCCTTACATCTGGTAGATGTCCAACTACAGGTAAAGAAAACTGCATATGCTTTATAATCCATCTATTTTCTTTTTTTATTAATATAAAGGAAATACGTATATCCCATAGATAATCTCTTTCTATATCATCCCTTTGATTTAATAAATGACATAAGGACCAATTAATTTCTGTTAATTTAACCTTATTAGATTTTTTACTTTCATCAGAACTTTCATCAAAATATTCTTTAATATATCCTAAATAACGTGTATATGTGTCACTTCTACTGTTAAAAGAATATTTCACTGTAGCTGGAGTATAAATTATAGCTGTATTTTCAAGTTCCATTACAGTAGCCTCATCAGCTATAACTCTTAAATCTCCCCAATATTCCCAGTCACTTAAAAATATATCCTTAACTTCCTCATATCCAATACACCACTCGTCATCACATGTGCCTACTATAGTTACACTTTCATCCTTATCAAATAATTTATCCATAAAGATATCTATTTCATTAATATCCCTTTTAACATAGGCTTCATTAAATATATTCAATATTTCCTTAAATTCATTTTTTACTTGATTTTTCATATACTCATACCCCTTATCCTATTTATTTTTTCATTTTCACCTATCTAATTTAAAGGGTTAGATGTTTTACCTCTTCAACTAAATTAAAAAAGGCTGTAATAAAGCAACGCCTCATTACAACCAAAATATCTACAATATTTTACACAATAAAAAATATACTATATAAAGTGTAAAAAAGATTTTAATTTTAGTTCTATAAACTTCACATCGCTTACTTGTAAATTTTCTAAAGAAGCACAACAAATAAACCTAAATAATTAGGTAGTTAAGACTTCTTTCAGTATTAATTTTTACATTAAAAATTAATTAACAAGTAGCAATAATCACTTTATAGCACCTCCCATATGTTATGTGTAAATTTTACCATAGAAAACTTATAAAGTAAATAAAAATTATTAGACTATTTTATCAATTTATTGCATCACCAATATTTTTTCAGCAAAGTTACATAATTTAAGCTTAGTAGCATATTTTTTAATACATTTATCATAAATTATAAATTCCAACCAACCCATAGTGTATTAGTATAATACCTATACATTATTATCTATTAATCCTAGATCATATATCTTTTTAGCTATATCACTAGGACTGTCTTTACTTGTATCTACATGTAACTTTGCAGTTATGTCTTTCCATTCAAGTAACTGCTTGTCTATCATACTTTCTACTGGCTTTGGTAAAACTCCATTCATCCTTTTTGCAAATCTAGATTTTATTATTTCTGCATCAGCTGTAAAATTTATAGTAATAGCATCGTTAATAAATTTAAATTTTACTATATCCTTTTTTTCTGAGATTACATAGATTATTGATTTTGAGTGTAAATCTTTGTTATTACAACCTTCTTTCAATATTTCCTCAAATAGTTGCCATGCATTATTTTCATTTTTGTCCATACGTAAATAATCTTTTCCACTGTAAATCTGTACATCTGTAAGTTTTTTTAATTCTTCTGCTGCTGAAGATTTCCCCGAACAGCTTGGCCCCATAAATATAAATAACATAAATTCCCCTCCTAAAAATTTAATATAAACAGAGCTCTTTACTCCCACTTTGAAGAATATTGGAGTATTAGAGCTTATAGGCATCGGATAAACAGTATCTGTTAACCTATTATACTAAGTGTAAAATATATCCATGCAAATAACAATCCTTTATATGTTATTATTTGTTAATTTATTAAAATAACTTTTCAAGTTTTATCTTTCTTCTTAACTACATTGATATTATTTACACGAATATTGCATACTTATTTTAAAATCCTTCAAAATTTACTTGTATATATCAAAAGTTTTATACATTCAACATCTATATCTATAACCATGATAATGTGCGCTATTACTAGATTAACACTCAATCAAATAATGCTATATTGATTTTAAAATATTTCATATTCATTTTTCACTTTTCCAATAATTGCAGTTTGACTTTTGTTTTTATTCATTATATAATTTTACTCACCATATAATTCTATAATTTTAGGTAAAAATTTAATTTATATAATAAAAATCATTAGAAGGGATTGGTAAAATGAAAAAAGGCAAAATAAGTTTATCAACAAAAATATTTATCGGATTAATCCTAGGTTTAATGACAGGTATTATATTCAACTTCATTCCAGAGGGTTTCATTCGCGATGAATTATTAATTAATGGAGTTTTCTATTTAGTTGGACAGGCATTTTTAAAAGCTATTATGATGCTTGTAGTACCTTTAGTTTTTATTTCTCTAGTTAACGGAGCTGCCAGCATGGGAGATATTAAAAAGTTAGGTAGAATTGGAGTAAAAACAGTATTATTTTACTTAGCTACTACGGCTATTGCCATTTCAATTGCATTATCACTGTCTACAGTATTTAAACCAGGTGTAGGATTAAATTTATCAAATTCTAGTTTAAGTGAAGTTACTATCAAAGAGGCTACACCATTAGTTGAAGTTATCCTTGATATGATACCGAACAACCCTATTGCATCCATGGCAAACGGGAACATGCTACAAATTATTGTATTTGCCATGTTAATAGGTGTAGGATTATCTACTCTAGGTGAGAAAACTAAAATGATAACAAATCTTTTTCAACAATTAAATGACCTTATTATGAAAATCGTAGACTTCGTAATGATAATTGCACCCATTGGAGTATTTGGTTTAATCGCTCGTACCTTTGCCACTCAAGGTTTTGATGCAATGATACCTTTAATAAAATATATGTCATTAGTTTTAATAAGCTTACTTATTCATGCTACTATTGTCTATGGTGGGCTATTAAAATTATTTACTAGATTAAGTCCTATAAGATTTTTCAAAAAATTCTTCCCTGCCATTTCAGTAGCTTTTTCTACCTCAAGCAGTAGTGCAACCTTACCAGTATCCATGGAAATTGCAGAAGAAAATTTAGGAATCTCGAAGGATGTTGCTTCCTTTACATTACCACTAGGGGCAACTATTAACATGGATGGGACCGCTATTATGCAAGGTGTAGCTACCGTATTTATTGCTCAAATTTATGGTGTTGATTTAACCTTAAGTTCTTTCTTAACTGTTATTTTAACAGCCACCTTAGCTTCAATTGGAACAGCTGGAGTACCTGGTGTAGGAATGATTATGTTATCCATGGTATTACAATCAGTAGGTTTACCAGTGGAAGGTATCGCTTTAATCATGGGAATTGATAGGATTCTAGATATGGCAAGAACCTCTGTTAATATTACTGGTGATGCAGTATGTACAATGATTGTAGCAAAGGCTGAAGGAGAATTTAATGAAGAAATCTTTAATTCTGAAACTGTAAAAAACAAATCCCTATAGTGATATAATTCTCATTGTTATGTCATCTCTATATATACCAAGCAGGTTAACACCTAAATTGAGTGTTAACCTGTTTTTTCTAGTATACTGTTTAAAATTCAATACTATTTCATTTACTAGTATAAAATAATTGGTTTTACACAAAATATAATCGGAGGTGCAGTATTATGGAAATAACATTATCACAAAAAGAAAGAACTTTACTAGAGGATCAAAAAAAACATGAGGAAATTTGCATTGAAAAGTATACAAATTATGCAAATCAAGCTAAAGACAGTCAGTTAAAAGATATTTTTAATGCTAATGGACAATCAGAAAGAACCCATCTAGGTAGCATCAATCAATTATTAAGTGGTCAACTTCCTCAAATGGGTCAGCAACAACAAGGTCAACAGAATCCGCAAAGTCAAAATCAAAACTCAGGGCAAAATATGACAGCTCAAGGTTCCACAACAAATACAAATAATATGCAATCAGGAGGAGTTAATTTATCTGATGCTGATATGTGTACAGATTTATTGATGACTGAAAAATATGTTTCAGGAACCTATGATACTACAATATTCGAATTTAGAGATACTAGAGTTCGTGATGTATTAAATCACATACAAAAAGAAGAACAAAAACACGGAGAAGCTATATTCCAATACATGGAGAAGAATGGCATGTATAACGTTCAATAGTATTAGGATTGTATCCAAATTATCTCTAGTAATATAATATAAAAAAATCATGGATAGTTCAGTATAAATAACTGATATCTATCCATGATTTTTAAATTCACAAACTCTTATAGAGCCCTTATATACCAACTTACTAACCCATTTCAGACTCAAACCTTTAAATATTTTGCATTAATCCCTTAAATCAAACTGCCTTTTCATCCTGATCAGTTAGATACCACTTACTTTGAGCTTCATACATCTCACTATACTTTCCATCTATACTTATAAGTTCATCATGGGTACCTACTTGTACAATTTCACCCTTATCCATAACTACTATTCTATCTGCAATCTTAGCAGAACCAAGTCTATGAGTAACGATTATAGCAGTTTTATCCTTGGACATCTCTTTAAACTTCTTATATATTTTAGTCTCTTCTATAGGATCTATGGCTGCTGTAGGTTCATCTAAAATTATCATGTTACTATCCTTATAAAAACCCCTAGCTATAGCTAACCTTTGCCATTGCCCACCAGATAAATCTATACCATCAAATTCTCTAGATAGCATGGTATCATAACCATCTTGAAATTTTTCCTTTGAAACCTGAAAATCTGCTTTATCTATAGCTTCTTTTAGTAGTTCTTCCTTTATTTCATTAGATTTTTCACTTATAGATATATTATCTCTTAAAGTCATTTTATATCGTTGGTATTTTTGAAATACCCCTGATGTAACCCTATATAATTCTTTAGCTGATATTTTATCTATATCTATACCATTTATTGAAGCATTACCTTTAGTAGGGCTATATATTCCTGTAAGAATCCTAACTAAGGTACTCTTACCAGCTCCATTTTCCCCAACAATGGCAATGGTTTCTCCTGAATTCATCTTTAAAGATATGTCTTTCAAAGAACTTATATCAGTTCCTGGATAAGTAAAGCTTACATTATCAATTGAAATACTAGGTACTCCTACAATTTCTATGTCCTCCCCTTCTCTTTCAGGGATTTCTAAAAATCTAATAAAGTTTTTCACTGTACCTAAATTTTCAGCCATGTTTCCTATATGCATACATATCAGCTCATTCATTAAAGAAAACATAAAGCCTATAGATGAAAATACTGCCCCAAAGGCACCTATTGATATAGAACCATCTAAAAGTGCATATACAAGAAGTGCTAAAACCCCCATATAACCAAGTAATGTTAACATCTTCATGGCTAGCTCTGCAAGTCCTGATTTTTTTTCTGCTTGCCAATTATTTTTATTCATAAGCTCTAAGGTACTTATATATCTTTTTTTGAAATAGAAGAACCCTCCTAAAAGCCTTGTTTCCTTATAATATTCTCTATCCATTATACATTTTTCATAATGTTCATATTCTCTTCTTATTGGAGCTACCTTATCTTCTAAATTAGTGAATATCTTAATTCTAATTAGTTGTGATATAGCTACTGGAATAAATACTAATATAATAGAAATAGAAAGTATAGGCTTTAATTTATAAAGATATATACCCATAAAAATAAAATATGGAATATAGAAGGTTACTATTACAATTAATATCAAAGACATCCAAAGTCCACCCTCTAATCCCTTCTGAGCCTTATTAATATCATCAAGTAATGTTGGATTTTCAAAATCAGCGGCATCTAACTTTGAGCTTTTATGATTTAATATCTTACCTATAGTTCCCTTTGCCTTATTAACTAAGGCATTAGCTAAAAAGTTAGATATCCCATTAAGCACTTGTGTAAGAACTAATGAAATACATAGTCCTCCTAGCATAAAATATACTATTTTTAACTCTACTTTCCCTAAGAAAGTAGCTGTAATGGAGTCAAAAAACTTTTGTGTCATGAAAGTATTTACTACATAAGCCAAGCTATGTAGTATTGAAGTTAATATAGCTGCCACTGTAAGTATAGGACATGATTTAATTATCATAGGTTCAACTGTCCTTACTATCTTTAAAAAAGAAATATCTTTACTTTTCCCTTCCATTATATATACCAACTCCTTTGACTTTCATACATTTTTGTATAAACCCCATTTCTTTTCATAAGCTCCTCATAGGAACCACTTTCTACAATGGCTCCATCTCCTATAACGAAGATTTCATCTGCAATCTTTGTTGAGCCAAGCCTATGACTGATAAATATAGTAGTTTGTCCCCTACTTATCTCTTCAAATTTTTCATAGACATTACTTTCACTTATAGGATCTAAGGCTGCAGTTGGCTCGTCTAAAATTCTAATGGATGCTGGACTTACAATTCCCCTTGCCATAGCTATACGTTGCCACTGTCCTCCTGACAAATCTACACCATCATTTTTAATTTTACCCAAGTTTGAACTGATACCTAGAGGTAATCCTCCAACAACATCTTGCAGTTCAACAGTTTCTATAGACTTATTCATATTATCTAGGTTATCAAAGCTATTGATATCTCCTAATAAAATATTATCTCTAAAAGAAATACAATATCTTGCAAAATCTTGATACACTACAGAGCACATTGCTTTTAACTGATCTTGTCTATATGTCTTTATAGATTTTCCATTTATCAAAATTTCTCCTTCAAAGTCCTCATATAAGCCAGTTATAAGTTTAGTTATTGTAGTCTTACCAGTTCCATTAGCACCTACAAAAGCATAATGCCTTCCTTCTTCTATGACAAAAGACATATCCTTTAAAATATACTTTTCTGTGCCTGGATATTTAAAAGATACATTTCTAAACTCTAAGGACTTTAATTTGCTAACCTCCTTAGCTGGTCTTAATAAGTATCCTTCATCACCTTCTAATTTTAAAAAGTTAGTTAAGTCAACAAGATACTCTTTATTCTTTGCTAAATTATCTCCATACTCAGGAAGGCTCCAAGCTAAATATTGTATTAATTCAAATACGCTATTAACAATGGACATAAACATTCCTATGGATAAAATTCCACTAGTTACAGGTCCTATTAAAATTAAAACTATCAATACAGATAAAATAGCAATAATAACCCCACCAGTTTTCATATTAACGTACCATTTAAGACTTACCTTAAGTTCATGCTTTCTAGCAGTTTCAAACTCTTTATGCCACTGGTTATTAATCTTATCAGAATAGCCAAACAAGGTTCTTTCTTCCACTGCCTCACGACCGTTTAACACTTCTTCTAAGTATTTAACCTTTCTTTTATTTTTCTCTACTTCTCTATTTGCTTCATAAGTTTCCTTTCCACTTTTTAAAGCTATAAAAAATAGAGGTACAGAAATTAAAACAATTAAAACTGCAGACCACCATACCTGAATAAATAAAACTACTAGTATTCCTGTTATTTTTAAAATCATTGCTATCATATCTAAAGATGAAATATAGGCCTTAGTACATTGAACTTCTGGCTCCTTTATAACCCTAGATATCAAATCCCAACTATCCTGACTTTCTATATATTTATATCTCAAGGTTGCTATTTTTTCTACAATCTTTACCCTGAATTCACCTCTTAGTCTGTTTTTAATCTGAACCTCTGCAAACTTTGATAATTGCGTAGAAATCCAGTCATAAGCTAAAAGAAGTATCACAAATAATAAAGGCATTACTATATCTTTAATATCTTTTTCTTGTTTAAATATTAAAATTGCAATATCTAGAAACTTAGCCGTAGCCAAAATTTGTAGTGTTGGAACTAAACCATCCAAAAGTTTTTGTATTGCTATTAATGTAGCCTGTGCTGGTGCAAATTTAAATGGAATTTTAATTATATCCCCCGCATTATAATTTTTACTTTCTAATCTCATAATTTCCCCCCATTTACATACCCGTCTATTACTTTATATTATTGAATCATCTCCTCTGAACAATATTGTATATCTATTGTTTATTCACCTCAGTAATAGTTTACAGTATATTAATATAATTTAATTTATTAAACTATTTAACTAAATATGTATATATTATAACACCATCTTTACTTAAATAACATATTTATACATAAATGTTTATTTATAATTGAAATAATCGTATTAGTGAAAGCTAATTTTTATTAAAATATTGCTTTACTCTAGGAGACTTAGCCTTAGTCATATCAATGGCATAAAGGTGCAAGAACATAAAAACATTGATTCTCATAAAACTTAACTTAGAGTTATATTATTGTATTTTTTAATTTTCTTTCTAACTTTCTTCAAAATAAAAAGAGAAAATCAGGTAACATTAATTTAGTTAGCCTTCTTATCTCTTACTTAAAATATCACTAAAATATTTCTAATCACACCTATGGGAATTTCTTTTAATATATTGCTGTGTATATGGACATATCTCAATACACTTTCCACATAAAGACATTTCTATTCCTATTCTTTGTTTTAGTAGTTCTCTTGCTTTTTTACGACATTTAAAAGGATTTATTAGTTCTTCTCTTGTTGAATTTATATTCCATAAATTACCTTTTATTACTGTTGCTGGGCAAGCATCAACATACTTACTACATTTTCCGCACCTAGAATCATTGATAGGCATATCTGGTATGACTGGCATATCAGTTAGTATTGAAGAGATACGAACTGCACTACCATATTGTTGAGTAACTAAAAGAGCATTTTTGCCAATCCAACCCATTCCTGCCCGTGTAGCAACTGTCTTATGTGGTAAATAAGTAGTCAAATTTTCATCACTAGTAACATATGTTGAAGTTTGAGCTAGTGCACTATATCCCTGCTTCTCTATGTATCTTACACAGCATATAGCGATATCATCAAGTTCTTTGTTTATTTTTTTGTATTCATCATAATATTCTTTTGTTGGTCCTTCATAAATACCTTGTATAATTTCAGGCTTAAATTTTATTGCAAATGCAATACCATACTTTAGATTATTATGCAATGAGGTATTAACGCTATTTAAATCTGCAAATCCAACCAATGATGCCCCTAGACTTTTTAGATATGACTTTAATTCATTCTCCCTCACAATACTTTCTCCTAACTCAAAGAATTGATAACATAAATTTTAAATAGTTTCAAATTGCTAATTTTACAATTAATCCCTTCCTTAATTTTTCTTATAATACATTCTTCAGGAGTTTCTCTTTTCTTTTTAACAATTTTATACTTACATGTTTTGCACTTTCTTTAAAAGTTTAATCAAAAGTATTTTTTTCTATTCCTGGCAGGATACTATAAATAGATTTTCCTATTTTGCTCTCAAAATATTCTTTTATTTCAAAGGTTTTTTTCCATTTCTCTAGTGTAAAATCAGTAAATCCATATCTCATAACCACATCAACCATCCTTTTTTCTATTAAACAAAATCCTGATGGAAGAGCTAATACATCACATAATTGAATTAATTTATCGTATGAATTATATTCGATATTACCTAAATAATTTTTAATAAAGTCGTATTCTGTTTTAGTTAAATCCATTTCTCCACATATATCATCTACATTACTGCATAGAAAACCATGAGTGATTGAAATTCTAGCCACAAAATCATATCCATTTTCTAATGCATAATTATATCCATCAATAGCATGTCTTACATAATGTCTACCATTCCTTCTTCCAATATCGTGAAGCAATCCCAGTACATAAGCTGTATCTTCATCCAAATCCCTATCATATTGAGCAATTAAGGCCGCTGCCTCTGCTACATATCTTGAGTGTTCCACCCATGGACCAGGATTTAAAATAGATGCTTCCTTTAATATTTCTTCTGCAATCCTCCGACTTGGAACTTTGTATTTCAATTCTTCCATTATTCTTCTCCTTATTACTTAAATAGATTAATAGTTTAAATTTTTTCATAACTTTCTCTAGATTATTCTATAGTCACCATTTAAATTCCTTTAAATGAAAAAACCATGAAACTTATTTTTAAGAATCATGGTTTTTATCTCATTTTTTATTAACTTTAACTACTCAATATTACAAATTACTTAATTATAAAAGATAAAACTCCTAAACCTATACACGTAATTCCACCTAACAATTGGCCTATTCCAGAAGCTTCTCCTAATATTAAAAGGTTAAAAATATTTTTTCTTGTTTGCGTTTTCCCTACAAACGCCTTATCTGTTTTCATTCTATATACTCCCCATAATGTTAATACTACTCCGAAAAGTATAAATAATAGTTTTTCAATTATCATAATATTTTCCTCCGCTCATTATTTTATTATTTTATTGCATACATTTTTATAATTAGTCATCTTCTTCAAATATAAAAGTTTCTTCAATTGGTAGGTTAAAGACCGAAGAAATTTTATATGCCAATAAAACAGATGGATTATATTGTTGTTTTTCTAAAGAAATAATTGTTCTTGAAGACACACATACTTTATCTGCTAATTCTTGTTGTGTTATCTTATGTTCTAAACGCAATTCTTTTATCCTATTTTTCATAGCCTTCTCCTAATTAAAGAAAATAATTATAATATTTTTTAGCTAATATATTCGTAATCATGCAAAATATTATAATTATAAATAAAGCAGCATTTGTTGGAATTGTAATCCATTTTGAAAGAAACATCATAAGTATAATCACAATCATTAGAATTCTCATGGTAAAGTGTGAAGCTTTTCCTTCTATTAAATCATCTCTTTCATCATATTCTTTTGACATCTCTCTTTCCAACTGTTTTCTATTAGCATTATATTTAATGTGGGAAGTTATAGCTAAAACTAAAAACCCTACCCCTACGAAAAACATTATAATACCTGAATAAAATACTTCTGTAATACTAGCTCTAGTATAATTAAAAATTATTTCAAATAAACCCATTATGAGAATTGCCAATGAGCATAAATAAAGCTCAGTAAATCTATTTTTCAAACGAATCGCTCCTAACATAGTGTAATATGAAGTTTACTTCATGTGAAGTTAATTTCATATTAATCTATGTTGAATGAGATGTCAAGAATTAATTTATTTTGTTAGTACCATTGTATTTTGACAGTGTTATGGAAAATTACTCTTGATAATCTACATATTGTTCAATAACAAGAGCAGCAGGCAACTTGATTAGTTATAAAGCAAAACTAGCCTATATATTAATTTAACTAGCAAATTAATATATAGGCTTCTGTAATTATTGAATATACTTATATCTCGCTAATATCTAAAACTTCATCTACAGCTCTATTAAAACTCCTTTTTAGATTGAAGATGCATAGAATAATTAGTATAACTGCAATACTTGTAAAGGAGTTACCTATACCAATTAAATTGTATAGTGGAGTAGCAATTAAAAGTCCTCCAAGAGCCAGAGCATAAGAAAAGTAAATAATGCCTTCTGGATTTAGATTTAATAAAATATCAGAAACTGCTACTTTATAGGTTTCATAAAACCTTCCTAATACTGCAAACATGCTCATTATAATAAATACAGTTTTAGCACTGGAATATCTTGTAAATATCTTATATCCTTCAATGCCACTTTTTATTATTCCAGAATATCTGTTCATTAATAAAAATAAAGAGAAATGCAAAAATCACACTAACTAGATTAGTAACCATAATAACCCTTTTCTTATTATAAGAGTCAGCTATGAGTCCTGATAAATAAAGCATAGGAATTCTTAAAACACCCCTAGAAAGCCACATAAGTGCCACCGCACCAACGGATTTTGTTAAGCTATATATGTATACAGTTACACCTATATTGTAAAGATAATCTCCTATAGAAGAAATAAATCCTCCAATAGATAACAAAGTAAAGTTTTTATTTTTTAATAAATCTTTGTACAAATCACCATCCCCTAAACAATTATTATCTTTAGTTTAATAGCAAAATTTAGAAATTTTAAGTCTATATTTTGCATTTTTTAAGTGATATAATTAAGTTAGGGAAATAAATTATTGAAATAGAGCGTGTTTATATGTTATCAATATGAGCCAAGGACTTTATATTAACTCTTCAATTTTTTCATATAATTCATCTGCCGAATCCGCTAGAATCATTTCGTCATTAACAAGTGCATATGGATTAGTGGCACAGTCTCCACAATATCCTAAGCATGATTCTACGGTTACATCTACGTCAGGATAATTCTCTTGTAATTTCTTCATGGTATCTTCAGTTCCATATGTAAAATTATTTTCACAAAATTTTATTTCTGTCATATTTATTCTCTCCTTTATTTTTTACTTTGTATGTTATCCAATAATTCTGTTACTGAAATTTTAGATAAATCAATAGCTTCTAAGGATATTTCTTTTTCTATGGCTGATTTTAATATTGGTGATCGTTTCGTATCTCCAATTACAATGGCCCCTACTATTTTTCTATCTCGTATATATACCTTCATATATTGACCTTCATCATTATCCTCTACAAGAACATTAGTTGCATTATTTTCATCTACACACCCCATAGAAAATAAGGATAATTTAAAAGCGTTTAAAGTAGTAACAGGAACAATATGCTTATAAGTACTATCTTTTCCTATCATATTATATCCTGCAACTTTACCCTGGCCTATTGATATATTCCACAGTCCTGGAACAAAGTTATCAAGTTCAGCAACGTCACCTGCTGCATATATATCTGCTATATTAGTTTCCATCTTCTCATTTATAACAATTCCTTTTTCACACTTAATAGGCGTATCTTCAAACATTTCTATGTTAGGCTTTATTCCAGCAGAATATATAACTTTGTTACAAGGCATAAATTCATCTGAACTTATTACAACACCTTCAACCTCATTATTTCCTGCTATTTTATTAACTCTCGTATTTAAGTGTATATTAATATCAAACTTTTCTACTGAATCCTGAAGTATTTTAGATGCCTTTTCATCTAATTGATTTGGCATTAGTCTAGATTGAATCTCAACAATAGAAACGTTGATTCCATGCTGATTCAAATTCCAAGCAGTTTCTAACCCTTGTATTCCTCCACCAATGTTTATAACACTTTCACCTTTTTTTATTTTACTTTTAATATCCCATGCATCCTGTAACGTTCTTAAGTTAAAGACACCTGGTTTTTCTATGCCTTCAACTGGAGGTTTATTATTTCTTGCTCCATTTACTAATAAAAGTTTGTCATACTTAAGTATACTTTTATCACATAAAACTACTTCTTTATTTTCAATATTAATCTTTGCCACTTTTTTGCTTACGTAAATATTAACCTTATTTTCTTCATACCAAGATTTCTTTAGAAGAAGAGTATTATCTTCAGAGAGTTCATCAAATAGATTCTTAGACAATTTTATTCTGTTATAAGGGTAAAATTTCTCTTCTCCAAATATAAATACTTCTGACTCTTTATCTACTTCTCTTATGGCTTTCACCGCAGTAATTCCTGCTATTCCATTTCCGATTATAATAATCCTATTTGTCATATTAATTCACCCCCCTTTTATATTCCTTTTGAATATACTGCTGATGGGTTTGGAGCTAATACTACAAATAATGACATATCATCATTGCCAGTATTTTTTATACTAAACACCTCTACTCCTTTACAATGAATTACATCTCCTTGTGTTATTTTATTTAAACTTTCATCTACAGTCATTTCGCCATCTCCGCAAAGTACATGAATAAGTAAATCACTTTGCTCATGATTATGTGGTGGCACACCTTGCCCTGGTCTAAAATTTAAAACAAAATTCAATATCTTATCTTCTTTGTAAATTATTTTCTTAGTTAAGGATTCATCATTGTACATTATTTTGTCAGATATTTTTTCTATTTTCATAAATTAATTCTCCTTCATCTTTGTGTTAGTATTATATAATATAAATCTTATACTCTTAGTATTGTGTAATTTTCATATTATTATTAACTATATTTTTAAAATATAATAATAACTCTTTTTGCATTTAAGTGGTGATATGCTTATTAGAAAAATTGCAAGGGTATTAAAATCCGTATTTACTAATGAACATATTACTTCAAAAATGCAATCTATATTGGATACCGCTGATAGCAATATGTATAATAATAAAAAATGTAAGAAGTTATAAAAAAAAGACTAGACATTTTTATTTTAAAATGTCTAGTCTTATTTGTTTTTCCACTTTATAAATTTTTAATTCGATTTTATTACAAATAATCAATATTTATCTTAAAATTAAATATTTTTACATTACGTTTCAGCTATCTATTCTACAGTAACTGATTTTGCAAGGTTTCTTGGCTTATCTACATCGCAACCTTTTTCCATGGACATGTAGTAAGAGAATAGTTGCATTGGAATTATAGCTATAACTGGAGCTAATAAGTCCATTACTTTTGGAATGTAGATTGCTGATTCTACAGATTTTTCTATATCTGTGTGACCTTCTTGAGCCACTGCAAACACTCTAGCTCCTCTTGCAATAACTTCTTTCATATTACTTACAGTCTTATCAAATAAGTCTTCTTGAGTTGCCATAGTTACTACTACTGTTCCTTCTTCAATTAAAGCTATTGGACCATGTTTTAATTCTCCTGAAGCATAAGCTTCTGAATGAATATAAGATATCTCTTTTAATTTTAAAGATCCTTCCATTGCTACAGCATGGTCAAGGCCTCTTCCTAGGAAGAACATGTTATTTTCACAGCAAGTTTTAGCTGCTAGAGCCTTAACTGCATCATCACACTTAAGTGCTGCTTCTGCTTTTTCTGGAAGAGCTAACATTTCTGTTTTAATAGCTTCTATCTTATCTTGAGGTACTGTACCCTTTTGCTCTGCAAAGAATAGAGCAATTGTGTACATAGCTATTAATTGAGTTACATAAGCCTTTGTTGATGCAACTGCTATTTCTGGGCCTGCCCAAGTGTATAGTATATCATCGGCTTCTCTTGAAGCTGAACTTCCAACTACATTAGTAACAGCTATTACTCTAGCACCCCTTTTCTTAGCAAGTCTTAAAGCTGACATAGTGTCTGCTGTTTCTCCAGATTGGCTAACAACTATCATAAGAGTGTTTTCGTCTATTATTGGATCTCTATATTTAAACTCAGATGCTATATCTACTTCAACTTGTATTCTAGCAAGTTTTTCAATAATATTTTTTCCAACTAATCCAGCATGGTATGCAGTTCCACATGCTACTATATATACCTTGTTTAATTTTTCTATTTGTTCTTTTGTAATAGTTATATCATCGATTCTTATAGGTTGACCAGGAATAATCCTTGAAGCCATAGTATCTCTTATAGCCTTTGGTTGCTCATGGATTTCCTTCATCATGAAGTGATCATATCCACCTTTTTCAGCAGCATCAGCATCCCAAGTTACATTAAATACTTCTTTCTTAACTTCTTTTTCATTTTGGTCATATATTTTTATTCCATCTTTAGTCATAACAACAAATTCTTTATCTTCTAAAAGATAAACTTTTCTTGTTTGATTTAATACAGCTGGTATGTCTGAAGCAATGAAGTTTTCATCTTCTCCAAGACCAACTATTAATGGGCTTTCATTTCTTACAGCTACTAGTTTATCAGGCTCATTAGCGGCTATAACTCCTATAGCATAGCTTCCTTCTAGCTTTTTAGTGACTTCCATTACTGCCTTTAGCAAATCCCCTTTATAGTAGAAATCTACAAGGTTTGGAATAACCTCAGTATCTGTTTCTGACTTAAACTCATAGCCTTTTTCCATAAGCCATTCTCTAAGTTCCATATAGTTTTCTATAATACCATTGTGAACTACAGATATAGTTCCATCCCCATTAGTATGAGGGTGTGAATTTAAATCTGATGGCTTACCATGAGTAGCCCATCTAGTGTGTCCTATACCTATATGTCCTTTTATTGGATCTTCTTCTAACTTTTCTTCTAAATTTGCAAGTCTACCTTTGCATTTTGTAAGATCAATACCCTTCTCATTTAGTATAGATACTCCAGCTGAGTCATATCCTCTATACTCCAGTTTACTTAATCCTTCAATAAGCAGTGGTGCTGCTTCTCTCTTTCCAAAATAACCTACTATTCCGCACATAAAAAAATCTTCCTCCTAAATGTCTTCTATTTCAAATTAGATTAACTCTATATGAACAAGAAAAACCTTTGATTTAGTATTTTTTTAAAAATACTTATCAACTTATCCACATTTAGTTAAGGTTTTACACCAGATTGCTTTGTAACAGGAATCACTTCCTGTCTTTATCAATCGTTAACGGTAGTGCGATACCGTGGGGCACCCGCCGAAGATTCGATACTCCCCATCCTCGTCAACTCCTCAGAGTCCTGGCGCTTAGTTACGTGGTTAGACTATTACCTCCTTCCCAACACCTGGTTTTCAAAGTGTATTTTAAAAGAGTTAGGATGTCCACATTTTATATACTCTCCTCTACTCATACTCCACATATACGATATAAAGAATAATAAAGTTTGTGAACTTAATATTAAAATTAATTTTTAAAACCAAATTTTAATAATTATTTATCCAAAATCTAAAACCAATTAACCTCATTATATTATATTCATTTAATACATTTTGGTCAATGGTATTTATTAATAGTGTCTATTAAATGAAATTCATCTATATATATACATATCCTAATTATAATATTATTCAATTAAATATTATTTTATTTCAAATTAATTCCACAATTATTAATATTTATTTAATTTCAATGTGAATTATACAAATATTTATATATAAACATAGCTAAAATTTTTTATATATAAATATTTAACTATGAAACTATAAATCTATTTACCTATAAAACTATATAACTAGTTAACTAGTTGTTCTCCCCATGCGGTCTTCCAGGTTTTTCACATTTAAAATATAAAATAAATAATATAAAAATGTATAGTAAACTCGACATTCAATGTAAAGTATACTATACTTAAATTGTAAAGCATACTATACATTTAAATTCTAATATTTATTACAAATAATATTAATAGAACAGGATGTGATAAGTTGAAAAATAAAATCCAAGAACTTCGAAAAGAAAAACGTGTTACGCAAAGTGAACTTGCTGATGCTGTAGATGTTACTAGACAAACAATTATCTCTTTAGAAAACGGGAAGTATAAAGCTTCATTGGTGTTGGCCCATAAAATTGCTCAATATTTTGAAATGAATATTGAAGATATCTTTATTTTTGATTTGGAGGAGGAAAATTTATGTTATTAAAAGCCATTATATCTAATGCAACAACGGATAAGGACTACAAAAAAGTACTAAAGAAAAGAATTTCTTTACTTTACATTGTGATTATTCTAGGAGTAGCCACTCTAGCTATTAGCTTTATATTCTCTGTTGGAAAATATAATTATTTACCTGACTTTTTAAGTGGATTTTATACAGGAATCGGTGCTTCACTAATTACAATAGGTTTAATATTTATCATTAAGATAAAAAAACTTTTAAAAGATGAAAAGAAATTAAAAGAAAAAAGATTAGAAGAACAAGATGAAAGAAATCAATTGATCACACAAAAATCTTTGTACTCTGCTGCTATTATAATAAATATTCTTGCATATATCGGTTTGATGATATCTGGAATTTTTAACCTTGCTGTATTCTGGACTCTATGGACTGTCCTTATTATATTTATGGTTATATTTGTCATTCTGCAAGTGTACTATAGTAAAAAACTCTAATTGAATTTTATAAGTAAAAAACCCGTGAAATTTCACGGGTCTTATTTTATCTATTTGCTTTTTCTTCTATTTTTTTAGCTAGGTCATGAGCCATTTTATCTATCTCTTCTTGATTTTCACCTTCTAGCATTACTCTTACTAACGGTTCTGTACCTGAAGGTCTTATTAACACTCTACCGCAACCTGCCATTTTATCTTCCATTGCTTTTATGTCTGCCATGATTTCTTCATCTTTTTCATGGATGTCCTTCATGTTGTTTGGCACCTTAGCATTTACTAATACTTGTGGTAATTCCTTCATTGTTGCTGCAAGTTCACTTAATGGCTTTCCAGTACTCTTTACTGTCTCTGCAAGTTGAAGACCTGAAACTAAACCATCTCCTGTGGTATTGAAATCTAAGAATATAACGTGACCTGATTGCTCTCCTCCAATAGAATAGCCCTCTTTAGCCATCTCTTCTAATACATATCTATCCCCAACTTTAGTACTAACAGTTTTAATTCCAGCTTCTTTTAAAGCTATGTGAAGTCCAAGGTTACTCATAACAGTTACAACAACTGTATCATGGTTTAATTTACCTATAGACTTAAGGTGTTTAGCTGCTATTACCATCATGAAATCTCCATTTACAAGATTTCCTTTTTCATCTATTGCGAGACATCTATCTGCATCTCCATCAAAAGCTAATCCTAAGTTACATCTATTTTCAACAACAAATTTCATTAGATCCTCAGGATGAGTTGATCCACAATCCTTATTTATATTGATTCCATCTGGATCACTATTAATGATAAAAACTTCTGCTCCTAGTTCTTTTAACGCTTTTACTGATGTTTTATAAGCTGCACCATTGGCACAGTCAACGGCAATTTTCATACCACTTAAATCACCATCAATTGTAGATTTAGCAAATTCTACATAGTCATTTATAGCATCTTCTCCTATGTATTTTCTACCTAACATTCCTCCTGTAGGAATATTGATTCCTTCAAAATCACTTTCTATTAACTTTTGAATTTTATCTTCTAATTCATCACTTAATTTAAATCCATCTTTATTAAAAAACTTAATACCATTATATTCAACAGGATTATGTGATGCAGATATTACAACCCCTGCTTCTGCCTTATACTTCTTTGTTAAATATGCAACGGCTGGAGTTGGAACTACTCCTAAACAAAGAGCTTCTGCTCCTACTGATAATATCCCTGCAACTAAAGCTGATTCAAGCATATCTCCAGATATTCTTGTATCCATTCCTACGATTATTCTAGGTTTGCTAGTGCACTGAGTTAAAACTAATGCTCCCGCTTTTCCAAGTTTATATGCAAGGTCTACAGTTAATTCCTTATTAGCAATTCCTCTTACTCCATCAGTTCCAAACATTCTACTCATATATAAATCTTCTCCTCTTAGTATGATTTTTTATCTTCAATAATCTTATTTTTCTATTAAGTTTACATCACTATGTGAAATTCTCATTACAACATACAGGTTAATTATAATACAAATTATGTATCATAACAATAACAGTTTACCATTATACATTCTATACGAATAAAAGCAACACAAAAACTGTGTTGCTTTTATTATATATTATTCCTATCTCATATTAACTTTCTAACACAATACTATTTGTTTTCTCTATAAGCTCTTCTACAGTACCATCACTGCTTTCATACTCCATTAATTCTTTACTTCCTTTAACAAAAACCAAGGCTATAGTGAATATAAATGATATTCCTAGAAGGGATAATACAGCTACTCTTATAGGTAAAATTTCACCTAAGACTCCACCAACTAAAGCTCCTATTGGCTGTAGCCCTCCACTTATGGTATTCATTAATGCTCCAATCTTTCCTCTCTTATCTGATGGTACTACAAGCATTATTGCAGAATTAAATATAGTATTAAAGACTACATTACATAAAAAGGATATAAATGCTATAGGTATCATTACATAAAAATTTTCCACTATAAATACAAAAGGTAATGTTCCAAGACATATCAATGCACCAAATTTATAAATTTTAAATTTCTGATTCTTTTTTATATTAATTATAGATAAAAATCCACTACCTATTAACATTCCCATAGGAATCACTGCCATAAAAAATCCGTACCTTTCTTCACCTAGAAAGGGCATAGTTTGAAAATATGGGAGTATTAATATAAATGCAGCATTAGCAAACAGATTTAGTAATGATGCAAGTAAGAATAAGTTTCTTAATGTCTTAAAGTTCCAAAGGAATTTAAATCCTTCTTTAAAGTCATCTACAAAAGTAATTTTATCATCTTTTTTCTCTCTTTTAGGCTCAGTTATAAACATTTCTGTAAAAGCTGAAATTAAATAAGATACACCATTAGCTAAAAACATGTATGGAGCACCTATTGTAATATATATAATTCCACCAACAGCACTCCCTATCATATCCATACCAGATGTTGCAAGACTTGTAACCGAATTAGCCTTCACAAACTTAGACTCATGAACTAATTCTGGTTTTATAGAACTTACTGCTGGACCAAAGAAAGCAGAACATAATCCACTAATTATCCCTACTACAAATACCA
The DNA here is from genome assembly GCF_002480755.1 of Clostridium sp. UBA7791. Taxonomy (NCBI): domain Bacteria; kingdom Bacillati; phylum Bacillota; class Clostridia; order Eubacteriales; family Clostridiaceae; genus Clostridium; species Clostridium sp. UBA7791. The sequence continues at coordinate 54,267 of NZ_DLCT01000003.1, read as the reverse complement.
TCCATACCTGTATAAATCCAAATATACCTGCAATACCTACAAAAGTAACAGCTACACCTCTTATAAAATCTGTTATAACTATGATATTCCTTCTATTCCACTTATCTACAAAGACTCCTGCAAAAGGTCCTAAAACTATCCTTGGTAGCATTGTAAGAGCACTTAAAAGTCCCATAAGTCCAGTAGATCCAGTAATATCTAGTATCCAAAAGTTTAATGCCATCATATATAATATGTCCCCAAGCATAGATACTAGCTGTCCTTGCCAAAGCAAGAAAAAATTCTTATTCCATAACCTTATATTTTCTCCATGATTTTTTAATTTATCCTCCATGATTTCCCCCTCATTGTAAAGTACATTTACTGTTAATTGCTTATATCCTTACAGATTCTTTAACTATCCCATTATCTTCTATAATAAGTTCCCCTGAGTATTCAACTTTGTTAATTATTGAACCTTTTCCTATAGTAACATTTTTGCCTCTTACTATATCTACCTTAGAATTTTTAAGTAGTATGTCATCTCCTTCTATACATTCACATTGAAGGCTTCCTTTATTTTTAAATGAACTTGAAAATAGTGAACCTATTATTCCATTCCTTGATATATTTTCTGTTACTGCTACAAATCTTCCACCTATTTCTTTAATATGATGGTTTCCTGACATGGTAATGTATATCTCATCACCATTTATTAGTCCATTACTGTTTATATCCCCACTTATAATTATCTTTTCTCCTTCTATGCCATCCTTTATAGTTATATCTCCAGATATGACTATATCTCCCCCAGTAACTTTACCTCCACATTCTATATCTCCTGAAGCTTCTATTTTATCTGCTTTCAAGTTTCCTCCCATATCCGCATCTCCGCTTAAATGAAATAGACCACTGCAATATAGATTACTTTTTACCTCTATATCCCCACTTATTTTAAGAGTTCCACACTCCACTCTTCCATCAATATTTACATCTCCACTTACCTTTAATTCGTCTTTTACATATAAGTTTTCATGGATATCTACATCTCCACTAACCCTTAAAGTTCCACATTGCAGGTTATTTTTTATGTCCACATCTCCACTTACCTTAAACAAGTCTTCACAGTATACATTTCCTTTTAATTCTGCATCTCCACTAACATTGATAGTTCTACAATTAACATCCCCTTTTATAGTTCCATCTCCGCTTATCTTTATATCTCTATAATTTCCACCTTCTGATATCCAGTCATCATTTATTTTTAAATCATTACAATTGTCGTAATTCATTTTTACACCCCATTTTTATACTATTAATTATTAACTATAGCGTTAATCTCATTTTAAGATTTTCTATAATATTTTTAATGTTTATTTCTCCTATGATTTTACTACCATCATCCACAATTATTTTTTCTCTGTATGCTACTACACAAATTCCAATTCCTAATCTTCTTATGATATATAGTGTTCCATCCTTTTCTTCTATATTTTTATATTCCTTATTAATAAGCTTTAGTATAATTTCTATTTCACTAATGGTTAATTTTCCTAAGTCAAATTCCCTTTGAAGAATATCCATGAGTAACACATCTTTAAAATTATATTCTTCCTTTTCTCTAAATATATCCTTATATATAGGAAGGGTTTCTTCTCTTATAATTTCCTTTTCTATAAGATACTCTTCACTTACATCATCTACCTTAGGTTTGTTAGTAAACATAACTGCTAAATCATCTAAAGGCATATCATCCTTAAGATCTATAATTTTATTTATTCTATTTATTATCTTTTCTCTAGGGAAAAATGTTTCTTGACCTGTATAACTTGATTTTTTTATAAACCACTCCTCTGGAATAAGTTCTTTTCTCTTCCATCTATACAGTTGTCCGTAAGATATTCCCGTCATATCTAATATTTCTTTTTTAGAAATTAACTCTTCTTCCACTTTATTTCCTCCTCTTTTTTAGTTTAGTTTTTAGCTTTAATTTAACTTTTTATCTTTAGTAATTAAAATATTTTAAAATCTATAGTTTCATTTCCTCTTCAATAACAGATTCTGAATTTAGTTTTTCAAGACTCTCACTATATTCTATTCTTTTAATCTTACACCCTTCTCCTATGGTAATTTTTCCTCCACGAACCACATCTGCTATGGTGTTTTCCAAATAAATTTCATCAGCTTCAATAGTTCTAGTAGTTAAATATCCAAAGTTCTTACTAAATAATTTACAAATAAATCTTCCTATAGCATTCATAGTAGAGTATTCCTTTAAAACTCTTACCTTAGTTGCTCCAATTTCTTCAACCTCACAACCACCATTTAACTCTATATTTACTTCATCCCCATTTACCATTCCTAGGGTTTTTAGTACACCTTTAATATTTATAATCTCTCCCTCAATACCATGACCTACTCTAATTGCACCTAAAAGCTTAACATTTGTTGCATTTATTCTTCCTTCAATTCTTCCTGATCCTGCCACAGTGAGCTCTTCACCTTTAAAGTTACCTCCTATTTTACCACTTCCACTGATGTTAAATTTCTTTGCATGAATAGAACCAAGAACAGAACCACTTCCGCTGATACTACCAGTAACACAGTTTAAGTCTCCACTTACCTTTCCGCATCCACTAATACTAAAACCATTGCTTATAACAGCACCTTCAACTTTTCCACTACCACTAATACTAAATTTTTCACAGTTTACATCTCCAACAATTTTTCCACTTCCACTGATAGATGCAATCCTATATCTTCCTCCTGCCGCACTCCCTGAACCTGATATTTTTAAATCTCCAAACTGTTCATTACTCACCATAATTTATACCTCCATTTTATTTTCACGTAATAATGTTACATCAAATAATTACACACAGCTCCTTAATATAGTAAATAGCCATATATTCAACCATCTTTTATCATAATATTATAGTAACATAACATTGTTACGCTTGTAAATAGTTTTTTTCAATTTTTATACAATTGTTGTCATAAATAAAAAGTATAAAACTTAAACAATAAGTTTTATACTTTTTACTTTTATCCTTATTCTCTTACTTAGTTATATATAAAAAAGTGGCTTTCGCAAAATATATTACTAATCTTAAAAATGTTGAGCTTGCCTTTTATATTATTGTTAGCGAATGCCATTTGCATAAGTAAGAATCTAAATCTTTGATTTAGTTATTCGAACTTAGTTCTTCTAACTTGTTAGAAGAACCTCCAAAACATTGACTACTTAGCATTTATGAATGGTAAAATCGTAAGCAATACAACCTGTTTGAGTGTATACGAGTTGTTGTATTGTAGATTTTACCTTGAATAAATGCTTTAGTAAATCAATATTCCGAAACGGCTGAGCGTTAATAATATATGGGCATGCTCAACATTTCTTTTAGATTAGCTAATTTTGCGAAAGCCACTTTTAGATAATAAGCTTATTTTACTACGTATGATGCTCCAATTTCTAAAGCTTTTCTATTGATTTCAAAGAATTTTTCTTTTCCGTGATCTCTTAGAGATTGAAGTAAAGTTTCCATAGAAACTATTTGTGTTTTTGCAACTAATGCTCCTAGAAGCACCATGTTTGCAATTTGTTTACTTCCAAGGTTATCAGCTTCTGTTTGAGCTGGTATTTTTATAACTTCAATATCTTCTCTTTCAACTGGTCTCTCAATTAAGTCACTATCTAATATTAATAGTCCACCTGGTAAAATTTCTTTTTCAAACTTATCAAGGGAAGGTCTATTCATAACAACTAGTGATGTAGGGTTAGTTACTATTGGAGAACCAACAGCTTCATCTGAAACAATAACAGAACAGTTTGCAGTACCTCCACGCATTTCTGGTCCATAAGAAGGTAACCATGAAACATTCATATTAACATCCATTCCAGCATAAGCTAAGAATTTACCCATTGATAATATTCCTTGTCCACCAAATCCAGCAAATATTATTTCTTGTGATGCCATATTATTTCCCCTCCTCAGTTGTTGTATCTTTTTTAACACCTAGAGTGTAGAATGGCATCATGTTATCTCTTAACCATCCAAGTGACTCTTGTGTTGATAATCCCCAGTTAGTTGGGCATATTGATAGAACCTCAACCATTGAGAAACCTTTTCCAGCAATGGCATTTTGGAAAGCTTTCTTAATAGCAGCTTTAGCTTTATTTACATGTGGTACATTATCTACTGATACTCTTTCTACATAGCAAGCACCATCTAATGTAGATATCATTTCAGAAACTCTTATTGGATGACCTTGAAGTTTAACATCTCTTCCATATGGAGAAGTTTCTGTAACTTGTCCTGGTAATGTTGTTGGAGCCATTTGTCCTCCTGTCATACCATAAATACAGTTATTTACGAAGATTGTAACTATGTTCTCTCCTCTTGTAGCTGCATGTACGATTTCTGCTGTTCCTATAGCTGCTAAGTCTCCATCTCCTTGATATGTGAATACAACTTTATCAGGATTAGATCTTTTTATTCCTGTAGCTACTGCTGGTGCTCTTCCATGTGCAGCTTCAAACATATCACATGCAAAGTAGTCATATGCCAGAACTGAACATCCAACTGGAGCTACACCTATTGTTTTATCTATAACATTTAATTCTTCAAGTACTTCCCCTACTAGTCTGTGGATTATTCCATGGGTACATCCTGGGCAGTAATGGGTAGGCACGTCTAATAATGCTTTTGTTGGTTGAAATACTATTGCCATTATTTAGCACCTCCTATGAATTTTTTAACATTTTCAAGGACTTCATTAGGGCTTGGAACCATTCCACCTGATCTTCCAAAGAAGAATACTGGTTTTCTTCCTTCAACAGAAAGTCTAACATCTTCTACCATTTGACCACAGCTAAGCTCTATTGATGCATAACCATGTTTAGTTTTGTCCACAGTTTTTTCAAAAGCTTCTACTGGGAAAGGCCATAATGTTATTGGTCTTATTAAACCTAATTTTATTCCTTCTTTTTCAGCTAATTTTATAACAGTCTTGCATATTCTTGAAGTTGTTCCGTATGCAACCATTATTAAATCTACTTCATTTTCACAATTGTATAATTCATATTTAGTTTCATTTTCTTTTATAGCTTTATATTTTGCTTGTAATTTCAGGTTATGAGCTTCAAGGCCTTCAGGTTTTAAGTATAAGGAGTTTATTACATTATGGTTAGCTCTTCCGTTTAATCCATTAGCAGCCCAAGTTTTTTCTGGAAGGTTTTTTTCACTTCTTTCTTTAAACTCTACTGGCTCCATCATTTGTCCAAGCATTCCATCTCCCATAACCATAACTGGAGTTCTGTACATATCAGCTACATCGAAAGCATCTTGTACTAAATCTACCATTTCTTGAATTGAACATGGTGCATATACTGGCATATTGAAATCTCCATGAGAACCACCTTTAGTAGCTTGGAAGTAGTCTGATTGAGCTGGTTGAATTCCACCAAGGCCTGGACCACCTCTAACTATATTAATGATAACACAAGGAAGTTCTGCACCTGCTATATAAGATATTCCTTCTGCTTTTAAGCTTATTCCAGGTGAACTTGAAGATGTCATACATCTTACTCCAGTTCCTGCTGCTCCATATACCATATTTATTGCAGCTATTTCACTTTCAGCTTGTAGAAAAACTCTACCTATTTTAGGCATTTTTCTTGAAAGATATGCTGATATTTCTGTTTGTGGTGTTATAGGGTATCCGAAGAAACATTGACAACCAGCTTGGATAGCTGCTTCACCTATGGCTTCATTACCCTTCATTAAAACTTTTTCTGACATGAATCTTTCCCCCCTATTATTTCTCCACTGTAATTACAAGATCTGGACACATTTTTCCACATGATGCACAACCAATGCACTTAGGCATATTTTCTTCTGTAACTGTAGCTGGATGATATCCTTTTACATTTAGTTCCTCAGAATAAGTTATGATTTGTTTTGGACATGCAATTATACATTGTCCACATCCCTTACATCTTTCTTCCCTAAAAGTTACCTTTGCCATAATACTTACCTCCTTATATAGAAAGTTTAGAATGTTTTATTTACTATATATTGTTTAAGACCTACATTTAAGCTGTAATACGTTTACATTTTATTGTCCCATATACCTAAGGATAATAGAATAAATACGTTTACATATATATAATTTATCACTTTTTAGTACAAGATGTCAACTTAGCACTTGATAATTAGTGCTAAATTGAATCTTTTCTCCATGGTGGCAACATATATATGTGAATTGGAAATATCTTTCCTGAAACTTTACCTTCCACTTCATCTACAAGTTCTTCAGAACACACAGTATATGCATGAGGAATATCTAATTCTTTAGAAATCTCTGCTATTTCCATATCCCCTTTAATTATATGTTCCTTTGTAGTTTCATATGATAAGTTTGTATTAGATACTAGATGAGTTACTTTTAATCTTGAAGCTCTTTCTATATCTCTAAGAAACTCTATAGTATCTTTGTCATTAGATGTAAATGGTCTATTACCATTTATCACAAAGTACATATCATAAGGTTCTTCTTTAAAATGTTTGTTATATTGACCAAGAGCTATTGCTCCTGAATCATCTCCTCCAATATCAAAAATTACCTCATAACTTTTATCGTTAAATACACTTCTAACTTCTGCTGGTACCACCATAAGTTCAGCATTAACATACTCAGGATTTGAAGAAATAACCTTTATATTATATTTTTCCTTAAGTTCCTGTGTAAGATCTCTAATACAAAAATATGGATTTACTATATCTAAATCTACAAGGGCTACTTTTTTCCCTTCTTTAGCTAACTTAATTGCATAATTTATTGCTATTTCTGTCTTTCCACTTCCAAAGTGACCTGTAAAAACCCTTATTCTACTCATATCTTCACCCTATTTATATTCCTTAGCAGCTTCTTGACCTGTTAATACTCTTAGTCCACCTTCTGCTAAGGCAAGTAATTCATCTTCACCTGGATAAACAACTACTTGTGATATAAATTCTACTCTTTCTTTAATGTATTCTACTATATATTTTCCGTATGCAATTCCACCAGTTAGTAATATTGCATCAACTTTTCCTTGTAATACTGTAGCACATCTTCCTATCTCTTTAGCTACTTGATATGCCATAGCATCAAATATTAATTTAGCTTCCTTATCTCCTTCTGCTACTCTGTCTCCCACAAGTTTAGCATCATTAGTTTGTAGATAACCTACTATTCCACCTTTACCATTTATCTTTTTCTTTATTTCATCCATGGTGTATTTTCCACTAAAGCAAAGTTTAACTAAATCTCCTACTGGAAGTCCTCCACTTCTTTCAGGTGAGAATGGTCCTTCTCCATCTAGTGCATTGTTTACATCTACAACTCTTCCTTGTTTATGAGCTCCTACTGATATTCCTCCACCCATATGAGCTACTATAAGGTTTAGCTCCTCGTAAGAAGTATTTGTTTCTTTAGCATATCTCTTTGCTACAGCCTTTTGATTTAAGGCATGGAATATACTCTTTCTATCAATTTCTGGCATACCAGATATTCTAGCCACATCTTCTAACTCATCAACCACAACTGGATCTACTATAAAAGATGGTACATTTATTTCTGTTGCTATTTCATGGGCTATTATTCCACCTAGGTTAGAGGCATGTTGTCCTAAAACTCCTTGTTTTAAATCCTTAATCATAGCATCATTTACACTATAAGTTCCACCTTCGATAGGTTTTAAGAGTCCACCTCTACCTACTACTCCTGATAATTCTTTTATATCGAAGCCTTTTTCTTTTAGTACTTGTAATATTACTTCTTTTCTAAATTCTAATTGGTCATATATTTCTTTGTATTTACCTATTTCTTCTGCTGAATGTCTTAAAGTTTCAACTAATATAGGATTTTCATCATCATATACACCTATCTTTGTTGATGTTGAACCTGGATTTATTATCAATTGTTTATGTCCCATTTTCTTCCTCCTTATTATCTTCCTGCTACTAATGATGCAAGGGCAATAGAATTCTTTTTTGTCTCTGGTGAATCTGCCCTTGATGTTACTATAACTGGTGCTGCTGCTCCCATTAATAATCCACCATTCTTAGATTCTGTAGTATATGTTAAGCATTTATAAACAGCATTTCCTGCTTCTATATTGGCCATTAATAATATATCAGCTTCTCCCGCTACTGGACCTGATATTTTTTTATGTGCTGCAGCTTCTTTTGAAAGTGCATTGTCAAGAGCCAATGGTCCATCAATTATACAACCCTTAATTTGACCTCTCTCATTCATTTTGGAAAGGTTTGCAGCATCAAGTGTAGCTGGCATACTAGGGTTTACAACCTCAACTGCACAAATTGGCGCTACCTTTGGCATGTTATTTTCAAGAGCATGAGCTACTTGAACTGCATTTTTTATAATATCTATCTTTTCTTTAAGTTCTGGATACATATTAAAAGCTGCATCTGTTACGAATAATAATCTATCATAGCCAGGAACTTCGAATATTGCAATGTGTGACATCTGTTTTCCTGTTCTAAGTCCTACTTCTTTATTAAGTACTGCTCTTAAGAAAGTAGCTGTATCAACTAAGCCCTTCATCATCATATCTGCTCTACCTGAAGATACAAGTTTAACAGTTTCTATAGATGCCTTGTTTACATCTTTCTCATCTATAATTTCATACTCATCTATGTTCATTCCTATTGTTTCTGCAATTTTTACTATTTCTTCCTTATCTCCAACTAAGATAGCATCTGCAATGCCATTTTTTTTAGCATCTCTTATAGCTTCAAGCACTGGTTCATCTTGCGCTACTGCTACTGCTACTTTCTTCATTGATTGAGATTTAACCTTAGAAATTACCTCATCAAATGTTTTAATCATTATGATTCCCCCCAAATGTTAATCAAATTTAACTTCATCGTCATATATCTTTGGTGTTTCTTCACCATTTAATACCCTTAATGCTCCTTCTGCAAGGGCTAACATTTCATTTTCACCTGGTACAATTTCTACAGGTGCAATAAATTTTACATCTTCAGTAATCCAATTAGTAACTCTTTTATTATAAGCTATTCCACCAGTTAAAATTATAGCATCAATGTTACCACATAGTGCAGTAGCCATTCCACCTATTTCTTTACTAAGTTGATATGCCATAGCTCTTAATATTAATTCTGCCTTTTTATCGCCTTCATCGATACGTCTATCAACTTCTCTTCCGTCATTAGTTCCAAGATAAGCTACTAATCCACCTTCTCTTGTAATTTTGTTTTTTAATTCTTGCATTGTATACTTATTGCTAAAGGCAAGCTTCACTAAATCTCCTACTGGAAGACCTCCTGTTCTTTCTGGTGAGAAAGGTCCATCTTCATTTGCATTGTTGCAATCAATTATTCTGCCACCTCTTACTGGTGATACAGTTATTCCTCCACCTATATGTGCTACTACGAAATTACTTTTCTCAAAATCTAAGTTTTTATCAGCACATACTTTTCTTACTACAGCTTTAATGTTTAAAGCATGCACAAGAGAACGCCTAGATATATCTTCCATGCCTGATATTCTTGTTACTTCGTCAACTTCATCAACAGCAACAGGATCTACTATATAAGATGGTATTCCTGCCTTCTCTGCAATTTCAAAGGCAATAACTCCACCTAAATTTGAAGCATGCTGTCCTTGAAACCCAACAATAAGGTCGTCTAACATCTTGTAAGTTATCTTATAAGTTCCTCCTGGCATAGGTCTTAAAAGTCCACCTCTACCTACTACAGCATGAAACTTTTCAAGTGAATAATCGTTTTCATTAAGCCAATTATATATGACTTCCGTTCTCATGTCCTTTTGTTGACATATATGAGAATACTTTTTCACTTCCTCTGCACTGTGAGATAAACTAGCTGAGGCTATACATTCCTCCCCCAAAAATACAGCTATTTTCGTAGATGTCGATCCTGGATTAATCACTAATACTTGCTTATCTTCCCTCATCACTATACCTCCACATAAATATTTATATTAGCTTTAATTTTTTTGCATTAGATTTAGAAGTATATAAAATTTATATATTTCTAAATCTTAGCAAAATTTATCCTAAAGGATAACAATCTCTAATGAGCAAAAGCTCTAAGAAATCTGTTTATCCTAATTCCTATCTTCACTTCTTGCTGCAAACTCATATCCCCGTAAAAGAAAAGAAGAATGGATAAAATAATCTTCTTAAATATTATATTATCAATGGATAATATAAATATCAAGTTTCTCTTTGTTTTATTTTGGTGAATATTCTGTGATAATCTGTTCTGCCACTCTAAGTCCATCTACTGCTGCTGATACAATTCCTCCTGCATATCCAGCACCTTCACCCGTTGGATACAATCCTCTAACATTAACACTTTCATAATTTTCATTTCTATTTATTTTTACAGGGGCAGAAGTCCTTGTTTCCATACCTGTTAATATTGCATCTTCTCCTGCATATCCTGGTATTTTCCTATCAAATACAGGTAATGCTTCTTTTATAGCATCTACAACAAAATTTGGTGCACAGCTTTTTAAATCTACAAATTCAGTTCCTGGAGTATATGTTGGTTTCACCCTTCCAAAATTCTTTGATACTTTGTCATTTAAAAAATCTTTTACAAGCTGAACAGGGGCGTTATAATTTCTTCCTCCAACTTCATAAGCTAAAGCTTCATAACGTCTTTGAAAAGCAATTCCCCCTAATGGGGTATTTCCTTCAAAATCACTAGGGTGTACTGATACTACTAAAGCAGAATTAGCATTTATCCCATCTCGCTTATAATTGCTCATACCATTTACTACTACAGTATTTTCTTCTGATGCTGAAGCCACTACCTGACCACCTGGACACATACAAAAACTGTATACAGATCTAGATAGTTTATTACTAGTATAGGTTAGTTTATAATCCGCAGCCCTTAGTTTTGGATGAGTTGCATATTTACCATATTGATTTTCATCTATCATATGCTGTAAATGTTCAACTCTAAAACCAACGGCAAAGGGTTTTGGTGATATAGAAACACCTTTTGAAAATAGTATTTCATAAGTATCTCTAGCACTATGACCTGTAGCAAGTATAAGATTATCACAAGGTATATGTTCACCTTCTACTACTATCTCAGAAATTTTACCATTTCTTATTGATATATCTTCAAGTTTAGATGAAAATCTTACTTCTCCACCATATTCCTTAATTTTTTCTCTTATATTTTTCACTACATTTTTTAATATATCCGTTCCGATATGAGGCTTCCCCATATATGTAATTTCTTCTGGTGCACCTGCTAAAACAAGTTTTTCTAGAACATATCCACATCTATGATCTTTAATTCTAGTTGTTAGCTTTCCATCTGAAAAAGTACCGGCTCCACCTTCTCCAAATTGAACATTACTTTCTGTATTAAGTATCCTATTATTCCAAAAGCCATCTATAGTTCTAGTTCTACTGTCTACATCTTCACCTCTCTCAATTATAAGAGGGTGATATCCCTTTTCAGCTAAAAGAAGTCCAGCAAATAGCCCTGCTGGTCCCATTCCTACTACTATAGGTCTACTCTCTAGCTTCTTTGTTCCAATTTCAAAATCTGCTTTATAATTATCTCCACCTAATTTAACATCATTACTATTTACTCTAGCTATTACTTTAGCTTCATTATCACATTCAATTTCTACAGCATAATTTATTTTTATTTCTGATTTTTTTCTAGCATCTATAGATTCCTTAGTAATTTTAAAGGATTTAAAATCACTTTCTTTTATTCTAAGTTTATTAGCCACCTTTGATTTTAAGGTGGCTAAACTATCTTCATTTATTCCTAAAACTAAATTATTTATCTTAACCGTCATTATTACCTGTCTCCTCTGTTTTGGCTTTTATGGTTATAGTTATATTTTCAGGTGTTTGGCTCTTAACTTGTACTGTATTTGGTACTCCTGCTAATTGTATCTTAACTTCATGGGAGCCTTCTGTTAAACTTTTCAAATCTACTGTAGCCTTAAGTTTATCTTCACTGATTTTACTTAGTTCACTCTCTTCTCCTGTAATAACTAACTTTAATGTTGGAGTTGAGTTTTCTAGTGTAAGTTTTTCTCCCAAATTAGTATAGTTTATTGGTATACTTAAAGTCTTTTCACTAATTTTCTTAACTGTAATTTTAACTTTTACAGTTTTCTCATTATTTACACTGTGTACACCTTCCGGCATTATTAGATTTGCATCTACCGTAGTGCTTTCAGTTATATTACTAATATTTATAGGTTCTGTATTAATGCTTTTTATGTTATCTATTATTTCACTTACACCAGCTACCTCTATACTCTTTGGTGCTGCTTCCGTACTTACTATAGTTACTCCTGGTACTGCCGTTCCAGCAGTCTGTATATTTATCCCCAAATATTTTCCTTTTTTCACCTGGATTTTCACCTGCACATATTCTGGATATATAGATAGTCCAGTAACTTCTCTTTCGTCTGAATCTACTAAAGTAACCTTACAGTTTTTATCTATATCAGTGCTTGCATTAGTTATATCTACTTGAGCTACTGCTCCTACCACTTGATCTAAATATCTTTGTGGCCCTGAAATTTTTACAGAATTAGGTGATATTACAGAATCATCATTATAATATCCTTTCGCTACTTCACCTACAATTCCAGATGTTACATTTACATATTTATCTGCTAAAGTATCCACATCTACTTTCATTAGAAGACCATCAGAGTTTACAACAGAAACTCCAGGAATTGCTTCTTTTACTTTAACTTGAACTTTATTTTCTCCCGGGGTTAGTGCATACCCTTGAAGGTCTGCTACTAGAGTGAACTCTTTTTTATCTAAATCTTTAATTGTAGATGCCGGAGCCTTTACTGTTAAATTTATATAAAAATCTTGATTTGGTATTAGTACTAAATCTCTATCTGCAAGAGTATCTTCATTTAGTATCTTTACCGGTACATATTTTATTACACTAGTAGTGACAGGGTCTTCGCTACTACGAATATACATCCACAATACTAGTGCTGCTATTACACAACAAATTCTTATTATGATGTCTTGTCTTTTTTGCTTATCCATAGCTTTACCCTCTCTTTAAATGATTCTTTTCTATTTTGTCTACTCTTCATTATTTTAAGTAGTACATTTCTCAGCTTATCTTTATCGTAATTTCTAAGTAATCTTCCATTTATAGCTAAAGAAATTACCCCTGTTTCTTCTGAAACTATAATAGTTATACAGTCTGCTACCTCTGTAACTCCTATTCCAGCCCTGTGCCTTGTGCCTAACTGTTTATTTAACTTATCATCATTTGTAAGGGGTAAAAAGCAACCTGATGCTACAACCTTATCATTCCTTATGATAGTGGCACCATCGTGAAGTGGAGTATTTACAACAAAAATATTTTGAAGAAGTGCTGAAGATACATCACCGTTTATTTTAGTTCCCGTGTTTATAATATCTCCAAGACCAGTCTTTTGTTCTATTATTATAAGTGCTCCAACTCTATCCTCAGCCAATACTTCCACAGCATCTACTATTTCATTAACCACACTCTTCATAACTTCTTCATCTTCATAAATTATTTTATCTACAAAAGAAGTTCTTCCAATATGTTCTAAAGCCTTTCTAATTTCAGGCTGAAATATAATTATAATAGAAATAACACTAATTGTTAAAGTATTCTCTAATATCCAATTTAGGGTTGTTAAGTTTAAAACATCACTTACTGGTATTAATAAAAATATAAGTACAATTCCTTTTAATAATTGTTCTGCTCTTGTCTCTTTTATTAATGTATAACCTTTATAAAATATAAAAGAAACTACAATAATGTCAATTAGAGAAAATATAGTCATTCCCTTAAAAATATTTATGAGTGCATTAAAGCTTTCCATATAGTCACCACCTAACGATAATACTATTTTAATTATACACCAATACTTCTATTTGTAATATAAATTTTAATTTTTAGACCAAAAATATTTTAATTAAATAAATGTTAATAACTACGAATATTTTAGTTTTAACTTTAATATAAAGAATTATAATATATTTTTTACAAATACAAAGGGGGATGCTGTAAGTGAGTGGAAAAAAAATTAAAATAGACAACATAGTAATGAAATATTTATGCTTTTTTATTATAGGTATAATTTTGTTTTTTATGAGTTATGGTTTTTTTAGTAAGTTTTCTTTTAACAAAGAAGAAAGATATATTTCTAACACTATGAAATCTATATGGAAGGTTAATAATAGCTGTAAAATCCTAATAGATAATAATATAGATGTTGAAAAAGCTCTTAGTGTTTTAACCAAAATGAAAGCTGACTTGATAGATATATCTATAGATTTAAATTCAAACCCTTCTGCTAAAGAAGTAATCTCACCAGAAAATTATGAAAATTTATCTAAGGGCCTAAATGAAAATATTCTCATTATAGAGCAACTTGAAGCAATGCTGAAAAATCCTAATGGAAGTGATATTCAGCTAGCAGTTAATAATTTAAAAGCCTTCAGAGATGCTACAGAAAACTATTATGACTTAATCAAGCTAAAAAAAGATTATAATTATGATTTAGGTGTTCCTATGTATTCAGTAATTGATTCAACTATAGACTATTGTATATCTTCTAATAATTTAAAGAAAATATCTGATTTAAAATCATCAGATATTACTAAATTTATTCATACTTTAAGAGAGCTAGTTATATCACTAGATAGCTTAAAATATAACTTCTATGAAGATGTCTTAAAATGTCGTAGTGGCAATATGACCTATGAACTTTTAATTTCTAATATAGATGATACTTCTAAAAAATTAGCTTCAGTACAAAACATTTTATCTCAAATGTCTATACCTGATGATTTTTCATCACTATATAAAGATTTTACGGAAGTTGTATCTTCATATAATGACTACTTATATGAAATTAAGTATGCTATTTTAACTGAAAAAGTTCGTAGAGATAGTAAGGATGTAAGAGAAGATTTTATGGACTCACTTTATGCTTCAAGTAATGAAGCCTATGATAAAATAGAAAAAATGTATAAAAATTTTACTAAGGAGTATAATAACCTAAATAGCAATTACTGAAAAAGGAGATGAATTATATGAAAAAATTCATTTTGATTCTTTTACTTTTCTGTAACATCATTATCGTATCTCCATATCACATAGATACCCTTAATAGAGTTAATCCTACTAGAATAGAAGTCTAATAACTTTAAAATAAAAATAGAGAGAATGGAGCTATAAAGTAGCCCATTCTCTCTATTTATGGTAGAACTATAAATAGGTTCTATTTTAATATAGCCTTTATCCTACTATTGTTATATTCTGATTTGCTAAATCTATTAGTAAGAATTTTAGCATATTTTTTTGACTTTTCTTTATCTATTCCCTCATTATTTATTGCTAGAGAGTAAAGACATTGTTCTATATATGAACCATTTTTTTCATACTTGTCTACATATATCTCATAATACTTATTTGCATTTTCTATATCTTCTAAACCTTCATAGGAACTGGCCATCATAAATAGTATATGTTCATTTAGATACATACCCTCACTATATTTATACACTAAGGTGAAGTTCTTTATCGCATTATCATATCTCTTATCTGCAATATAACTAACTCCGTTTTCATATAAGGACAATACTCCTTTTTCCTTTATTAAAGTTACTGCATTTTGAGCTATGTTCCTATCATTTATACTTAAACCTTCTATATCATATTTTTCTATGTATTTAATAATGTTTTCATAGTCTTTCGCTCTTACGTAGGATTTTAATGTACTTACATTAAAACTTTCATTTTCAATATTAGAACTCTCATTTTTTTCTATTTCTTTTTTAATTTCATCACTTTCTGATTCTTTATGAGAATTCCCCTCTATTTTTTCACTATTTCCTTGGAAATTGTCTAAATTTGTTTTATCCTTATTAATTGCTTCATTCTTTTTTTCTTGTTTGATTTGTAACCATTGATGAGTTTTGTTGTATCCTTTAAATATTCCAATGCCTATTAATAATACAATACACACTGCAACTATACTTGTTCCTAATACCACCATAAACTTCTTAAATTTTACCCTAGTCTCTTTGGGTATAAAATTTAATTCTATTAACTGCTTTTTTAAGCTTAAAGCTTCTGGATTATGTTTATCAATAGTTAAAATATCCTCTATATATTTAACAGCTTTATTATGCTGCCCTAATTGCATATGGCACTTAGCTATGTATTTCCAAAGATTTATACTGTTAAAATGGGAACTTTCACACTTTAGAAAACACCTTAAAGCATCTTTTACCTTAAATTCATTAAATAGATGTACACCTTGACTAAATATATATATATCCCCTTCATCATGTCTAGAATCATCTAAATACTTTTTAGATACCATATCTCCATTTAATTTATAGCTTAACTTCCAAAGAGTCTTTGCTTCTTCTAATTGTCCACGAATATAATATATTAGTCCCTTTAAATTCAATGTAGGAGAATGACTTCTATCTTTGTTTAATACCCTATCACAATAATTTAATGCTTTATCTAATCTTCCATCACAATAAAAATCCATTGCCTTTTTATAAGTCTTATTTATATTAACCATCACTTCACCACTTATATTTTATTTTATAACTTATTATATATTTTATAGTATCTATTCCTATATATCTTTTTACAACTAATTTTATCATGTTACTAGTTTTATTATCAATAACTATGAATAAGAAAAAAGGTATTGCAACCTTTAGTTGCAATACACTATCTTATTCTATTTCTATTACATCTCCAAGAATATAATTGTCAAAAGTTTTAGATTTGTCTTCTTTATCATTCATCATGTCATCTAAATAAAGAACATATTTTAATATTAAGCTATCATCTTTTCTTGTTATAGATACAAACCGCTCTTTATCCTTAGCCGTAGCTATAAGCATTTGTTCACCTGTGGTTACATCTACGATTATAATACGTTCACCATTAACTAATGTTCCATATCCTAAACCATGAACTATCATAAGATGAGTGTCATCATACCAACTTATTGATAGTGGTGATTGCTGACTTTTTTTCTCTATTGCAGTATACTCATACATCTTATTTGTAGACGTATCTTTTACATAAAGTATACCTATTCCCTCTTCTATAGCCTTTTCTCCTTTACCTTCTATACTAGCTTCATATTTACCATCTTCTGTAGCTATAAATGGTGTATTAAAAGTTAACTCCTTAGACATAGTCACTTCCGCTTTACTATATAAGTCAACAATATTCACATTTACTGATTTCTTTATATCATCACTAGTCTTTTCTTCATTTGATGATGTCTCTGGAACGCTTTCTATAGGTTCGTTACTGTTGTTTTCTTCTGCAATTTCAGATTTAACTATATTTTCTTGCTTAGTAGAATTCTCTTCCTTTCCTGATGAGGCTGCTGAAAATATTTCTTTACCATCCATTAATTTCATAGCTACAGGAGTAACTATAACCCCTAATAAAAATGCAGCTGCAATAGCTAATGCTCCTTTGTATTTTCTTTTCATTCCTCTTCTCCCCCTTGTATATTTATTTTTATCTATACTCTCCATTATTTTTTCTGTAGAGTTTTTAAAGTTAATGTTTTCATAAGAAAAGGCCTCTTTAAAAGTTTTATATTCTAAAACTTCTTTGTCATAATCATCTTTACAACTTTGGCAGGTTAAAAGGTGACTCCTCATTTCTTCATCTGCTTCGGCTGACAAATTTTCTTCAATATATTCTGTTAACTTATCTTTGAACTGACTACATTTCATTGTGACTCCTCCTAACCTTACTTGCAAAAGACTTTGAATCCATCTCTTACTTTATAGTATCTCCTTTTCACAGTAGTTTCTGTAATATCTAGAGTTTCACCTATATCTCTAAAAGTTAAATTCTGAGAATACCTTAAATTTAATATTTGCTTATCAACTTGATCTAGAGTTTTTATATATTTATTTACATTTTCTTTTACTTCTAAATATTCTAAAGATTCTTCCGGTCCCATCTCAGAAGATGATATATTATATGCTTCATCAATATCACTTTCATAAACCTTTCTATATTTCCTCATATAATCTATGGTTTTATTTTTTGCAATCTGCAAAACCCAATTTATAAAACTATATTTATTATTATACATATCTAATTTATTATATACAGTTATAAATACCTCTTGAGTAATATCCTCACTTGCTTCCTTCTGTTTTATCATTCCATAAATAAATCTAAGTATATTAAGCTGATATTTCTCGACTATAACTTGAAAACTATCTACGTCTCCCTTTAATACATTGCTTACAAGAATGGCATCTTCTACAGGAGCTCTTCCTTGCGATTCTTTCATCTTCTTCCCTCTCTTTATATAAATAATACGATATTAATTTAATAAAGTTTACTTTATTAATAAGTTGACTAAAAATTTTATTATAATATTAGGACAGACAAATTAATATAATAAATAACATACTTATTATTATAATTCCTGCTATTAATGTGGTATTATAGGCATACTTGCCTCCATTATATTCTCTTTTTCATACATTCTTAAAAGGATCTTTTAACTTAGACATTGAAAAACCTCCTAAGTAAATAATTTACTTTCTCCTTATATGTTATCATAGTAGCACTGTAAATAAAATCTTTATTCCCCATTTTGTATTGTAATATAAATTCTAATTGCAATATAAAAAAAGTCTTCATTAATAATTTATAATGAAAACTTTATTATATAACTTATATTGTAAATTTAGATATAATCACTTTTAATCCCCTAGCACTTTCTTCATTTCGCAACATCTGATTTTCTATCTCTCCAATATTGATGTATAAACAACTGGTCTTTTCTACAACTTCAACTATACCTGTTGATCCTTTATTTACTGTTTCACTTATATTTACCATGGAACTTGTTATAGTAGATACAACAGCCTTTAATTCTTTTGCCATGTGACTAAATCTTTCTGTTAACTCATTTATAATTATAGAATCTCTATTATATTGTTCCCCTATGATGTACATTTTTTTATAGTCTTTAATTATTATATCATCTATAAATTTTAAAATCTTATTGGAGCTTATAGATAGAGTATCTACAGATTCCTTAACATTTTTAATTACCTGTTGCATATTTTCTACGGTAACTCTTGAATGTTCCGCTAAATTTCTAACTTCATTTGCAACCACAGTAAAGCCTTTACCGTACTCACCCGCTCTAGCTGCTTCTATAGATGCATTTAAAGCTAGTAAATTTGTTTGATTTGCAATATCTAATATTGATCCTGATAAATTTTCTATCTCACTGACGGATTTAGATTTTTCCAAAGCTTCTATGAGATTTTTCTTTGTTTCTTCTAATATTTGAAGTGCCTTCTTGTTAGATACCTCCACATTGTCTTTTAATTCATTAGCCCTCCCTCTAATATCTATTGCAGTTTTCTCTCCTTCTTTAGCCTTATGGGTTATATCATTTATAAAACTCTCTACTCCTAAAGATAAACCACTAACCTCATTAGAGTTTACTGCCGCTTCCTCAATGGCCATGGAAATTTCATCTACAGTATTCGTTGTTCTTTCTGCATTCATATGAAGCTCTTTTATATACCTAGCTGTATCCCTAGAAGAGCTTAAAACATTATCTGAGGAATTATTAACTTCCACTATTATCTTTCTTATATTATTCATAAACACATTGATAGCTTGTGATAATTCTCCTATTTCATCTCCTGACTCAACAATTATATCTTGAGTTAAATCACCACCTTTATTTACTAATTCATTTATCTTCCCCTTTAATCTATTTAATGGATATACAATTGAAATTGTTAAATATATACCCACTACAATAGTAAATAAAATTATTCCAAAAGTTACGCCTATAAATGTAATTAATACTATTTTATAACGTTCATTAGCTTCTTTATTTATACTGTCTAAATAAATTAAATTCTTTTGTTTAAGTTCATCAATAGAGCTTATCAATTCATCAAATTGATTTTTAGATTTTCCCTTAATTAAAGTTAAAACATTTCTCATTTCTTTATTTTTTTTATTTATTTCTATAACTTCATTGTTAACCTCTAAGTAAACTTTAAGTTTTTCTTGTATATTTTCAATATCCTTTTTTTCACTATTGCTATCACAATAATTAAAATAATCCTCTAAAATTAATTGTATATTTCCTTTTGATTCTTTCATTTCTTGTTCTATTCTATTTTTTTCTTCTGAAAATGTCTCCATTATATATCCATATTCTTTAGTTCTAAAATTTAAAACATGATAACTAAGTTCATCTGACTTTTGAATTTTACCACCATATATACTTGATATACCTTCTATACTATTATGTAATTTCATCATTTGAAATATAGAATATACTCCAAATATTATTGTACTAATGCTTAATACTGATAAAGCTAAAATTAATCTGGTCTTGATGTTAAACTTTTTCTTAAATATTCTATTGAATTTTAATTTTTCTTTAGGCCACATTATTTCATCACTCTTTCCTATTTTATTTAACAATATAAATTTAACTTATTGCCAAATAATTTTGTACATATATTAAGAAAATTTAAACTTCCTAACCAAGATTTAACACAAAAAATAACGCCTATCTAAGAATAAAATATCTTAGACAGGTGTTATTTTATTTATAATGTTTTTCTAACTACATCTATAACAGTTCCATCCCTATATTCTACAACTGCAACTATATCCTTAGATAATTCTATTGCTTTAGGAGTACCTGTTATTTTTTCAGCTATTTCCTTTAATTCCTCTATAGTTACCACATTAAGGTTTGCTTCTTTTAATTTTTCAATTAAATCAACCCTCTTAGGGTTAACAGCTATTCCTCTTTCAGTTACTATTACATCAATAGTTTCGCCTGGAGTAGTTATAGTAGTTAACTTATCCTTTATTATTGGTAACCTTGCCTTAGTTAGTTTTGTTACTATTATAGTAAGTTTAGAGCCTGCTGCGGTGTCTGCATGACCACCAGACCCCCCCATTATAGTTCCATCTGAAGCAGTAGTAACATTTACATTAAAGTTTGTATCTATTTCTGTTGCTCCAAGTATTACTATATCTAAGTTATTTACTACAGCTCCCTTGTTATGAGCATTTCCATACATAGAAGCTGACATATTTATATGTTTTTCATTTTTAGCACAAGACTCTACTGCCTTTAAATCAAAACATTGTACATCTAGTAAACTTTGGAATAATCCTTCTTCAAACATATCTACAATATAACCAGTTATTCCACCAGATGCAAAGCTACCTTTGATTTCATTCTTCTTCATATATTCTCTAAGCTCTGCAGCTACAGCTAGAGATATTCCTCCAGCTCCTGTTTGAAATGACATACCTTCTTTAACTAGTCCTGACGCTATCATAGTATCTAAAGCATTCTTTGCAATTTTAAGGCCTATAGGATCCTTGGTAATTTGTGTAGTTCCTGATACTATTCCTGCTGGATTTCCTATAGAATCTACCTTAACTACATAATCTACATAAACTTGGTTTATTTCCATTGGGAAGTTTGGATATGGCACTAAGTTGTCTGTAATAGCTATTACAGTGTCTGCATATTCTGCATCAGAAACTGCATATCCTAAAGCGCCACAAGCAGATTTACCAGTAAGTCCATTTATATTACCATACATATCACTAGAAGGTGCTGCTAAAAAGGCTATATCGATATGTAAATCTCCACTTTCAATAGCTCTTGATCTTCCACCATGGGTATGCATTATAGCTGGATATTTTAATTTTCCCTGTGATATAGCATCTGCTACAGGCCCTGATATATAATTTGCATATATTTTAGATACAGTACCATCTTCAATATAAGCAACTAGCGGCTTATGAGTTGGAAATATAGAACTTGCTGCCACAGTTAAATTCTTTATTCCTCTTTTAGCCATGGATTCTACAACCATGTTAAGAATATAATCCCCATTTCTTAAGTGATGGTGAAAAGATATACACATTCCATCCCTAATTTCCACTTTATCTAAAACTTCTTCTAAAGAATTTACTAACTTTGCATCTCCAGGAACTACAGGTTTAATCTTTGCTGACACCTTTTTTAAAGGATTCATATTTTTAAAAGCACCTTCAAAAATCTTTACATTTCCGTATCCATCTATATACTCCGGAATTTCTCTTCCTAATACATTCTTCATATTATTATCACCTCAATCCCCTCATTAAATAAGGCCTAGTTTTTTACTTAATTCCACAGTGGTTTTTGCTCTATTTATAACTGGTGCATCTACCATTTTACCATCTAGAGAAAATACTCCCTTACCTTCTCTTTCAGCTTCTTCCATAGCATCTAATACCCTTTGAGCATGGATTATCTCCGCTTTAGTTGGAGCATATACTTGGTGTATTGTATCAATTTGTCTTGGATTAATTGATGCTTTGCCAGTCATTCCAAGGGATTTTGCAAGTAGAGTATCCTTTTCTAATCCTTCAAAGTCATTAGTATCTGTAAATGGAGTATCAATAGCCCCTACTCTCATAGCCTTACAAGCCACAGCTACCCTGTTTCTAGCATAAAATATCTCACTACCTTCTTTAGTTCTCTTAATTCCCATATCAGAAGTTAAATCTTCTCCACCTAAAAGAACTGCTACTATTCTGTTTGATGATTTTATAATGCTATATACATTTTCAACACCATAAGCACTTTCAACTATTGGTATTAACTTTATAGATTTGTCTCCAAAGCCTTCTTCTTTTTCTATTTTTTCAAGTCTACTGCTAATCTCTATAAGTTCATCTTCCGTTGCCTTTGGAACCATTAATGCATCTGGCTTAACTCTTCCGATAACTTCTATATCTTCACTTGAAAATTCTGTAGTAAGTGGATTTATTCTAACTACCACCTCTACTCCACTATAATCAACATTTTTAATTGCTTCTCTAACAAGAATTCTAGCACTATCTTTTTCTGTAAGACTTACTGCATCCTCCAAATCAAGAATTATAGAATCTGAACCTAAGATTGCAGCATCTTGTAACATTCCTGGATTATTTCCAGGCATAAAAAGCATAGTTCTTCTTAATTTCATATTTATACCCCCTACTGCGCTCTTTTTACTGCAGTTTCAATTCTAGCTCTTATTGTATAATCAAGAGCCCCTTTATCTTGAGCTTTAACAATGACATTTTTTACTTGTAAAGTATCTAAAGTTTCTCTAATAGCTCTTTCTATTTCAGCTCCAAATTGTTTCATAACCATACTCTCAAGTTCTATAGCTATTCCGCCCTCTTCATTAGGCATGATTATAACGTATATATCATTGGATTCTAGGGTTCCAGCCTTTGAAATTTTATTAATTTCCATCTAAATCACCTCTACCTATAAAACTTATTTTTTACTACTTAAGTAAGCTTCTCTACCTACTTCATATAAATTATTTCCTTCTGAATCTATTACTACAACTATAGGTAAATCCTCTACTTCAAGTCTTCTTATAGCTTCAGCTCCTAAATCTTCATAAGTCACTATTTCTGCTTTCTTTACGCATTTACCAATAAGGGCTGCAGCTCCACCTATAGCTCCAAAGTATACTGCTTTATTCTTTTTCATAGATTCTAT
The DNA here is from genome assembly GCF_002480755.1 of Clostridium sp. UBA7791. NCBI lineage: Bacteria > Bacillati > Bacillota > Clostridia > Eubacteriales > Clostridiaceae > Clostridium > Clostridium sp. UBA7791. The sequence continues at coordinate 30,609 of NZ_DLCT01000003.1, read as the reverse complement.
TACTTCAGTATTTCTTAATCCTTTACCAATCATTCCTCTTAAACCATGGTCTAAAAGTGCTGGTGTATATGCATCCATTCTATAACTAGTAGTTGGTCCTGCTGAACCTATGGCCATTCCTTCTTTTGCTGGAGTTGGCCCTACATAATATATAACAGCATCCTTTACATCTATAGGAAGTTCTTCTCCTTTTTCTAAAAGTTCTGCAAGCCTCTTATGAGCAGCATCCCTACCTGTGTATATAACTCCACTTAATAAAACACTGTCTCCAGCTTTTAAATCTTTTACCTTTTCTTCTGTTAGTGGTGTAGTTATTCTCTTTTCCATAAACCTTACCCCCTAATTATAGCTCTATTTCTGCATGTCTTGTAGCATGACAATTAATATTTACAGCTACTGGAAGGCCTGCAATATGAGTTGGATATGTTTCTATATTTACAGCTAATGCTGTTGTTTTACCACCAAATCCTTGAGGCCCTATACCTAGTTCATTTATCATAGTTACTAGTTCCTCTTCTAACTCTGCGTAGAATGGATTTTCATTTCTTACATCTATGGATCTTATAAGTGCTTTTTTAGCAATTGTTGCTGCCTTATCAAAGGTTCCTCCAATTCCTACTCCAACAATTATTGGTGGACATGGATTTGGACCTGCTTCCTTAACTACTTTTATTATAAAATCTTTAACACCTTGAAGTCCATCAGAAGGTTTTAACATTTTTATTTGACTCATATTTTCAGAACCAAATCCTTTAGGTGCTACAGTGATTTTTAGCTTATCTCCTGGAACTATATTATAGTAGATCATAGCTGGAGTATTATCCTTTGTATTTACTCTATCTAAAGGATCCTTAACTACAGATTTCCTTAGGTAGCCATCCTTATATCCTTGTCTAACACCTTCATTTATTGCATCTTCTAGTGCTCCTCCAACTACCTGAACCTCTTGACCTATTTCTATAAATACACATGCCACACCAGTATCTTGACACATAGGCATATCTTCATTTTTAGCTATATCAGCATTGATTAATATTTTGTTTAATATTCCCTTTGCAATATCCCATTCTTCTTCCTCATGAGATTTTATAAGTCTGTTTTTGATATCACTACCTAGATAGTAATTTGCATCTATACATAATTTTCTTATAGCTTCTGTTATCTGTGAAACTTTAATTTCTCTCATATATAATCCTCCTAAACTCATTGATTAAATATATTATTTCAATATTAATTCACTAATACAGTTTAATTTAAATCCCATGAATAATATATCTCATTTTTATAATTATTATAAGTAAAAAGGCAGTTTTAATTAAACCGCCTTTTTACTATATACCTAATGTATTATTTATTTCTTCTATTTACTAAGGCAACAACCCTATTCATTTCATTGTTCACTATCATGTAACCTTCATCAACACCCATACCTGGCTTAGCTAAGCATTGGTCTGCTCCACAAGCCATAGCAATGTTAGTGCAAACTTCTGCTGATCTATTTGTTTCGTTACATGTTCCTCCACAGTAAGCTCCAACCTTTTTCTTCTTACAATACAATATAGCTTCTATTGTATTATTTACTCCTCCAAGATCTGGAGTTTTTATTTGAAGCATATGTCCTGAGTTGTTATCTGCAAAGAATGCTACGTCTTCATAAGTATTACACCATTCATCTGCAACTAATTCTACACTGATATTTCTATTATCAAGTTCATCTGTTAACTCTTTTAATGCTTCCATTTGTCTTTCTCTATGCTCTACATCCATTGGTCCTTCTATTCTTAATTTAAATGGTTTAGCAGCCTCTTCCAATGTTGCTATGTAGTCTGCCATTGCTTTTGTATCACAATCAAATGCAACTCCTATAGTTCCATAAACATCTATATGGAATATTGGGTTATAGTCTTCACTAGTTCTTAATTTTAAAACTCTATCACTTAACCATTTAACATATTCAAGAAGTTTTTCGCCCTTTAAGCCTAATTTCTCTTCTACATTGTTTATTAAAGCATGAGGTAAAACATCTGCTCCCTTGATAATCATCTTATCAGCGTTGTTGTATCTGTCATCTCCTGATTGAGTAAATATAGGAATTCTATTAATTTCTACTCCAGTATTATATTCATCTCTTACAACTTCAGCCATAGTAACTTTTTTAGCTTTTGCTACACCATCAAGAATAGCTTGAGTTACTCCATATCTTATAGCTGTATGAAGTCTTTTTCCATTTACCAACATTTTATCAAATTCTTCAGCTAAACATTTAAAGTTAGTTAATTCTCTACCTATAAGTTTTGGTGCTATTTCCTTTTCTATAACTGGTATGAAATCTTTAGCTAAGAATAATGGATCACGTCCACCTGCTCCTGAATATTGAACAGCTGCACAATCACCGTGTGCTACTTGACCATCTTCAAGTATTAACATTACAGATATAGATTCTCCTGCTTGTCTTATAGATGTAAATCCTTCAGTTACTGGCTCTCCAATATAAGTAAATCCATCATGACCAGCTCCAGCTTTTATTGCTCTTTGGTCATCAAAATAAAATCCAGTTCTTCCTGCAGAACATACTACATCAACAATTTTCATTTAAATACACCTTGCTTTCTATAATTTAAGAATTTTATATTAGTTTATTGTTAGCTTATAAATTATAAATGTTATTTTTCTGGTCTTCCAACAAGCTTTCCTTTTCCCACAGCAAATATATCATCTATTGTCATTTGGAATCCAACTGGACGATTTTCGTATTTTCCTCTTTCGTCTAGCTTTTTCATATTGAAAGCTTTAAGCTCTGCTGTAAATGGAACATTTCCAAATTTAAGATATCTTACTGCTCCATTATTATCTCTTGCAGGCATCATTTTACCAGCATTATATTTACTTGGTGCAAATGGAATATCTATAACTCCCATATCAAAGCCTTTAACAGCACCTTTCGCTAAGTCACCATTTCCTACTTCGTATAACTTATCTACCATGCATCTTGTTTCAGCTTTAATTATAGCAATTTCAGTTCTAAGTTCATCAGATAAGTGCATTTGTTGACCTTTTAATAAGTTTAAAGTCATTTTAGTTGCTCTTATACCTTGAGCATTTGCTTCTTTTGTTGGTATACCTATAGCTTCATGTGGAGTTTTAACTATAACTTTTGTAGCTCCTGCTAATGCTGCAGCTGCTGCTCCAGTAGATATAACACCAAAAGCCTTAGCTTCATCAGCTGGGAAGCCTCCCATCCATTGATGGAACACTGTTGTTAGGTAAACATCACCATAACCATACGCTCTTAAGTAATCGCTACACTGCTCTTCAAGAGCTCTAATTGCTGCTACGTCTTGTATTAAGTTACCACACTGACCATATCCAACAGTAATATTCTTAACACCTTGTTCTGCTGCAAGTAATGCTTCTACTATTGCAACTGCATTAGATGTACTTGGTGGTACTAAAGTTCCTGTTAATGGACCAAATGGCTCTCTATTAATAGATATACCTTGCTCTTCATAGAAACCTACTAATCTATCACAATATTGCCAATCAAGAATAGTTTTTTCTAGAGTAACACTTTTAGCATATGGTATGTTATATGATATACCGCCACCTTCATTTGATGTCCAACCTGATGCATGAGTAATTTCTGCAAGTAATCTACCATCTGGAGTACCGTGTCTTGATTCTAATGGTAAGTTAACAGATTCAAATACTTGTCTACATCCTTTAACCCCGTGGTTAACCCCTGGAAATCCATTTAAAAGTGATCTTCTAGCTTTTATACTTTCTTGTATCCCAACTTCACATTCTTCATATCTATTTTGTCTTGTGTAACTATCTATCGTTGATGGTAGAAGATCCGCTCCACCTTCTTTGTCTAAGTAGTTTAGTAATTCTATGTGGCTATCTAATAAAGCTACACCGGCCCTAGGTTGAGCTAATGTTATGCCCGCTTCCTTTGCTTCCATTAATTTTTTAGCAAAGTTCTTGTGTGCTGGAATTTTTTTGTTGTAGTCTATAGCCTCCTGTAAATCTACTTCTTTACCTGTTGGCCATTGTGCTAAAACCTCTTCTCTTGTCTTAAAAAACTCTTCCTCGGTCCACTTTTTGTTTTTTAGTTCCACTTTAATTTACCTCCTAGTAATTTACACTTCCACTAAATATTTTTTCATTATTCTTATTGCTTTGTCAGGATAATCCTGAGCTAACAAACCCATTGATGATAATATATAAGTTTTATCTACTAAAGTTTTTGGATTTCTAGGTCTTAAAGAAGTAGCATTTTCTTTATTAAAGGTTCCTGCTTTCAATATTTCACCTGGATGTTTACTATGAACTAAAACGCCACCTGTACCAATCATATATTTTACATCCATAAGATCTTTTCCTAATTGATTATATACAGCTCCCATTGGAGTATATATGCATTCAACAGTGCCGCAGTGTCTTTCCATAGAAAGTTCTGTAGCTGCCTTTGCCATAGCTTCATCAAATTTTATATCTTCATCTGTTTCAGGTACCATTTTAATATTACTATTCCTATATTTACATCTTTCTTCAATTTGTACTTTTCTATCTTTATCATTTAAATACGATCTAAGCTTTCTACTACCTGCAGCTTCCCAAAGAGACACAGCTGAATATCTCATACCTAAGTCACCTTCTACAGTTCTTTTTGCAAAAGGTTCCTCTAACCCCTTCATATTTACTCCACCCTTTGTTGGCTCTCCATATCCTATAGAGTGTACATCAGTAGTAGCTCCACCTATATCAACAATGATTAAGTCTCCAATACCTTCTTCTTCGTCGGTGCCTTCTCCCAACACTCTAGCTGCTTTAAGTACAGCTGCTGGTGTAGGCATTAGTATACCATTTATATAATTTTCTGCGTTGGATAGTCCTTTTGCATCAGTTATCCTATCCATAAATACTTTTCTTATTTCTTCTCTTGCTGGTTCCACATTTAAAGCATTTAATTGAGGCATAACATTTTCTGTTATGCTGAAATAGAATCCAGCTTTTTGAAATAATTCTTTTATTTCATCATTAGCACTTTTGTTTCCAGCAACAACTATAGGAAGATTAACATCTAAATCTACTAGTATCTTTGCGTTGTGTAGAATACATTGTTTATTTCCTCCATTAGTACCACCGGCTAAAAGAATTATATCTACATCAGAATTTTTTATCTCTAATACTTCGTCCTTAGTTAATTCATAACTATATACTTTTATAACTCGAGCTCCTGCTCCTAAAGCAGCTCTCTTAGCAGCTTCTGCTGTAAGATCTGGCACAAGTCCAATTGCAACCATCTTTAAGCCTCCAGCTGCAGATGAACAAGCAAGTTTTTCAACAAAATTTACTTCTTCACCTTCTAGCTTATTCATTAGCTTATCATAAGCTTTATTAAATCCTATCATTATATCATCTTCGATAGTTGTTATGTCCTTGGCTGTAGCTAATATTTCTTCATTATCTATATCTACTGCAGTCAATTTGGTATAAGTACTACCAAAGTCTAAAAGTAAATATGCATTCATTTAAATCACTCCAGCTCTCTATTAAAACTCCAAGTAAAATCTACTTTAGTTAGTTAGTTTATGTGCTTATGTCTATTCTATTCCTAAGTCCTCTTTTAAGTCATGTATAGTAGTGTCTATACTTGTTCCTGGTGGGTAAACTCTATTAAAGCCCATTGCTTTAAATCTTGAATAAACCTCATCCCAATCTTGTTTACCTACAACTATGTTACCACCAACATAGATAAGGATATCTTTTAATCCTGATTCATCACACTTTTCTCTTAAGCCTCTACAGTCAATCTCTCCATGTCCATAAAGAGAAGAAACAATTATTGCATCAGCATTTGTTTCCACTGCAGCATTTATAAAGTCTTCTTGTGGTGATAGCACCCCAATATTGATGACTTCAAACCCTGCTTCTGTTAATGCATAATCCATGATTTTGTTACCTACAGCATGACAATCTGCTCCAATAACACCAAGAACTAATGTCTTCTTTTCCATTTTTAATTCCTCCTGAATTAATTTTTTTGATACTTTAATTCTACAATTTTTGACTTAAGTGCCTTCACTGATGTAGAGTCTAAGTTATAAGAAAACTCTATAAGCTCTTTATTTTCATGATTGAGCTTACAAACATCCTTATATCTACCTGGAGTTACTATTAGTACCTCCGATTTATCAATTATGTGTTTTAATTTAGCTTCTTCAGTTATACTAAAATACTCAACTGATAAATCTGAAAGACCTGCATTATCAAGTGCAGACTTAATTTTAAATATAAACTCTTCAGATAAACAAATAAAAGTAAACTTTGTTTCTGAAGGATGTCTAGCGATTCTTACAATGGATTCTAGATTAGGGTTTACTGCTACTCCCAGTATTTCCTTGTTCATGCCTTTTAAAAATCCATCTACATCATTTACATGGTTAAATGGTGATATAATTACTTCACAAGTCGAAAGCTTGTCCTTTGTGTCGTCACTCATTTTTTCTAAGTCTGTTAAAGTAAATGGTATCGTATTCATACTTGTTATTGATGTTATTTCTTTACTAAACATTCTCGCTTGCTCAATATTACATTCCACAAATGCTGAAGTAACTTTATTCATAACATCCTTTTTCTCACTAACCCTATTTGTTACTATGTCCAAAAAATCATCTGGATCTATACCGCATTCTAAAGCTTCTTCTAGAGCTAAATCCACAAATTTATTAATTTTCCTTCTACTATCATAACTTTGCCATGATACTACTTCTTCTGCTACGAAAGTCCCTTTTCCTCGAATAGATTTTAATACGCCCTTAGCTTCTAGTTCATTATAGGCAGCGCTAATGGTATTTCTACTAACAACTAACTCTTGAGACAATTCTCTTTCTGTCGGCATTTTACTTCCAACTCTCAAAGTTCCATCTTTTATAAGATGCATTATTTGTTTTTTTACTTGGATATAGAGAGGTATCCCATTTTTTTTATCAATTGTAATGTTCAAAATCTCATCTCCTGACCCTTTGGACCAATGGCTTAATCCAATCCTTAATCATAATATCATATGGACTAATCATTTGCAATTTCACATTTTTGTATATTCTATAAAGAGCCCACCTTTTATAGAAAAAGTAGGCTCTTATCTTTAATTTGCTCCTTCTTTCAAGTAAATGCTTATAGATTCAGCTAACGCATCTGCAATTTTCTTTTGATATTCTTCATCCTTTAACTTTTGATATTCTTCAGTATTACTTAGGAATCCGCACTCTACAATAACTCCTGCCATAGTATCATTTCCTCTCAATACTTTATATTGAGTGCCTGCAGCCTTTGCTTTTCTCTTATTGGACTGGTCCAATTTATCCTTTAATGTACCTTGCATGATATTTGCTAACCTTTCGCTTCCTTCATAATTTGAGTACCATACTTGAGCACCCTTACAATATGATTCTGGAAATGTATTTAGATGTATACTAACAAATATGTCACACTTTGTTTCTTCCTTCAAACTTACTCTTTTATTTAAGTCCTCATATTTTTTCTCTTTTACTGATTTTCCTTCAGTATAAAGTCCTATATCCTCTGTTCTTGTAAATTCAACCTTATATCCTTGACTTTTTAAATTTGCCCCTAATAGAAGTCCAATGTTTAGGTTTATATCCTTTTCTGTAGTTCCATCTTTAGATGAAGCACCTCCATCTATTCCTCCGTGTCCTGGATCAATTAGTATTATTTTATTTTTTTCTTGTTCTGATTCAGCATTTTTATAAGTTGTAACCACATTGTTTACATTAATTACAGACATGCATATGAATCCTAAAATAATTACTGTAAGTATTGATATTAATTTAGTATTCTTAATGGTTCCTCCCACCTTTTTTTTATTACTCTGTAATTATACTTATTCATAAATTCATACTATTATTCTTTTACCTATATAATAAAAACCTTTTGGATTCACATTATCCAAAAGGTTTTTAACATAAAAGCTATAAAAAACTATCAATTTAATTTTCATATATTATTTCAGCTATATTTATTGAGTGATCACCTATTCTCTCTAGATTGCTTATCAAATCCAAGAAAATTGTTCCCACTACAGCATTACATACCCCATTGTTTAATCTCTTTATGTGTGATGCTCTTAATTCTTTTTCTAGCGAGTCTATTCTTTCTTCTATTCCTCTTATCCCCGCTGCTTTTTCTCTATTATAACTTTTAAAACAATCTATACTCATTTCTACTGCACTTATAGTATAGTCAAACATACCTTTTATTTCATTCATAGCATCTGGAGAAAAAGTCAATCTTTTAGTGATTCTTTCACTAGCAAGGTCTGCGATATTCTCTGCATGATCTCCTATACGCTCAATATCATTTACCACATGGAAATATGCAGCTAGTTCTGCTCTCTGTTCATCACCTAAATCTGAGTTAGATAACTTAACTAGATATCTTGTTATATCATGTTCTAATAGATTAATTATCTTTTCATTATTGTATGCTACCTTTATTAGCTCTTCATCTCCCTGTAAAAAAGAATTCATAGCTACTTTTAAATTTTCCTTTGCCTTCTCACCCATTCTTACTATTTCATTAGTTGTTTGACCAAAAGCTATTGCTGGAGTCTCTAGCAATCTTTCGTCTATATATTTAACACCCGGTACATCTTTTTCATCTTCACCAGGAATTATCTTATTAACAAAGGAAACAAGATATTTAATTAAAGGAAGTAATAGTAAGGTATTTACCACATTAAATAAGGTATGTGCATTTGCTATCTGTCTTGGTATAGCTTCAGCACCTACATCTGGACTTATTGATAAAACTATATTAGCTAAGAATGTAACTGGGATAATTAAGAATATAACAGCTCCTATAAGGTTAAATAACAAGTGAATAACTGCTGCTTTTTTTGCTGTTATTGAAGTTCCTATGCTAGATATTAATGCTGTTACACATGTACCAATGTTATTACCTAATAATATTGGTATTGCTACTGTTAATGGTAAACTTCCTGTAGATGCTAATGCTACTAGTATACCAGTAGAAGCTGATGAACTTTGAAGGACAGCTGTCATCATCATTCCTATTAAAAGACCTAATATAGTATGTCCTTCTAATTTTAGTATTAAATTTGTAAAGAATACTGAGTCCTTAAGCGGTGACATTGCACTTGACATAAGTTTTAATCCTAAAAATAATATACCAAATCCAAGGATAATTTGACCCAATTCTTTTACTTTTCTTTTGTTGCAAAAAAGTATCATAACTGCACCAATAGCTAAAAATACAGGTGCAAAAGCATCAAATTTAAATGTTATTAATTGGGCTGTTATTGTAGTACCAATATTAGCTCCCATTATAACAGATGTTGCTTGAAATAAATTCATAAGTCCTGCATTAACAAATCCAACAACCATTACTGTAGTAGCACTACTACTTTGAATAATAGCAGTGACAATGGTACCTGTTAGCACACCTTTCACTGGATTAGATGTTATTCTGTCAAAAATACCCTTCAGTTTATCTCCTGCTGCATTTTCAAGACCATCCCCCATAAGCTTCATCCCATATAGAAAAAGTCCTAATCCTCCTAAAAGGTTAATAATCAAAAATATGATATTATACATCAATTTACCTCCTACAATAAATCTCATTCCATAATATGTACTTTTTCTTTGTCCATTAAAATTCCATATTAATAATACACTATAATCAAAAACATGTTAATACTTATTTACATATTTAACACGAATTTAACATAACTTTTTATAAATATATTAAGTAATGTTATAATTTAAACTTCACTAATGATTATATATAAAATGAGTTTACCTAAAAATTTACACAAAATAAAAATAAGGAGTATATA
>NZ_DLCT01000003.1:0-20575 GCF_002480755.1 Clostridium sp. UBA7791 | reverse complement strand
TATATACTCCTTATTTTTATATAACATACAGTTGTATGTACAAATACTATCTTTTTGAGAATTGAGAAGCTCTTCTTGCTTTTTTAAGACCGTATTTCTTTCTTTCTTTCATTCTTGGGTCTCTTGTTAAGAATCCAGCTTTCTTAAGTTCTGGTCTTAAGCTCTCATCAGCTTTTAATAAAGCTCTTGATATTCCGTGTCTGATAGCTCCAGCTTGACCTGTGTATCCACCACCGTGTACATTAACTAAAACGTCAAATTTGTCTTTAGTTCCTGTTAATACTAATGGTTGGTTAACTATGAATTTTAATGTATCTAATCCAAAGTAGTTATCCATATCTCTTTTATTTATTACAACTTTACCTTCACCAGGTACAAGTCTTACTCTAGCAACTGATTTCTTTCTTCTACCTGTTCCAAAATGTTGAACTTTTGCCATTATTTATTCCTCCTTACAATACTATATTAGTATTTTAATTCTAATACTTCTGGTTTTTGAGCATGATTTTTGTGCTCTGGTCCTCTGTAAACTGTTAGCTTCTTAGCCATTTGTCTTCCAAGAACTCCTTTTGGAAGCATTCTTCTTACAGCTTCTTCAAATACAAATTCTGGTTTCTTAGCTAATGCTTCTCTGTAAGGGATCTCTTTTAATCCGCCTGGGTATAATGAGTGATGTCTTAACATTTTTTGATCTAATTTCTTTCCTGTTAAAACAATTTTCTCTGCATTTACAACTATTACGTGATCTCCAGTATCTACATTTGGAGTAAATTCTGGTTTATTTTTACCTCTTAATATAGAAGCTATTTGACTTGCAGCTCTACCTAAAGTCATTCCTTCAACGTCTACTACATACCATTTTCTTTGTATTTCACTTGGTTTAGCTAAGTATGATTTCATCTTACTACCTCCCTGATTTTTAACAATTATAATTCTATGGATAAAGATCCGGGGCTAATGGATCTTACACACAAATATTTATTATACGAACAAAATTCATTATAATACAATTTCCCGGGTGTGTCAATGATTTTTACTATTATTAATAATAAACTTCAATTAAACATAAACCTTGGGGTGAACATGTTTTGCCTGCTTTTTTTCGATCTCTACTTAATATTATTTTAGGTATATCTTCTGCTTTTATTTTTCCATTTCCTGCATCTATAAGCGTTCCTATCATAATTCTTGCCATATTATATAAAAATCCATCAGCAGCTATATATACTTTGATATAGTGTTCGTTCTTAACTATATCAACTTTACTAATAGTTCTTGTAGTCGTTTTAACTGAACTTCCAATATTCCTAAAAGCTTCAAAATCATGAGTTCCTATAAAAAATTTTGCAGCATCCTTCATTTTCTCTATATCTAAACTCTTTTTATAGTGATATGAAAAATTTCTACATATGGGCATTCTTACTTCTGTATTTAGTATTGTATAGCAATACATCTTCCCTTTTGAATCATATCTAGCATGAAAATCATCATGAACTTGTGAGGACTTAATTACAGATATATCTTCTGGTAATACATGATTTAATGCTTCTCTAAACTTTTCTACAGGAATATTACTACTAGTCTTAAAATTACACACATATCCTTTAGCATGTACTTTACTATCGGTTCTGCTACAACCAATCACTTCAACTTTTTCCCCAGTGATCTTAGAGATTGCATTTTCAACTGTTCCTTGAATGGTTTCTCCCTTAGGCTGTTTTTGCCACCCCATATAATTAGTTCCATCATATTCTAGTATTAACTTAATGTTTTTCATATATATATCCCTTTATTCTACTACATCTAAAATCTCATATATATAACTATTATAGTTAATGCAGACATAACAATCATTCCTACATAATCTCTCGAAGTTACTTTCAGTATCTTCATTCTAGTTCGGCCTTCTCCACCTCTATAGCATCTAGCTTCCATTGCCATTGCTAATTCATCAGCTCTTCTAAAGGAGCTAATAAATAGCGGTACAAGTAGTGGTATAAGGCTTTTAGCTCTATTAACTATACTTCCACTTTCAAAATCTGCACCTCTTGCCTTTTGAGCCTTCATTATTTTATCAGTCTCATCCATTAAAGTAGGTATAAATCGTAGTGCTATAGTCATCATCATGGCAAGTTCATGAGCTGGTACACCAATTTTCTTAAATGGTCCTAGTAATTTTTCTATTCCATCAGTAAGTTCTATTGGTGATGTAGTTAATGTTAATAGAGATGTTCCTATAATAAGAAAAGTAAGTCTTAATATCATAAATATAGCTGTTACTATACCTTCTTTATATATTTTAACAAATCCCCATTGCCATAATAATACGTTACCTCTAGTTAAAAACACATTAAATAGTGCCGTTATTATCATTAATATAAATATAGGCTTTAATCCCTTATATATATATCTAAATTGAATCTTAGATACAATTATAGCCATCATTGTAAATATAAAAATAACAATATATCCTGAGAACTCTTTTATTAAAAATAAGTCTATTATAAAGAGTAAGGAAAATAGTATTTTTACCCTAGCATCTAATTTATGGACAAATGACTCTCCAGGTATATATTGGCCTATGGTAATATCTTTAATCATATTTACTCCTCCACAACTTTATAAAAGAGCCTAGTTTTTTGCTAGTATCTTAAGTAACTCTTTTTTAGCTTGTTCTAATGTGAAAATATCATCAGGTAATTCAAATCCAACCCTTCTCAATTCTCGCATAAGATATGTTACCTGTGGAACTGCAAGACCTACATTTTCTAATGTATCTACTTCTTTGAATATTTCTTGTGGTGTACCATCTAATACACATTTTCCTTCATCCATTACCAATATACGGTCTGCAACCTTTGCCACATCCTCCATGCTATGAGATACAAGAATGATAGTCATGTTATAGGATTTATGAAGCTTATATAGCTCTCCTAGAATTTCATCTCTCCCCTTAGGATCTAATCCAGCTGTTGGTTCATCTAATATTAAAACCCTTGGTTCCATAGCTACAACTCCAGCTATTGCTACTCTTCTTTTTTGTCCTCCACTTAGGTCAAATGGAGATTTATTTCTGTAAGTTTCATAGTCTAAACCTACCATGTCCATGGCTCTTTTAGTTCTTGCTAAAGCTTCCTCATCATTAAGCCCTAAATTCTTAGGTCCAAACATTATGTCCTTTTCTATTGTTTCCTCAAAAAGTTGATACTCTGCATATTGGAATACTAATCCAACTTTTTTTCTTATGTCTGTAAGCTTAACTCCACTAGCAGTAATATCTACACCATCAACAAATATCTTTCCTTGGTTAGGTTTTAATAACCCATTCATGTGTTGTATCAAAGTAGATTTACCTGAACCTGTATGTCCAATGAGGGCTACAAATTCGCCATCATTTATATTCACATTAACATTACTAAGGGCAACCTTTTCAAAGGGAGTTTTAGCCATATATATATGAGTTAAATTTTCTATTTTAATTGACATAATTCTCTCACCATCTCATCTATAGTTAATATATCCGATTTTATATTAACACCTGATTTATTTAATTCATAAGCCAATTCTGTCATTTGTGGTACATCCAAACCTAAGTTTTTCATAATTTCTACATTTTGAAATACTTCTCTTGGCTTTCCTTCTACTATAACTTTTCCTGAATCCATAACATATATCTTATCTGCTGCAACAGCTTCTTCCATAAAGTGTGTTATGTATACTATTGTAATCCCATTGTTTTTATTTAAATCCATTATCGTATTTATAACTTCTTTTCTTCCAGATGGATCAAGCATGGCTGTTGGCTCATCTAATACTATGCATTCAGGCATCATAGCTAATATACCAGCAATAGCTACACGTTGCTTTTGACCCCCAGATAGAAGATGTGGTCCATGTTTTTTATAATCATACATGTTTACTCTCTTAAGTGACTCGTCTACTCTTCTTCTTATCTCCTTAGGCTCTACGCCTAAATTTTCTGGTCCAAAAGCTACATCCTCTTCTACTATAGTTGCAACAATTTGGTTATCAGGGTTTTGAAAAACCATCCCCGCTTTGCTTCTTACATTCCATATGTTTTCTTCTTTGCTAGTATCATATCCAGACACACTAATTTTGCCCTCTGTTGGAATTAAGAGTGCATTTATATGTTTTGCAAAAGTAGATTTTCCTGATCCATTATGACCTAATACAACTACAAACTCACCCTTATTAATGGTAATATTAACACCATCTATAGCCAATTTTATATTACCTTCACTATCCGGAGGATAAGTGTATCTCAAGTTTTCACTAATAACTTCCGGTACTTTTTCACTGGATGAATTTAAATTATCTATTTTATTAATTTCATTAAGCTTTTCAATTTGATTATCTCTAGAATTTATATTAGTTTCCATCAATTATCCCTCCATTAGAGAGTTACTATCTAATACTCAATTTTATAACAAAACGGGGATTAAGTTAGCCTTACTTAATCCCCTTGAATTATTATACTAATTCTAATACAACAACCTCTGCTCCGTCGCCTCTTCTAGGTCCCATTTTCATTATTCTAGTGTATCCACCATTTCTCTCAGCGTACTTTGGAGCTACGTTATCAAATAAATTCTTAACAACATCCTCTTCTGTAACAAATGCAAGCACTTGTCTTCTAGCATGAAGATCTCCTCTTTTAGCTAAAGTTATCATTTTCTCAGCTAATCTTTTAGTTTCTTTTGCTCTAGCTTCAGTTGTTTCAATTCTACCGTGCTTTAAGAAACTAGTCGTAAGATTTCTAAGCATTGCCATTCTTTGATCAGTTGGACGTCCTAACTTACGTTGCTGTGCCATCTCTATACCTCCTTACTCCTCGCTAGGTTTGAATCCCAATCCTAAGCCTTCAAGTTTTTGCTCAACCTCTTCAAGAGATTTCTTTCCTAGGTTTCTTACCTTCATCATATCATCCATTGATTTTTCTGTTAACTCTTGAACAGTATTAATACCAGCTCTCTTTAAGCAGTTAAAGCTTCTAACAGATAAATCTAGTTCTTCTATAGTCATTTCTAGAACTTTTTCTTTCTTGTCTTCTTCTTTTTCTATCATTATTTCAACATTATCTGCATGATCAGTTAATGTCATAAATAGTTTAAAGTGTTCAATAAGAATTTTAGCTGATAAACCAATAGCTTCATCAGGTCTAATAGTTCCATTTGTCCAAATTTCTATAGTTAATTTATCATAATCTGTGATCTGTCCTACTCTTGTATTCTCAACTGTAAAGTTAACTCTTTTAACTGGAGTATATATTGAATCAACAGGTATAGTTGATATTGGCTTATCATCAGTTTTGTTCTTATTTTGAGAAACATAACCTCTACCACTATTAATATTTATCTCCATAAATAACTTTCCACCATCATCTAGGGTAGCAATATGAAGATCCTTATTAACTACTTCAACATCTCCGTCCACTTTAATATCTGCTCCTGTAACTTCACCAGGACCTTCAGCATCAATATATATTGTTCTTGGGCCCTCACCAGACATCTTAAGTGCTAATTCCTTTATATTTAGAATTAACTCAGAAACATCTTCTTTAACTCCATGTATAGTTGAGAATTCGTGTAAAACACCATCAATTTTAATCGAATTAGCAGCAACTCCAGGTAGTGAAGAAAGAAGAATTCTTCTTAATGCATTACCTAAAGTTATTCCATAACCTCTTTCTAATGGTTCAACAACAAATTTGCCATATGTACCATTTTCAGCGGTTTCAACACATTCTATTTTTGGCTTTTCAATTTCTAACATTTATAACCCTCCTTTTAAATTTAGTGGTTTTTTTATATCGAGGGCAACTGATTACATTATTGACTATTTACTGTATAACTCAACGATTAATGTTTCATTAACAGGAACGTCTATGTCTTCTCTTGCTGGTATTGAAGCAACCTTACCTTCAAATGATTCAATATTTCCTTCTAACCAAGTTGGTAGAGTTTTTGGATTTTCAGCAAAAACTTTGAATTTTTCAGAAGATCTGCTTTTTTCTCTAACTGATATAACATCTCCAGCTTTAACAGAGTAAGATGCAATATCTACTTTTTTACCATTTACTAAGAAATGTCCGTGGTTTACTAATTGTCTAGCTTCAACTCTTGAGCTTCCGTATCCTAATCTATAAACAACGTTATCTAATCTTAATTCTAGGAATTTTAATAGGTTTTCACCTGTAATTCCTCTTTGCTTTTCAGCTTTCTCATAGTACTTTCTAAATTGTCCTTCTAGAACTCCATATATTCTCTTAGCTTTTTGCTTTTCTCTTAATTGAGTTCCATAGTTTGACATTTTCTTTCTGCTTTGACCGTGTTGACCTGGTGCATAACCTCTTCTAGTAAAAGCGCACTTCTCAGTGAAGCATCTGTCACCTTTAAGGTTAAGCTTAAGGCCCTCTCTTCTACAAAGTCTGCATGTAGCGCCTGTGTATCTTGCCATTCATTACACCTCCTGTTAATTAAACTCTTCTTCTTTTTGGTGGTCTACATCCATTGTGTGGAATTGGAGTTACATCTTTGATTAAAGTAACTTCTAATCCTGCAGCTTGAAGTGATCTTATAGCCGCTTCTCTACCTGCTCCTGGACCTTTAACATAAACTTCTATGCTTTTTAAACCATGTTCCATCGCTGCTTTAGCTGCTGTTTCAGCTGCCATTTGAGCTGCAAATGGAGTACTTTTTCTTGAACCTCTAAATCCTAATCCACCAGCACTTGCCCATGACAATGCGTTTCCAGCTGCATCAGTAAGTGTAACGATGGAATTATTGAAAGTAGATTTTATGTGTGCAGCACCGTGCTCAACATTTTTTCTTTCTTTTTTTCTTCTACTTCTAACTTTCTTTTGAGCCATTATATTCCCTCCTTACTATTTCTTCTTGCCTGCTATAGTCTTCTTAGGACCTTTTCTTGTTCTTGCATTAGTCTTAGTCTTTTGACCTCTAACTGTAAGACCTTTTCTATGTCTTATTCCTCTATAACATCCGATTTCTTTAAGTCTCTTTATATCTAAGGCAACTTTTCTTCTAAGATCACCTTCAACCATTAAGCTCTTATTTACATAATCTCTTAATGTATTTACTTCATCTTCAGTTAAATCCTTGATTCTAGTATCAGGATTCACTCCTGTAGCTTCAAGTATTTCATGAGATTTTGGTAGTCCTATACCAAATATATAAGTTAGACCTATCTCAACTCTTTTTTCTTTTGGTAGGTCAATACCTGCAATTCTTGCCATCTACAATCTACACCTCCTAAGTATCACTACTTATTTATTTTTATTAACCTTGTTTTTGTTTATGTTTAGGATTTTCACAGATAACCATTACTCTTCCTTTTCTTTTTATAACTTTACATTTTTCACATATAGGTTTAACTGATGGTCTTACCTTCATAGCTAACCCTCCTTATTACTTATCTCTCCAAGTTATTCTCCCACGAGTCAAATCATATGGAGAAAGTTCTACTGTAACCTTATCGCCTGGTAAAATTCTTATAAAGTTCATTCTTAACTTTCCAGAAATATGAGCAAGTATCTTGTGCCCACTCTCTAATTCAACTTGGAAAGTTGCATTAGGTAGAGTTTCTAAAACGACACCTTGCATTTCAATTATATCATCTTTTGACATAAGGGTAATCAAACCTCCTCTATTATATCCTCAACCTGCAAAAATTTTCTTATTTTAGAATTACTGATCTTTCCATCAGATAAGATAGCACTTCTAATATCTTCAGCCAAAACATTTGTAAAAGATAAATGTTTAATTTTCTTTTTCTTTGGCCTATCAATTTTTCTAAGGTCTCCATCTGAAATATAGACATACTCATCGTCTATTATACCAATAATGATAAAGTATTTTCCTTTATCTCTTCCTGATTTTGAATGTACTACCTTACCTAAAAGGCTGTCATCATCCACATTAGTCACCTCATTAGCTCAAAGTTAGTATTTCTACACCTTCATTAGTTATTGCTATAGTATTTTCATAATGGGCAGATAACTTTCCATCACTAGTCACTACAGTCCAACCATCTGGCTTAATTTTAACTTTGTAATTTCCCATGTTTATCATAGGTTCAATTGCAAGCACTACACCGTGTACTAACTTAGGACCTTTACCAGCAGTGCCGTAATTAGGAACTTGTGGGTCTTCATGCATAGCAGTTCCTATGCCGTGTCCAACAAAATCCCTAACCACAGAATATCCAAAACTCTCAGCATGCTTTTGAATAGCTGCTGAAATATCGGTAAGTCTGTTCCCCACTACTGCTTTTTCAATGCCCTTAAAGAAAGATTCTTTAGTGACATCTATTAGATGTTGTGCTTCCTTAGAAATATTTCCTACTGGAAAAGTTCGTGCAGCATCACCATGATAGCCATTAAGTATTGCTCCACAATCAACACTGATTATATCTCCTTCAACTAATACGGTATTATTCGGGATACCATGTATTACTACATCATTTACTGATGCACATATTGATCCTGGGAATCCTCCATATCCTTTAAAAGAAGGTATAGCTCCTTGTGCTAATATAAACTCTTCAGCAAGTTTATCAATTTCTGCAGTGGTTATTCCTGGTTTTATTACCTTTTGAATCATTGCTAGGGTATCGGCAACAACCTTACCAGCACTCCTCATATATTCTAGTTCTGTATCACTCTTAATATTCATCACTATTTATCGCTCCTAAGATACCACAGATATTCTTAAAAACATCATTAATAGCTTGCGTTCCATCAACCTCTGCTAATAGATTTTTCTCTCTATAGTATTCTATTAACGGTTGTGTTTGTGCATCATATATTTCAAGTCTTTCACTTACTGTCGCTTCATTATCATCTGCTCTTTGTATTACAACGCTACCGCAAACGTCGCATTTTCCATCGTTTTTAGTAGGATTATATTTTACGTGATAACTAGCTCCACAAGTAGTACATACACGTCTTCCTGTCATTCTATCTATAATAAAACCCTTAGGAACTTCAATCAATAAGGCAGTGTCTAGTTTTAAACTCATTTCTTTAAGTAAAACTTCTAAAGCCTCTGCTTGATTTACAGTCCTTGGATAACCATCTAGTAAAAATCCATTTTTGCAGTCATCCTGCTTTAATCTATCTTTAATTAAATCGATAGTTAATTCATCTGGTACTAGATGACCTTTATCTATATATTTTTTAGCTTCAATCCCTAAAGGCGTTGCTTGAGAGATATTATATCTAAAAATATCTCCAGTAGATATGTGTGGTATAGAGTATTTATTACAGATTGACTTTGCCTGAGTTCCTTTTCCGGCTCCAGGAGGACCTAATAAAATAACTCTCACTAGTATCAACTCCAAATTAAAATTTTTATTTAAGGAACCCTTCATAATGTCTCATTACTAGCTGAGATTCTAATTGTTTCATAGTATCTAGAGATACACCAACTAAAATTAGTAAACTAGTTCCACCAAATGAAACTCCCTTAAAATTACTGAATATAGCTGCTAATATAGGCACTATAGCTATAATTCCAGCAAATGTTCCACCTAAAAGGGATATTCTTGTCAAAATCTTCTCTAAGTAAATTTCAGTTTTTTCACCTGGTCTTATACCTGGAATAAATCCTGATGATTTATTCATATTCTCTGCCATCTCATCTGGTTTGAAAGTAATTATAGTATAGAACCAAGCAAAGAATAGTACTAATAAAAAGTATGCTACTACATATTTCATAGTATCTTGCTGAAATATACTCCAAGAACTCTTATTAACAAATACCGCAAAGGAAGATTCAGGCCATATTTGTGCTATAACCGCTGGAAATTGCATTACTGACATACCAAAGATTATCGCCATAACTCCAGAAGAATTTAATCCTATTGGAATATGTGATGATTGACCTTTTATAACTTTTCTTCCTATTGCTTTACCGGCATATTGCACTGGAATTCTTCGTTCTGCTAAATTTATAACAATTACTGTAATTAATAAAGCTAAAGCTACTGCTACGAATATTACAACCTCTACCGGACTAACTTCTCCTGTTTTAAGAAGCCCTGCTATTTGATAAGCTGTTTGTGGTAGTGAAGATATTATATTTACAAATATAATAACAGAAACACCACTTCCAATTCCATATACTGAAATTTGTTCACCTATCCATACTAACAAGGCTGTACCTGTTGTCATTGTTAGTATTATTAGTAAAAGGCCCATTGAACCTTCTATCAATATAGCTCCTGAGCTTTTAATTAAGGCATATGCTGCATATGCTTGAATAACAGCAAATACTAGAGCTGCATATTTAGTATAGTTCTGTATTTTTTTTCTTCCTTCTTGACCTTCTTTAGAAAGTTGTTCTAAATAAGGAATTGCAATTGTAAGTAATTGAATTATAATCGATGCATTGATATACGGAGTAACACCTAAAGCAAATATACTAAACTTACTAAAAGCCCCTCCTGCAATCATGTCATAGAAACTTAGAAGGGAACCAGAATTACTACTAACTAAAGTTGCAATCTTACTAGCATCCACTCCTGGTACTGGGATAAACACACCCATTCTAAAAATTACTACTATCATTAATGTAAATAGTATTCTTCTTCTTAGCTCAGGAACTCTCCAAGCGTTTCGTAGGGTTGATAACATCTATATCACCTCAACTTTTCCTCCTGCCGCTTCAATCTTCTCTGCTGCAGCTTTGGAAATCTTATTAGCTTTAACAGTTAATTTCTTTTCAATGTTACCATTTCCAAGAATCTTTATCCCATCGTTTACTCTCTTAGCCATTCCAGATTCACGAAGTAACTCTGGAGTAACTACAGTTCCATCCTCAAATATGTTTAGTCTATCTACGTTTATACAAGTATATTCTTTAGCAAATATATTTGTAAATCCTCTCTTAGGTAGTCTTCTATATAAAGGCATTTGACCTCCCTCAAATCCTGGTCTTACACCGCCACCAGATCTTGAGTTTTGTCCTTTTTGACCTTTTCCAGCAGTTTTACCCCAACCTGAACCAGTACCTCTACCGATTCTCTTAGGAGATTTTTTTGCACCTTCTGCAGGTCTTAACTCATGAAGTCTCATATTTACACCTCCTTAGTTTAAGCTTCTTCTACTTTTAGTAGGTAACTTACTTTATTAATCATACCTCTGATCTGAGGAGTCTCCTCGTGCTCAACAGTTTTACCTATTTTTCTTAATCCAAGAGCCTCTACAGTAGCAATATGATCTTTCTTTCTACCAATTAAACTCTTTACTAATGTTAATTTAACTTTAGCCAAGGTTTTCCCCTCCTATCCTAGAATTTCTTCAACAGTTTTGCCTCTAAGTTTTGCAACTTGCTCTGCTGTTCTTAATTTTGATAATCCATCTATAGTTGCGCTAACCATATTTCTTGGGTTATTTGAACCTAATGATTTAGCTCTAACGTCTTTTAATCCTGCAAGCTCAAGTACTGCTCTTGCTGGACCTCCAGCGATAACACCTGTTCCTTCTGAAGCTGGCATTATGTGAACTGTACCAGTTCCAAATTTACCATCTATAGTATGAGGAACTGTAGTTCCATCTAATTCAACTTTAACGATGTTCTTTTTAGCATCTTCGATACCTTTTCTAATTGCTTCTGGTATTTCGATAGATTTTCCCATTCCAACACCAACGTGTCCGTTCTCATCACCAACAACTACTAGTGCGCTGAATCTGAAGTTTCTACCACCTTTAACAACCTTAGCAACTCTGTTTATGTGTACAACTTTCTCTTTAAGATCAAGTGTGCTAGGATCTATTTTCATGTGTGTACCTCCTTTTTTTAGAATTTAAGTCCTGCTTCTCTTGCACCTTCTGCAAGCATTTGTACTCTTCCGTGGTATACATATCCACCTCTATCGAATACAACTTCAGTAATTCCTGCTTCTATTGCTTTTTTAGCTACTACTTCACCAACTAGTTTAGCAGCTTCCTTATTGCTACCAACTTTTAGAGAAAAGTCTTTATCTAAACTAGATGCAGCAACTAATGTTCTTCCAGCAACATCATCTATAATTTGAGCGTATATGTTCTTTTCACTTCTGAACACTGCAAGTCTTGGTCTTTCAGCTGTTCCATGAATTTTCTTACGTACTCTTAAATGACGTCTTTCTCTTGATAGCTTTCTATCAGCTTTATTGAACATGAAATTCTCTCCTTTCTAATAGCTATTATTTACCAGTCTTACCTTCCTTACGTCTGATAACTTCATCAGAGTACTTAATACCCTTTCCTTTGTAAGGCTCAGGTTTTCTCCAAGTTCTTATATCAGCTGCAACTTTACCAACTAATTCCTTGTCGATTCCTTTTACTACTATAGTATTAGCATCTGTTAATTCAAATGTAATTCCATCTACAGCAGCTATTTCAACTGGGTGTGAGAATCCTAGGTTTAAAGTTAATCCCTTACCTTTTGCTGTTGCTCTATATCCAACACCAACTAATTGTAATGTCTTAGCGAAACCATTAGTTACTCCAATTACCATATTATTTAATAATGCTCTAGTTAATCCGTGTAGAGCTCTATGTTCTTTTATATCGCTTGGTCTTGTAACGACCACTTGATTATCCTCTATAGCTATGTTTATATTCTTCACCATTGTTCTAGTTAATTCCCCTTTAGGTCCTTTAACTGTAACAACGTTGTCTGGCGTTACTGTAACAGATACACCAGCTGGTATAGCTATTGGAAGTCTTCCTACTCTTGACATAATCGCACCTCCTTGTTCATAAACTACCAGATGTAGCAGATAACTTCTCCGCCTAATCCTAATTTTCTAGCTTCTCTATCAGAAACTAATCCTTTAGAAGTTGATATTATTGCAACTCCTAATCCATTTAAAACTTTAGGGATATCATCCTTACCACTATAAACTCTTAGTCCTGGTTTAGATATTCTCTTAAGTCCTGTTATAACTCTCTCTTTATTTTGGCCATATTTCATGCTAAGTCTTAACATTGAAACAGTTCCATCTTGATATTCTTCTATATTTTTAATATATCCTTCTTGAAGCATAATATTTGCTATGCCTTTCTTTATTGTTGAAGAAGGAACTTCTACTATTTCATGTCTAACAATATTTGCATTTCTTACACGTGTTAGCAAATCTGCTATCGGATCAGTCATATTCATTAATTGTGCCTCCTTTCGCTATGATCTGTATATTACCAGCTTGCCTTTTTGCATCCAGGAATTTGTCCTTTATAAGCAAGTTCTCTGAAACATATACGGCAAATACCAAATTTTTTTAAGACAGAATGTGGTCTTCCACATAATCTGCATCTAGAGTATTCTCTAGTTGAATATTTTGGTTCTTTTTTCCACTTTTCTATTAAAGCTTTACGTGCCAAGTCATTCCCTCCTTTTATTGAGCAAATGGCATTCCAAGGAATCTTAATAATTCTCTTGCTTCCTCGTCTGTCTTTGCAGTAGTTACAAATATTATATCCATTCCTCTTACTTTATCAATTTTATCATATTCTATTTCAGGGAATATTAATTGTTCTTTTATTCCTAAAGCATAATTTCCTCTTCCATCAAATGACTTAGTAGGAACGCCTCTGAAGTCTCTAACTCTTGGTAATGCTATATTCATTAATTTGTCCGCAAATTGGAACATCTTATCTTTTCTTAATGTAACTTTACATCCAATTGCCATGTTATCTCTTATTTTAAAGTTGGCAACTGATTTCTTTGCTCTAGTTAATACAGCTTTTTGTCCAGTGATTAATTGCATATCACTTACAGCAGCATCTAAAACTTTAGAGTTATCTTTAGCTTCGCCAACTCCCATATTTATAACTATTTTTTCAAGTCTAGGTACTTGCATTATATTTTTGTATCCGAACTTATCCATCATAGCTGGTATTACTTCACTATTGTATTTCTCTTGTAGTCTTGTAACCATTTGTTAAACCTCCTTTCGCGAATTAAAATGTTTCTCCGCACTTTTTGCAAACTCTAACTTTTGTACCATCATCAAGTACTTTATTGCTTATTCTAGTTACGCTCTTACATTTATCGCAATATAGCATAACCTTTGAGCTGTTAATAGCTGCTTCAAAGTTAACTATTCCACCTTGCATATTTTGTCTGTTTGGTTTTTGATGTTTAGTTACTACGTTAACGCCAGCAACTACAACTTTTCCAGTCTTAGGATAAACAGCTAAAACTTCTCCAGTTTTACCTTTATCTTTTCCAGAGATAACCATAACAGTGTCTTTCTTTCTAACATGAACTTTCATCTTTGCTACCCCCTATCCTATAGTACTTCAGGTGCTAGTGACAATATTTTATTATATTCTTTATCTCTTAGCTCCCTAGCAACAGGTCCGAAGATACGAGTTCCTTTTGGATTCTTATCGTCTTTTATAATAACAGCTGCGTTCTCATCAAATCTGATATAAGTCCCGTCTGCTCTTCTCAAACCTTTAACTGATCTAACAATAACTGCTTTTACTACGTCACCTTTTTTAACAACTCCACCTGGTGTTGCACTTTTAACGCTAGCAACAATTACGTCTCCGATGTTTCCCCATTTTCTTTTGGAACCACCGAGTACTCTAATACACATTATTTCTTTAGCACCAGAGTTATCCGCTACTTTTAATAATGTTTGTTGTTGTATCATGTAAATACCCTCCCTTCAGTTAACTATTTAGCTCTTTCCATGATTTCAACAAGTCTCCATCTCTTATCCTTAGATAATGGTCTTGTTTCCATTATTAATACTCTATCGTTAACTTTTGCTTCATTATTTTCATCATGAGCCTTAAATTTAGTTGTTCTATTAACTGTTTTTCCATATAATGGATGTCTAACTTTAGTTTCAACAGCAACAACAATTGTCTTATCCATTTTGTCAGAAACTACTCTTCCGATTCTACTTTTTCTATTTCCTCTTTCCACAAGATGAACCTCCTTTCAGTATTACTGCTCACAAGCCCTTAATTCTTCTTCTCTAAGGATGGTTTTAATTTGGGCTATAGACTTCTTAACCTGTTTAATTCTCATTGGGTTTTCTAACTGTCCTGTAGCTAACTGAAATCTAAGGTTAAATAATTCTGATTTAAGATCAGATAGTTTTACATTTAAATCTTGAGGAGTACTTTGTCTCAACTCTTTCAATTCATTAGCCTTCATTGATTTCACCACCCATTTCCTCAAAATCTCTTCTAGTAACAAATTTGGTTGTTACTGGTAATTTGTGAGACGCAAGTCTCATAGCTTCTCTAGCAGCTTCTTCAGATACTCCAGATATTTCAAATAATACTCTACCTGGTTTAATTACTGCTACCCAGTACTCTGGTGAACCTTTACCAGATCCCATACGTGTTTCAGCTGGTTTTTCAGTTACTGGCTTATCAGGGAAGATTTTTATCCAAACCTTTCCTCCTCTTTTAACGTATCTATTTATAGCTATTCTGGCAGATTCGATTTGGTTGCTTGTAATCCAACCGCACTCTGTTGCTTGTAAAGCATAATCTCCATAAGCAATGAAGTTACCTCTTGTAGCTTTACCTCTCATTCTACCACGTTGTACCTTACGATGTTTAACTCTTTTAGGCATTAACATGTCAAATTCCTCCTTCCTTACACGTTATTATGAGTTACTTTCTTCCTTCTGAACTTTCTTAGTTGGAAGAACCTCACCTTTATACACCCAAACTTTTACACCAATTTTACCATAGATTGTATTAGCTTCTGTAAATCCATAGTCGATATCAGCTCTTAAAGTTTGTAGTGGGATTGTTCCCTCATGATACTGCTCTGTTCTTGCGATTTCAGCTCCGCCTAATCTTCCTGAACATGCAGTCTTAACTCCTTTAACACCTGTTCTCATAGCTCTTTGAATCGTTTGTTTCATAGCTCTTCTGAAAGATATTCTCTTTTCTAATTGAGCTGCTATGTTTTCAGCCATTAATTGTGCATTGTTTTCTGGTGTTTTAACTTCTACTATGTTAATTAAAACAAATTTATCTTTAACAACTTCTTTTAATGCAACTTTAAGCTCTTCTATACTTTGACCGCCTTTTCCTATAACCATTCCAGGTTTTGCGGTATGTATATTTATTTTAACTCTTTTAGCTGCTCTTTCTATCTCAATTTTAGATATTCCAGCAGTGAATAATCTTTTCTTTATATATTCTCTGATAGCATTATCTTCAACTAAGTTATCTGCAAAATTTTTCTTGTCTGCATACCATTTAGCGTCCCAATCCTTGATAACACCAACTCTTAGGCCGTGTGGATGTACTTTTTGACCCACTCTATATCCCTCCTTCTTATGCTCTTTCTTTAACTACTATAGTTATATGGCTAGTTCTTTTTAAAATTCTGAATGCTCTACCTTGAGCGTGTGGTCTAAATCTCTTTAATGTTGGACCTGCACCTGTATGAGCCTCTGCAACATATAATCTATTTCTGTCTAAATTAAAATTGTTTTCTGCATTCGCAACAGCTGATTTTAATAATTTATTAACAACAACAGCTGCATCTTTTGGAGTATATTGTAATATAGCGAAAGCTTCATTTACATTCTTATCTCTTATAAGGTCAAGAACAATCCCAACTTTCATAGGAGACATTCTTACATATTTAGCTATAGCTTTAGCTTCCATTGGTAATTTCCTCCTTCCCGTACTATCTCATTCTACTTGATTTTTCCTTCGCGATATGACCTTTAAAAGTTCTAGTCAAAGCGAACTCTCCAAGTTTATGTCCTACCATGTCTTCTTGGACATATACTGGAACATGTTTTCTTCCATCATGTACAGCAATTGTGTGTCCTATCATTTGAGGAAAAATTGTAGAGCTTCTTGACCAAGTCTTTATAACTTTCTTCTCGCCAGCTTTGTTCATTTCTTCTATTTTATTTAGAAGAGACTCTTTTACAAAAGGTCCTTTTTTAATTGATCTACTCACTATTAGTGGCCTCCCTTCATGTAAAGTAGTTATAATCAGAAGAGAATTTATTTCTCTTCTAACTATTTACTATTTCTTTTCTTAACAATAAATTTGTCAGAGTATTTCTTAGTTTTTCTAGTTTTGTATCCAAGAGCTGGTTTACCCCATGGAGTACGTGGACTAGCATGACCTACTGGAGATTTACCTTCTCCACCTCCGTGTGGGTGGTCATTAGGGTTCATTACAGATCCTCTTACTGTTGGTCTGATACCCATATGTCTCTTTCTTCCTGCTTTACCTATATTAACAATTTCGTGAGTTAAGTTTGAAACTGTTCCTATTGTAGCTCTACAGTTTACTCTTACATATCTAACTTCTCCGCTTGGTAGTCTTACTTGAGCGTAAGCTCCTTCTTTAGCCATTAATTGAGCTGAAGAACCTGCTGATCTAACAAGTTGAGCACCTTTTCCTACTTGTAATTCAATGTTATGAATTATTGTACCTACTGGTATGTTAGTTATTGGAAGTGTATTTCCAACTTTAATGTCTGCATCTGATCCAGATACTACAACATCTCCAACCTTTAATCCAACTGGAGCTATTATGTATCTCTTTTCACCATCTGCATATACAACTAATGCGATGTAAGCTGATCTATTAGGATCGTACTCGATAGTTGCAACTTTAGCTGGTATACCATCTTTAGTTCTTTTAAAATCTATTAATCTATATTTTTGTTTCGCTCCACCACCGTGGTGACGAACAGTAATTTTACCTTGAGCATTTCTACCACCAGTTTTTTTCTTACTTACAAGAAGTGACTTTTCAGGTACATCTGTTGTTATTTCCTCAAATGAAGCCATAGTCATATTTCTTCTTGAAGGAGTGGTAGGGTTAAATTTTTTAACTGCCATTAGGTTTCCCTCCCTTTTCGCTTATCTGGCTCTAGCCAATAAATGCGTTATATTATTGCATTCCTTCAAAGAATTCAATTGTTTTGCTGTCAGCTGCTAATTTAATAACTGCTTTTTTGAAGTCAGCTCTTTTTCCAATGTGAACTCCAACTCTTTTAGTTTTACCTAAATTTCTTAGAGTTTTAACATCTTCAACTTTTACTCCGAAAACTTCTTCAACAGCTTTTTTTATTTGAACTTTGTTTGCGTGTATGTCAACGATGAAAGTGTATTTTCTTTCTGCCATAGCAGCCATACTTTTTTCAGTTATAACAGGTTTTCTTATTATATCATAACTAGTCATTTTCATTATGCATACACCTCCTCAATTTTTGATACAGCGTCTCTAGTAATCATTAAGTTTTCATACTTTAATATGTCGTAAACATTTATGTTGTTTACAGGCACTACAGCTACTCCAGGAATGTTTCTTGCTGATTTATAAACATTCTCATTAGACTCAGCTACAACTATTAATGTTTTTTTAGTTTCAAAAGCATTAAGAACTTTTACCATATCTTTAGTTTTTGGTGCATCGAAAGCCAAGCTTTCTAATACTATCATTTCATTATCTTGTACTTTTGAAGTTAAAGCTGATTTCATAGCTACTCTTCTCATACTCTTTGGAACGGAAACTCTGTAATCACGTGGTTTTGGTGCAAATACGATACCCCCGTGAATCCATTGTGGAGCTCTTATAGAACCTTGTCTTGCTCTTCCTGTTCCTTTTTGTCTCCAAGGCTTAATTCCTCCGCCTCTTACTTCAGCTCTTGTCTTAGCACTTTGAGTTCCTTGTCTTTTATTAGCTAATTGAGCTAATACAACTTGGTGCATTGCTTCAACACTAACTTCTACTCCGAAAATGCTATCATTTAATTGAATTTCTCCAACTTCTTTTTTCTCAGTGTTATACACTTTTACTGTAGGCATTCTGCATCCTCCTTTCCTTATGCTTTAACAGCGTTTCTTATTACTACTAAACCTTTGTTTGGTCCTGGTATTCCGCCTTTAATAAGAATAATATTCTTTTCAGGTATTACTCTTACTACTTCTAGATTTAACACTGTAGTATTAACATTTCCCATATGACCAGGCATTTTTTTATTCTTAAATGTTCTTGATGGGTCTGATGATGCTCCCATTGAACCTACTGCTCTATGGAATTTAGAACCGTGGCTCATTGGTCCTCTGTGGAAGTTCCATCTTTTTATAACGCCAGCGAATCCTTTTCCTTTAGATATTCCAGATACGTCAATTTTATCTCCGGCTGCGAAGATTTCTGCTTTTATTTCAGAACCTACTTCGTAAGCACTTGTATCCTCTAATCTAAATTCTTTTATGTGTCTTCTTACAACAACACCAGCTTTTGCGAATTCACCTTTCTTAGGTTTATTCACTAACTTTTCTCTTATATCTCCAAATCCAACTTTTATGGCTTCATATCCATCATTTTCTGCTGTTTTCTTTTGGATTACTACACATGGACCAGCTTCTACAACTGTTACAGGTACTACTCTTCTATTTTCATCAAATATTTGAGTCATTCCTAATTTTTTACCCATTATAGCTTTTTTCATTTAAATACACCTCCTACTTATTAGCGGACCACATTGTGATCATAATAGTTAGTAATAGTTTTTCTATTACCCGTACATCATAGTTCAATTTCATGTACTATGTACGATTATAATTTTATTTCGATATCTACACCTGCTGGTAAGTCTAATCTCATTAATGCATCAACAGTTTTTGGTGATGGACTTAATATATCGATTAGTCTTTTATGAGTTCTGATTTCGAACTGCTCTCTTGAATCTTTGTATTTGTGTGGAGCTCTTAGAACAGTTATTACATCTTTCTCAGTTGGTAGTGGTACTGGACCGGCTACTTTAGCTCCTGTGTTTTTAGCAGTCTCAACAATCTTCTCTGCTGATTGATCTAGTATTGTGTGATCAAACGCTTTTAATCTGATTCTGATTTTTTGTTTTGACATTTCATTCCCTCCTTTTCATCGCACGCTATTACTTCTTACGCGCAACAGCGGAAGTTCTGTAAACTGCTCCTGGCGTTTCTTATTTTAAGAAACACAACAGCACTACAGACCCCGTCGCCCAATTCGTGATTGAGCATGCTCGGTTAAGAATTCCCCCGGAAGCCCGGCAACCTCTTACCTCATCGCTGTTACCATATTGCAACTTCTATAGTATACATTATTTTGTTAGCTTTGACAAGAGTTTTTATTCATTTTTTACTCCTGTAAATTTATAATATCTTTAATTTTCTTTAATAAAAATATTATATATTTAATATGTAACTTTACTAACTATTTGTTTATATAATTGCCTAAAATTCAGAATATATAAAGTTATTAGTAATCTTTTTTATATTTAATTAAATATACTATATAAGTTATATTTATGTATAGTACATCATATAGCATATAAATTCAATAGGTAAAATTATGCTGAATCTATAAAAATAGATTTTTCTCCATATTTATATATGCAATCTATATTTTATTGTTGTATATATTGTAGGAGAAGTTATTTAGATATAAAAAAAGAGAGATAGGCGTCCCCATCTCTCTTTTTACCTAGGTTTTATTGTGCACATTTCCTTTTCAGGATAATAAATAATTTATTATTTTAAATCTTAATTATT
>NZ_DLCT01000009.1:0-37055 GCF_002480755.1 Clostridium sp. UBA7791 | reverse complement strand
TTGCGATGAACTCTGAATTTCACAAAGCCCGAGCCTAGTCATATCAACACTTTACAGCATTTACACACCAACAAACTATATCATTTTTTCTATAAACATAATTCAATTTGTTGAACTCATTTTAATTAGTTTGTTGCATTGTTTACACTATAAATTATATTCTAGTTATCATGTGAAATCAAGAACTATATTTTACTATGCACTTCTTTTTCTAACGGGTCTAGTCAATCTTTCGCCTCTATCTCCTCTAATATATCTCATTTCTAAAACTTCTCTATTTATATTTGTTATTTCTGCTAATTCAGTTAAAGTTAGAATTTTCCCTTCATATAATATACGTATATTATTTCTCTTATTATTTTGTTGTTCTTTATTTGTAATCCATCTACAATTAGAAGGTTCATAGTCTCCATTTGAGTTTATTCTATCTATACTTATTCCTTCACAATATCCATTTGTCATGCTCCAATTATAGAAGTTAATATATTCTAACCAATCTTCACAAACCTTTATTCCTCTTCCACCATAATTAATATAATCTTTATTATTACTGTTATTGCATCTCTGTAACATACTCTGCCATACATTCCAATTCTTCGTCTTACTCAATCCATGTCTTTTCCACATATACTATCCTCCATAAAAATTCCTTCATATATAGTTAATTTCATTCATATTTTCAATTATGACAATTATATTTATGTACTTATCTAAAATAAAAAAGGAACAAGTAAATCAATACTCATTCCTCGTATGTATTAAACCATTTTATTTTTAATATCTTCTACGTCCTTTTTTATATCTTCTACTACTCCGAACTTGTCCGTAAGTGATGTAATAATCTCCTGGTATTTTGCTTCTCTAACTTTACTATCTTTTAACATATAAAAGAATAAATAAACAAATAGAACTGCAAATATTCCGTAGGAAACTACCATTTTAATGATTTCACTTTCCATATGAAAACCTCCTCTCTTATGCTATAACTGTTAATTTAACAATTAATTTGTGATTTAAGTTATGCCAGTTTTTATTAATTACATCATAGGCACTCATAAAGCCATATATAAGTACCCTTCCTCCAACTTTGTCTATTTCTTGTACATATGTCCCCATAGAACCTATAACCCCTAATCCACTCGGTACATCATTTGCCATAGCTTCACTTATACTAACAGTTGCATTAATATTTTTTCCTCTAAACTCAGCAGGTAAAGTAACCCACTTTGTAGAATAACCAGTACCACTATAAGATGGGAATAGGACTGTTGTATTATAACTTAAATGGTGATATTCTCTTTTAGAAGTTCCTACTTTATTATAAAATCCACTTGCATCACATCTAGTAATAGAACCATCTGTGTTTTTCCATTCACTATAACTTCCCGTATGAGTAGCAACATCACCACTTCTTCCACCTATGCTAAAAGCTCCGTTGGATAAGTTTATAGATACACTACCATCTATACTAGAAAGTACACCTGTTTTTATTAGATTGGCATTTAAAACACCAGTTGTAATAAAATCTGCTACTATAGCACCATCTGCTGTTATAGCAGTTCCAAATGTACCCTTATATCCATTAGAAGAAAACCCAAGACCTCCGTTATTCCATCTCCACACTTTAGTAGCAGTATTTACATCTTTAGTATCCATAATTAATATTTCATTCGGTCTAACTATTACATAAGAATTTTTTAATCCTGAATTAATCATATTTGTCGCTGATTCTTTAGCTTGTTGTAATATTTCATCGCCATTAGGTATTTTTTCTAATTCTTTAATAATACTTGCTATACTTACACCCTTATTAATTAAGTTAGAATTACTTAGTTCTATTTCAGTAACCATTTGTCTCAATACATCATACTTCTTTTTAATAGCTCTAACAGTTATATTAATATTTAATTTATCCTCTATAACTGTTACTATATCTCCTAGATAACACCTTTCTAATATTGCATAGTCTTTATATTCCTCTGTCTTTTCTAGCTGAACAAAAGAAATCCTATATTGTGCTTGTAATTCATCTATGTGGTTTTCATTAAATTCTTTAATTGCCCTTTTTACTAACTCATTTCTAGCTAACTCTAAAGTTTCAAATATCATTCCTTCTTCATCTTCTCTAGTATTTTCATCTCTAACTTTTACATCTTCATATTTAATTTCCTTTGTTTTGATTTTAGGATAATTATTAATCAAAGGGCTATCCCAAAATCCAACTATAGTAATTCCGTTAAAGCCTATTGGTTTAATTCGTGTAGTAACAGAATCTATATTGGTTTCATACTCAAACCCTACTAGATTTTTTCTGCTCCTAACTTGGAATCCTCTATTAGTTCCTATTTTTTTATTTATATTAATCCTATATCCTCTTCTCTGAACTTCACAATTACCCCATCTATTTTCAAAACTTTGGTCTGTGTCATGAAGAGCCTTATATAAATTCATATTCATGTAATAAGCAGTTGAATATTTAGAGATATCACTGAACACTTCTAAATCTCTAGCATACTGTTTATTGGTTTTATACTCATTACTATTTTGAAGCATATAAGATATAGCACCTTGTCCATTTAAATTGGTTGGTCTTACATCTTCTAAAAATATATCTAAAGAATCTGCAATAGTTATTTGACGAGCAAATACGTTTATATCTCTTCTATTAGGATTTACCTTTGCAATTCTAAATATTTCGTCCCCATAATCCATTCTTACTTTTAATATTGCTTCCTCGTGGATATGTTTATATAGTCCATCATCATCAATGAGGAATGTAGCATCTAAAGTATAGTTACCATTTAAGTCTTCTTCTGTTATGCAGTCCACACAAATATTATCTAAAATAGCTATTCCATTAGAAGATAAGACTTTACTTTTAGGAGTATTTTTATCAAATATACTTATTAAGATATTTCTGGACATTGTAGCACCTCACTTTCATTTATAAAAATTGGTTGATGTATAATTTCAACCTCAGTTAATCCATTAGTAGTAATTTTTATTTCATTTACACCTTTATTAAGTTTTATATATTGACCTGAAAATTTAAGATATATATTTCTATTTTTATCTACTTTACTTTCTATGTATTGGTTTTGACCATTTATATATAAACATTCTTTACTTTCTAAATTACTTAAAACCATCTTATTTCCATTTGCTAGATTTTCTATAGTTACACTATTTACATTACTATCCTTTAAATTAACCAAAATTTCTGTATCTAAATAATCGACTGCATTACTTCTATTGTCTATTTTTATAATTCTAGTATCTCTTACCTTGACACCATGAGTACGACTAAGAGAAAAAGCATTATTAACCATTGTAAAAATAACATCTAGTATTCCACTTGTTGCATTTTCTTTCCATCTATAACCTTTTCTAAATAACCCTTTATAATGTCTCTTTTGATACTCTAAATCTTTATCGTTTGAATGTCCAAATAGCCATCTATTAATAAATTCTACTTCTACACCGACTATGGGTTTAGATATTTCATTTTCATCTACTTTTCTAATTTGCAAGAGAACTTCTATATAATTACCTACATTTTCCAATAGCTCACCATCTTTTTTTGCCCTTTTTTCTAATACAAATGTTGTATCATATGGAGTAAAAGAACATCTTTCAGAATCCATCCAATCATATTTAAATTCATTTTCTAATATATATCTCACTTTATATCTTCCTCTCTTCTTTTAAATAAAAAATAAGGTAGAGATAATTTCCCTACCTGTACAAGTTATCAAATTTTATAGTTGTGTTTACTACATTTTCAGATACGACTATATTGTTATCTCCTACTTTTAAAGTTGGGAAATTACCTAGCGTATCCATTAATTTATTACTACCGTCAGCATTGGTACAATCCATCAAATGAGAATTAATGTTTACTTGATTAACTACATTATTAATAGTTAATGTTTCATCGTTAATGGTTAGTTGAAGATTTCCATTACCGTATAAAGTTATTAAAGGATTCACTTCAAAATTGCCTTGATTTTTTATGACAAAATTATTTTCTAAAAAATTCTTTGAATTTGTCATACCTACTAAAAATGGTTTTACTATAAAACTAATTTCAAACTCCCCATACATTTTTAGTTCTTTAAAAATATTTCCTACTATAACTCTCTTTACTACAAAATATCTATCTTCCCTATCATAATATAGTTTGTTATCTTTAATATCACTTAGCCATATTTTGATAGCATCTATCTCTTCCCAGAAGTATTCTATGTCTACCATTCTTAATTTGAACTTTATTTCTCTATCCCTATATTCATTTTTTCTTATAGTTAGAGAACTGCTTCTATTAGGTATAAGTACCTCTTCTATTTCCTCGTTGATAGAAGGTATAGATGGATATTCTACAACTAATAAATTAAAATCTGTAGCATTGTTTCTATTAAAAATAAAATCATGTACTGGCGTATCTACACTATACATATCACTTGCTATATTCATTTTATACCTCCTCTCTAATAAGCTAATCTTGGATTTCTTTGATTATATTTGTCAAATTCATCTTGGTATTTAGCTAACATCCTAGACATCTCTCTACCATCCATTTCATTTATAACAGTTATTTGTAATAAATCTTTAATCATATCTCTTAACCCATCAATCGGCATTATTGCTTCTGGGTTTGACCCTTGACCTTTATTAGCATCTCCAACTCCTATTCCATTTGGTAATATTGTTTTCTTGTTAAATATAGCACCGCTAGAGTACCAATCTACATTAAACTTTGGTATTCTAGGAGGTTTCAAGCTAAACTCTCCCGTAACTCCAATATGTGGTAGTTTGATGTGTGGAATTTTTATTTCAGGAAGTTTTAAGTTTCTAAAGAAATTCTTAACCTTATCTAGTCCTTCTCTGACTTTATTAGCCATAGCTGATAATTTACCACCACTCGCCTTATCCATATTATCAAAAGCCATTCCCCAAGATTTCTTCATACCTTCACCAACTAATCCTACAATACCTTTTATTCCTCCACCATGCTCTTCAATTTTGGATTTCATTGCACCCCATGCTTTAGAGGTATTTTCCTTCATGCTATTCCAAGTTTGAGATGTCTTTTCTTTAATGTTATTCCATTTTTCACCAAGCCATGCTCCTAGTTGCCCTGCTTTCTCTTTTATGGTATCCCAATTCTTATATAGCAGAACACCTATTGCTATAACTGCTCCTATAACTGCAATAATTGCTAATATAGGAAGTGCCATAGCTGTAAAGGATATTCCACAAGCACCTGCAACGGTAGCCAATCCACTTAACATTGCTATTAGTCCTGGTAAAAATGCAACTACTAATCCCCCGACTAATATTACCTTTTGCATGGTTGGAGATAAAGAGGTAAACCAAGTAACTAATTGTTGTATCCATTCCACTACTTTAGTTATAACTGGTAATAATGCCATACCTAAAGTTTCTTTCATGTCACCAAGGTCATTGTTCAATTGAGCCATTTTACCCTCAGGAGTTTTAGCAATTTCTTCATTTAGGTTTCCATAGTTAGCTTTTAAAACTTCTGCTATAACCGATGCTCTCTCTTGCTCTGTACCTGTTTCAATAATTTTCTTTTGGTGTTCATCCATAGTTACACCAACTCTAGTTAAGGCAGTTGCTTGTCCTTGCATAGCTTTACCTACCATGTTGGCATATCCCATCATATCTTCCTGTGTGGCATTTACACCCTTTTGATTAACTGCAAGGTTATACATTCCATCAGATAAAGTTTTAATAGAATCACTAGTCAAGTTAAAAGTTGCTAATTGAGACATACCCGCCATACCAACTTCGTCTCCAATAACTCCGACCTTTTGCAAGTGTGAAGCATACTGTTTTAAACTATCTACATTTTCCATAGTAGCCTTGCCCGTAGCCATTAAGTTATTTTGAAGTTTAGTCTCAGCTATTATTTGAACATTAGCACCTTCTACCGCTTCTTTAGCAAAATTCTTAATAACATTTAAAGAAAAAGCAGAAGCAATAGTTTTACCTAGTCCTCCCATAACTTTTCCGACTTTACCACTCTTACCTTCTAACTCCTCCATGGATTTTCCAGTTTCATCAACTTGTTTATCAACTTTAGCCAGTCCATCTAATACTTCTCTGGAATTGAGTTTAATACTACCTTGCAAATCAAATACATCACTCATTTTTCTCACCTCCCTTTTTATTAAAATAAAAAAGAGAGATTATCTAATTAACTAAAGCTAAACTAGATAAAGTCTCTAATGCATTGTTTCTTATATTTTCTTTTTCTTCTTGGGTTATCTCTATATTATTAGTTTTAGAAACCCCACCAATTTTAGATTTATAATCTATATAAGACATTGGACTTCCATTAAATTGTAATAATATATTATCAAGACAATATCTCATATATGTTCTTTCATCAATGAATCCTTCTATAACATCTGTTATAATATATATTGAATCGTTTAGATCCATTTTTTCTATATAACTAATGCAACCAGTTTTTAAAAGAATATAATATAAATTAATGCTTATATCTTCTAGCTGATTGCTTATTTGAAAAAACTTATTATACTTTTACATTTAACAATTTCTTTAATCATATCAACAGTTTTATCTAATTCTTGAACTTCTATTTCTTTTACATTTTTATTGAATATAGTTGCTAATGCTTTATATACCTCTTTTTCTGCACTTGGTAATTTACTTATAAATTCATACAGAATATCTGTTCCTAAACTATTTTGTTTTTCTTCTAGTGCAACTAATTTTTCTTGTATTCCATTATCCTTAAGTAATATTTTATTACTTATTATTTCTTTATCATCATCACTTAAAATAATATATTCATCTTTTCCACCACAATCTTCTAAAATTAATTCTCTTAACTTTCTATATTGTTGTTCGGATTCTTGTTGTATCTTAGTAAATTCTCCAATGGCTTTTACTAATTCATTTTTCATATTTAGTTTATTTATTACTCTTAACACCATCATTGCTTCACTTGTAGTTATTATCAATTCTTTATTTGCATTTATCATTTTTACTAACTTCCTTTCTAACTTTTAATAATTTTATTAATCTTCTAGTCTTCATAAATTAGAAGACTAAATTAAATCATCAATATAAATAAAGAGATAGATTTTACTCTATCCCTTAAATTACTGCTTTCGGCATATAAACTCTAAATGGTTTTTCGTTGCTATTAAACTTATAACATCCGTTAAATGTCATAGCAGTACTAGCTTCATCATTGTCTTTGGTTTCAAACCCAATACCTTCTGCATTGTAGGAATTCAAAATATGTATAATAATTGGGTCAGAACTTCCATGTTTTTGACCTACTATCAACAAGTCTTTATAATCAGCAACATCTATTGTATCAGATGGTTCATATACATCAAACTTGGTAGATGTATTTTCAACCTTCTTTATTAAACTAGCTTCTAATACAGTTTTATTAAAATCAAGTATTTCTGCTTCTGCTTTTACATCCCACTTCATAACTCTTTGTAAACCTGCTATCTTTCTTTCTAAAGCTCCACAATGTTCAATATCTCTAATCTCGGGTTTGGCTTCAAATTTTAAAGAACCTTTAGCAAGACCTAATTCTTTATCCTTTATAGTGGTCATTACTGTATCTAGTCCAGTAGTTAAGTCAAATGTTCCGTAATACAGAACTGCACTATCAACCAAGATATTCATATCTTTAATATCACTCATT
The DNA here is from genome assembly GCF_002480755.1 of Clostridium sp. UBA7791. Classification (NCBI taxonomy): domain Bacteria; kingdom Bacillati; phylum Bacillota; class Clostridia; order Eubacteriales; family Clostridiaceae; genus Clostridium; species Clostridium sp. UBA7791. The sequence continues at coordinate 29,338 of NZ_DLCT01000009.1, read as the reverse complement.
TCAACACGTCCTTTCTAATATTTTAAAATATAAAATTGTAGAACTATATTTTGCTTATCTTCATCTATATAACTAGAATAAAAAGCATTTTGTTTTATGATCCTACAATTTAAAAAATATGTTTTATTTAATTTTTGTTCTAATTCTATTGCAAATCTCTGCATATCTATTTTTTTATTTTTAGTACCTACCAATCTTAATTCTAAGGTTAAATCATTCCTATAAGTATTATCTTGGATAGAATCACCTATCTTAGCAACTATACCTATAGAATTAACAAAATCAGAATCACTCGGTAATTCATCTAAAAATAAATTTTCATAGTTAATAAGATTAATTATATTTTCTTGTATAACCTCTAAATCTACCATTTAAGCACCTCCTACTCTATTTCTTTTAAGTGCTTTTTAAGAATTTCTACAACTTGGTCATGGTTTTCTCTTAAGGTATCTCGTAAATAAGAGGTATTTTCAAACTCAACTTTTGGAGCATATATTAAATCAGAACCCCAAACGATTTCAGTTTTACTACCATCACCTTCTATAGCAGTTCCAATACTTTTCTTTAAGTCACCCGTCTTAACAGGAGTATTAGATTGTATATTAGCTAACTCAGTAATACTAATTTCTTCACTGGCTTCTTTAACTGCATCTTTATATTTATCCATTACTTTTTTTAGATTATTTACTTTCTTCATGCTATCACCTCCACATCTACAGATTTAATAGCATAAATTCGGTAATTAATATAATCTATAGCCTTTTCTATTTCATAGACTTTATTTTTCCAAACTACAATATCTCCGATAAGTAATTCTTCATCAGCATATACCTGATATTTAGCTTCGATATCTTCACCCCATGTACATTTAATAGCTTTTATGTCTATAGGGTCAATTCCAACCCTGTAGACATTACCATTCTTTTTCCATCCTTCTATTATAACTTGACCTATATTGTTTTTGTAAGTAGTCTTGATTGTAGTTTCTATTGATGCATTTTTTAAAAATACCATTTCTTCACCACCTTAAAACAATCTAATGAAAGGTCGAGGAAGTAATAATTTAACTTCGTCACTTATAAGCGAATTGGAGTTACTATTAAAACTAATAGATTGTACTCCCCGAGAAACAGAGTTTATATTAGATATTCCGTTACTAACTTCTAATACATTTTTATAGTTATTTATTATTACCTTAATAGCCATAGCATAATTAGATTTAATATAACCATCTGTCCATGACTCTTTACCTACAACATTTAAGTAATTTCTAATAGAACTTATTGCTATTTGTTCTAATTCTAAATCCGTATACATTTTATCAATCTCCTCTCATATAAAAGATAGGGTAGGAGAAATACCCCCTATCCCTAAAAGAAGCTAAGCTTCGGTAGTAACTACTTTAACCGCTCCATTATCTCTAGCTAGATAAGTAATATAAACTTCATCTGCATAATAATCAGTTTTCTTATTCGAAGCTACTCTATCTTCTTCAATTCCAACAGATTTTCCCAACTTAATTCCTAAAGCACCATCTCTTACAACAATGTCATTATACTTATTAGAAACTTTCTTAACTTTTAAAGTCTTAACAACATCACAACCAGCCAGTCTACCAATTGCACCTTCAACTAGTACTTTATCTCCAAAGTTAGTAGAAGGAATAAATCCTTCTGTAGTAATCACATCAGCTTCTTGGTCTGGATGAATGTATAACACTAACTTTTCATCATCTTCTAATTGAAATAATGACTTAGCTTTAACTATGTCTGCAAAAGTTAACTTTAATGCACAATTGTGTACTAGTTTAGTTGTCTTTAGAGACTCATAAGAATCTGTGTCAATTTTATCTTTGATTGCCATAGTAACTTGTCTCTTACCTTCTTCTACTACTTCACTTCCCCTTCTTTGAACTTCTTCATCTGTCAAAGTAAAACCTTTACCTGCCTTCTTTAAAGTAACTTCGGTAGAAGTCATAGCTAAATCGGATAATGGAATTGGTTGACCTTCAGCAACGTCTACTGCTTCTCCAATATAACCATACTTTTCAACCTTTATAGTATCTCCTGCTACACCTACTAAAGTATCATCTACAATTGCAATTGGAGCAAATTTTAATTTTCCTGGAAGTTCTGCTCCTATAACTTCTCCTAAAACCACATTATTAATTAGTGTATTTTCCATAATTATTACCTCTTTCATTTTAAATATAGTAGTCCTTTTTCTTTTATGTCTAATTCAGACTTATAAAAAGACATAATAAAAACAACCATTTTTGCTATATATCATTTCAAGCATTATGGTTGTTTAACTATTCATTATTAATTTATATTCTTCTGGATTTTCTTCTTGAAATTTACTTACATAGAAAATTCCCTTATTTAATAATTCTTCTTTAGTCATAGTTTTATTATTATTTAAATCCTTGTTATTCTTAGGTTTATAACTAGATTCATTCAATCTTTCATTTACCTTCAAATTAGTATTAGAAGATATTATGTCAGTAAAGAACTCTATATTTTTAGTAATATCTTCTTCATTTTCAGATAAGATAAATTTCATTAGTCTAGTATCTAAACCTTTTTCACTTAAAGTATCTTTATACTTAGATTCTAAGTCTTTCATTTTCATTTGTTTTTCCATAGCTTCATACTTCTTTTGAATTTCTTCAAGTGCTATTTGCTCTGGAGTTTTACCTTCATTTGATTTAGACTTTATAGCTTCATCAATTAGTTTTTGAAGGTTGTTTTCTTTAAAAGTATTAACACCTTTAGATACTGCTCTATCTTTTTCAGATGTCCAATATCCTTTTATAGTTGGATTCTCTTGCAAGAGTTTTGTAAAGTCTTCTAATGCTATTTCATTAACATTAAAGTCCTTAGCTAAAGACTTTATTTCTTCATGTTCTTTTAAAGTATCAAGCACTTCTGCTTCATCCTCTAAACTTTCTATTAACTTTAATAATTCATTTTTCTTCATTTTAAAATCTCCTTTCGCCCTAAGTAGTATTTATATCCTACCTAGTTCATAAAATATTTTTCTACATAAAAATAGACCCTTTAAAGGTCTTGTTCTAATTTCCACTCTTCATAAGTTTTATAACTTATTTTCTCTTTAGTTTTATTGTCTAATCTTTTAGAAGGTCTATAATTTTCATTAGGTAAACTAATATAACAACATCTACATCCAATATGAGTATCATCAATCGGCATAGGTCTACTATCATCATCAACTCTAAAAACTTTTCCATCTAGTGATGCATCATAATCTCCTGTCTTATCATCCAAAGTTGCCGACCACATAACATATTCAATATTATGATCCTCTTGGAATTCTTCATTAACTTGATTCATGACTCTACTGGTTTCATTTTGAACTAATCTTTTAGTGTTATAGGCATTAAAATTAAATCTAGTTTTAACTACCTTCTCAATCTCATTTAGATTTATTTCTCCATTCAAGAACTTCTTAATTTCTACTCTTAGAGCTTTAGCAACTTTATTTTTATTATCCCAAATTCTATCACTATAATTTTTACCCTTAATAGTTTTTTTAATTATCCCATCAAGTGCTTTATCAGTGATTTTTTTAATTTTAAAATCAAATCCTAAACTTAAAGTATAAGAGTTAGAATAATATTTATCCAACCCTATCATAGTTAATATATCATTAGCCTTAGATATTTCATTTTTTGTTTGAGCTTTAAATATATCACTTATAATATTATTTAGATTCTTACTAAGTTTAATTTTTTCATGGCTGCTTAAATCTAATATATTATCTGCTACAGTATAAGTTAATATTATTTTACCTATTTCTGATAATAAAGTATCTCTATCTTTCTTTTGTTTACTTAAAATTTTATTAATTTCAGTATCTGATATGTTATATAATTCTTTATTAAATTCTTCAGTTAGATTAATATAAAATTGTTGGTCTTTACTTATTCCTTTTCTCATTTTTTAACATCCTTTTTAATTCTATATAATGGATACAATAATTTATCAATCCTCTAAAGAACTTCTTAAAATTTTTCAATTATATCAACTCCTCATCTTCACCTATATTATCTAGGTCAATCTGACCACTCTCTAAGATATCATTAATCTTTTTCTGTTCATCCAACATTTTTTCAAATTCAGCCTTTCCATTTTGAATAAAACTTAATTGATTTAAGCCAGTTTCTACAGATAATTTACCGTTAAGTTGTGTGATTATTTGTGCCATAGCTACATCATCACTTGGTACATTCATAGTAAAGTTTATCTTTATATCTCTATAATTATAATTTTTACTATATGCTATCTTTAAATATTTAAATAATATTTTTAGTCTATTTCTTATAGCATCCTTTAAACATTTCTGTTCTAAGTTTATTTTATTTCTTAAATTTATGATTCTACTTAGTATTGCTACACCAGAAGTATTACTTTGCATTGCTTCATTACTATTAATAGACTGCGATATCTGATATATTTTATCTTCTATCACATCTACTAATCTATTAACATAATCAGCGTTAGCATTTTTAGTCATAAATCCCGCTTCACTATCAGAATTAGGTAGATCAATAACCCTCATATTTTTCATTTTATCAGCAAAAGTTTCATCTACTTCTACGTTTTTAGTATAAAAGTAACTATCTCTGAAATCATTGTCGTTGTTAAGCCAGTTAGATAATGATTTTTCAAAACCGTCTTGTAATGTTTTTATATCATTATAAATAGTTTCAAATTCTTCTTCATCCAATACGGCAATAGAAACAGGTACTCCTAAATAAGATGGTGTCATTGTTTCTACTTCTTTAAACTCTTCTTCAAAGTGATAAATACCTTCAGTACAGTATATATCCATATATTTAGTATCATCTAAATCTTTTTTATAAAAATATATAAACATCTCTGTCTCGTTTTCATCATTTACATATGCTATAGAATTCAATGGAGTAGTTACTTTAAATCTAATTTCATCATTGTATATATATCCTAATTCATACGCTTTACCAAATATAAGCATATTCTTGTATAATAGACTATCTATACTAGACTTTTGAATTTGAACATTATATTCTATATCATCAATACAATCTTCATCATCCTTTCTATGTGTATATGTAATCTCATTTCCTACACCATAAGCAACATGCTCTGTTATAAACTTCTTAATATAGTTAGTCTTTATCATTTCATTACTTCTACCATCAATCTGCTTATAGTTATTCTCTATGTCTGTTTTACCTATGTAATAGTTATACATCTTTTTATACAATGGTAATTGACTATTATATTTTTTTATTAATTTTTCGGCTATTTCTTTATTATATAACATTTACTTCACCTCCTATTTTTTTCGCATTAAAAAAGACAACTAAATCCCTAGTAGTCTTCTATCTAATAATCTTATAGTACCTCTTTTATTTCCTGTTTCATTCATGACACTATATCTAAATGCATCCAATCCATGATTATATTTATCTATAGCCTTATTTATATATTCTCCTGTAGATTTATCTTTTACAAAGGTATAGTTTTTCAATTCTTCTTGAATCATAACACAGTTGGTATGTACTATAATCTTATATTGTTGAATTAATTGAATACCATTCATAATAGAGTCTCTTCCTTTAGTTGCACCAACTACTCTTTTACATCCAAATCTTTTTAATTCTTCTATAGACTTTGGTTCAGAACTATCACAAACAATTCTTTCTCCAACTACACCATGTTCTTCATACATTTTATATATATCTTCATTGGTCATATGTTTTTCAAAATGCTCATCATAAATCCATATTATTTTCTCTGATTCATCAATAACACTACATATTAATGTTGTATAATCGTTTGTATATCCAAAATCAGTTCCAAATATTGTTTTTCTAGTATCTTTCTCCTTCAATATTTTCATATAATCAAAAGTCTTAACTTCCCAATTGGTGTATATCAACTTAGAAAGTGTAGCAAACTCTCCTAAAGCATAAATCCTATAATATACATTATTTGTTTTTTCCATTTCTTTAAGGTTATCTATGTATTCCTGTGGTAGAAACTTATTATCTTTATATGTAGTATGTAGTATTACAGTATTATCTTTATTGTAGGTTGCATCATCAGCAAACCATCGTTTATATACCCACTTTTCTTTAGATACTGGGTTAAACATTACATGAACTTGATTATATGGATTTTTACTTCTAAGCCTTAAACATAATTGGTCAAAAGAGAAATCATCTATTTCAGTACATTCTTCAACTATAATATCATCTATGCCATTAATAGATTTAATTCGTTCAGGGTCATCCAACCCTTTAAATAAAAATAAGCTACCATTAGGTAACTCAATAGTTAAATCTGTTTTATTTATTTTACATTGTTCATATAAATGCCAATCTGATAATATAGATTTTACCATTGAAAAACAACTATCCTTTAAAGAATTTTGAGTCTTTCTAATAACTAAACACTTTCTATTTTCATATTTTAAATATTTATAAATTAGCTTTGCAAATACAAAGTGCGACTTACCACTTCCAACTATGCCCCACCATAGAACACGTTAAATCTAGTATCATAATTTTCTAATTGTGGTAAATACACATCATTGAAACACTTCTTAGATATCTTAAATTTTGCATTACTCATAGTGGCAAACCACCCCCTTTTATTGATTTTTAGGCATTAAAAAAGAACTATCAAAAGATAGCTCTTGAATTTTATCTAATCTTGACATGCTTTTCTCATCATAATATCAGACAAACGTTCTTTTAAATTTTCTAAGTCATTTAATAATTGCATAAATTCTTCAGATGTATAATCAAAATTATTTTCTTTAGGTTTTAATATAAAATCATTCATTTGTATTATTTTACATAATGCTAATTCATACTTTCCTAATTCCATTTGTATCTCTTCAATATCTTCAGAAATTAATTTCCATTTGAAATCTTTCTCGAAATAACTTACTACATTTTTAGCTCTCTCTACAATTTTAGAAACATCATTTTTACTTGTAATCTGTCCCCAAAATCTATCACCTATTCCCTTTTTATATCTGTCACTATATTGCCTTATTCCTTTACCATATTTATATTTTTCAACTAATTCTTTCATAAAATTCACCTCATAGAATAATTCTATATACTACTATAAAGTCCTTTTTATTGTAAAAAATATTTATCTAGGGTACGTACCCATAATACACACATAGATTTAGAACCATACCCCCTCATAATAAAAAGACTAGGCATAAACCTAATCTTATAAATAGAACTCTTCAATTGTCTTATCTTTTATATCATCATTGATTCCAATATATCTAAGAGTTACACTTGGTGCTGAATGATTAAATATATCTTGTAATACTGCTACATCTTTATGTTGTTGGTAATGCCAATAACCAAATGTCTTTCTAAGTGTATGTGTTCCTACTTCTTCTACACCTAACTTATCAGCTACATTGTTAAGTATTCTATATGCTTGAACTCTACTAATAGCCTTATCACCTTTACGAGAAGGGAATAACCAATCATTATTACACATACCTTCTATATATCGGTCTATATCTTTCTTTAGGTATGTGTTAATTAGAAATCTTTTATTCTTTCCTGTTTTCTTTTCTACTATATTAATATGTGTATGGTCTTTTACATCATTTACTTTTAGATTTAATATATCTGATATTCTTAGTCCTGTATTAATACCTATTATAAATAACATATAATCTCTATATCCACTCTTTAATAATTCATTTTTAAACTTTTGTATTAAATCTTTATCCCTAATTGGTTGTACTAAATCCATAGATTAATCCTTCTTTCATCAACTTTATATATTCATTATAATACATTCAAAGTAATAACGCAATACAATATGTTACATTAGAACAAAAAATTTATATGGTATTTAGCACAACACTAGTAATATCAATGAATATAGAGATTTAATCAATGTAACTTAATATCTATTGTGTTACATTGGCATGTATTATTAATCTTCCAAAGTCACTTCTATGGTTCTATTAGTTTGCTCTACTTCTTGCTTATCTACCCATCCAAAATTTTTCAAACTGAAAATATATGATACTGGATTTTTATTGCAAGAAGGGTCTAACATCTTCTTCTCAGCATAATTCTCACATATCATATAGGCTCTTTTTACGATGAGCGAAAGTTCACGTTTTACATCTTCATCTAATTGTTTTAGTACATTAATATCATTAACACAATTCTTGTAATCCCTTAAACTAGACAAACTAATACCTAGTGCTAATCCTAGTCCACTTACTGTATATGGTTCATTATTAATGTCACATTCACTAAAGTACTTCTCAATTATTTTAGTTACTTCATTTGCATCTTGAAATTTTGGTGGTCTTCCTATCCATTTTGCCATATTATTTCACATCCTTTCTCTATAAGTTAATTTAAATTCACTTTGAATATATCTATCATTTATTATATAATATTTATAATGAAGGGAGTCGTTAAAATGAAACATAATACTACAATTAATTATGATAACCTTTTTAGTGGTTTAGGCGGTTTAAATAAAAACCCAATGACAACTTCAACTAACTCATCTGAAGAAAATATAGATGAATTAGTTTCTTTATTACTTGAAAAACTCCTAGCATCTACAATTAAAGGAAAGTCATCCAATAAACCATTATCACAATTCAATAAGTGTAATATTACATTTAATTGTCAAATAACTCATCTTAATGGTGATAAAAATAAAGTTAAATGCTATACTTCTAAACCTAAGGACGGAAAATCTAAGTCTATATTGTTTAAAATAATATCATATTTTCTAGGTAAAATATCCAATGATGACTCTAGTGACGAATCACTATTTATTAAAATATATTCAAGAAAAGTAGGTAAAAATCACCTACTTTTCTTTTTTTAAAATGTTATATCTTGTTATAGTATAATCTAGTGAAATTACTCTCTTATATTTACCCATACTCTTAAAATGCTTTTATCCTTATCATTGTAAACTATAACATTATATTTTCTAAACTTGTCTTTAAACTTCTTAACTTCCTCACAAGCTATTATGTACTCAACATCATTCTCATAAAAATATTCATGTTTATATGTCTTATTAATCTCACTCATATATTCACCTCAATATCACAAGTAATAAATCCATGATCATCTCCACTATAATAAACAATATTATCCTCTCCAAATTCACTCCTGAAAACTTCTATGTCATTCCAATATTTTTTCCAGTCCACCTCATTAATAAATGTATAAACATGATGATAATACTTTCTTACTTTCATTTAATCTAACGTTCCTTCCATTATCTCTTTTATATATACTCTTAAAGATTCTATATTTTTTATGTTTTTATCTTTTTCTCTCTCTAAATAAGATATCTGTCTTTCATATTTATTAATCTTATCTTGTAAATTACTTCTATCAATCATCCAAAATAAAACTATAATAAACATAATTACTATACTAATCATGAGCAATCCTAATTCCATCATTTTAATCTTCCCTTCTTATATATTTCTTTCTATTTTTTCTACATTGATAACAACTTTTGGGTTCACTATCCCATCCTTTTTCTTTATAAAACTCCTGTTCTCTCTTAGTAAATATAAAATCTTCTCCACATTCCTTACATTTAATTACTATGTCATCTTCATATAATTTTTCTAACATATCTTATCTACCAACTTTCTTATTATTTTTCTGTACAATAAAAGACACCCTAAGGATGCCTAATAAATTATTAATTTAATTTATAATATCATTATTTTTTATCAATTCATCATCTATATACTGAACCACTGTTTCATAATAAGAATTTTTATAATTATAAAATATCATAATAAGTATTATCACCCCATTCAACGCTATAACCCATACTACAATTTTAGTAATACCTTCAAAATAACTTGAAACTGATTCTATATTGTTAATATATGCTTCAGATAGTTTTTTTGAAAGTTCTTCTTGTTGAGATATTTTTTCTTCTGGTTTTATTTCTTTTTGATTAATTAGCTCAATTTTCTTATCAGTAATATCTTTAAATACATTATTTATATTATCAGTAGTCTTTATATAAACTGGAACAATAATACCCAAAATAGTAATTATAATTGCTGTCATACCAATGAAATTTTTAAATATACTCCCAGCTTCCTTACTATTTTTTGCTATATTAATATACATATATTTTCTTTTTTTCAAATTAACGCTATCTAACAATTTTAATTCTGAAAACTCTTTGTCTAAATCACATTTTAAAACTTTTATTACGTTTTTTATGATATTTTTAAACTCATTTGCTATAGTCTTGACTCTAATTCTTTTTATGCTCATTTTTACCCCCATAGAATATTAAAATTTTACCAATCTCTATATTCTACAAAAAGTTATAAAATCCTCTAAATTATTACAATTCTATACATTGTATACCTCCAACAAAATAGCAATAACATTTCTATCTCTATCAACTACTTCCACTGTACTAATGTTTTTATACTGTTGTCTTATTAATTCAATCTCATGGATTGCCATTTTATAATCTTCTTGTCCATTAATTTCATATGTAAAATTTTTAATCATTTACTTAAACACTCCAACTCTAGGCTCAATAATAGTAATCTGTCCTATACGTTCTTCTTCTAATTTAATATCATCAACCATCATGGCTATATTTTCAAGAACACTAGCCTTTTCATCATATAACTTTCTAACTATCTCTTTGCCATCACTAGTATTTATCCTAATTTTTCTAGCCATGTCTTCTGGTTTTAAGTCTTTAATGTTATCAAAATTTTCTACTACCCACTTACCTAATTCTTCCTTACTAATGAATTCCAATATCTCTTTCACTCTGTCTCTATATTCAATTCTTATATATTCCATCTTTCTATACCTCCATATATTTTTGCAATTTTTCCACAAAACCACATAGTCTTTTAAAATATAAATCAAACACTTCTTCATCCTCGGATTCTAAGGCTTGTATAGTCTTTTCAGTCAAACTATTTAGATCAGGAAGGAGTTGTGCTAAAATTTTATTATTATGTAAATGACTTTTTAAATACTCTTTTACTTCTCTATATGTAATTTCTTTATTATTTTCTTCTGGAACACAATTGCGATACATCCATTCCATAGTTTCTAAATACTCATTATCCATTCTTTTTCTTTCATACTTATTCATCTCTTATCTCTCCTCTATCCTTACTTTCTTCTTTAATTTATCTGTAATTTTGTCCACATATTCCATTCCAATAAATCCTAATTTTACTACTCCGAGTATTCCAATTGCCTCTAAAAATATTAATCCTACAAATATTACATAAGTTAGTATAAATCCTATTATTTCAATCATCTTTCTTACCTCTCTTTCTATAATCTTGCTCTATGTATTAAATCCTTAATTTCTCTTTCTGTTTCTAGCCACTTTGTATAATCTAAATACACTTCTCTATACCCTCTGGTGCAATCCACATAATCTGCTATTACATCCCCATATTTAGTATCATTCTCATCAACTAACCACAGTACAATATTAGTATCTTTATCTAGTGTAGGTCTTATATCTACACCAAAATATTTTAAAAATGTTGCTTTTTTATTACTCTTAAATTTAATCATCACTTTCACCTCTTTTATTATTTGACTCTCAAATGAGAATTAAAAAATATTATAAATCCTCATTGCACAAAGCTTTATATTTACACTTGTAATAGTCTAGTCCTTCCCAAGTCTGCCATAGGTCTTCTACATCTTCATCCCATTCTTCTATTTCTAAATTTTCTATAATATTGAATCGAGGATTAAAACGTTGTATAAGATTATACTCAACCATATAAGCAGTTTCTCGGTCACTTATTAATATGTACTCTATACGGTCTAACTCTAATAAGTTAAACCATTCTTTCAACTTAATATCATTCAAACCGTTACTCATATAATTGGCAATTCTAGTTTTTAAGTTACTTGTACTTCCAATCCTTAATATCTCTCCACTTTTTGAAATAAATCTATAAACACAATTAAACGAATCCTTATTATTATAGAACTTCCACTTTTCCTTATTTTCTGCATAATAGTTTTTAAAATATTGAGAATCACTTTTTCTCAACCTTACTTTCTCATTTATTTCTTCTTTATGTCTTTCCCTGTACCGTCTATTGTTCTCTTTTCTTCTTTCCTTATATTCTTCTTTGTCCTTATTTTTTAAATGCCAGTTTCTTTTATATTCTCGTCTTTCTTCACTTTCCATTTTCTTTCTTTCTACACCTCTTTCTAAATAAATAAAAGAGTGCAAAATTAATTACACTCTAAATAACACTAATATAGTTTATGTACTCATATTTTTCTGTAAATACAACATAGCATTGCCCTAGTAAACAACTATCCACATCAACTAGCAAATTACTAATATTAAATAAGCTTTTTACACGCTTTATCAAGTACAGTTATTAAAAACTGTATGGAAATTATAAAAATGTTAATTATAATCTCTAATAGTTTTTAATTTTGGACATAATAAAAGGCTTAGTTTAAATACTAAGCCTCATGAGGTTTAATTATATATTTCTTTATCATTCAATTAATTTATTAATTATTAGCCTTGAGGTTGCTCTTGTTTCTAATGTCATTTCTCTAATATTAGAAAATCTACTTATCCAAGCATCATCAATTTTCCACTCGAATGGTATATCTCCTATTGTAGTGATGAACTCAAATGTATACAATAAACATTCATGGGGGTTAATATTTTCATAGTTAAATTTATTGATGTCTATCTTTAAATTAGATAATATTATATTGTACTTATCTTCTAATTCAATTACAAATGTATCACTATTATTGTTACTATTTATTATGCTAATTAACGGTAATTCAATAGAAGGTCTGAAATCTATGTTTCCATATTCAATTTCATATTCTTCTTCTTTTTTTGCTTTTTTAACTATTTTCATATCTCCGAAATCTTCCAATAACACCTCTCTCACCCCCTTCCACAGAATAACATTTCTACAAAAGTAATTATTATTCAATCTCTATACTCTTTCAATAACGATAACTTTATTTTGGTCTCCACATTTCATCTTACCATCCAACACTAATTTATTATTTGCATTATCTACAATTTCTTTAACTCTAAAATTACCTGTATTACTATTTGCATAATATAATGGATCTAGTTCTACTAACATATAGTTTAGCTTATCTACGTAAAGAGCCAGTCTTTCCTTGGTATATACTTTACCAAGTTCAATATCAAAATTTACTACTTTTTTATCTATTCTAACTCACCTCTCCCCCATATTTATACTTCTACAAAATTAATCATTATCCTTCATCTTACAACTCAATAATTAATTTAAACTTTTTTTATAAAAAGTATTGATATTGCAATTTATATATGGTATAGTATAATTAGATAAATATAACTCAATTTAAAACAAATAAAATAGTAGAAGACAGTTGGGGAACTGCCAACTACTGCATTAAAACTCACATTTACGGTAGTGAAACACCACACAAGCACATGAATGATATTCTACATTTTTAATTCCCCGTCATCCTCGGAGGACTCTGTAGTAATAATCTACATATTTGTTAAACATAAAACCAATAAATTTTCTTCTTTAGTATAAATGAGAGGAAGGATTTTGCCTTCCCCCAATATCTCTAGTCGACTAGAGTTCCATATTTATTTATCGCATTGGCAATAGCGACCTCTATTACTCATTTTAAACTTTCATAGATGTATGAGGAAGGTATACCTCTCCCCTTATACGGTGTTTGTCCAATCCTTTATAACTGTTGGTATGACTACATTTAACCCACTTTGTTAATATTATTTTCTCCCTTTTTCATTTTAAAATGCTTTAAAAATTCTTTAGAATTTACTCTATAAAGACAATTTAACAACTTATCTCGATATTTAACATTTTTACCATCAATTTTAATTGCATTTACGATTAGCATATTAAGAGTTTTATCGCTGATATTGAATTTACTCAGCTTGTCTATTGTTTCATCATCTTCTAATTTTAATTTATCAAACCACTCTTCCTGCTCTTCATCGTTTGTAGCCTTATTTTCTTTAACAAAATCATCATATCCTTTTACTATAGATAATATTTTATCCATTTGTTCTTTTTTAGCTTTACCTTCAAACTTTACTATTAAATCCAATATATTTAACGGTTCATTGGTACTAGCATTTTTAATCCCGTCACCTATAAAATCAACTAAATAATTCATTGGACAAGTGATAGAATTATCAATTTTTATCTCTTTCTTTTTACCATCTTTATCTTTATTCTTTTTTACATATTTCCAAAACATTGGTTTATCTCGCTTCATGCATTTCATGGCTCTCATTCTTTTTATTTCTTTTGCTACATTTATATCAAATTTTCTTTTGCTGTTATCTATAGCAACTTGTGCTAAAACTGATAATATAACAAAATTATCATATAATTCTTTTTTATTTTTTTTATCTTCTTCTGACCAATAGTAACTTAATGCAAGTTGTGCTAAGTTAGAAGTTTCTCCTATTGTATTTTTAGATTCCATTAGTCTACTATCCATTTTTGCATAATCTTCTAAAGTATTATTGTATGGTTTATTCTCTTTATCAATATCATTAACAATAGTTGGATACTCTTTATAACACTCTTTAGCACATTCTACAATTGTAGTATCATCCGTTACATAGAAGAAGTCAGAATCTTCATCAAAACCATTACCTCTATCTTGAGCATCATTTTTTAATAAGTTTACAGCTATTATATTAGGACTAAAATTAAAGTAATCTTCCATTAAATCATGCCTGAAATTCCTAAAGTACATTATATTATTAGGAGCATTATGTGGGTTTCTAAATCCTGCTAATTTTTCTTTGTTTTCAAACATCGTAGTATAACAACTTATATAATCTTTACTAGTTGGTAATGTACTATCTTCATATCCTTCTATAACTCCATCTTTTATATATTGGTCTAGCTCTCCAACTGCATATTGTAATAGTAGATAAGGATTACCACAAACAGTTAGATTGTCTCCATGTGTCAATATTTTACCTTTCTTTAGTTTAGCTTTATATTCTGTTAATATATCAGACTTCCATTCTCTAAATAAATTAGTATCAGCTATATATTTGTTATGATTATATAGGTCTATCATCATAGAATTTTTATTACTAAAGTTTTTATTTTGCTCAAGGAAACTAATAAATAATTCAATATTATCTTTCATATTATTTACATAATCAATAGAAGTTTTTGCTAATAAGTCTATACCTTCTTTATTAGTTTTTAAAGTGTTCACATGTTGGTATGACATTTGCTGAACTATTTTTCCATTAATACTTAATTTTGATGGATGGTCAGTTTTACATATACCAAAATCACTATTTTCTTCTTTTACTTTATTACACCAGTATTCATAAGATTCTTTATCATTATTTCCCATAAGCTCTTTAAATTTCAACCATTTAATAGCATTATCTGTGGTTATAACTTTTATATCTTTTACTAAGTGTGGCACTCCAAACATATCCTCTATAGTAGCAGTTTCATATATATCTTTATAATAATTCTGGAAGAATAATTGGATATTGCTACTAAATAAACAAGCTTTAAAGAAGTGCTGCCTTAAATACAACATTCCATTACCTTTACCGTTTACCAATGAACCTTCAATTAATCCCATACCATCCCAAATAGTATTTTTTACTGTTTTAACACCATCATCTACTACACATTCTCCATTCTTATTCACATTTACAGTTTTAACTATAGTTTCATATAAACTAGTTAAATCTTTTAAAATTAATATATTATCTACTGGTATGTTTATTTTATCTATTATTGTACTGCTTACTAAAGAACTGTAAGCACTCATTTCAACTATCTTTGCTTCTTCTTGTGGTAATTGCAAATCCATACACATCCAATTATGTACATTATCATATAATTCTGAATTAACAAATATTATCTCCCCTACACGTGCTTTTGCAGGACTTCTAAATAGCATTTTGTAGTTTATAGTATTTTTTATAGTATTTTCTTCTTTATCTAATTCATCATAAAACTTTTTATATTCTTCTGCTCTTGTTTTTGCATCTTTAATAACCTTAATCTGTTTTAATTTATCAACCTTTTTTTTATTATAACTTTTACTATTTCTAGTAAGTTGAGGATAATCTTTAAAAGTTAAAGTAAATCCATTCTTATACATATCTTCTCTAAGTTCATCTACTGTTTTTTTTATGTACTTTTCTTTGTTATTTAATATGTCTTTTGTTAATTGTTCTATGAATAATATTTTATCTTTATCTTTTTTGGTGTCTAATTTTTTGAGCGTTTTATCAAGTCTTTCAATCTCACCTTCTGCATCCTTACTTCCGAATCCAAACTTAATATTTATTATATCTCGTGTATATCCCTTATTTACTACCATACCTTCTTTTAACAACTTCTCTTGTAATAAACTATAATTTAATACCGCTTCTTTTATCCTATAATTACTTCTAATACCTATAGAATATTCATTTATCTCTGCACCTTCTAATGACATTATTTTTATTCCATTATTTTTCATTCCTTCTCTCCTTCTGAATTTAATTTGAATTTAATTTTTGAATTATCTGTTACTATGTAGTTCCTTATTTATCTCTGTTAAGTCTATATGTAGTTTTTCCGTATCTTCAAATATGTATATCCATCTTTTGTTATCCTTTAGATTTTTCTCTTTATCTAAAAGTATGTTGCCTTGTCCTATAAGTTCATATGCTAATGATTTTTTATGTATTAAGTATGTTTTCATTTTGGATCACCTCTCTTTCTACTGAGGAAGATTTACCTCTCAGTTAAAATGTTATTTTTATTTGTTATGTAATTTAAATACCCAGAGCCTTATTCATTTCACTTTCTATAGATATAATCTTTTCTAATACGTTTTTATAGTCATCATCAGTAACATCTCCCCAAGGTAAATACTCTCTCCAATCCACCTTTATATTTAAATCAAGGCTATAAGCATCATCAATTTCTAATATGTTTTTATATCTAATGTTTAATTCATCTCTTAATTCTTCTATGGTCATATCTTTTTTGGGTTTTAATTTATCAAGTTTTTTACCTAATTTACGTTCTAACTTAGCAGTGTCCTTCCCCTTATTTTTCATTGCTTGTATTTTACCTTTTAAACCTCGTATTGCTCTATCATTCTCACCATCCACTCCTATATACCCTTTATCTTCATACCACAACTCACTTTGTTTAAGTCCATATTCTAATTCAGTTTCATCTATGGCATATACATTGTTAGCTTGTTTTTTAACATCATCTTTTTGAACCATTCCAACATTATCATAGTATATTAGATTCAAGCTCTTTAAATATTTAAGATACTTATTAAGGGTATTATCAGTTATGTTCAAATCCTCACAAATAGAATTGTATCCATCCCAAAATACTTCTGCTTTACCACCAGTAATCACTATATTACTAGTAAGTTTTTCACCTTCTGTAGTGTAATGTGTATCTCGCCTATTCAATCTAGCTAATATGTAATAATATATTTTTAGTGCTACTAATTTATTTATGTCTGTGTTATCATCATCATTAATAATTTTTAAATAATTATCATGATAAACTGGAAACCATCCTTTTAGATCTTCAGTTATAGTAAATGGATTATAATCACACCTTATTAATTCACCAATCTTACAAGTATCAATATTTTTATCATTCTTAATCTGTAGAATACACTTATCAACTAAATTAACAATAATGATCCTAAATTGTTCATTAACATTTCCTTTTCCACTCTTAGGAACTAAGCCACAAGTAATTATTATGTCCTCGATAGAGAAACTTATATTACCTACTCTACTTGTACAACAATCTAAATAACTTAAAATATGAAGTATCTTATCTCCATACTCACGTAGTAATGTGTTAGTAGAATCTTGATGATTCCAAACTAAATAATTGGGAAATTTGATAAAAGTTAAACTTTCTTTATTTATAATAATCAATCCTTTCTAATATAAAATTCTAATTCAATAGTAAAATAATGTGGTGAAACTTTTTATTCCGAGAATTTTAATTCGTGGGAATAAAGAAATTGGTTTCTTTTATTGTTATTAGGTTTCTTTTATTGTTATACCCTAATTGACGGACACTTAGAGTCCTTTGAAGTTAGCTTATAACCTACCTTCAATGGATGGTTAAAGTCCTTTGAATAAAATTAAGCTAAATTCATTTATATACATCATCCTTTCTATGCTACCTTATTTTTCTTACTAATTTCTCTTATTAACTTATCTTCTTTAAATGTATAATTCGTATAGTTGTATAACTTATAATTGCTTACATCAGCTTGTAACGCCCTTTCTATGTACTGGTCTAGCTTATCTAAGTTCACCATACAACCTACTGCAAGAGTTATATTCTTACTATTATAAGTACCCCTCAAGCCCTCTTTATAGCCTTTGCAATGACTCTCTATAGTCATTAAACGTTGTAACCCACATAAATTAAAGTCATAGGGCATTACAAGTCGTACTGTGGACGAGTACCCATGTTCTTTTGTTAGATTGTTATAGCTATACTTTTCTTCTAATTCTTTTAATTTCTTATGTATACTTATTACATACCTATCAAACTCTTTCTTGTTAAAGCATTTAACTACGTTATTACTATTCCATCTCCATCTGAACCAACATTTATGACCACTACTATAGCCAAACATCACTAAAGCATTAAGAAATATAATAGAGCTATCTCTACAAGCATCCACCATAAAAATATTATAGTTTTCATCTACCCAGGCATGAGTTAATTCATGTCCTATTACACCTTTTAATCGTTTCTTATTGTATTTATTTTCCCAATTATCATTGGTTTCTTGATAGTATAAATCTATTATTTTACTATCAATTTCTATGATCCATTTATCCTCATTTTCATCTCTGGTTATTGTTCCTGCAATTCCATCTTTTAGATTGGATTCTTTAATCTCTATATCTACATATAGCAACGGCTCTCGATTATATTTTTTAACAATCTTTCTCATTTTTTTAATTTCTTTAGTCATTAATTCTTCTAATAATAGTTGTCTTTCTTCTTTATTCATTTACATCTCTCCTTCGATATTTTTTTGATTTAAGGTAAAATTTAATAAAGATATATCAGCATCTCTGTACTGTTTTAATAACCTCATAAATTATGTACTTAGTTTTGTTACTAACTTCTTAATAAGTTTAAAGTCATTCTTATAGTTTCATCCTTTACATTTTCATCACTGTTTATTATTTCGTTATCAAGTAAAAAATTGTATCTCCTATTTTCTTCATCCCAAAATGCATCACTAAGTCTTTCAGTTTTTCCTATACTGCATAATATCTCTGTGTATTCATCCAACTTGTTAACACTTTCAACTTTCTGTAGAATTTCCATTTCTCGGTTATACTCTCTTTCTTTTAGTTCGTTAATAATCTCAGAATTTTTCATACCACATTCTCCTTCTAGTGCAGGTCACCAACCTTAAATTTAAATCTATAATAGACTCATGCTTGTACCCTTTTTTACGAAGGTACAAAATCAACCTATTATTATTTCTCTCAAGGTAATAAATACAATTATTTCCACAGTCTCAAACCCTTGCAATCACTCATTAAATTTTCTTAAGACTATATAATTAAATTCTGTTGACACTCCTGTAAAAATACTGTATTATATAACTATCAGTTAAATATAAAGGTTGTTTACAAGAAAAAATTTTTTTCTATAAAATATCCGTGTTAATCAGTTATTTAAATTTTTAAATAGAATTGTATTAATACGTATTTTGTGTGTCTATTCCTAGTTTACCATAATTTTAAAATATATGGTATTATTTTCGTTCGTCAAATTACGTTATTCATGAGTAGTTATTTAACTGCTCTTTTTTAATTGTGTTAAAATTTGGATTTTATTTTAGGTATTTATTACCTATTGATGAAATAAAAAATACCGTATATTCATCTTGAATAGTACGGTGTTTGAGAAATTATTTAATTTTATACTGTGTTATTAATTACAAGAATGTTGTAAAAATTCTAATATGGCAACGAACCGAAAGACTTTATTGCATCAAATTGAGATTATAAGTTATTTTCATCTAAGTATTTTTTTGCTTTTTTTATTGCTATTAATTCTCTTTGCTTTATATATTCTTCATACTCGTTTTCTTCCTCAAGAATTTTTATAGCCTCATCTATTGAGTACCATTCTACTTGATACCCTTGTTCTAATTCATCTGGCATAAAATTAGGTTCTCCAATTTCTCCAACTACTTTTGTGAGATAGAAATATGTAATTTGCTTCATTTTTCTTTCTTGTAAGTTTTCAACGACTATACCTAAGTCACTAATGATTTGAACATTTGCACCTGTTTCTTCTTTTAATTCTCGATACAAAGCTTCTTCTATATTTTCTTTTAAATCTACTCCACCACCTGGTAACATATGAAAATACATGTTTGTTAAATTCATTAGAATTATTTCTTTTTTATCATTTAACACTATACCTGCAGCTCTATTTCTTTCTCTAAAACCACTATTTATTGTTTCTCCCAAAGTATTTAATTTTTTCATTTATTTTCACCCTTTCCCCAATGGAAATTTATGAATTACAAGTTTCATCCAGTTGTACATATTATAATATAGAATCAATTTAAGAAAATTATATCATATTATATTGGATATTTATCTATGTATTTCATAAATTTAGTAACTATTACTTCTAATACCGTACTATTCAATTTTCAAAGAACAATTTTAATAACAATCTATAAAACTGTTAAAAGTAAATTACCTACATAAATTCTATCAAGACTTTCTTCATCCTCTTCAACTTCTGTAACTGGTAATAATATTTTATTTTGTCCATCCCATATATGTATTTCTAAGTTGTCTCTATTGCTCCAATACCAGTTAATATTAGTGTTAAATACTACAACCTCATCTTCCTCTTGGTTATCTAATACTAAGTTGTCATCATTCTCTAAAATATTTACTAAGAAACAATCTATAATTTCTTTAATTTCCTCAAATTTTTTTATAATACTCATTTTTCTATTCCCCCTATTTTTATTTAATATATCCCATCATCATTTTTGTAATAGTCTCGGTACAATTCTTCCATTTCATCATTTGTTTGCTCTGCTAAATCTTCTAGCAGTTTATCCAATGCTTCTCTATCCCTGTTCATTTCTGCTAGTAGTTTCTTTTTTTTAAATCATTTAAGTTAATAATCATTTCCCCATCCCCTTGTTTTTTGATTTATCCTATGATTTAATAATACTACCTTCAAACGGTATTGTCAACCGTTTATAAGTAAATAATTTATTTTTATTGAACTTTTTTCACGTCCTATGATATAATATGAACATGAAGATATGAATATGAGGTGATTAAATGATAGATATGAAATTGCATATTAAATTAGCTGAAAAGAGAATGACTCAGAAAGAATTATCTGAAGCAACAGGCATTGGTAAGAATTCAATAAGCAGGTATTGCAATGGTACTTTTGAAAAGGTAGATAAACAACATCTAAATATACTTTGTGAATTCTTTAATTGTCCTCTGTCAGAAATAATCGAATATGTGGATGAAGATTAAAATGTATTAATACATGATAAACATAAGATAATATCATTTATCAGTGAATAAGAAACCAATGATGAAGGAGCATGTATATGAGCAAACTTATATTGAAGAACGAGCAAGATTTTATTGAGGAAATGAATTTACTAAAAGAATCTATTGATTATATTCACGATATATTATATGAAATGAATATCCATAAAGAAACTGATACGGAATTTCTAAGGATTGGAAGAGACATGACTGAGGTATTGGATTTGTATATAGCTGGAATTATAAATAAGGATAGTGATGCCAAGAAATTTGCAAATATTAGATTAAGATGTTATATTAAAAACCTGAATAAACTTGGAAAAAAATTAGATGAAAATAATGAAAATGAAACCAATAGCTAACTAAAAGGGTGTACCATATGGTACACCCTTTTTCTTTGCACTAAAAAGAGAGCTATTAAACTCTCATAATCATTTTATTTTTAAATACCGTATTAAAACTTATTTTATTACATATAATATACCCAATAAAATTTAGAAAATAGAGGAGTTTAAAAATGAATAAGAAAATATTAAATGAACTTAAAGTAAAGTACAGAGAGTTGCCTGAAGATACTAGCGAAGAAAATATAAAAATAAAAATAGTTATTAAATTTCTTGAACTTTTAGGTTATGATGAAAACCATTTTTACTATGAAGAAAATACGAATAAAAAAATCAAAGATAAACAAGTTGATATTACTATATTGACTAACAATAAGGAAAAGGATATTTTCTACATTGAAGTAAAGAAGAAAAACCATATGTTAGTAGATGCAGATATTCGTCAAATTTCTTCTTATCTACATGACAAGCATATAGAGTGGGGATTATTAACTAATGGTAATCACTATATATTAATAAATGAAAAATTAGATGTTTTACCACATAATAAAGATATTTTTAGTTACTATTTATGTGATATTCCAAATAATATATCTAGAAAAAATAATTTAGATACTTATAACTTTTTGGAGTATGATTCTATTTTTGAAACAAAAATAACAAATTATTATCTTGTATGGAAAGAATTTATTCTAAAAAATACACTATCCTCATCTAGTCTATTTCAGTATAGTAGTGCTTATAATATGTTTATTAAATATTTAATTATGAAAAAGAACGTATATAATTTAAATTATTTTAACATTAGTAACTTCAAATCTTTTATTGAAGATATTAATGAAACCAAAGTTAATAAATATAAAAAAGATTCAGTTTTATCTAAATTTAATTATTTATTAAGATTTACAAACTTTCTTGAAGAAAATAAAAGAATCGCTGAAAATACTTTTAAAAACTTTGATATAAATAACTATATTGATGAACTTAATTTAACTGAAAAAAAGTCTAAACAACAACAACAAATAAAATTAGAAGAAATTGAACTGATGCTTCAATATTTAAATAGTAAGAAAAATTCAATTCGTAATAAATTACTCTTTTTACTTGTTTTATATGGCTTTGAATCTACTGATATAATACTATTAAAAGATTCTCAATTAGATTTTAAACACAATAAAATAATTATTAATAAGAAAAAATATCCTTTAACAGAAAATATAAAAAAATTATTACAAGATATTATTATTGAGAAAAAGCAAAATAAAATAAAATGTGAATATATTTTTTATACAAAATATCAAGGTGGATATAAACACATAAGTCGTAGTGTACTAAATGATGTTATTAATGATTCTTTTAACAAATTAAATTTAGATAAAGATAGGGCTTTACATCTTAATATACAATTTATAAAATCATCGCTTATTAAAAATTTATATTTTAAAAACTATTCTTTAGAAGAAATTAGTTATTTTACAAATTTAAGTATTAGCTCAATTGTTTCGTACATTGATGAAAAAGAAATTTCTAAACATAGCATACCAATAATAAAAGATATAAATTTAAAGCATCCATACTCTAAATTTATTTAAGATAAAGGACTGCCGTTATATGGTAGTCCTATTAACCTATTTAATCCTTTAAAATATATCCTTTAAAAATCCTATAATAACGCTATTCTCCACTATGAACTTATATATCTGAACAATAGTAACTCCATAAACGCACCAACCTCCAAGCCTAACTACATCTGCATATTAAGTATTTAAAAAGGACTACCATTGGGTAATTCTATAATTTGTAGTTTTGGTTATGTTATTTTAAATAATATTTACCTTGTTTATATATTAAAATATTATCTTGATTTGTCATTTTATCTAAAACAGAATTTGTATCACAACTTGCTTTAAATATTATTCCTCCCACGTTATCTATCGTAGGATTAAATTTGGGATTAGTTTTTATTTCATCTACTGTTATCCCCTCTTTATTAGATACAAACATATTTAATATTATTTCTTTCGCTTTATCATAGTCCATAATAATCATGCTCCTCTATGTGTTATGTTGTGGAATAAAGTTAAAAGCCTTCTTAAGACATCTATTTATTTCGCCTTGCCAAAATTTATATCCACCTATTTCACAACCATCCCATTCACTATTTGGAATTATATCTTTATAATGATGCTCTTTATTTTCAATTTTCATAAATACACTTATACACTCATTTTCCCTTTTAAAATATATATATTCATCTTCTATTTGTAAATAAGCTATATATTTATCTGTATTTATCTCTAGCTTGATTTTATGATTTAAATTTTTAAAATAATTTTTTAAAGTGTACTTTAATTCACTAAAATAACTAGATATCAATCCCTCTGCCTTATCAAGTGCAATTTTAGCTTTATATTCATCATTATATTTATTTTCAATAGCCTTAATTATATATTCTGGCACTATCTTTTCTTCCATTCCTTTCACCTCCCCCATAAATATATTGATTCTATAATATTACATAAATTCCTTCTATTTGATAGAATAGTGAAAATTAATTAATTATAATTAATTCCTCTGTTGCCTTTTGTGTAAGAGTTTTAATTTTATCACGACCTATTCCATTAAAGAACTTTTCTTGTTCTTCCTGTGGCATTTTAGCCCATATTTTATAGCCTACGGTTGCTTTCATAGAACCCGATTCAATTAGTGATTGAAGTTCAGGGATAAGGTCATTAAGTTTTTTGTAGTTTAAATATGTACTTCTATCCATTTCCATATCACTTGCTATATCTGTTTGAGTTTTGCTTGTAGAATTATTCAACAAGCTATTCTGATTATTTCCTCTCTGAATTCCATAAATCCTTTCCAATTCATTTATACATTTTGCCATTTTCATAGGATTTACATTACCCACACCTCTTTGCATAATATTTGTACATATTAAAAAGAGTATATATTTCGAATAATCCAATTAAATAATCTTCTTCAATTTTAACTTATAATATTTTATGTGATTCCTCGGATTCAACAAAACTTAATAAATATATGATTGAATTTCTTACTAGTTTTGTAATTTCAATAGATTTTTCAATCAAATACTCTTCACTCATATAATCTATTGAGTTATTACCATCAGTATATATATTGAGAAATCTATGAGTTAAAGCATTTCGTATGTTATTTAATTCCCTATATTCTCCATTACTTAATTCTAAATAAATATTAAATAATGCATTCATATTAAAATTTTTTGAACTAGATATATTTTCATCAATATTTCCTTCTTTAAAGCTACCTTTATACCATATTTTCTTAAAATCTATATACTTTTCATTTTTTCCTAAATTCATATATCTATTAATAAATATTGATATTTTATCCAGAATATCAAACATATTTTTAAATGCAAATTTAATAAGTTGTATATATGTATTATTTATTATATTTTCTTCTGTATCTATACTACTTATTTCATTATCAACAAAATTTATTGATTTATCTTTAATAACACCTTGCGCCAATAAAAGTCTAGACGTAATATAGTTCTGTTTAATTTCTCTTAAAAATTGTGACAATTCTAAAAATCTTTCTTTATCTATACCATTACTAAAATCAATAATTTTTTCATTTATTGATATATTATCTTCTAATGATGAGTTGCAATTTTGACAATGATTACATAAATTTAAATATAACTTGTTCTTATAATAAAAGTCTGTACTCTTTTTTTCAAAATCATTTTTAAGATTCAGGCTAATATTTTTGTCAGGCTCTTCTCCTATATATAAAAAATCTTCAAGTATATTTTCTATCTCATTCATATTATCTAAAAATATACTTTCTGCTTCTTTATGAACCCCGTTTTTAACTCCTTGCTTTATTAGTTCATAAGCAATTTTATAATATTTTTTCGACTTATGCCGTGTTAGTTTTGCATAGTATTTAATTGCTATTCCTTTATTAGCTATAGCCATACCATGTTTTGGATTAATAAATAACGCCTTATCATAATATTCTATGGCCTCCATATTTCTTCCTAATAAATCTAATGAATTCGCCATATTAACAAAAATTCTAACTTGCAATTCATTAGATATATTTGGACACTTTATTGCTTTTTTATAACATTCAATAGCTTTATGATTTTCAGTTTTAGGATTCATAAAGCCATAGTATATATTTAACTTCACTCTTAAACTATATAAACTACTATATCCATTTCCTAAGTTATAATAAACAATTTGATTTGTATTTGTATTTTTTGTTAATTGGTCAAAATTTTTCTCAATACAATCTATACCTTTTTTTATTAAATCCTCTTTATTTAAAATTGAGCCAATATCGATATAAACATTGCTTAAATAATATTCTTTTTCTAAAATATCATATTCTCCCTCTTCAATATTTTTAACAAGTTTTAATGCACCTAAAGTGTCTCCATCATCTAATTTTTCGTAAATCTTTTTAACATGCTCACTTATTTTCATTTTCTATCTCCTAATACTTTTACAGATATATCCTATATTTATCTCAACATGTGTAACAATTAATTTATTCATCTTTTATTAATAGAACATATTTACCATTCTCCATATTCTCTTTTACTTTTATAAAAAACGTTTTTGATTTTTTATTTCCTCCAAAAGTATACTTACCAAAGCTACCTAGTATTAACTCTTGTCCCATTGAACTTGTTGATATACCTCCCATATTAAATATTGAATCAATTGCATCTTCTACTCTATAATAAGACAAATTATCTACATAAGCCTTCTTAAATTCTTCTCTATTATCTAATCCTTTATAGTTACTTAATATTCTATTGTGAATAACTTCATCATCATTATTCATAAGTATAGTATGTTTAATATTGCATATTTCTTTTAAATATGAGTAATTTGTGTTATCATGATTGCTTATCCAAAATACTTTTTGAGAATACATATGGTTTAATATATCATCTATATTTTTATCCTTAATGCCTTTTAAACCTGCAATAGGATATATTAATATACAGTTAAATTTTCTTGGCGTTGATTGTTGTGATTTAGATTGCATACTGTCAACATATATGGATAATTTTTTAATTTTCTTAGGCGAACCTGTTTTAGCCTTGTACTTTAATATATACTCACACTCTGTCATGCTATCTATTCTTATCAATATTCTTAAATTCTTGGATAATCTGTTTAAATATCTTAAAACATTCCAATGTTTGTTTTGTATGTCTGTTCCTAATATTAAACAATGCTTACTGTCTGATTTTATAAAGCTATCTAATTCAGCTATCGTTTTTACTTTGTCTCTCATATCATACCCTCCATAATAAGATTACCTTAACTTTATTTTAGTATATATTCAATATATTGCAAATAGGGAACTACATATATTTCTATAGATTCATTAGTTTTTCTCATTATATATGTTTGTTTAGATATGACGAGCCACTTATTAGTTTTTATTTATTAACCTTTTAATTATTAGTAAAACTCCTATGTCATATGTAGTTAAAATATCATTGTCTTAGGGATATGACATATAACTCATACATCCTATTAAAAAGTGAAAAAAAAGGTTATAATCTCTAATTAAAATACTCTTAACTTAAAAATATTGTAACAACAAACTATAACCCCATATAATAGAAGTAATTTTATTAAATTTTGGAAACACAAATAAATCTATTGTATATTCCTTTTTAAAAATGATATAATAGATTCAACAATTATTTTATTTATTCAGTTCTTGAGTCTTATGCTATCGTTACTAGCAGGGACTCTTTTTTATGTCCACCCTAAAAGTTTCTTCTCTAATTCTTCCATATTATAATCTCGTTGTTCATAACTATGGAATTTGTTTTTCTTTATATTATAAGTGTTTTTGACTTTATTCATAGCAGTTTTTACAGTTGTAACTGTTTTATCTATTACTGGTTTTAATAATGTGTATATATTAACACTACCTAGTTTTCTCTCTATTGTTATATAACCTTCAGAAACAAGCCTTTTCAAACTTCTCTGTACTGTCCTAACGCATATATTAAGCATCTCAGCAACTTTTCTTTGAGAAGGGAAACATTTATCACTATTGAAGCAAAAGGTCGAGAATGCACAAAATACAGCTTTGTCGGTGGTAGATAAAGACTTATTATACATTACTTCATTATAAAATGTGGTGAATCCTTTACTCATGATTATTTTCCTCCTCTTTTCATATTTTCTAGTGGACTAAATTTAAAATAATTTTTACGTATATCTTCTGTTGTGAGGTCTAAATATGCTTGTTCAGTAATTGTTACACTCGAATGTCCTAAAATTTTAGAAAGTATATAAATGTCTCCACCGTTAAGTAAAAATCTTTTAGCAAAATTATTTCTAATTTGGTGGCAAGTTATATTTTCTTTTAATCCTACTCTAATACAATACTTCTTTAAATTTTTTTCAAAGTTAGTTACTGTGAATGTAGAGCCTTTAGTCGTAACAAATAAATACTCACTATTAAAATATCTTTCAACATGGTTAATCCATCTCTTTAAAACATTTTGCATAGTTGTACTAAAGAAAACATACCTATCTTTTCTTCCCTTACATATCTCTGCTCTAATAAATATGGCCTTCTTATCTATAATCAAGTCCTCAGTTTTTAAACTTAATGTTTCTCCTATTCTCATCCCTGTATCCATTAAAAGTTGTAAAATAACATAATCCCTATATTCTGCAAACAAAGTTAAATCTAAAGACTTTATTATTTTATTAAAATCAATATCTTTAATTTCTGCTTTAGGTTTACGACTATGTTTATAGTATTTAATTGGTGCTGATGGATTTTCTTTTATAACCTTATTTTCTGTTAACCATGTGAAAAATACTTTTATATTTCTTAAATAGTTATTTACTGTCCACATAGATATTTCTTTACCAAAATCGCCTCTGTTTTGAGGATTGTTATAATCTAAAGTATTTATCTCTGCCACATAAGAATACTTTCCCTTATTCTTTGTAAATTCTAAATATGTTTTAACATGCTTTGTTGTTACCGTTATAGGTGTAAATATGTTTTCTTCATCCTCTAAATACTTAGAAAATAATTTTAAAGTACTTTCGTATGACTTCATTGTCTTTTTACTTAAATCCTTATTTGTGCAATGAATCATAAAGTCTTCAATTGCATCATCAAAACTATAAATTTTTTTTGTTATTCTTGGCATAAAAAATAGACACCTCCAAATTTTCTCAAATTGAAAGATGCCTATAATTTATAATTTTATATTTGTTGGTGTAAAAAACTGTTTGTTGCCTTAGCTTTAAT